>CAWCUA010000013.1:0-55694 GCA_963798625.1 uncultured Actinomycetota bacterium
CCAGGACGAGCAGCATGGTCGTCGTCGGTCTGCTGAGCCAGGCGCTGATCCGGTCGAAACTCATGATTCGCCGTCCGTCTGCTCGAGGCCCGCTCGATCGGCGCCGGTCATCGCGGCGACGACCTGTTCGGGAGTGGTGTCCGCCGTGCTGAACTGGGCCACCCGTCTGCCCAATCGCAGCACCTCGATACGATCGGCAACCGCCATCACTTCGGGGAGGCTGTGACTGATCAGCACCACGCTGATGCCTTGTCACGTACGCGCCGCACCAGGTTCAGCACTGTTCGCGTCTGACGGACACCCAACGCGGCGGTCGGCTCGTCGAGGAAAAGAACATGCTTGGCCCAGGTAGCCGCACGGCTGACGGCAATGCCCTGGCGCTGACCGCCGGACATGTTGCCAACCGGATCGCGCTCCGAGCGCAACGTGACCTGCAAGGACTTGAAGACCTCAGCCGCCTGCTCCCGCATGGCTCGGTTGTCGATGAATCCCAACTTTCCCAACAGACCGGCGCGTCGCAGCTCACGGCCGAGGAAGAGGTTGGCTGCCGGTTCCAGGGTGTCGGCCAAAGCCAGGTCCTGATAGACGGTTTCGATCCCGAGGTCGCGCGCCGCCTGCGGTGAGGAGAGGTGAACATCGCGCCCCTCGACCTCAATCCGGCCCGAGTCGGGGTGAACGACGCCCGACAGCACCTTGACCAGGGTGGACTTTCCTGCCCCGTTGTCCCCCATCAGCGCGACGACCTCACCGCGTCGGACCTCGAAGTCAGCACCGCGCAGGGCCTCGACCTTGCCGAAGGTCTTCGTGACTCCCAACGCGCGGAGCACCGCGGCGGTGTCGGGTTCAGTCATACCGCGAAGCTACGATGTTCGATCCGCTCACGTCAAGTGTTTGTTTCGAACTAGATCTGGTCGTAACCTGAACACATGACACACTCCTCTGCGGCTCCGGTCCCCTATGTCGAGGACATCCACGCCCAGCCCGAGGCGCTGCAGAACCTGTTGGATGCGGGCATCACAGCGGAGACAGAGACGGTCATCCGAAGATTCCCGGCGGCCGGCCGCGTTGTCCTCACCGGTATGGGCGCGTCCTTGCACGCGATGTATCCCTCGTATCTGCGCCTGCTCCGGGCCGGAATTCCCGCGTGGCTGGTCGAGACTGCAGAACTGCTGGGGCCGGCCGGAGGCCTGATCACCGCGGAGACAGCCGTGTGGATCACTTCCCAGTCCGGGCGAACCGCGGAAGTGACGGCGTTGATGCAGGCGATGCCGGTCCGGCCCGCACTGACCCTGGTGGTGACCAATCACGGCGACAGCCCGCTGGCCGCGCATGCGGACGCGGTGGTGTTGATGCGGTGCGGGGTGGAGAGCACCGTCGGAACGCGCAGTTACACCAACAGCCTGGCCGTTTCCAAGTTGGTCACCGACCGGATACTCGGTACCGGGTCGCCCAGCTCGCTCGACTCGGTGCCCACCCGTCTTGCCGACTATCTTGCCGGGTGGCGGGAGCACGTCGACCGGCTCGATGAACTGGTGCCGGTCGACACGGCGCTTTTCGCGCTGGGCCGACATTCATCCCTTGCCGCCACTTTCACCGGTGCGCTGATCGTCAAAGAGGCTGCCGCGCACGCCATCGAGCCGCTCAGCTCGCCGCAGTTCCGGCATGGCCCATTGGAAATGGCCGGCTCCGAGGTGACGGCACTCATTCTCGCCGGAGACGAATTTGCGCGGCCCTTGAATCAACGACTGCGCGAGGAGCTGGAGGCGTTCGGTGCTCACGCCGTATGGCTCGATCCGCGCGGTGGAAGTTGCGCTGCATTGCCGTGGCTCGACGACGACGAAACACGACCCTTTGCAGAAATCCTTCCGTTTCAGGCATTGAGCGTCGCGCTCGCACGTCGCACGCACCGTGAACCGGGGTCGTTCCAACGAATCGGGAAGGTGACCACCACGCTCTGATGCCGCCGACATCCGCGACGCCGGACAGGTCATGGCACCAACCACGCCCGACGGCTCCTAAGCTGAGCGGATGCAGCAGTACCTGGACCTGATGGACCGCATCCTCACCACCGGGGCGGTGAAGACGGACCGCACGGGCACCGGCACGCGCAGCGTCTTCGGGCACCAGATGCGGTTCGACCTCGCCGACGGCTTCCCGCTCGTCACCACCAAGAAGGTGCACATCCGATCGGTGGTGGTCGAACTGCTCTGGTTCCTGCGGGGGTCCACCAATGTGCGGTGGCTGCAGGAGCGCGGCGTCAGCATCTGGGACGAGTGGGCAGATGCCGAGGGCGAGCTCGGCCCCGTCTACGGACACCAGTGGCGGTCATGGCCCGCTCCGGACGGGCGGCAGATCGATCAGATCGCGGCGGTCGTCCGGTCGCTGCGGACCAACCCGGATTCCCGCCGGCACATCGTGTCGGCCTGGAACGTCGCCGAGGTGTCGGAGATGGCACTTCCGCCGTGCCACACCATGTTCCAGTTCTCTGTCGCCGACGGCCGGCTGTCCTGCCAGCTCTACCAGCGCTCCGCCGACGTGTTCCTCGGCGTGCCGTTCAACATCGCGTCCTATGCGCTGCTGACCGCCATGATGGCGCAGGTCGTCGGCCTGCAACCGGGCGAGTTCATCCACACCCTGGGCGACGCGCACCTGTACTCCAATCACCTCGAGCAGGCGCGGCTGCAGCTCACCAGGACACCGCGCCCGCTGCCCACGCTGCAGTTGGCGCCGACAGTCACCGAGATCGACGACTTCACCGCCGAGCACATCACGGTCCTGCAGTACGACCCCTACCCGGCGATCAAGGCGCCCATCGCGGTGTGACGGAGAACCGACCGGGCCGGCCGCCGGCGCTCACCCTGGTCGCCGCGGTGGCCCGCAACGGCACGATCGGCGCCGACGGCGGGCTCCCCTGGCACCTGCCGGCTGACCTCAAGCGGTTCAAGGCGCTGACCATGGGCCACCCGATGATCATGGGCCGGCGCACGTTCGAGTCCATCGGCCGCGCGCTGCCGGGCCGCACCACCGTCGTGGTCACCCGGGACGCGTCCTGGCAGGTGCCGGGTGTTCTGGTGGCGCATTCGGTGCCCGAGGCGATCGCCGTTGCTGTGGAGCAAGCCGGGGACGGTCCGGTCATGGTGGTCGGCGGTGGTGAGATCTACCGGCAGACGATGTCAGACGCGAGCCGGCTGGAGATCACCCACGTCGACGCCGACGTCCAGGGCGACACGTCATTCCCGGACGTCGATCCGCAGGCCTGGCGCGAGAGCTTCCGCGAAGCGGGGGACGGCTACACGTTCGTGACGTACGAACGGCGGGGCCTGCCGACCGCCGACGCGACCGACGGCGACCGGGCCGAGCCCGTCCGCGACCTGTCGGCGTTGCTGCCCTCGTTGCGGCCGCTGCTGCACGAAGGCGAATACACGTTCGTGACGGTGCCGTCCGCCGAGATCCCGGCCGGTCTGCATCCGGTTGCGACTGTTGCCGAGGACGAGGGCCTGACCGTCGTGGTGCCGGCCGAACAAGCCAGGACAGCGGGCCTGGACGGCACGTTCGACTGCGCCTGGATCACTCTCCGGGTCAATTCAGCGCTGGACGCCGTGGGCCTGACGGCTGCTGTTGCCGCGGCGCTGACCACCGACGGGATCGCCTGCAACGTGATGGCCGGCTATCACCACGACCACCTGTTCGTGCCGTACCCAGCCGCGGACCGCGCCATGGCCGCCTTGGCGGCACTGGCCCACACCCGTTCCTGAGCCGAGCTGCTCCGGCGCCCAGCGGCTGACGCGCCGATGCCCGCGTGCGGCTCAGCCGACAGGAGCGCCCGGACGGGTCGAGCCGTAGGGCACGACGATGCGCAGCGTCGGGTCGATCTTGAGGCTGTCCATCCCGCTGGGCCGCGGCCGGTTGGAGGCGCCCATGCCTGCCTTGACGGAATTGCTGATCACGCTGCTCTTGTCCACCGCGACGGAGTCGGTGCGCATGGTGCGACTCACCGAATCCAGGAGGTCGGACAACTCCAGATCCAGGGCATCGCAAATGGAAGCGAGCAATTCACTGGACGCTTCCTTCCGTCCACGCTCGACTTCCGAGAGGTACCCGAGCGAGACATTGGCCGCGGTCGAGACATCGCGCAGTGTGCGGTTCTGCCGGTTACGAGCGTCGCGCAGCGTCTCTCCGAGAGCATTACGCAGGAGCATGTCGCACCTCCTTTCCACCTTGGTCCATCCGGTACTGCGGGGTGAATCCACGGATCGCACGAGATCGCGACCCGTCCTGCCTTGATACCGAGAACACCAGCGGCGCCGGGCTGATGCCGGTCCACTGGCGGAGATACCAGTCTGCTGCACCGAAGAGATGCACTTCGGCCGTGCTGATCACTGCTGGTGACGCTGGGATGGTGCACCCTCTCACCGAGAGCCCGGACGTCGAGGCTTGACGCTTCCACGCTACCGTGCGCTATGTCGTGGCCGGCGGGTCCTCGCCGACAATCATCACAACGTGAACGCCACCACCGATGTTCCAGTACCCCGGTCACCACGCGGTTACGAAAACGTTGCGGGGATGTTGGTGAGCATCTGGACCGCCGCCTGCACCGCCGCCGCCCTGATCTGCCCTCGTCGGCCGGCGACGTCTGCGAGGGTCGACAGGCCGGGCCCTGACGGCTGGTCGGCGGCGTCATCGCTCGGCCTCGCCGCCCGCTCGTCCCGGTAGCCCTCCGGTCCCGCCAAGGCGCAGAACCAGGTCCCGACCGCGTTGCCGTCCTGCGGGTCAGGACCTGCGACACCGGTCAATCCGATCCCGATGTCGGCGTCACAGCGCGCCCTGACGCCCGATGCCAACTGGCGCGCGACCTCGGGATCGACGGCCCCGCAACGGGCCAACAGCTCGGCGTCCACCCCGGCCAGGCTGTGTTTGAGGTCCGTTGCATACACCACCACCCCACCGCGGACGACCGCACTCGAGCCGGGGATCTCGGTCAGCAGGGCCGTCAGCAGGCCACCGGTCAATGATTCCGCGGCGGCCATCGTCAGCCGGCGTGCCGTCAGCATCGCCAGCACGTCGACCACGTCCTGCTGGTTCACGCCGACCGCTGCCGCCAGCTCGCCTCCCATCGGCGGAGCCCCGGTCAGGCCGGCGGGCGCTCGACGTGCCGCGACTTTGCCTTGGAATACAGGCTCCAGGCCCGGACCAGGTAGTCGATGCCCGTCGCGACGGTGAGGACAAGGGCGATGGCCATCATCACCGTCGCGACCCACGCGAGTGCGGCGGGTAGCGGCAGGATGTAGAGCCCGATCGCGATGATCTGCACGAAGGTCTTGGCCTTACCGCCGGGACTGGCGGCGATCACGCCGTACCGGATGACAGCGAAGCGCAGCAGGGTGATGCCGATCTCCCGGATCAGGATGACCAACGTCACCCACCACGCCAGATCGCCCAGCATGGACAGCCCGATCAACGCCGATCCGGTGAGCGCCTTGTCCGCGATCGGGTCGGCAATCTTGCCGAAGTCGGTCACCTGACCGCGTTTGCGGGCGATGTGACCGTCATAGCGGTCCGTGACCGCGGCGATCGCGAAGATCGCCCACGCGATCCAGCGCCAGGTGGTGTCGTGACCGCCCTGCGCGAACAGCGCAAGCAGGAAGACGGGAACCAGGATCAGCCGCAGCACGGTCAGCGCGTTCGGCAGGTTCATCAGCGAGACGGGCGGCGGACGATCGGTCATGGGGACACGACCTCCCGAACGCTGCCGATCAGGTCGATCCCCTCGCTGCCGACAATGACGCAGCGCACCAGCTGCCCGACCACGAGCTCGGAACCGCCGTCCTCGAGTCTGACGTTGCCGTCGACCTCCGGTGCCTGGTGCGGGCCGCGGCCGGTGGCGCTGCCGTCGGTGACCTCGTCGACCAGCACCAGCATCTCGCGGCCGACGCGGTCCTCGGCGCGCTGCGCGGTCAGTTCTTCCACCAGCGCGGTGACACGTTCGACGCGGTCGGCGATCTCGTCGTCGGAGATCTTTCCCGGCAGGTCGGCGGCGGCGGTGCCGTCCTCGTCGGAGTAGCCGAACACCCCCACCGCGTCCATCATGGCGCCGGTCAGGAACGCCTCGAGTTCGGCCAGGTCGTCCTGCGTCTCACCGGGGAAGCCGACGATCACGTTGGACCGGATGCCGGCCTCGGGCGCGGCGGCCCGGATCTGCCCGACCAGCGCCAGGAACGTCTCCCTGGACCCGTACCGGCGCATCCGGCGGAGCACGGGTTCGGACGCGTGCTGGAAGGACATGTCGTAGTAGTCGGCCACACCCGGAATCGTCGCGATCGCATCGATCAACCACGGGCGGGTCTCTGCCGGTTGCAGATAGGACAGCCGGACGCGGGAGATACCGGGGACGGCCGCGAGTGCAGTCAGCAGCTGCTCCAGGCGGCGCTCGCCCGGCAGGTCCTTGCCGTAGGAGGTCGAGTTCTCGCTGACCAGCACGATTTCCCGGACGCCCTGCCCGGCAAGCCAGCCCGCCTCGGTGACGATCTCCTCGACCGGCCGCGACACGAACGCCCCGCGGAACGAGGGGATGGCGCAGAACGTGCAGCGACGGTCGCACCCGGAGGCGATCTTCAGCGGCGCGACCGGTCCGGCGTCGAGCAGGGTGCGGAACTGGATCGGCCCAGAGGCGGGGAAATGCCCAGGAACCGAGACGGCGGCAGACGCAGCGGGCCGCGCGGTCGGGGAGATCGGCAGCAACAGCCGGCGGTCGACCGGGGTGTGGGCGGGCGGACGGTGACCGTCGACGACCTCACCCAGCAGTTCCGCCAGGTCGGGGTAGGCGTCGAACCCCAGGACGGCCGCCGCCTCGGGCAGCGCGTCGGCCAGTTCGGCGCCGTAACGCTCGGCCAGGCAGCCGACGGCGACGACCTTGGCACCGGTGTCGGCCGCCGCTAACACCGTGTCGATGGAGTCCTTCTTGGCACTCGCCACGAAGGCGCAGGTGTTGACCACGACCACATCGGCGCCGGTGGGCTCGCGGACGAGCCGGTAGCCACCCATCTCGAGCCGGCCGGCGATCTCGGAGGAATCCACCTCGTTGCGGGCGCAGCCCAGGGTCACCAGGTTGACGGTGGTGGGTTCGCGGTCGCCGTCGACCGCCGGCCGGTTCCTCCCGGCGCCGGCAGTCGCGGTCCGGGTTCTCTTCGACACCGTCGAAGGCACCTCGAACACAGCGGACACCGCCTCACCCTAGTGGGCGGAAGCCCCGGTCCGGGAATCGATGACGCCGGCGTCCGGCGGCGGCGGCTGAGTGGGCCGACGGCGGCTAGGGTGATTCGCCGTGACCCACGACCAGCCGGCCCTCGAGGTCCACCGGGCGAGGGTCACCGACGTCCGGGGCATCAAGCGGTTGGTGGATGCGCACGCGGGGCCCATCCTGTTGGAGAAGACCCTGGCGAACCTGTTCGAGGACGTCACCGAGTTCTGGGTCGCCGAGTACGACGGCGCACTGGTGGGTTGCGGTGCACTGCACGTGTTGTGGGAGGACCTCGGCGAGATCCGCACGGTGGCAACCGATCCGGGCTTGCGGAGGCACGGCGTCGGGCGTGCGGTGTGCACGGCGCTGATCGAGCATGCCAGGTACCTGGGACTGCACCGGCTGTTCGTGCTGACCTTCGAGGTGGCGTTCTTCGCCTCTCTCGGCTTCGAGCCGATCCGGGAATTGAATCTCTCGGAGGAGGGATACGCGGAGCTGCGATCTTCCTACGACCGGGGAGTCGCGGAGTTCCTGGACCTGCCGTACGTGAAGCCCAACACCCTGGGCAACACCCGGATGCTCAAGGTGCTGTAAGGCTCGTTCGGCCCCCCACGACTTCCGCGGGGGTTCGGCCGGTGGCCGGACTCAGGCTTGCGGGGTACGACGGTCGGCGATCCTGGCCAGCGCTTCGGCGAGCAGCGCCTCCCCGTCCTCCTCGGACCGTCGCTCCTTCACGTAGGCCAGGTGCGACTTGTACGGCTCGACCTTGGGCGCGGGCGGCGGCTCGGACCTGTTCTGGCCCGCCGGCAGACCGCAGCTCGGACAATCCCAGGTTTCGGGGATCTCGGCGTCCATCGCGAACGCCAACCGGGTCACGTGCCCGTTGGCGCAGAAGAACTCCAGCTTCTGCCGCGGGGCCGAGTCACCGCGGTCGGACTCTCCCATCCGACCGGCACCCACCCGTGATCCGCGAATCGGACTGCCACCCGCCATGACGACCTGCCGTTCCAAGATGCCGGTGGATGACCACCGGGAAGAGCCGTGACATCCGTTCGTCGAGCGTCGCGGCACCATGGGCCGGACGCACGGCCGGCTAGGCGCCGACCTTCAGCAGCAGACCGACACCGACGATCGAAATAGCCCACACCGACGCCACGAACAGGGTCAGCCGGTCGAGGTTCTTCTCCACCACCGATGAACCGGACAGCGACGACTGCATCGTCCCACCGAACAGTGAGGAGAGCCCACCACCCTTGCCGCGGTGCAGCAGGATCAACGCCATCAGCCCGAGGCTGGTGATCACTAGCAGGATCTGGAGAAAGAGAATCATGTCTGCCTTGCTCGTCAGGCGGTCGGGGCAGCCAGGGGCACGCCGACCGGGGTCGCGACGAGTCTAACCCGGTACGGCGCCCCACTCGCTCAGGACAGCCTGCTCAACACAACCTGAGCACAACCTCAGCGCACCCTGCGACCGGACAGCGTGCCCGGACAGGCTGCTCGGGGCGCGTGCTCAGGACACCACGCTCAGGACAGAGCGCTCAGGACAGAGCGCTCAGGACAGGGCACTCAGGACAGCACGCCGACTGCGTTGGCGGCCAGGTTGGCGAACTCGGTGCCGTCCAGCGAGGCACCGCCGACCAGGGCGCCGTCGACGTCGGGCTGTGCGGTGATCTCCGAGACGTTGCTCGACTTCACCGAACCGCCGTACAGGATGCGGACTCCCCCGGCGATCTCCTCGCCGTACTTCTCGGCCAGCGCGGCCCTGGCGGCGCCGCAGACCTCCTGGGCGTCTGCCGGGGTGGCAACCCGTCCGGTGCCGATCGCCCACACCGGCTCGTAGGCGAGCACGATGCTGGTCGCCTGCTCGGGTGTGACGTCGGCCATCGCGGCCAGCATCTGGTTCACCGAGTGCTGGACCTGGTTGCCTGCCTCGCGGATCTCCAGCCCCTCGCCGAAGCACAGCAGTGGGGTGATCCCGTTGCGGTACGCGGCGTTGACCTTGGCGGCCAGCAGTTCGTCGGACTCCTGGTGGTACTCCCTGCGCTCGGAGTGCCCGACCAGCACGTAGGTGCACCCCAGTTTGGCGAGCATGGTGCCGGAAATCTCACCGGTGTAGGCGCCGGAGTCCTTGGCGGACAGGTCCTGCGCTCCGTAGACGATCTTCAGCTTGTCGGCATCGACCAGCGTCTGCACGGACCGCAACGCGGTGAACGGCGGGATCACCGCGACTTCGACGTGCTGGTAGTACTTGTCGGGCAGCGTGAAGGCGATCTTCTGTACCAGTGCGATGGCCTCGAGGTGATTGAGGTTCATCTTCCAGTTGCCGGCGATCAGCGGCTTGCGTTGGCCGTTCGTCATGCTTGTCATGCCTCCAGTACGGCGAGACCGGGGAGTTCCTTGCCCTCGAGGTATTCGAGGGAAGCACCGCCACCGGTCGAGATGTGGGTGAAGCCGGATTCGTCGACGCCGAGGATGCGCACGGCGGCCGCCGAATCGCCGCCACCCACCACCGAGAACGACGTCGACGCTGAGATGGCTTCCGCGACAGAGCGGGTGCCATCGGCGAACGGTGCGAGTTCGAACACGCCCATCGGTCCGTTCCAGAACACGGTGGCCGAGGCGGTGGCGATCTCCGAGAACTTGGCGGCCGTCTCCGGACCGATGTCCAGACCCAGCCAGCCGTCGAGAATGCCGTTCGCGCCGACGATCTGGATTGCCGCGTCGGCGGAAAACGCGTCGGCGATCACGACATCGGTGGGCAGCACGATCTTGTCGCCGTGGTCGGCGAGCAACTGCTTGCAGGTCTCGATCTGGTCTTCCTGCAGCAGCGAGGCACCGACGCCGTGACCCTGCGCCGCCAGAAAGGTGAAGGCCATCCCGCCGCCGATGAGCAGCGAATCGACCCTGGGTAGCAGCGAGGTGATGACGCCGAGCTTGTCGGACACCTTCGAGCCGCCGAGGATGACCGCGTACGGGCGCTCCGGGTCGACGGTCAGCTTCTTCAGCACCGCCGTTTCGGCGGACACCAGGTATCCGGCGAAGTGCGGGAGCTTCTGGGCGATCTCGTACACCGAGGCCTGCTTGCGGTGCACGACACCAAAGCCGTCGGAGACGAAGGCGGCACCTTCGCCGACCACTGCGACCAGGTCGTCGGCCAGTGCGGAGCGCTCAGCGGCGTCCTTGGAGGTCTCCCTGGCGTCGAACCGCACGTTCTGCAGCATTGCGACCCCGCCGTCGGACAGCGCGGCCACGGTCTCCCGTGCAGAGGGCCCGACCAGATCGTCGGCCAGCGGAACGGTGGTGCCGAGCAGCTCACCGAGCCGGGCGGCCGCCGGGGCGAGGGAGAACTTGGGATCGGGCGCACCCTTCGGCCGGCCGAGGTGCGCGGTCACGACCACCTTGGCGCCGCCGAGGACGAGGGCCTGCAGGGTGGGCAGTGACGCACGGATCCGGCCGTCATCGGTGATGACGCCGCCGTCGAGCGGGACGTTCAGATCGGAGCGGACCAGTACGGTGCGGCCGGCCACGCCGGAGGCAAGCAGGTCGTCGAGAGTGTGCACTTCACGGACTCCTAGACAATTCTCGGTGGCGACAATTCGCTGGTGGCGACAGATCTCGGTGTCGAAGATCTCGGTGCGCAGTATTCGGTGGCGACAGATCCCGGCGACATTCAGCAGGCGAACGGCCCGGACCGGTGCCGTGCCCAGGGCACGGCAGGCAACGGGTGGTGGTCGCCGAGTCCGGTGACCACCACCCGCATGGATGCCTGTTACAGGCTCTTGCCCACCAGCGAGGTGAGGTCGACGAGCCGGTTGGAGTAGCCCCACTCGTTGTCGTACCAGCCGACGATCTTGAAGAAGTTGCCGCCCAAACCGATGGTCAGCGGCGAATCGAAGGTGCACGACGCCGGCGAACCGACGATGTCCGAGGACACGATCGGATCCGTCGAGTAGAACAGCCGGTTGTTCAGCGGGCCGGAATCGGCGGCAGCCTTGAACGCGGCGTTGACCTCGTCGACGGTGGTGCCCTTCTCCAGCTCGACGGTCAGGTCGGTGACCGAACCCGTCGGGACCGGGACGCGCAGGGCGTAACCGTGCAGCTTGCCCTTGAGCTCCGGCAGCACCAGCGCGGTGGCCTTCGCGGCACCGGTGGTCGTCGGGATGATGTTGATCGCCGCCGCACGGGCCCGACGAAGGTCCTTGTGCGGGAAGTCCAAGATCACCTGATCGTTGGTGTAGGCGTGCACGGTCGTCATCAGACCCTGCACCAGGCCGAAGTTCTCGTGCAGAACCTTCGCCATCGGCGCCACGCAGTTGGTGGTGCAGGAGGCGTTGGAGATGATCGTCTGCGAACCGTCATAGGCGTCGTCGTTCACGCCCAGCACGACGGTCAGGTCCTCGCCGGTGGCCGGCGCGGAGATCAGCACCTTCTTGGCGCCCGCGGTCACATGCGCGCGGGCGGCATCGGCCTTGGTGAAGAAGCCGGTGGATTCGATGACGACATCCACGCCCAGATCACCCCAGGGCAGGTTGCCCGGGTCGCGATCGGACAGCACCTTGAATTCCTTGCCGTCCACGCTGATGGCGCCGTCGCCCGCGTGTACCTCGTACGGCAGCTTGCCCATCACCGAGTCGTACTTGAGCAGGTGGGCGAGGGTCTTGGTGTCGGTCAGGTCGTTGACGGCGACGATCTCGATGTCCTGGTCGAGAGAGTCGACCGCTCGCCAGAAGTTGCGGCCGATTCGGCCGAATCCGTTCACTCCGACGCGCACAGTCACGTGTGTCAGCCCTCCTCTAGGGAATCCCGCCGGTGGCCCTGATGGCCTCGGGGGGTTGATCAGTGGCGCACCCCACGGCTGGGGGCAGCGACCGGGGCCCACTGTATCGGTGTGGCAAGTCCCGGGCTCGTCGGCCCTGGCCTTCCAGGAAAGGACGGGCAGGACGTCCCGGACACCCTGTTCCAGGCGGGAAATGTCGGGACCTGAAGCACTCGACAGGCTCTCGGGAAGCCGCACCGTCGAATGAATTCTCGACGACCGCTGGGTGAACGGACGCTGAACGACCGTCTTGTCCGGTTGGGCCACCCGATCGGCCCAATCGGCGGGGATCCGATACAGGCGCACAAGCCGCCGGCGCCGATCCGGTCGGAACGGCGGTGCGCCGACCCGGCAGGGAGAGCTCAGCCGTCCAGCATGTCGGCGGTGACGGCCGATTCGGTGTCGGGGATACCGAGGTCAGCGGCCCGCTTGTCCGCCATCGTCAGCAACCGGCGGATCCGCCCTGCCACGGCGTCCTTGGTCATCGGCGGGTCCGCGAGCTGACCGAGTTCCTCCAGCGAAGCCTGGCCGTGCGCGATCCGCAGCCGGCCGGCCTGGCTCAGGTGGTCAGGCGCCTCATCACCCAGGATGGCGAGCGCACGCTCCACCCGGGCCGACGCCGCCACGGCAGCCCGCGCCGACCGCCGCAGATTGGCGTCGTCGAAATTGGCCAGCCGGTTCGCCGTTGCCCTGACCTCGCGGCGCATCCGCCGCTCCTCCCACGCCAGCATCGAGGCGTGCGCCCCGAGCCTGGTGAGCAGCGCGGCGATCGCGTCACCGTCACGCACCAGCACCCGGTCTGCTCCCCTGACCTCGCGGGCCTTGGCACCGATGCCCATCCGGCGGGCCGCACCGACCAGTGCGAGCGCGGCCTCGGGCCCGGGGCAGGTCACCTCGAGGGACGCACTGCGACCGGGTTCGGTCAGCGAGCCGTGAGCGAGAAATGCTCCACGCCATGCAGCTTCGGCATCGCTGACCGAGCCGGCCACGATCTGCGGCGGCAGCCCCCTGACCGGTCGTCCACGCTGGTCGATCAGCCCGGTCTGCCTGGCCAGCGAGTCCCCGCCGGCCACCACCCGCACCACGTACCTGGTGCCCTTGCGTATGCCGGAAGCAGAGAGCACCTGGACATCCGCGACGTGCCCGTAGAGCTCGCCGACCTCCTTGCGCAGGCGCCGGGCGACCGCACCGGTGTCCAGTTCCGCCTCGACGATGACCCGACCGGCCACGATGTGCAGTCCACCGGCGAACCGGAGCAGCGCCGACACCTCTGCCTTGCGAGCCGACACCTTCGTCACCGAGACCCTGCTGAGCTCGTCCTTCACCGTGGCCGTCATCGCCATTGCGGGCGCTCCCTGTCCGTCATCAAAGACATTTCACCCGATACGTTCTCCGACGCTGAAGCCGGTGGCACCGCACTGCGAGCGGCCATCGACCGATCGACGATCGATCTCAGCGATGCCGCCAGGCGGTCCGTGTCGTGCCGGGCAGTGCCCGCCACCGCGACGTCGCCCAACTCCAGCGCTGCGCCGATCGCGGCCGCTGCGGTGCCCAACCGCTGCGGCAGCGCGACTGACCGCCGGTCCGCCAATACGGTGTCGATGCGGAGGTCCGGCGCGTGGGCCGAGAGTACGTGCAGGTGCTCCTCCGGCGAGAATCCCTCCGTCTCGCCGACCTGCGGTACCAGGTTGAGCACCACCAACCGGTGGGCGGAGCTGCCGATGATGGCTCGCGCCAGCTCCGGGAGCATCAGATGTGGCAGCACGCTCGAGTACCAGGATCCGGGTCCGAAGGTGATGACGTCGGCGTCGGAGATGGCCGCCAGCGCCTCGGGACAGGCGCGGGCGTCTGCCGGTTCCAGCCGGACGTTCTGCACGGTGCCCGGTGTGCTGGCCACGGCGACCTGCCCCCTGATCCGGCGCACCGCGCGCGGGTCTTCGTCCAGGCCCTGGACGTCGGCGACGATGTCCAGCGGCTCACACGCCATCGGCAGCACCCGCCCGCGTGCGCCGAGCAACTCGCCGGCCGCATCCAGCGCGGCGACCGGATCGTTCAGGACCTGGCTCAGGCCCACCAGCACCACGTTGCCGACCGGGTGCCCGGCCAGCGCTCCCTGTCCCCTGAACCGGTGCTGGAAGGTAGTTGTCCACAGCCGTCCGCGTTCGTCGGGTTCGGCCAGTGCGGCCAGGGCCATCCGCAGGTCGCCGGGCGGGACGATGCCAGGGACCTCCCGGCGGAGCCGGCCGGACGAGCCGCCGTCATCCGCAACGGTCACGACCGCCGTCACCTCGACGTCGAGTTCGACCAGAGCGGTCAACATCGCGAACAGGCCGTGCCCGCCGCCCAGTGCGACGACCTTCGGCCGAACTGTCGGCGCGTGTGCCGGCGACTCGATCCCGCCGGGCCCCGCTCCCATCACTCCCGGCCCAGATCGCGGTGGACCACCTGGACCGCCAGGACCTCGCTCTGCAACCGGCGGCGGAGTTCCTCGGCGGTGGCCACGCTGCGATGCTTGCCGCCGGTGCACCCGACGGCAAGCGTCAGGTACCGCTTGCCCTCCCGCTTGTATCCGCCACTGATGAGCCCGATCAGCTCGACATAGCGATCCAAGAACTCGGTCGCGCCCTCTTGCGAGAGCACGTAGTCCGAGACGTCAGGGTCCAGACCGGTGTGCGGGCGCAGTTCCGGTATCCAGTGCGGGTTCGGCAGGAACCTCATGTCGATGACGAGGTCCGCATCCAGCGGCAGGCCGTACTTGAAGCCGAACGAGACGATGCTCAGGGTCGCCTTCCGGTCAGGTGCGGTGTGCCCGAACGCCCGCTCCACCTCGGCGCGCAGCTGGTGCACGGACAACTCCGAGGTGTCGACCACGACGTCGGCTTCCTGCCGGAGTGGCTCCAGGACAGCACGTTCGGACGCCACGCCGTCGGCCAGCCGGCCTCCGTCCTGCAGCGGGTGCGAGCGGCGATTGGCCTCGAAGCGCCGGATCAACGCGGCGTCGCTGGCCTCCAGGAACAGCACCGTCGGCCGGTAGCCCCTCGCGTCCAGATGCTTGATGACCGACGCCAGATCCTCGGTGAACGCCCGCGAGCGGACGTCCAGCACGATGGCGATCTTGGTGACGTCACCACTGGTCCGCGACCCGAGATCGACCATCGTGGTGATCAACTCGGGCGGCAGGTTGTCCACCACGAACCAGCCGAGGTCCTCCAGGCATTTGGCTGCCGTCGAGCGGCCCGCACCGGACAGGCCGGAGACGATCGCGACCTGGATACCGCCCGTGGGCTCCGCCGCGTGGTCGGCGGCCGGCTCCGCTGCATCAGCGCGCACGGCGGGTTGGGATGTCCCGCCTGGTTCAACCGTGGCCATGTAGTGCCTCTCCCCCTCGGACGTCACGTTCCGGCGTCTCATTGCCCAGGGCGCCGCCCTGCAGAGCGGGCAGGGGAACGGACGGGGCCATGTTTCCGGACACATCGGACGGTGCCGAGGTGGACGCTATCGGTAACCGCGCCGCCGGTGGGCCGTTCGACGCGTCGGATTCGCCGGAATCGTTCTGTTGACGGGGGCCACCTGCCTGCCTGCCACCTGCCTGGGTGCCACCTGCCTGGGTGCCGCCGTCAGGTCCGCGGAGCGCCTCGACGATCGCCTCCGCGGTGCGGCGACCTATTCCCTGCACGGCCAGGATGTCCTCGACGTCGGCTCTGCGCAGTGCCGCCACCGACCCGAAGTGCCGGATCAGCGCCTTGCGGCGGACCTGGCCGAGCCCTGGAACGTTGTCGAGTGCGGAGACCGTCATCGACTTCGAGCGTTTGGCGCGGTGATAGGTGATGGCGAAGCGGTGCGCCTCGTCGCGGAGACGCTGCAACAGGTACAGCGCCTCACTGGTGCGCGGGAAGATGATCGGGTCCTCCTGGGCCGGCACCCACACCTCTTCCAGGCGTTTGGCCAGGCCGCAGACGGTCACGTCCACGACGCCCAGTTCGGCGAGCTCGGTGGCGGCGGCGTTGACCTGGGGTGCGCCGCCGTCGACAACCAGCAGTTGCGGCGGATAGGCGAACCTCCGCGGTCGCCCGGTCTCGGGGTCGATGCCGCGCCGATAGGTGGGCTCCTCATCGCGTGACGGCGCACCGGCGGGGATCTCACCCGACGACCCCACCTCCGGACCGGCCACAGCACCGGTGGTCCGCCGTCGACGGTCCACAGCTGGGTCGACGTCGGCAGCCGACGCGCCGTTCTGCTTCGGCATCCCATGGCTGAACCGCCGCCGTACGACTTCGGCGATGGAGGCCACATCATCGCCCGGGCGGTCCCTGATGGCGAAGCGCCGGTAGTCGCTGCGTTTGGGCAGGCCGTCCTCGAAGACGACCAACGACGCGACCACGTCAGTGCCCTGCACGTGGGACACGTCGATGCACTCGATCCGCAACGGGGCCACGTCCATTCCGAGGGTGTCCGCCAGCTCGGTCAGCGCCGCCGAGCGGGCGGTCAGATCGCTCGCCCGCTTCAATCGGTGTTGGGCCAGCGCCTCTGCGGCATTTCGCGTGACAGTCTCTGCCAGCGCTCGCTTGTCGCCGCGCTGGGATACCCGCAGCGACACCCGCGAGCCCCGCAGGTCCGAGAGCCAGGAGACCAGCTCCGAACCGGTGGCCGCTTCCTCGCTGGGCAGCACCGGCACCAGGATCTCCCGTGGGACGGCGGTGGCGCCGTCGTCATCGGCCCGGCCGCCGTAGAACTGCAGCAGGAAGTTCTCCACCAGCGACGGCAGCCCGGCGGCACCCGCGCTGTCGGCGTCGACGTCGACGATCCACCCGCGCTGACCGCGGACCCGGCCGCCACGGACGTGGAAGATCTGCACCGAGGCGAGCAACTCATCCGCGGCGATGCCGATGACGTCGGCGTCGGTGCCGTCCCCCAGCACGACCGCCTGCTTCTCCACCGCCCGACGCAGTGCGCCGAGGTCGTCGCGCAGCCGGGCGGCCTTCTCGAAGTCCAGGGCCGACGCCGCCGCGGTCATCTCCCGTTCCAGCCGCTTGATCAGCGGGTCGGCCCTACCCGCCATGAAATCGCAGAAGTCGTCGACGATCTCGCGGTGCTGCTCCGCGCTGACCCGACCGGTGCACGGCGCCGAGCACTTGCCGATGTAGCCCAGCAGGCACGGCCGGCCGATTTGCTGGGACCGCCTGAAGACGCCCGCCGAACAGGTCCTGGCCGGGAAGACGCGGAGCAGCAGGTCCAACGTCTCCCGAATCGCCCATGCGTGCGCATAGGGCCCGAAGTAGCGGACCCCCTTGCGATGCGGCCCACGCATCACCTGGAGCCGCGGGTATTCCTCGAACAGCGTCACCGCGAGCTCGGGGTAGGACTTGTCATCCCGGTAACGGACGTTGAAGCGAGGGTCGAACTCCTTGATCCAGTTGTATTCCAGCTGCAGCGCCTCGACCTCGGTCGAGACCACCGTCCACTCGACACCCGCAGCGCTGGTGACCATCTGGGCCGTGCGCGGGTGCAGCGAGCTGAGGTCCGCGAAGTACGAGTTGAGCCGCTGGCGAAGGCTCTTGGCCTTGCCGACGTAGATGACCCGGCCACCCGGATCGCGGAAGCGGTACACCCCCGGCGACTCCGGGATCGACCCGGGGGCGGGGCGGTACAGCGAGGGATCCGGCACATCGGCGAGGGTAATCGAGCACCACGACGCCGCAGTCACATCCGGCCGTACCCACGGACGGGGCGGTCAATCGGGATCATCTGCACAGCCGGACGGTCAGGGGGCGTCGGAGGGCGCGGTTAAAGTTGATCGGCCGGACGGGCCGAGCTCCGCCGGCATCCGAGAGGTGCACGGCTCAGCGGCGAGCGATCGTTTCGAACACGCAGGTAACGGGCATTTTGCAGTAACCATATGAGCAAGGAGCACCATGGAGATCTGGCCGGGACAGCCGTATCCGCTGGGCGCCACTTTTGACGGCACCGGCACGAATTTTGCGATCTACAGCGAGGCGGCCGAGCGCGTCGAGCTGTGCCTGATCGGCGAGCGGGGCGGCGAAACCCGTATCCCGATGCCCGAGGTGGACGCCTACGTCTGGCATTGCTATCTGCCGACGGTCCAGCCCGGCCAGCGCTACGGGTACCGGGTGCACGGCCCGTACCAGCCGGAGCACGGCTCTCGCTGCAACCCGAACAAGCTGCTGCTGGACCCCTACGCGAAGGCGGTGTCCGGCGCGATCGACTGGGACCCCTCGCTGTTCTCCTACAACCTGGGCGAGCCGGACACCAAGAACGACGCCGACTCCGGCCCGCACATGATGCACGGCGTGGTGATCAACCCGTTCTTCGACTGGACCGGTGACCGCTCGCTGCGCATCCCGTACAACGACAGCGTCATCTACGAGGCCCACGTCAAGGGACTGACGGCGCTGCATCCCGAGGTTCCGGCGAACCAGCGCGGCACCTACGCGGGCGTCGCGCATCCGGCCGTCATCGATCACCTCACCCGCCTCGGCGTCACGGCCATCGAGCTGATGCCGGTTCACCAGTTCGTCAACGACAGCACGCTGATCGACCAGGGCCTGTCGAACTACTGGGGTTACAACACCATCGGATTCTTCGCACCGCAGAACACCTATTCGGCCTTCGGACAACGCGGCCAGCAGGTGCAGGAATTCAAGGCGATGGTGAAGTCGCTGCACAACGCCGGCATCGAGGTCATCCTCGACGTCGTCTACAACCACACGGCCGAGGGCAATCACCTCGGCCCCACGCTGTCCTTCCGCGGCATCGACAACGGCGCCTACTACCGGCTTGTCGAGGACGACAAGCGGTACTACATGGACTACACCGGCACCGGGAACTCCCTCAATGTCCGCCACCCCCATTCGCTGCAGCTGATCATGGATTCGCTGCGGTACTGGGTGACCGAGATGCACGTCGATGGCTTCCGTTTCGACCTGGCCGCCACCCTGGCACGGGAGTTCTACGACGTCGATCGGCTGTCGACCTTCTTCGAACTCGTGCAGCAGGACCCGGTCGTCTCGCAGGTCAAGCTGATCGCCGAGCCGTGGGACATCGGCCCCGGCGGTTACCAGGTCGGCAACTTCCCACCGCAGTGGACCGAATGGAACGGCAAGTACCGGGACACGGTCCGCGACTTCTGGCGCGGTGAGCCCGCCACCCTCGGCGAGTTCGCGTCCCGGTTGACCGGGTCCGCGGACCTGTACGAGACCTCCGGACGCCGCCCGGTCGCATCCATCAACTTCGTCACCGCGCACGACGGCTTCACGCTCAACGACCTGGTGTCCTACAACGAGAAGCACAACGAGGCGAACGGCGAGGGCAACAGGGACGGCGAATCACACAACCGATCCTGGAACTGCGGCGTCGAAGGGCCGACCGACGACCCCGACATCCTGGCTCTTCGCGGCCGCCAGCAGCGCAACTTCCTGGCGACACTGCTGCTGTCCCAGGGCGTTCCGATGATCGCCCATGGTGACGAGCTCGGCCGCACGCAGCAGGGGAACAACAACACCTACGCCCAGGACTCGGAACTGAGCTGGATCCACTGGCTCGAGGCGGACGAGGCGCTGATCGAGTTCACCGCGTCCGTGGCCCGGCTACGGCGCCAACACCCGACGTTCCGCCGGCGCCGGTTCTTCGACGGCCGGCCCGCCGCTCGCGCCGAGGGCGAACCGTTGCCGGACATCGTCTGGATGACGCCGGCCGGCACGCTGATGACGCCCGAGGATTGGGGTGCAGGCTTCGGCCGCTCCGTCGGGATGTTCATGAACGGCAACGGCATTCGCGGGATGGACGCCCGCGGCCAGCGGATCGTCGACGACTCCTTCCTGCTGCTGTTCAACGCGCACGACGAGACGCTCGATTGGGTGCTACCGCCGGAAGAATTCGCGCCGGCCTGGCGGCTGATCATCGACACCTCAGGGGTGCCGGACCAGCCGGAGAGCATTGTCGGTGGCGGAAAGGTGCAGGTGGCCGGCAAGGGAACCGTTGTGCTGCAGGCGCTTGCCGCGGTCGAGGAGGAGCCGACGTCCGGTGTGGCGGCGGCCGCGGTGCCCACCATCGCGCCGGTGCCGGTGCCGATGCGCGCGGATTCGGGAGCGAGCCTCGGGACCGGGCCGACCCGCGATGTCGCGGTGCCGGATGACCAGGTTCACACCGAAGCCCCTGCCGAGCCCGAGAACGACCGCCCGGTCACCGCGCCGGTCCGCGCGGAGGAGCAGCAAGCGCCGACGCCGGCCGACTCGGCCGGCGAGAGCCCGGAGCCGAAAGCCCGCCGCAGCAAGAAGAAGTGATTCATCGAACCATCCAACGGGAAGTTCAGCACTGTGACGCAGGAAAACACGGCCGGAGACTTCTCTGCCCCCGAGGCGGGAGCGGCGCCCCAGCAGGAGCGCCCTCCCGGCACTGAACCGCCCGCCGTGACTGTGGGCCAGATTGCCGCGGGACAGATTGCACCGCAACGGGTCCCACGGTCGACCTATCGCCTGCAGATCACCCCGGAATGGGATCTGGCCGATGCGGCGGCACTCGTCCCGTACTTGGAGAAGCTGGGTGCGGACTGGATGTACCTGTCCCCCGTGCTCGCCGCCGAACCTGGTTCCGAGCATGGTTACGACGTGGTCGACCACGGCGAGATCGACGACAGCCGCGGCGGCGACTGGGCGCTGGCGAAGGTCGCGAAACGGGCCAGGGCAGCCGGTCTGGGCGTCATCATCGACATCGTCCCCAACCACGTCGGCGTCGGCACGCCCGCCTTGTCGGTGTGGTGGTGGGACGTGCTCAGCAAGGGTCGGGACTCCGAGCACGCAGCGGCCTTCGACATCGACTGGGACGCCGGTAGCGGCAAGCTCCGGTTGCCGGTCCTGGGTGACGGTGACAAGGAACTCGACGCCCTGCGGATCGAGGACGGCGAGCTGCGGTATTACGACCACCGCTTCCCGATTGCCGAGGGCACCGGGGCCGGAACACCGATTCAGGTGCACGCGCGTCAGCACTACGAGCTGATGAACTACCGGCGCGCCGACGCCGAGCTGAACTACCGCAGGTTCTTCGCCGTGAACACCCTTGCCGGTGTGCGTGTGGAGCTGCCGGAGGTGTTCGAGATGACCCACAGCCAGGTGCAGCAGTGGGTGCAGAACGACTGGATGGACGGGCTGCGGATCGATCACCCGGACGGACTCGCCGATCCCGGCGGCTACCTCGACGACCTCGCAAAGTTGATCGAGCACCGGTACGTGCTGGTCGAGAAGATCATCGAGGGCGACGAGGAGCTGCCGGCGTCCTGGCAGTGCGCCGGCACCACCGGGTACGAAGCATTGGCCGCGCTGGACCGGCTGTTCGTCGATCCGAACGGCGAGCCGATGCTCGATCGGCTCGACACCGAGCTGCGCAGCGGCCTGCGGGTGGACTGGCAGGCGATGACCAGGGCGACGAAACGCGCTGTCACGGACGGGATCCTGCGTTCGGAGGTGCTGCGGCTGTCCCGCCTCGTACCCGATCTCGGCCCCGACGTCGATGACGCCATCGCGGAGCTCCTGAGTTCGTTCGGGGTGTACCGGACCTACCTTCCCGTCGGGCGCGAGTTCCTGGACGAGGCACTCGAGCGGGCCTGTGCGAACCGGCCCGAACTCGAGAGTTCCCTGCGCGCGGTGGCGCAGCGGCTGGACGACCCGGGCAGCGAATTCACCGTCAGGTTCCAGCAGACCTCCGGGATGGTGATGGCCAAGGGTGTCGAGGATTGCGCGTTCTATCGGTGGACCAGGCTCACCTCGCTCACCGAGGTCGGCGGCGAGCCCGCGCAGTTCTCGATCTCCCCGGATCAGTTGCACGACATCAGCCGGCACCGACTCGAGCGCACGCCGGCGACGATGACCGCACTGTCCACTCACGACACCAAACGCTCGGAGGACGTCCGGGCGCGGATCTCGGTGATCTCCGAACTGCCTGACGAGTGGGCCGCGGCCGTCCGGCGGTGGGTTCGGCTGGCTCCGCTGGGCGACGGGCCGCTGGCCAACCTGGTGTTCCAGGCGGCCGTCGGAGCTTGGCCGATCGAGCGCGAACGGCTCCATGCCTACGCCGAGAAGGCGGCTCGCGAGGCCGGCAACTCGACCGCGTGGATCGACTCCGACGCGTCCTTCGAGCAGCGACTGCACGCGTTGGTCGACGCCATCTACGATGACGCCGCGCTCAATGCCGACATCATCGCGATGGTCGATCGGCTGCGACCGTTCGGCTGGTCCAACTCGTTGTCCGCCAAGCTGATCCAGCTCACCTCGACCGGGGTGCCCGACGTCTACCAGGGCACCGAACTGTGGGACCTGTCCCTGGTGGACCCGGACAACCGGCGACCGGTGGACTACCTGCGCCGCACCGAACTGCTCATCAAGATCGATGACGGCTGGCAGCCGGAGATCGACGACGAAGGCGCGGCCAAACTGCTGGTGGCCAGCCGGGCGCTCCGGCTGCGACGGGATCGGCCGGAACTGTTCACCGGCTACACACCGTTGACCGCAGAGGGCACGGCTGCACTGCACCTGTTCGCGTTCGACCGTGGCGGTGCGATCACCGTGGCCACCCGGCTCCCCGCGGGGCTGGCGGCGGCGGGCGGCTGGGGTGACACCTCCATCGACCTGCCTTCGGGCCGGTGGTCCGATGAGCTGACCGGGCGCACCTTCGACGGCCCGACCGCGGTTGCCGACCTGCTCCGGACCTACCCGGTCGCACTGCTGATCAGGGAATCCTGACGCAGCAACGGTTTCACCTCTCGATCAGCACAGCAGCAACAGGTACAGCATGAGCGGTACTGACCAACAGCGGTACTGACCAACAGCGGTGCTGACCAACAGCGGCACTGAACCATCGCGACACACGCACGACGACACACCCACGACGACACACGCACGACGACGCACTCACGACGACACACTCACGACGACACACTCACGACGACACTGACTTGCGGCGAGGCGATGATGACCCGAACAGCACGGGTATGGGCACCACGGGCCTCCAAGGTCCACCTCGTGGTCGGCGGTGCCGACCACCCGATGGACGCCCTGGACGGCGGCTGGTGGACGGCGGATCTGGCCGGCGCCGCGGCGACCGCGCGCGGCGGCCTGGTAGCGGCGGACATCGATGGGGCCGATGACGACATCGAGTACGGGTACCGCATCGACGACGACCCTGCCGTCCTGCCGGATCCACGCTCCCGCCGGCAACCCACCGGAGTCGAGGGGCTCACCCGCACCTTCGACCACACCGCGTACGCGTGGGGCGACCAGCTGTGGACCGGCCGGCAACTGGGCGGCGGGTTGATCTACGAGATGCACGTCGGGACGTTCACCCCCGCGGGCACCTTGGACTCTGCCATCGAGCGGTTGGACCACCTGGTGTCCATCGGTGTCGACATGGTCGAGCTGTTGCCGGTCAATGGCTTCAACGGCACCCACAATTGGGGTTACGACGGCGTTCTGTGGTTCACGGTGCAGGAGAGCTACGGTGGCCCGCGCGCCTACCAGCGTTTTGTCGACGCCTGCCATCAGCGCGGCATCGCCGTGATCCAGGACGTCGTCTACAACCACCTCGGCGCCGGCGGCAACTACCTGCCCAGGTTCGGTCCGTACCTGACCGACTCCGGTGCGCGCAGCACCTGGGGCGACATCATCAACCTCGACGGACCGGACTCCGGCGAGGTCCGCCGGTACATCCTGGACAACGTGCTGATGTGGCTGCGCGACTACCACGTGGACGGTCTGCGCCTGGACGCCGTCCACGCCCTCGCCGACAGCCACGCCAAACACCTGTTGGAGGAGATCTCCATCGAGGTGGACGCCCTGGCACCGCACGTCCGGCGTCCGCTCACCCTGATCGCGGAGTCGGATCTGAACGATCCGAAGCTCATCACCCCGCGGGAAGCCGGCGGCTACGGCCTGACGGCCCAGTGGAACGACGACTTCCACCACGTCGTGCACGTGGCGCTGACCGGCGAGAAGGACGGCTACTACGCCGATTTCGGCTCCATGTCAGCCATCGCGAAGGTGATCACCAAGGCCTTCTTCCACGACGGAACGTACTCCAGCTTCCGTGGACGCCACCACGGCCGGCCGGTGGACACCCTCTCGACGCCGAGCTGGCGATTCGTCGGGTACGCCCAGGACCACGACCAGATCGGCAACCGCGCCATCGGCGACCGGCTGACCGCGCACCTGTCCCACGAGCAATTGGCCATCGCCGCGGTGTTGGTGCTGACCGGGCCGTTCACCCCGATGTTGTTCATGGGCGAGGAATGGGCGGCGTCGACCCCCTGGGCGTTCTTCACCTCCCATCCGGATCCCGATCTCGGGGAGGCCACCCGCAAGGGGCGGTTGGAGGAGTTCGCCCGGATGGGCTGGGATCCGAACGTGGTCCCCGACCCGCAGGCCGAGTCCACCTTCCTCGACGCGAAGCTGGACTGGGACGAGCCGGCGTCCGCCGGGCATGCCGACATGCTGCGTCTGTACCGGGATCTCGCGCAGATCCGGCGAGAGCGCGCGGAGCTGACCGACCCGCGTTTCGACAGCAACGAGGTGGCCTTCGACGACGACCGGCGTTGGCTGCTGGTCAACCGGTCGGGTCTTCGGATTGCCGTCAACTTCGCCGACGTGGAACAGAAGATCCCGCTCGACGGTGCGGTCGGTGACGTCCTTCTGGCCACTGTCCCGGGCGTCGATGTCCAGCCTGGCAGCCTCACCGCACCGGCGCACTCCGCGACGATCCTGGCGCCGGCGCGCGCATGACGGCGTCGTTGGGGTCCGGCGGGGCCACCGACGACACTGCCTGGAACAACACTGCCTCGAACCGTGCTGCCTCGAGCAGTGCTGCCTCGAGCAGTGCTGCCTTGAGCAGTGCTGCCTTGAACAACACTGCCTCTGATGACGGTTCGTCCACCGATGTGCGCTGGCTGTTCGGTGACCAACTCGGACCGCACTTCCTCGACGGGCCCGATCAGCGCGTGCTGCTGATCGAGTCGCGGAATGTCTTCGCCCGGCGGCGCTTTCACCGGCAGAAAGCGCATCTCGTGTTGTCTGCGATGCGGCACAGGGCTGCCGAATTGGGCGAGCGGTGCGACTACCGGCGCACCCGGACCTACACCGAGGCGCTCGGTGACCTGCAGGTGTCGGTCTGCCACCCGACCAGCTTCGCGGCCAAACGCCTGGTCGACACGCTGCCGGGAGTGCGGGTGGTGCCCGCTCGCGGGTTCGCCACCTCGATGCAGGACTTCCGCACGTGGGCTGACGGCCGTGGTGCCCGGCGGCTGCTGATGGAGGACCACTACCGGCTGGCGCGCCGGCGGTTCGGCGTGCTGATGGACGGCGACGAACCCACCGGTGGACGTTGGAACCTGGACGCCGACAACCGGCTCCCCCCGCCCAAGGGCAAGACCGGCCTCGGTGTGCCAGAACCGTGGTGGCCGGTCGAGGACGACATCGACGACGAGGTGCGCCGCGACCTCGACCGCTGGGAGGCCGACGGCGACGTCTCGTTCATCGGCACGGATGGGCCGAGGCGTTTCCCGGCGACCACCGCGGAGGCGCAGGCTCGGCTGGACCACTTCGTCGAGCATCGGCTGGGCACCTTCGGTCCATACGAGGACGCGATGCTCGCCGGCGATGCCTGGATGTCGCACTCGCTCATCTCGGCCTCGCTCAATCTCGGTCTGCTGGACCCGCTCGCCGTCGTCAAACAGGTGGAGAGCGCCTACCGAGCTGGTGATGTGCCGTTGGCGTCCGCCGAGGGGTTCATCCGCCAGCTGATCGGCTGGCGCGACTACATCTGGAACCTCTACTGGTATCTCGGTCCGGACTACCGGCACCGCAATGCGCTGCGCGCCGACGCGAATCTGCCCACCTGGTTCGCCGAGCTGGACGCCGACGCGGTGCAGGCGCGCTGCCTGTCGTCGGTGCTGGCGGGGGTGCGCGATCACGCCTGGGTGCATCACATCCCGCGGCTGATGGTGCTCGGCAACTACGCCATGCAGCGCGGGTGGCAGCCGGAGCAGGTGATGGACTGGTTCCACCGCGCCTTCATCGACGGTTACGACTGGGTGATGGTGCCCAACGCAGTCGGCATGTCGCAGTATGCGGACGGCGGGCGGATCACCACCAAGCCATACGCCTCCGGCGGCGCCTACATCGACCGGATGAGCGACTACTGCGGTGGCTGCGCCTACCGTCCGTCCGTCCGGGTCGGTGAGAAGGCGTGCCCGTACTCGTCGGGCTATTGGTGGTTCCTGCAGCGTCACCGCGCGGAGTTCGCCGGCAATCACCGGCTTGCGCAACCGCTGCGGGGGTTGGACCGGCTCTCCGATCTCGAGGCGCTGGTCGAGCAGGAGAATCACCGCGGGTCGGCGGCACCCTGAGCCGAGATCGGGGCTTGTTGTCAGCCTTGGTCTCACTGATCACGAGAGATTTGAAGACGTCACCGGCACCATTCCTCATCGGCGGCAGCTGGACACGCGACTGCCCGGAGTTCAACAGCCGGCGGAATGCACCAGCGTCAGCCCCAGCGGGCTCAGGTCGTGCATGACGTGATTGCCCTGCCTGGTCGTCGTGACGAGATGAGCCGCACGAAGGACGGCGGCGTGCTCGCTGGCCGTCGCCGCAGAGACGTGCAGCGCCTTCGCCAAGCTGGACGTGGTGTGCTGACGCTGCTGAAGTGCCTGCAGGACAGATGCTCTCGTTGTACCCATGAGGTCGCCGAGCGGGTCGCGATGGATGTCGTCGGCCGGATCGGTGAGCAGTTTCCAGTCGATCGGGACCGGGAAGTTGAGTTGGACGGGCATGTCGTAGTCGTCGCCCGCGACCTTCAGGCATGGGTCCTCGGCGAAGATCGAGGGCTGCAGATTCAAGCCACGGCCGAGGCCACGGACGATGTCGCCCCCCGGCGTATTGCTTCTGACCACATTGTGGGCGCAGTTGGTCTTGTGCTCCTTCTTGCGGATGGTCAGCCAGGGGAATCTCCAGGTGATGCCGGGGTGCAGCTCATTGAGCAGCCTGTCCACGCCCTCTTCGGCCAGTACCCGCAGGTGCCCATCCCGGACCGCCGAGATCCTCGACGACACTCTCGGCAGGTACGGGGCCATCGCCGCACTGTGAAAACGGTGCAGCACCGCCCCGTACTGGGCCAGCGCACCCGGCTGCCCATCCGCGATGGCCCTGATGGGTCCGGGGTCCACGCCCTCCTCGGCCAGCGCATCGACCGTTTCTCGCCAATCCGAGACGCGACCGGAAAGCACCGAGTCCAAGGCGTCATCGAAATTGCGGCCGATCGTTTCACCGGTCGGCGCCGTGGAGATCTGCACGTAGCCGGAGTTCATCACCGACAACACAGGCGCCGCCATGGATCCCAGGGCGGTGACCGTGCGGCGCGTCCAGCCTCCCCACATCGGATCATCACGCCGGGCGGCGAATTCGTGCGCCGCGGCGACCAATTCGTCGATGGGGTCCACCGTCGGGAGCAATCGAATCTTCTGCAGGTCAGCGCTGGTGAGCAGAACACGGAACGTTGGCATCGGCGCCACCCTGCCTAGATCTTCGCGGTTCTCATTGCCGGCGAGCCCGAAGGCAACCATCGCTGAAATCACTGCAGATCACGGTCGTGGCACCTTACCGCCATTCGGGAAGGTCATGCTCACCACCTGTAAGAATTCTCTGCGTTTGAATCAGTCGAACGAGTCAAACATCCTGAACCACAGTTCCCTGGTGGTACACCGCGCGCCAACTGTCGGCCGTCCGGCGCCACAGCGTGGATCGGCGCGTACACCGGTCGCCCTGCCACAGCGTGTAGGTCGCCTGGAAGAGGTCGGCCGCCAACTGGTGGCAGCCGAAGTCGACGACCCGCCAGTCGTCATCGACCACCGGCAGCCGATGCCGATCGGCCAAGATGTCCAGGATGACGTCGCGGGTGTAGACCCGGCCCGATGCGCCGACCTCCCAATAGTCGTCGGTGATCAGTGCGGCGAACTCGGCCGGACTCGTGCCGAACTCGGCGCGATGAAAGATCGGCTCGCGGGCAGCCAACGCTCGACAGTCGTCACCGTCCGCCGACGACGACGCCTGCGATGTTCCGCTGACGGCCACCGACGGAGCGTACGTCCGCCGACTCGCTCAGCGGACCAGTCGCCCGAGCGCGACCCGGGCCAGTGGCGCGTAGCCGATCGCCACCGGTGCCGGACCATCGATCACCAGGGTGGTCGCAGAGCCGCCCAGAATCTTCTCGTTGCAGACCCGAACAGCGTGCTGCAACGTGAGTTCGATGCCGAACGCGGTGACACGCCAGCTCCAGGAACGCTTGTCGTGGTCCACGTCCAGCACCGTGAACGGAACGCTCACGCCGACAGGGCCGTGCACGGTGCCGGTCGTGCCGGCCTGCAGCGTGCTGTCGGTGGCGTCCACCGAGCTGATCTGCGGCGACCAGGTGTGCCACAGGTCGGGGTGCACGTAACGGCCCCAGGCGACGTCCGGACTTGCGACGCCGACCGCCCCGATCGTCAGCTTCATGCCGCCCCGCGGCGGACGGAGCGGCGGAACTCCCGGTGGATGTGCCGCAGTTCGTCAACCGTGGCGCCGAGCAGCGAGGACGCGAAGATCCGCCCAGGGCCCTCCGGCACCGGGACCTCGGACGGCACCACGAGTACCGGGATTCCGGCGGACACCGCCGCCTGCGTGCCGGACGGTGAGTCCTCCACTGCCAGGCAGCTCGCCGCCGACAGGCCGAGCCCACCGATTGCCTTCAGATAGGGCTCCGGATCGGGCTTCCCGTTCTCCACGTCATCCCCGCAGACGGTGACGTCGAAGCGGTGCGAGCCGAGCAGCCCCAGGGCGACGTCCACCAACCGGCGCGGCGAGTTCGTCACCAGGGCCGTCTTCAGGCCGGCCGCCCGGGTGGCGTCGATCAGCTCCTCGGCGCCCGGCTGCCAGAGAAGGTCCTCGGCGAAGATCTCGGCCGTGATGCCCAGCAGCAACGCGGTGGTGTCCTCCACGCCGTGGCTGGAACCGAATTCCTCCAGCAACATGGCCACCGACTCCGGGATGGGCTTGCCGATCATCGCCGACCTGGTCTCCGGGCTGACCACCCCGCCCAGGTGCGCTGCCACCCGGTCCATGGACACCGTCCACAACCGTTCGGAATCCACCAGGGTGCCGTCCATGTCGAACAGCACCCCGTCGAGGGCCTCCAATTCGGTGCCGAGTTCGCCGCTCACCGGGCCGCGAAGTATTTCGCCTCGGGGTGGTGCGCCACCAAAGCCGACGTCGACTGCTCCGGATGCAATTGGAATTCCTCCGACAGCTCGACACCGATCCGGCCAGGTTCGAGCAGCGTCATCACCTTTGTCTGCTCGGTCAGGTCCGGGCAGGCGGGATAACCGAATGAATAGCGAGCGCCGCGATAGTCGAGATCGAAGAACCGCTCGATGTCATCGGAATCCTCCGCGGCGGCGGAGGTGCCGTCAGGGAAGACGAGCTCGGAGCGGATCCGCTGGTGCCAGAACTCCGCGAGCGCCTCCGTCAGCTGCACCGAGAGCCCGTGCACCTCGAGGTAATCGCGATAGGCGTTGGCGGCGAACAACTCGTTGGCGAAGTCGGCGATGCGCTGGCCCATCGTGACCACCGTGAACCCGATGACGTCGGTCTCCCCCGACGACCGCGGCCGGTAGAAATCCGCCAGGCACAGGTGCCGGTCGCGGCGCTGCCGCGGGAACGAGAACCGCGTCACCTCGGGCGCGTCGATGTCCGGCTCGGCCAGGACGACGACCTCGTCACCCTCGGAGACGCAGGGGAAGTACCCGTACACAACGGCCGCCTGCAGCACCTTCTCGGTGTGCAGTCGGTCGAGCCAGTACCGCAGCCGCGGCCTGCCTTCCTTCTCCACGAGCTCCTCGTAGCTGGGACCGTTGCCGCCCTTGGTACCGCGCAATCCCCATTGCCCCATGAAGGTGGCCCGCTCGTCGAGCATCGACGAATAGTCGGCCAGCGCAACGCCTTTCACCACCCTCGAGCCCCAGAACGGCGGTGTCGGCACCGGGTTGTCCAGCGCCACGTCGGACCGGGTCGGTACCGCCTCCTCGGTCTGGTTCTCCAGAGCCGCTGCGGCACGGCGCTTTTCCGCGATACGCAGCGAGCGCTCGTGTCTGGCCTTGCGTTCCGCGACCTTGGCGGCGTCGGCCGCTGCGGCCACCGGGTCGAGTCCGCGCTTGCGCGACATCACGCCGTCCATCAGGCGCAGGCCCTCGAAGGCATCCCGCGCGTAGCGGACGTCACCCTTGAACACCGAGGACAGATCGTTTTCCACGTAGGAGCGGGTCAGCGCGGCACCGCCCAAGAGCACCGGGAATTTCTCCGCGAGTCCGCGGGTGTTCATCTCCTCGAGGTTCTCCTTCATGATCACCGTCGACTTGACGAGCAGCCCGGACATCCCGATGGCATCTGCGCCGGCGTCCTGGGCCGCACTGAGGATCGTCGAAATCGGTTGCTTGATGCCGAGATTCACCACCGAATAACCGTTGTTGGACAGAATGATGTCCACCAGGTTCTTGCCGATGTCGTGCACGTCGCCCTTGACGGTGGCGAGCACGATGGTGCCCTTCCCGCCCGAATCGGATTTCTCCATGTACGGCTCGAGATAGGCCACCGCCAGCTTCATCACTTCGGCAGAAGTCAGCACGAACGGCAACTGCATCGCGCCGGAGCCGAACAGCTCGCCAACGGTCTTCATGCCCTCGAGCAGGGTGTCGTTGATGATCTCCAGCGGCTTGCGGGTCTGCATCGCCTCGTCGAGATCGGCCTCCAACCCGTTGCGCTCGCCGTCGATGATCCGACGCTGCAGGCGCTCGTCCAGCGGCAGCAGCAGCAGCTCGGCCGCCCGGGTGGCCCGGCCGGCTGCGGTGGTGGCGCCGTCGAAGAGCTCCAGCACCTTCTGCAGGGGGTCGTAGTCACCGGACCGCCGGTCGTACACCAGATCCAGTGCGACCGTGCGCTGTTCCTCCGGGATGCGGGCCATCGGCAGGATCTTCGACGGATGCACGATCGCGGAATCCAGGCCGGCCGCCGTGCACTCGGCAAGAAAAACCGAATTCAGCACCTGACGCGCCGCGGGGTTCAGCCCGAACGACACGTTCGAGACACCCAGCGTCGTATGTACATCGGGGTGCCGCCGCTTGAGTTCTCTGATGGCCTCGATGGTCTCGATGCCGTCGCGGCGGGTTTCCTCCTGGCCGGTGGCGATCGGGAAGGTCAGGCAGTCGACCACGATGTCGGTCTCGCGCATCCCCCACTTGCCGGTGAGATCGGCGATCAATCGCTCGGCGATGGCCACCTTGTGGTCCCGGGTGCGGGCCTGGCCCTGCTCGTCGATGGTCAGCGCCACCACGGCGGACCCATGCTCGGCGACCAGCTGCATGATCCGGGTGTACCGGGAGTCGGGGCCGTCTCCGTCCTCGAAGTTGACCGAGTTGACGATGGACCGGCCGCCGAGGTGCTCCAGCCCGGCCTGGATGACGGCGGGTTCGGTGGAGTCGATCATGATCGGCAGCGTCGATGCGGTGGCCAGCCTCGAGGACATGGCAGCCATATCCAAGGCGCCGTCGCGACCGACGTAGTCGACGTTCAGGTCCAGCACGTGGGCGCCGTCCCTGGTCTGAGCCCGCGCGATGTCGATGCACTGCTGCCAGTTCTCGGCCAGCATCGCTTCGCGGAAGGCCTTGGAGCCGTTGGCATTCGTCCGTTCGCCGACCATCAGCACCGACGCGTCCTGCTGGAACGGGACCGCCTGGTAGAGGGAAGACAGCCCAGGGTCCGGGCGCGGCCTACGCGGGGCCGGCGTCACGTCACGAACGGCCTCGACCACCTGCCGCAGGTGCTCCGGAGTCGTTCCGCAACAGCCGCCGACCAGGCCCAGCCCGAATTCGCGGACGAAGCCGGACAGCGCCTGCGCCAGTTCCGGTGGGGTCAGCGGGTACACCGCCCCGTTCGGCCCGAGCTGCGGCAGGCCGGCATTCGGCATCACCGAGACGCCGACCTTCGCGTGCCGGGACAGATACCGCAGATGCTCGCTCATCTCGGCCGGGCCGGTGGCGCAGTTCAGCCCGATGTAGTCGATGCCCAACGGCTCCAGGGCGGTCAGCGCGGCGCCGATCTCGGAGCCCAACAGCATCGTCCCGGTGGTCTCGACCGTGACGTGCACGATCAGCGGCACCTCGATACCGGCCGCTGTCATCGCCCGCTTCGCGCCGAGTACGGCCGACTTCGTCTGCAGCAAGTCCTGGCACGTTTCCACCAGCACCGCGTCGATGCCGCCATCGAGCATCCCGGCGACCTGCTCCCGATATGCCTCGCGCAGTGCCACGTACGGCGCGTGCCCGAGCGTCGGCAGCTTGGTTCCGGGGCCGACAGAGCCCAGCACGAACCGGGGTTGGGCCGGCGTGCTGAAGCTGTCGGCCTCGGCCCGGGCCAACGCCGCGCCCGCCCGGGCGAGCTCGAAGATCCGGTCCTGGATGCCGTACTCGGCCAGGTTCGCCAGGTTCGCGCCGAACGTGTTGGTCTCGATGGCGTCGACACCGACCTCGAGGTACTCCCGATGCACGGCGCGGACGATGTCCGGGCGGGTGACATTGAGGATCTCGTTGCAGCCCTCGAGCCCGGCGAAGTCGTCCAGCGACGGGTCCTGGGCCTGCAACATCGTGCCCATCGCGCCGTCCGCAACGACAACGCGCTCGGCGAGCGCGGCCAGCAAGGGGTGCACGGAGGGCTTGGTCACTGGTACAGGGTAAGTCGTGTGTGAGCGTGCCGGAGCGCTCTTCCTGCGCGCGTGTGACGCGGACGGGCCCACCCGCGGACGTAGGCTGAGCTGCGTGACTGAGTTCCCGGCCCTGCGTGACCCGGTGATGATTGCCGCCTTCGAGGGGTGGAACGACGCCGGAGACGCCGCCACCGCCGCCGTCGAGCAGCTCGGCCTGACCTGGGATGCGACCCCGCTGACCGAGCTCGATCCGGAGGGTTATTACGACTTCCAGGTGTCCAGACCCACGGTCCGGCTCATCGACGGCGTCACGAGGACGATCGACTGGCCCACCACCAGGCTGTCGGCCTGCCGGCTGAACGACTCCCCCAGCGACGTCATCCTGGTGCACGGCATCGAACCGAACTTCCGCTGGCGGGCGTTCTGCGACGAACTGCTCAAGATCGCGGTCGATCACCAGGTTGCGACGGTGATCGGTCTCGGCGCGCTGCTCGCGGATGTGCCGCACACCCGGCCGATCCAGGTGACCGGTTCGGCGCACGACCAGAAGACCGCCGCCCGCCTCGGGCTGACCCGGTCCCGGTACGAGGGCCCGACCGGGATCTCCGGCGTGTTCCAGGACGCCTGCGTCCAGGCCGGCATCCCGTCGCTGTCGTTCTGGGCCTCGGTTCCGCACTACGTGTCGCAGGCTCCCTCGCCCAAGGCGACGCTGGCTCTGCTGCACCGCGTGGAAGAGATTCTGGACATCGAGGTACCGCTGGGCAACCTGCCGAACCAGGCCGCCGAGTGGGAGACCGAAGTTTCCCAAATCGCCTCCGAGGACGACGAGATCTCCGAGTACATCCGGGCTCTGGAGGAACGCGAAGAAGAGGACGAACCCCTCAAACCGGCGTCCGGTGAATCCATTGCGGCTGAATTCGAGCGCTATCTGCGCCGCCGTGGCCCGCGCCCCGGGGAGGCAGGCGGACGGTCCCGATGACGCTGGAGTGGGAGCAGGTGATCATCGACTCGCTGAACCCGCAGGCGCTGGGCGCATGGTGGGCGCAGGCGCTGGGTTGGGTGGTCGTCAACGACGATCCGGAGGAGTTCGAGATCCGGCCGGCTCCCGACACGATGCCGGGTTTGCTGTTCGGCACGGCCGCCGAGCGCAAGACACAGAAGAACAGACTCCACCTCGACTTCCGGCCGGTGGATCAGGCCGCCGAGGTGGCCCGGCTGCTGGCACTGGGTGCGCGTCGTGCCGACGTCGGTCAGGGCGCAAGTGGACCGGGCGGAGTGCCGTGGGTGGTGCTGGCGGACCCGGAGGGCAACGAGTTCTGCGTGCTGGGGCCGCGCCGGACAGCGACGTCCTGAGCCGTCCCCAGGCCGGCGACAACGACGACCTCGGTGCCGATCATCGACCTCTGTGCCGATCATTGACCTCGGTGCCGATGATCGGCCGGATCTTCGGTCAGAGCTCTCCGTACTGCATCGGATTCGACCGGGCGGCCGCCATCAGGTACCACGACGTCGCGCCGGTGTGCTGGACCCTGAAGTAACCGAAACCGAACCCGGAGTCGATCGGGCTCGACGCCGCCACAATTCCGCCGTCATCGGCCAGCGGTGTGCCGCCGACATGCTGCGGTGTCCCGACCGAGGCGCCGAAACCCAGCTTCGCCTGAGCGACCCGGACGTGCGTCAGGATCTTGTCCGCGACTGCCTTGTCGCCGCGGGCACGCCTGTCGGCCAGCGACGTGGCGAGCTGGGCGGTGCCCTCCAGCCACACCCCGTGCTGATTGACCGTCAGGCCGTTGTACACAGCGGTCGAGGTCTTGCTGGCGGTGCTGAAGGTGACGCCGGAGATCGAAACACCAGGCGGCACCTGAGAATTCGGTGCGGACGCGCTGTCGGTGACGGCAAGCGCTGAGCGTGCCCACTCCAGCGCGCGGGCGTAACGGCGGTCCCGGAGTGCCAGCCAGCTCCACGTCTGGGGATCCAGTGGCAGGGGGTTCGGGTTGATGGTCTCGCCGTCGTTGGAGCCGGTGAAGAAGAAGCCACCGTCGGGTGACCACATCCGGTCGACGAACCCGCGGGCACGGGCAACAGCCGCCAGCCAGCGACGGTCACCGGTTGCCCTGCGCAGCTGCCCGAAGAACGAGACGCAATCGATGTTGTGCTCCGTCGAGACGTTCGGGATCGGCTCATTTGCGCCGTTGACGCCGAAGCTGAAGCCGCCGAGACTTCCGCCCGAAGTTGCGTTGTCGATGATCCAGTCACCGATCCGGATGGCAGCGCTGAGGTAGGCGCGGTTGCGGGTTCGCGCGTAGAGCTGGACGAGCGCGATGCCGGGCCACGCCATGTCACCGACGGCGGTGCCGAGGAAGCCGAACTGTGAACCCACATTGACAGTGCCGTCGGGATGCACGAATCCATGCGGCTGCGGAGAGCCGTCATAGAACACATAGGGCCCGACGTTGTAGCCCTGACGGAGACGCCCGTCGGCGTAGCCCGGGTCATGTTGCTGTGCGTAGACGATCCCGTCGCCCATCGTCCGGGCGAGGTCCAACGACCGCCTGCCCCCGGTCAGAGCAGCGCAGACGGACAGTGCGACGTCGTAGATGAAGGCGGTCGAGAACAGTCCGAGCTCGTCCGCGTAGCTCTGCGGGATTCGCGGGCCCGGGTTGACCGCCGGGTAGGCGTCGGTCATCGTCCGGAGGAATTGCAGCGCACGGCGCGTGGAATTCTCACGATCGTCCCACGCGGCGTGCGGACCGGTCGCCACCCGCCGGGCGGTCGGCGCGGCAGCGGCACCGGCGGGCAACGCGGCGAACGCCGTCGTTCCCAGGATGGCCGATGCCGTGCCGCCGACCAGTAATGCGCGTCGCGAGACCGGCAACCTTTCCGGGGCCTGATTGCCGTCCTCGGAGATGTCACGTGCACCAGGTGTTTCCTGCAGCATCAGGACTCCAGACGGGGGTTTCCGCAAGAATGTGACCTGAGACACATTACTTCACCCGAGAGCCCGTCACAACTGTCCCGATTTGGGCGAAATCGCCTGCCGTCACCCAGGTCTCAGCCTCTGGACGGCTCGCCACCACCCGTACCGGCCTGATCGCCGCCGGCCATGTCCCCGCCGGAGCGGTTCGGGTCGCCGGAGGACTCGCCGCGCGCTGACGGTGCCTCCCACACCTCGGCGAATTCGGCGTCGCTGATGGGCTCGCCGTCGTAATCCTCGGCGCCGGCCGCGGCCCGCTTCTCCTCTTCGGTGGGCGTATCCCTCTGTGGCTCGACGTCAGCCATGACTCCCCTTCCATCGCGGGGCCGTCGCCGTACGCGGCGGTCCGAATTGTCGTGCGTGCAGGAGACTTGTACCCCTCAGCGGAGCGAGATACCCAGCAATGCGTCCGCGGCCTCGGCCAGCAACCGGCCGTCGAGCGTCTCGTCGGCGGCCCAGCGGTCGAGAACCTCCAGCGCGGCCGGAGTGTCGAGGTCGTCGGCCAGCGCCTGGCGCAACTCCTGCAGTATCGGCGCGGCGTCCGCCCCGCGGCGGTCGGCGGCCGCGCGCCACCGATCGAGCCTGCCTTGCGCGGTGGCCAACAGATCGCCAGACCATGGCCGGTCACTGCGATAGTGGCCGGCGAGCAAAGCCGCGCGGATTGCCATCGGATCCACGCCGTCGGCCAGCAATCGCGAGACGAACACGAGGTTCCCCCGGGACTTGGACATCTTCTCGCCGTCGAGCGAGATCATCCCGGCGTGCGTGTAGTGCCGAGCGAAGGGCCTGACCCCGGTCAGCACCTCGCTGTGCGCAGCGGAGCACTCGTGGTGCGGGAAGATGAGATCGCTTCCGCCGCCCTGCACATCGATCGTGGCACCGAGCCGGTTGCCGGCGATCGCCGCGCACTCGATGTGCCAGCCGGGCCGCCCGGGGCCCATCGGCGAATCCCATGACGGCTCGCCCGCCCGCAGCACCCGCCACAGCAGCGGGTCCAGCGCGTTCCGTTTGCCGGGCCGGTCCGGGTCACCGCCGCGTTCCGCGGACAGCGCGAGCATCGTTGCCAGGTCGTAGTGCGACTCGTAGCCGAATTTCGGCGCTGTGCTCAGGTCGAAGTAGACGTCGGGGTACTCGGCGTCGTCGACGCGATAGGCGGCGCCGCTCTGCAGCAATGAATCGACCGCGGCCGACACCTCGTCCATCGCCTCGACCGCGCCGATGTAATCACGGGGTGGCAACAACCGTAGTGCCGTCATGTCGTCGCGGAACAGCTGGATCTCTCGAGCCGCCAGATCGCGCCAGTCGATGCCGTCGCGTTCGGCCCGTTCGAGCAGTGGGTCGTCGATGTCGGTGATGTTCTGCACCGCATGCACCTGATGGCCGTTGTCCAGCCACATCCTCTGGACGAGGTCGAAGGCCAGGTACGTCGCCGCGTGGCCCAGGTGGGTGGCGTCGTACGGGGTGATGCCGCAGACGTACAGGGTCGCCGTCTCACCGGGAGTGGTGGGCCGGACCGACGCCGAGGCCGTGTCGTGCAGTCGCAACGGGACACTCGGGCCGGGCAGGGTGGGGACGGGAGGGCGGTTCCAGGACTGCACCCGTCCACCCTAAACGTGCCCGCGGACGGTTCCGTCCGCCGTGAGCCGGCGCACCCCCGGCGCCGGCGTGTCAGCCGGGCACCCCGGGCACGACATGCCGGTTGGCGTGCAGGATCGCGGTCTGCCAGCCCTGCAGCTCGGTGCCGCGGACGTGCTCGGGCGGGGAAGACGCCGGGAACATCAGGTTCCTTGTCATCCGCACGTGCGGCAGGTTCAACGCGTGGCCCAGTTCATGCGCCAGCACGGTCTCGTCGTAGGTGGTGCGCTGTGCGGGATCGAACAGCGAGGACTGCACGATGACCCAGTCGGCGGAGATGCCCAGCGAGCAGCCGGTGACGCGCCCGGCGATGTTCCGCACGACGATGACGGTGACGGGAGCGCCGACGACCATGGCCGACAGGTCGACCGGCGCCGAGTGGCGGCGGTAGAAGTCGGTCCGTCCCAGGACGTCGTCGAGCAACAGCAGCTTGTTCGCCCGCGGGTCCAGCGCCTGGGCCGGCGCCGGTTCGGCGATCACCTGGATACCGGTGACCCGCACCCGGATCCCCGACTCGGCGGTGAAGACGTCGGTGGCGAGTTGCAGCGATGGCTGCATCGCCTCCGCCGTGGTCAACGGCGTGCCGTGCTCGTCGGACAGGATCACCACCTGAACACGCAGCGTTGCCGGCCCGATGGTGGTGCCGGTCAGCGCGGCCCGCGCCGCCTCGCCCGCCCGCGCCAGCCCGCTCGAGGCATCCAGGGCCAACCCGCCGAACGCCCGGCTCGCGGTCCGGGTGAGCCCGGCCAGCACGCTCACAGCGGGGGCCACGGGATCGGCGTGCGGTGCGCCGGCGGACGTGGGAAACGCTGTGTGGCAGTGAGTTTGTCGAGCCTGGCTCGGAACGCGCGCAACTCCGAGAGGGTGAGCAAACCGGCGAGATCCTCGCCCAGCGGGCCGTCCAGGTCGCCCTGCAGCCGGCCGATGCCGGCCAGCACGTCCTCCGGCAGCGGCCGCCCGGCCCAGCCCCACAGGATGGTGCGCAACTTGTCATCGGTGTGGAAGGTGAGCCCGTGGTCCACCCCGAGCACCTTTCCGTCCGGCAGTGGCAGGACGTGAGATCCCTTGCGGTCGGCGTTGTTGACCACAAGATCGAAGCCGGCGAGGGTGGCCAGGCTGGACGTGTCGGCGTGCGCGAGGGCGACCGAGCTGCCATCCTGGTCGACCGCACGAAGGACGGCGAGCCACCCTGTGGGGATCTTCTTCACCGGGACCAGGTCGACGACATCCTCGGGTTCGGCGTCATCGATCCACCGCTGCACCATTCCGGACCCGTAGGGACCGTCGCGCAACACGGTCAGCGGAACGCAGTCCCACCCGGCGCTGCGGGCGACCAGGAACGCGGCGCGTTCCCGCTCGGCGAGGGTGCCGTCGGGGAAGTCCCAGAGCGGGCGCTCGCCGCGGACCGGTTTGTAGATGCAGGACACGGACAGGCCGTCCAGAGCGACCTCACCGAGCAACGTGAGATTGGAGGCGTCGCTCAACCTGCCGGTGACCGAGATCTCACCGGTGCAGATGATCTCGGCGACGACGTCGTCCGGTATCTGCTCCGCCCGGTCAGCCGATGGCACCGCGGTGGTACCCGTTCAGCCGCGGACAGATGTGGCCTTCAGCGTCCAGCGGATTGCCGCACAGAGGGCAGGGCGGCCGGCCGGCGGCGACGATGGCTTCGGCGTGCTTGGCGAAATCGCGAGCCTCACCGAGGGACAGGAACACCCGGAGCGCGTCAGGCCCCTCCTCGTTGTCCTCGAGGACGATGTCCTCGCCGACCTCCTCCTCGGACAGCGCCAGCAGCTCGACGATCACCTGGGAGCCCTCACCGTCCCAGGCCAAACCCATGGTGCCGACCCGGAACTCGGCGTCCACCGGGGTGGACAGTGTGAGGTCCGCCGCGGCGCCGGCGGGATCGGATTCGGCCTGTGCACCGAAACGGCGCGCGACCTCGGTGATCAGCGACCCGAGCCGGTCCGCGAGCACCGCGACCTGCTGCTTTTCGCAGGCCACCGACAGCACTCGGCGGCCATCGACGACCTGCAGGAAGAATTCTCGTTCGCCGGGCTGCCCGACCGTTCCTGCGAGGAACCGATCGGGTGAGCGGAAGACGTGGATCTGTCGCGACATGGCACCTCCGAGCTTAGGGCAACACTTCAGCGGGAGATTCCGCCCGGCACGGCATCGGATGCGGACACGGCGCCGTCCGCCGATCCGCCGGCCCCGGCCAGCACGGCGGCGTCGGCGCGGACCGGATCTGCAGCCCCGTCGGCCGCGGTCCCGGCCTTGCCGTCGGGCGGTGGGGGGCGCAGCGAACCGAGATCACCGGTGTCGTTGATCCGCTCGACGAACGGCCGCAGCGCCGTGAAACGGACCACGGACAACGATGCGGGCGCCACGACGATCCGCTGGAAGCAGTCCAGGTGCATGCCCAGCGCATCGGCAAGGATCGCCTTGATGACGTCCCCGTGGGAGCAGACGAGCACGGTCTGGTCCTGCACCGCCGAGAGCCGGACGTCACGGATCGCCTCGGCAGCGCGGCTGGACACGGCGGCGAGCCCTTCACCGCCCGGAAAGACCGCCGCCGACGGATGCTGCTGAACGGTCCGCCACAACGGTTCCGCGGCCAGATCCTTCAGCGGTCGCCCCGACCAGTTCCCGTAGTCGACCTCGGCGAACCGGTCGTCCGTCTCGACCTGCAGGCCCGCGGCGGTTGCGAAGGGGGTGACGGTCTGCAGGCAGCGTTCCAGCGGCGAGGAAATCAGCCGGTCGACGGTGATGCCGTCCAGTCGCTGTGCGATCTGGTCGGCCTGTTCCCGGCCGTGGTCGTCCAACTGCACGCCCGGTGTGCGCCCGGCCAGCACACCGGCAGTGTTGGCCGTCGACCGGCCATGGCGCACGAGCAGCACGGTGACCACCGCCGGACGCGGCTCCTGGGGCACCGCAGCTGCGGCACTGCTGCCGGTGTCCGTCGAGATGCCCCCCGGCGCGTCGGTCGTCGTGGTTTCGGGTGCCGCGGTGCCGCCGTCATGACTCATCTGCACTCTTTCTCTGGTCGGGCGACTCCGTTGATGCATCGTGCGGCGGCACGCCGGGATCAGGTTGCCGCCAGCGCGCCCGTGCTCAGCGCGACGATGATCGCCGCCGCCAGCGCCCATCGATACCAGACGAAGATCTTGATGGTGTGGCCGGCGACGTACCGGAGCAACCACGCCACCGACGCGTAAGCGACCGCGAACGAGACCAAAGTGCCGACCAGAGTGGGCAGCCAGCCGACTCCCCCGTCCTGCAGCGCCGGCGGAAGTTCGTACACACCGGCGCCGACGAGGGCCGGGATACCCAGCAGGAAAGCCAGTCTGGTCGCCGTCACCCGATCCAGCCCGCGCATCAGGCCGACGGAGATGGTCGCGCCGGACCTGGAGACACCGGGAACCAGTGCCAGGCACTGTGCGAAGCCGATCAACAGGGCGTCGGTGAGGTTGAGGTCCCGTTCACCGCGATCCTGCTTGGCGACGGCCTCCGCCAGCAGCATGACGCCGCCCCAGACGATCAGTGCGAAGGCCACGACCCACAGGCTGCGCAGCGGACCGGTCACCAGGTGCCGCCCGAGGTAACCGACGACCACGATCGGCAGCGAGCCGATGATGACGAGCCATGCCAGCCGGTAGTCCGGATCCGAGCGCCGGCGGGCGTCGAAGAGCCCGCGGAACCAGGCCAGGAACAGGGTGACGATGTCCGACCAGAAATAGATGATCACCGCGATGATCGCGCCGACCTGGATGACGGCCGTGAAGGCGGTGACCGAGGGGTCGTCGATGGACAGTCCCAGCATCTTTGACACGATCGTCAGATGCCCGGTGGAGGACACCGGCAGGAACTCGGTGAGCCCCTCGACGACGCCCAGGATGATGGCTTGCCAAATCGTCACGTGCGCGCTCCGGAGTGTTCGGCGGCCTGCATGACCGTGGTCAGAGTGGCGATCTTGGCCTCCAGGTCGGCATCGAAGCAGTTCACGGCGATGGAGGTGACTCCCCCGTCGATCAGCCGCTGCAGCCGCTCCGCGATCCGCTCCTTCGGGCCGAGCAGACTTGTCCGGTCGATGAACTCGAAGGGCACCGCGGCGGCCGCGCCCGCGTAGTCGCGGGACATGAACCGTTCCTGGACCTGGTCTGCCTGTTCCCGGTAGCCCATCTCGCTGGCCGTGCGGTGGTAGAAGTTCGTCGACGCCGAGCCCATCCCGCCGATGTAGAGGGCGGCGTGGCCACGGACCCGGTCAGCTGCCACCGCAGGATCGTCGGCGACGGACACCGGAACTGACGCGCAGATGTCGATATCGGCAGGGGCGCGGCCGGCCCGCGTGGCCGCCTGTCTGATCCGGTCGACGGACCCGGCGGCCGCATCCGGATCGAAGAAGATGGCCAACCAGCCATCGGCGATCTCGCCGGTCAGGTCCAGGTTCTTCGGGCCGAGCGCCGCGAGGTACACCGGGATCGCCGATCGGACCGGTTGCAGGGCCAGCACCAGCGCCTTGCCCGGCCCATCTGGCAACGGCAACGTGAAATGCGTACCGCCGGAGGTGACCCGGCGCCGGGTCAGTGCCTGCCGAACGATCTGCACGTACTCCCTGGTGCGACCGACGGGGTCGGCGAAGCGGACCCCGTGCCAGCCCTCCGAGACCTGCGGACCGGACACGCCCAGCCCCAGGGAAAAGCGTCCAGCGGACAGCGCGTCGAGGGTGGCGGCCGTCATCGCCGTCATGGCTGGTGTGCGGCCGGGAATTTGCAGCACCGCCGACCCGACGCCGATCCGGTGCGTCCGGGCTGCCACCGCGGACAACACCGTCACCGCGTCCGACCCGTACGCCTCCGCGGCCCACACCATGTCGTAACCCAGCGACTCGGCGGCCTGCGCCAGCGCCAGATTGTCCGCCAGTTCCTGTGCGGTGGTGACGTAGCCCAGGTTGAGCCCGATCCGGATTCGACGTGTCACGCTGCTGATCGCCCCTTGCTGTTCGTGTGCCGTTGCCCCGTGGGCAATCACCTCGCGCGGTCCGGCAGTTCGTCCGGTGCGGCTCCATGGAGGAGCTTTGATCCGGGCCGCACCGGGAGCCGCGCCCGCATCGGCGGGGACGCGTAGCCCGCCGTTTCCCACCCTGTGGTCGCCGGAACGCCCCGGCCACGGTACCCGTGACAGGTTCGCTCACCGTGCCCGACGCCCCCGGGTCGCGTACCTCACATCACGCAGCGGCATCGGAGCGCCGAAACGGACGCCTGTTGCCGGATTCGGCGAACTGCAGTGGATAGGTTGCGTTCATGGAATCCCGTCGCGTCGGCCGCAGTGGTCTGCAGGTGTCCAGGCTGGGTCTGGGCACGATGACCTGGGGCCGCGACACCGACGCCGAAGCCGCTGCGGCGCAACTGGAAGCGTTCGTCGGTGCGGGCGGCACGCTGATCGACACCGCGAACATCTACGGCGACGGCGACGCCGAGACCATCCTCGGCACCCTGGTTCCCGAGGTGGTCAGCCGGGCGTCGGTGGTGCTGTCCACCACCACGGTGGGAGTCGGCGGCGGCCGCGGGAGTCTGCTCGACGCCCTGGACGGCTCCCTCGCCAGGCTCGGCACCGACCATGTCGACCTGTGGCAGGTGCACGGGTTCGATGCGGCCGTGCCGTTCGAGGAGACGTGCGCGGCGCTGCGAACGGCGGTCGACTCCGGGCGGACCCGCTACATCGGGGTTTCCGGGGTCAACGGCTGGCAACTCGCGACGCTGGCCGGATTCCTGCGCGGGACGGCACCGGGAAGTGGACTGGTGTCGGTGGAGTCGGAGTACTCGTTACTCGAGCGCGGCCCGGAACATTCCGTGCTGCCGGCAGCGGCTGCCCACGGTGTCGGCCTGCTGGCCTGGGCGGGACTCGGCCGGGGAGTGCTGACCGGCAAGTACCGGCACGGCACGCCGGCGGACTCCCGCGGCGCATCGCCGCAGTTCACCCGGTACGTCGGGCGGTACCGCACCGAGCAGGCCGCGCGGATCGTCGAGGCCGTCGCGACCGCGGCGGAGGGCCTGGGCACCTCCCCGCTCGCGGTGGCGTGCGCCTGGGTGCGTGACCGCCCCGCGGTGTCCAGTGTGGTGATCGGCGCCCGCGACCGCGCGCAGCTGCTCGGCTCGCTGGCCGCCGAGGAGATCACCCTGCCGGCGGAGATCCGTGGCGCGCTGGACGATGTCAGCACCGGTACCGAACTGCCGTCGTAACCCTTCGCCGACAGCGCGATCGATCGGGACGGGCACGCCTCGACCGGACTGTAGGGTCCGGGCGTGCCTGACGTTTTCGCCGAGTTCTGCGCCGCCGGCCTGTGGCCGGGACTGGGTCAGGCGACAGCGGCCAAGCTGGCGGAGGCCGGCATCCGGTCGCCCACGGACGTCACCGCGGCCAAGCTCGGGTCAATCCCGCGGATGACCGAACGCCGCGCGAACCGTCTGGTGATGAGCTTCATCGGCGCCGGCCAGATCTACGAGATCGCGGAACTGCTGGTGCCGCAGGAGATCCCGGTTCGCTGGGCGGTCCGGCTCGCCGACGTCCTTGGCGAGGGGTCGGCCGCTGCGCTGCGCGCGGACCCGTGGCGGCTGCTGGCGCTGCCCGATGCCGCCGTCGCGCAGGCGGACCGGCTGGCCCGGTTCCTGGAGCCCGATGTCCGCCGGGAGGATCCGCGCCGGGGCCGCGCCCTGGTCGAATGGACACTCGCCCGGTATGCCCGGGACGGTCACACCGTGGCCGCCGCCTCCCAGGTCGCGGGAGCGCTACGGCCGTTCGGGGTGGACGGCGAGGCGGCCATCCGGGCCGCGACCGCCACCGACGCCGTGCTGGCAGTGGCGGACCCCACCTCGCCCGGTCCCCCTGCTCCCGCTTCGGCCACCGCCGGGCAGCCGGAGTGGATCGCGCGGGCACCGCTCGCCAGGGCCGAGGAGGAGATCGCCACCGGTCTGGCGCGGCTGGTCAGGACGGCCTCGACGATGGCCGGTCAGCGCGCGATCAAGGGCGTGATCGGCGATCTGGACCAGGTACAAGCGGGGGCCGTCACGCTGGCCGCCGCGCACGGCGTGAGTCTGCTGACCGGTGGCCCCGGAACCGGCAAGAGCCGGACCGTTGCCGCGATCGTGGCGCTCTGCCGCAAAGTCGACGCGACCATCGCGCTCGCCGCGCCGACCGGCCGCGCGGCCAAGCGGCTGGAGGAACTCGCCGGCAACAACGCGACGACCGTTCACCGGCTGCTCGGCGCCCGCCCGCCCGCACCCGGGGCCACCGGATCGGTGTTCGATCACGACTCTTTGAACCCCATCGAGGCGGATCTCGTCGTGGTCGACGAGACGTCGATGCTCGACGTCGAACTGGCCGCGGCCCTGCTGCGGGCGCTGTCCGATTCGACGCACCTGGTGATCGTCGGTGACCCCGCCCAGCTTCCCTCCATCGGGCCGGGGCGAGTCCTGGGCGACCTCATCGACAGCGGGATGCTGCCCGTCACGGAGTTGACCACGCTGTACCGGCAGACCGAAGGCGGTTCGATCGCCCGGTTGGCCGCCGCCGTGCGGACCGGCGAACTGCCGCCGGTCGCCGACCCCTCCCACGAGGTCGTGGTCGTACCGGCCCGCGGATCCGAGGACGCCGCTCGTCGGGTCGTGCAACTGGTCACGGACTCGGTGCCGCGGGTGTTCGGTTGCGAGCCCGACCAGATCCAGGTCGTGACGCCGGTGCACCGCGGCCCAGCCGGCACACAGGCGCTGAACCGAGCGCTCAAGGCAGTGCTCAACCCGGGCCACGGCACGGTGCGCGGGTTCGACGCCGGTGACCGGGTGGTGGCGACCGCGAATCACCTCGATGCGGAGCCCACCGGGTACGCCAACGGTGAGGTCGGCACCGTGCTGTCATGCGGCGACAATTCACTGCAGGTCGCCTTCACCGGCGGCGAATCGGCCATCGCCGGGAAGGCGCTCGGCGACCTGCTGCACGGCTGGGCGATCACGGTCCATCGCGCCCAGGGTTCGGAGTGGGAAGCAGTGGTGGCCGTGATGCCCCCTGAGGCCGGGTCCATGCTGTCCCGGCCGCTGGTTTACACGGCGCTGACCAGGGCCCGTCGTCACCTCTCTGTCGTGCACGCCGCCGGGCCTGCGCTGTCCAGAGCGGTCAGGGACATTGGCTCCATCCCGCGCCGTACCCGGTTGATGTCCCTGCTGCGCACCGAGCTGCAGGTGAAGGCAGATCCCTACGCGGAAGCCGATGCCGGCCACTCCGGCGGTGGACTCCTGGACGATGCGGGACACTCCGAGCTGTTCAGCACCCCGACGGTTCTGTGAGCGTGGTGTCGCTCCGGCTCGGGATCGCTGGGCCGGCGTCTGCGTGGGTAAGGTGCGGTGTCGGCTCATGCCGCTCCCGGGTCGTTCCCCGGCCGGCATCGGCGCCCCTGATCACGGAGGTGATGGCCATCACCGGTCACGAGACATCGCAGGCAGCAGACAGTCCGGGGTCTACCGCAGCCCAGCGGCCGCCCGCTGAAGGACACCGTCGGGCGTCCTGGGTTCCGTCCGACGATTTCGACTACCAGCCACTGCGGATCGACGCCAGGGTGTCACGGTCCGCTGCTGCCACCATGCTGGCGATCCGCGCCGAGTTCTCCGGGTGGGAACTGGCCAGGGTGCTGCGGTTCCCGGACGGCAGCCGTCGGGTCTGGCTGCGCCGGCGACGGACGTCCGGCCTGCTGCCTGACCTGACACCCTGACGCGCGGGTGGACACAGAGGCTTCCCGACCCGAATCCGACGACCGCGCTGCACAGCCCGGCGACCTGCCCGATGCCGCGGATCGCATCGATCCGACGTGGCCGGTCGCCCGGTCGCAGGTGCTCAGGGACGCTGCCGGTGTCGCCGTCGCCACCGGTGCGTACGCCATCTCATTCGGAGCGATCTCACTTGCTGCCGGACTGAATTTCTGGCAGACGATGGTGCTGTCCCTGGTGATGTTCACCGGAGGCAGCCAGTTCGGCTTGGTGGGTGTCGTCGCCGGTGGTGGAGCGCCGCTGGCCGGCGCGGCGACCGCCATCATGCTCGGTGCGCGGAACTCCCTGTACGGATTGCGGTTGTCCGAACTGCTCGACGTCCGGGGCGCGAAGCGTTTGCTGGCGGCGCATCTGGTGATCGACGAGTCGACAGCCATGTCCATCGGCCGGGACTCGACGCGGGCCGCGCGACTGGGCTTCTACGCCACCGGGATCGGCGTCTTCCTGCTGTGGAACCTGGGTACCGCGATCGGTCTCGTCGGCGCATCGTGGCTGTCCGATCCCCGGTTGCTCGGCCTCGACGCGGCCGCCCCCGCGGCATTCCTGGCGCTGCTGGCACCCAGGCTGCGCGACCGCGAGGCATGGGCGGTCGCACTGGCCGCTGCCATCGTCGCGCTGGTAGCGGTGCCGTTCGTCCCGGTGGGCATCCCCGTGCTGATCGCCGCGCTGGTCGGCGTCGTCGCCGGCTTCCGGCCCCGCTCCGGTCGGCACGCCCGGTGATGCTCTGGATCGGGATCATCGTCGGCGCACTGGGCTGCTACCTGTTCAAGCTGGCCGGCCTGTCGGTCCCCCGCAGTGTGCTGGAACGACCGCGGGTGCAACGGATCGCCGCACTCCTGCCGATTGTCCTGTTGGCGGCACTTGTTGCAGTGCAGACCTTTTCGTTCGGTTCCGAGCTCGTCCTGGACGCCCGCGCAGCCGGGCTGGCGGTCGCCGGTGTGGCCGTGTGGCGCAAGCTACCGTTCCTGGTCGTCGTCGCCCTTGCAGCGTTCACCACCGCGATGGTTCGGCTCTGGTTTCCGTCGAGCTGACCTGCGACTGCGAGGTTCTCGCAGCTCGCCGAATGCTGTGGATCACCCGTTTTCAGTGCGCCGTTCCTCGGCAGGGGTCGAGAACCGTTGATTGACAGACGGTTCGGCCGGGAACACTCGTGTCGCTGGGTTGCGCCGTGCACCCAAGGCGCAGCGCCGCAACGGTTCTGAACATGCGGACGTCGGTGTTGCTGGCGCGGCTACCGCGGCGCCGGCATGGATTGCCGGCTGTCCCGTCGGCTCGAGAACCGTATCGACGACAAGGAGAACGATGAGCACCAAGGTAGAAGAAACCATCATGGTCAACGTCCCGGTCAGCGTGGCCTACAACCAGTGGACGCAGTTCGAGGAGTTTCCGCAGTTCATGGGCGGAGTAAAAAAGGTGACCCAGCTCAGTGACGACCGGCTGGAATGGGTCGCGGAGATCGCCGGTGTCAAACGGCAGTGGGAAGCGAAGGTACTTCGTCAGGTGCCCGACCAGCAGATTGCCTGGGCGGCCACATCCGGTGCCACCAATGCCGGTGAAGTCAGCTTCACCGACGTGGGCGGCGGCCAGACCTCCTTGCGCCTGGTGCTGGAATACGAACCCGAGGGTCTCGTTGAGAAGGTCGGCGACAAGTTGAACATCGTCGAGAACCAGGCCAAGGCAGACCTCGAACGCTTCAAGGCGTTCATCGAATCCGAGGGCTACGCCAGCGGCGCGTGGCGGGAGTCGGTCAACGCGGAGCGCGGCCACGTCACGCCGGGTATTGAGAACGCCCAGGCGTCCAGGGGCGACAGCGGCAAGGCGGGCGTCTCCGGCAAGGCAATTGCGGCCGCCGCCGGGGTGGCCGCTGCTGCTGGGGTTGCAGCCGCAGCCGCCGCGACGAAGAAGGACACCGGACAGCAGGAAGTCGCAGAGCTTCCGGACGAGGTCGTGACGACCTACGTGCCGAACCGCAACGGTGATGACCTGATCGAACCCGTCGCGACGGAGGTCACCTACCCGGAGAGCACGACCTACGCCGACAGCACCGGCGTGCGCTCCGACCGGCTCTAGGTAAGTCCGAGCTGCGGATGCGCTGCTGCACCGCAGCCCGATCCCAGGACCGCCCCGCTGGCGCCACGTGCCGCGGGGCGGTCCTCGTCATCTGTCGACTCCTGCTCCCGGCTGCCCGCTGCCATCAGCAGCTGCGGAGCAGCCGGTCCAGCACCCGCGTGCCGAACGTCAATGCATCGACCGGGACGCGCTCGTCGACGCCGTGGAACAGGGCGGAGAAGTCCAAGTCGGCAGGCAACCGCAGCGGTGCGAAACCGTATCCGGCGACGCCGAGCCGCGCGAACGCCTTGTTGTCCGTCCCGCCGGACAGTGTGTACGGCACGGCGGTTCCGGCCGGGTCCTCCGCCTGGACGGCGGCGGTCATGGCGTCGACAAGGCCTCCCTCGAAGGGGAACTCGAGCGGTGGATGCCACGTCCAGTCGATCTGCACATCGTCTCCGACGATCTGCGCGACCTCTTCCCTGAAGGTGTCCTCCGAGCCGGGCAGCACCCGGCAGTCCACAGTCGCCTCCGCTGTGGACGGAATGACGTTCGCCTTGTACCCCGCCTTGAGCATGGTCGGGTTGGCGGTGTTGCGCAGCGTCGCGTTGAGCATCCGCGCAACAGGTCCGACCTTCGCGATGGCCGATTCGAGGTCGTCCTCCGGGAACTCCAGACCCGTCAGCCGGGTGATGGCAGCAAGCAACGCATCAACGGTGGCGGTGCGCGTGATCGGGAATTCGTGGTTACCGAGCCGGGCGACCGCCTCTGCGATGCGGCTCACCGCGTTGTCGTCATTGATCATCGACCCGTGCCCGGCCCGTCCGTGGGCGGTGAGATGTGCCCACGCGACACCCTTCTCAGCTGCGGCGATGAGGTACGCCCGTCGGTCGTCTGAGATCGAGACGGAGAAGCCACCCACTTCGGAGATCGCCTCGGTTGCGCCCTCGAAGAGCTCCGGGTGATGGTCGACGAGCCAGTGCGCACCGAACGTCCCGCCGGCCTCCTCGTCGGACATGAACGCGAAGATGAGATCCCTCGGTGGGACGTACCCGGACCGCTTGAAGTCCCTGGCAACGGCGACGGTCATCGCAACCATGTCCTTCATGTCGACCGCGCCCCGACCCCACACGTATCCGTCGCGGACTGCGCCGGAAAACGGGTCGACCGTCCACTCGGTGGCGTCGGCGGGCACGACATCGACATGGCCGTGGATCAGCAACGCCCCCCGGTCGCGATCGGAGCCGGCCAGCCGGGCGATGACGTTGCCCCTGCCCGGGACGGACTCCAGGTAGGTCGTTTCGAAGCCGACCTCCTCCAGCTTCTGCTGCAGGTAGCGGGCAGCGCGGGCCTCACCGTCGCCGATGGTGTCCGGGTCACCGGTATTCACCGACTCGAACTGGATGAGTTCACTGCACAGCTGCACCACCTCCTGCTCAGCGGCGGACGGCGTCGTGTCGGCCTGGGGCGAGCCGCTCGGGGCGGCAGACGGGTCAGATTCCGGAGCGCTCATCCGGCTTTCCTACCACCGTCAGCAACGGGTCCGACGCCGACCTGCCGCCTGGGTGGTGAGCGTTCGGAGCGCTGATGTGGCCGGTTGGGGGCATGGCGCGCATCGAGTAAGCTTGGCCACCGCGGTGCTCCGGTGCCGCGAACACCTGTCCGGGTGGCGGAATGGCAGACGCGCTAGCTTGAGGTGCTAGTGCCCTTAGGGGCGTGGGGGTTCAAGTCCCCCCTCGGACACGCAAACCCCAACCCACCTCCTGTTGGGCCTATATGAGGCCCGAACTGTGCGGTTCTGCGGGTCCTATTCGCAGGCCAGACGGCATGCGGTGTAAATCCCGTGGCGATCGTCGTGGGTGGCTGATCTCGGCGCGAGGGCGACAGAGCCGAATGTGTCAACCAGTTGCTGGACTCTCCCGGGCGGACATCGCCCCGGCCGGCTGCAGGCGCCCGGGCGTGCGGATGCTCGGTCGTTCGCTGACAGGTGCGCTCGGGGCGTACAGGCGCCGAAAGGAGCTGTTCCCCGCGGCGAAGTCATGCTCGTCGAAGATGGCAGCGTGAATCGCCTGCCTGGGTCGGGTGAGTCGCCTGCCTGGGTCGGATCCCGAGGAACGGGCCATCCTGCACCGCCCTACTGCCTCACAGGCTCTCGCCTGTGGCCGGTGGCGCCCGGAAGGCGGCTCTGGGGTGGGCATATCGATCGCCTGACGCCTTTGCTTTCTCGCTGGCGGGAGGGCGTATGTGCAGCACCTGTTCGGCCCCCTGGCGGACAACGGCACGGCAAGGGAACGTACGTCAGCGCTTCCAACATGCCCAATAGCGGTAGGGGTGAGGATCGGAGTCGCTTCCGGTGAGGGCGACGACGTGGATGGGTTTCCGACCCCGGCCGCAGCGCGCCGAGATCGCGCAAAGGCGGCGATGTACGGACGCGCCGAACCTCCTCTGCGCGACGTGGTACTCCGGCATGAATACCGGGATGAAAGTCGCAGACGACTGTGCGTGCCGGGGTGAGAACCCGCGGCCTCACGACCGAATGAGGCATCTGGCAGGGCCTGACAGATACAGGCAACCGCTGAAGATCCTTAGCTGGCAGAATAGGACAGGCTATCCACGGCGCAACGCGCAAGCACCTGGAGGGACATTCGGCGCATCACTGATTGTGACAGAACCAGCTACCGCGACATTCGATACCCTTGGGAAACCAGCGTTCTCGGTCGCGGTCACACTTGCATACTGTTCGTAAAGCGCCAGAGTTTCGAAATGTTTGGTCGACATCATTCGTCCCTCGTCGAACATCAGGGTCGGCGCGGTCAGCAGGAGTGTGGTGGGTCCGTGGCGTCAGCGCAGGTCTGCGCTGATCCGGACTTGAGAGTTCTCGGCCGTCAGGCTGACGACAACGACCGCGAAGGAATATGTCGGCAGAGCGGGCGGATTGCATTGAAGGCGCCGATCCACATGGCGACTGGAATGGGTGATCAACCTGCAAGAATTTTCGCCTTTTGCGTTTGGAACTCGCCCTCGGTGAGTACCCCGGCCTCCTTCAGTTCGCCGAGCTTCAGCAATTGGTCAATCATGTCGTCGGTGGACGGCCCTGCGGGCGGAATGATGATCCACGCGATGAGATAGATGATCACGCCGGCGCCGCCAAGCACGACCAGCACCAAGAAGATCAGCCGAACGAGCGTGGCGTCGGTGTTGAAATACTTGGCCAACCCGCTGCACACGCCCGCGATCTTCTTATCGGTGGCGGCAAGGGTCAGCCGACCGTGGGAAGGCTCAGGGCTACGCGTCATGGGCCCCAGTGTCACTGGTGGGCACCTCCCACGCATCCCCACCCCCACTGACCGCGACGCGAGGGTTCGTGTCATTCCCATTTGATGTGTCGACGCGCAACGTTGACGGGGTTTCAGATTGTGCTGTCCGATCGGCGCAGCCCGCCGGTGGCGGCCCCGAACGCCGGGTCCCAGTACCGTCGCACCGTGTCGACGCTTTCGATCATCGCGTCGGTGATGTCGGTGCGCTGGGGTGCGGCGATGATGAACGCCGTCTTGTAGGTGTTGCGCGGCGGCGCCTTCCGTTTGGGGTCGTCCTTGTCGATGACCACGTCGGTGGCCTTCAGCGAACGCGTGCGGCCCCAAATCTCCGTCGGGTAGGCACCGCCGCCCGACCATCGGGTGTACAGGGTGCGGCGGACCGCGACCGCCGTGCCGAAGGCGAAGTTGCCGGTGGGGGCCTTCAGCAGGACTTTCGGTGCTCGGTCGGTGTCGGTGGTGTGTTCGAACGTCACCCCGTCCTCGCTCTCACCGATCTGGTACGGAAGCAGCATGCGCAGGCGGCCGTGCCATTCCTGAGCCGTCGGTGGGTCGAGATCCCCCACCGGCAGGTCCAGGCGCGGCACACCGACCCGCAGGTCGGACCAGTCCTCGCCGGCCCGCAACCGTGTGGGAAGTGGAGCGAGGCGGTGTACGGCGTGCGTCGTCCGATCCCGCCGTGCTGCCGTCGTCGGGGTGGCGCCGAACCCGGGCGGCAGGTTGAGCCTTGGCACCCGTTCGCTGAGCCGCGGCAGCGGTAACACCATCGTCTCGAGGTTGCAGAACACGGCGTCGAGCAGCATCGGCCAGGCCGTGATGCCGATGAGACCGACGGTCACCGGTCTTCGCGCGTCCTCCACCGTGACAACGGTGTGCCAGCCCGTGAAATCCGGCCCGGACCTCGGCGCGCCGAGCAACGACACGCCGTCGAACAGGCCAGGAATCGAGTCCGGTGCTGCGCCGACGAACACATTGTGGTCCGACGGGGACACCCGAAGCCCGAGCGCGTTGCCATCCAACCGCGCCTGAAAATACAGCCGCGGCCCGCTGCGAACGACGCGCAGAGCGACGCCGCCGTTGGGGAGCCACACCGGGCGTGTAGCGATCCCCGAGGTCCACCGGCTGCGTCAACCGGGTGCGGTCGGTGCGGTAGGCGCCGAGTTTGCGATGGTCGCCGTCGAACCCGAAGTAGATGGCGTCGCCGTCTGCGTAGCCGACGATCACCCCGGCCAGGAACGGCCAGTCCAGCTCCGGATGGGTCGGCAGCACCCTCGGCTGCACAACGTAGGTCGGATCCATCCACCGGAACGCACCGTCGGTCTCCGGATAGCACTGGTCGGCCGTCTTGGCGCCCATCACCAGCAGGTCAAGGTCACAGAACCGATTGTCCAACGACAGCGCCGGCAATCCGGACGGCTGCGGCATCGGGCCGTCGGACAGGTGCTCCCACCGCCACCGGTCGAAGATGCCGTCCCGCGAGACGGTGCTCCAGTTCCGCCCGCCCAGCGGGGAGTTCTCGGAGTGGAACCACGGCCCCCAGTGCTGCAACAGCCGACCGCCCAGCAGTGGTCCGGTGAATGGTTTGTCGTGGTTGAACTTGTCCCAGTCGGTGAGCTCATACGACGACTCACCGCCGGCCCACCGGAACCGCAGACCTGGATACGCCAGCCAGTAGTGCCCGACCTCTTGCAGCAGCGTCGTCAGCTGCCCGGTCACCGTTGCATCGTCCGAATTGGTCGGCGGAGCCTTGGCCACCACACCGCCGCGTAACGGACGCGGCTTGGCGTCGGGATCCTGTACCCCGGCGTTCGGCGCACCCGTCGCTCCGACGCTGTAGACAACCCAGAAGTCATGAGTGCCAGGGCGGACCGGGCTGACCGAACTGCCCCGCGGCGGCGAGCCGCCGGGTGCGACCGCTTCCCGAAGAGCCGTGAAGAGCGCGGAGTTCGCATCGTCACCGGCGTTGGGGAACAGATCGGCACCCGAAGCGAGCAGAACGTTCGGATGATCGATTGCGCGTTCGATTCGCGTTTCCGGTTGCATCGGGCCGCGACCTTCCGAGGCGTGCGCTTCCCTACCCATGCCTGAACAACGGACAAATAAGGTGTACTCGCCCTCACGCGACGACACAACGCCGATGGCGGGCCGGTCCACGGCCGACGCCGACCAGCAAGCCCCGGGCCAGACCCTCGATGGTCCGTCGTCAGGCCGGGTAGGACACGGGCGGTCAGGCTCTCACGTTCGGCAACGATTCGATCACCCTCTTTGGACTCGGAAACCGTCCGGATCGGAGGAGGGGAACCAGGTCGGCGACCGAACGACGAGCCCGCCGACCGATGGCTCCGTACCCCCCTGTGAACAAGCAGCCGACCGGTTCACTGCGCCGGCGATCGACCTGGCTCTTCGATGGATCGTCCAGGCCTGCAACGCGGAAGCTGACGATTTCTATGACTCGATACTCCCGCACAGAAATCACACGAAGCGGCGGCCGTCGGCCGGCAAGCATTCGCCGGACTGCTTTGGGGCAAACAGTTCTTCCAAGACGTCAAACGCTGGCTGGCCGGTCACCCCGGTCTGCCGCCACCACCACCCGGCCGCGGATCCCGACCGCAACGGCGACCGGCGACCCCGATGGTCTCGAGCCTGCTGAGCAGGTGCCTCGCGAGAGATGATGATCAGCAACGTCTTCCGGATCGACCTCGACGACGAACCACGGACTTGGGGACCGCCGGCAGCGCCGTCGATCACCGACCTGTGGAAAGCGCGCTGGTCCGATCACGGTCAGTGCTAGCTGCCGCTGTTCGTGCCTGGCCAGCTACCCGAACCCGCACCGCCCTCGGTGAACACGGACCGGACGATGCCGAAAACCGAGGTCGCGGCACTGCGGCCTGATCAACCACTTCCCGTCGCCGCGGATCTCGGCGCACCCGCCGCCACGGCGAAACGAACATGGCGCCAAGTCAGAAAGGCAACATCAGGTCCGGATAGACCCGAGTGGCCGTCATCAGCAACCTCTCCGCCGACCCGGAGCTCCGTCACACCGCCAACGGCGCGCCGGTCGCCGACTTCGCCGTCGTCGCCACCCCTCGCCCACGACCGCACGACCGCACGAATGGAAGGACGGCGACCCGCTGTTTTTGCGCTGCTGCCTGTGGAGGCAATCCGCGGAGAGAGCCGTCACCAACCTCACCAAGGGCGCCAGGGTTATCGCCGAAGGCGTGCTGCGGCAGCGATGCTTCGAGACGAAGGACGGCGAGAAGCGCACCGTCATCGAACTGGACGTCGACGAGATCGGCGCCTCGCCGCGCGACGCCACCGTCCGGATCAACCGCGCCACCGCCGGAGGTGACCGACACGAGGACGCACCGCTGCAGCCTGCATCGACCAGGTCCGCGCTGTTTGCCCGGCCCGTCGCCGACACGTCCGCCCCGGGCGACGACGACTACTGGCTAGCGCACTGCACGGTCAGGTGAAATCGCTCAGCCCTCTCGGAGCAGTGACGCGCCTGGGGCCCGGTACTTGACGTCGTTGGCCTTCGCGAGGGCGTCGATCATTTCGTCGACAGTGAGCAGAACGGTCGTCTCCAGTGCGCTGGGCGCACCACTGCTCACAATGGCGAGGAGAACAGCGGCCATGGAGGTGTTGTCCGGGGCGTCCCAAATGATGTACCCGTCATGCTCGCCGAAGGCGTACCAGAACCCGTGGAGCGTGCCCCCGACAGCCCCGATGTGCCGTTCCGTTGCCCGCTGGCGGTCTTCCGGTTTCGTGACCAGCCGGGCCCAAGTCTCCGGTGTGTAGCTGAACCTCGTCAGGTAAAGAGGCATGGCCCCTCCTGTTTTGTTTCACTCACCAATGATGAGCTGCTCGCCGATTCTACCAGGACCGGCAATTAAGTCTCTTGTGCGGATCCAACAATTCTCTTTCTGGTCACCGTCGCGTTGATGAGGGCGGTGGTACCGCCAAAAGACGGCCAAGGACCGTTGCGCCAGGCGACTGGCTGCTCGTGGTAGAACCTTCGACGGCGCGGTGACCAACGGGCGGACCATCGGGTCGGACAAGTGGGTGGGCGTCA
>CAWCUA010000014.1:0-191807 GCA_963798625.1 uncultured Actinomycetota bacterium
GATCGCGATCGGGAAGAACCACATCGGCACCATGGCCGGGAAATTGAACGGGGAGATCACCCCGACCACGCCCAGCGGCTGCCGCAGCGAGGACACATCGACGTTGGTGGAGGCGTTCTCGGTCAGGCTGCCCTTGAGCAGATGCGCCAGCCCGCAGGCGAACTCGACGACCTCCTGACCGCGGGTCACCTCGCCCAGCGCATCGGACAGGACCTTGCCGTGCTCGCTGGTGATGATCTCCGCGGCCTCGTGCTTACGCTCGTTGAGCAACTCACGGAACCGGAACAGGATCTGCGTCCGCCGGGCCAGGGACATGTCCCGCCAGCCCGGCCAGGCGGCGGCGGCAGCGGCGATCACCGCGTCGGCATCGCCTGCCGAGGCCAGGCGCAACCGCTTCGTCACCTCACCGGTGGCCGGGTCGTAGACGTCGGAGAAGCGGTCGCTATCCCCTGCGAATGCGGCACCCGATTTCCAGTGCGACACGGTCGGCGGGGCGCCGGCCGGGTGGTGCGCCTCCGCGGTGGGCAACGCGTCGGGGTCGGTGATGGTGGTCATGTCAGGTCCTTCCGGTGCGGATGAGGGGAACGGCCGACGTCACAGCAGCGGCCTTTGGTCTGCCTTGAAGCGGTCGTAGGTCCGCTTGGCCTCCCGGGTGACTTCGAGTTCGGAAACGTCGGCGACCGGAACGTCCCACCAGCCGTCCCCGGCCGGCGACTGGTACTCCAGGTCGGTGTCGACGTGCACCAGCACGGCGGTCTCCGAGGCCTTCGCCTTGGCCAGGGCATCCTTCAGTTCCACCAGGGTCGAGGCCTTGAGCACCTTCACCCCCAGGCTGGCGGCGTTGGCCGCCAGGTCGACCGGCAGGATGTCGCCGTCCAGCCGGCCGGACGTGCTGTTGCGGTATCGGTACTTCGTGCCGAACCGCTGCACGCCAAGAGATTCCGACAGCGACCCGATCGAGGCGTAACCGTGGTTCTGCAGCAACACCACGATGATCTTGATGCCCTCCTGGACGGCGGTGACGAGCTCGGTCGGCATCATCAGGTAGGAGCCGTCGCCGACGGTGACGAACACGTCCCGGTCGGGTGCGGCCATCCGGATGCCGATGGCGCCGGGGATCTCGTAACCCATGCAGGAGTAGCCGTATTCGACGTGATAACCCTTGCGGTCCCTGGTGCGCCACATGCCGTGCAGGTCACCGGGCAGGGACCCGGCCGCGCAGACCACCACGTCGCGGGCGTCCATCGCTTCGTCTACGGCGCCGAGCACTTCGGCCTGCGCGAGCACGCCGTGCGCCTCGCCGTAGCCGGAATGGAAGGAGGCGACCACCTCGTCGTCCCACGCCTTCGCGCGTTGCGTTGCCTCCTGCTGATACTCCGCCGGCGTCGAGTAGCCCGCCAGTAACGGCGTCAGCGCCTCGAGTGTTCGCCGCGCGTCGGCCTGTACCGGCAACCCGGCATGCTTGACGGCGTCGATCGCGGCGACATTGATGTTGACGAACGTGACGTCCGGGTTCTGGAAGATCGTCCGTGACGCCGTGGTGAAATCCGAATAGCGGGTACCGATTCCGATCACCACATCGGCCCGCCGGGCGAAGAGGTTCGCCGCCGGGTTGCCGGTCGCGCCGACCGCGCCGAGGTTCAGCGGGTGGTCGAACGGCAAAGAGCCCTTACCGGCCTGGGTTTCGGTGATCGGGATCCCGGTGGCCTCGACGAACGCGCGCAGGGCGTCGTTGGCCTCGGCATAGGTGACACCGCCGCCGGAGATGATGACGGGGCGGGTCGCGCCGCGGATCACTGCCGCGACCGTATCCAGCACCTCGGGTTCGGCCACCGGGCGGGCGATCCGCCAGACCCGTTCGCGGAAGAACTCCACCGGCCAGTCGTAGGCCTCCGCCTGCACGTCCTCGGGCAGGGCGATGGTCGCGGCGCCGGTCTCGGCGGGATCGGTCAGCACCCGCATCGCGCCGAGCAGGGCGGCGGGCAGCTGCTCCGGCCGCCACACCCGGTCGAAGAACCTGGACACCGGGCGGAAGGCGTCATTGACCGAGATGTCATACCCGTAGGGCTGTTCCAGCTCCTGGAGCACCGGCGAGGCAACCCTGGTGGCGAAGATGTCGCTGGGTAGCAACAGCACCGGAAGGCGATTGATGGTGGCCAGCGCCGCCCCGGTGATCATGTTGCTGGCGCCCGGCCCGACGGATGCGGTGACGGCGAAGGCCTGCAACCGGTCCGACTGACGGGCGTACCCGACGGCGATGTGCACCATGGCCTGCTCGTTGCGGCCCTGGTGGTAGGGCAACTCCCCCGGGTCCAGCAGCTCGGACTGGAGCAGCGCCTGGCCGAGGCCGGCGATGTTGCCGTGCCCGAAGATCCCGAAACAGCCGGCGAAGAACTTGCGCTTCACCCCGTCACGCTCGGAATACTGCTGCCCCAGGAATTTCACGATCGCCTGGGCGACGGTCAAACGGACGAACTGGCCCTTCGGGGCGCCGGCCCCGTTGCGCGCGCTTGTCACCAGCGCTCTCCTTCTGTCGACGTCGAAAGTGCTTGCGGGAGTGGCTCTGTGGGAAGGCTTGTGGCGGCGGTCATGTGGCCGGTTCCGGTGCCCGGTAGAACGGCAGCCGCGGATCGGTCGGCTGATGGGCCCAGGTCTCCCGGACCCAACCGTGATGGGGGTCGTCACTGATTCCCCAGGCCCGCTCCTCGCCCGGCCCGGCCATCACGTTCAGGTAGTACATGTGGTGCGACGGTGCGGCGATCGACGGTCCGTGCCAGCCGTGCGGGATCAGCACGGTGTCGCCGTCGGTCACCTCCTCGAGCAATTCGATCGGCCGCTCCGCGGTGCCGTAGACCCTTTGATAGCCAATCGGTTTCGCGGATCGAGCGGCGGCCTCGGAGGCCGGGGCGGCCGAGGTGAACCGGTAGTGGTAGATCTCCTCCAGCTCGGTCTCGGTGCCGTTGGCCTCGTCGTGCTTGTGCGGCGGGTAGGACGACCAGTTGGATGCCGGGGTGAGCACCTCCGTCGCCAGCAGCTTGACGCACTCCATCCCGCTGCCCATGCCGAAGTTGTTGACCTGCCTGGTACTCGAGCCGCTGCCGCGTAGCGAGACGTCCACCCCCGACGCCGGCTGATACCGGAACGGCAGGCTGCGGTCCGCACGGGCACCCGGCAGGGCGATGGTGGCGCCGCCCTCGCTGGCCAATCGGACCTGCGAGTCGATCGGCAGGTACGCCGTGTCGGTGACCGCGCTGAACACCGAATCCCGCCCGCTCAGCCGGTGGGACGTAGAACCGATCGACACCTCGACGCCGCCGGACAACGGAAGCACGATCATCTCGTCCGGGCCGGTGCCGAATTCGGCGCTCGCCCCGGGCCCGAGGGTCAGCACCCGCAGGCTGGAATACCCCCAGCCTGCCGACTCCGGGGTGACGACCAGATCGAACGGTCCCTGCGCGGCCGTCCCGGCGGGAACGAACAGCTTGCTGGATGGTGGGTTCGCGTGCTGTAAGGACATCTCGCTCACCGGACCATCGAGGCAGCGGTGTCGACCGCCGCGGCCACGTCGTCATCGGCCGGGTACAGCAGCGTGCGGCCGACCACCAGACCGCGCACCGACGGCAGCGCGAGAGCGGCCCGCCAGGCGGCGAAGGTCTCCTCCGGACTGGTGTCGGGGTCGCCGCCGAGCAGCAGGGTGGGCAGCGTGGTGGAGTCCATCACCCGTTCCATCTCGTCCACGACGGGGAGCTTCATCCAGGTGTAGGCGGACGTCCGGCCCAGGGCGCTGCAGATACCGACCGATTTGATCACCGCGTCCGCGGTGAGGTCGTTGCGGACCTTGCCATCGACCCTGGAGGACCAGAACGGCTCGACCATGGCCATCAGCTGGCGTTCGGCGAGTTCGTTGATCGCCTGGGCGGTGGCGAGCATGGTGTCGGCAGTGCCCGGATCATCGAGAGCAATGCGGGTCAGTGTCTTCCCGCCGTTCAGGCCCATGTCCAGGCAGCCCTGGGCGTCATAGCCGGTGAACCGATCGTCGAACTCGAAGGCCGCGCCCTGCAGCCCGCCGCGGTTCATCGACCCGATCACCACCTTGCCCTCGAGCGCTCCCAGGAGCAGCAGGTCTTCCAGGATGTCCGGGCTGGCGAGCAATCCGTCCACTCCCGGCCGGGCCAGCGCCGCCTCGAGCCGTTCGAGCAGGCCGATCCGGTTGCCCATCGCGAGCGGCCGGTCGCCGACGCCGTTGGCGCCGCGCGCCGGGTGATCGGCGGCGATGATCATCAACCGGCCGTCCCCGCCGGAGAGGCTGCGTTTGGTGCGGGCATCGGCCGCCCGCCGGATGGCCCCCGGATCCTGGACCCGGATCTCGGTCAGCGCGGTGTACCGCTCACGATTGGTGGAGCCCGACACCACCTGTGGCGCAGCACTTGTGGTGGTTCCCTTGGGCACCTGCCGCCGTTGCCAGATCAGACATGCTCGACCTCTTTCAGCAGGGCCTGCACCTCGTCCGTCGTCGGCATGGCGGTGGAACATTCACGGCGGGTCGCGACGATGGCGCCCGCGGCATTGCCGAAGCGCAGCACCGTCTCCAGGTCCCACCCGGACAGCAAGCCGTGACAGACCGCGCCGCCGAAACTGTCCCCGGCGCCGAGACCGTTGATCACCGACACCGGGGTGGGCGGCACCTCGACGACGGCATCCCGGGTCATCCCGAGCACGCCCTTCGGCCCCTGCTTGACGATGGCCAGCTCGACACCAGCGTCCAGCAGCGCCTTGCCGGCGCGCAGCGGATCGGTTTCACCCACGGCGATCTCGCACTCCTCCCTGTTGCCGATCGCAACGGTGACCTGCGGCAGGGCCGAGCGCACCTCGCGCGAGGCCGCTGCCGGGTCGCTCCAGAACATCGGCCGGTAATCGAGATCGAGAATGGTGAATTTCTTCCGCGCCCGCGCCTGCCACGCCGCATGGTGTGCGGCCCTGCTCGGCTCGGCCGAGAGACCGGTCACCGTGGCCCAGAAGATGTCCGCCGCCGCGATGGCGTCCGAGGTCCAGTTCCTCCGGGCGGATCACCAGGTCGGGAGCGATCGGCAAGCGGTAGAACAGCAGCGGGAAATGGTCCGGCGGGTACATCTCGCAGAACGTCACCGGGGTGAGAAGGTCGGGCACCGTGGTGATGAACCGATCGTCGACGTTCATCCGCTGCAGCGCCTGGTGAACAAATCGGCCGAACGCATCGGGCCCGGTCCGCGAGATCAATGCCGTCCGCCGCCCGTGCTTTGCGGCTGCGATCGCCACGTTGCCGGCACTGCCGCCCACGGACTTGCTGAAGGTGTCGACGTCCTCCAGTCCGACATTGTCCTGCAGCGGGTAGAGGTCGACGCCCACCCTGCCCATCGTCAGCACCTCGAACGGCTCCGTCAGGTTCCGAGATGACGCCGAATTCCGGGATGTTTGCTGTGGTGCCGTTTCCTGCCCGACCATCAGGATCCTTCCGTCTCTTGCGCGGACGTGCCGCGGGTTCTGCGGGCCAACGGACGCCGGCTGGAGGGACCCGAGCGGCGGCGATGCCGTGACGCATCAGAGCGTGGCCGCTCAAGGCTCCGCTGTCAAGACTTTGATAGGACATATAGTCATGTTGATGTCGGGCTGACATGCACTACCATCGACCCACCATCGGCGGGAGGATGCCATGACCCAACTCTTCGTCGACCTTGATCGCTCGAGCCCGGTGCCGCTGTATTTCCAGGTGGCTCAGCAGATCGAACAAGCCATCAACGAGGGCGGTCTCGCACCCGGCGACAGGCTGGACAACGAGATCAGCCTTGCCGAGCAATTCGGCCTGTCACGCCCCACCATGCGACGCGCCATCCAGGAACTGGTCGACAAGGGACTGCTGGTCCGCAAGCGCGGCGTCGGGACCCAGGTGGTGCACGGTCAGGTCACCCGGCCCGTCGAGCTCACCAGCCTGTTCGACGATCTGTCCAGCCATCACCAGTCCCCCACCACCACCGTGCTGGCGAACGAGACCATCAGGGCCACGGACGAAGTCGCGGTGATGCTGGCGGTCCCTCCGGGGAGCAGGGTGCTGCACCTGCGCCGCCTGCGATACGCGCACGGTGAACCACTGGCCATCATGGAGAACTTCCTGCCGGAGGATCTGATCGGGATCGGTGAGATGGATCTCGCGGCCAGGGGGCTCTACCAGCTGATGCGCGGCAAGGGAGTCAACATCCGCGTCGCGAAGCAGCGCATCGGCGCGCGCACCGGCACGCCGGAGGAGTGCTCGCTGCTCGGCGAGAAGCGCGGCACCCCGGTGCTGACGATGGATCGTGCCGCCCACGACGACTCCGGGCGCCCCGTCGAGTGGGGCCACCACTGCTACCGCGCCAGCCAGTATTCGTTCGAGGTGACGCTGGTCGATCACTGACCGCCGGGCAGCGCGCGGGTGATCCCAGTGCGCTGTTCACGGCGGCTCGTCCCCACTATTGCAACCGGACTGTTGCAACCGGCTCACCCATCCGCCGGTGGCTCGCGGGACCGCTCTACCGTCTACGACAACGCCCGGCAGCGGGCCGGAATGCGCCCACCGGGCGTGATGATGGAGGACATCGTGGCAACGACGCACACCGCCGAGCCGGGGGCGGCAGCACTCGAGGATGCGGCCGGGATTCCGGACCAGCCGATGCTGATCGGCGGGGAGTGGGTGCCCGCGCTGGACGGCCAATGGAGCGAGGTCCGCTCACCAGGACATCTCAGCAGGGTCCTCGCCAGGGTCCCGGTGGGTGGTGCCGCCGATGCCGACCGCGCGGTGCGGGCCGCCCGGGCCGCTTTCCCGGCGTGGCGGGATCTGCACTTCAAGGATCGGCAGAAGGCGTTGCTCCGGATCGCCGACGCCCTGGAAGCCAGGGCCGAAGAGTTGGCACGGCTGACGGCCGCGGACACCGGCAATGCGCTGCGGACCCAGGCGCGTCCGGAATCGCAGACGCTGGTGAACCTCTTCCGCTACTTCGGCGGGGTCGCCGGCGAATTCAAGGGCACGGTACTGCCGGCCGGCAACGATCAACTCCAGTACACCCGCCGCGAGCCACTGGGTGTGGTGGCCGGAATCCTGCCGTGGAATTCCCCGCTGATGATCGCGGGAATGAAAACACCCGCTGCCCTGGCCGCCGGCAACACCCTGATCTTGAAAACAGCTGAGGACGCGCCGCTGACGATCCTGAAAATGGCGGAGATCGCGTCGGAATTCCTGCCGCCGGGAGTCCTGAACGTGGTGACCGGGCTCGGATCGGTGATCGGCGAGGCCCTGGTCGTCCACCCGGACGTGGACAAGGTCTCCTTCACCGGCTCCACCGGTGTCGGGCGGCACGTCGCCGAGGCGACCGGAAAGCGATTGGCACACGCCTCTCTCGAGCTGGGTGGCAAGAGCCCGAACATCGTCTTCGCCGACGCCGCCGGGCCGGAAAGGATCGAGGCCACCGCCGACGGGGTGCTGACGGCGATGCGGTTCACCCGGCAGGGCCAGTCCTGCACCGCCGGTTCCCGGTTGTTCGTCCATGCCGACGTCTACGACCAATTCCTCGCCGTCCTGGTGGAGAAGGTGCGCGCACTGAAGGTCGGCGATCCGCTGGACGAAGCGACCGACATGGGCTCGATCATCAACCAGAAACAATTCGAATCGGTGCAGGGCTATATCGCAGACGGCAAATCCCAGCCCGGGGTGACGGTTCCGCTCGACGGGACCGCCTTTGAAGGCTCGGGCCTGGATGGTTATTACACCGGGCCTACCATTTTCGCCGGCGTCGACAACAGCTGGCGGATCGCCCAGGAGGAGATCTTCGGGCCGGTGCTCGTCGCCATCCCGTGGCGGGACCGGGAGGACGTGATCGCGATGGCCAACGACTCCCACTACGGCCTGGGCGCCTACATCTGGTCGCAGAACCTCACCGATGCGCTGGACACCGCGCACCGCATCGAATCCGGCTGGATCCAGGTCAACCAGGGCGGCGGCCAGGTGATCGGTCAGTCCTACGGCGGCTACAAGGCCAGTGGCATCGGACGGGAGTTCTCCATCGAGGGTGCGCTCGAATCGTTCACCCAGATCAAGCAGATCAACGTCAAGATCGGCTGACCTCTTCTTTCGGTGCCGCCTGGTCGTCGGCCGGCCCGCCAACGTCCCTCGATCCATCCCAAGGAGTAATCGTGACCGGTGGCCCACTGGCCGACATCGTCGTCGTCGACCTGACCAGAGCGCTGGCAGGACCGCACGCAGCGATGATGTTGGGTGACCTCGGCGCCAGGGTGATCAAGGTGGAGACACCCGGTTCCGGCGACGACACCCGCGGGTGGGGGCCGCCTTTCGTCGGTCCACCCGCAGCTGGCCCCGGGGACGCTGCGGGCGGTACGGCAGGCGGTACGGACGGGCGGCGGCACGATCTCGACCTACTTCCTGGCCTGCAACCGCAACAAGCAATCCGTTGCGCTCGACCTCAAGAGTCCGGAAGGCAAGGCAGCACTGACCGAATTGGTCCGGCGCAGTGACGTGCTGCTGGAGAATTTCCGGCCCGGCGTCCTGGACCGGCTCGGTTTCCCGATGGAACGGCTGACAGAGCTGAACCCGGGACTCGTGGTGCTGTCCATTTCCGGATTCGGCCACGACGGGCCGGAAGGCGGCCGGGCCGGGTACGACCAGATCGCCCAGGGCGAAGCGGGTCTGATGTCGATGACGGGGCCCGACCCCTTGACCCCGACCAAGGTGGGTGTGCCGATCTCGGATCTGCTGGCCGGGATGTACGGGGCGTACGGCGTCCTGGCGAAGTTGCACGAGCGGGCCCGGACCGGCCTCGGCGGGCTGGTCCGGACCTCACTGCTGGCGAGCGTGGTCGGTGTTCACGCGTACCAGGGCACCCGCTGGACGGTCGCCGGTGAGATCCCGAAGGCCGAAGGGCCGCATCATCCTTCGATCTGCCCGTACGGGCTTTTCCACTCCGCGGACGGCGTCGTGCAGATCGCCGTGGGGTCCGAGGGGCTCTGGGCCAGGTTCGCACCGGCATTCGGGCTGTCCGTGCACGCCCCCGGCTTCGCCAGCAACGAGGACCGGGTCCGCAACGGGCCGGTCGTCCGCGCGGCGATCGAGGAGGCGTTCCGGCCCTTCACCACTCCCGGATCTGCTGGCCAAGCTCGCCGAGATCGGCGTGCCGAGCGGCGAGGTGAAGAACCTGCAGCAGGTCTACGACTGGGACCAGACGCGATCCCAGGGCCTGCTGATCGACGTCGACCACCCCCTGCTCGGCACCATCGAACTGCCGGGCCCACCGCTGCGATTCTTCGATCCCGCCGGTGATGAGTGGCATCGGCGGCACACCGCTCCCCCGCTGCTCGGCGAGCACACCGACGAGGTGCTGGGCTGGCTCGCCGAGGTGCCGGAGGAACCGGGGTCCTGACCGCCGGCCCGGCGACGCCGCTGCTCGGCTGATCCACGTGCGGGCCCGGCATCTGACGTGAATCAACGCGGCGGTTTGGGCTGACTGAGCGGTACCCGTAAGATGGACGGGTTGCCTCGGCGAGGGCGACTCGGTGCCTGACGGTGCTGGGTCTGCCGTGATCGGCGCGGTGGGCCTTCTGCCCCCGTGCCGTGAGCCGGGTCGAGCCAGTACCCACCGCATGCATTCACCACCCGATGAAGTCGTTTGCCCGAGGAGTCAGCAGTGTCTGAAGTTCGCTTGCCCGCCGAGATCCGCACCGAGTTCGGCAAGGGCGGTGCCCGGCGCACCCGTCGCGCCGGCAAGATCCCCGCGGTGCTCTACGGGCACGGCACCGAGCCGCGTCACCTCTCGCTGCCGGCGCGCGACTTCTCGCACGCCCTCAAGGGCGGCGCCAACACCGTCCTCACCCTGCAGTTCCCGGACGGCGACGAGCTGGCCCTGCCGAAATCCGTGGTCCGGCATCCGCTCCGCGACTACGTCGAGCACGTCGACCTGCTGCTGATCCGTCGCGGCGAGAAGGTCACCGTCGACATCGGCCTGCACTTCACCGGCGCCGCTGCCTCCGGCACGCTGGTCCTGACCGAGACGAACTCCATCGCCGTCGAGGTGGAGGCGATGAGCATCCCGGAGAACCTGGTCGTCGACCTGGAAGGCGTCGAGGCCGGTACCCAGATCCTGGCCCGTGACGTCACCCTGCCCGCCGGAGCCGTTCTCATCACCGATCCCGAGGCACTCGTCGTCTCCGTGCAGACGGCACCGAGTGCCGACCAGCTCGAGGCTGAGACCGAAGCTGCCGAGGCCGATGCCGGCGTCGTGCGTGACGAGAAGTCCGACGACACCGAGGAGTGAGCATGACGGCCGGCACGTTCCTCGTCGTCGGCCTGGGCAACCCGGGAAAGCAGTACGCCGGCAACCGGCACAACGTCGGGGCCATGGTCGTCGACGTACTGGCGGGGCGGGCCGGTGGCTCCTTCAAGAGCCACAAGGCCGGCGCCGACATCATCGAAACCCGTCTCGCCGGGCGACGTGCGGTTCTTGCCAAACCGCGCTCCTACATGAACCTCTCGGGTGGTGCCACCGCCGGATTGGCGCGCTTCTTCAGCGTCGACCCCTCATCGGTGATCGCCGTTCATGACGACCTCGACCTGCCGCCGGCCACCATCAGGGTGAAGGCCGGCGGCGGCGAGGGCGGTCACAACGGTCTGCGCTCCATCTCCGCCGCGCTGGGCACCAAGGACTACCTGCGGGTGCGGTTCGGAGTGGGCCGTCCCCCCGGCCGGATGGACCCCGCGGACTTCGTCCTGCGCGACTTCTCCGCCGCCGAGCGCAAGGAGCTGGGTGTCGATCTGGAGCACGCCGCCGACGCGGTGGAGCTGTTGATCGAGGTCGGGCTCGAGGCGGCGCAGAACCGGCTGCACATGCCCTGATCGAGGCTCGTCAGGCCTGTGCGAGCAAGCACTCACCAGCACCTGGTCGTGGTCAACGGACGCCGGACTGAAGAAGCTGGGCACCGGATCGAAGAAGCGCCCGCGCTATCGTGGCCGGGACATAAATGTCTCGCATATTTCAGGAGCCCACATGCGGCCGCGCGTCTTGTTCCTTCATTCTTCCGACGAGTTGTACGGCGCGGACCGCATGCTCCTGGAAATTGTCGAAGCCGCGCGCGCCGATGTCGACGTCGAGGTGTGGTTACCCACCGACCTCGTGCACCCGACCGATCCGTTGTGCCGCGAACTCGAAGGTCGGGGTATCGCCGTCCGGCACGTCGAGCTGCCGATATTGCGTCGCGCATTGCGCACGCCGGCCGGCATGTTGACGTTGCTGCGGCGCTCCGCAGCGCTGACATCGATACTCCGAAAGGCTCAGCCGCAGGCAGTTTATTGCGTGACGAGCGCAGCACTTCTGGCAGCGCCGATTGCGCGGATCGCCCGCGTGCGAACCGTTCTCGCACATTTCCAGGAGATCTGGTCAGCATCGGATCGGCGCGTGCTCGGGACTCTCGCGAGTGCCTGCCACTCCGCAATCTCCATTTCCGGGGCAGTACAGGCGTCGTTGCCCGCGAGACTCAGAGATCGAACAACCGTGGTTCTCAACGGCACACCGGAGCCCGCGACATCGCAGACATTGGACGGTCGACAGGGTGAGTTGCAGTTTCTCGTCGCCAGCCGCTGGAATGCCTGGAAGGGCCATGCCACTTTGTTGCGCGCCTGGGATCGGGCGGGCTATCCGGGTCGATTGACCGTGCTGGGCGGCCCACCGCCCAGCGGAGATACGGTCGACGTCACGAGGATCGTCAGTGAACTGGCCCGGCCCGACACGGTTTCGGTCGTCGGGGAAGTTCACGACGTCTCGGAGGCAATTCTGGCGACGGACGTCGTGATCATGCCGTCGGACCAACCCGAACCGTTCGGCCTCGTCGCCATCGAGTCCTTTGCGCGGGGCCGACCGGTCATCGCCAGTGCCGGCGGCGGATTGCTCGAAATTGTCACCCCGGGTCGCAACGGCTGGCTCTTCCCGCCCGGTGACGCCGATGCGCTTGCTTCGATCCTTCGTGACCTGACGCGGGAAGCCGTGCAAGCAGCGGGCGAACAAGCGCGGAAGACATACCTGGAATCGTTCACGTCTGAGGCCTACGCCGAGCGTTGGCGTCGGGCGGTGCTTCCCGCTGTGACGGCCGGAAACGTTTGAATTCCCGTCAGCCGATGAGAACCGCTGCGGCGGAACGCTTCAGCTTCCCCGAAGGGGTCTTCGGGAGCGTGCCGACCGGCAGCACCGTCACCTGAGCGGGCCGGACCCCAATCGCGGACGTCACCGCGGAGCGCACCTCGGTCAGCGATCCGCTCCGCAGCCTCGGCATCGCCCGCCTGACGGGACTCGACGGCCAGCGCGAAGGACTCGCGGCCTCCGGAGGTCGTCCACCGGACGGCGACGGCGTTGCCGGCGCGCACCCCTTCGACGCTCTCTGCGATGCGCTCGACGTCCGTCGGGTAGATGTTCCGGCCGCCCATGATGATCAGGTCCTTCACCCGGCCGCAGATCACCACCTCGCCGTCGACCAGATAGCCGAGATCGCCGGTGTCCAGCCACCCGTCGGAATTCTTCGTCGGGAGCGGGCCGTCGGTGGTCAGGTAGTTGTCGGTGATGGAGTCACCGCGCAGGTGCAGCGTCCCCACCTCCCGATCGCCCAGTTGCCGGCCCTCCGGGGCCATTGCGACCACCTCGATGCCCTGCAGCGGCGGCCCCAGCACCGGGAACGTCCGGGTTGCCGATGCGACGCCGGAGCCATTGCCATTGCCATTGCCGTTGCCGTCGCCCGGCAGAGCAGCCGGGACGGCGAGCCGCTGTTCCTCCAGTTCCGCGGCGCGGACGGTGTCCACCTTCAGCGGCGTCCCCCACGGATGGAAGGAGACTCCCAGCGTGGCCTCGGCCATGCCGTATGCGCACACCATCGCGGTCGACGGCAGGCCGAACCGCGCACCAGCTTCCAGGAACGCGTGCACCGCCGTGACGTCGATCGGTTCGGCGCCGTTCAAAGCGAACCGCATCGTCGACAGGTCGAGGTCCAGACCGGCGTTCCCCGCGCGGTTCAGCACCTTCGCGGTCAGCGCGTACGCGAAATTCGGTGCGGCGGTGATGGTTCCGGAATACTTGCTGATCAAGGTCGGCCACAACACCGGAGATCCGAGGAAATCCGCCGGCGTCACCGTGACCAGCTCCACTCCACGGCACATGGGCAGCGTCAGAAACCCGACCATCCCCATGTCGTGGAACAGCGGCAGCCAGGAGACCATCACTTCGCCGGGTTTGATGCTCGCGCTGGCGCACATCGCCTCGATGTTCGCCCACAGATTCCGGTGCCGGATCACGACGGCTTTCGGCGTGGATGTCGACCCGGACGTCAGCTGCAGCAGAGCGGGGTCGTCCTCCCCGATCGTCACGTCCGGCGCCGGCCCGCCGGGCTCTGTGACCAACTGCTCGACGGTCAGCGCGATGACACCGGACGCCTCCACCATGGGTGCGAACTCGGTGAACGGGTCGCCGAGCACGATCGCCTTGGCGCCGATCAGCGACAGCACGGCGGCGGTGTCGGCCGCATAGGTGGCCAGGTTCGTCCTCGCTGTGGGCTGGTGGAGCATCGTCACCGACGCCCCCGCCAACCACGCGGCCTGGGCCACCGGAGCCACCTCGAACGGCTTAGCCGCCAGTACTGCGACGGCGTCACCCGGTCGGACCCCGCTCTGCGCAAGGACTCTCGCTCCGGCGCAGGCCGCAGCGTGGACCTGCGCCCAGGTGGTACGGACAGGCTCGTGCGGTTCGCCGGTCGTCATCCCGGCGTCGCCTTCGGCGGCACGGCGCAGTGCATCGGTGAACGCGCTCATTCCCGACACCGTAAGGCACGCGTTGCGGGTCCCTTGCACATCGGCGCGGCGGTGAGCGGTCCCCGGATTGTCGTGCCGCCCGGATTGTCTCCATCGGGATCCGGCCGTCGGCTATCGTCGCTCCGTGCAACAGCCGCCGGACGGGCAATCGCCCGATGCGCATCGGCTCTCGGGGGCCCGCCGGCGGCCGCGGATCACCGTGCTCGGCAGCATCAACATGGATCTGGCGGTCCGGACGTCACGGCTCCCGGTCGCGGGCGAGACCGTGCTGGGGAACTCCTTCCGGACAAGTCAGGGCGGCAAGGGTGCCAATCAGGCCATGGCGGCGGCCAGGGCCGGCGCCGAGGTGGGCATCATCGGCGCCGTCGGCTCCGATCGCTTCGGAGACGAGCTCGCCGGCGCGCTGCAGGCCAACGGCGTCGCGATCGATCGGTTGCGCCGGGTGGACGGGCCCTCCGGTATCGCGGTGATCACCGTCGATGATGCTGCGGAGAACACCATCGTGGTGGCGCCCGGGGCCAACGGTGCACTGACCGGTGTGACCGCCGAAGATGAGGCGTTGATCCGCGGGTCGGACGTCCTCATCATGCAGTTGGAGGTACCGCTGGACGTGGTGCTGGCGGCGGCCCGCATCGCCTTCGCGGCATCGGTCCCGGTGCTGCTCAACCCATCTCCGGCTCAGCGCCTCCCGGCAGAGCTGTTGTCGCTGGTGACGATGCTCGTCGTCAACGAGGGCGAAGCCGCCGTGCTGGGCGCCGACGCGATGCAGGGCGTCGCACACGCGGTGACGACCCTCGGGTCCCGCGGGGCCCGGTATCGCGGCCCGGACGGTCACGGTTTCCAGGTCGACGCACCCCTGGTGAAGCCGGTGGACACCACCGGTGCGGGGGATGCGTTCGCCGGAGCTCTTGCGGTCCGCTGGGCAGAGGCCGCCTCCGGGACCGCAGCAGGGCGGTCGCGCGGCACCCCGGTCGCTCCACTGGACGCATCCGTTCTCAGTTGGGCGTGTGCCGCCGGCGCGCTCGCGACCACCGCGCCGGGCGCGGGAGAATCCGCTCCGCTGCGTCCGGACATCGATCGGTTGGCGCACCCGCACCCCGACTCGCCGGAAATCTCACCGGCTGGGATCTGACACCTGCGTCGATCCGATGGCACGATGCACCGATGGCTTTCAGCGCAATCTACGACCTGGTCATCGACGACCGGGACGTCCGCATCTATTCCAACGGCACCGGCGAACCAGTGCTGATGCTGCCCGACCTGGGCTCCTCGGCCGCAACCTGGGAGTGCCTGACCGGCCGGGTGGTCGAGGGCAATCGGCAGCTCGTCGCAGTGGACCTGCCCGGCACCGGCCATTGCGACCCGGTCCGCGGATCGGACCTCGGCGCGTTCGTCGATCACGTCCGCCGCGTGGTGGAGCACCTGGGCACCGATCCGATCGACCTGGTCGGCTGCGGCTTCGGTGCCTACCTTGCGGCCAGCCTGGCGGCGAAGGATCCGCAATTGGTGCGGCGGGTCGTTCTGGAGAACCCGCTTCTCCCACCCCGTTCGGGACCGCCGGTCAGCAGCCGGATGCCCGCCGGTATGGCGGTCAGCGGTGCGGTCACCACCCTGCGCCGCGGACGGCTCAAGCAGAACGTCCTCGGCTTTGCCCGAGCGCGGGCCGTGCTCGACCAGCTCGCGAAGTCCGATCCGGGCTGGTGGGACTCGCTCTCCCAGGTCACCGCACCCACCCTGGTGCTCGGCACCGGGACCACCGAGGCCGGTGACCGAGCACTGCTCGACCTGCTCGCCGCCTCGATCCCCGGCGCCGTCCGGACCGATCTGGCGCGGGCGAAACGCGGGCACGCGAGCGATCCTGAGGCCTTCGCCGCCGCCGTGCTGCCGTTCCTGTTGCGCTGAACCGTTGCGCCGGCCTGTGACGACGGCCGGCCGCCACCTCGCGCCATTTCGCTGCGGCAGAGCCGGACGGCGCCGACTGCCGGATCCGGTCATCGCGTGACGTACCACGCCGAGTGCGCTGTGCGTGCCGAAAGTCAGGCAGACTGAGGGGCGTCCCTGCAGGGCTGGCGGGGATCGGCGCACCACGCACAGGGGCGGAGGACCGTGAAACGCTTCTGCTGCCGTGACGTCATTCCCGGGTGCGACCACGTGTTCACCGGTGTCGACGACGACAGCGTGCTCGACCAGGTCATCGCGCATGCCGCTGCCGACCACGGGTTGGTCGAGCCGCCCGCAGCGCTGGCCGAGTTGGTCGTCGCCTCCACCTTCTCGGTACCGACCAGCCGTTCGCGCCATCACCTGCGCCTCGTCGACGGCGGCGACACCGCCGACGATGCCCGCACGCACGCTGAGCCCATCGAACCGCAGATGCAGCACCCCGCCTCTTCGGGCGGCTCGACGCAGGGCCACCGCACAGCGGCCGTGCTCGCGTTCCCCCGGGCGCGACAGCCGATGGAGGCCGCATCCACTGCGCAGGCGCCGCACTGGCACGCCGAGACCGCGCTGCACGACCGGTACCGGCACGAATGCTTCCTCTACCGCGGGACCGACGATTTCGTGGACGCGCTCGTGCCGTTCATCCGCGACGGGCTGGAACTGGACCAACCGGTCATGGTTGCCGTCATCGAGCCGCGGGCTTCCGCGCTCCGGACAGCGCTGGGCAGCGACGCGGAGGCGGTCGTCTTCGTCGACATGGCGTTGTTGGGCGCGAACCCGGCCCGCATCATTCCGGCGTGGCAGGCCTTCGCCGATGACGCCGGGGGACGACCGATCAGAGGCGTCGGAGAGCCGATCTGGGCGGGGCGGCGGCCGGTCGAGGTTGCCGAGGGCCAGTTCCACGAGGCCCTGCTGAACCTGTCGCCCGAGGGCGACACGCCGCTGTGGCTGGTCTGCCCCTACGACGCCGACGCCCTGGACCCGGCCGTCATCGAAGAGGCTTTCCGTTCGCACCCCTTCCACACCGACAGCGACGCCGGATCACCGGTTCCTGGCGCCCGAGTACGCGGGCCAGACGCACGCCCTGGACTTCTTCTCCGCGCCGCTGCCAGAACCTGCCGGTCGAGTGACACTGCTGGACAGCGACTGCGCCGGCGGCCTGGCACGGCAGTTGCTGCATCAGGCCGATGCGGCTGGACTGCCCGCCTTGAGCTCGGCGCGACTGGCGACGGCGGTCGATGCGGTGACCAGCACGGCTGCGGGAGAGGTCAGCGTCCGGCTGTGGCAGGAGCAGGCCACGCTCGTCTGCCAGATCGATGACACCGTCGCAGTTCTCGACCCGCTCGTCGGCCGGTCGAGCACCCTGCCGGCGCAGGGGCCGGAGCGCGGGATCCGGCTCGCGAACGAGTTGTGCGACCTGGTCCAGGTGCGGTCCGGGGCGGCGGGGACGTCCGTCCGTTTGCACAGCTGGCTGTAGGACGACCGTCGCGTCACTGCGCGCGTCAGCCGTGGAGAACCGCGTCAGGGTTCGAGAACCGCTGTCAGCACTCGAAAACCGTCATCAGCCTTCGAGATCCTCTGCGGCAGCGAGCCATTCGGTCTCGACGTCGGCGATCTCGGCTTCCAGCGCCCGCAGCTCCGCCGACAGCGTCGCCGCTCGGCCGTAATCCGCCGCCGTCGCGGCCAACTGTTCGTGCAAACCGGATTCCTTGCGGTGTAACGATTCCAGCCTGCGCTCCAGCCGCTGCAGTTCCTTTCGCAGTGCCCGGGAGCGCGCCGGATCAGGACCCCCGCCGTTCACCGAGCCGTCCCGGGCCTGGGCCTGCGCCGCGCCGCCATCGCGACCATTTCCGTCCGACTGCTGCGGGCCGTTCGGGGCTGCCTGCTGCGCCGCAGCCCGCCTGCGCAGGTACTCCTCGACGCCGCCCGGCAGGTGGGTGATCCGGCCGTCACCGAGCAGCGCAACGGTGCTGTCGGCGACCCGCTCGACCAGGTACCGGTCGTGGCTGACCACCAGCAGCGTGCCCGGCCAGGAATCCAGCAGATCCTCCAGGGCCGCCAGCGTGTCGGTGTCCAGATCGTTGGTGGGCTCGTCCAACACGAGCACGTTGGGTTCGTCCATCAGGATGCGCAGCAGCTGCAGTCGACGGCGCTCGCCACCGGACAATTCGGCGACCCTGGTCCACTGGTTGGCGTTGGTGAATCCGAAACGCTCCGCGAGTTGCCCGGCGGTCAGTGTCTTTCCGCCGAGTTCGACGACGCCGGCCACCTGCGTCACCGCCTCGATCAGCCGAAGGTCGCCCGGCAGCTCGGCAACCTCCTGCGACAGGTATCCGAGCCGCACGGTGGACCCGCGCTTCACGACGCCACTCTCCGGCGGCAACTCACCGATCAGGATCCGCAGCAGGGTGGACTTCCCGGAGCCGTTGATGCCGACCACGCCGATCCGGTCGCCGGGCCCGACGAGCCAGGTCACGTTGTCCAGCAGGGTGCGGTGAGTGCCGTCGGCGGCCGTGACGGAGGCGGTGACGTCCTTGAGCTCGAGGACGTCCTTGCCGAGCCGGCGGCGGGCGAACGCGTGCAGCTCCACCGAGTTTCGAGGTTCCGGCTCACCGGCGATGATCGCCTCCGCCGCCTCGATCCGGTACCGGGGCTTCGAGGTGCGGGCCGGCGGGCCGCGGCGCAACCAGGCAAGTTCCTTGCGCGCCAGGTTCTTTCGGCGGTCCTCCGCTGCCTGGTCCAGGCGCAGCCGTTCCGCCCGGGCGAAAACCCAGTCCGAGTAACCACCTTCGCGGCCCAGCACCGCCGCGTCGACCACCTCCCAGGTCGAGGTCGCGGTCGCGTCGAGGAACCAGCGGTCGTGGGTGACGGCGACGACGGCGCCCGACCGCGCCGTCAGGTGACCGGCAAGCCAGGCGACGGCCTCGATGTCGAGGTGGTTGGTCGGCTCGTCCAGCAGCAGCAGGTCGGCGTCGGTGACCAGCGCGGCACCAAGGGCCACCCTGCGCTGTTCACCGCCGGACAGGCTGCCGACCACCGACTCCAGCCCGATGTCCCGCAGGCCCAGGCCGGTGAGCACCTGCCGGACCGCGGCGTCGGACGCCCACGCGTGATCGGCCTCGCCGAAGGAGTGCAACACCGCCTCCCGCACGGTGATCGAGTCCGGCAGGGTCGAACCCTGTGACACGAACGCCATTGTCGTGCCGCCGGCGCGGGAAACCCTTCCGGTGTCAGGGTTGTCCAGACCCGCGAGCAACCGCAGCAGCGTCGTCTTGCCCGAACCGTTGAGCCCGAGCACGCCGATGCGGTCCCCGGTCTGCACGCCCAGCGAGACCCGGTCGAGCACCGTACGGATCCCGTGGGTGACGCTTGCCGCCTCCAGGTTGACCAGGTTCGCCATCAGTGCCGCACCGACGGCCCTGATCCGACCACACGCGCCCCGGGCGCCGGGCCGGATGCGATCCGCACCGTCCGGCAGGTCCCCGAGCCGGCCAATTCGGCGGCCACTCCGCCGGCCGATTCCGCGTCGGCGCAGAGCAGCGCCACCGTGGGACCCGAACCCGACACGACACCACCGAGCGCACCGGCAGAAAGGCCGGCCCGCAACGTCCGGCGTAATCCAGGCTGCAGCGAGATCGCCGCCGGCTGCAGATCGTTTCCCAGCACGGCGGCCACCTGCGCCGGGTCGCCGCTGGCCAGCGCCGCGAGCACCCTGCTGACCGCCCCGACCCTCGACGGCGCGGACTCGGCCCGCAGCCGGTCCAGTTCGGCGAATACCGCGGGCGTCGACAGACCGTCGTGAGCCAGCGCCAGCACCCAGTGCAGCGGCGTCCGGGCCAGCACCGGCGACAAGCGGTCACCGCGACCGGTCCCGACCGCAGTGCCGCCGGTGAGCGCGAACGGAACGTCGGCTCCGATGTCGGCGCCGATCTCGGCGAGATCGCCGCGGCCGATTTCCAGGCCCCACAGCGCGGCACAGCCGACCAGTGCGGCCGCGGCGTCCGCGCTGCCACCGGCCATCCCGCCGGCGACGGGGATCTGCTTGGTGATCTCGATGGCGACCGGGCCACCGGCGCCTGACCGCCGCGCGAGCAGCCTGGCCGCCACCCCGGCGAGGTTCTTGGCGCCCACCGGGACACCGTCCGCGGGAACGGTGCGCACCGAGTGCCGCTCGGCGGCCTGCACGGTGATCTCGTCGGCCAGATCCACGGCGTGGAACACGGTCACCAAGTCGTGGTACCCATCGGGCCGCACGTCACCGACGGACAGATGCAAATTGATCTTCGCGGACGCGCGCACGCGAACGACGGACGGTGCCCGAAAGGCGGCGGCGCTGATCATTGCGGCACCGTCACTCCGGCTCCACCGCGTCGATGACCTCGGCGGCCCGCGCGATGCGGGCGAAGTCGTCGACCGTCAGGACCTCGCCGCGGGCCGACGGATCCACCCCGGCCCTGGTCAGCACCGACTCGGCATAGGCGGCAGAGCCCGCCCAATCGGCCAGCGCCGACCGCAGGGTCTTGCGGCGCTGCGCGAAGGCCGCGTCGATGACGGCGAACACTGCGGCCCGGTCACCCACGCGCGGCTCCGGGCGACGCTCGAACGCGACCAGAGCCGAATCGACGCCGGGCACCGGCCAGAACACCGACCGGCTGATCGACCCGGCCCGCCGCGCGGTGCCGTACCAGGCGGTCTTGACGCTCGGCGAGCCGTACGTCTTGGAGCCGGGTGGGGCGACCAGCCGATCGGCCACCTCGGCCTGCACCATCACCAGCACCCGGCGCAGCGTCGGTACCTCGGCGAGCAGGTGCAGCAGGACGGGGACCGCCACGTTGTACGGCAGGTTCGCCACCAGCGCGGTCGGATACTCCGGCGCGGCGAGGTCGGCGTCGTGCAGCGCCAACCGGTCGGCCGTGAGGCGGAGCGCGTCCGCGGTGACGACCTGCAGCGCGGCGAGGCGGCGGGGGGCGTGCTCGGCCACCGTCGTCGGCAGCAGATCGGCGAGCCGCGGATCGATCTCCACCGCCGTCACCGCCGCTGCCACATCGAGCAGGCCGAGGGTCAGCGAGCCCAGACCCGGGCCGACCTCGACGACGTGGTCGGTGGAGCGCAGGTCCGCGGCGGCCACGATCCGGCGCACGGTGTTGCCGTCGAGGACGAAGTTTTGTCCGAGCGACTTCGTCGGGCCGTAGCCCCAGCTCATCGGCCAGCCGACGGATCTCGACGGCACCGAGCAGGCTCACCGGAGAACGATCGGACACCCGATCATCCTCACACGTGCCGGGCCCCGCGCAGGACCGCGCACACGCCCAGCCGCCGACCCACGCGTGTTGATCATGCAGCTCAGCACGCGACACGCCGACGACACGCCGGACGGGCTGTGCTGCGGCCCATGATCAACATCATCGGCGGCGGGACAGCCAAAAACGGGCCCCGACCCTGAGGTCGGGGCCCGTTCCTGGTGATCTGTTGCTGTTGAATCTTGCTGGTGAATCTTGCTGGGCGAGGACGTCAGCCGGCGGGCGGGCCGCTGGCGGCGTACGCGCACAGCCACGGCTCGAGGCCGCGCTGCTGGTAGAGAGCCTTGGCGCGGGCCAGCTGCTCCTCCGGGCTGGCGTCGCCCGGGTTGCCGCTGCCGCCGACCGACTCCCAGGTCGGCTGGTCGAACTGGAACAGGCCGTAGGTGGACAGGAAGCCGGCCGGGTTGTTCACGGCGTTGGGGTTGTTGGTCGACTCGCAGTAGGCCAGACCGTCCCAGTTGACGCCGAACTCGGTGTCGTGGAAGAACACTCGTCCACCCTGGACGTCGACCGAGGACTTGGTACCGACGCGGATCTGGTTCGGCGTGGGCTCGGTCACCGTGGTGCGGGAGATCACCTTGCGGGCGGTCTCCTTGCCGTTGACGGTGGTCACCCTGGTCACGACTGTCTGCTTGCCCGGCGTGCCCGCCTTGGCGACCACGGTCTTGCCGTTGTCCAGCGCCGGGTCGTCGGTCCTGACATCCTTCGGAGCCAGCGCAACGGTCGTGGTGACGTCGGAGTTCTTCACCCGGGACACGCTGACGGCCAATCCGTCCTTGACGGCGGCGTTCCGCTTCGGGGTGACCGTGTCGGCCTTGGCCAGGGTGATGTTCTGCTCCTCGAGCACGTCGGCCACCGTCTTGGCGCCGGTCCGCACGGACTTCGCAGGGCGCGCCGGCCACGGACAGCTTCACGGTGCGCAGCGGGGTGGCGGTCACGGCAAGCCCGTCGAGCGGGATCTCCCGGGACCGGTCCGCCGACAGGGCGAGGCCACGCGGGTCCTGGCCGATCTGCGCCAGTGCCTCGTCCACGGTGTCGGCCGTCGTCCAGACGTCACGTTCCTTGCCGTCGATGGTCAGGCTCAGCGGCTTGGCGCGCTCGAGGGCGATCGCGGCAGCCGTCGGCGATCGGGGCGTCGGCGGCCGGGGCGAGCACATCGTGCTTGCCGGCCTGCAGGCCCGCGGAGGACAGTGCACCGGCCACCGATCCGGCCAGTGTGCGCACCTCGCGCTGCTGGCCGTCGACGGTGATGGTCACTTCCTTGCTCATGGCGGCCGCAGTTCCGCCGCCCAGTCCGAGCAGCCCGATCGATGCAGCGGCAGCGACGAGCAGGCCCTTGCGGCCGAAGCGGCGGCGCTGCACGGGAAGAGGGTTGGTCGGAGCTATCGCCGGGCGCGGTCGGACCCGCGGCCCTATCGCTGTCGGCGTTCGTCGGCGCAGTGGCGCTAACGTTGTCGGCACGCATGTTCAGGTCACATCCGTCGGTCGGTGGTGTATCCGGGCAGGGCAGGAGTCGGCACGCGAATGTCAGGTGGTTCTTGACATGTGGGCTGCCACACTTCGAGCGATTGCGGCGAATCCGGCCGCATTCTCAGCTCTACTCGACTGCCCTGCGATGACCCCGGGGGATCTCCCATCCCGGCTTCTATCACAGAACAGTAACGGCGCATTTTCATGATCGCAATGGGTGCTGCCGCAGCTATGCGTCCGAATAAGTCACAGTGCTCAATGGAATATGCCCATAACAGACCAGAGCCCCGATTCGAGGTACGAATCGGGGCTCTGGTGGTGGTGCATGTCACGTCATGAGTTCATGCGTGCGAATCTTTCTCCTGCGGGTCAGCCCGCGCCGCCGCACGCCCACGGGGAGGTCCCGCGGCTCGCGTACAGGTTCTCGGCAACAGCAATCTGCTGCTCCCGGGTGGCCAGATCGGGCCGGGACGCGTAGGCGCCGCCACCCGCGCTCGTCCAGGTCGGGATGTCGAACTGCAGGCCACCGTAGTAACCGTTGCCGGTGTTGATCGACCAGTTGTTGGTCGACTCGCAGTTCGCGATGCCGTCCCAGTTGACGCCGGAGGAACCCGACGACGCAGGCGCGGGGGCCGGCGGCAGGCTGCTCGGCAGCAGGCGGGGAGCGCCGCCTGGGCCGGGATCCTGCGCCGTGGCGTCACGCCGAAGAGCTGTCGCTGCTGGAGGAGTCGTCGTGCTGGCCGCGGCGAGCGACGGGTTCGGTGACGACCTCCTTGGTGCCGACCGCGACGATCGGTGGCCTTCGCCGGGGTGACAGCGGTGCGCGGCACCTCTTTCTTGGCGGACTGCTTGCCGTTGACGGTGGTGACCTCGTAGGTGACCTTGTCCTTACCGGCAGCGCCCTGCTGGGTGACGTTGGTGGTGCCGACGGTCGAGCGAGGAATCCTCGACCTGCTGGTCAGCGGGCTGAGCGACCGCCACGACCTCGTCGACGTTGTTCTTCGACACCCGGGTCACGGAGACCTTCAGGCCGTCGGTGACGGGGGTCTTCGCGGCGGGCTCGACCTTGTCGAGCGGGCCGAGCACGATCTTGCGCTCCTTGAGCAGATCGCCGACGGTCTTGGCGGTGGTCTTCACGGACGCCGCGGGCTTGCCGGCATCGGAGACGCTCGTCGTGTGCAGCGTGTTGGCGGTGACGGTCAGGCCGTCGGCCGGGATGGCGCGCGAACGGTCGGCCGACAGCTGGAACGCCGCCGGGTTCTGGCCGAGCTCGGCCAGCGCCTCTTCGACGGTGGTGGCCGTGGTCCAGACCTCGCGGGTCTTGCCGTCGATGGTCAGGGTGAGCAGCCGGCCGCGCTCGATCACGATCTGCGATCCGTCGGAGATGGCGGTGTCGACGGCCGGTGCGATGACGTCGTGCTCGGAAACGGTCAGGCCCGCGGAGTCGAGGGCGCCGTCGACCGATCCGGCGAAGGTACCCACCTCCTGCTGCTGGCCGTCGACGGTGACGGACACCGTCTTATGGGAGGCGGCGGCAACTCCGCCTCCGGCGACGAGCGCGACCACGAGGGCTGCGACGCCGACGAGAACGGGCTTGCGCAGGTTGCGCCCGGTCCGGGCGGAGGAATGGGGTGTCGAGTCGAGGTCGTCGGTGGTGCCGGCGGGCTCGAGGGTGTCGGTGGCGGCAGTTCCCGGTCCATCGGTGATGTCGGTGGAGGTGAACTGGTCGTCGTTGGAAGCCAAGGTTTTGTCCATCGGGTGGTGGTGTCCGGGCAGGGCTCGGATCGTCGGCGTGCATCAGGTTTTTCCCGGATACATCACAGGTTGTATTCCAGGGCGCCGGCTCGCCATTTCCTTGGCGAATGTCGATTTCTTCCTGCCCTACAACCTGATGCGACGAGCTCGATGATTTCCCATCCCAGCTGCTATCACGAAACGATAAACGAGATGGTGTCGTTCCGACACCCTTCGAACGAAACTGTGGCGTAGCTGACACTGCCTATCTTGATCGCTTAAGGTATCAAGATGGGCTTGTGCACCCCCAAAAGGCGGGTAAAGTGCGCCCCTCGTGCGGACCTGCGGGCGTCCGACCTGCGCATTTGTCTTCTATCACGGGGCAATAACGATCATCCGCGGCACCGCATGCAGGGGGCGGCCGCCCGATGGTGGGTCCTACCGTCGGTTTCGCCGGCCGAGTGGTGCCGGATCGTCGCCTGTGCGCCATTCGGGCGTGTTTCAAGGGTCTTGGACACGCTTCGTGGACTCTCCGAGGCGACAACGTTGTCCGCGTCAGCCTGGCGTGTACCCGTCGACGGCCGCTGATCGTCGGGGCGAGCGGCGGGACTCCGGGCGCAGGTGTTGGTGCTGACACGGCGCAGGCGGGGGACGCGGCGCAGCAGGTAGTGACACGGCGCAGCTGGTTTGCGTGGGGCAGTTGCTGACACGGCCCGGGTGCTGACCCGAGTGGGCCGGACCGGCGTCATCGCATGCGACGCCGAGTACTCGTCGCGGCCCTCGGCCGGCACGCGGCGGCTTTCCGGCACAGCCGCCGGGCTACCGCTGCTTGGGCCCCGCCGCCCGGCTGCCCTGCTTCGGCCCCACCGCCCGAGCTGCCGCGGTTCGTTGCCGACCGGCGGCCCCGCGCTCGCCACGGTCCGCCCGATGCGTGCCGTCCCGTCAGCCTGCGTAACCGCACACCCAAGGCGACAGGCCGCGAGAGGCGTAGACACGCTCGGCGATCGCGATCTGCTGCTCCCTCGTCGCAAGATCGGCCCGCGGGGCGTATTCACCGCCACCATTGCTCAGCCAGGTGCCGATATCGAACTGAAGACCGCCGTAGTAGCCGTTTCCGGTGTTGATCGACCAGTTGTTGGTCGACTCACAGTTGGCGATGGCATCCCAATTCACGCCGGAACCGCCACCCGAGGGCGCCGCGGGTGCAGGTGCCGGAGCAGGCTCAGGAGCCGGCGCGGGTTCCGGCGCGGGAGCGGGGGCCTGCGCGACCGGTGCCGGGGCGGCCGGCTTGGGCGCAGAGGCGGCCTTGGGCGCAGGGGCGGGTGCGGCCGGGGCAGGCTTCGGCGCCGCGACGACCGGCGGCGGCGGCGGTTGCTTCGTGCCCACCGCGACGATCTGCGCCCTTGCTGCCGTGACGGTCCTGCGGGAGATTTCCTGCCGAGGGCCCTTCGCGCCGTTGGTCACCTTGGTCTTGTAGGTGACCTCGGCGACGCCGGGGGCGCCTTCCTGCACCACGGTGGTGGTGCCCACCAGCTGGGAGTCGTCGTCGCGGGTCTGGTCCGCCGGCTGCTCGATCGGCTGCCGCTCGACCGCGGTCACGTACGTGACCCGGGTGACGACGATGCCCTGCCCGTCCTTGAGCGGCGTCTTGACTGCCGGTTTCACGGTGTCGTCCGGGCCGAGGGTGACCTCGGCCGCGGCCAGCGCATCCGCGACAGTCGAGCCGTCGACGATGACGGACTTCGCCGCGTCCTTCCCGGCGGTGATCTTCACCGTCGGCAGCGTCCTGATCGTGATGGCGGCGCCGTCGGTGACCGCGGCGGTCAGCGGCACCGAGACCCGCTGGTTCTTCGCCGGGGTGAGCGTGTTCTCGGCCAGTAGCGCACCGACGGTCGTCGCGGTGCTGGTGTATTCCTTCGTCTTCGTGCCGAGCGTGATCGACACGGTGTGCAGCGTGTCGGCATTGACCTGCAAACCGTCCAGCGGGATCGCCCGTGACCGGTCGGCCGACAACTTGAAGGACGCCGGGTCCTGCCCAATCTGCGCCAGCGCTTGTTCGACGGTCGTCGCCGTGGTCCACAACCGGCGCGTCTGGCCGTCGATGGTCAACGTCAGCAATCGGCCGCGTTGAATGACAATGGCGGCACCATCGGTGATCTCGGCATCGCCGGTGGGGGCGAGCGTGTCGTGCGAGGCGAGGGTCAACCCGGCCGAGTCCAGCGCGCCCGCGACCGATCCGGCCATCGTGCTGACGTCCTGGCTGACCCCGTCCACGGAGATCTTGACGGTCTTGTGCATGGCGGCGACGGTGCCGCCGCCGATGACCAGGGCGCAGACCACGGCCGCGGCGCCCACCAGCACCGGCTTGCGCCAGCGACTGCCACCCGTATCGCGGGCGGCCGGCGGGCCGTCGAGGTCGGTCGGACCGTCCAGGTCCGCCGAGCCGTCCTCGGTCGCAGCTTGGTCGGGCTGATGTGAACCGGTGGCGTCGGGCTCCACGGAGTCTTGATCGACTGACCCGTGGTCGACTGATTCCTGGTCGACTGATTCTTGGTCGGACCCTTGGTCGACCAATCCTTCATTCACACCGCCGGCGTGGGCTGCCGTGTCCGGAACGGAATTGTTCGCAGTAGGCGTACCGCCGATCGCGGCGGCACCTGCTGCCGCCGATCCGCCGCCAGGACGCCGACTTCCGGTCCGTCATCGGATGACTTGCGGCGGTGCGCACCGCGGCGGCGCCCGGTCGAGGCCGCCGCGGTGCCGGTTCGGTCGCGGCGGCTTCGTGGGTGAACAGGGCATCGAACCCAGAGCCCAGGCTGTCGAGGACGGCCTGAGGGTCGGTGTCGCCGTCGTCGGAGCCGCCGCCTGATGAGGCTGCCTCGTCTGCCGCGGGACCGTGGGGGCCGAATCGGCCGTGCGTCGTGGTCACGGAACTCCGAACGTCGTCACGCCCAGGCAGGGGTCATCAGGAGCGCCGGCGGCCCAGACCCGTTGTTGGGGCAACGATGTCGTTCGGGCACAAAAAAGCAGGGCCTGTCCCCGGCGCGCGGCGGTCAGATCACTCGACCTCGGCCGACGCCGCCGACAAGTCCTGCCCCAGTCGCACCCGGGACTTCCCCATCCCGGCTGTCATCACGGGAGGGTAACGACGAGGGCACGAACAGGCAACCAAAGCGAGCTTTACCGGCTCGAGCCAGATCGGCCGGGCACAGATCGCGCCTGACCTCGGTCATTCCGCAAATCCGGCAGACTGTAGACCCGTCGTGTGGTCGAGGTCACCTGCTGCGCACAGCTCTCCAAGGTCCTGGCCCGGATGGCGGCGAGCGCGCGAACCGTGTAGGGCAGCGCGTACGGCTCGTTGCGCTTGCCGCGGTGCGGATGCGGGGTGAGGAACGGCGCGTCGGTCTCGACCATCAGCAGCTCCGCCGGGACCAGCGTCTGCCGCCTCGGCGAGGTCGCGTGGCGTTGCGGAAGCTGACCGGACCGGCGAAGGACAGGTGGTAGCCCGGCGTCGGCGCAGACGCGGGCCATCGCGACGTCACCGGAGAAGCAGTGGAAGATCACCGTCTCCGGCGCGCCCTCGCTGCGCAGGATCGCCAGCACGTCGGCGTGCGCGTCCCGGTCGTGGATCATCAGCGGCTTGCCCAGCCGCTTGGCCAGGTCGATGTGCCAGGCGAAGGCCTCGGCCTGGGCGGCGTGCGGCGCCGCGTCCCAGTAGTAGTCGAGCCCGGTCTCCCCGATGGCCACCACCCGCGGATCGGCCGCCAGAGCTCGAGCTCGACGCGGGCCGCGTCGTCCAGCCGGTCCGCCCGGGTCGGATGCAGCGCGACCGCCGCGTACAGGTCCGGGTGCCAGCCGCCGCGTCGCACCACCCAGCGGGCGGAGGCCAGGTCGTCGGCGACGGTGACGACCTGCCGCACCCCCACCGCGGCCGCCCTGGCCATCGCCGCGGCGACGTCGTCGGCGTCGACGCAGCCGCAGGCGTCCAGGTGGGTGTGCGCGTCGATCGACCGGGTGCGGCAGCGGCTCCGGCGGCGGCGCGAGCGGCCGCTCCGCCACCGCCGGGTGCGGCGTGCCGCTCAGCCCCTTCGGTCTTTGCTCTCCGGAGCCTCGGTCCTGAGCTGCGTTGAGTCATGTGAGCTCGCGTTCGCAGGCGTGTCGCGGTGATCAGTCAGGTGTTGTCATGGGATCAAGTTTTGGCGTGGCGGGCGCTCAGACGCTGATCATGGGGCTCAGCGCACTTTGGGGCGTGTCATCGGCGTGTCGCGTGCTGGGCTGCATGATCAAGCGTCCGGGTTGCGCAGCGCTCAGCCGATCGGGGCCCACGGCGGGCCGGTCTCGCCGAGTTTCGGGTCGAGCTTGGTGAACAGCGGGGTCGGCTTGGCCAGTGGCCGGCCGACCTCGATGTCCCGGCGGCGCCAGGTGGCCTGCTCGGCGGCGTAGTCGCCGGTGAGTCACCGGGTAATCCCGGACCTCGGGCACCCCGACGCCTTCGACGTCGTCGTCGAAGTCGGTGACCTCGCGGATCTCCGGCTGCGCTGCCCACACCCCTGCCCGCCGAGCGCCTCGAAGACCTGCTGCGAGGAATGCGGCAGGAACGGCGTCAGCAGGGTCTTCGTGTCGTCGACCACCTGCAGCGCGGTGTGCAGCACGGTGCGCCTGCCGTTCCGGGTCGTCACCCAGCTTCCACGGCTCGGACTCGGAGATGTACTTGTTCGCCAGCCCGGCAACCCGCATCGCCTCGCCGGATGCCGCCTTGAACCGGCTGCGGGACAACAGCTCTCCCACCGTGCCGAAAGCACTGCTCGGCGGCCTGCAACAGCTCGTTGTCCAGATCGGTGCGCGGTCCGGGCGCGGGATCTCGCCGAAGTTCTTGTGCGCCATCGAGATCGACCGGTTGACCAGGTTGCCCCACTCGTTGGCGAGCTCGAAGTTGGTGCGCCGCACGAACTCTTCCCAGGTGAAGTCGGCGTCCTGGTTCTCCGGACCGGCGGCGGCGATGAAGTACCGCAGCGCGTCCGGCCCGTACTCGCGCAGGAAGTCACCGACGTAGATGACGGTCTTGCGGGACGTGGAGAACTTCGACCCGCTCATCGTCAGGAACTCGCTGGACACCACCTCGGTCGGCAGGTTGAGCGCACCCAGGGTGCCCGGGCCGAACCGCCGCGCTCGCCCAAGACCGTTGTAGGCCAACAGCTCTGCCGGCCAGATCTGCGAATGGAAGGTGATGTTGTCCTTCCCCATGAAGTAGTAGGCGCGGGCCGCGGCGTCACCGCCCTGCCACCACCGCTGCCAGGCGTCGGGGTCCGGCTGTCCGTGGTCGCCGTACCGTCGCGCCCACTCGATGGACGCCGACAGGTACCCGATGACGGCGTCGAACCAGACGTAGAGCTTCTTGTCCGGACGGTCGCGCCAGCCGTCCAGCGGAACCGGGATGCCCCAGTCGATGTCCCTGGTCATCGCCCGCGGCCGCAGGTCGTCGAGCAGGTTCAGCGAGAACCGCAGCACGTTGGGCCGCCAGTCGGTGCGGGTCTGCAGCCAGGCGCCGAGCGCCCCGGCCAGCGCCGGCAGGTCGAGGAAGTAGTGCTCGGACTCGGTGAAAATCGGTGTCTCGCCGTTGATCCGGGACCGCGGGTTGATCAGGTCGATCGGGTCGAGCTGGTTGCCGCAGTTGTCGCACTGGTCGCCGCGGGCACCGTCGTACCCGCAGATCGGGCAGGTGCCCTCGATGTAGCGGTCGGGCAGCGTGCGGCCGGTGGACGGCGAGATGGCGGACATCGTCGTCTTCGGCACGAAGTAGCCGTTGCGGTGCACGGTGCGGAACAGTTCCTGCACCACCGCGTAGTGGTTGCGGGTCGAGGTCCTGGTGAACAGGTCGTAGGACAGCCCCAGACCCTGCAGGTCGCCGACGATCACCCGGTTGTACCGGTCCGCGAGTTCTCTGGCCGGCACCCCCTCGGCGTCGGCCTGCACCAGGATCGGGGTGCCGTGCTCGTCGGTGCCCGGACACCATCAGCACGTCGTTGCCGGCCATCCGCTGGTAGCGGGAGAAGACGTCGGCGGGGACGCCGAAACCGGACACGTGGCCGATGTGCCGGGGGCCGTTGGCGTAGGGCCAGGCCACCGCTGTCAGGACGGGCGAGCTCATTCCGATCAGGTTAGTGGTCGCGGTCCTGCGGCGGGGACACCATTGCCGGTGCCGGCGCCGCCCCACCGGCTGTTGATCATGACGAAACTCGCACAATCCGGCCCCGACACGCCGATCGGACTGCGATCTTTGCCATGATCAACGACCGGAGTTGGCCCGACTCCCCCACCGGGGCGGGGCGGGGCGGGGCGGGGGCTTGGGCAGCGGCGGTCAGGCGGTGACCGGCCGCACCTCGAAGGTGAAGCCGTTGGTCCTGAGCCGGCTTGCGCAGCGCCCCGTTCATCGCGGTGGCCGGCGTCAGCACGCCCACCGACGGCCGGCAGGTCGTCGTCGGCGAGCACAGCGCCGACTGGCTGAGCATCACCGAGGTTGCCTGCGTACCCCGGGTCGCCCTTGGCCGCCACCACCGCCGTGTACCGGGCGCCGGTGGACGTCGACGGCACGGATCTCCAGCCGAAAGCGGCCTGTTCCTGCGCGTCTGATCACTCGGGCCCTGACCCGGTGCCGGCAGCACCAGGTCCAGCAACGGCCGGGTCAGCGGGTTGCCCAGCCCGCCGCGAGCGCACCCGTGCCCAGCGCGACGCCGGCTGCCGCGACCGCCGCCAGCGGCGACCTCCCGGTGCGGACGACCTCCCGGTAGCGCAGTTCGCGGCCGTACCGGTGACCCTGCAGGGCGTTGCTCCGCCGGACGATCCGGGCGTTGAGGAGGACATGACGAAGGGCGCGACCCAGCTGCCGTCCTCCAGCCGCTGGCAGGAAGGCGGCCGGCTGCCGGCCGAGGTCCGGTTCCAGGTCGCGGTCGGGGCTGAGCAGATACGGATCGGCCAGCCGGCGGCCCAGCGCCGGATCGCCTTGCGTGCGTCGATGCTACCGCGCATCGAGTCGATGGTGCCGCCGCTGATGCCCGCCGCGGAGCGAGACGACCAGCAGCGTGGCGTCGGCGAGTTCACCGGCGCCGTCGGCGATCACCCGGTCGGCGAGCAGCTGCACCCCCAGGTCCGACGGCACCGAGTCGAAGCCACAGGAATGCACGATCCGCGCGCCGGTGGCCACCGCAATGTCGTGGAATTCGTCGATGCTGTCCCGGACGAACGTCGGCTCGCCGGTCAGATCGGCGTAGGAGGTCCCGGCCGCCGCGCAGGCGCCGCACCAGCGGCAGCCCGTGCCGGGCGTACGGACCGACGGTGCTGATCACCACCCGAGCGGATTCGGCCAGCCGTTGCAGCGACGGCACGTCCTACGAGTCGGCGATCAACACCGGCCAGTCCACCGCCAAATCCGACTGCAGGCAGAGAGCCGATCCTTGGACCGGCCGGCAAGGCCGACCCGCAGACCGCCGAGGTCGACGGCAGCCAGCCGCTGCGCCACCAATCGGCCGACGAATCCGGTCGCGCCGAACACCACGATGTCGAGGTCAGGTTCACTCACCGGCCCGAGAGTACAAACGTCGGCGTGGTCAGCCCGGGTCCGGGTCCAGCTCCGGCTCGGACACCATAGTCAGTTGGGTGCCCGCAAGGCCGCCGGCGGACTGCGGGACAACCGCCGGCAGGTCGGCCGCGATTGCCTTCGCGATCGACAGCGAACGCTCAGCGGACGCATCGGTCACCGTGGCGGTCAGGACCACGGTGTCGTCCTCGGTCGTGACCTCGATCTCGTCCCGCAGCTCGTCCACCGTCAGGCCTTGTCCGACCTCGCCGACGATCCGGGTGGCCATCGCATCACCCCGGACCGCTGCCGCGTAGAACTCCACCGCACTGGGCGGATCCGAGATCTGTTGCCCATTCGACTGCACGAAGAACGTCACCGAACTCGTGTACTCCGGGAGGCTGGGACCCCGGACGACGGTGACCACCCCGAGGCCGAGCAGGATCACGGCCGCGGCAACGGTGCCGCGGCCGACCGCCTTCCCACGTTCGGTGATCACGGACGCACTCAACTCCCCGCGGGCGGCGCCTGGTTCACACCGGAAGTCGGCCCGTCCTCACGGATCTCGGAACGATCACCGGACCAGAGCGTGTGATACGTGCCTTCCTTGTCGACCCGCTTGTAGGTGTGCGCCCCGAAGAAGTCCCGCTGGCCCTGGATCAGTGCGGCCGGCAGCCGCTCCGAGCGCAGGCCGTCGTAGTACGACAGTGCCGCCCCGAAACCCGGTGTGGGGATGCCGGACTGGGCCGCACCGGCCACGACCCGGCGCCAGGAGTCCTGGGCGTGGGTGATCGCATCGGTGAAATACGGCGCCAGCAGCAACGAGGCGGGGATTTCCACGCCGGTGCCGACGTCATAGGCCTCGGTGATGCGGTTGAGGAACTTGGCCCTGATGATGCAACCGCCGCGCCAGATCCGTGCCACCGCACCGACATTGATCTCCCAGCCGTACTCCGCGGCACCGGCGAAGATCTCGTCCAGACCCTGCGCGTAGGCGACGATCTTGGAGGCGTACAGGGCGATCCGGACGTCCTCGACGAACTGGTCCTTGTCCTTGACCGCCCAGCCGCTGTTCGGCCCGGGCAGCTTCCCGGCGGCCGCGGCTCGCTGGGTGGCCGCCGACGAGAGACCCCGGGCGAACACGGCTTCGGCGATGCCGGAGACCGGAATGCCGAGATCCAGCGCGGTCTGCACCGTCCACGTCCCCGTGCCCTTCATGCCGGCCGCGTCCACGACGACATCGATGAAGGGTGAACCGGTCTCGGCGTCGACGTGCCGCAGCACCTCGGCGGTGATCTCCACCAGGAACGAGTCGAGATCGCCCTTGTTCCATTCGGCGAAGATGTCGCCGATCTCCGCAGGGCTCAACCCGGCGCCGCGGCGCAGCAGGTCGTAGGCCTCGGCGATCAGCTGCATGTCGGCGTACTCGATGCCGTTGTGCACCATCTTGACGAAGTGCCCGGCGCCGTCGGTGCCGATGTGCGTGCAGCAGGGCGCGCCGTCGACGTGCGCGGAGATCTTCTCCAGGATCGGGCCGAGTGACTCGTAGGACTTGGCCGACCCGCCGGGCATGATCGACGGGCCGTTCAGCGCGCCCTCCTCGCCGCCCGACACGCCGCAGCCGACGAAGTGAATGCCCTTCTCCTGCAACGCTGCCTGCCGCCGCCTGGTGTCGGAGAACTTGGCGTTGCCGCCGTCGATGATGATGTCGCCCGGCTCGACCAGTTCGGCCAGTTCGTCGATGACGGCGTCCGTCGGGCCACCGGCCTTGACCATGATCAGGATCTTGCGGGGTGTTGCCAGCGAGTCGACAAAGTCCTGGGTGGACTCGGACGGCACGAAGGTTCCGTCACCGCCGTGCTCCTCGATCAGCGTGCGGGTCTTCGAGGCGGTCCGGTTGTGCACGGCCGTGACGAAGCCGTTGCGGGCGAAGTTCCGCGCGAGGTTGGACCCCATGACAGCCAGCCCGGTGACACCGATATCGGCCTTCGGTGCCTGCTGCGAGGCGGAACTGGTGGTGGTCGCGGAATCGCTCATGCTCAGGCCTCCGAGGGGAAGGACGGTGTGGAGGCCTCAGCCTTGCGCACCGTCCGGGCCGTCGCACCTTCGGGGGGTCAGCCGGCGAGCGCGCCGGGCCGGCAGGCGGCTCAGCACGACAGGTCAGCCGACGAGCGCGGCCTTCACCGCCGCCGAGATCCGGGCACCGTCGGCACGGCCGGCAGCCGCGGCCTGGACCTGCTTGATCACCGGCCCCATCTGCCGCATCGTGGCCGGCGATCCGGTCTCGGCAGCAACGGCGTCGACCGCGGTGCGCACCAGAGCGGCGACCTCGTCGTCGCTGAGCGGCGTGGGCAGGTAACCGGAGAGAACTTCGCCTTCAGCGCGCTCCTTGGCCGCCTGCTCGGCCCGGCCGGCGCCCTCGAACGCCTCAGCGGCCTCCGCGCGCTTGCGCACCTCCTTGCCGAGCACGGCCTGGACCTCGGTGTCGGTCAGCTCCTTGGCGGTGCTGCCCGCGACCTCCGCGGTGGTGACGGCGGCCAGGGCCATCCGCAGCGTGCCGGTGGTCAGGGTGTCCCGCGCCTTCATCGCCGTGGTCAGGTCCGCACGCAGTCGTGCCTTCAAGGTCGATCCGCCGCTGCCGTCCGCCATGTTGCTCATTCCTCGATGCTTCCAGTTCGCCACCCACGACGCCGCACACCGCGGCTCGTCCAGAACAGTTTCAGCAAGGGGGCTTGACAGTCAAAGCTAATGGCATTAGCTTTTGAGCTATGACATCAAGCCAACCGAACGGAGCGCCATCCATGACCACCGACGCCACCACCCAGTACCTCGACCGAGGCGAGGGTCGGATCGCCTACGACGTGACCGGCAGCGGACCCCTGGTCGTCGCGGTGCCCGGGATGGGTGAACTGCGCAGCGCCTACCGGCACCTGTCTCCCGCACTGGCCGACGCCGGCTTCCGGGTTGCCACCATGGATCTGCGCGGGCACGGAGACAGCGACACGTCGTTCACCGCCTACGACGATCCCGGTACCGCGTCCGACATCAGCGCACTGATCGAGCACCTGGGCGGCCCGGCCCTGGTGATCGGCAACTCGATGGGCGCCGCCGCCAGCGTGATCGTCGCGGCCGAAAACCCCTCGCTGGTCAGTGGTCTGGTGCTGATCGGCCCGTTCGTCCGCAACCCGTCCGCGTCCGCCTGGCAGCGGATGATGTTCCGCGTCATGATGGGCGGCCCGTGGGCCAGACTGGCCTGGCTCTCTTACTATCCGACCCTGGTGCCGAGCAACAAGAATGCCGACTATGCCGAGCACCGGTCAGCGATCGGAGCGGCCCTCGCCCGCCCGGGATACAGCCGCGCCTTCCGGAAGACGACGCACGTTTCACATGCACCGGCCGAGGCGGCGCTGCCCAAGGTCTCGACGAACGTACTCGTCGTGATGGGGACGAAGGACCCGGATTTCCCCGATCAGCAGGCCGAAGCGCAATTCATCGTCGACCGCATCGGCGGGCGCGTCGTCATGGTGCCCGACGCCGGGCACTACCCGCAGTCCGAATTCCCCGAACTGACGACGCCGGCCGTGCTCGAATTCGCGCGGACGGTGGCGGCCGGTCGCACGGATGCCTAGGGCGGGACTTTCCCGGGCCGTCATCGCCGCCGACGCCGCCGACCTCGCCGATGACGTCGGTTGGGACCACATCACTCTCGCCGCGGTGGCGGCCCGATTCGGTGTCCGTCAGCCCAGTCTGTACAAGCACGTCGCCGGCCTGGCCGAGTTGCGCCGGGACATCTCGGTGCTGTCCGGTCGCGAATTGCACGGCGAACTCACGGCCGCGGCCGTCGGCAAGTCCGGGGCGGACGCCCTGCAGGCAATGGCGGGGGCGTACCGCATATTCGCCAAGAAATACCCCGGTCGTTACGCAGCGTGCGTCGTCGCCCCGCAGCACGGCGACACCGAGTACGAGCAGGTCGCCTTGGCCGTCGTCGACACCATCGCTGCGGTCCTGCGCGGGTATGGACTCGAAGGCGACGACGCCATCCACGCCATCCGCGGCCTCCGCGCGCTGATGCACGGCTTCGTCTCGCTGGAGGCGGCCGGCGGGTTCGCACTTCCGCAGGACCTCGACGAGAGCTACCGCCGGTTGGTGGCGGGTTACAGCGAATCGCTTCGCCGCTGACGAACTCCGGCTACCGCTTCGTCGCGGCGGCGTACACCACCCGGCGGGCCAACCCGTGACGCGCCGCGACAGCATCAACGGCGTCCCGGCGAGAACCGCCCGCGTCGACCATTTCCTGCACGGCGGCCGCCAGTTCGGCGTCACCAGGCACCGCAACATCTTCCGATGCGCCGGCGACCACCAGCGTCACCTCGCCGCGAACACCGGCCTCCGCCATCGTGACCAGCTCGGCCAGGGTGCCCCGCCGAACCTCTTCGTAGGTCTTGGTCAGTTCCCGGCACAGTGCGGCCGGCCGGTCAGCCCCGAAAGCGACGGCCATCGCGGTCAGCGCCTCGGGCAGCCGGTGCACCGACTCGAAGAACACCATCGTCCGGCGCTCCCCTGCCAACTCCGCCAGGGCCCGCGACCGGTCGCCCGACTTGCGCGGGAGGAAACCCTCGAAGGTGAACCGGTCCGACGGCAGCCCGGACAAAGCCAGCGCGGTGATGACGGCGGAAGGACCGGGCACCGAGGTCACCAGCAACCCCGCCTCGGCGGCCGCGGCCACCAACCGGTATCCCGGGTCGGACACCGACGGCATCCCGGCATCGGTCACCAGCACGACGGTCTGGCCGTCCCGGATGCGCTCCAGCAGCGCGGGAATGCGCGCCTGCTCGACGGATTCGTAGTACGACACCACCGGCGCGGACAGCGGAACGCCGAGGTCGGCGGCGAGTCGGTGCAGCCGGCGGGTGTCCTCGGCCGCGATCACATCCGCGGTGGCCAGCGCGGTCCGCAGGCCCTCGGAGGCGTCGGACGGACGACCCAACGGGGTCCCGGCGAGCACCAGCCGCCCGGTCTTCACCTCCGCTGTCACCCCGTCACCCTACGATCGAGCGCATGTCCGCCCCGCCCACCACCGTCAGCGACGCTGACGTCGACGGTGCGGTGGACTCATCGACGCTGACCCAGCTGCCGGCGGTGGACGCACCCGGCGATGAACGGCCCGACCCGGCGGCCACCGTCGTTGCCATCGGCCAGCTGCCCCCGCTGACCAAGCCGGTCCGCGCCCAGCGCCGGGTGCTGCCGCCCATGCCCGACGACCGGGCCCGCGGCTGGGCGGTGACCGCGATCATCACCGGGATCGCCGCCGTCGTCCGGATGGTGAACCTCGGTTACGCCACCGACGGCGGGACACCGTTGTTCGACGAGAAGTACTACGCCATCCAGGCGCAGGAGATGCTCCGCAACGGCGGCGTCGAGGACAACCAGGCCTTCGGCGTCGTCGTGCACCCGCCGCTGGGCAAACAACTGATCGCCATCGGCGAGTGGCTGATCGGCAACACCCCTACCGGATGGCGACTCGCGTCCGCGGTCGCCGGAATCGTCAGCGTGCTGCTGATCATCCGGGTGGTTCGGCGGATGACTCGCTCGACGCTGCTCGGCGGCATCGCCGGCGTGCTGCTCATCTGTGACGGGGTCAGCCACGTCCAATCCCGATCGGCGTTGCTGGACATCTTCCAGGCCGTGTTCGTGCTCGGCGCCTTCGCGTGCCTGATTGCCGACCGAGATCAGGTGCGAGAGCGACTCGCCGGCGCGGTGGCCGACGGATCCATCGCGACCCATAAGGCGGGGATAGCCCTCGGCGCCCGCTGGTGGCGATTCGGCGCCGGCGTGCTGCTCGGGCTGACCACCGCCGTGAAGTGGTCCGGCGCGTACTGGATCGTCGCGTTCGGCGTGCTCACCGTCATCTGGGACATCACCGCGCGCCGCGAAGCCGGCATCCGGCATCCGATCCGGGCAGTCACCAGGCGCGACCTGATACCCAATCTGTGGTCCCTCGGCGTCGTGCCACTGCTGACCTATATCGGCACCTGGTGGGCGTGGTTCGCCTCCGAGACGGTGTGGCCGCGGCACACGCTGGTCGCGGTGGCGAGCAACCGGTCCGATTGGAAGAGCGGCACGCTGTACGACCTGGCTGCCCTCTGGAAAAACGAGCTGTGGCAGTGGACGTGGAAGATGCTCGACTTCCACTCCCACCTGCTGACGCCGACCGATCCCAGCCAACGGCATCCCTGGGAGTCCAAGCCGTGGACGTGGCCGATCGGCACCCGCCCGGTGCTCTATTACTCCCCGGCGAACGGCACCAACTGCGGTGACGGCCCGGTGGACTGCGTGCGTCGGATCTTCCTCATCGGTACCCCGGCGCTGTGGTGGATCTCGCTGTTCGTCCTGGCGTGGGCGCTGTGGAAGGCGATCGGCCGGCTGGACTGGCGCTACGCCGCTGTCCTGGTCGCCTACGGAGCCGGCTATCTGCCGTGGTTCACCAACCTGGACCGGCAGATGTACTTCTTCTACGCCACCCCGCTCGCACCGTTCCTGGTCATCGGGATCACCCTGGTGCTCGGCGACATCCTCGGCCGCGGCATGGGCTCTCCGGTCACCTCTTCCGGGAGACCGAGGGTCGGCCTGGAGAAACGGCTGACATCGGTGGCCATCGTGGCGATCTACGTCGGCCTGGTGGTCGCGAACTTCATCTGGCTGTGGCCGATCCTCAACGGCGACCCGATCAGTCAGGAACGTCTGGTCATGGAGACCTGGTTGCCGTCCTGGGGGTGATTCATCCCGTGATTTCCGGCTTGTTCAGGACTGGCGAAGGGGCCTGAAGAGCACCGGACCAGCAGGTATATCGTCGATCGGGTCGCGATCACACCAGTGCATCGCCACCCGTCCACCCGCGGGGACAACCACAGCAGTCGAAGGAGACCACATGGGTCAGTACACCTTGCCGGACCTGCCATACGACTACGCGGCGCTCGAGCCCCACATCTCGGGCCAGATCATGGAACTGCACCACGACAAGCATCACCAGACCTACGTGACGGGCGCCAACACCACGCTCGATCAGCTCGCCGAGGCGCGGGAGAAGGACTCGTTCACGGCCATCAACGGCCTGGAGAAGAGCCTCGCGTTCCACCTCGGCGGGCACATCAACCACTCCGTCTTCTGGCCGAACCTGTCCCCCGACGGTGGCGACAAGCCCGACGGCGAGCTCGGCGCGGCGATCGACGAGTACTTCGGCTCGTTCGACGGCTTCCAGCGCCAGTTCACCGCCAACGCGAACGCCATCCAGGGTTCCGGCTGGTCGATCCTGGCCTGGGACACCCTCGGTCAGCGGCTCAACGTCCTGCAGCTGTTCGATCAGCAGGGCAACATCCCGGCGGCGCAGATCCCTATCGTGCTGCTGGACATGTGGGAGCACGCGTTCTACCTGCAGTACAAGAACGTCAAGGCCGACTACGTCAAGGCGTGGTGGAACGTCGTCAACTGGGCCGACGCCACCGCCCGGTTCAATGCCGCCCGCGCGAACACCGGCGGCCTGATCATCCTGTAATCCCTCGTCAGCAATGCCGTGGGCCCCGGGTCGAAACCGACTCGGGGCCCACTGCGTCTCAGTACCCCGCAAGCCTGACTCCGCGAACTTACGCCTCACTCACGCTGCAGCAGGAGCAAGCCGTCGGATTGCGGAGCATCGCCCGAGCTGCCGGCGCGTGACCAGCCCACGCAGACGATCAGCCCTCCGCAGGACGCCGGCCGCGGTCAACCCGCCCCGTAGGGCAGCGGCTCGTCGAGCGGAACCGCCACACCCAGCCGCTGGGCCAATCGGCGCGCGTCGTACGGCGCCCTGGCCTGGTAGTCGTTGTCGAAGTAGACGTTGACCTGCTGCACTCCGGGAGTCTGCGCCCAGCCCGCGACCCGGCCGGCCCACCAGTCGATGCCCTCGTCGGTGTAGCCGCTGACGTACAACTCCTGATCACCGTGCAACCGCACGTAGACGATGTCCGCCGTGACATCGTCGACCCAGGTGAACCGGCGGGCGGTGTCGGCGATCACCAATCCGATGCCGAATTGTCGGCACAGACCAGCGAACTCGCCCGTGGCGAAGGAGTCGTGCCGGACCTCGACGACGTGCCTGATCGGTGCCTCGGGCCGCTCGACGGTCAGCACCGGGTCCTCGCCGAATCGGGTCTTGATCCGCTCGTCGCAGCGCTGTGCCAGTAGCGCCGCCTGCTCGGCCGTGGCCGGCAGGGAGGAGAAGAACTCGATCATCCGGTCCTCCCGGTACGGCAGCATCGGCGGCAGCTGCCACAGGAACGGCCCCAGTTTCGGTCCCAGCGCGAGCACGCCCGAGGCGAGGAAGTTGCACAGCGCCTGATCGCCGCCGCCGAGCTTCTTCATGTGCGTGATGTACCGGCTGCCCTTGACCGCGAACACGAACCCGTCGGGGGTGGCATCGCGCCATCGGCGGTAGCTGCTCGGGCGCTGCAGTGAGTAGAAGGAGCCGTTGATCTCGACGGAATCGAAGGCTCGCGACGCGAACTCCAGTTCCCGGCGCTGCGGCAGGCCGCGCGGATAGAACCGGCCGCGCCAGTGCGGATAGGTCCAGCCCGATACGCCGATCCGGATCCGTGCCGTCATTCCGCTTCGGTGCTCGGACCGGTCTGCCGGGCATCATCCTGCAGCCGCTGCTCGACCCGGTCCACCTTTGCCGTCAGCTGCCCGGTCCAGCCGGGACGGATGTCGGCCTTGAGCACCAGCGAGACCCGACTGCCGTACGGAGCCACCGCGTCACAGGCCTTCTTGACCACCGACATGCACTGGTCCCAATCGCCTTCGACGGTGGTGAACATCGCGTCGGTGCTGTTCGGCAGCCCGGACTCACGGACCACCCTGACCGCCTCGGCGACGGCGTCGGACACCGAACCCGAGGGATCGGCGGCGCCGCGTTCGCCGACGCCGGAAGGGGCGACCGAGAAGGCAATCAGCATGGGCGACACGGTATCCGAGGAGATCGACTCCACATCGGGCGCGCCCCGCTGGCGCGGCAGCCCTGCTGCCGCCCACCGCGAGGACACCGCGAGCTGGGCGTTGCGGTCCGCGACATCGAGCCGCGACGGCGGGTCGGTGCACGCGAGGGTGTCGTTGATGAAGGCGTTCCGAGCGCGGCGCGCGGACCACCGGTCAGGGATGTTCGGCATCTCGCACGTTCCTCCTTCACTGGAGGACCTCGGAACGCTTGGCCCATACGGGTGACGGCCTACCTACGACGGTACCCACGTTCACCGCGTGCGGGGGCCAGCGCCGAAGGGTGTCGGGTCATTCATCGGTGATTCGTCGCGACCCGATCACCGGATGGTTCCCGCGGCGAACTTTCTGCCACCACTGCGAAGTCCGGGCGAGCGCCGCCGCCCGCGGCGCTGGTCCAGCCGACTCGGTCGGCGCCTCAGGCCCGTTCGGCCTTGGCGACGGCCGCCGCGAGCTCGTCACGGGTCATCGTGGAGCGACCGGGGATCTCCAACGCCTGTGCGGTGCGGTAGAGCTCTGCCCTGGTGCGCTCGGGCGCCGGCGCAGGTGTCGCCGCACGGGTGCGGGTCTTGGGTGTGGTGGGACGTCGCGGCGCTGGACGCGGCTTGGGGGTGCGCCCGGTCGGCGGTGCGGACTGAGTCCTCGAGCGCGTCGCCGCTTTCGGGACCACCGGATCGACCACCAACGCTTCCGTGTCGGCCAGGGCCGGCACCGCTGATGCGGAGCCGTTCGACGCAGGCTTCGCGGGGACCTCGGGAACGGCTTCGATGACGGCTTCTTCGACGACGGGCGGCTCGACGCCGGCCGGACTCGGCTGGATCGTGGCACCACTGTTGTTGTCGGCGTTCGTTGTCGGTGCGCCGTCCTTCTTGCCGACCGGCTTCTTGTCAGCGGGTTTCGTGGCCGGCGCGTTCTTCGCCGACGCCTTACCCGAACCCTTCTTGGCAGAAGACTTCTTGGCCGCTTCCTTCTTCGCTGCCTTCTTGGCTGCGGCCTTCTGGTCCGCCTTCTTGGCAGCAGCCTTCTTCTCCGCCGCCTTCGCAGCAGCCTTCTTGCCTGCCGCCTTTTTGTCGGCCGCCTTCTTCGCAGACTTCTTGTCTGCAGCCTTCTTGTCTGCGGCCTTCTTGTCGGCCTTGCGGGCGGCCATCTTCTTGGCCTTGCGCTTGTCGTCCTTGGACCGGTCGGACTTCTTCGAACCTGCCATGGGCCACCTCCTGCTGGGTTCCGAGCGAGCGGGCGGCAAACGATCACCGCAGTTGCGTTCGACCTCACCACAAATCGGTGCCGTTGGCGCGCAGACGCCCCGGCAAAGGGTGACTCAGCGGGCAGTCAGTGCACCGAACCGCCCGTCGATGTCTGCGTTTCGGCAGCTTCTTCCGCTCCCGCAGGGCTCTTGGCCGCACCCGACTGCTCAGGGTGGAAGATGTCCGGCTCGATGTAGAGCACCCGGGCCACCGGCACCGCAGAGCGCACTCGCTGCTCGACGGCGTTGATCGCGTCCGCGATGTCCTGGCCGGACTGGCTTCGGCTGACAGCGACCTTCATCGCAACCAGCAGCTCGTCAGGTCCGAGATACAGCGTCTTCATGTGGATGATCCGGTCGACGTCGTGGCCGGACTCGGCGGCCTTGCGGATCGCGGCCTCGTCGGCCGGCGAGGCGCCCTCACCGATCAGCAGGCTCTTGGTCTCGATGCCCAAGATGAACGCGACGACGATCAGCAACAGGCCGATGAAGACGGTGCCGATCCCGTCGTAAACCCCGTTGTCGGTGAGCACGGCCGCGGAGACGCCCAGCAGCGCGAAGACGAGGCCGACGAGGGCCGCGATGTCCTCCAGCACGACCACCGGCAGCTCGGGGGCCTTGGCCCGCCGGACGAACTCCAGGATGGAGATGCCCCGCCGATCCGGCGCCGACTCCCGCAGCGCGGTCCGCAGCGAGAACGACTCCAGCGCGATCGCGATCAGCAGCACCGCCAGCGGGATCCAGGCGCGCTCGATCGGCTCGGGGTGCTGGATCTTGTGCACACCCTCGTAGATGGAGAACACGCCACCGACGCTGAACAGGATGATCGACACCAGGAAGGCGAAGACATACCGCTCCCGGCCGTACCCGAACGGATGATCCGGTGTCGCCGCCTTCGACGCCTTCTTGCCGCCGATCAACAGCAGCACCTGGTTGCCGGAATCGGCCAGCGAGTGCACCGACTCGGCCAGCATCGATGACGACCCGGACAGCAGGAACGCGATGAACTTGGTCAGCGCGATGCCCAGGTTGGCCAGCAGCGCCGCGAAAATGGCCTTTGTGCCCCCGGAAGTACTCATGCCTGGTGTGCTCCTCATCGGGTTCTGGCTGCGCTTCGGAACTGATTCAGCGAAGCGAATCACACATGCGGATCGGCACCGCTATCGGTGGGCCGCAAGACCGCCGCGCGCGAGGTCGACGCCCCGGATGACGCCGTGCGTCGGGCCGGACGAGCCGTCTTACGCACCCGTCAACGACAGGCTGTGTCGGGTCGGACACAATCGTGTTCATGCCCTCGCAACATGGCGGTCCTACGGTGCAGCCCATGGCGGACTTGTTCGAGGAGTACCCGTTCGGGAGGGCGTGGGACGAGATGTTCTCCGCACCCGGGCAGATCAGACCCGCCTATGAGTCGGTCTTTGCGACGCTGCAGACGCTCGACGCCAGTGATCTCAAAGCCAGGGCCGACATCATGGGCCGCACGTTTCTCGACCAGGGCATCACCTTCGCGCTCGGCGGGGTGGAGCGACCGTTCCCGCTGGATCTGATCCCGCGGATCGTGACGGCCACCGAGTGGGCCGCGGTGGAGCAGGGTGTCCCGCAACGGGTGCGCGCCCTGGAGGCGTTCCTGGCCGACGTCTACGGACCGGGCAGGATCTTCGCCGACGGGGTCGTCCCGCGCCGGCTGGTCACCACATCGCCGCACTTTCATCGCCAGGTGATGGGGATGGACGCGCAGGACGGGGCGCGGATCGTCATCTCCGGCGTCGACCTGATCCGGGACGAGCACGGCCGGTTCCGGGTGCTGGAGGACAACGTTCGCATCCCGTCCGGGGTGTCCTACGTGCTGGAGAACCGGCACGCGGTCACCCAGGTGCTCTCCGAAGCCGGCGCCGACCAGCGCGTCCGGCCCGTCTCCGAATACCCGGGACGGCTGCTGGCGGCGCTGCGCGCGGTGGCACCGTGGAACGTCACCGACCCGAACGTCGTCGTGCTGACCCCCGGCGTCTACAACTCGGCCTACTTCGAGCACACCCTGCTGGCCCGCGAGATGGGCGTCGAACTGGTCGAGGGCCGGGACCTGATCTGCCGCAACAACCGGGTGTACCTGCGGACCACCTCGAGCGAGATGCCGGTGCACGTCATCTACCGCCGGGTGGACGACGAGTTCCTGGACCCCATGCAGTTCCGGCCGGACAGCCTGCTCGGCTCCCCCGGACTGCTGAACGCCGCTCGCGCCGGCAACCTGACGATCGCCAATGCGGTGGGCAACGGCATCGCCGACGACAAGCTCGTCTACACCTACGTGCCCGACATCATCAGGTACTACCTCAACGAGGAACCGATCCTGCTCAACGTCGACACCTACCGGATGGAGGACGAGGAGCAGCGGGAATACGCAATGGAATACCTCGGCGACCTGGTGCTCAAGCCGGTGGACGGCTCGGGCGGCAAGGGCATCGTCATCGGATCCAGGGCCGATTCGGTGACGCTGTCCCGCGCGCGGGCGGCGATCCTGGACAACCCGCGGGGCTGGATCTGCCAGCGGGAGATCGCCCTGTCAACGGTGCCGACGCTCATCGGCGACAAGATGCGGCCGCGGCATGTCGATCTGCGGCCGTTCGCGGTGAACAACGGCAACGCCGTCTGGGTGCTGCCCGGCGGCCTCACCCGGGTGGCGCTGCCCGAGGGTGAGCTCGTGGTGAACTCCTCGCAGGGTGGCGGCTCGAAGGACACCTGGGTGCTGGGCAGCACCGCCGAACCCGAACCGGAACCAGCCGCCGACGCCACCCAGGTGATGCGCCGACTCGACATCGGCGACCTCGGTTTCGACAATCCACCGCACCCGGACGACGCCACCGGTGAGTACCGCAGCCAGCAGGGCCAGCAACAGCAGTCGGCAACTCTTCCCGGGGCGGGACCATGCTGAGCCGGATCGCCGAGTCCCTGTACTGGCTGGGCCGGCACGTCGAACGCGCGGACTGCACGGCACGCATCCTCGACACATACCTGCATCTGCTGCCGGCCGGGTCGTGGCAGGCCGACCACCAGGTGATCCGTTCGCTGCTGGACTCGATGGGCCTGTCCGATGACGAGACCGTCGGCAAGGGCAGCCAGGCCGATTCCGGCCAGCTCGTCCGCGCGCTGGTCTTCGACAGTGAGCGGGCGTCCTCGGTGGCCGGCGCACTGACCGCGGCCCGGGACAACGCCCGCGGCGTGCGGGATGCGATCCCGCTGGACGTCTGGGAATGCCTCAACGTCACCTGGCACGGGCTGCGGACACGCGAGGCCAACGGCGCCGGCCCGCACATGTTCCTGCGCTGGGTCGGTGAACGGTGCGCGATCGCCAACGGGCTGGTGTCGGAGGTGATGAGCCACGACGAGGGCTGGCATTTCCTGGTCGTCGGCCGGTCCCTGGAACGGGCGGACATGACGATCAGGCTGCTGGCCGCGGCCGAGTCCGAGACCGGTTCGGTGCCGCCGTGGCGGGCGCTGGTCAGCGCCTGCGGCGGCTGGGAGCCCTACGTCCGCTCCTACGGCGGCTCCATCGGGCAGCGCACCGCCACCGAGTTCGTGCTGCTCGATCGGCAGTTCCCGCGCTCGGTGCTGCGCTCGCTGACCGCGGCCGAGACCTGCCTCGCCGAACTCGAGGCGGTCGGCGCCACCCGTTACCTGGATCCGCGCCGGGACCCCTCGTCGGCGCGCCGGATCGTCGGCCGTACCAGGACCAGCCTGGACTACCGCACCGGCACCGAACTGGCCGCGGACCGGGCGCACCTGCTCGGCACGCTGCAGCGCACCGTCGCCAGCGCGCACACCGCGGTGACCACGTCGTTCTTCCGCCGCGAGGACGCGGTCACATGGGCCAACATCGGCGCGGACGGGGGTGCGGCATGACGATCGAGTCGGAGACGTGGGGGGCGGCACAGGACCAGGCGCAGGGTTCGGAGTTCACCGGACAGGCAGAACCCGAGATCTGGCGGTTGCTCATCGTGCACCGCACGGTGCTGACCTACCCGGACACGGTCACCACCTCCTACAACGAGGTCCGGATGCAGCCCGCGGACGAGCCAGGGCAGGCCGTGCTCTCCGCCCGTTTGGAGATCGACCCGTTCGAGGGCGTGCTGTCCTACATCGACTACTTCGGCACCAGGGTCTCGTCCTTCGACGTGCACCGGCCGCATCGGCACCTGGCCGTCACCGCGACGACGACAGTGGAGACCTTCCCGCCGACATCGAGCTGGCCGGGCGCAGCGCCGGGCGCGGTCGGGATCGGCAGCGCCGAACGGCCGCCGTCCATGAGCTGGGCGGAACTGGCCGCGTCCGGGGTGGACGACCGGTTCGAGGAGTACCTGACGCCGACCCCACTGACCGCACTGGACGACGAGCTGACCGGCATCGCCGATGACATCAAGTCGGCATCGGCCGGGCCGGCGGCGGCCGCCGCGGATGTCTGTTCGTGGGTGCACTCGACGCTGACCTACGAGACCGGTGCCACCGGGGTGAGCACCTCGGCCGTCGAGGCGTACCTCGCGAGACGTGGCGTGTGTCAGGACCTCTCGCATCTGGCGATCGGGATGCTGCGGTCGATGGGGGTGCCGACGCGGTACGTGTCCGGGTACCTGCACCCGGGTGGGATCGTCGAGGTCGGCAAGGCCATCACCGGTGAGTCGCATGCCTGGATCGAATGGTTCGACGGGTCGTGGAACCGGTTCGACCCGACGAACCTGACCGCACCCGGCCAGGCGCACGTCGTCGTCGGGCGCGGCCGCGATTACCGGGACGTCCCACCCATGAAGGGCGTGTACGCCGGACCCGATGCGACGGGCAACGATGTGACAGTGCGGATCACTCGCCTACGCTGACGTCCGCGTCACCGCTCGCGGCGCGATCGGGGTCATGCCCGGTTGGGCCGACGGGTGGCCGGGCAACCGGACACTGGTGACGCACGTCACGTAAAGTTGTCGCCAGCCGGATCGCGCGAAGACCGCCCCGCATCAGGGGCTCGGCGGCGCCCGGCCCGTCGAGGAGGACGAGTCATGACCGCCACATTGACCGAGCGGGCACAGTCCTTCGGGCACCTGTTCGTGGATCGGGTCGGCAAGACCCCCGGCGGCGAGGCCTTCCGGTACCGCAAGGGTGACGAGTGGCTCTCGCTGAGCTGGGCGCAGACCAAGGACCGGGTGTTCCAACTGGCCGCAGGGCTGGTGGACGTCGGCGTGCAGCCGCAGCAACGGGTGGCGATCGCCTCCACGACCCGCATCGAATGGATCCTGGCCGATCTCGCGGTGCTCTGCGCCGCCGCGGCGACGACCTCGGTCTACCCGTCCACCGCGGCCCCGGACGTGGCGTACATCCTGGGCGATTCGGAGTCGGTGGCGATGTTCGCCGAGGACCACGAGCAGGCGCGCAAGGCGCTGGAGGTGGCGCTCCCGAACCTGCGGACGATCGTGCTGTTCGACGGTGACGGTGCGGACCTGGGTGTGGACGGGCAGGACATCACGATCCTGACCCTCGATCAGCTTGCCGCGCGCGGCAAGGCACGCCTGGAGGCGGAGCCGGACGTCGTCGACGACCGGATCGCAGGCTGCGGGCCCGAGGACCTTGCCACGCTCATCTACACCTCCGGCACCACGGGGCGCCCGAAGGGTGTCCGGCTGGTGCACGACAACTGGACCTACGAGGGCAAGGCGGTCTCCGCCCTCAACATCCTGGGGCCGGACGACGTGCAGTACCTGTGGTTGCCGTTGTCCCACGTGCTCGGCAAGGTGCTGTCCGCCGTCCAGCTGGAATTCGGCTTCTCCACCGCCGTCGACGGCGACCTGAGCCGGATCGTGGAGAATCTGGGCGTCATCAAACCGACGTTCATGGGCGGGGCTCCGCGGATCTTCGAGAAGGTCCGCGCCAAGGTCACCCTGACAGCGCAGGGGCACGGCGGGCTGAAGGCGAAGATCTTCGACTGGGCGATCGGTGTCGGACTGCAGGGCTCCCGCCTGCGCCAGCAGCACAAGGAGCCGTCCCGACTGCTCGCGTTGCAGATCGCGCTCGCGGACCGGCTGGTGTTCAAGACGGTGCGCGAACGCCTGGGCGGCCGGATCAGGTTCTTCGTCTCCGGGTCCGCGGCGCTGTCCGCCGAGGTGGCGGAGTGGTTCGACGCGGTCGGCATGCCGATCCTGGAGGGATACGGGCTGACGGAATCCAGTGCGGCCGCTGCGGTGAACCTGCCCGGTGACATCCGGATCGGCACGGTCGGTCCGCCGCTGCCCGGTTCGGAATTCCGGATCGCCGACGACGGTGAGATCCTGCTCCGCGGCGGCGGCGTCATGCGCGGCTACCACAACAACCCGGGGGCGACCGCGGAGGTGTTGACCGACGACGGCTGGCTGCACACCGGTGACATCGGCGAGCTGGTCGACGGCTACCTGAAGGTGACCGACCGGAAGAAGGACCTGATCAAGACCTCCGGCGGCAAATACGTTGCCCCGCAGAAGGTCGAGGTCATCTTCAGCGCCGAATGCCCCTGGGCCGGTCACATCGTCGTGCACGGTGAGGGGCGCAAGTTCGTCTCGGCCCTGATCACCCTCGATCCGGAGATGATCACCGAGTGGGCCGGCAAGCACGACCTGGCCGGCAAGAGCCCCGAGGAACTCGCGAAGGAACCCGCCGTCAACGAGTTGATCCAGTCGCACGTCGACGTCCTGAACAGCCACCTGGAACGGTGGGAGACGATCAAGAAGTTCGTCATCCTGCCGCACGACCTGACCGTCGAGGACGGGGAACTCACCCCGTCGATGAAGGTGCGCCGGAAGGTCGTCGAGCGCAAATACATCGAGGAACTGGACGTGCTCTACCAGGACTGACCCGTCCCAGCCCAGAGGCGGGGCGGTCGGCGTCAGCTCTGCTCGGCGTCAGCTCTGCTCGGCGGTCAGCTCTGCTCGGCGACGTACTGATCGAACGGCAGCTGGAAGTCCCCGAATCCGTCCCAGACCTCCAGTGCCGGCCCCACCGTGTTGGTGATGACGACCGGGTCGCCGGGGATGAAGGTGTCGTAGAACCACTTCGCCGCCTCGGTGGACACGTTCACGCAGCCGTGCGAGACGTTCTCGAAGCCCTGCTGCTCGACCGACCACGGCGCGGCGTGCACGAACTCGCCGGACGACGAGATCCGCGTCGCCCATTCCACTTCCGTGCGGTAGGAGCCGGTGCCGGTCAGTCCCCAGGTCGAGCTGTCCATGATCTTCTTGTCGTACTTCTCGGCCACCACGTGGACTCCGTTGTAGGTCGGGTACTTGTCACGGCCGAGCGACACCGGGATCGTTCTGATCACCTTGCCGTCCCGGCGCACGGTCATCATCTTGGTGTTGTTGTCGACCTCGGCCGACATCCATCGACCGACCTTGAAGGAGGAGCTGACGTCCTCCTGGCCGTACAGGCCGCCGCCGAGATCTTTGCCGTAGATGCCGATGTCGATCGACACCTTGGTTCCGGCCTTCCAGAACGACTTGGGCCGCCAGCGCACTTCCTGGTCGGTGATCCAGCGGAAGCCGCCGACCTGCGCCGGCTTGGTAGCGATCGCAATCGCCTTCTGCGCGGCGGCCCGGTCAGTGATCGGCTCATCGAAGTAGATCGCAATGGGTTGCGCGACACCGACCGTCATCCCGTCGGTGGGGAAAGTCCTTGCGGCCGTGCGGTTCGCGGGCTCGAGGGTGGTGAACGTGGTCGTGGTGGTGGCGGCGGTGCCGGCGACGTTCCGGGCCGCCGCGGTGACGGTGTACGTCTTTCCGTATCCCAGCTCCGGTGTGACCTTCCAGGACCGCTTGTCCGCGGCGAGCTTGCCGGGCACCTCGGTGCCCGCGGCATTCTTGAGCGTGACCCCGGTGAGGGTGCCAGCCGCTGACGGCGACGGTCACCGGCGCGAGCGGGTCGACGCCGGCCGTGCCGTCGGCCGGCGTGACCTTCACGCTCGCCGGTGGCGGCGGTGGCGGCGGGGGCGGCGGCTTCGGCGTGACGGAGGACGACGACGGCGCAGCGGCGACGGTGACAGCCGGGACTGCCGGAGTTTGCTGAGCCGTGACCGCAGCCGCGGTGGGGGCGGCACCGGTGGAGCGGGCCAGCGAGGTCAGCGACGAGCCCGCGGTGGCGGTGGTGCACCCGGCGAGCAGCACTGTGCCGACCAGCAGCAGCCCGATCCGGGCGAGGGCCGGCGCACGGCGCCGGACTGTTCTGACGGGTTGCGTCATCGTCCACCCCCTTGTTCTTTGATCAAGTGTGCGCAACACGACGCCCTCGACGCAGTTCATTTCGGCGCGCCGCCGTGACCGTCACTCTTCTGTGATCCACGCCTCACCTGTCCGTGATGTCCGGACCGGGCGCGAACACCGACCGCGAACATCCGCCTCGTCCGTACCGTGGTCGGTGAGCCTCGTCCGCAGCGACCCGACCTCTCGATCCAGGAGTGACCGGTGACGGCATGACCCACGTACCCATGACCATGCGACCCGCAACCCATGACCCGCGACCCGACGACGCCCGGGACCGCCCGCGCCGCAACAGTTCTCGGAATCGGCGGCATCGGAGCTGCGGCAGCGGCCGTGGTGCTGGTCGGCGCTCTGCACGTGCTGCCGCAGACGGCGAGCATCTCGCCGGTGCGCCGGACGATCAGCGAGTACGCGCTGACCGACGCCGGCTGGGCCTTCAATGTGGCGGCGCTGGCGTTGGCCGCCGGATCCCTGGCGGTGCTGGGTGCGCTCGTCCTGATCCGGAGGGCGACGGTGTGGTCGCCCGGCGCCGTGCTGACGGGACTGTGGGCGGCGGCCCTGCTGGTGATCGTGCTGTTTCCCAAGCACAACTGGGCGATCGGCCCCAGCACCGGCGGTCACGTTCACCGGGCGGCCAGCGTCATCGCGTTCCTGTGCCTCCCCCTGGCGGTCATGCTGCTGACCCGGCGGGTGCGTGGCGGTTCGTCGCCGACCGGGCTGCCGGCCCGAGGCGCGTTCTGGCTGGCGGTGCTGTCGCTGGCCTGGTTCAGCCCGCTGGTCGGCGCCCTGCTGATCGGACCGGCCACCGGAACGCCGTGGTACCAGGTGATTCCGCTGGGTCTGGTGGAACGCCTGCTGGTGATGACGGAGGTGCTGGCGATCATGGCACTCGGGATCTGGGCGGTCAGCGCGTCGACACCGACCCGGCATCCCCGACCGGCCAACCGGGCGCTGACCGCGCCAGCTCCCTGATCGCATTCGGGCCGACGCGACAGCACCCGCCGACCAACCGGGCACCCTCGGCCACCCAGACGGCCGCATGTTCGGGACCGAAGCTGGAGTGCCCGGCCCAGGAGCGCCGCGCCGCGTCCCACGTCTCACCGCTGTTCGGGTAGACCACGCCCGGCCGACGACTTGCCTCGACGGCAGTGGTCACCAGGTCCGCTGCCTCGACCGAATCGACACAGTTCACGCCGACGGCGATCACCTGGTCCACGGACCCGGCCATCGCGAACGCCTCCTCGGCCGGTTCGCCGGCCCGGGTCAACCCGCCGGCGCACGTCATCGAGAGCCAGGCCGGCATGTCCAGGGCGCCCAGCTCGGACAGCAGCGCCTCGGCCTCGGCCAGGCACGGGATGGTTTCGAAGGCCAGCACGTCGGCGCCGGCCTCCGCCAGCACCTGCAGCCTCGGCCGGTGCCAGGCGCGGAGCTCGGCCACCGACAGGCCGTAGTCGCCGCGGTACTCCGATCCGTCGGCCAGGGTCGCTCCGTACGGGCCGACGGAGGCCGCCACCCAGCGTTGTGGCGGCTCGCCACCGGACGCGCTGGGCGCCGCTTGGGCGGCTTCGCGAGCCAGGTTCACCGACCGGCGCATCAAGGACTCGGCGGCCGCACCGTCGAAGCCGAGCTCGGCGAAGCCCTCGAACGAGGCCTGGTAGGAGGACGTGATGGCGACCTGTGCCCCGGCGGCGAAGTACTCCCGGTGGGCGGCGGCGATCGACTCCGGGTCATCGGCCAGCAGCCTGGCCGACCACAGGTCGGACGTCAGATCGTGGCCGTGCGCCTCCAGCAGGGTGGCAAGGCCGCCGTCCAGCACCACCGGTCCGGCGGCCAACCGCTCGGCAAGCGTGGCGGGCGACCGTTCGAACCCGGTGTTCATTCCGCGGACGCTACCGTCCCGAACCGGCCTGGTCATCCAGCCACCCAGGGCCCGGCCACGCAGCTTGTCAGTGCGCCTGCGGGGACAGGTCCGCGCGGTCGGCAGCGCGCCCGAAATCCCACCGGGAGGTCCAGCACAGCACCCACGCGAGCCCCAGACCGACCACCGCGACGAACACGCTCATCGCGCCGACGAAGACATAGCCGTGCTCGCGCGGGTCGATGAACGGGTACGGATACCAGTCCACGATCGGACCGCGGATCAGCGTGTAGGCCAGGTACAGCACCGGGTAGGCAAGGAAGACCAGACCCTGCCGGAAGGTGAGCGGCCGGACCGACCGGTCGACGATCCAATCGACGACGATGAACAGCGGAAACACGTAGTGCAGCACCGAGTTCACCCATGGCAGCGGCGTCTGTACATCGGCGCCGCTGAGCAGCAGGCTGAAGATCATTCCGGTGATGCCCATGTACAGCGTCGCCGCGCCACGGAACTGACTGAGCCAGACGCTGCGCCTTGCCGATGCCGTCGCCAGCGCTGCGGTGGCCACTGCGACCGCACCGATGATGTTGGACTGGATGGTGAAGAAGCTGAAGAAGTTCGCCACGCTGGTGTTGCGGCTGATGCCGTTGACGAGTTGGGCGATCACGGCGGCGAGGACGGTGGCGGCCATCAGCAGGCGCAGCACGGTCCCGACGGTTCTTCCGGTCATCGCACGATCAGCTCCGGCGTCACCATCAGGTGATGGTAGGAGTCCCGATTCGCCTTTCCCTCTTCACTGGTGACGGCGCGCCGACCGGGATGACACACTGCGCCGGTGACGCTTCCCCCGCACCTGAACCCGACCCACCCGAACACGACGCACCTGAACACGACCCACCCGAACACCGCACGCCGATGACGACGCCGCTGGCCGTGACAGGTGCCACGGGCGTCGTCGGTGGCGGTGTGGCGCAGCAACTCGCGGCTCGCGGAATCCCCCAGCGCCTCGTCGTCCGGTCACCGCATCGGGCGCCCGCGATCGCCGGCGCCAGCGTCGCCGGCGCCGCCTACGCCGACGCCGCCGCGGTCCGCGAGGCTCTGGAGGGCATCGACACCGTCTTCATGGTGTCCGCGGCCGAGAACAAGGACCGGGTCAGCGAACACCTCACCTTCGTCGACGCCGCGGTGGCGGCGGGCGTGCGCCGTATCGTCTACACCTCTTTCCTCGGGGCCGGCCCGGAGTCGGTGTTCCTGCTCGGCCGCGACCACTGGCGGACCGAGGAACACATCCGCAACTCGGGGTTGGCGTACACGTTTCTGCGCGACAATCTGTACGCCGACCTGGTGCCGGAGTTCGGCGGACCGGAGGGCGTGATCCGGGGCCCGGCGGGTGACGGCAGGCTGTCCGCAGTGGCCCGTGCCGACGTCATCGACGTTGCAACGGAAGTACTCTCGGCCGCGGCCGCGGCTCGCGAGGAACCGACCGTGCACGACGGGATCGGCTACCGCCTGACCGGCCCTGAGGCGTTGACGCTGACCGAGATGGCGTCGATCATCTCCCGTGCGACCGGCCGCACCGTCCGGTTCGAGGACGAAACCCTCGAGCAGGCCTACACGTCCCGTGCCGGATACGGTGCCCCTGATTGGCAGGTCGATGCGTGGGTGAGCACCTACACGGCCATCGCCGCCGGCGAGATGGCCGAGGTGACCGATGATGTCGAGGGGGTCACCGGCCACCCGGCGATCAGTTTCCGGGCGCTGCTCGGCGGCTGACCATGTCCTGCAGGACGGTACGGACAGACCGGGGCCGGTGACCGATGGCAGCCTCGAGCGCTGGATCGGTGACGGCGAACTCGCCCTGTCGGGCCGCGCGGAACATGCCCAGGGTGAAATCCGCGGCCGGCGCGGGCATTCCGCAGCGCACCGCCTCCCGGCGCCAATCGTCGTCGGCGACGACAACACGCTGCACGGCTCGGCCGGTCAGATCCGTCAGCAGCGCCGCCACGTCGTCGAAGGTGAGCATCTCGGGCGCAGTGAGCGGAGCGGTGACGCCTTCGAGATTGCCGTCGCCGGTGAGCGCGACCACGGCCGCCTCCGCCAGATCATCGTGATCGGTCCAGGACACGGGGCCGTCCGCCGGTAACGCGAGCCGCCCGCCGTCCAGGCCGGCACCGATGTAATAGCCCAGAGTGCTGGCGTAGAAGCCGTTGCGCAGCGCGGTGAACGGCACCCCGGTGTGCGCCAGGTACTCCTGCGTTGCGGCATGGGTGAGTTGCGGTGCGAACAGCGAAGAGGCCGAGGCGGCCTGGTGGCTGGTGTAGAGGATGCGACGGGCTCCGGCGGCGCGCGCGGCGTCGATCGCAGCGATGTTGGCGGCGAGCGCACCTGGACCGCGGATGGCCGCGGAGATGATCAAGACCCGGTCAGCGCCTTCGAAGGCGTGCTCCAGGCTCTCCGGATCGGTGAAATCGCCCGCCCGGACCCGCACTCCGCGTTCGGCCAGCGAAGTTGCTCGTGCCGGGTCCCGGACACTGACGCCGACGGACTCGGCCGGGACGGCCGTCAGGAGCCGTTCGACAATGCGGGATCCGAGTTGGCCGGTGGCACCGGTCACGATCATCATGGGAAGCTCCTTGACGTTAACAACGTTACCGGCCACACCGTATCACTGATACTAACGTTGATATCGTCTTGGTGATAGCGTTGATCCGTGACGACACCGGAACCGACCGGCTCCCGTGACGACCTCCGGTCGTCGATCGTGGCCGCCGCCGCACGGCTCCTGCGAGAACAGGGGGCCCACGCCGTGACGACCCGGGCGGTCGCACAGGCGGCAGGCGTTCAGGCGCCCGCGATCTACCGGCTGTTCGGCGACAAGGACCGCCTGATCGCCGCGGTGGCCGAGCACGTGATGTCCACCTACGTCGTCGAGAAGGCCGCGGCAGCCGACCAGGTCGAAGGAGATCCGGTTGACGAGTTGCGCGAGGCCTGGCACCGGCACGTGGATTTCGGGCTCGACAACGGTGAGTTGTACGTGTTGCTCACCGCACCGGGACGGGCCTCGATGTCCCCCGCGACCGCGGCCGGCGTACAGGTCCTCCGAACGAAGATCCGACGGATCGCGGCGGCCGGCCTCCTGCGTGTCGACGAGCAACGAGCACTGCAGATCGTCCACGCGGCCGGAACGGGCACCGTGCTGGCCTTGCTGGGCACGCCGGCGGACGATCGGGACCCGGGCCTGTCGGCAGCGATGTTCGAAGCGGTGACCGCGGTCATCCTGTCCACAGCGCCCGCCGCCGCAGACACCACCGTGAGCTCCGCAGCGGTGACCTTCCTGGCGGTTCTGGATCAGTTGCCGGCGCTCACCGCTGCGGAGCGGACGCTGATGGCCGAGTGGGTCGCACGGGCCCTGCTGGCGTTGCGTCAGCAATAGGCGGCGTGAGCGACATCGCACAATGGCCAGTCCGCTGTCTTGTGCACAACGGTCCAAGAATTCGCACTGCGAAGTTCTCAGTCGTCCAGGACCCCGATCCGGTGCAGAATCGGCGCCAACGGGCGGCCCACACAGGTCGGACTAAGGTCCCGTGGATGGGGACCGGGGACATCGCTGTCGAGAACAGAGCCGCAGAGAAAAAGACCGGCGACGAAAACGTCGGCGAAACGACGGCAGGGTCGCAGCCGTCCGAGTCAGATCGAACGCCGGGCGGCGCACCGTCGGCCGTGCCGACAGGCTGGACGTTCCTGACCAACCACGCGCACGTGCTGCTCGCCATTGCCCGGGATACCGACATCACGCTGCGCGAGGTTGCGGTCAGGGTGGGAATCACCGAACGGTCGGCGCAGAACATCGTTGCGGACCTGGTCGACGCCGGTTACCTGACGCGGACCCGCCGGGGCCGGCGGAACAGCTACACCATCCCTCCGCACCGGCCGATGCGTCACCCGCTCAACGCCGGCCACGATCTCGACGAACTCCTGGCACTTCTTGTCCCAAATGTCGCAAACCACTAGACACCTGAACTTTGTTTCGGTAATCTGAGGGCGTAGTTGAGGGGAGTACCCCACTCACGACGTCGTCGTCATCACGGCTTCTCCGTAGAAGTCCGGCGCGTCGGGGCCGCACAGGCCCGGGGAAGACCTCGGACCAGCGCAGCTGAGAGGTCCGCCATGACGATCGCCCCACCCATCACGCTCACACCGAGTGTCGACGACCGGCCGCCCGTACCGGACCCACCGGGCACGGAGTCACCGTTGTTCCTGGTGGTCATCGGCAGCCACGCCGACGTCGAGCGACTTCCGATGCTTGCCTCGCTCGTGACGTTGTCGAGCGGACGACTCCTGGTCGCCATCGCCTCGCCCCGACTCGGCTTCACCACCGACGCCGCCGTCCTGATGCGCGCGGCGATGGGGTCCCGCCGCGACGTGGCAGCACTCGCCGACGCGGCGGATCGGACACTGCACGGGCTGTCCGCCGGCCATGAGGTCGTCGAACTGCCCTATCGGGACAGCCCGTCGGCGGGCCGCCGGATGCGCCGGATTTCTGCGGCGGCGGACCGCCTGGCCCGCAGACGCCGCGCCCAGCACCTTCGGGATTGGTTCCCCGAGATCGACCTGGTACAGCGGCCGGCCCTGTCCCACTGAGCCGGATCGGCTCGTCGCCATGGACGAACCGCGTTCACGCTCACCACCGCACCCGTTGCAGCGCAGGCTTTTCGACCTTCGTTCGGCGCATGCCGAGTTGCCCGTCCGCCTCGGCCGGGGCGGCATCCCCCCTTAAATCCCCGCTCAGTTCTCGAAAGGATCTTCGTGACCGTTCTCCCGTCCACAGACCTGGCCGGTCAGCTACTGCCCGGACCGACCGTCGACCAGGTGCTGCGATTACAGGCTCCGCGCGTCTACCCCTCGATCTCGCTGTTGCTCACCACCACCGTGTCACCCCGGATGACAGCCAACGACGCGATTGCGCTGCGAGGGCTTACCGCGGAGGCCCTCGACCGGATCCGCGGGACCGAAACAGGACCGGTGTACGAGTCGCTGGAGGCGACTGTTCGCCGCGCCGTCGACGCCGCGATCGGCGCGCCGACCAGCGCCGCGATCGCCGTGCTGGTGAGTCGCGAGCATTCCGAAACAGTCCACCTGCCGGTGGCGGTACGGAACCGCGCCGTGGTCGATCACACCTTCGCCACCCGGGATCTCGTGCGTTCCCTGCACCGGACCCCGCGACATGTGGTGTTGGTGTTCAACTCCGGCCAGGCCAGGTTGTTCGACGGCGGAGGGGGTGTCTTGCGGCCGGCGCCCACCGAGTCGTTCCCGATGTTCCCACCGGAACGCTCAGGCGGAAATGCCATCACAACCGCATTTCTGCGCCGCGTCGACACGGCGCTCGGTGTCTATTTGCGGCTCCGCCCTGCACCGCTGATCCTCATCGGCCCGGACAAGGTGCTGACCAGTTTCAAGTCCATCTCCAAAAACACCGGCAGGCTGGCCGGGACGATCGGCGGCAACCTCGCCCGGGCCCCGCTGAGCGAACTGGCCCGCCGACTGCAACCCGTCCTGGACATGTATCTGCACTCGCGGGAGACCGAGGCCCTGCAACTGCTCGCGGCTCGCGACCGAGCAGGCAAGGTCGTCACCGGTGTTCCGGCGGCCTGGCTTGCCGCGCGGCACGAACGGCCCGAGATGCTCGCCGTCGAGGAGAGCCTGTTCTACCCGGCGAGAGTCAGCGACGACGGTGACTTCCTCGAGCCTGCCACCGATATCGGTAGTGCGGACGTCATCGATGACGCCGTCGACGAGTTGATCGAACTCGCACTCCAGCGCGGGGCCTGGGTCGCCCTGACCTCGGACGGTGCACTGGTGGGCTACGACCGGGTCGCCCTGACCGTGCGACCACAGCGCTGATGATGCGGCGGCCATTCCATCGGGCGGCGCCGGCCGGCGCGGTGATCACCGCGCGGTTGCCGGTCACCGCACCGGACCCGATGCTTCCCGGACCCCTGATGCCGGGACAGCCCGCCCCGGACCTGGCGTGGCAGGAGCTGCTGAACGGCAACGGACGGTTCCTCACCGGAGACCCGCTGCATCCCGGGCAGGACGCCGCCCGGCGGGCCGAGATCACCGACGGCCAGAAGCCTTTCGCCCTCGTCTTCGGCTGCAGTGACTCCAGGGTGGCCGCCGAGATCATCTTCGACCAGGGCCTCGGCGACCTCTTCGTCGTCCGCACGGCCGGTCACATCGTTGATGCCGGTGTGATCGGATCCGTGGAATACGGGGTGCAGGTGCTCAAGATCGGGCTGATCGTTGTGCTCGGTCACGATGCCTGTGGATTGGTGCGGATGGCAACCGATGCCGTCAGCAGCGGCCGGACACCACCGGGGTATATCCGGGATGTCACCGAACGGATCACCCCGGCTGTGCTGAAAGTACAACGGGCGCAACATCCGCCGGATCTCGGGGCCAACCATGCCCCGCTGGACTACATCGAGGCCGAGCACGTCCGTGGCACCACGGCACTGCTGGTGGAGCGCTCGCGGATTGTCGCCGAGGCGGTTCGCGACCGGTCCTGCCTCGTCCTGGGTGCGACCTACAGGTTGGCCGACGGGCGGGTGCGGTTGGTGAGCAAGGAGGTGTAGCCCCAACCTGCTGTCCGGCACGGCGGGTCCCCGCCCGGCGATACGTCGCTGGGCGAGATGAAGAATGTTGTACGAAGGGGAGTATCCCCCACGCACCGTCGTCATACACGGCTCGCCGAGCCCGGCGTTGCGGGTCCCATTGCTCTGACGGAGCCGGGACCGGGAGAGACCTTCGGTTGACCAATTCGACCGAAAGGTGTTCCTGTCATGGAAGTTCCGTTGTGGTGGTGGTTCGTTGTCCTCGGCGTCATCGTCGTGATGCTGGCCATTGACCTGTTCGCTCACCGCCGGGCGCACGTGATCGGGGTGCGCGAGGCTGCGGTGTGGTCGGTGATCTGGGTCAGCTTCGGTGTCGCCTTCGGCGCCATCGTGTGGTCAGTGTGGGGCGCTGATTTCGGTCAGCAGTACTTCGCCGGATATCTGATCGAGAAGTCCCTCGCGGTGGACAACGTGTTCGTCTGGGCCATCATCTTCAGCTACTTCGCCGTGCCGCGGGAGTTGCAGCACCGGGTGCTGTTCCTCGGCGTGGTCGGCGCCCTGGTCTTCCGCGGCATCTTCATCGCCGCTGGCGCGGTGCTGATCGCGAGCTTCAGCTGGGTGCTCTACATCTTCGCCGCGTTCCTGCTGTACACCGGCTACCGGATGATCCGGCAGCGCAACGAGCACGTGAACCCGGAACAGTCCCGGGCTCTCAAGCTGTTCCGCCGCTCTGTTCCGATGACCGACAAGTTCTACGGGCAGCGATTTCTCATCAGGCGGGCCGGAGTGCTGGTGGCCACGCCGCTGCTCGCAGTGCTGGTGTTGATCGAGATCACGGACATCATCTTCGCGGTCGACTCCATCCCGGCCATCTTCGCGGTCACCAGTGAACCGTTCCTCGTCTTCACTGCCAACGCCTTCGCCATCCTGGGTCTGCGGGCGATGTACTTCCTGTTGGCCGATCTCATTCACCGGTTCATCTACCTGAAGGTGGGCCTTGCGCTGGTCCTCATCTGGGTGGGCATCAAGATGCTCCTCAAGGTCGACATCGTCTACATCCCCACGCCGATCTCGCTGGCGGTCATCACGCTGCTGATCGGCGGATCGGTCGCGGCCAGCCTGTACGCCACCCGCGGCAGCGGCCGGCGCGCGATCGATGCGCCCGAGGAGCCGCCGTTCGGGATCGCCACCGAGGACGACGTCGCGGAGCTGGAGCCGACGTGGAAGCGGCGGACCCGCAGCGCAGCTCCTGAGTAGGCGTTCCTGGGTGCCGGCCCGCCCGCTTTCCTGGGCAGGTGGGTGGAGCCGGGGCGGCGGCGGGGCGGGCACCGGGGGGCGGGTGCCGGGCCGTGCGCCGGGGCACCCAGTGAACCGAGACCACGCACAAACGGCGATCGGAGCCGCGCTCTGGATGGCAGCGGTTCAACCGATGGCGCGGCCGGCGGCCTCAACCTGCGTCATCCCTTCCAGAATCGCGCAGCTCCCTCCCCCGACCGGCCGGGGCGATCCCCCCGCGTACGGTCAACCCGACAGCGACAGGCCCATCGCCAGGGTGGGTCGCCCAACTCCGGGGAGGCCGCGTGACCGCGCCGACGACGAACATCGACCACCGCGAAACTGCACGGGACGGGAGCCGGTCGAACGGTGCCGTCTCGCAGCACGCCCTGTGGCACGGGTTCGCCGACATGGGCGCAGTGAGCAGGAACGGCGAGTTCGTGGTGACCCGGGGTGAGGGTGCCTACATCTGGGATGACGCCGGACGGCGTTACCTGGACTCCACCGCCGGCCTGTGGTTCACCAACGTGGGCCATGGCCGCACCGAGATCGCCGACGCGGTGGCCGCCCAGATCGGTCGCATCGCGGCGTACTCGACGTTCGGCGATTACGCGGTGGACACCACCGTCGCGCTGGCGGATCGGCTGGCCGCCATCGCACCGGTGCCGGGAAGCAAGATTTTCTTCACCTCCGGCGGTTCCGACTCGGTGGACACCGCCGTCAAGCTCGCCCGACGGTACTGGCGGGAGGTCGGCCGGGCGTCGAAGACCATCGTCATCGGCCGCGAGAAGGCCTACCACGGCATGCATGTCGCGGGCACCGCGCTCGCCGGGATTCCCGGCAATCACGACGGGTACGGCGAGCTGATGGCCGACGTCCGCAGCGTCGAGTGGAATTCCGGGAAGAGCCTGCTGGAAACCATCGAGGCGGTCGGCGCGGACCACATCGCGGCGTTCTTCTGCGAACCGGTGATCGGCGCCGGCGGCGTGTATCCGCCGCCGGACGGCTACCTCGCCGAGGTCCGGCAGATCTGCCGGGACAACGACATCCTTTTCGTCGCCGACGAAGTCATCACCGGCTTCGGACGGATCGGCGGAGACTGGTTCGCCTCCACCAGGTTCGGCCTGCAGCCGGACCTGATGACGACCGCGAAGGGGCTGACGTCGGGGTACGTGCCCATGGGGGCGGTGTTCATCGCGCCGCAGATCGCCGAGCCGTTCTTCGACCCCTCCGCGGGGGTCTGGTGGCGGCACGGTTACACCTACGGCGGGCACGCCGCAGCGGCGGCCGCCGCAATGGCGAACCTCGACATCATCGAGCGTGAGAACCTCCTGGCGGCTGCCGGCCGGTTGGAAACCGCGCTGCACCAGAAGCTCGCGCACCTCGCGGACCATCCTGCCGTCGAGGAGGTACGCAGCGGCACCGGGGCGGTCGCCGCGATCCAATTGGTGGATCCCGGCGCGGCCCTCGGACTGGCCAAAGCCGTTCGCGCTCACGGCATCGCGACTCGGGCGGTCGGTGCGGGGGGCATCCAGATCTCCCCCGCATTCGTGATGACCGACGACCAGGTCGACGAATTGGCTGCCGGAATCCTGGCGACCCTGGGCTGACGACGCACCCAGATACAACACCGCCGCGCGACGGAGAAGCGTCGCGCGGCGGGTGTCTTCTGGAAGCCGAACTCGATACTTACCGCCTGGCCAGCAGCTGGTCGAACGGGATCAGCTGGTCGAAGGGGTCCGCGTCACGACTCCTGCGCGATCCCGCGCAGGGGTCGGGTTCCGTCCCCACCCCCTGTGACAGGCCGGAGCCGGAAACAGCTGCCCCCGGCGTGAGCATGCCGACCAGCTCACGGCCCGCGCGGTCGACCCGCTCGGTGAGCGAGCGGCCCGCTTCGTCGGCACCGAAATCGGCGGTGGCGGCAAAAACGGCCGTCGGCGCCACACTCGCCCGCAGGTAACCGAACAGCGGACGCAAGGCGTAGTCCAGCACCAGCGAGTGCCGGGCGGACCCGCCGGTGGCGGCCATCAGCACCGGCGTCCCGACCAGTGCGGCCGGGTCGAGGACGTCGAAGAACGACTTGAACAGCCCGCTGTAGGAGGCACTGAACACCGGCGTCACCGCGATCACCGCGTCGGCGGACCCGACCGCGTCGAGCGCGGTCCGCAGCGCCAGACTCGGAAACCCGGTCAACAGGTTGTCGGTGATGTCGTGCGCGAGCTCGCGCAGATCGACGGGAATCAGCTCCAGCCGGTCACCGCACTGCTGAGCAGCCCGGCTCGCCGAGTCTGCAAGCTGGTCGGCCAGCATCCTGGTGGATGACGGCTGACCCAGTCCGGCGGACAGCACCACGACGGTGAAGGTCGTCATGCCCGATCACCGGCCGGTGACAACTCTGCAGGGGACGGCTCGGCGTCGGCCTCGGCCGAGAGCTCGGTCAGGGCGGCAACCTTGAGGCTCTCGTGCGTCGGCGCCTCCGGCACGTGGGCCGGCCGCAAGGCGTCGAACTCCCTGCGAAGCGTGGGAACGACCTCCTCGCCGAGCAGGTCGAGCTGCTCGAGCACCGTCTTCAGCGGCAGACCGGCGTGGTCCATCAGGAACAGCTGGCGCTGGTAGTCACCGAAGTAGTCGCGGAACTTCAGCGTCTTCTCGATCACCTCGGCCGGGCTGCCGACGGTCAACGGCGTCATCTCGGTGAAGTCCTCGAGGGACGGGCCGTAGCCGTACACCGGCGCGTGGTCGAAGTAGGGCCGGAACTCCTTGACGGCGTCCTGCGAGTTCTTACGCATGAACACCTGGCCACCCAGACCGACGATTGCCTGGTCTGCGCTGCCGTGCCCGTAGTGCTCGAAGCGGGTGCGGTACAGCTCGATCAGCCGCTGGAAGTGCGACTTGGGCCAGAAGATGTGGTTGGCGAAGAAGCCGTCACCGTAATAGGCGGCCTGCTCGGCGATCTCGGGACTGCGGATGGAGCCGTGCCAGACGAACGGCGGGACACCGTCCAGCGGGCGCGGGGTCGAGGTGAAGCCGCGGAGCGGGGTCCGGTACTTGCCCTGCCAATCGACGACGTCCTCCCGCCACAGCCGGCGCAGCAGGTCATAATTCTCCACCGCGAGTTCAATGCCCTTGGTGATGTCCTTACCGAACCACGGGTACACCGGCCCGGTGTTGCCGCGGCCCATCATCAGATCGACCCGGCCGTCGGCGAGATGCTGCAGCATCGCGTAGTCTTCGGCGATCTTCACCGGGTCGTTGGTGGTGATCAGCGTGGTCGACGTGGACAGCAGCAGCTTGTCGGTCTTGGCGGCGATGTAGCCGAGCATGGTGGTGGGGGACGACGGCACGAACGGTTCGTTGTGGTGCTCACCGGTGGCGAACACGTCGAGACCGACCTCTTCCGCCTTCTGCGCAATGGTGACCATCGCCTTGATGCGCTCGGCTTCTGACGGGGTCCGGCCGGTGGTGGGATCTGTGGTCACGTCGCCGACGGTGAAGATTCCGAACTGCATGGCGCGCTCCTCTATGTCGTATGCGATCGCCGGTTTGTTGAACGTTCAACCGGTTCTGTCGCTGTCAACATGGCGACGTGCACTTCCATTCCCACGCATGGATCCGGGCGCGGCGAGCCCGCGACAAGAGTCATTGCGCGGATGCCGGCACGAGTTTCGTCGCAGGCTGCCGCCCAGGGATCAGTGGCTACCTGCATGATCCGCGCCAGCCGGGACGGCCGGGCCGTATGCCGGCATCTCCGCCGCAAGTCCCATGCTCAACCGACCGAAGGAGTGCGGCACCGAGGACGAAAGCACCTCCGCTGAGATCTCCAGTGACGACAGGGCGTCGTTGCGAAGGATGCCGGCCAGACCGTGCATGGTGGCCCACACGTGCAACGCGTCGCGTGCGGCGAGCTCGGGATCATCGCGTCCTTGAGCAGCATGCAATCGGCCGATTGCCACCTCGAGCAGGTTGAACGCGTGACGAGCCTGCCGGAGCATGGTCGGATGCTCGGCCGGTTCGGGTAGTGGAGTGCCGAACATCAGCCGGTACTCCAACGGCCGCTCGAGGGCGAAACCGAGGTAGGCGTGCCCCATGGCCTCCAGATCGGCGGCGGGATCGTCGGACCGTTCGCGGGCATCGAGACGATCGGCAAAACTGCTGAAAGCGCGCGCGATGACCTCCGCCAGCAGATGGTCTCGGCTGGGGAAGTGTTTGTAGGGGGCCTGGTGCGACACGCCCAGGCGTCGCGCCACCTCACGGAGCGACAGCCGCTCGACGCCATGCTCGGCGATGATGGCGAGCGCCTCCCTGACGCTGGCCTCGCGGACGTCGTCAGGCCGCGACTTCGGTTCCTCCGCCACGCTCCCCTGCCATGCTCGCCATGATCCGTCCCATGATCGCCACGCGGACCGAGCGTGGCAGCGGCGCCAGCGACCAGGTCAGCAACTTCGACCGCGTTCCCGGCACACTGGTGCCTCGCCGGCCGAGCGTGGCGACCGCCGTGCGGGCCACCTTCTCCGGCGACTGCGCCGAGCCCATCTCCATTTTGGCCCTTGCCTCGAAGCCGCTGCGCACGGGACCGGGTGCGACGGACAGGACGTCCACCCCGCTCTTGCCGAGTTCGGCACGCAACCCCTCGGCCAGCGATTGCACATAGGCCTTGGTGGCCGCGTAATTCGCGGCGTTGGGAACGCCTTGCCACCCGACGAGCGAGCCGAACAGCATCATCCCGCCGCGACCACGCGCCGACAGCCGCTGCCCGAAGCCGTGCGCGAGCGCGAGCACGGATCCGCAATTGAGGTCGAGCATCGACATTTCGTCGGCCAGTTCGGCGTCCACCAGCAGTCCGCTGCTGCCGTACCCGGCGGCGGCCACGACCAGCCCCACGTCCAGATCCGACGTCGCCGCGTTGAGGTCCGCAGCGGCTCCGCGCCGAGCGAGGTCCATCGGAAGAACCCTTGCTTCGATGCCGTTGGTGGCCTGCAGCGCTGATGCCAGTCGCTCCAGCTCCACCCGACGGCGTGCGACGAGGACCACGTTCAGACCGCGGCCCGCCAGTTCGGTGGCCACCGCGCGACCGATCCCGTCGGAGGCACCGGTCACCACTGCCCACGGTCCGTACCTGGAGGTGAACGCTCGAGTACTCGGTTGATGTTGATCGGTCGCCATGCCGCCACCGTACGAGCGTTGGTAGACACTGTCAACCAACGGTCACTCCGCCCTCTCCGCACCGGGCGTGAGGTGTTAATCAATTGCTCTTCCCGACTTCCTCTGGTGCTGTGTGGGGAGCCTCACCGACCCGAGAGAGAAGGAGGTCCACCGTGCGAGCTGCGTCGACGTCCCCCACCTTCGCCATCTCTCGTGAGGACTCGATGCTGGATGCGCACACTCAACCTGGGGATCCTTGCCCATGTCGACGCGGGTAAGACGAGCCTGACCGAACGGCTGCTGTACGAGGCCGGCGTCCTGGACGAGATCGGCAGCGTCGACGTCGGCAACACGCAGACCGACACGCTCGACCTGGAGCGTCGCCGAGGGATCACCATCAAGACCGCCGTGGCCGCCTTCGAGATCGACGGCGTGACAGTGAACCTGGTCGACACGCCCGGCCATCCCGACTTCATCGCCGAAGTCGAAAGGGTTCTCGACGTCCTGGACGGCGTCGTCCTGGTGGTCTCCGCCGTCGAAGGCGTGCAGGCGCAGACCCGGGTGTTGATGCGGGCCCTGCAGCGTCTGCGGCTGCCCACGATCGTCTACGTCAACAAGATCGACCGCTCGGGAGCGCGTGCGGACGCACTGCTCACCGAGCTGAACGACCGCCTCGGCGGGGGCATGATCGGCATGCAGCGGGTGTGCGGGATCGGTCTGCGGACGGCCCAGGTCGCCGATGCGCTCCATGAGACCGGCGTTGCTGCAACCGCTCTGGACGTCCTCACCGGGCACGACGACCGGCTGCTCGAGGATTTCGTGCTCACCGGCTCGGTGTCACCGCAACGTCTGCGGACCGCCGTCGCCGACCAGACCCGGAAAGCGTTGGTGCGCCCGGTGTTCTTCGGTTCCGCGGTGACCGGGGCCGGCGCGACCGAGCTGATGGCCGGGATTCTCGAATTCCTGCCCGCTTCCCCGCTCGGTGCCAACGGCACCGCGCGGGACACTCCTGTAGAGGAACTCGGTGGCGCCGCAACGATCTTCAAGGTCGACCGGGGCGCGGCCGGGGAAAGGATCTGCTACCTCCGGATGCGTGCCGGCACTCTGCGCACCCGCGATCGGGTGGAACTGCCGGACGGTCGCGGTGGTCGGGTCACGGCGATCCTGGCATCGGAACCGGGTGGGTTTCGTCGCCGAGATGTGCTGCTGGCGGGACAGATCGGAAAGGTGACGGGGCTGCAGGCACGGATCGGTGACGTCATCGGTACCGCCGCACATCAGCGACCGGCGTGGCACTTCTCCCCGCCCACCCTGGAATCCGTCATCGTCCCGATCGCCGGAACGGATGCCGGAGCGCTGCATACGGCACTGAGCGAGCTCGCCGAGGCGGACCCGCTGATCGGCCTGCGGTCCGACGGTGCGGGACAGCTGGCCGTCTCTCTCTACGGCGAGGTGCAGAAGGAGGTGCTGCAGTCGACACTGCTGGAACAGCACGGGCTCATGGTCGAATTCCGCACCAGCACAACGCTCTGCATCGAACGCCTGGCCGGTACCGGCTGCGCAGTCGAGCACATCTCCACCGACGACAATCCTTTCCTGGCAACGGTCGGACTGCGGGTGGAGCCCGCACCGGTCGGCGCCGGCGTCGATTTCCGGCTCGGCATCGAGCTCGGGTCGATGCCGCTGGCCTTTCTCACCGCAGTGCAGGCCACCGTTCGGGAAACCCTGCGTCAAGGGCTGTCCGGATGGGACGTGCCGGACTGCCTGGTGACCATGACGCACGGCCGGTACGCCCCACGACAGAGCGCCATGCACGCGAACTTCGACAAGAGCATGTCCAGTACCGGCGCGGATTTCCGCGGTCTGACGCCGATGGTGCTGATGCAGGCGCTGCGGACTGCCGGCACCACGGTGCACGAGCCGCTGCACCGTTTCCGGTTGGAGATCCCGGCTGACACCTACGGTGCTGTGCTGCCGGTGCTGGCCTCGTTGGGCGGCACTCCCGAGCTACCGGTGCCGGACCGGTCCGTCTACCGCCTCGGTGGCGTCGTCCCGGCCGCTTCGGTGCACCGGCTGTACCAGGCACTGCCGGAGCTGACCAGAGGCGAGGCAGTGCTGGAGACGGAGTTCGACTCCTACCGTCCGGTCGCCGGGCGGCCACCGGTCAGGGCCCGCACCGGGCCAGATCCACTGCAGCGCAGGACCTATCTGATGGCGGTCCTGCGGAAGCTGTAGAAGCGCGATGGCGCCTACCGCCGCTGGCTCAGCGTTCCTCGAGCATCCGGAGGGTGTCAGGCCGGACGCCGTCGTGCGCCATGGCGTCTTCGATCCCTTCCGTCTGCATGATCTTCTCGAAGTCCCCCGGGCCGGCGCCCTCGATGAACAGCGCGACGCGATGGGGGTCGGCCGGGTCGACGAACGTCCGGGCGGTCAGTCCGTGCGGCCCGAAGAGCCCGGCGCGTTTCGGGGACTTCAGCCAGTTGTCGACGTCGTCGACGTCGTGGACGATCACCAGTGCAGGCATGGCGCGCTCCCAGCAGTTGTGTTGGATCACTCCGACGCAGGAGGGCGACCGCTTCCCGCTGCGAGTGTCACTGCGCCGCCGCGGACTCGGCCGCGGGCCCGAGGCTCCAGGCATCGGTGAGTGTGCTCCCGCCCCCGACGGTGCGCAAGACCGGACATTCCGGGCAGTTGTCGGAACGGACACTCCTCGCGTCAGGGAGCAATCCCCTTGCTCACCGCTGGAGGCCGGCGTCGCGGGCCAGCAGCGCGGCCTGCACCCGGTTGCTGACGCCCAGCGCGGTCAGGATGCGGCTGACATGAGACTTCACCGTGCTCTCCCGCATCCCCAGGGCCGTCGCGATGTCGGCGTTGGTCTCGCCCTGTGCCAGCAGGGCCAGCACATCCCGCTCGCGCGGGGTGAGTTTCTCCAGCCGAACCCGGGCTGCCGCGGCTTGCGGGTGGTTGGCGTGGTGATAGCGGTCGATGAGACGGCGGGCCGCGGACGGATGCAGCATCGCCGAACCAGCGGCGACAAGACGAACGGCCCGCAGGATCTCGGCGGGTTCGGTGTCCTTCAGCAGGAATCCGTCGGCGCCCGCCGCCAACGCGGCGTACACGAATTCGTCGAGATCGAACGTGGTCAGGGTGATCACCCGCGGCGGGTTCGGCAGCGCACGCAGCCTGGCGGTCGCGGTGATCCCGTCCATCCGTGGCATCCGGACGTCCACCAGCGCCACGTCGACACGGTGCGCCGTTGCCCTCTCGATGGCCTCCAAGCCATCAGCGGCCTGGGCGACAACCGTGATCTGGTCGTCACTTTCGAGCAGGTCGGTGAGCCCGAGGCGGACCAGGGCGTCGTCGTCGACCACCATGGTGCGGATCACCGGCCCAACACCTTCGGTTCGGACCCACGGTGCGGGATGCGGGCGGCCACAGTCCAACTGCCGGCGCCCGCCGGGCCCGCGCTCAGCCAGCCGCCGAGCGCCTCCACCCGCTCTCGCAGCCCGACCAGACCGAACCCGGAAGGCACCACCTGCGCCTGGCGTGTGCTCGGCGAATTCGTCACTTCGATGTCGGTGACCGGCGGTCCGTAATCGATGTGCACCTGAACCGGTGCGTCAGGCGCGTGCTTGCGGGCATTTGTCAGCGCCTCCTGCACCAACCGGAAGGCAGCGAGCCGGTGAGCGGCCGGAGCTAGCTCCGCCTGTCCATCGATGACGGTGTCCACCCGCTGGCCCGCTCGGCGCGCCTGCGCGATCACCTCGGAGACGTCCTGCAACACCGGTGCCGGCGGTTGATCAAGGGGCGCGGAGTCGTTGCTGCGCAACGCACCCAGAAGGTCACGCAGATCGTTGAGGGCCTCCGTCGACGTCGTGCGGAGCAGATCGACACGGTCGGCGACCTGGGCCGGCAAGTCCTTTCTGGTGGAAAGCACCCCGGCGTGAAGCGCAATCAGGCTCAACCGATGGGCCAGCACGTCATGCATCTCCGCCGCGATCACGGAGCGCTCGCTCAGCCGAGCGGCCTGCTCGCGCAGTTCCCGCTCGCTGCGCAGATGCTCGACCTGGACATTGAGCGCCGTCACCAGTCGGCGCCGGCTCCCCATCCACAGCCCCGCGACGACGGCGAGCAGTAGGAACAGCGCGGATCCGTACGGCTGCGACTGCCACAGCGACACCGTCGGCTGAGTCAGGGCGTTGCCCGCCAAAGCAATGACCGCGCAACCGATCGCGGCCGGAGTGCGACGGCGCGCGGCAAGGTCGAACACCGCGACCAGGAGCAGCAGCAAAAAGGGCCAGCCCCACACCGCGGTCGCCGCCGTGGCGACGGCGGGAGCCACGATCCAGGGCAGCCCGTTCAGCATCAGGAGAACGCCGCACAGCAGCGCGAACGCGGTCAGCGGCTGAAGGTAATCGCCACCGGCGATCGAGGCGCCGTTGACGATGGCGGTCAGCGTCGCCAGGACCACGACGCCGCTCCGACCGTAAGCAGCCCATCGCTGCCGTGTCTGCTTCACCGGTCAAGCGTAGGCAGGCACCACCGGCTGCCCGACCTCCTTCTTGCGACGTGCACCCCCGACTTTCGTCGGAGGGGAGCGGCACACAACGGCCGATCCGCGGGCCCGGCGACGTCCATACCGTCGAATGCATGGACAACAAGGCGATGACCCATCGACAATATCCCCTGCGCCGCAACGCTTCCGGCGTGGTGTTCGCCACGGAGGCCGTGCGCGACCCACACACCACGGGCGCCGTCGCACCGAGCAGCCGCTCGCTGGCCCGCGCGTTGACTGCCGCTGTCGACCAGCACGGTCGGCCGGTGACGGTGCTCGAAGTCGGAGCCGGCACAGGTTCGGTGACCCGCGAGCTGCTGAGCCGCATGCCACCGGGTAGCGCGCTCGACATCGTCGAAGCCAACCCGCGTTTCGCGGCGCAGCTGCGGCACCTGGTCGGTGCTGTGCAGCACCCCGCAGGATCGGGCAGCACCATCGCAATCCACGACGCCGACATTGCGCAGTTCGACACCGACCGCCGCTACGACGTCATCGTCTCCGGCCTGCCCTTCGCCAACTTCACTCCGGATGACGTGGAGAACATCGTCACCCGCTACCTCGAGTGGCTGCGGCCCGGCGGCACCCTGACGTACTTCGCCTACCGCGGCACGATGCAGGCCCGACGTCTGCTCGCCGGCCGCCGGCGAGCGAATCGTCATCGGGAAGTGGAGCGGGTGCTGACGGACCACCGCAGCCGTCACCTGACCTCCTGCGCCACTGTGTGGGCCAACCTGCCGCCGGCCAGGGTCTGGCGGTTGCAGCCGGCCACCCAACCACATCGGCGCCCCGAACTCGCGTTCCAGCAACAACGATCAGGCGGCGGGGATGACTGAATGGCTGGGGCAGGTGCCTGCACCGGTGGTGTACGCGGTCGTGGCGGCCGCCGTGCTGGCCGAATCGGGGCTGATGATCGGCGCGGTCATCCCGACGCTCACCCTGATGCTGACCGCGGGGGCGCTGGCTCGCGGTGATCAGCTGAGTCTCGTGCTGCTGATCGCGGTGACCGCTGTCGCCGCGGTCGCCGGGGACGCCGTGGGCCACCGCACGGGGCGAGTGCTCGGGCCTCGTCTGCGGGCGGCGCGTTTGGGCCGCAAGATTCCCGTCAAGGCGTGGCAGCACGCCGGTGCCGTGATGTCCCGCGGCGGGGTCGCCGTCTTCTTCGCACGATTCACGCCCGTTCTGCGGACGCTGGTCCCGCACCTGGCCGGAGCCACCGGAGTGCCGTACCGCACCATCGCGCCGTACAGCGCGGCCGCGGCGATCCTCTGGGCCGGCGCAGAGGCGAGCATCGGATATGCCGCGGCAGCGTGGTTCGCGAGTGTTGTCACCTGGGGCGGTCCGGCACTCGCCGCGGCGGCGCTGATCGTCGCGGGCGCAGCGCTGCTCATCCGCACCGCAACACACCGACCGGCCATGCTGCCGGCCGGGCCGCAATGACGCCGCTGCCGCTCAGGCTGCCGACTCGCCGGAGAATTCGCCATTCGCGATCGCGTCCGCATACTTGCGAATGTCCGGTCCCGGCTCGAAATCGATGAATCGGCCCTCCATCCGCTTGTACAGCTCCGCGTAGACGTCGTCGGCGGACTCGCCGTTCATCGACTTCCCCAGATCCAGTACCGCTTCTCGCAGCACACGGTCGGAGTCCTCGAGAATCTTGGCGCGGGCGGGTTCGTTCCAGCGAATGTCGGATTCTTGCATTGCACCAATGTACGCGGCGCCCGGCGCGGGTCCACCGGGCGCATCTTCGCATGTGTTGATAAATGGTCATCCGGTACAGAAGAATGGTTGTTTGAAATATGCGCAGAAGGGAATCAAGCGGCGGTTGTGATCTGCTTCCTGGCGCCTGTGGTGAAAGACCGCGCGAGCTGTTCGAAGCCCGCATCGAGGGACACCCTCGGGGACCAGTCGAGCGCAACCCTGGTCCGCCGCTGGTCGAACCAGTGCGCGGTGCCGAGCTGTTCGGCGAGGAAGCGCGTGACGGGCGGTACGCCCGGACGGCGCGCCAACCGCCAGACGCCCTCCACCACTGTGCCTGCCGCGACCGCCACCGGCAACGGAACCCGTCGCCTCGGGCCCGGAACGCCGGCGGCTGCGCACACCCGACCGAGGATCTCCGCTACCGGCCGCGGCTCACCGTTGGAGACGACCAGCGCCTCACCGTGGACCGGACCGCACCGGTCGATCGCAGCGACGAGCGCACCGACAGCGTTGTCGACGTAGGTGGTGTCGATCAGCACCGTGCCGCCGCCGATCAGCGGCAACCGGCCCGCACGGCCCCGCTCGACGATCGGGCCGATGAGCTGGCTGTCCCCCGGCCCCCAGATGAGGTGCGGCCGTACGGCGAGCACTGACAAGGCCGAACTGTCCGCAGCCAGCGCCAACTGCTCGGCCATCGCCTTCGACCGGGAGTAGTTCGATCGCGCCGCAGCCGGATTCGCGGGCCCGGCGCCCGCCCCGATCAGCGGCTCGCCGGCGTGCGCGACCGATGGCGAGGAAACGAAGACCAGCCGCGGGACGGCGGCCGCCCGGCATGCGTCCACCACCGCGCGAGTGCCGTCGACGTTGGCGCGGCGATACTGCTCCCACGGACCGACAACATCCACCTTCGCCGCCATATGCAGGACGGCGTCGTGCCCACGCACCGCCGTGCGGACCAGGGTGGCGTCGGCGACATCGCCGAGCACCTCAGGCGTGTCGATTCCAGCCGGGCGCCTTTGCAGCACGGTGACCTGGTCACCGCGGGCGAGCAGAGCGACAGTGACCGCCCGACCGGTCATCCCGCTCGCGCCGGTCACCAAGCATCTTCATCGACGAAGATCATCGGCGACGAGCCCGGGGTGCGTTGCCGGACAGCACGGCCCCTGCCCAGTCCGCGACGGCGACCCGATCGATCTTCGAGTTGTGCCGGATGTCGACCGGGAGCGCCTTCCGGACGAGCACCGCAGCAACCGGATGCCCGGCAGCGGCCCGGACGCTGGGCAGCCTGCTCGCCCGAAGCCAGCGGTCCACCGGCACCGGCCAGCACGAGCACAAGTTGTTGTGTGCCCGCCGGTCCCACCCCGACCGCGGCGACAGCAGCCCGGCCCGCGGCCCCGACCGGCTGCACATCGCGCAGCGCTTGCTGCACCCGCTGCTCCACACCGACCGGCGTGATCGGCCCCTCCGGACTAGTGATCACATGCACCGTCCGGCCCTGCACCCAGAGACTGCCCTCCTCGTCGAGTTGGCCGACGTCGCCCGTCCGGTGCCACCCGGGATGGGCCGCCGACCGCTGATCGGTCATCCAGAGGGTGTCGTACCGGTCCTTGAGGTGGTCTGCGCTGACCCAGATCTCGCCGCTGATATTTGCGTCATCGGTGAGATCTGTTCCAGGGACGCCTGCGTCGTCGAACGGCCCGATCCGCACCTGGACGCCGGGCAGCGGGCGGCCGACACACACGCCGTCGCCGGATCCCGCCGCCTCGATCTGCGGGAGCGAGATGTCCGTCAGCGGAAGGCCTTCGGTCATTCCGTACGGGGTGTGCATGGCGGCATTCGGCAGCACCTGCCGCAGCGCACGAAGGAGTTCGGCCGGCACGGGTGCACCGGCGCTCATCAGCAGTCGCACCCGAACGAGCGCCGCGCGATGCCGATCAGACAGGCCCTCGGCGGTCGCAAGAACATTCGCCAGCGCCGCGGGCGAGGCGAAAATGACGGTCGCGTCGACCGCAGCGGCCGCATCACCGAGCGCGGCGGACGTCAGCGTTCCCGGCTTCGTGACGTCGGTGGCCGGCACTGCCGACGGAACACCGAGTGCCGGTCCGTACAGCGCGAACGGAGCGAAGGCCGCGACCATCCGATCCTGCGGGCCGAGCCCGTACGTCTGCGCGATCACCGCCAGCTGCGCGCGGAGCTGGCGGTGCCGGTACAGCGCGCCCTTGGCCGGACCGGTCGCGCCGGAGGTGAAAACAACTGCAGCCTCGGCATTGTCGTCGGCGTGGAACGCCTCGGCACCCAGCTGAGATCCGGCGATGAGTTGGCCCGCGAGCTCGAGCTCCGGCAATGACTGCCGCACGCCGGTCGCCTTGCGGAGCGGGGCGGGCAGCGCGCGGCTCGCGATCCTGGTGCCCGGAACCCGCATCGGCCCGGCGGCGAGCAGACCCGGCGCGTCGGCGATGACGTGGTCGATCCGGGCACTGCGCAGTGCCCGTGCCATCCCGCGCAGGCCGAGACCCCTGTCCACCACGACGATCACACCGCCGGCCTGCCAGACCGCGTACAGCGCGACGGTCAGTTCGATGGACGGTGGGACCAGCAGCGCCACCCGGTGTCCGGGCCGTACCCCCGCGGATGCGAGTCCTGCACCGGTGTCCCGCACCCTGCGATGCAACTGCGCCCAGCTGATAGCGGCGCCTCCGACCTCGACGACCGCGGGAGTGTCGTCATCGGCGCGCGCGTTCAGCCGGTCGAACACCGACGGCACTGACACCGACGGCAATGTCGCCGACGGCGGTGCCTGACGGCGGCCGCCGCCGCGGACGCGGAACAAGCACGATCTTCAGGCGGCGCGGCGGCACGGTGCCGCCCGTGGCCGGGCCGTGCGGCCGGCGCTGCATCCAGCGCGTCGACGAAGGCGCGAACCCCGTCCACATACCCGGGTGCGTCCTCGGGCAGCAGATGACTCGCGTTCTCGTAGCGGTGCAACCGGGCGTTCGGGAGTCGTTGCTGCAGATCGCGCAGGTGCTCCTCGAGGAAAACCGGGTCGCGCGGCCCCCAGAGCAGCAGGGCCGGAACGTCGAGCGACCGCATTCCCTCAGCGATGTGATCCAACGCGGGCCGGCTCGGATGGTCCGCCGCGAACGGGATGTCGGCCACGAAGTCGCCGACGGCCGCCCGCATCGCCATCGAGCTGTAGGGGGCGGCGAAAGCGTTCCGCACCGCCCGCGGGAGCCGCGGCCAGGTCAGTGACGTCGTGGTGCGGACGAACAACGGCGTCATCCGGCAGGCCAGACGGTTGATCACCGGCACGTGCGCGAGGCGGATCAAAATCGGCCCGGCCGACGACTCCGGCTGGTGCACAGCGGTGTTGGTGAGCACCACGCCGGCCAGCTGATCGCGGTGGCCGACCGCCCAGCCCATCGAGATGATCCCGCCCCAGTCGTGCGCCACCGTCACCACCGGTCCGGTGATGCCCAGCGCCGCGGTCAACCGACCGAGGTCGTCCACCCGCTCGGCAAGCACTCTTGGCTGCCCGGTCCGCTCGGAGTAGCCCATGCCGAGCTGGTCCGGGGCGACCACGCGCCAGCCGGGCGGTGACGACGCCAGCAGCCGCCGCCACAGGTAACTCCAGGTCGGGTTGCCGTGCACGCACAGCAGGGTGCCGACCGGCTCGTCGGTGCGGCCCTGCCAGTTGTCCAGAACGTGAAAGGCGCGCGTCTGCCCGTCGGCGACGACCACCTCGACCACCCTGGACCACGCCGGATCGAGGTCGGGCAGCCCGCCCGGCGGCAGGGCGGCAGGTCGCACCGTCGCGCCCGGCCGGGAGCGGACAGAACCCGATCCGGCAGGACCCGCGTCACCCGCAGAACTCGCGGAGCCGGCAGAAGGGTGCGCGAGGGTCCCGGTCACCACACGATTTCGGAGATCGAGGCGTTCAGGCCCGACCCGATGCCCATCAGCAGCACCCGGTCGCCCTGGGACAACTCACCGGCGACCCCGGCCAGGGTGAACGGAATTGCCGCGGGACCGAGGTTGCCTCGCTGCGGGAACGTGAGCGGCACCCGGTCCAGATCGATGTCGAGGGCAGCGGAGATGGCCTTCGTGTGCACCGTGCTGACCTGGTGCATCACGTACCTGTCGATGCCGCTCCGCCAGCCGAAGTCGTCCGCCGACTCGGCCCACAGTTCCCGGGACAATTCGAGCCCGGCGTTCATCAGCCCGGTGCTGTCGGTGTGCATGTAGTCCATGTCGCCGACGCACAGCAGGTGGTGCTCACTGCCGGCCCTGGTGGCGCCGCCGAGGAAACGGTGTCCCTCCGGATGCGCATCGGCCCGGCCCAGCACCATTGCGGCCGCCCCGGAGCCAAGGGTGAGTGACGCGAATTGCGCGAACACGTCCTTTGCGTCCCCGGTTCCGTTCTGCAGCCGGCTGATGGTCGCGTTGTGAATGCCCCTGGCGTCCTCGCCGTTGACGACGAGTGCGTAGTCGATCTGCCCGGATTCGAGCATGGCCGAGGCCAATTGCATTCCGTTGACGAAACCGAGGCAGGCGTTCGTGACGTCGAAATTCTGGCAGGAACTCGGCAATCCGAGCGCATGGTGGACGGCGACCGCAGTGGACGGCTCCAAATGCGCGCGGCTGACGGAGGTGTTCACCATCAGGCCGATGTCGCCTGGCTGCACGCCGGCCTCGGCCATCGCCTTCGCACCAGCCATCGCGGCTCCGTCGGCGAAACTCGTTCCGCGATTCCACCAGCGCCGTTCGTGGATCCCTGCCAGCCGCTGCATCATCCCCGGCCGCAGCCCGACCCGCGCGTAGACATCGGAGAGCCGGTCGTCCATCTCCGCCGATGTCACCACCTGCGGGGCGTCGATAGCGCAAACAGCGAGCACCGCCGTGTTGTGAAAGCGATGAATGGCATTGCCGCCCATACGGTCCCTTTCGGCAATCAGACGGACGCACATCCGCTGGTGGCGAATGTGCGCGGGTGTACCCGAAGCCGTCTCCCCGTGAGGACGGTGCTGTACCCACAGATCACGATAATGCAACGCTCGACCTTCTCCGTCCGCGCTTCACCGCGACCACGCGCCGGCGGAGGCGGCCGCAGCGGGACGCAGTGGGACCCAGATCACCAGTTCGCGGTTCGGTAATCCTTCAAGAACACCCCGGTCAGGTCGTTTCCGCGCTCCCCCTGGACGATCGGGTCGTACACCCTGGCGGCGCCGTCGACCAGGTCGAGCGGCGCGTGAAATCCCTCGTCGGCAAGCCGCATCTTCGTCACATGCGGGCGCTCGTCGGTGATCCAGCCGGTGTCGACGGCGGTCATCAGGATCCCGTCGGACAGCATCTCCGCGGCGCTCGTCCGGGTCAGCATGTTCAGCGCGGCCTTGGCCATGTTGGTGTGCGGGTGGCCCGGGCCCTTGTAGCCGCGGCTGAAGACGCCCTCCATGGCGGACACGTTGACGACGTACTTCCGCCGCGCCGTGCTGGCCGCAAGGGCCGGCCGCAACCGGCTGATCAGCACGAACGGTGCCGTGGTGTTGCAGAGCTGCACCTCGAGCATCTCCAGCGGATCGACCTCGTCCACGCGTTGCGTCCAGCTGTTCACGCTCCCCTGATCCGGTACGAGGCCGCCCGCGTCGATCGCGGAGCCCGCGGCAACCAGGTCACCCGTCGCAGACCCGGCGAGGACGGCGAGCCGGGAGATCTCCGCACCGGTGCGGCCGGCCCGGCCGTGCGGCACGGGATGCTCAGCCAGCGACCCGGCCAGCGCCAGCGGGTGGGCGTCGGAGATGTGGTCGAAGGTCAGCAGGTCGGGCAGCGGTCCGTCCGGCAACGGCTCGGATTCCGCGGCCACCAGGGGTGCATAGGCGCCGGGCGAGCGGCGCACCGTCTGGGCGGCGTTGTTGATCAGGATGTCCAGTGGCCCTGCGTCGGCGACCGCATCGGCAAGGGCGACGACCTGCGCGGGGTCTCGCAGGTCCACCCCGACGACGCGCAGCCGGTGCAGCCAGTCGGCGCTGTCCGGCAGGGCCGTGAAGCGGCGCACCGCGTCTGTCGGGAAGCGAGTGGTGATCGTGGTGTGTGCGCCGTCGCGCAGCAGCCGCAGCGCGATGTACATCCCGATCTTGGCGCGGCCACCGGTGAGCAGCGCCCTGCGCCCGGTCAGGTCCGTCCGCGCGGCGCGGTGGGCATGGTTCTCGGCTGCACACACCGGGCAGAGCTGGTGGTAGAACGCGTCCACGTCGATGTAGTCCCGCTTGCAGATGTAACAGGGCCGGGCTCTGCGCAGGACCCCCGCCAGCGCCCCCTCGGCCTGGGATACCAGTGGCAGGCCCTCGGTTTCGTCGTCGATCCGCTGCGGTGAACCGGTCGCCGTCGCGGCCACCACCGCACGGTCGGCCGCTGCGATCGCTTCCCGACGCTCGCTGCGGCGGGCGAGCTTCACGCTCTTGAAGATCCCGGCGGTCGCCCGCCGCACCGCAATCGCGTCCGGGTGCTCGGGTGGCAGCGCCTCGACGGCGGCCAGCACCCGCAGGCAGGTCGCCAGATCCGCAGCGTCGATTCCGGGGCGTCGATGCTCGGCGGTTGGAAGTCCGGGACGCCTGTCTTCGGGCGCCCGGACGGGTCAGAAAAGTCTGTGTCACCCGGAGAACGATAGGTGTCCGGGTTGCCGTCTTTGACCCGCTGACGGCTCAGCCGGTGGATTCCGGCACCCGATGCAGGTCCGATCGAGCCCGTGGCGAGGGCGACGGTGTCCGCCGGTAGCACCGCCGGATCCAGCTCGGCGAACTGCCGGTAGGCGTCGAGCACCGCGGTCAGCACCTTCTCGATCCCGGCACTGTCGATCCCGGCACCACCGGCGGCCCCCGCGACCGAGCCCACCGACGCCGGATCCCACTCGAGCCGCAGGGCGTCGTAGACGGCATCCAGGACGGCGCGCAACGGTTCCGGGTCCTGCACGACGATCACCGTGCCGAACAGCCACGCACCGCGCACCAACCGCTGCGCGGTGCCGACGAGCTTGTGCCCGGCCCCGTCGTGAATGCTGAACTCGCCTGGGCAGTACTCGCCCGGCACCGGACCGACGCCGGCATTGACACCCACCGCCCGCAGCGCGCCCGCAATCAGCTCGGCGAAGGCCGCGAACCTCGGCCTGATCTGGGTGACATCGGGTCCGGTTCCCACCCCGGTCTCCGCAACGGGCCCGATGTGGTCCAGGCACAGAGTTCCGCGATGGTAGGCCGCCGCCCTGCCGCCCGGTCCTCTGCGAATCGGGACGAATCCGGCCTTACGGGCGGCGGCCGCTGCCGCCGAGATGCCGGGCGATGCGCAATCCCGGCCGCTGAAGGCGAGGGTCGGCTGCGGCCGGTAGACCCGCAGCGTCTCCGGTGCCCCGCCGCCAACCTGTTGCAGCAACGCCGCTCCGAGCGCAGCGTCGATCAGCGGCCCGCGGTCCGTCACCGCTCCGGGATCGCCGGCGGCCTCGTCGAACAGCCGGATGCGGCGGCGATCCGGTTGAGCTGGAACGGCAGGGTTGTCGGGTCACGCACCGCACCGATGCTGGCACACTCCCCCCATGAATTTGCGAGCCGAAATCGCCGACTGGCCCGTCGGTTACGCCGACGTCGCCGTGGTCGGGCCGGCCGGTGTGCTGGACATCGTCGACGACGGCAAGTCCCACCCATGGGCGTCGGTGACGAAGATCCTGACCGCCCTGACGGTGCTCGATGCCACCATCGAGGGCGTCGTCGACCTGGCCGACGAGGTGGGCCCGCCGGGCTCGACCCTGCGGCACCTGCTGTCGCACACGTCCGGGTTGGCGCTGGACGAGGACCTCGTCATCGCCCGGCCGGCGACCCGGCGCTCGTACTCCAATCGCGGCATCGACCTCGCCGCGGAGCACCTGTCCGGCCGGACCGGGGCACCGTTCGCGCACGAACTTTCCGATCGGGTCCTGACGCTGCTCAGCATGGACGACACCGAATTGCAGGGCGACCCAGCACATGGGGCCCGCGGGCCGATCGCCGACCTCGCTCGCCTCGCGCAGGCACTGCTCTCGCCGACGCTGCTGCTCCCCGAAGTGGTGGCCTCGCCTCCACCGTCGCCTTCCCGGGGTTACCGGGCGTGCTGCCCGGCTTCGGCCGGCAGGCGGACAACACCTGGGGGCTGGGCTGCGAGATCCGCGGCCAGCAAATCCCCGCACTGGACGGCGCCGGAGAACTCCGCGCGGACGTTCGGCCACTTCGGTCAGGCCGGCACGTTCTTGTGGGTCGACCCCGAGGCACAGCTCGCCTGCGTCTCGGTGTCCGACACCCCGTTCGGACCGTGGGCGGCGGACCGGTGGCCGCGGCTGTCGGCAGCCGTGCTGAAGGAGTACGCGGGCTGAATCCGAGGCAGTTTGATCACCGCCCCCTGATACCGCCATGGCATGGGACCGTCGCCGATCCCGGTCAACCCGGCGCCCAGCCGCACGTTGCCCTGCACCCTGATGACGCAGGTGGCCAGCGCGCTGCCGCCCTCGCCGGATCCGGATTGCGACCCGATCGGTTTGTCCAGCTCCACCGCGGGCTGCAGCAAGCCACCGGCCGAGGTGTCGGGCATCCCGGTCACCGCGAGGATCAGCGCCTTGCACGACTCCATCAGCGCCGGTGCCGAGCCTCCGGCAGGCGTCCAGCCGATCACCTCGGAGTCGTGCGGCAACGCGCACGACAGCTCGCGTTCGTCGGGGGTGCCGGTGTGCGTCCGGCACCTGCCGAACGCGTTGGCCGCAGCCGTGCTGAACGTCGCGCCGCGGACCGAGCCCCAGTACGGCGACTGCCGCGGCTGGATCGCGCACGCGATCCAGCGTTGGCCCGTCAGGTACTGGGCCAGGTCAGGGCCGATCAGCACCAGCGACCGGGTGAGCACCGGGCGCCAGGCAGCGAGCCCGACGCCGCCGGTCGCGCGGGGATTGCCCGCGGCGCCGTCCCAGCCCAGGTAATCGCGGGCGGCGCCCTCGCAGGCGTCGGTCTGGGGGCGGGAGTTGTCGTTGTAGGCCATGGTCGACGGGAAGGACCGCGCGTCCTCGGTGACCGACACCACCTCGCCGAAGCTGGCACCGGCGCACGGTCCGGTCGGCGCGGCGAGCACCGTCGTCGCCATGAAATTCAGCGCGGAGTGCCTGTTCCCGGCGTCATCGAGCAGGCAGTCACCGACCGCGGGCGGCGAAGGGATGGGCACCCGGCTCGCGGACCCGAGGATCCGGCGCCCGCCGAGGTTCGGGACGACCAGCGCGACGATGACGGCGACGATCACCACCGCGGCGCCCACTGCCCGACGATCCATACCTCAGGATGCACCCTGTTTCACGGTGGGGCGCGGCACCTTTCGGATTCCGAGCGAGAGCAGGGCGGCCACCGCGCAGAGCCCGGCCGCGGCCAGCCACGCGGCCGTGTAGTCGCTGGTGATGTCCCGGACGAAGCCCGCGGCGACGGAGGCGATGGCGGCGCCCAGCTGGTGAGCGGCGAACACCCAACCGAACACGATCGTCCCGGACGCCCCGAAGATCTCCCGGCAGAGCGCGGCGGTCGGCGGGACGGTGGCCACCCAGTCCAGGCCGTAGACGATGACGAACGCCAGGATGCTCGGGTGCACGGAGTCCGACAGCAGTGACGGCAGCATCAGCAGACCGACCCCGCGCAGCGCGTAGTAGACCGCGAGCAGGATCCGCGGGTTGACCCGGTCGGTGAGCGCGCCGGACGCGATGGTGCCGACCACGTCGAAGATCCCGACCACCGCGAGCAGACCTGCCGCCGTGGTGGTCGGCATGCCGTGGTCGTGCGCCGCGGGCACGAAGTGGGTGCCGATGAGGCCGTTGGTCGAGGCACCGCAGATGGCGAAGCCGCCGACCAGGGCCCAGAACGTCCGGGTGTGGGCGGCCTGCACCAGCGTCTGCAGGGTCCGCTTGACCGCACTGCCCGACCGGAGGCTCGCCTCGTCCAGGGCGGCCGCTGCGGTCGCCGATGCGTCCTGCGGCGGTGCGCCGTACGCCCGCACACCGCGGTCCGCCGGGTAGTTCCGCAGGAAGACGAGCACCAGCGGGACCACCGCGAGCGACGCCGCGGACACCATCAAGGTGGCCGCCCGCCAGCCGTAACTCTCCGCGAGCCACGCCATCAACGGCAGGAATACCAGCTGCCCGGTCGCCCCGGCGGCGGTGAGGACGCCCATCACGAGCCCACGGCGACGGACGAACCAGCGGTTGGCCACGGTGGCCGCGAAGACCAGCGCCATGGACCCGGTACCCAGCCCGATCAACACGCCCCACAGCAGCACCAACTGCCAGCCGGCCGTGACGAAGACCGACAGCCCGCTGCCGAGGGCCACCAGGATCAGCGCACAGGTGGTGACGGTGCGGATGCCGAAACGGTCCATCAGCGCCGCAGCGAAGGGCGCCGTCAGCCCGAAGAGCACCAGGTTGATGCCGACCGCGATGGACAGCAGGCCGCGGGACCAGCCGAACTCCTCCTGCAGCGGGACGATCAGCACGCCCGGGGCGGACCTGAACCCGGCCGCACCGATCAACGCGACGAACGACACGGCCGCGACGATCCACGCCGGGTGAATGCGATGACCGCCGTTGACCAGCGACGCTGTCGGCGCGGGCTTCTCGGTCGCCGGCGGTGCTCCGCCAACCGCGGGGTCAACCGTCGCGTCGCCCGCAGCGTCCGAGGGCATGCCCGGCCGGACGTCCCGAGTCGTCACGTGCGCCCCATTTCCCGGAACGGATGCCTGCGGAAAGACAATTCACCGGGCGCAACAACGTTCGGCCCGAGAATCATCTCGCGAGGAGCGTAACCAGCGGCACCGACTGGTCGCCCGACCTGCATGCCCCGCACGCGGAGCGGGACGTTGGTCAGCACGCGGAGCAGGCCGCATGGCACCGGGAGCTCGCCGGGTCTGACAACCTGTGATCGTGCGCTTTGCTCACTCACCCCGCCGGCAGACGCGCGGCTGTCCGCTCGCCGTGCCCCGCTGCGGCCGGGGCCATTGCTGATGCCGATCGACGACCCGGTGAGCGCACTCGGCGATGACGTGGATCAGGTCGGCAATCGCAGCGCCCGACCCGACGCCACCTCGCTGGCAGCGTTCGCGACACTCTGCACCTACACCTGGTTCCTGTACGGCCTCGGCCCGGCGCTGCCGTTGTTCCGCGATGAACTGGGCACCAGCAGCGCGGTCGCCGGCCTGCACAGCCTGATGCTGTCGATCGGTGTCGTCATCGCCGGTTTCAGTGGGGTGAACTTCGCCCGCCGGTGGCGGCGGTACGGGGTCGCCCAACGCGGCATCGCCGCTCTCGCGATCGGCGTGCTGTTGTTCACGGCGGGTTCCCTGCTGGCGGGCGCCGAGCTGTTCGTGACGCTGCCCGCCATGATCCTGGTGGGACTCGGCGGCGGCGTTGCGGTGAACACCTCCACCACCGTGCTGCAGGCCCACAACGGCGTGTACGGCCCGGCCGTCCTGACCATCGGCAACGCGGCGGCGGCCGGGGTCGGCTTGATCACGCCGCTGGCCGTCGGCGCGGCCACCGCCGCCGGCTGGACCTGGCGGGCGGCGATGGTGCTCATCATCCCGTTCGCGGTGATCGCTTTCGTGCTGGTCACCCGTCACCGCACGGTGCCTGCCTACGCGGCCGTCCCGGTCGGGACCGCGAGCTTCACCTTCCGCGGGTTGCCGCAGGCCTACTGGCCGGCCGCGCTGGCGGTGGTGTGTTCGGTCGCGATCGAATTCTGCATGGTCACCTGGACTCCCGACCTGCTGACCGAACGGACCGGGATGTCTCCGGGCGCAGCCAGCGGTGCCGTCTCCGCGGTGGTCGGCGGGATGGCCCTTGGCCGGCTGCTGGTCGGTGGGCTGGCGACCCGGCGGTCGCCGCTGATGCTGTTCCTGGTCAGCGTCGGCGTCACGGCGGTCGGGTGGCTGCTGGTGTGGCTGTCGACCTCGCCACCGGCCGCCGTCGCGGCGTTGTTCGTCGTCGGCATCGGCGTGGCCGGTCAGTACCCGCTGGGAGCGGCGATGGTGATGGCGTTGTCCGGTGGGCAGCCCGACCGTGCCATCGCCGTGATGAGCATCGGGGTAGGCCTCGCGTCGGGTCTGGGTCCGTTCGTGCTGGGGGCCCTTGCCGACCAACTCGGCGTCCGGGCGGCCTTCCTGATCGTTCCCGCGCTGTGCCTGATCGGGGCGAGCTGCATCAGCATCGGAGCGGCACGCGGAACGCGGACGAATCGGTCCTGATCACCCGTATCGTCGCTGACGGTGAGGCGCCGTCGTGGCGCCGTGACAACCGCCCCCGTCAAGGAGCTCCAGATGACCGCAGAGGATGACCGGCCGCGGGTGGCCATCGCCTGCCAGGGCGGCGGCAGTCACACCGCTTTTACCGCAGGGGTTCTGGGCCGGTTGTTCACCGATGAGGTGTTGTCCCGGTACCGGATCGTCGGGCTGAGCGGCACCTCGGGCGGAGCCATCTGCGCGTTGCTGGCGTGGACGGCGCTGATCCGCGGCGAAGCGACCGCTGCCGGCCGGGTGCTGCGCCGGTTCTGGAAGGACAACTCCGCCTCGTCACCGGCCGAACGGGTGCTCAACGCCTGGACGCTGTGGGCCAGCGAACTCGCGAACTTCGTTGCCACCCCGGCGATGAGCCCGTACGACAGCCCCGTGTCGGACATGGCGATGGCCCAGTTGAAGGGCCTGCTGGCGTCGTCGGTGGACTTCGGCGCGCTCGGCGCGGTCGCCGGTGACGAGGGCGCGCCGCGACTGTTCCTCGGCGCCGTCGACGTCGTCTCGGGCGATTTCAAGGCCTTCGACAGCAAGCTGGGCGAGATCACCCCGGAGGCGGTGATGGCCTCGGCGGCGATCCCGAACCTGTTCCGTTCGGTGCACGAGGCGGGCGGTGTCTACTGGGACGGGCTGTTCTCGCAGAACCCGCCGGTCCGCGAACTGCTCGACACCCAGCCGGACGAGATCTGGGTGATCCAGATCAACGCCAAGAAGAGCGACGCCGAACCGCGCACCGTGGTGGAGATCGCGGATCGGCGCAACGAACTGTCCGGCAACCTGTCGCTGTATCAGGAACTTCATTTCATCGAGACCATCGACAGCCTGATCGAGGACGGCTCGCTGACCCCCGGCCGGTACAAGCCGATCACCATCCGGATCCTGCAGATGAACCGCTCCGCTCGCTCGCTTGCGATGGGCGCCGCCTCGAAGATCAACCGTGAGCCGCGTTTCCTCGACGAGTTGATCGACCAGGGCGAACGGCGCACCTCGGACTTCATCATCGCGCTGGCTTTCGAGCGGGCCTGGGCGGTCGGTGACGCGGACGGCATTGTCGGCTTCTTCGCCGAGGAGATCGAGGTCAGCTCGGCGGCACCGTTCGCCGTCCGGCCGGCGCGCAGAGGCCTGCCGGCGGCACGGGAGTTCGTGGACGCGTTGCTGGCAGCCAAGGTCGGCGTCGATCTGACCCGGAAGCAGCAGGCCGCCGACCACATCCGCTGGCGGGTGCGCAAGCCCGCCGGCGAGGACGACGGCCGGCGGATCGTCGGCACCGCGGAGTTGAGGTTCGCCAAAGGCAAGGTGACGTCGTTCTCGCTCGGCCCGGTGCTGTGAGTCGCGCAGGCCCGTGAGTCGCGCAGCCCCACCCGCGCCCGGCTGTCGGTGCCACGGGTGAAGATGTGCTCGTGCTGTTCGCCCGCCTGGTCGCCGCATCGGCCGATGTCGCCGCCACCAGGTCCAGGCTCGCCAAACGGGCGGTGCTGGCCGCCGCCATCAAGGAAGCGGCAACCGGGGCGATGGGCAGTTCGACGCCCTCGGAAATTTCACTGGTCGTGCGCTACCTGTCCGGCAGCCTGCGTCAACGCCGGACCGGTGTCGGATGGGCGTCGCTGACCGCGCTGCCGCAGCCGGCCGGGCAGGCCACGCTGACCGTGCAGGACGTCGACCGGGCTTTCGAGGAGATCGCCGCCATCGGCGGTCAGGGCTCGGCGGTGCTGCGCGCCGCCGCCGTCGGTGCGTTGTTCGGCCGGGCAACCGAAGGCGAGCAGCGGCTGCTCCGCGGGCTGGTGTTCGACGAGATCCGGCAGGGGGCGCTGGACGCTCTGGTCCAGGACGGACTCGCGGAGGCCTTCGGTGTACCGGCGAAGGCCGTGCAGCGCGCGGCGATGCTGCTGGGTTCCACCGCGGCGGCTGCCGACGTGCTCAGCCGAGCCGGACTGGCTGGGCTGCAGGAAGTCTCGCTGGCGGTCGGTCAGCCGGTCAGGCCGATGCTGGCGGCCAGTGCCCCGGACCCCGGCGCTGCGGTCGCGAAGTCCGGATTGCCCGCCGTGGTGGACACCAAGCTGGACGGGATCAGGGTGCAGGTGCACCGGATCGGGCAGTCGGTCAGCGTCTACACCAGGAGTCTGGACGACATCACCGACCGGCTCCCCGAGGTGGTGGCGATGGTGCGGCGCCTGCCGCCGGACCGGCTGGTGCTGGACGGGGAGGTTCTCGCCGTCGGCGACGACGGCCGGCCGCTGCCGTTCCAGGTGATCGCGTCCCGGACCATGACCAGAGCCGACAAGGCGGATGCGACAAGGGATCCGGGATCACACCTGTCGCTGTTCTGCTTCGACCTGCTGCATGTCGACGGCAGGGATCTGCTGGACGAACCGCTGTCGACCCGGATCGCGGAGATGGCCAGGGTGCTACCCGCGGAACTGCATCGTCCGGCGCGTGGTGGCCGAGACGGTCGATGACGTCGCCGCCGCCTTCGCTGCCGCGGTCCGGGACGGTTTCGAGGGCGCGGTCGTCAAGAAGCTGCAGTCGCCCTATGCGGCCGGCCGGCGGGATGCGGGTTGGATCAAGCTCAAACCGCGGCACACCTTCGACCTCGCGGTGATCGCGGCGGAATGGGGCTACGGCCGGCGCGAGGGTTGGTTGTCGAACCTGCATCTGGCCGCGCGTGATCCGCGGACGGGGGCGCTGGTGATGTTGGGCAAGACGTTCAAGGGACTCACCGACGAAATGCTGACCTGGCAGACCGGGCAGTTCCTGGCCCGGGAAGCCCGCCGCACGAAGGCGACCGTCTACGTCGACCCACCGTTGGTGGCAGAGATCGCCTTCGACGGCGTCCAGGCGTCGACCAGGTACCCCGGCGGGGTGGCGCTTCGCTTCGCCAGGGTGCTGCGCTACCGCACCGACAAGACCCCGTCGGACGTCGACAGCATCGACGCCGTCGTGGCCCTCGGAGCGCCGGCACCGCCGGACGAACCAGACGACGAGACCTGAGCGGCCGCAACGGATCAGGACCGATCGGGTGAACCGGACACCCGCTGGACGCCACCGGGAGGAAGGACCACCATCGTCTGATGCCGACCACACCCGGGCCCGACGAGGAACGCGGGGAGACGCCGCTGCAGCGACTGGACCGCAACTGGAACGACCTGCTGCAAGAGCTTCGGGTGGTGCAGACCGGGGTGCAGCTGCTGACCGGTTTCCTGCTGACACTGCCGTTCCAGTCGCGTTTCGAGCAATTGGACGCCGACGGAAAGACCGTCTATCTGGTGACCGTCTCGCTCGCCGTGATCGCGACCGGTTTCCTCATCGCGCCGGTGAGCCTGCATCGGCTGCTGTTCCGGCGGCACGCGAGGGGGGTGACGGTCGAGGTCACCCATCGGCTCGCGCAGACCGGCCTTGCGTTTTTGGGCCTGGCGGTGATCGGGGTGGTGCTGTTGATCTTCCAGGTGGTGGTCGGCCAGGGCGCGGGCGTGCTTGCCGCCGTGCTGACGGCGGCACTGCTGGCGGGACTGTGGGTGGTGCTGCCACTCCGGGTCCGCGGCAGCGTCGAGGACTGAGCTGCCTGATCAGCGCGCGCCGCGCTTGGCGGTCACCACCGCGTGCGCCTGTTCGATGATCTCGGCGACGTCGTCCCAATCCTGTTCGACGTCCAGATACACGCCGATCCACCCGCGCCCACCGACGTACGGCGGCCGGAAGAATCTGCCCGGCATCGCGGCTGATCCACTGCTCCTGCGCAGCCTCCGGCGCCGCTGCCCAGAAAGCCACCCGGTCGTCGTGGTGCCGGACGGCGAACATCAAGAACTGCTTGCCGGCAAAGAAGGACGGCTCGCCATGACTGAGCCGCTCGGTCGCGCCCGGCAGGCCCAGGCACAACCCGCGAACCCGGGCAAGGTCCGAGCCTGCATCCCGTGACGTCATGGCGGCAGAGGGTAACCCGATCCGCGTTCAGCCGACAGTGAAGCCGCCCCCTCGCACGGTTCCCTCCGCCGAGCTGCCGCCGTTACGCTGCACCCGGAAATGAGGTGCGATGACGGCAGACTCGCAGCAGAACGATGCCCGCCCGGCAGGACCTGAGATTCGCGCGGCAATTCTCACGGTGGACGACGACCCCGGGGTCTCCCGCGCGGTGGCCAGAGACCTTCGCCGCCGCTACGGCAAGGACCACCGCATCGTGCGGGCCGAGTCCGGCGCAGGCCCTGGAGGCGCTGCGCGAGATGAAGCTGCGCGGCGATCCGGTCGCGGTGCTGCTCGCCGATCATCGGATGCCGCAGATGGACGGCATCCAGTTCCTCGAGAAGGCGATGGACATCTACCCCACCGCCCGCCGGGTGCTGTTGACCGCCTACGCCGACACCGACGCGGCGATCACCGCGATCAACGTCGTCGACCTGGACTACTACCTGCTCAAGCCGTGGGATCCCGCGGAGGAGAAGCTCTATCCGGTGATCGACAACCAGCTGGACAGCTGGAAGCGGATCGATCACCGCACCGTCACCCAGACCAAGTTGATCGGTCATCGCTGGTCGGCCCGGTCCAGTGAGGTGAAGGACTTCCTGGCGCGCAACCAGGTGCCGTTCCTGTCGTACCTCAACGACGAGGAGGAGGGCCGGCGGCTGCTCGCCGCGGCGGGATTGGACGACTCCCGGCTGCCGGTCGTGATCACCACCGACGGCGACGTGCTCGTCGAGCCGGCGGATGCCGAACTGGCCAGCAAGGTGGGCATGAGCACCGCGCCGTCCAGCGACTTCTACGACCTGGTGGTGATCGGAGCCGGGCCGGCCGGTCTCGGCGCAGCGGTGTACGGGGCCTCCGAGGGTCTGCGCACGGTCCTGGTGGAGCGCATCGCCACCGGCGGTCAGGCCGGCCAGAGTTCACGGATCGAGAACTATCTGGGATTCCCGGACGGCGTCTCCGGAGCGCAGCTGACCGAGCGGGCGCGCCGCCAGGCGCTCAAGTTCGGGGCCGAGATGCTCTCCACCGTCGACGTTGTCGCAGTCGAGGTGAACGGTTCCGCCCGTACCGTGCGGTTCGCCGACGGTCAGCAGATCGACGCCCATGCGGTCATCCTGGCGACCGGGGTCTCCTACCGGCGGCTCACCGCCCCTGGGGTGGACGAATTCGCCGGCCGCGGCGTGTACTACGGATCGGCGCTGTCCGAGGCGCCGGGGTGCGCCGGGCAGAACATCTACATCGTCGGCGGCGCCAATTCCGCGGGGCAGGCGGCGGTGTACTTCGCCAAGTACGCAAAGTCGGTGACCATGCTGATCCGCGGCGCATCGCTGACCGCGTCGATGTCGCACTACCTGATCCAGCAGATCGAGGCCATCGAGAACATCCGAGTGCAGACCGGCACGGAGATAGTGCAGGGTCACGGAACCGACCATCTCGAGGGACTCACGTTGCGGCACAACGTGACAGGCGCCGAGGACAAGGTCGAGACCGGATCGGTGTTCGTCTTCATCGGCGCAGCGCCGCGGACCGACTGGCTCGACGGGACGACCATCAGGGACAGCCGCGGTTTCATCGTGGCGGGTCCGGATCTGCTCTCCAACGGCCAGCGACCACCCGACTGGCCGCTGGACCGCGACCCGTATCACCTCGAGACCAGCGTCCCCGGCGTGTTTGTCGCCGGGGACGTGCGTGCCGATTCGGTGAAGCGGGTGGCCAGCGCGGTCGGTGAGGGCGCGATGGCCGTCACGCTGGTGCACCGGTATCTGGAGAAGCGATGACCGAAACGTTCGGGCGCGGCCACCACCACCGCCGACGCGGCCGATTTCGCCGCAACCGGACTGCAGCCGCTGACGGACGGGCCGACCACCTGCAGCCCGGACGAACTCCGGTCGCTGTTCCTGTTCGAGAAACTGACCGACGAGCAGCTGGGATGGCTTTGCAGCGCAGGGCATGTCGAGTACTACGAGGCCGGACCGGTGTTCTCCGAAGGAGAGGCGGCCACCTGCTTCTACGTGCTGCTCGAAGGGACGGTTGCGCTGTTCCGCAGGGTCGGCAGCGACGATGTCGAGACCACCCGCACCTCGCAGCACGGCGCCTACGCCGGCGCTTGGCGGGCGTACCTGGCGGAGAAGGCTCCGCAGACCTACAACAACACCATGCGGGTCGTCGAGCCGGCGCGGTTCTTCGTGCTCGACGCCGACGACTTCGCCGCCATGATGCGCGACTGGTTCCCGATGGCGCTGCACCTGCTCGAGGGACTGTTCTTCGGGATCCAGAACACCCAGGAGGTGATCGGCCAGCGGGAGCGGCTGCTCGCGCTGGGGTCGCTGTCGGCCGGGCTCACGCATGAACTGAACAACCCCGCTTCGGCAGCGGTCAGCGCCACCACGGCGTTGCGCAACCGGGTCGCCGGCATGCGTCACAAACTGGGCATGATCGCCTCCGGGAAGATGGCAGCGGCAGCCCTGGAACCGCTGATCGCACTCCAGGAGGCCGCCGTCGAGCGGGTCGCGAAGGCCCCGACGCTGTCCCCGATGGAGGCCAGCGATCGCGAGGACCTGCTCGGAGACTGGTTCGACGAGCACGACATCAGTGGCGGCTGGGACCTGGCGCCGACCTTCGTCCAGGCCGGACTGGACGTGGAATGGCTCGATGTCGTCGCCTCCAGCCTGCCCCCGGAGACGCTGGACGGCGCCGTTCGGTGGCTCAACTACACCGTCGAGACCGAACTGCTGATGAACGAGATCCACGACGCCACAACGCGGATCTCCACCCTCGTCGGCGCCGCCAAACAGTATTCGCAGCTGGACAGGGCGCCCTTCCGGATGGTGGATGTGCACGAGTTGCTCGACAGCAGTCTGACCATGCTGGGCAACAAGATCGGGACGATCGAGGTCGTCAAGGACTACGACCGGACGTTGCCGAAGATCCCCGCGTATGCGGCCGAACTGAACCAGGTATGGACCAACCTGATTGACAACGCCGTCGCCGCAATGGGTGCCAGCGGTACGCTGACCGTGCGGACAACGTTGTCCGGCGACGATGTCTGCGTCGAGATCGCCGACACCGGGTCCGGTATTCCGCAGGACATCCAATCCCGCATCTTCGAGCCTTTCTTCACCACGAAGCCGGTGGGCGAGGGCACGGGGCTGGGACTGGACATCTCCTGGCGGATCGTGGTCAACAAGCACCACGGGAACGTGACGGTGACCTCCGTACCGGGTGACACCCGATTCCGGGTCCTGTTGCCGCTGACCACCCCGGACCCGATCGATGACGGGGATGACGACGAGGACGACTGACCGGGACGTTCCGGTCCAGCACAGCCGAACGACGAACGGAGCTCGATGACCCAGACAGCCGGAATCAATCCTTCGGTGCCGCCCAGCGGACCCGGATGCGTCGAATGTGAGGCGACCGGAGGCTGGTGGCTGCATCTGCGGCGCTGCGCCGAATGCGGTCACATCGGTTGCTGTGACACCTCTCCCTCGCAACACGGCAGCAAGCACGCCAAGGAGTCCGGTCATCCGTTCATCGCCAGCTACGAGCCCGGCGAGTCGTGGTTCTGGAGTTTCGAGGCCAACGAGTTCTACGAAGGCCCGTCGCTGGCCGCGCCGGAATCACACCCTGCCGACCAGACCGTTCCCGGCCCGGCGGACCGGGTGCCTCGCGATTGGCGCCGGCACCTGCACTGAGCGCCCCGCGGTTTCATCGGATTCCAGCTCATCAGAGCCTTGCTGACCCGACCGATCTGCGCTTACGCTCCGGCCGACACAAAAGTGTCATTTGCACCATTCGCGCACATGGAGGGTCTCTCATGGGTTTGGACGACCTGGTCAACAGGGCCAAGGATCTGCTCGGACAGGGCGGGGACAAGGCAGGTTCCGCGGCGGACGGCGCAGCGGGCACCGCGTCCGGTATGACGGACAAGATCAAGGAAGTGGCCACCGACGAGCGCATCGATCAGGTCGCCGGTGTCATCAAGGACAAGACCCCGGACAACGTGGACAGCATGGTCGACACCGTCGCCGACAAGGCGAAGGAATTCAACAACTGACCTGGGCCTGCAGGCGTCACCGGCGTCCCGGCGTACTCGGCCACCGGTGACGCCGACCCGGCTGCCGAAACGGGGACCGCTGTTACGGTCGAGCGGTGAGCGCACTGGAGCAGGTCGGCGAGCGGGACCACTGGCGGTGCTGGGTCTGTGACGAACGGGTCGACCCGGCAACGTCGGTCAACGACGCCCGGGGGCCGAGTGTCGACAGCTATTTCACTGCTGGAAAAGCCGCGAAGAACCGCGCCGGCGTAGATCGCCTGGCGCACAGAGCCTGCAACACCCGCAAGGGTGCGGTCACACCCGTCATCCGTTGGCCGGACCGGCTTCTCGTCTCCGATCCCGCAGTCCTGCTGACGACGGCGGACCGGCTCGGCCGCAAGGGCGGCCGTGAGGTGGTCGGCCGCAGCCCCAGTGCGGCCGACGCCCAGCAGGCGTCAGAGTGGTTGCAAGACAGACTGTCCCGGCTGGCTCCGACACTGCAGGTTCGCGCAACGGTCGAGCCCGGTGGCGGACAGCACCTCCTGGTGCTCACCGCCCGGCGCTGATCTTCACCTGCTGATCGGCAGGCGGTGAACCGGAACGTCGCCGGGGCGGTGCCGGTCACCGATCGCTCCCGCCGGCAATCGCCCTCTCCCGCGCCGCAAGGATTCCGGCCAGCCAGTCGACCTGCCCGGGCCACGACGAGCCCGCCCCGCCCTCGTGCTCGTTGAACGGGTGGACGGTGATGTCCTTGGGTCCGCCGTAGTGGTTGAACGCCGCGAACACCGTCGACGGCGGGCAGATCTGGTCCATCAAAGCGACCGAGAACAGCGCAGGCGCGCTCGCGCGGCGGGCGAAGTTGACGCCGTCGAAGTAGCCCAACGTGCCGAAAGTCTGCTCGACGGCGCCCCGGTTCACGGCCAGATACCGCACCAGTTCGGCGTACGGATCGGCGTCGGTCAGCTCCACGGCGCGCTCGAAGTGGCACAGGAACGGCACATCCGGCATCGCGGCCACCAGACCGTCGGCCAGACCCGCGACGGCCAGCGTGATCCCACCACCCTGGGATGCTCCGCAGATCGAGATGCGCTGCGGATCAACTCGTTCGAGCGTTCGAGCGGCGTCGACGAGCCGCACGGCGTCGGTGAAAAGGCGCCGGTAATAGTAGGTGTCCGGGCTGGAGATGCCGCGGGTCAGAAACCCCGGGGCGGCCGGACCACTGCCGTCCGGGTCCGGTGTGACGCCGCCGGTGCCCCAGACGCTGCCCTGCCCGCGGGTGTCCATGAACAGGTACGCATACCCCGCCGACGCCCACGCCAGTCGCTCGTGGGGCAGCCCGCGACCACCGTTGTAGCCGTTGTATTCGAGGACCGTCGGCAGCCGGCCCGACGTGCCGGCGGGTACCAGGTACCAGGCCGCGATGGGCTGGCCGCCGAAGCCGGGGAACCGCACATCGAAGACGTCCACCGCGGTGAGCGGGCTCGGCACCGACGTCATCGTCGGGGCGCGGTCGTGGCTCCTGGCCTCGGTCAGCGTGTTCTGCCAGAACTCGTCGAAATCCGCGGGTTCGGTGACGTCGGGTCGGTAGCCGCGCAGTTCGGACAGCGGAAGGTCGAAGCGGGGCACCACTTCTCCGTTTCTGCACCATTTTCAGACCGGGCGGTTGCGTGTGACTGGCGTCGCACCCTGGACCCTACGTTCTGTGGCGCTCGATCAGCCGCCCGTCGCAGGCACCGTGCCGACGGACCTCCGATTCGGCGAAAGCTGCGCCAATCATCGACCGGTCGCGCCGACCCGCTGGTACTGCCGGCTCGCGCCGCGGACCAGACGCCGGCCGCCGGCCGCGGACGGCACCGACTTGGGTGCCAGTTCCGTTTGCAGCACCAACGCTGCACCGCCGATCGCCGCGGCCTCGGCGGCGTTGGGCGAGATCATCACCTCGACCGGATGGGCCGCGCGCGCAAAGAATGAGCCGTCGAGCCGTTCCCGGATCGCCGGTACGTACAGCGAGGCCGCCATGGTGAACGCGGGTCCGGTCAGCACCACGAGTTCGACGTCCAGGATGTTCGCGAGCGTTTGGGTCGCCACGGCGATGTATCGGGCCGACCGATCGATCAGCCGAAGGGCAATGGCGTCCCCCTGCAGGGCCGCTCGGGCCAGGGCCGCAAAGTCCTCCACCACCCCGAGACCGGGCAGTTGCAGACCCAGTCGTTCGGCCTCGGCCAGCACCGCCGACGGGCCGGCCAGCGCCTCCACACATCCGTGGTTGCCGCACCAGCAGGTGGGACCGTCGATATCGACGCAGATGTGGCCGATCTCGCCGGTGTTGCCGCTCGTTCCCCGGTACACCACGCCGTCGATGACGATTCCCGCACCGAGACCGGTGCCCATGTAGACGGCGGCGAAGCAGCCCGTCGCCCCCACCGTTCCGGCCCAGTATTCGCCGACAGCGGCTGCTGTGGCATCGTTCTCGACCAGAACTGGCAGGTCGGTGGCCGCATGCAATGCCTCCGAGAGCGGGAAGTCGCGCCACTCCTGCATCACCGGCGGCGTCAGTGCCATGCCGTCGGAGCCGGTGATCGGGCCCGGTGAAACGACCCCCACCCCGAGCAGCTTGTCGCGGTCGATGCCGACCTGCTCCACCAGCATGTCGAGTTCGGCGGCGATCCGGGCGACCACCCGCTCGGGATGATCGGCCCCGGCGCCCTGTCGACGCCAGCGACCGACCACCGCCCCGCCGAGATTGGCGATGACGTAGCTGATCCCTGCATGGTCCAGGTTGATGCCGACCGCATACCGGGCATCCAGCGCGATGGACAGCAGAACGGCCGGCTTGCCGCCGGTTGACTCGGCCTTTCCCGACTCGACGACCAGACCGTCCCGGATCAGGCTGCGCACGACCATGGACACCGTCGCACCGTTCAAGCCGCGCTCGCGACCCAGGTCGACGCGACTGATCCGCCCGGCGGCCCGGATTGCGTCCAGCACCTCCGCGCGGTTCGCGGCGTGTGCGCCGCCCTGATCCGACACAGCGCTCACCATGACTGGACTCTTCCATCAGCGCCTGCAGAATCCGGCGTCGCATCGGCCTGTAACGGTCTGTCCTCATCGGGCAGAAGTTCTTGACTTACTTTATTTAGTAATCTACGAATGTGCAAGGCAGATCGACGGGTGGCCAGTCGCCAAGAGCCAACCCGCCGGGCGCATCGACGCGCAGGCCCCCATCGAGAGGACCGATGATGCTCCGAATTCGACCCGGACGGGCAGCGGCGCTGACCGTCGCCGCGGCGTTGATCACCATGTCCGCCGCCTGCGGCTCCAGCGATTCGGCCTCGAGCAGGTCGGGTCGCCAGTGCCGCCTCGAGCAGTGCCGCGTCGAGCAGTGCCGCGTCAAGTGGTGCCGCCACCAGTGGTGCAGCGTCGAGCGAGGCGACAGCGGGCGGTGCAGCCACGGTGTCCACCACGTGCACGCCGGACGCGTCCGGCGACATCCTGGTACTGACCAACAGGACCGACATCGTCGACACGGTCTTCCAGGATTACAAGAAGACCTTCGAAGCCGAATACCCGGGTATCAAGGTCACGTTCGAGGCCCTCACCGACTACGAGGGTGAGGTCAAGACGAGAATGAGCACCGCGGATTACGGCGACGTGCTGGGCATTCCGACCAGTGTCGCTGTCAAGGACATGCCCGACTTCTTCGAGCCGCTCGGCACCACCGAAGAACTGGCCACTCGGTACCGTTTCGTCGATCAGGACGCCGTGGACGGCACCGCCTATGGGCTCGCCACCTTCGGCAATGCCAATGGCTTCGTCTACAACAAGGAGATCTTCACCAAGGCCGGCGTCACCGACCTGCCGACAACGCCGGACGAGTTCCTGACCGATCTCAAGGCGATCAAGGACAAGACCGACGCCATTCCGTATTACACGAACTACAAGGACGGCTGGCCGCTTGGGCTGGCCGCAGAACATGATGGGTTCCGCCTCGGGCGACTCCGAGGCGCTGGTGAAGATGGCCGCCACCGACGCACCGTGGTCGGACGGTCAGGAGAAGGCGCAGCTGGATTCGCTGATGTACGACGCGGTCAAGGAGGGGGCGACGGAACCCGATCCCACGACCACCAACTGGGAGAATTCCAAGAATCTGATCGCCACCGGGAAGATCGCGCTGATGCCGCTCGGGTCGTGGGCCATCCCGCAGATGCAGGACGCCGCCAAGACCGCGAAGACGGACCCGGCGAGCATCGGGTTCATGCCGGCGCCTTTCCAGACGGACGGCGAATTCCATTCCGGGATCGGACCGGACTTCATGCTGGGCATCAACGTCAATTCAGAACACAAGGTCGCGGCCCGCTGCTGGGTCGATTGGTTCGTCAACGATTCCGGCTTCAGTGAGTACTCCGGCGGAGTGCCGACCGTCAAGGAGCAACCGGCGCCGGCCAATCTCGAGGAATTCGAGGCCACCGGCGTGCAGTATGTCGAACTCGCGCCGTCGGCGCAGCTCAGCGCGATCGACCAGGAAGCAGAGATCGGGCTGACCCAGCCTGACTACTACCGCACCCTGATCGATTCGGCGCGCGGTGCGTCCGGACAGACCAAGCAGCAGATCTTCGACGAGCTCAACGCCAAGTGGGCCGCTGCACGGGCATCCGTCGGCGGCTGAGCGCGTGACTGGATTTTCCACGGTCGTCGAGTCCCGAACACAGGGGCGGCGGCTGGGCCGCACCCGTCGCAGGACCGCCGGATTCACGGCGACGTCGCGGGGCAGGCGCGGCACTCCGTGGCTGTTCCTGTTCGTACCACTCGCACTGCTGCTGGTCTTCACCTACATCCCGGTGATCAGCATGTTCTGGTACTCGACGACCGACTGGAACGGCATCAGCAAGACCAAACACTTCATCGGCCTGAACAATTACATCGAGTTCTTCAGCCGACCCGAACTGTTCCGGGTCTTCCGGGTCAGCCTGTACTACCTGGGGGCGGCCGTCATCCAAATGGTGCTGGCGCTCTACTTCGCGACACTGCTGAGCTTCAACACCAGGTTCAAGAACCTGTTCAAGGGGGTCCTGTTCTTTCCGTACCTGATCAACGGCGTCGCCATCTCGTTCATCTTCCTGTACTTCTTCCAGCCCGGCGGAACGCTGGACACGGTGCTCGGAATCTTCGGCATGAGCCAGGGGTCGGCGCCGCAATGGTTGGGCAATCCCGACATCGTGAACTTCTCGCTGGCGGGCACGTCGCTGTGGCGATACCTCGGGTTGAATTTTGTGCTGTTCCTCGGCGCGATCCAGTCGATCCCCGGAGGCATCTACGAGGCGGCCGCGATCGACGGCGCGTCCCGATGGCAACAGTTCCGCTACATCATCGCGCCAGGGATCAAGCCGATCATCAGCCTGTCGTTCATTCTTGCGGTGTCCGGCAGCATCGCCGTGTTCGAGATTCCGTTCATCATGCTCGACGGCGCGAACGGCTCGGCGACCTTCGTCATCCAGACCGTCAAGACCGCCTTCAAGGCGAACAAGGTCGGCCTCGCGTCCGCCATGGCCGTGGTGCTGCTGGTGATCATCCTGCTGGTCACCTGGGTGCAGCGGCGGCTGGTCCCGGAAGAGGAGGTGACGATCACGTGAGCACGCTGGAGGTCAAGCGCGGGCTGGCCGCGACCGGCAAATACACCAGCCTGGTCGTGGCGAGCGTGGTGATCCTGCTGCCACTGGTCGTGGTGGTCCTCACGTCGTTGAAGACCAAAGAGGATTACGCCTCCAGCGGCCCGCTGGATCTGCCGGACCCGGTCACCTTCGCCAATTTCGGCAAGGCCTTCACCGAAGCGCGGATGGCAGCGGCCTTCGTCAATACGACGATCATCCTGGTCATCTCCGTTGCGGGCACGCTGGTGATCGGCACGATGGCGGCCTACGCGATCGACCGCTTCCAGTTCCGGTTCAAGAAACTTGTCATCTCGCTGTTCCTGCTGGCCACGCTGGTGCCGGCCGTCACCACTCAGGTCGCCACCTTCCAGGTCGTCAACACCTTGGGCCTGTACAACTCCCTGCTGGCACCCATTGCCCTGTTCATGGGCACCGACATCGTGTCGATCTACATCTTCGTCCAGTTCATCAGGTCGATTCCGATTGCTCTGGACGAGGCTGCGACACTCGACGGCGCGAATCATTTCCGTATCTACCGGAGCATCATCGTGCCGTTGCTCAAACCAGCGATCGCGACGGTCATCATCATCAAGGGAATCGCGATCTACAACGAGTTCTACATTCCGTTCCTGTACATGCCGAGCCGCGATCTCGGGGTCATCTCGACCTCACTGTTCCGCTTCAAGGGTCCGTTCGGCACCCAATGGGAGGTGCTCTCCGCCGGGGCCGTCATCGTCATCGTCCCCACGCTGATCGTGTTCCTGCTGCTGCAGCGCTGGATCTACAACGGGATGTCCGCCGGCGCCACCAAGTGAGCACTACCCAATCGATTCGGAGTCTGCTGCGATGTTGAGTTTCGACCTGCACGACGGCTGGACCCTCTGTGCGGCAGGCGGACCGATTCCGGAAGCCATTGCCGGGAGGCGGGTTCCGGCGCAGATTCCCGGCACGGTGCACACCGACCTGCTGGCCGCCGGACTCATCGGCGACCCGTACCTGGATCTGAACGAGACGACCCTGGAGTGGATGCACCGGGCGGACTGGCGGTATGAGCGTGAGTTGGCCGTCCCACCACCCGCCAAGGACGAGCGGGTGGACCTGGTGTTCGAAGGTCTGGACACCGTCGCCACGGTGAGCCTCGGAGACGCCGTCCTCGCCCGCACCTTCAACCAGCACCGGAGCTACCGAGTCGACGTCACCGAGAAGCTGTCGGCGGCGGGGGATCCGGCCGTGCTGGCAGTCCATTTCCGGTCCGCGCTCGGGTACGCCGAAGCCGAGGCCGATCGGATCGGCGCCCGGCCTGCGGCCTACAGCCATCCGTTCAACATGGTGCGAAAGATGGCGTGCAGCTTCGGCTGGGACTGGGGCCCGGATCTGCAGACGGCCGGTATCTGGCGTCCGGTGCGGTTGGAACGCTGGCGAACCGCAAGGCTCGCCGCCGTCCGCCCGCTGGTGACCTTCGACACCGACGGCTTCGCAACGGTTTCCGTGCACGTGGACGTGGAACGTTCTGGGCTGCAGCCGGACTCCGAACTGACCGTCCGTGCCACGTTGTCCCACCCCACTCGGAGGGACACCGACGGCGTCGAGGCCGCCGGGACGACGATCGGGGCCGGCGTTGTCATCGCCGGCGACGCGTCGTCGGGTGTCATCGAACTCGTGGTCACCGATCCGAAACTGTGGTGGCCCACCGGCTACGGGGATCAGCCGCTCTACCAGCTCGGCGTCGAACTCACCGATGCGGACGGGGTCGATCTGGGCCGCTGGGAACGGCGGATCGGCCTGCGGACCGTGACCCTCGACACCGATGACGACCAGCACGGCACCGCCTTCGTCATCCGGATCAACGACACGGCGGTCTTCGTCAAGGGCGCCAACTGGATTCCGGACGACCACCTGCTGACCCGGATCACCAGGGCCAGGCTGGCACGGCGCATCGATCAGGCGGTCGGGGCGAACCTGAACCTGCTGCGGGTGTGGGGCGGCGGAATCTACGAGTCCGAGGACTTCTACGAGCTGTGTGACGAGGCCGGCGTGATGGTCTGGCAGGACTTCCTTCTCGCGTGCGCCGCCTACCCCGAGGAGGAACCGCACCGCAGCGAGTTCGAGGCCGAGGCGCGGGAGCAGATCACCCGGCTGACCGCCCATCCGAGCCTGGTGCTGTGGAACGGCGGGAACGAAAACCTCTGGGGCTACATGGATTGGGATTGGCAGGAGCCACTCGCCGGCCGCTCATGGGGACATCACTACTACGCCGACACCTTCCCCCGCGCGATTGCCGAACTCGACCCCACCCGGCCCTACGCCACCGGGAGTCCGTACTCTCCCGGTGCGGCCCTGGACACCATCCATCCCAACGATCCCGATCACGGGACGCACCACCAGTGGGAAGTGTGGAACCGGCTGGACTACACCGCTTATCGCAGCGAGATCCCGCGCTTCTGCTCGGAGTTCGGATTCCAGGGACCACCCACCTGGCACACCCTGACCCGGGCGATCCGCACTGCCGACGGTTCCCTGCCGACCAAGCAGGATGCGGTGTGGCTGTTGCACCAGAAGGCCGAAGACGGCAACGACAAGCTGGATCGCGGCATCGCGCCCCATCTGGGTGTGCCGGACGATTTCGCCGACTGGCATTGGGCGACCCAGCTCAACCAGGCCCGCGCCGTCGCCCATGCCATCACGCACTACCGGTCGTGGTGGCCGCGGACGGCCGGCGCCATCGTGTGGCAGCTCAACGACTGCTGGCCGGTGACGTCGTGGGCCGCGGTCGACGGTGACGAGGTCGCCAAGCCACTCTGGTGGGCGCTGCGGGCCGCATTCGGTGAGCGGATCCTGACCGTGCAACAGCGGCCGGACCGGGCCACCGGTGAGAACCGCGAGGTGTTGGTCGTCGTCAACGACACCGACGAGCGCTGGACCGGCACCGTGCGGGTCCGCCGGGAGGAGCTTGACGGCGCGCTGCAGGCCGGCCGGCAGATGCCAGCGGACGTTGCTCCCCGCTCGGTGGCCCTCCTGGATCTACCGGGTGAGATCCGCGTGCCCGTCGACCCTTCGAACGAGGTCCTTGTCGCCGAACTCGACGATCCCCGGTCGGGCGGCACGGCCCGCGAGGTGCACTGCTGGGTCGAGGACATCGGGCTGCGGCTCGATCCGGACCCCGCCGACATCATCGTCGATGCGGTGGAGGACGGCTACCGGGTGACCGTGACGGCGAGATCGCTGGTCAAGGACCTCGCCCTCCTGGTGGACAGGATCGACGTTGCCGCGACGGTCGACCGCGCGCTCGTCACGTTGCCGGCGGGTGCCACGGCAACACTGCACGTCACGGTGGCAGCCCCCGGCGTCGCGCAACAACTGGCGGCGCGCCCGGTGCTGCGGACGGCCAATGATCTGGTTTCGGCGATGGCGCTATCGCCGGGCAGGCGCGGTTGACTCCCGCGCGCTGAGCCTCGGCAGCGGCGCCATCTCCGAGGTGATCGTGCCACCGGCGAGCACGTTCAGCACCGCCTGCGCGACCTGGACACCCATGGCATAGACGTCCAGCGTCATGGCTGACAGGGCCGGGTTGGACAGCCGGCACAGCGCCGAGTCGTCCCACGCGAGCAATGACAGCTGCTGCGGGACAGCCACTCCCAGTTTCGCGGCGACCGAAAGCCCGGCCAGCGCCATCACGTCGTTGTCATAGACGATCGCGCCGGGCGGAGTTTCGCCACTCAGCAACGACGTGGTCGCCGCGCGCCCCGATTCCTCCGTGTAGTCGCCTTCCACGCAGACATGATCGACACCCGACAGTTCGCACTCCTGCGCGAAAGCTGCGCTGCGCTCCCGGGTGTGGTGCAACAGGGGCGGACCGCTGACCCGCGCCAGCCGGTTGTGGCCGAGGCTCACCAGGTAGCGCACCGCATCCCGCATGGCCTGCGCGTCATCGATCCACACGGTCGACAACGGCGAACCATCGGGCTCCCCGCCGACGGCCACCGCGGGCAACCCCAATTCGACCAGCACAGCAGGACGGGGGTCGTCGGCGACGAGGTTCACGACGACCACGGCATCGACCATGGACCCGGACGCCCACCGGCGGTACGCCTTGATCTCGGCTGTCACATCGGGGACCACGTGCAGCAGCAGCGACCGGCCCTCCGAGGACAGCCGCTCTTCGATACCGGCAATCAACTCGGCGAAGAACGGCTCGACTCCCAGCATCCTGGCCGGCCGGGCCAGGACGAGCCCCACGGCATCCGACCGGAGCGTCACGCGCTCACACTAATGGAGCACTCACCGTGGTCAGGCCTTCGATCGGCGCCTCCGCGAACGGAATCGGATCGGAAGCCGGCGATGAGGGCCGGACTCGGTGGGCACTACTGTGCTCTGCTTGAGACCGTGCTGACCTGGAGGAGCGGGAGATGACCAAGGCGTACTGGATCAACACCTACACCGCGATCAAGGACACAGCACGGGTGGAGGAATACGCCAAGCTCGCCGGACCCGCTATGCGCGCCGCCGGGGGCCGATTCCTCGCCAGGGGAAACCCGGAGTACGCGCTGGAGGGCGCTTCACTGCTCCGCACCACCCTCATCGAGTTCCCCAGTATTCAGGCCGCTTACGACGCCTATCACAGCGCCGGATATCAAGAGGCACTTCGCGCGCTCGGGGACGGCGCTGACCGGGAGATCCGCATCATCAGCGCCATCGACTGATGGCGCTGCCGCGGTTCGCGGCGGGAAACCGTTGCGGTGGTGGAGCTGCGGGGAATCGAACCCCGGACCTCTTCGATGCGAACGAAGCGCGCTACCAACTGCGCTACAGCCCCTGGTCGCGGTGGTTGGCCGCGAGCCGTCGCCAACAATAGCAGCGGGTCAACGTCCTCGTGGCCACCCGGGGCGGGGCATCCTCACCTCGGTCGGAGCCGTCCTTCGGTGGCCACGTCAGGCGACCCGGAAGACCTCGTCCGACAGCCCCGCACTGCCGTCGAGGAGTTCATCTCGGAGGCTGCGAGGGCGCCCTGCGGCCCCCTGTCGAAACGGACGTCGAAGCCGGTCTGGCGGTAGGGATCGAGCGCGGTCACGCGAGCCGCTGTGCGATTGACAACGCGAGGCTGATCCCGCAGGTCACTGGCCCGCAGCGCGCCGGTACGTCATCGGCTCGTGGTACTGCTCGAGCTCGTCGAAGCTGGGATCGTCGTCGTCCAGGTCGACCACGGTCCGTCCCGGTGCCACCGCGGACAGTCCCCCGCGGGTCCGGCGCGGCGGCCGCTGGTACTCCGGCCGAATCTGCCGGGCCCGCTGCAACCGTTCCATCCGGCGCTGCCGGATCGCTGCCTCGATCTTGACCTGACGCCGCAGATAGCCCAGGTACCCGACCAGCAACACCGCGCTGACCGCGGCACCCACCCAGAGCCAGCTCGCCACCAGCACACTCACCAGCGTGAACGCCGCCGTTGCAATCAGCAGGACCAGGGCAACGCGCCTGCGCTGCTGATAGCGGTAGGCGCGGGTGGCCTCTGCCGCCTCCGGGTCGAAACCGCCGCGACCGGCCCGGCGCGGCAACGGTCGGAGTTCGACGTCCTCGACGTCATAGGAACCGGCAGTGGGCGCCGCTGCCACGTGATCGGCCCATTCCGCCCGATCGATCTCGTCCGGGACCAGGGCGCGCTCGTGCTCGACATCATCGGCGCCTGCGTGATCGGCGGAGACCAGACGCACCGTCGGCTCCTCGTCGGCGGGGTCGGGTGCATCGAGGTCTGGCGCATCTGAGTCAGCCGCGTCGAGCTCTGCATCGTCTGCGGGTCGGTCATCGAAGGACGCATCGTCGTGATCGACGAACGGCGTCGAACCCGCACGCACCGGCCGCGGGCGCTGTACACGCTGCGCCGCCGCCCACTCCTCGGCAGCATCGGCGGGGGCGGCATCCGCGGCGCCGTCGGTGGGCTGCTCCGCGCCGACCGCGACCAACTCGCCGTCGCTTCTGTCGAGGTCGTCGGGCGCACCGTCACCGGTGCGGTCGGAGGTACTCATCATGCGTCCTTTCGAGCCTCGAGACGGCCTGCGCCGCAGCGATGCCGACGCGCGGCGCAGCACCCGGAACCCGGACCCGGCAGGCTCGACCTGCGGAACTCGCTCACGACGTCGCGCCACCATCGGCACCAGCACGACCAGCCAGGCGACCACCAACAGCACGACGATGACGGAGGTGGGGATGTTCATCGGGTGCTCCCCTCGTTCGGGCCGCAGCGCGCGCGACAGCAGACCAGCAGGTCAACGGTCACGCTAACGACTGGAGCTCGCCCGGCCGGGTAGGAACACACCTTTTGCCGGCAGCGGCTTCCGCTCGTGCACGGCGCGGGTTACGGTGCGCCGATCCCCCGCCAGCGCTCCAGCAGTTGCGGCAATCCGTTCGGCAGTTCCTCGGCGGTCAGCGCATACAGCAGGTGATCGCGCCAGGCGCCGTCGATGTCGAGGTACCGCGCCAGCAGGCCCTCCTCGCGAAAACCGAGGTGCCGCACGACCGCCCTGGACGCGAGGTTCTCGGGCGCGATGGTGGCTTCGATCCGGTGCAGGCCCACCGGCCCGAACCCGTGCGCGACGGTCAGCGCAACAGCGGCGGTCGCGACACCGTTGCCGTGGAAACGGGAGTCGACCCAGTACCCGACCCAGCCCGACTGCAATGCGCCGCGTTGGATGCCACCCAGCGTCACCTGACCCGCGAAGGCACCATCCACTGCGATGACGAACGGGACCACCTCGCCACGGCGAGCGCCGACCCGCAGCAATGATCGATGAGAACGCCACGCCTGCAAGGAATGCCGGTGCTCCCAGGTCAGCGGGCTGGTGGCGTCCCAGCGGGCGATCAGCTGCTCGTCACGCAGCCGGGAGGCCCGCCAGTCGTCCCGGTCGCCGCGCTGCAGCGGACGGGCGACGACCAGGCCGATCGCCGTCCGCACCGGGCCCAGCGTCGCGGGCCATCCCGGATGGGTGCCGGTGATGCCCGCCGACGCGCCAGCGGGACCCATCGCCCATCACGCCCGCTGCGCGAGGAAGGACACCGGGACCTCGCTGCCGATCGGCACCTGCGTGCTGTCCTCCTCGATCAGCACCAGGCAGTTCGCCTCGGCCAGGGAGGCGAGCAGGTGCGTTCCGCTGCCGCCGAGGATGTGCACCAGATAGTCGTCCTCGTCGTCCCTCATCAGTTGACCGCGGAGGAACTGCCGACGCCCCTGCGGTGAGGTGATCGGTTCCAGCGTCCTTGCCATCACGGTCCGCCGGTACGGGTTCCGCCGGCCCAGCATGATCCGCAGCAGCGGCCGGACGACCACCTCGAACACCACCAGGGCGGACACGGGGTTCGCCGGCAACAGGAAGGTCGGCACCTTGTCCGGTCCCAGCAATCCGAAGCCCTGCGCGGAACCGGGTTGCATGGCGACCCTGGACAGGTCCATGTCGCCGAGATCGGACAGCGCCTCGACCACCAGTTCGGCGCTGTGGCCACCCGCCGCGCCGGCGATCAGAACCACCTCGGAGACCAGCAGACGGGCCTCGATCAGCTCGCGGAAGCGCCGCGGATCGGAGGGGGCGATGCCCACCCGGTTCGCCTCCGCGCCGGCATCCCTGGCTGCCGCGGCGAGGGAGAAGGAGTTGACGTCATACACCTGGCCCGGCCCCGGGGTACGTGCGACGTCGACCAACTCGTCGCCGACCGAGACGATGGACAGCCGCGGCCGGGGATGCACCAGCACCTTGTCCCGGCCGACCGCGGCCAGCAACCCGACCTGCGCGGATCCGATGAAGGCGCCCAACCGCACGGCAACGTCACCGGGTTGCACGTCCTCGCCGGTCCGGCGCACGAAGTCACCGGACTCGACCGGCGTGGTCACCGACACCCGCGCACCGCCACCGGTCGCATACGACCGCGGCAACACCGCATCGGCCACCGTCGGCAGCGCGGCACCCGTTGCGACGTAAACGGTCTGGCCCGGTTGCAGGCGGTGCGGTGACCGGGCGCCGGCCTCGATCTCGCCCACCACCGGTAGCACCACGGGATGGCCTTCGCTGGCGTGCGCGACGTCAACCGAGCGGACCGCATAGCCGTCGATCGCCGCCTGGTCGAAGGCGGGCAGCGCCGCCGACGCCACGATCTCCTCGGCGCACAACAGGCCCTGCGCCTCGGAGATGGCGACCCTGACCGGCGGCGGGGTGATCGCCGTCGACAGCACCCGTTCGAGTTGCTCGGCAACCGATCTCATCGGACCCGACCTCCGCGGCCCAGTCCGTGCAGGCGCGCATCGCAGTGCCCGGCGCGCCGCCCGAAACCATGTCGGACGGCCGGGCCCGGCGTGCCGCCATTCAGGCACGGCATCGCCGGCACGGCCAGGGCACGGGCGTTCATGGTCGCCAACCGTAGTGCCTGACCTGCCGCGGGCTCGCCCGACACCGCCGTCCGGGCGCGCGCAGCCGTACGGCGTGCGCGGCCGGGCACTGCCCTACGGTGTGCACGTGCAACCCGAGGACCCCGCCATCAGGCACCGCAAGGCCGCACTGCGCGGCGAACTGATCGCCGTCCGGCGAAGTCGGTCCCAGGCGGAACGGCAGGTGGCCCGGGCTGCCAATGGCGAGCATTTGCTGGCAGCCTTGCAGGGTCGTCGCTGCATCGCGGCCTACCTGCCGCTGGCCACCGAGCCGTTGGACGGCGTTCTGCTGGATCGCCTGGCCGCGCTCACCCGGGTGCTGGTGCCGGTCGCCGTCGGCCCGGCGCCGCTGGACTGGTGCCGGTACCCGGCGCCGACCCGCCGTGGATCACTGGGGATCGACGAGCCCACCGGTGACCTGCTGGGGCCGGCGGAGATCGCGGCGGCGGACGCCATCCTGGTGCCGGCGCTCGCCGTCGATCGACAGGGGCACCGACTCGGCCGCGGCGGTGGTCATTACGACCGGACACTCGCTCTGCTCGACGGCCTCACGCGGCCCGGCACTGAACTCCCACTGCTGATCGCCGTGCTCTTCGACGGCGAGGTTCTCGACGAGGTGCCGGTCGATGTTCTCGACCGGCGGGTGTCCGCGGTGGTGACACCGGCGACCGGAGTGAACCGATTGGCCTGACGGTGACGTCACACCGGGCGCCACTGCTGGACCTCAGTTGCGGTCGAGCCCGTTCCAGGCGCATCATCGAAGTTGGCAGTCAGCGCGTTCGAGTGCCAGAACGCCGTCTGCCCCACCCAGACCCGGCCGGAAGTGTGCCCGACGTTGGAGCACGCACGACGCCGGACGCCCAGCCGGAGGACCCCGTGCCCACCTATCAATACGCCTGCACCGAATGCGATCACCGCTTCGAGGCCGTGCAGTCCTTCACCGACGACTCGCTGACCACCTGCCCTGTCTGCAGTGGGCAACTGCGCAAGGTGTACGGCTCGGTGGGCGTGGTGTTCAAGGGCAGCGGCTTCTACCGCACCGACTCGCGGGAGAAGAGCAAGTCCGGCAGTGGCGCCAACGGCTCCGGCGACAAGTCGGGTGACAAGTCTGCGGAGAAGGTGGCCGCTAAGGCCGGCTCAGGATCCGAGACGTCAGGGCCTGGGAAGTCCGGGCGGACAAGAAGTCCGACTCTGCCGCCAAGACGAGCACCGGCGCGTCGTCGACGGGCGGCTCCGGCAGCGGTTCGACCGCCGGCAGCAAGGCCGCCGCGAGCTGACGCGGCCCGTTCTCGCGCAGGAATACTGGGCGGGGTGGCCATTGATCGCGTGACCTCCCGACCGAGCCGGCTGGCAGCGGCGGTGATCGCACTCGCCGTGCTCCTGATCTCCGCGTGCTCGGCAGATCCGACTCCTGTTGCTCCTCCACCTGCTCCGGCGCCGAGCTCGCCGGTCGCCTCGACACCACAACAGGCGCAACAGGAACCGGATGTCAGCACCGTCGCCACCGGCCTGCAGGTTCCCTGGGGACTGGGGTTCCTGCCCGACGGCACCGCCGTGGTCACCGGCCGGGACGACGCGACGGTGAGCTCGGTGTCGGCGGACGGCACCGTGCGTCCGGCTTGGCACCATCGATGGGGTCGTGCCCGGCGGGGAGGGCGGGCTGCTCGGTATCGCGGTGTCGCCGTCCTTTGCCCAGGACAGCAAGCTCTTCGTCTATTACACGGCCGAAGACGGCAATCGCATCGACACCGTGCTGCTGCGCGACGGCCGGTTGACCGACCAGCGAGCAGGCCTGCGCGGCATCCCGCGGGCCGGCAATCACAACGGTGGCCGGATGACGTTCGGGCCGGACGGCCTGCTCTACGTCGGCACGGGCGACGCCGGCAACCGGGACAACTCCCAGGACGCGGGCTCGCTCGGCGGAAAAATCCTCCGGCTGACCGCCGACCTGCAGCCGGCCCCGGACAATCCCGGCGGCGGCCCGGTCTTCACCCTCGGACATCGCAACGTGCAGGGCCTGACCTTCGACGACGACGGCCACCTGTGGGCCGCCGAATTCGGCCAGAACACTTGGGACGAAATCAATCTCATCACCGCGGGCAGCAACTACGGGTGGCCCGCCGTGGAGGGTGTCGGCAATCGCGACGGCTTCACCGACCCACTCAGGGTGTGGCCCACCGATGAGGCGTCACCGAGCGGGATCGCCTTCTGGCGTGGCTCGATCTGGATGGCGGGCTTGCGCGGGGAGCGGCTCTGGCAGATACCGATCGTCCAGACAGCGACGGGACCGACCACCGGTGAGCCGATCGCGCACCTCACCGGCTCCTACGGGCGGCTGCGCACGGTTGCGGTCGCGCCGGACGGCGATCTGTGGTTGACGACGTCCAACACCGACGGACGGGGCAGCGTCCGGGACGGTGACGACCAGATCCTGCGGCTGCAGATGGCGGACTGACACCGGCCTGTCCCCACCCGTCCAGCTGTGCACAATCGGTTTCTGGCAGCGTCCGGCGGTCCCCCTGGCCGCCTACCGTCCGGAGCATGAGCCGCCGCCTGTGGATGTCGCCTTCGTCGCGGCGGCGGTCCGGCCGCCGCCCGGGATCGGTGCAGGCCAGGTGGTACGAGAGATGCCGGCAGTGGTTCACCGACCGCCGCCGCGGTGGCCGGCTCCCGCGCGCCGCCCGCAGGACCCTGGCCGCGGCGCTGGTGATCGTGGCCGGCGTCCTCGCCGTCAGCCCGAAGGACACGATCGCCGGACAGGACACCCTTGCCTTCACCAGGGACCTGCCGGTCGGGGCACGGCTGGAAGCACGCGACGTCGAGCCGATCCGGATGCCGCAGGTACCGGACGGCGCGTTGGTCGACGCCGGCTCCGTCATCGGCTCCCGGCTGGCCGCGGCCGTCCGGCGTGGGGAAACCGTGACCGATGTGCGACTGGCCGCCGTCACCGGCCCCGACCCGGGACCTGGACGGGTGGCCGTCCCCATCAGTCCCGCGGATCCGGCGGCAGTCGATCTGCTGGGGCCCGGCATGCACGTCGCCGTCTTGTCGGTCGGGCCGGACGCCGCGGCGGTGGTTCTCGCTCCGGACGCGGTGGTCCTCACGCTGAGCACGGCCCCCCAGAAGAGTGGCGACGACCGCCCCGTCGTGATCGCCGTGCCCGCAGAATCCGCGAACGCGGTGGTCGCCGCCAACATCGGCGGCACCATTGCCATTCGGTTCACCTGATGGCCACTAAGGTGCGAACCATGGCTCGCGAAACGACATTCTGTGGAGGGTCCGCATGATCAAGGGCTTCAGGGACTTCATCCTGCGCGGCAATGTGATCGACCTGGCGGTCGCCGTGGTGGTCGGTGCTGCTTTCACGGCACTGGTCGCAGCGGTCACCAGCAACCTGATCCAGCCGGTGCTCAACGCCTTCGGCGGGGTGGACACCGGATCCATCGGTTTTTACATCAACCCGGCCAAGCCTGAGTCCTACGTCAACATCAGCGCGATGATCGGGGCGCTGATCACCTTCCTGATCACCGCGCTGGTCGTCTACTTCGTCTTCGTGATGCCGATGAAAAAGATGCTCGACATCGCCTCGCGCCGCCAGCAACCGATCAAGGCCGACCCGACCGAGGTCGATCTACTGATGCAGATTCGCGACCTGCTGCAGGAGGGCGCGGTACCACCGGCTACCCGGACCGTTTCCCGGACTCCGGAGTCGCGCGGCGACTGACCCGCTCAACCGTGATGGGGCGGCCGGTTCTCCCGGTACCAGGCATCGGGATCCTGGTCGCCACGGCGCTCGTCGCCGTCGCCGATCTCGTCCTGGGTGACCGAGGGCAGGACGTCACCGAAGATTTCGTCGAGTGTCCGGCGGTCGATCGGGCGCGCGTTGTCGCCGGTGCCGCCCTCGTGTGCAGGCGGACTGCCGGAGTTCGTCATCGCGTCTGGCCGGGGGTCGGGGAGGGGTCAGACGCCCGGGTCGGACAACTGCTCGATCACGTGCACGGCGAGCGGGTTCAACGTCGCCATGCCGTCGCGGATGGCCGCCCGCGACCCGGCGAGGTTGGCGACCAGGGTGGAGCCGGAGACGCCGACCATCCCCCGGGAGACGATGGCATCCATCACACCGGCGGCCATGCCGGACCAGCGCAGCGCCTGTGCGATGCCGGGGAGCTCCCGGTCGATGACCTCTGCGGTGACGTCCGGAGTGACGTCCCGGGGGGACACACCCGTTCCGCCGACCGTCACCACCAGGTCGACGCCGCCGATCACCGCGGTGTTCAGCGCGGTCCGGATGGCGACCTCGTCGGACGGCACCGCAACCGATCCGTCGACGACAAAGCCCGCCTCGGCGAGCAATTCGGTGACCAGCGCGCCGGCGCCGCCGTCGTCCTCGCCGTGAAGCGTGTGGTCGGTGATCGACACGATCAGCGCCCGACCGGCATGCATGCTCGTGGACACGCGAGAGGCCTCCTGGGGATTGTTCCGACCGCGAACCGGGCGCCTGTGGGCCGGTCCCGCGGTCGGCACACCATATCGACTTCCGGCGAAGCAACTCACAACAGGATCGGGAACGTCCGCCTCGTCCAGCGGTGATCGCTCCGGTGCGGCCCCGCCGACGGCAATTCCCCTATGCTTCTCCCGCGCGTGAGGCGCCGACCGGCGTGTCCTGGGATCGGCCCACGAGCCTGATCTCACACACAGGGAGCATCGGCATGGCCCAACCACGCACCACCGCCCGCGACCTCGCGCAGATCGCCATCTTCGCCGCGCTGATCGCCGCGCTCGGGCTGCCTGGGAGCATCACGATCGGATCCACCGGCGTGCCGATCACGCTGCAGACCCTTGGCGTCATGCTGGCCGGCGGAATCCTCGGCGCCCGCAAGGGTTTTCTGGCCGTTCTCGTCTTCCTGGTACTGGCGACGGCCGGTCTTCCCCTGCTCGCAGGCGGCCGCGGCGGCGTCGGCATCTGGACCGGGCCATCGGCGGGTTACCTGGTCGGCTTTCTCGCCGGCGCCGTCGTGGTCGGCCTGCTCACCGCGCGCATCCTGCCGAAGTACCCGCTGTGGCAGGGCATTGCCGTCAATCTGATCGGCGGCGCCCTGGTCATCTATCTGTTCGGCGTGACCTGGTTGGCGATCCGGACCAGCTGGGGCCCGGCGATCACCGGCGTGTTCGTCTACCTGCCCGGTGACGTGTTGAAGGCAGTGGTCGCGGCGTTGGTCGTCAAGCAGGTGCACCGGTCCATTCCCGGGCTGATCGTGCCGACCTCGTCCGCCGCGCCGCCGCCGCCGCCGGGGCAGAAGGTCGCGCGCTGAGCGACGGCACCGGGCAACTGCGACTCGGCGGGGCCGACGACCGGCCGGCGGTGACGGAAGCCGGTCGCACCACGTCGTACGGGCAGCTTGCCGAGATGATCCAGGCCGAGCGCGACCAGTGGCCGCCGGATCAGCGAACATCATTGGCGGGCCGGGAGCCGGTCTCGGCCGTCGGGACGACCGTGGCCGCCCGCCTTGCGACGATCTTCGCCGCGGCCGCGGCCGGGCGGGCCGTGCTGGTCGCCGATCCGGCGTTGCCCCCGCCGTCGATCGATGCGCCGTTGATCGATGCGCAGTTGATCGATGCTGTGCCGCCGGACACCTTTCTCATCGCGGTGACGTCGGGCACGTCCGGCAGGCCACGACCGGTGTTGCGGAGCGCGGCGTCCTGGACCAGCTCCTTCGAGCCGCTGTCGCGACTCGCCGGCCTCACCGTCGACGACCGGGTCCTGCTGACGGGCCCGCTGCATTCCACACTGCATCTGTTCGCGGCCGTCCACACGCTGTCGCTCGGGGCCGAGCTCACCGACCACGCGGTCGCCGCGACCGTTGTCCATGCCGTGCCCGCCGCGTTGGCCGCACTGCTCGAGAACCTGCCGTCCGGCACACCGCTGCGCACCGCGATCGTCGCCGGCGCCGCACTTCCCGACGAGGTCGCGGCGGCGGCCACCGCCCGCGGCATCGCGGTCCTGGAGTACTACGGGGCGGCCGAACTTTCTTTTGTCGGTGTCCGGCGCTGGCCCGAGCCGCTGCGGCCGTTCCCCGGCGCGCACGTGCGCATTCGCGAGGACGAACCGGACCGGCCGGGACGGATCTGGGTCCGCTCGCCGTACCTGGCGAGCGGCTACGCCCCGGGCTGGACCGGCCCACTGGAGCGGGACGGTGACGGTTTCGCCACGGTCGGCGACCTGGGGGAAGCCCTGCCGGGTGGCGCTTTCCGCGTTCTCGGTCGTGGTGATGCCGCGGTGAGCACCGGCGGCCACACGGTGCTCGCGGAGGATGTCGAAGCCGTCCTTGCGACCCTGCCAGGTGTCGCGGCCGTTGCGGTGGTCGGTGTGCCGCACCGCACGCTCGGGCAGATCGTCACCGCCGTCATCGAGCCGGTCGCCGGGTCGGACCTGTCCGGATTGCGCGATGCCGCACGGCGAGGCCTGACCGGTCCGTCGCTGCCCCGGCGGTGGCTGGTGGCGGACCAGTTGCCCCGCACACCCGGCGGCAAGGTGCGGCGCGGTCCGGTCGCCGCGGCGGTGGCGGCGTTCGGGCAGCCGGTCGAGCAGCCGGGCGGGCGGGCATCGCCGAGGGAACTTCCCGGCCTGCGGCCACTACCGTAGGGCCCCGTGACCAGTCCCCGATCCGACGCCCGCGGCCCCGTGCTGGTGGCCGGCCGACGGACGGCGATCGGGACCGCCGGTCATGGCTTCGCGGGGACGGATGTGGTCGGACTCATGGCACCGGTGCTCGACGCTGTGGCCCGTACGGTCGCGCCGCTCGACCGGCCCATCGACGACGTGATCGTCGGCAATTGCATGGGACCGGGCGGCAACATCGCCCGGGTCTCGGCACTCGCTGCGGGCCTGGGTGACGGGGTTCCGGGCGTGACGGTCGACCGGCAATGCGGCTCCGGCCTGGACGCCGTCGCGCAGGCCGCGACGAGGGTACGGGCCGGCGAGGCCGAGCTGATCCTGGCCGGTGGCGCCGAGTCGGCCAGCACCGCGCCCTGGCGATTCTGGCCACCCGACGGTCAGTCGACGCCCGTGCGGTATCAGCGGGCACCGTTCACCCCCAAGGGGTTTCCCGATCCCGAAATGGGTGAGGCCGCCGACACGCTGGCCCGAATGAGGGGCATCTCCCGACAGCGGCAGGACGAGTACGCGGCCCGCTCCCACGAACTGTCGTTCACCGCCCGCGAGCGGGGCCGGTTCGACGCCGAGATCGTCGCCGTCGATCACGTCACCGGCGACGAACGCCCGCGAGCGGGCATGGACGCCGGCCGGTTGGCGCGGCTCCGCCCGTCGTTCGGCGCGGACGGCACCGCCACCGCCGGCAACTCCTGCGGGGTATCGGACGGCGCCGCGGCCGTCGCTGTGTGCACCGAGCAGGCCGCCCGCGACGCAGGCCTGCCCTACCTGCGCGTCGTCGCCGGTGCCGCCGCCGCGGACCGGGCGGATCTCCCGGGTCTGGGCACTGCGGCCGCGGTGCGGTGCCTGCTGGGCCGACCGGCGGTGACGAGTCGCGGGCTGACGGTTGCCGATGTCGGCGCGGTCGAGGTCACCGAGGCCTTCGCCTCCGTTGTGCTGACTGCCGTCGACGAACTGGACCTCGATGTCGACACTGTGTGCTCCGAGGGTGGCGCGATCGGGCTCGGTCATCCCTGGGGTGCGTCCGGAACGATTCTGCTGCTCCGGCTGATGTCCCGGATGCTCACGCCCGCAACGGGTTCCGGTCCGCGCTACGGGCTGGCCGCGTGCGCGATCGGCGGCGGGCAGGGACTGGCGATGCTGCTCGAGAACCCGGAGCACTGAGCGATGCCGGAGATCAGGTTCACCGGCGTCGGGCACCGCTTCGGTGACCGCGCGGTGCTCGACGGGATCGACCTGACGCTCACCGAGCAGCGGGTGGGCATCGTCGGCGGCAACGGTTCCGGGAAATCGACCCTGGCCCGGATGATCAACGGCCTGATCACTCCGACGACCGGCTCGGTCACCCTCGACGGCCTGGACACCACCGCGAAGGGCCGAGAGGTCAGGCGCAGGGTCGGCTTCGTCTTCACCGACCCCGACAACCAGATCGTGATGCCCACTGTCGCAGAGGATGTCGCGTTCTCGCTGCGGAAATCGAAACTGACCAAAGCAGAGACGACCGAGCGGGTGACGTCTTGTCTGCGGCGCTTCGGGCTGGCGGATCACGCCGACCACCCGACCCATCTGCTGTCCGGCGGGCAGAAGCAACTGCTCGCCCTTGCCGCCGTCCTGATCACCGAGCCGGACGTGGTGGTGGCCGATGAACCGACCACGCTGCTGGACCTGCGGAACTCCCGCATGGTGAACGAGCTGTTGGCCGGACTGACCCAACAGGTCGTGCTGATCACCCATCACCTCGCCTTGCTCGCCGACTTCGACCGGGTTGTCGTGCTGGACGCCGGGCGGATCATCGCGGACGGGCCGCCCGCTGTTGCGCTGGACGCCTACACCGGTCTGCTGACATGACGGTCATCGGCTTGTATCACCCGGGACAGTCTGTGCTGCATCGTCTCTCGGCCGGGTGGAAGCTGCTCGGGATGCTGATCGGGGTGACCGTGGTCATCCTGCTGCGAGAACCGTGGCAGCTCGCCGTGGCAGCCCTGGTGCTGACCGGCCTGTATGCGCTCGCACGGATCCCGCCCCGGGTCGCGGCCGCACAGCTGTGGCCGCTGCGATGGTTCCTGTTGCTGGTGGCCGTCTTTCAGCTGATCTTCGCGGGCTGGCAGCCTGCCGTGATGGTCTGTGGCAGTCTGCTGCTGACAGTGGCGGTCGCCGCGCTGGTGACCGTGACGACGCGGGTCACCGCGATGCTCGACGTCTTCCGGAAGCTGATGCGGCCGCTGCGCCGGTGGGTCGATCCGGACCGCGCGGGCCTGCTGCTGGCGCTCACCATCAGATGCATCCCGTTGATGGTCGACATCGTCCGCGAGGTATCTGACGCGAGAAAGGCGCGAGGCGCAGGCTTCTCGCTGCGGGCGATGGCCGCGCCCGCGGTGGTGCGCGCACTGCGGTCGGCCGACGCGCTGGGTGATGCGCTCGTGGCGCGGGGTGTCGACGACTGATCGACCGTCATTCCGCGCCAAAGGAACGGAAATCCCCGAATCCGACACTGGTGCATCCAATGCCCATGCCGCCGCGGTAACTCTCCTCGGAAGCACTCCCACCCCCCCCACACGAGGAGGATTTACATGAGGCGTCTCATCGCCGGCGCAGCGGCAGGTTCGCTGGCCCTGGCGGCCACGATCTTCGGCGCGCTGCCGGCTTCGGCTGCAGACACCGGCACGGTGTACGTGGTCCACGGCATCCCGGACACTCCCGTCGACGTTTACGTCAACGGCGCCCTGACCCTGGACGATTTCCAGCCGGAGACCGTCGCAGGACCGCTGGACCTTCCGGCCGGCACCTACGACATCGTGATCGCGGCGCCGGATTCCACGGACGACTCCACGCCGATCCTGGAGGCCTCGGCCACCGTCGATGCGGGCACGAGCTACACGGTCGTCGCCCACCTGGACGCGGACGGCAACCCGATCGTCACCCCGTACGTGAACGATGTCTCGGTGATCTCCGCCGGCAACACCCGCCTCGTGGTGCGCCATGACGCCGCGGCTCCTGCGGTCGACGTGCGGGCCGGCGGCGCCGTCGTCCTCGCCGGAGTCACCAACCCGCAGGAAGGCGTGCTGAACATCCCGGCCGGCACCGTCGAGGCTGACGTCGTCCTCGCCGGCACCGACACCGTGGCCATCGGCCCGGCAACGCTGGACCTCGCCGAGGGCAGCGCGACCTTCGTGCACGCCGTCGGTAGCGCCGAGGACGGCACCCTGACGCTGGTCAGCTTCACCGTGACCGGCCTGCACTCCGCACCGGGCGGCGTCCCCGCCGGCACCGGCCCCGCCGACAGCCCCGCCGCCACCATCGCCCTGGTCGTCCTGCTGACCCTGGGTATGGCTGCAGCGGTCGTCGGCGGACGGCGCCTGTACCTGGATCGCTCGGTCTGACCGAGCCGTCCGGACGCGCTGTGCGCACCAAGATGTCCCGCCGCCAGGCTGCCACCGGCCTGGCGGCGGGGCTCGCCATGATGCTCTCGGCGCCCGTCGTCTGGTGGGTGGCTCAACCGGAACCGGCGGGACAGACGGTGACCTCCGTCAACGCCGCCGCGGCCGCCGAACTGGCCTCCCCGTCGGTCCGGGATTCACCCGCCGCTCTCCCGTCGACCACCTCGGGTTCGACAGCCCCATCCACGCAATCCGCACCCACATCTGAACAGCGTTCGGCCGCACCCACAGCCACACCACCGACGACGACAGCACCGAAGACGACGGCTCCGAAACCCGCACCGTCGAAGCCGACAGCCGCGGCCAGGGCAAAGCCCGCCGCGCCCGGCCGCACCACCGGTCAAGGCGCCGGTCAGCGTCGAGCTCCCCAGCCTCGGCGTGAATGCTCCGGTCATCCCGATGGGTGTCGACAGCGAGGGCGTCATGGAAATCCCCAAGGACGTCGGCGATGTCGGCTGGTACCGGTTCGGCCCGGCGCCTGGCTCATCCACCGGTTCTGCCGTGCTCACCGGCCATGTCGATGACTACCAGCAGGGCGTCGGGGTGTTCGGCCGGATCGGCGATCTCGGTCCGGGCGACATCGTGAAGGTGACCGACGAGGGCGGCGTCACCCGCGAGTTCTCCGTGGTGTCACGCGAGGAGTGGCCCAAGTCGGAGGTACCACTGGACAGACTCTTCGATCGCGGTGGCGATTCGCGGCTGGTGCTGATCACCTGTGGCGGATCCTTCAACGAATCAACGCTCGGATATGACGACAACATTGCCATTACCGCGGTGCCCGTCAAGGGATGACCTACGCTGCTCACGTGTCCAGTCCCTCAACGCCGCCGCCGGGGACCTCACCCGAGCTGACGGCGGACGGTGAATGGATGCAGAGATTCCGTGCCGGTGACGCCGCGGCTCTGCGTCAGGCATTCGACCGATATGGCGGCATGGTGCAACGGGTCGGGATGCTCCGGCTCGGCAATCACCACGACGCAGAGGAATTGGTGCAGCAGGTGTTCGTCCGGGCCTGGAAGGGCAGGGACGGGTTCGACCCGGCCCGTGGGTCGCTCGGCGCATGGCTACTGGGGATCACCCGCCGGCTGATCGCGGACAGGTACGCGTCGCTGGACCGGGACCGCAAAGTGGTCTCCGCGGCGGAGAGCATCGCCCCGCCGGCGACGGAGACGAAGTCGGTCGACCGGGTGGTCGACCGGGTGGTGGTCAGCAACGAACTGAACAAGCTGCCGGCGGAGCAACGAATGGTGCTCCGGTTGGCGTTCTACGGAGATCTCAGCCATTCGGAGATCGCGGCGACAACCGGAATACCGGTCGGAACCGTCAAGAGTCACATCAGACGGGCGCTCATACAGCTCCGGAAGCGTTGGGAGGTGGACGGTGCAACATCCTGATGCCGACGACCTCGCCCTCCTCGCTCTCGGCGAGTCCGTGGGGCCGTCCGCCGACGCGCACGTCGCCGGATGTGAGCAGTGTTCGTCCGAGGTGGCGGCCTTCCGCACCACTGTTGGTCTGGCCGCGCTGAGCAACTTCGGCGAGAACGCGCCACAACCGGGCGAGAACGTCTGGCGTGCGATCGCGGACGAACTCGGGCTGGAACCGGCCTCAGGCGCCGTCGCCACCGCGGTGCAGGATCCGAGCCGGGCCGATTCGGTTGCGCCGACCGGACCGACCGTGCCCTTCCGGGCCGACGATCCCGGCGCGCCGCAGGACTCCGACAGCCATCACAAGAACGGCAGGAACGGATCCAACGGGCCCGCCCTGACCTCGGTGCCCGGCACGGGCGCTGACCTGCCCCCTGCCGAACTCCCGGCCACGAACCGACTCCCCGGCACGTCCGGGGGCGGACGATCGTCTGGTGGAGCACCGCGACGCTGGTCCCGGTGGGTTGCGCCGCTAGCGGCCGCGGTCGTCGGAATCGCGCTCGGCGCCGGCGCCGTGGTGATCAGCCAGAACCGCGGCACGGACGTCACCATCGAGGCGGTCGCGCCGCTGAAGGCGGTGCCCGACGGTCCGCTGGCCGCCGACCAGCAGCGTCAGCTCGGCCAGGCGGAACTGGTCGCCGACCCGAACGGGACGCAGGTCAAGGTCAGCGCCCCGGACCTGCCGCCGGTGACGAACCACGCCTACGAGGTCTGGCTGTTCGGCGACGAGGGGCGGATGGTGTCCCTGGGCACGTTGAACAACGGTGATGGCACCTTCACCGTGCCCAACGGCATCAGCACCCAGGAGTACCGCACCGTCGATGTCTCCGACGAGCCGCCCAACGGCAATCCCGCCCATTCGGGTATCAGCCTGGTGCGGGGCTCTTTCAGCTGAGCCGGCCGCCCCGGCGATTCCGCACTGACACGCCGACCCGGCGATGCCGAACCGCGATTGATGTATCACTGAACCTGCACTGACCGTCACAGACGGTGCCGGACACTCGTCCGGCCCCGTTCCCTGAGGTCAGTGATGATCAGTCGGTTCTCCGATCGCCCGTCTGCGGTGCTGCCCACGGTGGCGCTGGTCGCCGTCGCCGTGACGTGGGGCATCTCGTTCTCGGTGGTGGACGGGACAGCCGACGCGCTGCCGTCCGCCGACCTGGTCGCCTGGCGTTTCGGCGGCGCCACCGTGCTGCTGGTGCTGGCCGCGCGGACCGCACCGCCGTTGCCGGCTCACCTGTGGGCGCGGTCGGTGGTCCTGGGCGGGCTGCTGGGGGCCGGGTTCCTGCTGCAGACCTGGGCCATGACGGACACCGACGCGATGATGTCCGGGTTTCTCACCGGCACGCTGGTGATCCTCGCCCCGCTGATCAACTGGGCGCTGTTCAAGGATCGACCAGGCCGTACCACCTGGATGGCCGTCGGGGTCGCGGCCGGCGGGCTGGCGGTGCTGAGCCTGCGCGGGACGGGACTCGGGCGGGGTGAGGTTGTCACGTTGCTGGCCGCGGCGCTGTGGGCACTGCATCTGGTGCTGTTGTCCCGATGGGCCAGAGCCGAACATGCCGCCGCCATCGCGCTCGTGCAGGCCGGGACCGTGACCTTCCTGGCGCTGGCTGCGGTCGCCCTCCGCGGCGCCGTCACCGGCGGTCCGCTGCTGCCGGCCCTGCCCCGCTCGGGTGGGATGTGGGTGTCCATCGCCTTCCTCGCGGTCGTCGCGACTGCGGGCGCCATGGTGCTGCTGACCTGGGCGCAGGCACGGGTGAGCGCGGTCCGGGCAGCGATCCTGCTGACCCTGGAACCGGCTGCCGCAGCGGTGACGGCCGGCGTGCTGGGCGGCGAGGTGGGCGCTCGGACCATCGTTGGCGGAGCACTTCTCGTCGGCGCCATGCTGATGGTCGAGATCGGCAATCATCGCCGTCCGTGGAGCAGCACGAGGCGGTTGCGCGCGCGGCTGCGGCGACGCGACCCCGGGAGGTCAACGGACGCCGCGAGATCACCCCTCGATGCTGACCCGGATCGCACCGTCGACCTGAGTGAAGTGGATGTCCGCCAATGACGCCACCGTCGGCGCGTCCAGCGTGCTGTGGGTGGTCAGCACCCCGATGACCGGGCAGCCGGCGGCGCGGGCGGACGCGACCCCGGCGGGCGCATCCTCCACCACCAGACAGCGCTCCGGCGGGAACCCGATCAGCTCGGCCCCGCGCAGATACGGTGCGGGGTCGGGCTTTCCCACGCTGACGTCGTCGGCGGTGACCATCACGGCCGGAGTCGGCAGGCCGGCCGCCGCGATCCGTGAACTGGCCAGCCGGATCCCGCCGCTGGTGACGATCGCGACCCGGTCTCCGGGCAGGGCGGCGAGCAGCTCCTTGGCGCTGGGTTGGGCGACAACGCCTGCGGTGTCGGTGGATTCGGACTCCACCATGAACTGCCGCAGCTCCTCCACCCGCTCCGCGGGCATGTCCGGCTCGAGTTCCTTCATCACCTGTTGCACCGGGACGCCATGGATGTGCGGCTGCACCTGCGGCCACGGCCTGCCGATCTTGTCGGCGAGTTGCCGCCAGCTGCGCTCGACACTGCCCGCGGAATCCACCAGCGTGCCGTCCAGGTCGAACAGGATCGCATCCACCAGCCAGGTCGTCATCCGATCACCCTGACACACGCCTCAGCGGGTGACGGCACCGGCGGTCATCGCCTCGCGCGCCACCTCACGACCGGGGCGGGCACGCAACTGCGCGCCGAACCGACGCGCGGTCGCGCGCTGCTCCCCGTTCAGCAGGTCCTCCAGAGCGCCGGTGAGTTCGTCGACCGATGCCGCGTTCGGGTCGAGAGCGATTCCCACGCCGGCGTTCTCGATCGCGGCGGCGCCCGCGAACTGATCGGTGGAAAACGGCAGCACCAGCATCGGGATCCCGGCGGTGATCGATTCGGTGACACTGTTGTTGCCGCCGTGGGTCACCGACACTGTCGCGCGCTCCAGCAGCGCCACCTGCGGAAGGAACTCGCGCACCAGCCATCTCGCGGGAAGCTCGCCGAGCGCGGACCGGTCCGCGGACCCGACTGCCAGTGCAACCCGCACCGGGAGCCGGCGCAGGGCGTCGACCACCCGGCGCAGCACATCGCCGCGCACCGACAGGAAACTGCCGAAACTGACGTACACAAGCGGGATCTGGTTGTTCTGGTCGAGCCAGCGGGCGATGTCCGGGGGCGGTTCCTGCTGCCGCACAGCCGACCCCAGAAACCCATGATCGGGCAGCAGCGCGGTCCGCGCCGGGTCATGCAGATGCTGCGGGTAATTCAGCAACACCGGCCGGGCATGCTCGGTGAAGGCGTCACGAACCGGCTCAGCCTGCGGCGCAAGCACTTTCAGAGCCGCGTTCCATTCAGCGGTGAACTCGTCACGGACGGCCCGGCACCGCTCGAGCAAGCCGCTGAGTTCGCCGCGGTCGGGCTCGAAGACCGCCGGCCATGCGGACGGGTAGCCGTACACCTCGTCCCCGACCGGCAGGGCGGACGGGTGACCCAGCACCACGTCGGCGTGCGGGACGCCGCCGGCCAGCAGCGCCAACCTGGCGCTGAACGCCAGGTGGTCCACCAGAACCTCATCCGGTTGCACCGCGTCGACGACGTCCAGCACCCTGCGGGCGGTGTTCACCGGATCCCACAACAGGTCTGCCCGCCGGGCCTGCGCCTGGTAGAGCAGGGTCGGCACCATGCCCTGCTCGGTGGCGGCGAAAAACCCGCGCAGGGCGTCGTCCTCGCCCGCCACCTGGTCCTCCGCCCGGATCACTCCCGGGTTCGACCCGCGGCCGAGCACCAGATCTGTTCGGGCGAAGCCGAAGTCGGCGGTGATCGCCGCTGTCGCCGGCCCGCTGGCCACGACGACCTGCTCCCCCGCATCCCGCCAGGCCGTGCCCAGCGTGGCGAGCGGGAGCAAATGGGAGGCGTAGTCGGGGCTGATGATCAGCAGCGTCATCGACCGGTCAGCCCAGCATCGGAGCGGTCACGCCGTCATACACGCCGACCAGTGTTCGCGCCATGGCCTGAACCGTGAACCGGTCGGCCACCATCTGCCTGGCGGCGGCCACTCGCGCCGCGTCGTCGGGCTTGGCGACCAGATCCAGCGCGGCTGCGACACCGGTCCCCACCTGCTGCGGCGAGCGGGTATCGACCAGGAAGCCGGTGACCCCCTCCTCGATATAGGTTGCGGGGCCACCACCTTCGGGTCCGACGACGACCAGACCGGCAGCCAGCGCCTCGATCAGCGCCAAACCGAACTCCTCCTTCAGGCTGCCGCAGACATAGACCCCGCCCGGCGCGATCGCGTCCCGCAGTCCCCATTGGGCGGCGGCCATCCACACCGCGACGACGTCGTTGGGGCGGTGACCGGCGACGATCAACCCGTCGGCGGCGTTCGGGTACTGGGCGATGACACCTTCGATGGCCGCCAGCTGGCCACTCTCGTCCGCCGACGGTGCGTCCAGGTCCCCACCGGCGATCAGCAGATTGCAGCGTGCCTGCAGTTCCTCGTCCGACGCCCATGCCTCGACCACCGTTGCCATGCCCTTGACCCGGTGCAACCTGCCGACGCTGATGGCCAGCGGCAACCCGTGCCGATGCTCCGGCAATTGGCCGATCAGCCGTGCGAGATCAGCGAGTGCCGGCGACAGCCCCTGCCCTGCAACATCATTGCCCTGGACGGCGGTCACCTCCAGCCGGGCCTGTTCACTGACCCGCACGTCGATGCCCTCGGGCACGACGGTGTACCGGGACGGGTCCCGGTCGATGTCGATGCCCAGCAGATCATCGAGCCGGTCCCGCAGTTCCGGCCGGGGGAACAGCGCGCAGTGATGCGCGCCGGTGGCGAGCCGGCGGACCAGGCTCGTGCGGAACCAGTAGTGCTCCCGCTCGTCGACGCTGCCGAAACCCACCCTGGTCAGCGCGCCGGTCATGTCCAGCGCGTGGATCACAGCGTGCGGGTCGGGCGCGAGGGTGAACACGATGGGGATACCGAGCGTGGTGGCCACGTTCGCCGCCGCCATGCTGCCGACATCGGCCATCCGCAGATGCACCACATCCACCCTGCCGTGCGCCGTCAGCGCCCGCCGGATCCCGCGCTCCGCGGCCACCGACACCGGCCAGGCGTTGGCGGCATCCGTCGGCTCGGACATCAACGGGATGGGCGCCAGGACGTGGCCCCCCGCACGATCGGACAGCGCGTCGACAGCGGCGTCGGCCGATCCCCGCGACATCGTCAGCACACGGGCGACGCCCGGCTCCGCCCCGAGTGCATCACCCAGCCTGATCAGCATCGTGGCGATTCCACCGTTGTCGCCGGCGCCTGCCCGGCTCAGTTCACGATCGAGGTCGGCGTGCAGGAACAGCTGCGCGATCACCAGCCCGTCGGGCGGGTCGCCCGGCAGCACCGGCGAGGGATGCAGGTCGTATTGGGCGAGCCGGGCGACCGCGCCCAGCTCGCCATCGGTCCACGCCAGGCGCTGGATCAGCTCAGCCGCTTCGCCGGCCCCGCGATCGCCGAGCGCGGCCACCGCGGCCATCCTGGAGCGCAGCGGCTCGCTGTCGTCACCGGCTATCCGCAGCAGCGCTCGGCTGGCGACGGACCCGGGCACCAGCCCCATCGTCTCGATCAGCCGAGCGCGTCCCGCGGCGTCGTCCCGGGAAACCAGGGCGCCCTCCAGCGCCAACGCGATGTGGTCGGGTGAGAGCTGCGCCCAGCGACGCAGCGCGCGCTGGTTGATCACGGTGGCGAAGCCGCCGCCGGCCACTCCGGACACGAGCCGCCCGACGGTGTCCAGCCGCGGCGCCCGCGAGCCGAGGGCCCAGGCGGCGTGCTCGCGAAGAAAGGGCCGGCGGTCGGAGAGCAGGTCGGACAGGACGTCGGCGGCACCGTCGTCGAAGACAGCGCCGAGAGCGTGGACGGCGGCGATCGCGGTGACCTGGTCCCCGTCATCGGCGATGGCCGAGGTGAGCACCCTGACGGCATGCGGCCCGCCGTCGTGTCCGGCGGCGAGGGTCAGTGCGTCAGCGGCCCGCATCGCATCGAGGATGAACGGCGCATCCATCACCTTCGCGAGCGCAGCTTGCAGAGCCATGGATTCTCGTTTCAGATCGGTGGCCCGGCAGCTGTCACCGGGCGCTGGTCCGACGGGCGGATCGGCACTCCGGCAACAAGCACACGCATACCGGGACGATCCGCCCGATGCAATACCGAACAGCGGTCCCGAACGGATGCGCACCGCTTGAATGAATCTGCGATTGCCGGGGAACCCCTGACGACGGTACCTACGGTTCCGGGGCCGCAGGGTGACCGCACCGGCGGACCTGGGCCACCAGCCGGCCGACGGATAGTCTTCGGTCCCAACCTGAACGAGCGCGAGGGCAGTTCGATGAGTTCCTGGACCGGTTCGGTCATCTGGTGGCAGGTCTACCCGTTCGGTTTTCTCGGCGCCGAAAAGCAGGCGCTGCCGGCCGGCTCGGAGGTCCGGCACCGGCTGCCGCTGCTGCTGCCGTGGCTGGACTACCTGGTCGAGCTCGGCTGCAACGGCCTGGCACTCAACCCGGTGTTCGCCTCCGAGACGCACGGCTACGACGTCGTCGACCATTTCTCCATCGATGCCCGCCTCGGTGACGACGCCGATATCGATGAGCTGATCGCGGCCTGCCACGACCGCGGCATCAGGGTGCTCTTCGACGGCGTCTTCAACCACGTCGGCCGCGGCCACGCCGGCTTCGCCGATGTCCTCCAACGACGCCAGGCGTCCGACCACGCCGACTGGTTCCACATCGACTGGGACGCCGACGGACATGACGGCTTCGGCTACCGGACCTTCGAGGGACACGGAGGTCTGGTCTCGCTGAACCATGACCAACCGGCCGTCGCGGATTACGTCGTCGACGTCATGACGCACTGGCTCGCGCGGGGCATCGACGGGTGGCGGCTGGACGCCGCTTACGCGGTTCCCTTGCCGTTCTGGCGCGCCGTCACCACGCGGGTCCGGGAGCGATTCCCGGACGCCTGGTTGGTCGGTGAGGTGATCCACGGCGACTTCCCGGACTGGGTGCGCGACGGCGGGCTGAATTCCGTCACCCAGTACGAGCTCTGGAAGTCGATCTGGAGCTCGTTGAACGACGGCAACTTCTTCGAGCTGTCCTGGACGCTGGAGCGGCACCGTGAGTTCTGCGAGGTTTTCAGTCCGCTGACCTTCGTCGGTAACCATGACGTCACCCGGATCGCCAGCAAACTGACCGACCCGGACACCCTTCCGCACGCCCTCGTGCTGCTGTTCACGCTGCCCGGCGTCCCGAGCGTCTACTACGGCGACGAGCAGGGATTCCGCGGCGTCAAGGAGGACCGGGAGGGTGGTGACGACGAGGTCCGGCCGCCCTTCCCCGACCGCCCGGAGGAGCTGTCGGATCTCGGCGAGCCGATCTTCCACCTGCACCAGGAGCTGATCGGGGTGCGGCGGCGTGAAGCCTGGATCGGGACCGGGCGACTCGAGGTCGTGACACTGGCCAACGAGCAGCTCTCCTACCGGGTGGCCGGTGACGACGGCGCGGCGGTCCTGGTGGCGCTCAACGTCGGAGACGAGCCGTTCGCGTTCGAAGTGCAGGGTGGCACCGAATTGCTCGCGTCGGACCATGGGGGCGATACCGCGGAAACGTCTTTCGACGGCGGGACGGTGACCGTCGGTGGGCACGGCTGGGCGGTCGTCCGCACCGACGGATAGTCGCCCCGTGCCGGTTCCTCCACCGACCGATGCGGTCTCATCGCTCGCCAGCAGCGTGTTCGGGTATTCGCGGTTGCGGCCGGTTCAGCAGCTCGCACTCGACCCGGTGCTGGCCGGTCGGGACACGCTCGCTGTGCTCGCCACCGGGAGCGGCAAGAGTGCGGTCTACCAGCTCGCCGGTCTGCTCCGCGGTGGGCTGACCGTCGTCGTCTCGCCGCTGGTAGCGCTGCAGCGCGACCAGCTGCGGGGGCTGCAGGACCGTCGGCTCCCGGACGGCCGACCGGTCCGGGTGGCGCAGTTGAACGCGACCCTGCACGCGGCAGAGGTCCGTGCAGCGCGGGCTGCGGTGGCCGACGGCGAGCTGGATTTCCTGCTGCTGGGGCCGGAACAGCTGACCCGGCCCGCCACCCGCGATCTGCTCGCCGGGGGTGCGCGGCACTGCAGGCTGCTCGTCGTCGACGAAGCGCACCTGGTCAGCGAATGGGGTCTGGATTTCCGCCCCGACTACCTGCAGCTCGCCGATGCCCGATCGCTGCTCGGAATGCCGCAGGTGCTCGCCTTGACCGCGACGGCGTCCCCGCCGGTGCAAACGGAGATCACCCGACGACTCGGGATGACCGACCCCGCGGTGGTCGTTGCGGGCTTCGACCGGCCGAACATCAGCCTCGCCGTGCAACAGGTGCACGGCAGCGCCGAGGCCGATCGCCGGCGCGCCGACGAGGCAGTGGTCCGGGCCGTGCGGGACGGAACGACGCCCGCCTTGGTCTATGCAGCCAGTCATCGGCACTGTGTGGAGCTGGCCGACCGGCTCGGCCGCACCGGTTTACGGGCCGCGCCGTATCACGCGGGGCTGCCGGTCGGCGAGCGCTCGGCGACCCAGGACGCGTTCCTCGGCGGTGGGCTCGATGTGGTGGTGGCCACCAGCGCCTTCGGGTTGGGCATCGACAAGCCGGACGTGCGTAGCGTCGTCCATGCGAGCCCGCCCGGAAGCATGGACGAGTACTACCAGGAGGTCGGCCGCGCCGGCCGCGACGGCGCAGCCTGCCCGTGCGGTGCTCGTATTCAACCCGGCTGATCTGCGGCTCTCCCGGATGTTCGCCTCAGCCGCCAGGGTGAAGGACGCCGATGTCGACGCCATGATCGGCGCGCTGTGCCGGGTGACCGGGCCGGTGCCGCTGAACGCACTTGCCGATCACGTCGGCTGGAGCGCCCGCCGCACCGAAACGGTCGTCCAGCGACTGGTCGATGCCGGAGCCGCCACGCTGCATGACGGGGTTGTCACGCCGAGGGTCGGTGATTCCGGTGCAGCCGCTCGGGCGAGCGTTCGCACACACACGGCGGAGGACGCCAAGCAGGCCATCGCCGAGAGCCGCATCGACGCGGTCCGCTGGTACGCCGAAAGTCAGCATTGCCGCCGGGCGGAGCTGCTGGCGTACTTCGGCGAGCACTACGAGCCGCCGTGCGGCAACTGCGACAACGACCATCGGCTGTTGGACTCCGAGCCGCACCGCTCCTCCCGGCCGGCTGAGACACCGGCTTCGGCGGCGGGCGTCGCCGGTGACGTGACGGTCGGCAGCCGGGTGACGCATACAACGTGGGGTGATGGCGTCGTGCTGTCGGTCGACGCGCACGAGCTGGTCGTCGTCTTCGACACGGCGGGCTACCGGCACCTGACCCCGGCGGTGATCACCCGGGGTCTGCTGCGGGTGCTGCCGGCCTCCCCTTTGGCGCGTTAGCCGACTCGAAATCCACCGTTGCTGTAGAGGATCTGTCCGTTGATCCAGGCCCCCTGGTCGGAGAGCAGAAAACTCACCAGGTTCGCGGTGTCGTCCGGGGTGCCAAGGCGTCCCGCGGGGGTGTCGCTGAATAAAGGCCGAGCGCGTCGACTCGTCCATCCAGCCGGTGTCGATACCGCCGGGGTTGATCACATTCGCGCGCACGCCGCGATCGGCCAGCTCCACGGCGGCAGCGACCAGGGTCGCCAATGGTTCAACGCCAGGTGCCAGCCGTCACGCGCCAGGCGCTCGGCGATCCCCGCCCCTATCGACCGCCGCCGGCCCACCCCGGTGATGACCGCGACCCGGCCTGTGCCTGCGTCGTTCATCGATTGACCGTAGTTGGCGAGCGGACAAGGTGACCGTGTCATCCGCGACGGCCGTCACCACGTATCCTCGTTGCGGCCGTGATACAGAGCAGTTCAGCCCTCATAGCTCAGGGGATAGAGCATCGGTTTCCTAAACCGTGTGTCGCAGGTTCGAATCCTGCTGGGGGCACCAGTCCGGACGCGGGTCAGGACGCCGTCAGGTGCTTGACCATCTCGGCAGCCAACGGCTTCGAGGACGCCGGGTTCTGGCCGGTGTACAGGTTCCGGTCGACCACCACGTTGGGCGCCCACGGCTCGCCCTCCCGGTAATCCACCCGCAGGGCGACGAGCCGGTCCTGCAGCAGCCAGGCGGCCTTGTCCGCCAGCCCCGCCTGCTTCTCCTCGGCATTGCTGAAGCCGGTGAGCCGATATCCGGCGAAAGGTGAGACACCCTCGCCGTCCTCGGTGGCGAGTAGCGCGGCGGGGGCGTGACACACAATGCCGAGCGGTTTGCCCGAATTGAGCGCTTCGAGCAGCAACCGGCCGGAATTCGCGTCGACGGCCAGGTCTTCCATCGGACCGTGGCCACCGGGGTAGAACACCGCGTCGTAGTCGGCGAGCTCGACGTCCTCCAGCCGCAGCGGGGCCTTGAGTTGCTCGATGGCGCCCAACGCCGCCTCGATCACATCGGCGTTGTCCTTGCCGCCGTTGACTTCCGGCGCCAGGCTCGCCTTGTCGACGACAGGCGTCACACCGCCAGGGGTTGCGACGACCACCTCGTGACCCGCGGCGGTGAACTCCCGGTACGGCGCGACCAGCTCTTCGGCCCAGAAACCCGTCGGGTGCTTCGTGCCGTCCGCCAGCGTCCAATGATCGGCCCCGGTGACGACGAAGAGAATTTTGCTCATCAGCCCACTGTAGGCACGCGGCCGGAACCGGCTGCTACTGGCCGACCCGGCCGTCGATGCATTCCCGCAGCAGGTCCGCGTGCCCGCAGTGACGGGCGTACTCCTCGATCATGTGCACCAGAACATTGCGCAATGGCACCGGCTCGCCGTGGGCTGTGCCGATCGTCCCGAGGTCAGCGGTGCGGTCGACGAACTCCTGCGCGAACGTGATCTCGGCTCGCCATGCCTGGAATGCCTCGGTGACCAGTGCATCGTCGGCGCGGGCACCGTCCCAGTCCCCGTCCGGCTGTTCCGCCGAGTAGAACCGCGGCGGTGCCTGCTCGCCGGCCATCACCCTACGGAACCATTGGCGTTCCACGTCGGCCATATGACGGACCATCCCGAGCAGCGACATGGTCGACGGCGGAACGGCTCTCCGGGCCAGTTGCTCCGCGTCCAGGTCCGCGCATTTCATCTCCATGGTCAGGCGGTAACGGCGCAGGTAGTTCAGCAGGACTGTGCGTTCGTCCGTGCCCGGCGAAGCCCCCTTACGCGGATCGTCGTCCGGATCGACCCACATATCTGGTTCCGACACGGCTCTTGACCATCTGCCCATCAGTTCGCTCATCGGAGGAGTATCGACCTACCGCGCCGAGTTCGACGAGCGGGTTTCGACGCAGGAAAGGCTCAAGATGGGTTACTACGGGGAACGCGTCCTCCCGCGGATCCTGAACGTCGCGTGCGGATCGAAGCAGCTCGTGCCGCTCCGGCAAAGGGTGTGCGCCGACCTCACCGGGGACGTGCTGGAGATCGGGTTCGGTTCCGGGACGAACGTGCCGTTCTACCCGCCCGCCGTCCGTTCGGTTGCGGCGGTGGAGCCCGCCGATCGCGGATGGGAGCTGGCGCAGACCCGGATCGCCGGCAGTGCCGTGCCGATCACCCGGGCCGGCCGAGACGGTCAGTCGATCCCATTGCCGGACAACAGTTGCGATGCTGCACTTCTGACCTGGACGCTCTGCACCATCCCGAATCCCACGTCGGCCCTGAACGAGATCCGCCGGATCCTCAAACCGGAAGCGGAGCTGCATTTCGTCGAGCACGGGCTGGCACCGGACGAGAACGTCCGCCGGTGGCAACATCGCTGGGAGCCGCTGAACAAACGGGTTCTCGGCGGTTGCCACCTCACCCGGGACATCGTCGACCTGATCACCGACGCCGGGTTCACCGTGGTGGACGTCGATCGGTTCTACGAAGGCGCTCCGAAGTTCACCGGTGCGACAACACTGGGAATGGCAGTGAACCCGGTCAGGGCAGCGACATGAGCGTCACCATCGACGCGGCATCCGCGGTGCCGCCCTACGACCAAGTGCGCAGGCAACTGGCCGGGCAGATCAACGACGGCGTGTTGCCGGTCGGCGCAAAGCTGCCAACGGTGCGCAGCCTCGCCGCGGACCTCGGACTGGCGGTCAACACCGTCGCCCGCGCTTACAGGGAACTGGAGGAGGCCGGCCTGGTCGAAACCCGCGGCCGAGCCGGAACTCTCGTGTCCGCGAACGGGGACGGAAGCCGGTCGGAGGCGGCCGCCGCAGCGTCTGCTTACGTGGCGGCCGTCAGCCGACTCGGTATCGAACCGAGCGAGGCGCTCGAGATAGTGCGGGCCGCCCTGGAACTGCCCACTCAGCCCTGACTGGAGAACGCTGCGTCGAAGGCCGCCGACGGCGGATCGAACGCGAGCCGCTGCACGAACGCCAACGCTTCCGGCGCACCCACCAAACGGTCCATGCCGGCGTCCTCCCACTCGACGGACAGCGGGCCGGTGTAGCCGATGGTGTTCAGCATCCGGAAGCAGTCCTCCCACGGCACGTCGCCGTGGCCGGTGGAGACGAAATCCCAGCCGCGACGCGGATCGGCCCACGCCAGGTGCGACCCGAGCACACCCCGCCGGCCGTTGCCGGTGCGCAGCTTCGCGTCCTTGCAGTCGACGTGGTAGATCCGGTCCTTGAAGTCCCACAGGAACATCACCGGATCCAGTCCCTGCCAGACGAAATGGCTCGGATCCCAGTTCAGGCCAAACGCTGGCCGGTGCCCGATGGCCTCGAGAGTCCTTTCGGTGGTGTAGTAGTCGTAAGCGATCTCGCTCGGGTGCACCTCGTGCGCGAACCGCACGCCTACCTCGTCGAAGACGTCCAGGATCGGATTCCAGCGGTCGGCGAAATCCTGGTATCCGGCGTCGATCAATTCCTGCGATGCGGGCGGGAACATCGCCACGTACTTCCAGACCGACGACCCGGTGAAACCGATGACGGTGTCGACGCCGAGCCGCGCAGCGGTCCGCGCGGTCTGCTTCATCTCCTCCGCGGCCCGCTGCCGGACACCCTCGGGATCACCGTCCCCCCAGATCTTGTCGGGCAGGATGTCCCGGTGCCGGGCGTCAATCGGGTCGTCGCAGACCGCCTGTCCCTTGAGGTGGTTGCTGATCGCGAATACCGACAAGCCGTACCTGTCGAGGATCTCGCGTCGGCCGGTGATGTAGTCGTCGTCCTCGGCGCCTCGCCAGACGTCGAGATGATCACCCCAGCAGGCGATCTCCAATCCCTGGTAGCCCCACTCGGAGGCGAGCCTGGCGACCTCCTCGAACGGGAGGTCGGCCCATTGACCGGTGAACAAGGTGATCGGGCGGGACATGTCAGTGCTCCTGCTCGTCGGGGATGGATTGCCAACTGCTGTCGGCGTCGGAACTGGACTCGATCGCCGACAGCACCCGCTGCACGTGCAGGCCGTCGGCAAAGGTCGGTCGTGCGGGTTCGCCCGAGGCGATCGCACGGACGAGATCGATCACCTGGTGGGTGAAGCCGTGCTCGTAGCCGAGCCCGTGACCGGGCGGCCACCAGGACGACAGGTACGGGTGGGTCGGCTCCGTCACGAGGATTCTGGTGAAACCCGCTTCGTCCGCCGGCCGCCGGCCGTCGTAATGCTCCAGCACGTTGGAATTCTCGAAGTCGAACGCCACACTGCCCTGGCTGCCGTTGATCTCGAATCGCATCGCGTTCTTCCGGCCGAGTGCGAACCGGGTGGCCTCGAAGGAGGCGATCGCGCCGGATTCCAGCCGGCCGAAGAACAGGGCGGCGTCATCGACCGTCACCGGACCGTACCCGTCGCCGGCCGTACCACCGATGCTGGCGCCGGTCCCGCCGCCTCCGGCGGCAGCGAGCGGCCGCTGCTTGACGAAGGTCTCGGTCAGCCCCGCCACCCCGGTCAGACGTTGGCCGGTGACGAACTCGACCGCGTCGATGATGTGCGCGCCGATGTCGCCCAGCGCACCGCTGCCGGCCCGTTCCTTGTCCAGCCGCCAGGTCAGCGGCGCCTCCTCGTCGGCGAGCCAGTCCTGCAGGTACTGGGCGCGGACCTGCCGCACGGACCCTAGAACGCCGGCGGCGACCATGTCCCTGGCCAGGGCGACCGCAGGTGTCCGGCGGTAGGTGAAGCCGACCATCGCCTGCCTGCCGGCTGCGCCGCGGGCGGCCGCGACCATCGCCTCCGCTTCGGCAACCGTGTTGGCCAGCGGCTTCTCGCACAGCACGTGCTTGCCGGCGGCCAGCGCGGCGATCGCCATCTCGGCGTGCGTGTCACCCGGCGTGCAGATGTCCACGACGTCGATGTCGTCCCTGGCGATCGCCGCCTGCCAATCGTCGGTGCTCTCCTGCCAGCCGAGCCGATCGGCGGCCTCGGTCGCCGCCGCGGCCCGCCTGCCCACCAGCAGGGTCATCTCCGGGCGCAACGGGAGTTCTGCGACATGGCCGGCCGTGCGCCAGGCCTGGGAGTGGGCGGCTCCCATGAACGCGTGCCCTATCATCGCCACCCGCACCGCGGGAGTTTCGGTGCTCGTCATTGCTCGTCCTCAGGACTCGAAGGCGGTCGGCAGGTACTGGTCGACGTTGTCCTTGGTCACCACCGGTGCGTACAGCTTGACCTCCCGCGGCACCTCGACCTCCACCAGGTCACCCATGGACTCACCCTGGACCAGCAGCCGGGCGAGCCGGATGCCGTCGGCCGCCTGCGTGGACGGGTAGATGACAGTGGCCTTCAGCACGGTGTTGTCGGCCTGGATGTCGCGCATGACGTTCGCCGATCCGGCGCCACCGACCATGATGAACTCGTCACGGCCCGCGTTCTTGATGGCGGCCATCACGCCGACACCCTGGTCGTCGTCGTGGTTCCACAGCCCGTCGATCTTGGGTGCGGCCTGCAGCAGGTTCGACGCGGCGGCCTCGCCGGATTCGACGGTGAACTCGGCGGCGACCCTGTTGGACACCTTCAGCCCGCAATCGCCAAGGGCGTCGGCGAAGCCCTTCGAGCGGTCCTGGGTCAGCGGCAGCGAATCGATGCCGGCGATCTCGGCGATCACCGCATCGGGCTTGTCACCGAACTTCTCGCACATGTAGGTACCGGCGGACACGCCCATCCCGTAATTGTCGCCGAGCACGGTGCTGCGCGCGGCGAACGGGCTGGAGAACTCACGGTCGACGTTGATCACCGGGATACCGGCGTTCATCGCCTTGGTCGCGACGTCGGTCATGGCGGCACCGTCGAAGGGCAGCAGCACGATGGCGTCGACCTTGTCGTTGATGAAAGTCTCGACCTGGCTGATCTGCAGGTTGACGTCATTGGTGCCCTCCGCGACCACCAGGTCGACGTCACCGAGGGCCTGCGCCTCCTCCACCGCCGACTTGGTGATCGAACCCATCCAGCCGTGGTCGGCCGCCGGCGCGGAGAAGCCGATCTTGATCTTCTCGCCGGACGACGGCGCAGCACTGGCGCCGGCCGATCCAGCAGCGGACCCAGCAGCGGAGTCGGCGGCACTGGGCGCCGCGGCGGTGGTGGCAGCCGCCGACGACGAGCTGCTCGCGTTGTTCGAGGAGTTGGTGCACGCCGTCAGCGCGAGCGCGCCGGCGGCGATGATCGCCGCCGTGCGCAGGATGGACCTGGAGGAACGGGACATGGTGATGCTCCTTCACTTCGTCGTGATGGAAAAACCTGGATGGGAAGAGGTGGCGGGAAACGGCTTTGTCAGCCGCCGCGGGATCTGGCCGCCACCCGCTGTTGCAGCAGGACGGCCGCCACGATGATCAGTCCCTTGGCGATCGCCTGAGCGGAGATGGACAGGTTGTTCAACGTGAACACGTTGGTCAGCGTGGTGAAGATCAGCACACCGAAGACGGTGCCGACGATGGTGCCGCGGCCGCCGGAGAGCAGGGTTCCGCCGATCACCACGGCGGCGATGGCGTCCAATTCGTACAGCGTGCCGTGCGTGGACGAGCCCGCCGTCGTCCTTGCCATGATCATCACCGCGGCGATACCGGCGGACAGCCCGACCAATCCGTAGAGCAGCATGGTCTGCCGCTTGACCCTGATGCCGGCCAGCCGGGCCGCTTCCGGGTTGCCACCGACGGCGAACGTGCGGCGCCCGAAGGTGGTGCGGTTCAACAACACCCAGCCGGCGACCGCCACCGCAGCGAAAACCCAGACGATCACCGGGATACCCAGCAGATTGCTGGTGAAGACGTCGAGAAAGCCGTTGACCCGGATGATCTGGGTCTGCCGGTTCGCGATGATCTCGGCCAGACCGCGAGCCGCCGCCATCATCGCCAGCGTCGCGATGAACGGCACAATCCGGCCGTAGGCCACCATCAACCCGTTGAGCAGGCCCGCCGCCGCGCCCACCAGCAAGGCAGTGCTCACCACGATCGACCAGTGCACGTCGTTGGCGAGCATCTGCGTTCCGGACGTGGTGGCCCAGACCGAAGCGAGCCCGACGACCGCACCGACGGACAGATCGATGCCGCCTGCCGTGATGACGAACGTCATGCCGATCGACACCACGCCGATCACGGAGGCCAATCGCAGGATGGTCAGCAAATTGTCGGTGCTGGCGAACCGATCCCCCGCGGTGATCACACCGACCGCGCACAGCAGCACCAGCGCGATCACCAGGCCGAGGTTGCGGGTGACGCCGGACGGCAGAGCCCGCCGCGGCCGCTCCCCGGTGACGGTGGGCGCGACGTCCGGTGGCATCGTCCGCGCGGGTTGGTGCAGATCGTCGGTCACGCCGCCGTCCCTCCCATCACCAGGTCGAGCACCTGGTTCTCGTTGATGTCGGCCGCGGGCCCGTCGTGCAGGACCCGTCCCGCTGCGACGACCAGCACGCGATCGGACAACCCCAGCACCTCTTCGACCTCACTGGAGACGACCACCACGGCCACCCCCGAATCGGCCAGATTCCTTATCAGCAGGTAGATCTCACTGCGAGCGCCGACGTCGACACCTCTGGTCGGCTCGTCGAGCAGCAAGACCTTGCACTGCCGCAGCAACCAGCGGGCCAGCACGATCTTCTGCTGGTTGCCACCGGACAGCGTCCTGGTGACGCGGTCGGGGTCGGCGGGCCGCAGGTCGACGGTCGCCGCCACCTTCATGGCGGCGTCCCGTTCCGCCGCATCCCTGGTGAACCCGGCCGCCGCGAACCGGCCGATGGTGGCCATCGAGATGTTCTGGTAGACCGCCTGATCCAGGATCAGGCCCTGTGACTTGCGCTCCTCGGGAGCGAGTCCGACGCCGGCCCGCACGGCCGCGCGCACCGACCCGTTGCGTAGTGGAACACCCTGTACGGCAACGGTTCCGCTGTCCGAGCGACGGGCGCCGAAGACCGTCTCGATGATCTCACTCCGGCCGGCACCGACAAGTCCGGCGAGGCCGACGATCTCGCCGGGATGGACGTCGAAGGAAACCCGATCGAATTCCGTCGCGCGGGACAGGCCGCGCACCGACAACAGCGGCGCGACATCCGGGTCCGGCGGCCGGCCGGTGCGCGGCGGAAAGACGTACTCGATCGACCGGCCGGTCATCAGCCGGATCAGATCGGCCGTCGGCGTGGTCCGCGCGTCCAGACCGGTCGCGACCGTCCGGCCGTCCTTGAGCACAGTAATGCGGTCCCCGATCCGCCGGATCTCCTCCAGGCGATGCGAGATGTACACCACGGCAACGCCTGCCGCGGAGAGGTCACCGATCAGATGGAAGAGGTTGTCGACCTCCTCGCCGTCCAGCACCGCCGACGGCTCGTCCATCACGATCAGCTTGGCGTCCCGCGACAATGCCCGGGCGACCGACACGATCTGCTTTCCGGCGGCCGACAGCGATCCGACCTCTCTGGTCGGCGAGATCTCCGGATGTCCCAGCCGCTCCATCAGTTCACGAGCCCGCCGCCGCGTTGCCGCGCGCTGGGAAAATCCCGCCGTGGAGAGCTCGTGGCCGAGAAAGATGTTCTCCCCCACCGAAAGCCAGTCCACCAGATCCAGTTCCTGGTAGATGGTCGCGATGCCCTGCCGCAGTGCCGCCACCGGCGATGCCAGCGACGCCGGGCGGCCCTGCCACAGCACCTCACCGGCGTCGACCGCATGCGCGCCGGCCATCACCTTGATCAGCGTCGACTTGCCCGCGCCGTTCTGGCCCAGCAGGCAGTGCACTTCGCCCGCCCGGACGTCCAGATCAACGCCGTCCAGCGCGCGCACGCCAGGGAAAACCTTGACGATTCCTCGCATCTGCAGCAGCGGGGCGGCTGCCAGTGCGCTGTGGTCTTCCTCGACCGGGGGCATGCGGTGACCGTGACATAGTTTTGGTTGTTGGTCAAGCAAAAGCCGTCGACCGTCATCAAGAAGTTGTCGGCGCAGCGCGATAAGTCTGTGCTTAGCTGTTCCGATGACGGCGTCCCGACCAGGCCCCCTGGCATCCGGTGACCTGTTTCAGCTGCTCCGGGACGGCACCGGCAGGACCCGCGCCGAACTGGCCGAGCTCACCGGACTCGCCCGTTCGACGATCGCCGCCCGGGTGGACGAACTGCTCGCCTCCGGCCTCATCGCACCGGCAGGCGAGGCGCGCTCGTCCGGCGGCAGGCCGCCGAGCCGGTTCGCGTTCGACCCGCACTGCCGGGTGGTGCTGGCGGCGGATCTCGGCGCCACGCACGCCACTCTGGCCGTCACCGACCTCGATGCCGGCCTCATCGGCGGCGCCACCGAGACGTTGCGGATTGCCGACGGCCCGGAAAAGGTCCTCGATCATCTCTGGGACGTGTGGTCGTCCGTCCTGCACGCTGCCGGCCGACAGCCCAGGGAGGTCGCCGGCATCGGGATCGGCGTGCCCGGCCCGGTGGAGTTCGCCACCGGCAAGCCCACGAATCCGCCGATCATGCCGGGCTGGGACGGCTTCGACATCCCCGCCCACGTCAGGCGCAGCGTCGATGCACCCGTGCTGGTGGACAACGACGTGAACCTGATGGCGCTGGGCGAGTTCGACGAAGGCTGGCCGGATGAGGGGCACCTGCTGTTCGTCAAGATCGCCACCGGCATCGGTGCGGGCATCGTGTCGGACGGCGTGCTGCACCGCGGCGCGCAGGGCTCTGCCGGCGATCTCGGCCATGTGCAAGCACTCTCGCCATCGAAAGCGTTGTGCACCTGCGGGAACACCGGCTGCCTGGAGGCGGTGGCCGCCGGTCCGGCGATGGCAGCGGCCCTCCGCAAGCAGGGGGTGGCCGCGGAGTCCACCGCTGACGTGGTGGACCTGGTCAAGGGCGGCGATGCGACGGCGTTGAAGGTGGTCCGGCAGGCCGGTCGGGACATCGGCGCCGTCCTGGCCACCTGCGTCAATTTGCTCAACCCGTCGGTCATCGTGATCGGCGGCCCGATCGCGGAAGCCAGTGAGCACCTGCTGGCCGGCGTCCGGGAGGTCGTTTATCACCGCTCTCCACCGCTGGCCACCCAGCACCTGCGCATCTCCCGAAGCCACACCGGGCCACGCGCCGGGGTGCGGGGGGCCAGCGCGATGGTCATCCAGGCGGTGCTCGCGCCTGAGGCTGTCGATGCCCTGCTCGCCACCCTGACCGACGGCAAGCAATTGCAGGCCGTCCGATAGGCGCTCAGTCTGTGAGGTCCCGCGGTAGCGAGGGGAGGTCGAGAACTGCCCGCACCCCACCCTCCGGTCGCTCGGTCAGGCGCAGGGTGCCACCGTGCGCGGTCGCCACCTCCTGCACCAGGGACAGTCCCAAACCGAACCGCCGACCACCGCCCACTCCGGAGGGAGCGGCGTCACCGCGGGCGAAACGCTCGGTCAGCCGGGCGGTGTCGACCCCGCCGAGACCGGTCCCCGAGTCGGTCACCGCCAGGATCACCCGGCCGACGGCCGCCTCGACACCGACCAGCACCTCACCGCCCGCAGGGGTGTGCGAAAGCGCGTTGTCGACCAGGGCCGTGACCGCGCGGCGGAGCGCCGTGCGGGAGCCCCGTACCTGCATCGGTCCGGACGGGGCCAGGGTCAGGGTGACACCGGCTTCGGTGGCCAGCACCTGCATGCCGGCCACGACATCGGAGGCGACATCGACCAGATCAAGCGGCTCGCCGCGCTCCGGATCCGCTGCCAGCGCCGCGCTTTCCAGCATCTCGTCGACGATCTCGCCGAGAACCCTGGAGTCGGCCAGCAATTGATCCACCGCCGGCCGGGACGGGTCGTCCGGGGCCATCTTCCGGGCCACCAACTGCGCCCTGGTGTACAGCACCGTCAGCGGGGTCCGCAGCTCGTGACCGGCATCGGCGACGAAACGTCTTTGCAGGGCAAGAGCTTCGCCCAATGGGGCCACGGCGCGGCGGGCGACCAGGAATCCGACCAGCCCGGCGATGACGATCCCCACGATCCCGGAGATGATCAGCGTCTCGCGCAGGATGTCGTCGATGTCGTCATCCCGGACCTCCGGCCGCGGACCCGGCGGTGGACGCCCGTGCCGCACTTCCGTGATCGACAATGCAATGACCGCAACAATGATCACGACGACAGCGCAGGCGGCGGCGATCTGCCAGGCGATCCTGCGGGCGGCCGACCTCAGCAGAGCAGCGTCAGGTCCCTGCACCCGGCGGCTCATCCGACACCGAGCCGGTACCCGAGGCCGTGCACGGTCCGGACCACGTCCCGGCCGAGTTTGCGTCGCAGGTAGTACACGTAGGTGTCCACGGTGCCCTGAACATCACCCGGGTCGAACACCGCCGCCAGCAACTCCGGCCTGGTGAACACCTTGCTGGGACGCCGGGCGAGCACCTCCAGCAGGGCAGCCTCCCTGCCGGACAGCTCGACGGTCTCCGCCCCGCCGCCGAGCACCCTGCGTCCGACCACGTCGAATCGCCGCCGTCCCAGGGACACGACGCCGGCGACCTCGGCATGCCGGCGCAGCAACGCCCGCAGCCGGGCCAGCAGTTCGTCGATCTCGAAGGGTTTGACCACGTAGTCCTCGGCGCCGGCATCCAGCCCTTCCACCCGATCGGCCACCGTGCCGCGCGCGGTCAGGATCAGGATGGGCGTGCCGATGCCCCGACTCCGCAGCCGCCCGATGAGATCGATGCCGTCGATCGCCGGCAGGCCCCGGTCGATCACCATCACGTCGTAACGCCGGGTCAGCGCCAGGTGCAGGCCGGCCTGACCGTCACGCGCATGATCGACCTCGTGCTGGTCGCTGAGCACCTCGACGAGCAACGGGCCGAGGTTCCGGTCGTCCTCGACCAGCAGCAGCCGGGGTGCGGGATCGGTCACGTCCTGATGGTGTCACGCACCGTTCTGAGATCCCTCTGATGAGGCGTGTCCACCATCGGAACCATGGCGCTGACCGAACTGCCGACCCGCCGCACTGCCGCGACCCCGGCACCTGCACCCTTCATCCCCGACCCCGCCGGCCATCACCGGCGCCGGGTCATCGCCCGTGTCGTCCTCGGGCTGGCCGCCGCCGGCCTGCTGTTCGTCGTCGCCCTCTGGGTCGGCGGCGGTGGGATCCAGGGTTTCGACGCCGTCGGCGGAACGTTCACCGAGATCGGCCGGCTGTCCGGCCTGCTCGCCTCCTACCTGCTGCTGATCCAAGTGCTGATGATGGCGAGAATCCCGTGGCTGGAGGGCATCTGGGGTCAGGACGTGCTGGCCCGGCAGCATCGCCTGGTGGGCTTCCTGTCGTTCGACCTGATGCTCGTGCACATCATCACCATCGTGCTGGGCTACGCCGCCGCCGCGAATACCGGTGTGCTGGCGGAAATCTGGAAGTTGCTGACCGTCTATCCGGGCCTGCTGCTGGCAGCGGCGGGCACGCTGGCGCTGGTGATGGTCGTGGTGACATCCATCAAGGCGGCCCGCCGATCGATGCGCTACGAATCGTGGCACCTGATCCACCTGTACGCATATATCGGCGTGGGATTGGCTCTGCCCCATCAGTTGTGGACCGGCAGCGACTTCGTCTCCTCCCGGCCGGCGACGATCTTCTGGTGGACGCTGTGGGCCGCCGCCGCCGGTGCGGTGGTGTTCTGGCGGCTCGGCACCCCGGTGGTGCGCAGCCTGCGTCACGACATCCGGGTGCTGGCCATCGTCCCGGAGTCGGCCGACGTCGTCTCGATCGTGATGTCCGGACAGAACCTGGACAAGCTCGGTCTGCGCGCCGGCCAGTTCTGTCAGTGGCGATTCCTGGGACGCCCCGGGTGGACCCGGGCCCACCCGTTCACGGTTTCGGCCGTCCCGACCCGCACCCGGTTACGGATCACCGTGCGTGCCACCGGCGACGGGACGCACGCACTGACGGCGGTCCGCCCTGGATCCAGGGTGCTCGTCGAGGGGCCCTACGGAATCATGGACGCCGCCCGTCGCACCCACCGCGACGTCCTGCTGATCGGCGCGGGGGTGGGCATCACGACGATGCGCGGGCTGGCCGAGGCAGTGCTGGCCGAACCGCCCGCAGCAGGCTCAGGCGGTGTCCGCCGGCCCTCCGTCGTGCTCCTGCAGCGCATCAGCGGCCCCGCCGACGCGCTGTTCGCGCGCGAGTTCGGACAGCTGGCCGCCACCACCGGCAACCTGCGCGGGGTGCCGCTGGTGGGCCATCGCTCGCTGGCGAGCGGCTGGTGGGGTGGCCCGCGTCCGGTGGACCCGAAAGCTGCTCTGCAGCAGGTGGTGCCCGACGTCCGGGACCGCGAGATCTACCTGTGCGGGCCAGTGCCGTGGATGGATCAGATCCGGCAGACGCTGCGCGACCTGCACGTCCCCAGCCACCAGATCCATGCCGAGCAATTCACCTGGTGAGCAGGACAGACAGGAATCGACCATGAAACGCATCGCTCTGGCAGCGATCAGCACCCTGGCCGCACTGGTCGCGCTGTTCAGCTACCCCACCAGCACCGGCAAGTCCGCGAGCACAGCTGCGGAAGCCGTGTCCGCGGCGAAGGTGCTGACCCAGCCCGGCACGAGCTCGGCCAACACCACCGGCCAGGGCCCTGATCCGGCGTCCCCTGATCCGGCGTCCCCCTCCACCACTTCCGCAGCGCCCAGCACGACCCAGCAGGCCGCGGCGAGTCCGGTCACCGTCGACGGTGCGTCGGAGATGACCCGGTACGGGGCCGTGCAGGTGCAGGTGGTCATCTCAGGCGGCACCATCACCGACGTCATCGCGCTCCAGTACCCGACACAGGACCGCACCGATCAGCAGATCAACAGCCAGGCGATCCCGCTGCTGCGCAGCCAGGTGCTGAGCGCGCAGAGTGCTCAGATCGACGGTGTCTCCGGTGCCACCTTCACCAGCGAGGGGTATGTCGCCTCCGTGCAGTCCGCCCTGGACGCAGCGGGATTCGGCAAATGACGCCGCCGGCCGCCGCGACCGGCAGCCGGACCTCCGGGCACATCGTCAGGACGGCCATCATCATGGGTCTGCCGTTCTCGGTTCACCTGCGCCGACACCCCGACGATGGTCCGATCCCGTCGACGGAGTCCATCGATGACGCCGTCGAAGACGTCTGGAGCTCACTGCGGCATGCGGACGCCGTCTTCAGCACCTACCGCCAGGACAGCGACATCAACCGGATCAACCGGGGTGAGCTTGCCGTGGCGGACGCGGACGCGGCCGTTCCAGAGGTTCTCGAGCTCGCCGACCTGGCGACGCGCATCACCGACGGAGCGTTCGACGTCCGGGCCACCGGCGCGCTGGATCCGTCCGGAATCGTCAAGGCGTGGGCCGCATCTCGCGCCGACCAGGCCTTGCAAGGGCTGGGCGTCGACTACTACCTGAACGCCGGCGGTGACGTCCTGCTGCGTTCGCGATCTCAACAGCGGCCATGGCGAATCGGCATCGAGCATCCGCACCACCCCGGCGGGCTGCTCGCGGTGGTCCAGGACGCCACCGGCGGGGTCGCCACGTCGGGACGGTCCCACCGCGGCGGGCACATCCGTGACCCGCACACCGGCCGACCCGCGGTCGGCGTCACCCAGGCGACCGTCATCGGCCCGTCGTTGCTGTGGGCGGACATTCTCGCCACCGCCGTCGTCGCGCAGGGTGTCACAGGTCTGGACCGAAGCCAGTGGCCGCCCGGTCATGAGGTGCTGCTGGTCGCCGATCGCGGTGAACTGTTCGGCACACCGGGGTTGCGCGACCATCTCGCGCCGGACCTGCCGACGCTCAGCTTTGCGCCGCTGCGCTGACCGCACCGATCCCGGCCAGCAGCGTGTCGATCCCCTGTCGCACAAGGCTTTCCGCGTCGGCCATGGACACCGATTTGAACAGCGGTGTCTCGAGCACGATGGTCGTCAGCCCGTGAATCTGACTCCACACCACCAGCGTGAGCTGATCTGGATCGCCGGCCGAGATGACGCCCGCTTTCTGCAACGTGACGAGATAATCGCGCAGCACCGTCTGCGAGGTCAGTGAAGCCTCGCCCAATGGGTCGTCGACACCCTCCGGCATGCACAGGCTGCGCTGGAACATGAAATCGAATTCGGCCTGGTGACCGAAAGCGAACCGTAGATAGGCGATGCAAAGATCCGCCAATTGCAGCGTCCCGGTGTCGACCACCCGCCGCAGATCGTCGGTCAGCTCCTCGAACGCGCGGATCGCCAGACCCCTGAGCAGATCGTTCTTGTCGGCGAAATGGTTGTAGGCGGCGGTGTGGCTCACGCCGGCCCGGCGGGCCACCTCGCGCAGGGACAGCCCCTCCGAGCCGACGTCGCGGGCAACCCGGATCCCCGCATCCAGCAACGCGTTCCGCAGGTCGCCGTGGTGATACGCCCTGCGGGATTCCGAGGTGGGTCCGGCTGTTGTGGCGCGCGAAAATGAGATCAGCATGGACAGCACGCACGTCGTCATCGGAGCGGGGGCCCTCGGCACGGCCGTCGCAACGGATCTGGTCCGACGAGGGCATCACACCCGGGTCCTGAACCGCGCAGGCTCATCGCAGCTCGCCGGGGCGGAGGCGCTGGCCGTCGACGCAGGCGACCCGGTGGCCCTGGGACGCGCGCTGCGCGGAGCGGCGGTGGTCTATCAGTGCGCGCAGCCCGCCTACCACCGCTGGAGCACGGATTTCCCGGCGCTGCAAAAGGGCATCATCGACGCCGCCGCCGACGCGTCCGCCGCCATCGTGATCGGTGACAACCTCTACCCGTACGGCGATCCGCAGGGCCGGGTGATCACCGAGCGCTCCCCGGAGGCGACGGCGACCCGCAAAGGAGCGGTACGACGGCAGATGGCCGAACAGGCACTGGCCGCCCACGAGGCCGGACACCTGCAGGTCGCCATCTCCCGGCCCGCGCACTACTTCGGACCCGGTTACGACCAGGTGGGTTCGATGGTCTTCACCCCGGCCCTCGACGGCAAGACGATGCGCTTCCTCGGTCGCAAGGACCAGCTGCACAGTTTCAGCTACATCCCCGATGTCGGCGCGGCAATGGCAGAGCTCGGCGTCACCGGGGCCGGCTGGGGCCGGGTGTGGATCCCGCCGGTGCAGCCCGCGCTGACCCAGGGCGAGCTCGCTCAGCGGATCTGGACCGCCGCGGGCCGCACCGGCACGCCGCGGATGCAGCTGGTCGGCCGTCGACTGGCCACCGTTCTCGGGATCTTCTCCCCGACGCTGCGAGAACTGCCCGAGATGATGTACGAATTCGACAAGCCCTACGTCGTCGATTCTTCCGCTTTCGAGGGCGCGTTCGCGGCCCGGCCGACACCGCTCGGCACCGCGATCGAGACGACCCTGAACTGGTACCGCCGGGAAGCAGCCTCGGAGAACCAGTTTGCCGGGTGAGCGCGCCGGGTAATGCGGCGGCATGGACTATCGAACCCTCGGCCGCTCCGGATGCGTCGTCTCCGGCCTTGCACTGGGCACCATGACCTTCGGCGCGGAGACCGACGAGGCCTGCTCCCATCAGCAGCTGGACGCGTTCGTCGACGCAGGCGGGACCCTGGTCGACACCGCAGATGTGTACTCGGCCGGTGAATCGGAGAAGATCATCGGCCGCTGGCTGGCCGACCGGCCGGCGGAAATGCGCGACACCGTGGTACTGGCCACCAAGGCGAGGTTCCCGATGGGCACCGGAAGCAACGACGTCGGCCTGTCCCGGCGCCATCTGCAGCGCGCACTGGAGGACTCCCTGCGGCGGCTCGGCGTCGACTGCGTCGACCTCTACCAGGTGCACTCCTGGGATCCGGTGACCCCGCTGGAGGAGACCCTCCGCTGCATGGACGACATGGTCACCGCCGGCAAGGTGCGCTACGTCGGGCTGTCGAACTTCACCGGATGGCAGGTGCAGAAGGCTGTTGCCCTCGCGCAGGCGAAGGGCTTCGAGGTTCCGGTGACCCTGCAGCCGCAATACAACATGCTGGTGCGCGAGATCGAGTGGGAGGTCGTGCCGTCCTGCCTGGACGCCGGGCTCGGCCTGCTGCCGTGGTCGCCGCTCGGCGGTGGCTGGTTGACCGGGAAGTATCAGCGGGACACGCCGCCCACCGGCGCGACCCGGCTCGGCGAGAACCCGACACGCGGGGTCGAGGCATACGACGCCCGGTCCCGGCAGGAGCGCACCTGGGCGGTGGTGGACGCCGTGCGGTCGGTGGCGGACGCCCGCGGGGCGTCGATGGCCCAGGTCGCCCTGGGCTGGCTGGCCCAGCGCCCGGCCGTGACGTCGGTGATCCTGGGATGCCGTTCGCTGGACCAACTCACCGACAACCTCGGCGCCGCGGACCTCCGGCTCGACGACGCCGAGATCGCCGCACTGGACGCCGCGAGCGACCCGGGAGCCGCGGACTATCCCTACGGCGAACCGGGTCTCGCGCAGCGCAGCCGGACACTGCGGCCGGCCGCCGGGTAGCGCTCAGTCCTCCCGCATCCCCCAGGGAGAGCCGTAGGCGGTGACAAGATCAAGGAAGGGCTTGGGCGGCAACGCTTCCGGACCCAGGACGCCGGCGCCCGCCCAGATGCCTGCGGCCATCAACTCCATCGCGACCACGGGGTTCAGCGCGGTCTGCCAGACCACCGCCTGAGCCCCGTACTCGCGCATCGACCAATCGTTGTCCACGACGTGATACAGGTAGACCTGCCGCGGATTGCCGTCCTTGCCGAGGCCCTTGACCCACAACCCGGCGCAGGTCTTCCCGGACATCCGATCACCGAGGTGCGCTGGGTTGGGCAGCACCGCTGCCACCACATCCCGCGGTGAGACCTCCACGTCGCCGACCCGGACCGGCGTCGTGCTGTCGAGGCCCAGCTTGTGCAGGACCTCGAGGACGGTGATGAATTCCTCGCCGAGCCCGTACTTGAAGGTCACCCGTCCGGCGTCGATCCAGCGCGGCATCAACAGGACCTCTTCGTGCTCGACGTTCACGCATTCGACCGGGCCGATGCCGTCCGGGAATTCGAACACCTCCGGCTCGCTGAACGGCGGCGTGGTGAACCAGCCGCGTTCCTTCTCCCAGATCACCGGCGGATTCAGGCATTCCTCGATAGTGGTCCAGATCGAGAAGCTGGGCGCGAAGTCGAATCCGGCGACGGCGAGGTTGGCACCGTCACGGACCCCGAGTTCCTCGATCTCCGAGAACAGTTCGTCCGCAGCGTATCTGGCGAAGACGTCGGCCAGCCCCGGTTCGATACCCATCCCGACCAGGGCCAGATTGCCGGAGGCCTCCCATTCATCGGCCAACGCGAACTGCTCGTCGCCGAGTTTCACCCCAGTCTTGGAATACGGTTCCGTGGGGTGCGGCTTGGACAGCGACATCGCCATGTCCAGGTAATGCGCCCCACCCTGCAGCGCCGCCGTGAACAAGGGCATCACGAAACGCGGGTCCGTGGCATTCATCAGGACGTCGCACCGATGCTCTGCCAGCAGAGCGGCCACCGCGGCCGGGTCGGAGGCGTCCACCCGGGCGGCGACGAAGCGCGGATCACCCGTTCCGGCGGCCACCTGCTCCGCCCGCGCGCCGTCGTAGTCAGCGACCACCATCGCCTCGAAGAAGTCGCGACGAGCGGCGATCAAGGCGATCGAGCCGCCGACGCCGCCGGCTCCCACCAACAAGACACGCATGAGTGAACCCTTCATCCAGGATGAATTACTGTCAGAGACCGGTACTTGCGCAAATGGGTACCAGCAGGGACATTATGACGGTTTGGTGCACAAAACCAGAGTGCTCGCGTGTGGAGGACAACGATGGCGATCGAACCGGACGCGACACCGGCGGGTGCGTCACCCGCGCCCGGGGCCGCTGACCAGGAGCCCGAGGCAACGCTGAAACCGGGCGCCATCGGCTTTGTCAGTTCGATGGTCATCGGACTGGCGTCGACGTCACCGGCCTATTCCCTCGCCGCGATCATCGGACCGATGGTTGCCCTGCTCGGGGTGTACGCGCCGGGTGCTTTGCTGGCCTCCTTCGTCCCCATGCTGCTGATTGCGTCGGCTTTTTATTACCTCAACCGGGTTGATTCTGATTGCGGAACGACATTTTCCTGGGTGACCAGGGCGATGGGACCGTGGTTCGGCTGGCTGGGCGGCTGGGCAATCGGAATGACCGGCGTGCTGGTCGTTGGCTCGCTCGCCAATGTCGGCGTCACCTATTTCCTGCTGGCCATCGGGGCCGACGACCTGGTCGAGAACGAGTGGCTGATCAGGGCTCTCACCGTCGCCCTGATTCTGGTGATGACGGCCATCTGCGTCATCGGCACGGAATTGTCCGCGCGGTTCCAGGACATCCTGATCATCGCGCAGGTGCTCGCCCTCATTGCCTTCGCCGTGAGCGCGCTCTACGGCGCGTTCTCCGGTACCAGCGAGTTCGGTTCGATCACCCCCGAATGGGGATGGCTCAATCCGTTCGGGGCCGGCGGCGCCGCGCTCACCGGCGGACTGCTGCTGGGCGTGTTCGCCTATTGGGGCTGGGAATCGGCGGTGAACCTGAACGAGGAGACCGAGGGCGCCAGTTCGACGCCAGGCCGCGCGGCCATCGCCTCCACCGTCGTGCTGCTGGTGACGTACGTGTCCGTCGCCGTCGCCGTGGTCGCCTACGCAGGCGTCGATTTCCTCAGCGAGAACGCCACCGAGGAAGACGCGATCTTCGGCACGCTGGCCGACAGCGCCATGGGAAGTTGGTCCTGGGTGGTGCTGCTCGCGGTGTCCACCTCGGCGATCGCCTCGACCCAGACCACGATCATCCCGGCGTCCCGGACCGGTTTGTCGATGGCCCGCCGGCACGCACTGCCGAAGTCCATGGGACACATCAACCCGCGGTTCCGCACCCCGGACGTCTCCACCTGGACCGTCGCAGTGATCGCGAGCCTGTGGTACCTGGCCGTCGACTACATCAGCGAGAACGCGCTTTTCGACTCGCTCACCGCGCTGTCGCTGCTGATCGCCTTCTACTACGGCCTCACCGGCATCGCCTGCGCGATCTACTACCGCCGGGAACTCACCAAGAGCATCAAGAACTTCGTGCTGATCGGGGTCGGCCCCGTCGTCGGGGCACTCCTGCTGTTCTGGTTGCTGGTGGAGTCGATCATCGACATGTCCGACCCGGAGAACTCCTACACCGGTGCGGCATGGTTGGGCGTCGGGCCGCCGCTGGTGATCGGCGTCGGCGTGTTCGTGGTCGGCGTGCTGTTCATGATCTTCTGGCGGATCAAGGACGGCCGCTACTGGCAGGAACGGCGCAGCGTCGCCGACCCGGTGCTCGCCGCCGGTCCGCAGAAGCCAGGTACCGCGGACGGAGGTGCCAGATGAGCATCGTGTTGGGGTATGACGAATCACCGGGCGCACGCCGGGCGCTTCACTACGGGATCGATCTGGCCAAGCTGCTCGACGACGAACTGGTGCTGGTCTACGGGGCCGAACCTCCCAGCCGGATGGGTGAGGAATTCGCCGAGCACTTCCGGGCCCTTGCCGAGGAGGGTCGGGCGGCCCTGCACCACGCCGTCGACCAGGCGAAGGCGGCCGGCGTCAGGTCCATCGTCGAACTGGTCGACGACAAACCCGCGCAGGCGCTGCTCAATGCAGCGGAAAAGTACGACGCCCGGCTGATCGTGGTCGGCACGTACGGCGAGAGTCCTCTGCGCGGAGCGATGCTGGGATCGACGCCGCACAAGTTGCTGCACTGGTCCTCACGACCGGTGCTGTGCGTCCCACCTCCAGAGGAACCCGAGAGCGACTGATCGTCAGCGAAGGCGCGCCCTGATCGCCGCCACCGGATTGCGCCGGGCGATCGCGACGGTGAGCACGGTGGCGAACGCAGTCCACGCCGGGTAGGGAGCCAGGGCGATCCCTGCCCTGCGGTCCGCGCTGCCCACTCGGCGGACGAGATCGGCGGAACTGAGCGTCAGCGCGGCACATTCCGCCGCCGCCACCCAAGGGCGGTGGAATCGGAAGAACAACCACGACCAGCCGGTGTTCAACGCCAGGTTGACGCCCAGGGCGCCGATCAATCTGGACCGTTCGGCGGTGCGGTTCTGCTCGGTCAGCTTGGCGATGGCGTGGCCCGCCGACAGCGCGATGTCGATGTACAAGGGCGTCCAGACGATCCCGTACACCGGTGGCGGCGGCTGCCAGGAGGGCTTGTCCAGCGTTCGGTAATACCTGGAGTTCGGGTCGGTGGCCAGACCTCCGGCGACGGCAGTAGCCGTGACGGCCGCGAGGCACCCAGCGAGGATCTTGAGCTTCATGCCACCCACAGTGCCCGACCGGCGGTCGGTGAACCGTATGACGAATGCGTAAAACGTTGGTCGTTGTCGAACCTTCCACGGCTCTCTGAGCGACTATCGAAGTGAGGCGTCCGTTTTGGTGGACGCACCGTCGTCGAGCCGACCGCCCGGAGGACCCACCTGTGACCCCATCCCCACGATCCCTGCCCCGACGGACAGTGCTCGCCGCCTCAGGGACCGCGCTGCTGGCCACCGCCGCCGCGTGCAGCTCGTCCGGGACGGCGAGCAGCCCGTCCTCCAGTGCTTCGTCACCCGCCTCGTCCGCGGCTTCGTCCCCTGAGTCCTCGACGCCTGAGTCCCCGTCAAGCGCGGCCGCCTCCTCCAGCGCCGCCGCACCGACCGGTACGCCGCTCGCATCGGTCGCCGATGTCGAGGCGGCCGGCGCGCTGGTCGTGGGACCGGCGGACGCGCCGGTGCTGCTGGCCGCGGCCAACGGGTCGGTGGTGGCGCACAGCGCCATCTGCACCCACCAGGGCTGCGCCGTCGCGGCGACCGGTGCCTGCCCTTGTCACGGATCGAAGTTCAATGTGCAGACCGGGGCCGTGGAGAATCCGCCGGCACTGCAGCCGCTTCCCGAGGTGGCGGTCACCGTGAGCGGCGGTCAGGTCTATCCCGCCTGACGGATCGGCCGCGTCGCACAGCTCACGCACAGGATCGACCTAGACTCCGCTTATCGCCGCAGGTCAGGATCGCTTCCATGAGCATGAGCATCAGCAGCCCACTGTCCGGCGCCGGGGCACCGGTCGACCGCGCCGCACTCCGGGGACCCGACGGCCGGCCGATCCGCGTCCTGGTCGTCGACGACGAGCCGACGCTCTCCGAACTGGTGGGCCTGGCGCTGCGTTACGAGGGATGGCAGGTCAGGACCGCCGCGGACGGCATGTCTGCGATTGCTGCGGCCAGGGATTTCAAACCGGACCTGGTGGTGCTCGACGTGATGCTGCCCGACGTCGACGGCCTCGAGGTGCTCCGCCGGCTCCGGGCGGACATCGAACGCATGCCGGTGCTGTTCCTGACCGCCCGTGACGACGTCAGCGACCGGATCGCCGGCCTCACCGCGGGCGGTGACGACTACGTCACCAAACCGTTCTCCATCGAGGAGCTCGTGCTGCGACTGCGGGCCCTGCTGCGCCGTTCCTCGCTCGCCCTGACCACGGATTCGGCCACCATCGTGGTGGGGGATCTGGTGCTGGACGAGGATTCGCGCGAGGTGCGTCGCGCCGGTGACCTGATCCCGTTGACCGCCACCGAGTTCGAACTCCTGCGATTCCTGATGCGCAATCCGAAACGCGTCATGTCGAAGGCGCAGATCTTGGATCGGGTCTGGAATTACGATTTCGGCGGGCAGGCGAACATCGTCGAGCTGTACATCTCCTACCTCCGCAAGAAGATCGACGTGGGACGGGAACCGATGATCCACACCATGAGGGGCTTCGGTTATGTCCTCAAGCCCGCGCCCTGATGCTGCGCGGACCGAGACGTCGGTCGGGCGAAAACTGCGGCGGCCGTTGACCCTTCGCTCGAAACTGATCGTAGGGATGCTCGCGTTGATCATCGCGGTCTGCGGAGTGGTCGCGGTGTCCACGGAATTCTTCCTGAGCCGGTATCTGGTGATGCAGGTCGACAACCAGGTGCGTCAGCTCAACACTTTCGCGAAGGGTCCCGACCGCCAGCGCGGCGGAGAGGTGTTCCTGCCCAACAATGTTCTCGACTGCGGCGATAATCCGGGCCGATTCGGACCCGGTCAGGGGCTGGGCGGATTATCCGCGCTGATCATCGACGGACAGGTCGTGTCGTCCGGCATCCTCACCCCCACAGCGAGAAACTCGGTGCAGTGCACGGCGTTGCCGACCTCCTCTGACTCGACGTTGACCGCCCTCCCCACCGACGGCTCGGTCCAGACGGTGACCATCGATGGTTTCGGTGACTACCGGGCGGCCGCCGGCGTCCTGTCCGACGGCACGGTGGTGGTCAGTGGCTTGCCGCTGGACACGGTCCGCGCCTCCCTGGTGCAACTCGGGATCATCCTGGCGATCGTCACCGGTGTGGCCGTGTTGCTCGGTGTCGTCGTCGTCTTCTGGATCGTCCGGCGTTCGCTGCGCCCGCTCGACGAGGTGGTCGCGACCGCCAGGCAGGTCAGCACCTTGACGCTGGACCGCGGCGAGGTCGATCTCGGGGTGCGCGTACCCGACCGGGACACCGACACCCGGACCGAGGTGGGCCAGGTCGGCGCGGCACTGAACCAAATGCTCGGGCACGTCTCGCACGCTCTGATGGCGCGGCAGGAGTCCGAGACGCGGGTACGGCAGTTCGTCGCCGACGCCTCGCACGAATTGCGCACGCCGCTGGCCGCGATCCGCGGTTATGCCGAACTCGCCGGCCGGGAGGAACACGATGCCGAGGGTGTCGCGCACGCCCTCCGCCGGGTCGAATCCGAGTCGGCACGCATGACGACGCTGGTCGACGACCTGTTGCTGCTGGCCAGGCTCGACGCGGGCCGGCCTCTGTCGAAGGAAGAAGTCGACCTGACCCTGGTCGTGGTCGATGCGGTGTCCGATGCTCGGGTGGCCGGTCCCGATCACCGCTGGCAACTCGATCTGCCCGAGGAACCCGTGATGACCATCGGTGACCCGGCGCGCCTTCACCAGGTGCTGGTCAACTTGCTCGCCAACGCCCGCACCCACACCCCAGCCGGTACTACTGTCTGGTGCCGGCTGCGGACGGAATCGGGTGCGTCGGTGATGACCGTGACCGATGACGGTCCCGGGGTGCCGCCGGCCCTGCAGCCGGAGATCTTCAACCGGTTCGTGCGTGGTGACTCCTCTCGATCGAGAGCCGCGGGCTCGACGGGACTCGGACTGGCCATCGTCGCGGCGGTCGTTGCGGCGCACCGCGGAACCGTCTCCCTGAGCAGCCGACCGGGCCGGACAACGTTCACCGTGCGGCTCCCACGCAGCGACGGTCCACCCGCCGTTCCTCAGTCGAACGAGGTCATCAGATCAGGTGAAAGCGCCGAGCTGGGTGATGGTCATCCATCGCGGTCGCTGACTTCTGGAAGTTGATCGAACTGGCGTGTCGGAACAGACATTTCGCCCTGTCTCGGTGTATGGAACGTCTCGACACCCCGACGCCAACTGACATCCGTACGAGGGCCTCGCCGATGGCGCACGGTGACCACGACACCGTCGTAGCACCGTGTGAGCCGTCTGGCTGAATCTGGGTCATCATGAGGTCGCCACTCAGGGTCATATCTGTCGCTTCGTTGTTGATCCACTACTGCAACCGTGGCACTGAGTGAACTAATACCTGCGTACGGTAACCACATGACCGTCGTCGATAACGCGGCCACCCGGCCGGCCCAATCCGCCGGATGGGGCCCTTCGCACAGCCGCGACGCCCCCGCAGACACCCGGGCGGCTGTTCTGTTCGACGCCACACCACTCGAGCCGCGCGCGTTGCTGGATCGGCTGGCGGACACCGAGGCCAGAGAGCGCACGCTGATCGCCGAGGCGATTCATGACGACCCGCTACAGACGATCGTCGCGGCCATCACCCAGGTCGACCTGATGGCCATGAGACACGTTGCGGCAGAATCCGAATGCGCCATCGTGAATTCGATGCTCGAATCGGCCGTCGACAAGCTCCGCGCGCTGATCATCGCCAGCAGCGCGCCGAATTTCGATGGCGGCCTGGCAATTGCGCTCGGCCGTCTCGCGCACGGCGTCTTCGTCGGGACGAGCACCACTGTCGAGCTCACCGGCGCAGCACATGTCTCGTTGTCCGCCGAAGCGGAACTGGCTGCCTACCGAATCGTGCGTGAAGCGCTGGTCAACGTCCGCAAGCATGCCTTCGCCCGTCAGGTATCGATCGACGTGGCCGACGCCGGCCGCACCGTGGTCATCGCTGTCACCGACGACGGAGTCGGCTGCGAGCACCCGCGCACCGGCGGTGGACACCTGGGTCTGCCCGCGATGCACAGCCGAGCCAGGGCAGTAGCCGGCCGCCTGCGCATCAGCAGTACCCGTGGTGCCGGCACCACGGTCACGTTGACGTTGCCGCGGGAAGATTCCCGCCTGCTGCGGGCACTCGGTGTGCGTGTCTTCCTGGTCGACGACCACGCCCCCGGTCGACAGGACCTCGCCGATCTCATCGACGACGAACCGGACCTCACTGTCGTCGGACAGGCATCGTCTATCGCGGACGCGCTCGAACAGATCCCCGCGCACCGACCCGATGTGCTGGTCACCGATGCCCGACTGCGTGACGGCAACGGCGCGGATCTCTACGCGCGCATCAGGTCCGTGCTGCCACAACTGCAGTGCCTGATGCTGACGTCCTGCACCGACGGCGACCTGGCCACCGCGGCAATTCGCGCCGGTGCAGACGGGTATCTGATCAAGGACAGCGACCCTGCTGACGTGATCGTCGCCGTGCGCACCGTCGCCGGTGGCCGGTCGGTGCTCGACGGCCGAATCACGACGATGCTCGTCGACCGACTGCGGGCCTGACTCCCCGAGAGACCCCGACCGAGGGACACCCCGGTCATGGGGTGTTGGCGGCTTGGCAGAAGGTGTTGACGGAGTCGGCTAGGTGGAAGGGTTCACCGCGCCAGCCGGGTCGGATCGCGGTCGGGTCGTCGGGTTCGCCGGTCAGTGGTGCGGGGTCGGGTGGGAGTTGCGGGCTGGTCGGGATGAGCGCCCCGGCGGGGGTGCGGAACACGAACCCCCCACCGCCAGCACCGCCGTCACCGCCGCCGGGGTGGGGGTGGGTGTCCGTTTCGATGGTGAACCCGTCCTCGTGGACGGCCATGTGGTGGGCCCGGCACAGCAGGATCAGATTGTCCAGATCGGTCGGCCCGCCGTGTAACCAGTGCACGATGTGATGGGCCTCCAGGTGTAACCGGCGGTGACACCCCGGGAACCGGCACCCCCCGTCCCGGATCCGCAGTGCCCGCCGCAACGCCGGCGAGATCTTCCGGGTCTTCCGACCCAGCCGCATCTGCTCACCGGGCACCGCCGAGTTCATCAACGCCACCAACGCCGCATCACAGGCGATCCGCTGCGCCGTGGACCGGTCCACCCCCGGCCCGTGCTCCACCCGGCACACCGCCACCGGGTCATCCGAGACCCCCGACAACACCGCGGCGTCGGCGTGCAACACCAACAAATGCCGGTCATCACCAGAGGAATCCACCGCACCGGCCGCCAACGCACCGTGCGCCACCCCCATCACCGCATCCGCCTCCCACCCACCCGCAGCCGCCGGCCCCGGACCGGCAACCGGGAACCCGGTTCCTGTGGACCCGGTCCCTGCGGGCTGCACATCGGTCGGTTCGGCCACCGCGGGGGCGGCGTGCGCGGCGGCCTGGGTCAGCGCAGCGACCAGCACCGCACCCTCGTCCGCGGGCAGCCGCGCGGTCAACACCAGCATCCCGTCCTCGTCGAAGAACCACCGCGCCCGCCGCCGCCGCTGCTGACCCCGCCCCACCCCGTCGGCCTTGCGGTACCCGCGGACCAACCGCTCCAACTGCGCCGCGGTATGCAGCAACGCCTGCTCCAGCAACGTGGCCTCCGGCACCCGGTCGGCGACCCTGGTCACCGCCCGCACCTTCGAATACGACAACCGGCCCCCGGCGAACGCCGCATCCAGCAACGGCAACCCGGTCAACGCCGACGCCACCCGCACATACTCACGCGCCGCCCCCGGCGCCACCGAACACGCCCACGCCAACCAATGCGCACACGACTTCACCCCGACCTGCGCCCACCCCTTCCGCCGGTCGAACTCGGCCACCAACCGCAACCACCGCCCCGTCGACGCCGCCAAACCCCCCGCCAAACAACAGATCTCGGCCTCCAAATCCACCAACGACACCACCCCCGGCGGGTCCAACGGCATCACCGCTGCCCCCGCCACCGGCGGGACCACCGGAACCGGCGGTGAAACGCCCGACCCCGCAGACCCGGACCGGGCGCGGCGCGGCGCGCTCTGCCACATCAACGACAAGTCGTCACCGTCACCCCAATCGGCACCGCCGTCATAGCCGCCGCCAAAGTCACCGTCACCGGTCGCGCGGAACTCCACCACCATCACCCCGTCAATCCATCACTCGAACATGTGTTCGAGACTAGACCGGGGCACCGACAACCGTCCAACCACACCGATCCCGGCACCACCAAGCGGGCGCCCACAGCAGGATCCGGGCTCGGAAAACACGTTCCCGCGGAAACGTCCGCGCCCGAGCGACGGGTGACGAGCGCCGGTCGTTGTAGCGAGAGGTCGGGATCGTCGAGGGAGAAGGAAGACGTCTCCGCGGAGATGCCGGACCAGGGCCTCGTACAGCGAGCAAGCAGGTCGGTCCTGCCGAGAACCGATGGCACAGTGGTCCGGTGACCGATGCGGAGATCCGGCCGATGCCCGGGCCGGTGAGCACCATCTGGAGGCCCACCGGACGGGTCGACGTGCGCCGCACTCTGTCGCCCCTTCGCCGCGGCGCCGGTGACCCGACAATGCGGGTGGATCACACCGGCGTCTGGAAGACCTGCTGCACTCCCGCCGGGCCGGCCACCGTGCACCTCGCCGACACCGACGCCGACGGCATCACAGCCACCGCCTGGGGACCTGGCGGGGAATGGGTCATTGCGGCAGTACCCGACCTGCTCGGCCGGGACGACGACTGGTCGGAGCTCGACTGCAGCGCACACCCGTTGCTCGACCGGACCCGGCGGGCAGTGCCCGGCCTCCGGATTCCGCGGACGAATCTGGTGTTCGAGTCGCTCGTGCCCGCCGTCCTGGAGCAGCGGGTCGTCGGTGCCGACGCCCGTCAGTCCTGGCGACGGCTCCTCCACCGCTACGGCACAGCGGCACCCGGACCCGCGCCGGACGGGATGCTCGTCTGCCCGACTGCCACCGAGTGGGGGCGGATTCCCTCGTGGGAGTGGCATTTGGCCAACGTCGATCCGGGCAGGGCGAGGGCGGTCACCGGCGCGGCACGGGTGGCGGACGGCCTGGAACGCACCTTGCAGTGGGGCAGGGGTGGGCCCCGGGTCGCCTCCGCACTGCAGACGGTGCCGGGCGTCGGCGTCTGGACGGCGGCGGAAATCGTCCAGCGCGCTCATGGTGACCCGGACACCGTGAGTGTCGGCGACTTTCATCTGGCCCGACTGGTCGGGTGGGCACTGATCGGCAAGCCGGTGGACGACGACGGCATGCTGGAAATCCTGGAGCAGTGGCGCGGACACAGGTATCGCATCGTCCGGCTGATCGAGAGCAGCGGGTTCGACAAGCCCCGATTCGCCCATCGGGCTGCCCGGGTGGATCACCGCCGACACTGACAAGCAACGACACGTCCAAAGCTGCACGGAAAACCCGTTGCGCGCAGGGGCACCCGGCGGTGTGATCGACGAGAGTCAATGACCGGGAGCAAACATGCTGGCCACAACGCCACAGATCGACGAACTCGTGATTCCGTCCGCTCTCGACGATCCGGCGGCCGGCGACTTCATCCAGATGGTGCACCTGCGGAATGCCGTGCAGCGGTTCGTGTTCGGCAATGACGCGCTGGCCACGACCCCCGCCGAACTGCTGCCCGTCTACCGCTCCGCATTCGAGCCGAAACGTGCCTTCGTCGCCAAGGTCGACGGCGCCGTCGTCGGGCGGGCCGTTCTGCACATGCCAACAGAGCCGGGCGCGCGCTCGAACTGGGTGTCGGCGGAGGTACTGCCGGACTTCCGCGGGCAAGGGATCGGATCGCTGCTGTTCGAGCGGGTCGAGATGCTGGCAGTGCAGTCCGGACGGCCCGTGGTGCAGGCGGACGCGTTCCACACGGCGGGTCGGGATGGTGGACGCCTGCCGTCGCCCACCGGCTTCGGTGACCTTCCGATGGCCGACCCGGGCGTGCGATTCCTGCTCCGTCGCGGCTACCGGCTGGAACAAGTGGAGCGAATCAGTTTCCTGGCGTTGCCGGTCGATGTCCAGGCGCTGCAGCAGATCGCGAAAGACGCTGCGGCACAAGCAGGTTCGGCGTACCGGCTGGTCACCTGGGCGGGGCGCACCCCAGCCGATCGGGTCGAGGACCTGCTGATCCTGCACACCAGAATGAGCGTCGACGCGCCGTTCGCAGGCTTGGATGTCGAGGAGGAACCCTGGACGCAGGACCGTCTTGACGAGTACGAGACGGCGTTCGAGGAGACCGGCCGCCATGCGCTCACAGCCGCGGTCGAGCACATTCCGACCGGGCATCTCGCCGGCTTCTCCCGACTCATCGTGCCGCAGGACCGGAACCGACCGGTACAGCAGGACGACACACTGGTGCTCACCGAGCATCGCGGGCACCGACTGGGGATGCTGATGAAGGCTGCAAATCTGCTGGCGTTGGCCGATCTCGGACCTCCGTCACCGCCCGTCGTGGTGACCGGCAATGCCGAGGAGAACCGGCCGATGCTGGACATCAACGAGGCGCTGGGATTCCGGCCGGCCGGACGAGGCGGGTACTGGCGCAAGGGCTGACCGCAAGGGCTGACCCACCCCGGACGCCGCACAGCGACCGCACAGCAACAGCCTGCGGACGGCACAGTCCCACCCCTCATCGTCCTTGTCATGAGCACGAACACCCTCTCCGATGGCGCACCGAGCGCCGGCCCCGCCGAGCGCCGATCGACAGCGGTTGCGCTGGACGTCGTGATCCCCGTCCACAACGAGGAGAACGACGTCGAGCGGGCGGTGCGGCGCCTGCACGAGTACCTGTTGTCGCGGCTGCCCTTCACGTTTCGGATCACCATCGCCGACAACGCCTCCACCGACGGCACGGCCGCGATCGCCGATCGGCTGGCCGCCCAGATGCCGGCCGTCCTCGCCGTGCACCTGGCGGAGAAGGGACGCGGGCGAGCACTCAAGCAGGTCTGGACCGAGTCCGATGCCGGGGTGCTGGCGTACATGGACGTCGATCTGTCGACCGACCTGGCTGCGCTGCTGCCACTCGTCGCCCCGCTGATCTCGGGTCATTCGGACGTCGCCATCGGGACCCGACTGCACCGAGGGGCAAGGGTCGTCCGGGGGTCCAAGCGCGAATTCATCTCCCGCTGCTACAACCTGCTGCTCCGCGGCGCGCTGGCCGCCCGGTTCTCCGATGCGCAGTGCGGGTTCAAGGCGATCCGGGGTGTGGTGGCGCGGCAGTTGCTACCCCTGGTGCAGGACAACGGATGGTTTTTCGACACCGAACTGCTGATCCTCGCCGAGCGTAGTGGGCTGCGCATTCATGAGGTCCCGGTCGATTGGGTCGACGACCCGAACTCGTCCGTCGACATCGTCGGCACCGCGAAACAAGATCTTCTCGGGGTGGCCAGGGTCGGCCGGGCGTTGGCAACCGGGGCATTGCCGCTCGCCCAGGTCCGGTCCCAACTCGGCAGGGAACCGCTGGAGCCGCGGATGTCCGGAGTACCCACCGGTATGACGACCCAGGTGGTGCGTTTCGCGGCGGTCGGGGTGGCCAGCACCGCCGCGTACCTGCTGCTTTTCGTGCTGCTGCGCCCCATCGCCGGAGCACAGCTGGCCAACCTGATCGCGCTGTCGCTGACCGCGATCGCCAACACCGCAGCAAACCGCCGTCTGACGTTCGGGATCCGTGGGCGCGATGGAGCGGTGCGACATCAGTTGCAGGGCTTCGGGATCTTCCTGCTCGGTCTCGTGATCACCAGCGGATCACTTGCGCTGCTGCACTCCTCGTCTCCGGACCCGGGCAATCTGCTCGAGATCGCCGTCCTGATAGCAGCAAATCTGCTGGCCACGGTGCTCAGATTCCTCCTCCTGCGCGGCTGGGTCTTCCGGCGCGCGTCATATTCTCGTCCCGCCGAACCGATGAAGGAACCGTCATCATGACCGAACTGCTCACCGACTCCTCAGCATCGCGAGGCAGTCACGCACCGGTGACGGCAGCGCCCGGCGCTTCCAGGCCGCGCGGCCGCTGGGGCCGACTCGTTCTCGGTCCCGCGGACGACCCGCGATGGGCGCGCCCCGCGCTCTGGGCCTTGCTGTTGGGCACAGCGGCGCTGTACCTGTGGGACCTGTCTGCCTCCGGTTATGCCAACGACTATTACGCAGCCGCCGTCAAAGCCGGGACCGAATCGTGGAAGGCGTGGCTCTTCGGGTCATTGGATTCCGGCAACGCCATCACGGTCGACAAGCCGCCGGCCTCGCTCTGGGTGATGGTGCTGTCCTGCCGCATCCTGGGTTTCTCGTCCTTCGCGATGCTGCTGCCGCAAGCCCTGATGGGCGTGGGAACCGTTGCACTGCTGTATGCCTCGGTCCGGCGGTGGTCCGGGCACGCCGCCGGCCTCGTCGCGGGAACACTGCTGACACTGACTCCCGTTGCGGCGCTGATGTTCCGGTTCAACAACCCCGATGCCCTGCTGGTGCTGCTGCTGACCGCCGCCGCGTACTTCGTCGTCCGGGCAATTGAGACCGCGTCGGGCCGGAAGGCGTTGCAATGGTTGATCTTCGCCGGCATCGCGGTCGGGTTTGCCTTCCTCACCAAGATGATGCAGGGCCTGCTGGTGTTGCCCGCCTTCGGCGGGGCTTACCTGCTCGCCGGCCGATCGAAGCTGTGGACGCGCATCTGGCACTTGTTGGTCGCGGCTGCGGCCGTCATCGTCTCCGCGGGCTGGTACGTCGCGCTGGTGGCGTTGTGGCCGGCCGACTCCCGTCCGTACATCGGCGGCAGTGAGACGAATTCGTTGTGGGAATTGGCCATCGGTTACAACGGCCTCGGCCGGATCTTCGGCCAGAGCCCCACCGGCGGAGGCGGCGGCGCCGTTCCGTCAGGCGTCACCATGCCGACCGGTGGGGGCTTCGGGGGTGGCGGCTTCGGCGGGTCTGCGGGCATCGGCCGGATGTTCAACTCCGCATTCGGCACCGAGATCTCCTGGCTCATCCCCGCCGCGCTGATCGGCCTGGTCGCCGGCCTCTGGTTCACCCGGCGCTACCCGCGTACCGACCGGATCCGGGCAGCACTGGTGCTGTGGGGCGGAACCCTGCTCGTCACCGCGGCCGTGTTCTCCTTCATGGAAGGCACGATCCATCCCTATTACGCGATCGCCCTGGCTCCCGCGATCGCGGCCGTGGTGGCGATTGCCGGGCGGGAATTCTGGCGTGGACGGTCATCGCTGGTCGCCCGGGCACTGCTGGCCTCGATGATCGCGGCGACCGGGATCTGGTCGTTCGTCCTACTCGGCCGCGACACGAGCTGGCTGCCGTGGCTGCGGTGGGTCGTCCTGCTCGGATCCGTTGCCGGCGCGGCACTGCTGGTGCTGTCCATTGCCAGGCTGCGCCGGCTCGCGGTGATCGGCCTGCTCGTCGGCTCGCTGACCGCTGTCAGTGGCGCCGCCGGCTACACCCTGGCCACCGCGGCGACACCGCACTCCGGTTCGATCCCGGCGTCCGGACCCAGCGGTTCGGCAATGAGCGCGGCGGGCGGAATGACCGGCGGCGCGGGCGGGCGCGGCGGGTTCGCCGACGCAATGATGCCCGGCTCAGGAACGAGCACCGTCGACAATGATCTGGTGGCGCTGCTCGAGTCCACGAACACCCGCTGGTCGGCTGCCGTGACCGGCGCCCAGTCCGCGGCCGGGTACATCCTCGGCACCGACACCGCCGTGATGGCGATCGGCGGGTTCTCCGGCGGCGATCCGTCACCGACGCTCGAGCAGTTCCAGCAGTACGTCGCTGACGGCGAGATCAGCTACTTCATCGCCAGCGGCAGCGGCGGAGGCGGCTTCGGGGGGCCGGTGGACCGGGCGGCAACAGCGGATCGGGTTCGGAGATCCAGACCTGGGTGGAGGCCAACTTCACCTCGACCACGGTCGGCGGCGCGACGGTCTACGACCTGACACAAAGCTCTTGACCCTGACGTAACGTCAGGCTGCAGTGTGGTGGATGCCCGGCCGACCGGCCGGGCATCCATCTCGCGAGAAGGCAAGAGAGACACCAAGCATGAGCTACTCGGTCGGTCAGGTCGCTGAACTGGCCGGTGTGACGGTCCGGACGTTGCACCACTACGGGCAGATCGGGTTACTGGAACCGCAGGATCGCAGTACGGCGGGATACCGCCGCTATTCCGATGACGACCTGCAGCAGCTCCAGCACATCCTGTTCTACCGGGAGCTCGGCTTCTCGCTGGAGGACATCGCAACCATCCTGCGGGATCCGGGGGCCGATGCGTCGGCTCACCTTGCGCGGCAGCGTGTGTTGCTGAACAGGCGGATCGACCGACTGCAGTCGATGGTCGCGGCCATCGAGAAAGAAATGGAGGCAAGGACCATGGGAATCCAACTCACACCCGAAGAGAAGTTCGAGATCTTCGGGCCGACCTACAGCGAGGACTACGAGACCGAGGCGGAGCAGCGCTGGGGGGACACCGACGCCTGGAAGCAATCCCAGGCCAGGACAGCCACCTTCAGCAAGGAGCAATGGATGGAGATCAAGAAGGCCGGTGACGATCTCAACCGGCGGCTCGCGGCGGCCATGACCGGCGGCGCGGCGCCGGACAGCGCTGCGGCGATGGCCCTCGCCGAGGAGCATCGCCGCTCGATCGAGACGTTCTACGACTGCAGCCCGCAGATGCACCGCGGCCTTGGCGACATGTACGTGCAGGACGAGCGTTTCGCCAAGACGTACAACGACGTCGCACCGGGCCTGGCGCAGTGGCTGCGGGACGCCATCCACGCCAACGCCGATCGCGCCGAAACCGGGTGAGAACCGTCTACGGGTGACGCACGTACCCCTGAGTGAGGCCGCGTCTGCGCCCTCGCCGCACAGCTCAGGAGGAGCAGTTGACCACCGACGCATCACCCGCCTCGCACGTCTCGACCCCAGCCGCGCCGACCCCAGCCGCGCCGACCCTGTCCGGACTGTCCCACGTCGCACTGACGGTGTCCGACCTCTCGGTCAGCGTTTCCTGGTACGCCGAGGTTCTCGGCACGGCACCGGTCCTGGACGAGGACACCGGCCCGTTCCGGCACGTCGTCTTCGCCCTGGGCAGCACCCTGTTCGGGCTGCACACCTTCCCTGAAGGCCAGATCACCGATGTGCCCTTCACTCCCCGCAGGGTCGGCCTGGACCACGTGTCCTTCGGCTGCGAGGACCGGTCCGAACTGGTGCGGTGGGCGCAGCACCTGGACCGGCTGGGCGTCGCGCACGGCGGCGTCCAGGACGCGGGTTACGGGTCCGGGCTGTCGTTCAAGGACCCCGACGGGCTGCCGTTGGAGATCTTCTGCGCCACCATCAGCCTGATCAGCACCAACAACAGCAGGAACAGCAGGCGTCGGTCACGGTGCAGTTGCCGCGACCGGCGCCTGCGCCAGCAACTCTGCGAGGACGGCGGGGTCCTGCAGCTCCATCCATGCGATGACGTCCTGGTACGTCGCGCAGTAGGTGTCGGGCTGCCCGCACTTTTCCTTCATGAAATCCATCGCCGGCGGATTGAACGAGTCGCCGTTCCACTTGTTGAAGTGATTGGCGATCAGCACAGGTGCGCGGTTGCCGTTGTAGGCCTGGTCGTACATGTAGTCGTAGGTCTTCTTGACGATCTCCCGCAGTTCCGGTGCGGTCTCCGGCTCGTCCTTGCCGTCGTTGAACTTGACCCAGAAGTTGAAATCCATCGCCGTCGTCATGCTGTCGAATCCGGGTGAGTAGACCTGCGGCATGTAGAACTCCCAGATGCCGTCGACCTTCTCCGGCCAATAGATCCCGTTCTTCGGCGCCGGCATCGACGAGTCGTACGTCATGTTGTGGGCCTTCCACGCCGGGATCAGCGTGTCGAGAGTGCCGGTGAGACAGGGCGTGCGGCCACCCTTGATGGAATCGGTGGGCACTTTCAGATCGGGGGCGTCGGTGTAGCCGTTCAGCTTCTTCCAGTCCGTCATGAAGGTGAAGAACTGATCGAGCTCGTTCTCCCAGTCGGCGGTGCTCCACTGGTTTCCGCCGGGCGGATTGTCATCACAGAAGTGGCCGTTGTAGTGCGTGCCGATCTCGTGGCCCTTGGAATAGGCCAGATTGAGATCGTTGACTTCGGTGACGATCTCCTCTTCGGGACCGCCGTAGCCGATCGAGGCCTTGCCGGGCGCGTGACCGGGGCCGACGTACACGCCGGCGTCCTTGGCCGGATCACCGAGCAGGTAGATGCCGGACAGGAATCCGGTGAAACGCGAATTGGTCGGTTCGGCGGCGGCCATGAATTCGTTCCAGCGCTGATGTGATCCGGCGCCGTCGAAGGAGAAGATGATGAATTGCGGCGCCTTCTCGCCCGGTGCCAGCTTCGTCATCGGGACGTTGGTTGCCGGGCGGTCACCGGTCGGCGCGGCCACCGGGCTGTCCGTTGCGGCTGCGGTGTCCCGGCCGTACGGGTCAGCCGGCGATCCGGCTGTGGACGTCTGGGTCACCGTCAGCGTCGACGAGCCGGCGACCTGCGTCTGGTTGCCCTGGTAGATCAGGACTCCGGTGACGGCGGCGAGCGCCACCACCAGGCCGATGATCAGATATCGGGCTCGCATGCATTCCTCGTTTCACTCGGCTGGTCAGACCGGTGAAAGGACGTGCCGGCCCACCCGGGGTTCCGCCGCCGCGTTCGGAACCGCCCGAATGCCAGGGTGCCAGAACGGCACGCCGAGCTCCGGCAGGTCAGCCGTGTGTCATGCCGTGTCGAAACACGCGGGCACTCCACCGTTGCGGCCGGTGGTGAACGCCTCGACCCGCTGGAACGGGTCGCCGTGATCGGCGGACATGGTCCACGCCATCTGGTCGGCCAGTGTGGTGAGCGATCCGATGAGTTCCTGGTCGTCACCCGGTTCGAGCTCGAGGGTGCCGTCGGCGACGGCCCCGTACATCGCCGCCGCGCCCAGGCAATCGGCCTGCAGCTCGTAGGCGGTCGAGACCAAGTTGTCCTCGAGCCGGGCCTGGATGGCATGGCCCCACTCGTGCGCGACGACCAGGTACACCCAGGAATCGCCGATCAGGTCGGCGCCGTCCACGAGCAGGCTCGCATCCCAGGCGACGTAGTCCTCGGAATCGCAGTAGAAGGCGTTGTACGCCTCGAGCGGCTCGCCGTCACAGGTCGGCGTGTCGGCCGGGTCGGTGCCGTCGTAGAGGCCCAGCACGGTCGGCGGCTCGTAGGTGCCGGTGTAGTAGTCGGTCCAATGCTTGGCCCAGAAGCCGTCGACAACGATCTGCGCAGATTTGAGGTCGTCGGCAAGTTCGTCGATGGTCACCCCGCTGGCCAGCGTGCCGCCGGCGCTGTCAGAGGTGGTCATGGCGGTGGACGAGGTGGCCGTGGACGAGGAGGAGGTGGACGACGAGGAGGCGGTGGCCGACGAGGACTCCGGCACGGAAACGTCGGAGATCTCGGTGCCGGGCGACGTGGTTGTCGGGCGGGTCGACGTGGTCGGTGTCGTGCTGGTCGGTGTGGCGGACGCGGACACCGCGCCAGTGCCGACGGCCGGTGTGCCGGTCACCCCTGAGGCGCACGCGGTGAGGCCGATCAGCAGCGCCGCACTCGCGGCAAACGCGCAAATGGTCCTTCTCATGGCAGTCCCTTCGAGGCTGTGTTAACTGTCCGTGGGCGAGCCACAGGCGTCAAGCACCGAAGGGACACGAACGGCACAATTTGATACACCCGAATGCCCGGGTGATCCGAACGACAATGCCTACAGGTCCTTGACCAGTTCCCGTTTGAGGATCTTCCCGCTCGGCCCCAACGGGAGGGCTTGAAGAACTCCACCCGGCGCGGGTACTTGTGCCGCCCGAGACGTTCCTTCGACCAGTCGATGAGGGTGGCGGCTTCGAGGTCGCCGCCGTCCGGCGAACGGATGACGACCGCGCAGATCTCTTCACCGTGATGCGGATTCGGCACGGCGACCACCGCGACCTGGGCGACCCCGGGATGCCCGGCCAGCACCTCCTCCACCTCACGCGGGTAGACGTTGAAGCCGCCGCGGATGATCAGGTCCTTCTTGCGGTCCACGATGGACAGGAAGCCGTCCTCGTCGTTGACACCCAGATCGCCGGAGCGGAACCAGCCGTCCACCAGGACCTCCGCCGTCGCCTGCGGGTTGTTCAGGTAGCCGGCGAAGATGTTGTGTCCGCGCATCACCACCTCGCCGACCTCGCCCTGCGGCAGCAGTTCGATCCGGTCCTCGATCTCCGGGGCGGCGATCTCGGCCTCCGTGCCCCAGATCGGCTGGCCGACCGTGCCCGCCTTGCGCCCGAAGACCGGCTGGTTGAAGGTGGCGACCGGTGAGGTCTCGCTGAAAGCCCGTAGCCCTCGTAGATGTCGGCGCCGAAGACCTCGGCAACTGCGTCGATGACGGCCACCGGCAGGCTCGCCCCACCGGAAACCGCCATCCGCAGCATCGGGCGTCGCTCGTCCGCCCGGGCCGCCGCCAGCAGCCCGAAGTACATCGTCGGCACGCCCATGAAGACGTTGACCCGCTCGGTGATGATCGACTCCAGCGCGGCGGCGCCGTCGAAGCGCGGCAGCAGCACCAGCGTCGCGCCGGCGAAGAAGCCGGCGTTCATCGCGCAGGTCTGGCCGAAGGAATGGAACAGCGGCAGGCAGCCGAGGATGATGTCGTCGGGGGACAGGAACAGCACCGACGTCGCGGAGACGATCGGCGTTCATGGTCATGTTGAGCTGGGTCAGCACAGCACCCTTCGGGGTGCCGGTGGTGCCGGAGGTGTAGAGGATGACAGCCTCGTCATCGGGCTCGCCGCTCGACGTAGCTGCCGATCGGTTCGGGATCGGCTGCTCGCAGGTCCAGCCGGTCGACTCGCCGCCCATCACGCGAGCATCCGATGCCGGCCTGCTCCGCCGCGGGCGCGCCCTGGGCGAGCAGCGGTGCCGGCCGCGATCAGCAGCTTGGCCTGCGAGTCGGTGAGCACGAAGCCGATCTCCCGGGCCACCAGCAGCGCGTGCACCGGCACGACAACGGCGCCGAGGGACAGGACGGCGTAGTACGTCCGCGGGAAGTCGGGGACGTTCGGCATCAGCAGCGCGACCCGGTCACCCGGGCCGACGCCCGCCTCGCGGAGCACGCTCGCGTACCGGCGGGTCTGCGTCCCACAGCGCTGCGTAACTGATCCGCTTCGGTCCATGACGACAGCGTCCCGGTCGGGGTGCGCGGTGGCGGATTCGGCCAGGATCGCTGCCAGGGTCAGGCTCATCGTCGATGCCTTCCGTGTCACGCTCTTGTCGAGTGGCGGGCGTGCCGACGGAACGACGCCCCGACGGCGGGCGCACCGGTTACCGGCCGTGCCCGGTCTTCCGCAGGTACTGCCGGTTGCGATCGCCGCACGATCGGCGGACCCGGTGGCTCGGCCGGCCACTCCCTCGGATCGGGCCACCCTCGGCCAGTAACTCGAAGGTCATCAGCGCCTGCTCCCTGCCGCGGATGATCCGGCGGGCGAGTCGGCGTCATGGCTCACGAGACAGATGGAGGCGAGAACCTGCCATGCCCGAGGCAACCGACAGCCACCGCGACGCCCGCCGTCGCAGATTCCGGCCGGCGCCGCCGACGCAGCGGCTCCGGCACCGGCAGCCGCCGCGACCGTCGACGATCGGACGCTGTCGACGCCGGCGAGATGCTGCGCTACGGCGACCAGGAACTGGAGCTGAAGCTCGTTCCGGCCACCGAGGGCGCGTCCGGGATGGAGATCTCCAAGCTGCTGACGACGCTCGGCGTCATCACCCTCGACCCCGGCTTCACCAACACCGGATCGACCACCTCGGCGGTCACCTACATCGACGGTGACGTCGGCATCCTGCGCTACCGCGGGTACCCGATCGAGCAGCTGGCGCAGTCGTCGACCTTCCTGGAGACCAGCTACCTGCTGATCCACGGCGAGCTGCCCAGCACCACCGAGCTCGAGGCGTTCATCCAGCGGATCAGCCGGCACACGATGCTGCACGAGGATCTGAAGCGATTCTTCGACGGCTTCCCGCGGGACGCGCACCCGATGCCGGTGCTGTCCAGCGCCGTGAGTGCGCTGTCGACCTTCTATCAGGACGCGCTTGACCCGTTCAATCCGCGAACAGGTCGAGCTGTCCACCATCCGGCTGCTGGCCAAGCTGCCGACGATCGCCGCCTACGCCTACAAGAAGTCCGTCGGGCAGCCGCTGCTGTACCCGGACAACTCGCTTGGGCCTGGTGGAGAACTTCCTGCGGATGTCGTTCGGCTTCCCGGCCGAGCCGTACGAGGTCAACCCGAAGCTGGTGAAGGCGCTGGACCAGTTGCTGATCCTGCACGCCGACCACGAGCAGAACTGCTCGACCTCGACCGTGCGGCTGGTCGGGTCGTCCAACGCGAACCTGTTCGCCTCCGTGTCGGCCGGCATCAACGCCCTGTTCGGTCCGCTGCACGGCGGCGCCAACCAGGCGGTGCTGGAGATGCTGGGGAAGATGCGACAGGACGGCGGCGGGGTCGACACCTTCGTCAAGCGGGTCAAGAACAAGGAGCCCGGCGTCAAGCTGATGGGCTTCGGGCACCGGGTGTACAAGAACTACGACCCGCGGGCGGCGCTGGTGAAGGACACCGCCGACGAGGTGCTGGCCGAGCTCGGCATGAACGACGAGCTGCTGGACCTGGCCAAGCAACTGGAGGAGGTGGCGCTGTCCGACGACTACTTCGTGTCCCGCAAGCTCTACCCGAACGTCGACTTCTACACCGGCCTGATCTACAAGGCGATGGGCTTCCCGACCCGGATGTTCACCGTGCTGTTCGCGCTCGGGCCGGCTGCCGGGCTGGATCGCCCAGTGGCGCGAAATGATCAACGACCCGGCGACCAAGATCGGCCGGCCGCGTCAGGTCTACACCGGTTACACCGAACGGGACTACGTGCGATCGGCGAGCGCTGACGCCGCGCCGTTCGCCGCCGGCAGGGCATGACCAGGATACTCTCCGACTGTGCTGTGGTTCCGCCGCGACCTGCGGCTGGCTGACCACCCCGCGCTGCTCGCCGCTGCCGCCGACGAATCGTCTGACGTCCTGGGCCTTTTCGTCGCCGACGACGCCGTGCTGCAACGCGTCCGGGGCTCCCCGACGGGCGTTCCTCGCCGGGTGCCTGGCGGAGTTGTCCAGTCGCATGGGCGGCCGGCTGCTGATCATGCACGGCCGCCCGTCCGCGGTGGTCCCCGAGGTGGCAGCGGCGGTCGGCGCCTCGGCCGTGCACGTCTCCGCCGATTACGGCCCGTACGGCCGCCGGCGCGACGACAGGGTCGAGAAGGCGCTGGCCGAGCGACGATGTGCGAGCTGGTGGCACCGGATCGCCGTACGCCGTCGCACCCGGTCGGGTCCGCAAGCCCGACGGCACCCGGTATGCGGTGTTCACCCCGTACTTCCGCGGGTGGACCGCGCACGGGTGGCGCCGGCCCGGCGCAGTCCCCCACCAAGGTCGATTGGCTCGATCCCGCCGGCGTCCCCGGAATCGTCCCGGCTGAACCCGGCCGACCTCGGCGAATCGGTGCCGGCGACCACCACCCTGCCCGAACCCGGCGAAGCCGCCGGACAACAGACCTGGCGCGACTTCCTGGAGCATGTGGGCCGCTACTACGACGAGCGGAACCGCCCGGATCACCCTGGGACCAGCCGAATGTCGCCCTACTTGAAGTGGGGCTGCATCCATCCGCGGACGATGCTCGCCGACCTTGCCGAGCTCCGATCCGCCGGCGCCGCCGCCTACCGCCGGGAACTGGCCTGGCGGGAGTTCTACGCCGATGTCGTCTTCCACCGACCCGAATCGCTGTGGAAGTCGATCGACCCCGCGGTCGACATCGGCTGCAGCGGGACACGGGAAAGACGGCCGACGACCGGCTGGCCGCCTGGAAGGCCGGGCGGACCGGCTTCCCCTACATCGATGCCGGGATGCGGCAACTGCTGGCCGAGGGCTGGGTGCACAACCGGGTGCGGATGGGGGTGGCGTCATTCCTGATCAAGGATCTGCACCTGCCCTGGCAGGTGGGCGCCGCGCATTTCCTGGAGCACCTGGTGGACGGCGACTACGCCTCGAACAACCACGGCTGGCAGTGGGTGGCCGGGTCCGGGACCGCAGGCGGCCGCGTTCTTCCGCATCTTCAACCCGATCGGCCAGGGCGAGAAGTTCGATCCCGACGGCGATTACGTCCGGCGTTTCGTGCCCGAACTGCGTGCCATTCCGGGCAAGGCGGTGCACCGGCCGTGGGAGCTGCCCGACGCCGTCCGCCGATTACCCGGAGCCGATCGTCGACCATGCCGCCGAGCGGGCGGAGTCGTTGCGCCGCTGGGAGTCCCGCAGCCCGCGAACTGATTCAGGCCGCGTGCCGACGTCAGAAGCCGACCGGCCGCAGACCCCATGACGCCGACCAGCTCTCGCCCGGTTCCAGCCAGCGCAGGCCGTCACCGGTGTTGAAGGCATTGACCGCGCAGGTCATCGGCTCGATCGCGACTGCCTTGCGCTGGCTCCGGCTTGCCCGGTCCGGGGAAGTTCGGCGGCGAGATAGACCTGCGCCCAGCCGAAGACCTCATCGGCCCAGAGCACCAGGCCGGTCGCCGTCCGGGGCGGTCCAGCCGATGCTCGACCCGGCCGCCCGTCACCGCAATCCGGTGAGCGCGACGTCGAGATCCAGCTCTGCCAGCCGGACGCCGGATCGCAGGTCGTTCGGCGTGCCGTCGACGGTCTCGCCGCGCGACCGGGATCAACTGCTCGTCGGCCCGCGCGGTACTCGGTGCCGGACACGGTGACCGTCAGCTCGTCGACCGGGCGATCGCCGACCCGCAGGTACGGGTGCGCGCCGACGCCGAACGGAGCGGCCTCGGCGCCGACGTTGGTCAGCCGATGGGTGACCGTCAGACCCTCGGCGGACAGCGGTGTGCGTCACCTCGGTGTCCAGCATGAACGGGTACCCGTGCTGCGGGTAGACGGTCGCCGCCTGCGTCACCGAAGCTTCCTGCGTGGTCGACCAGCCGGTACGGCGTGTTCCGCAGCAGGCCGTGGATCGCCGCGCCGTGCGCCGACGTCGGTGATGTCCAGCTGCTGCTGCTTGCCCCGCAGGGTCCACTGGCCACCCGGGATCCGATTGGGCCACGGCACCAGCACGATCCCGGCGCCCATCGGTGGAACCGTTGCGTCATCCCAGGTCTCGGTGAACGGCACGCCGTCGACGGCGAAGGAGCGCAGCACCGCAGCCACCTCGCCGACCTGCGCCGTGACAGGGCCGCTGCTGATCTGGAACTGCGTACCGCTGAACGGCCGCGTGGAGATCATCGGGCCGATCCGTCCACCCGCCCGGTGGCCCTGGACAGGGCGCGGCCGAACTGCAGCAGCCGCTGCATCTGCGCCAGTCCGCCGTCTGTGACGGACTTGGAGAACCGGTAGGTCTCCACGTAGTGCACGGCGCGGGTCTCGTTGGCCTCGGTGAGCTCGGTCATCGACCGTTCCGGCGTCTGCGTGGACAGGTACAGCATCACCGCGTTCATGGTGCGCGAACCGTCCGGCTCGGTGCGGAACCGGTTCCGCAGTCCCTGGTCGACGATCGCCGTCAGCGGGACGGTGCGGATCGACGAGGAGAACATCGGATGGTCCGGCCGGCCGTCGTCGGCCTCGTCATCGCCGTGCCAGAGCACCAGCCGACGGCCATCGGTGACGGCCACCTCCTGCCACAGCGACTCACCCCAGCTCTGTTGCGAGGGCACCCGCTCACAGGTGAAGGCGAGCACGGCAGCCGGGTCGATCACCCCCGCGAGTGCCTCCAGGGCCGCCTCCGCGTCGCGGATGTAGGCCCGCACGGCGTCTTCGAGCAGGGGGTACGGGGCCCAGTCCTGCGGTTCATCCTGGCGCTGGTGTGGCATGGGAGCAGTGTGCCGGACGGCAGGGTGTGAACGGCGCAGGGTCTACGAAGCGGACTGTTCGCGGGTGTCGTACCGCCACAGCGATCGGCCCAGCAGCGCGGCGACCAGCGTGAGGACGATGGTCGCCAGCCCGCCGGCGATGACGGCGAACGAGGTGGACGTGGCGCTGGCCACCAGCCCGTGCACCAGGTCGGCCACCCGTGGGCCGCCGGCGACCACCACGGTGAACACGCCCTGCATCCGGCCGCGCATCTGGTCGGTGGCGTTCACCTGCAGGATGGTGGACCGGTAGACGGCACTGACCAGGTCGGCCCAGCCGCCGATGGCGAGGTAGAGCACCGCGAGCCAGAGCACCGACGTGCTGCCGAACAGTGCCATCGAGGCGCCCCACACGACGATGGCGGCGACGATGGCGATGCCCTGCCGGTACACCCGGTGGATCCAGCCGCCGGTCAGACCGCCGATGAAGGAGCCAATCGCGAGGCCGGCGTTGAGCATGCCCAGGGCCAGCCCGCCACCCGGCGGACCGCCGAAGGTCTCCTGCGCCATCTGCGGGAACAGCGCCCGCGGCATCCCGAAGACCATCGCGATGATGTCCACCACGAACGTCATCAGCAGCAGCGGCTTGAGGCGCAGGTAGGCGATCCCGTCGAGCACCTTGGCGCGGCCGCGGTGGTCGCCGAGCGGCGGGATGGGCGGCAGCTTGATCACCGCGTACAGGATCGCCACCAGGGTCAGTGCGTCCAGGAAGTACAGCCAGGGCAGGCCGACCACCGGAATGAGCAGGCCGACCAGCAAGGGCCCGACGATCACCCCGAGGGAGAACACCGTCATACCAAGGGCGTTGGCTGCCGGCACCATCTCCAACGGCACGATCCGCGGGATGATCGCGCTGCGGGTCGGCTGGTTGACCGCGAAGAAGCCCTGCTGCACCGCCAGCAGGATCAGCACCACCCACACCGACCCGGAGTCGGCCAGCGCGGCGAGCCACAGCCCGATGCTGGTGGCCGCGATCCCCACCGAGGTGATCATCAGCAGCTTGCGCCGGTCGTAGGTGTCGGCGATCGCGCCGCCGAGCAGGCCGAACGCCACCAGCGGGATCAGGGCCACGAGCGAGGAGAACCCGACCCACGCCGAACTCTGGGTGATGTCGAAAATCTGCTGCTGCACGGCGACGGTGGTCAGCATGGCGCCGATGACGGTGGTGACCTGCCCGAAGAACAGTCGCCGGTAGGCAGGAATGCGCAGCGGTCGCAGGTCCGGCCCGATCCGGCCCAGCGCCGTCACCGATCGGTCACGGGGCGAGCCGCTCGACGACCCACTCGCCGTTGTCCGTCATGCGGTACCGCAGCCGGTCGTGCAGCCGGCCGACGCGGCCCTGCCAGAACTCCACCGTCCGCGGCCTGATCAGCCAGCCGCCCCAGAATGGTGGCAACGGGATGTCCGCCACCGGCGTGGCGCCGCTCTGGTCCTCGTCACCGAACCGCTGGTAGGCCGCCGCGCGGAGTGCGTCCAACTCCGCCCGGTCCGCCAGCACGGTCGACTGTGGACTGGCCCAGGCGCCGATCTTGGATCCGCGCGGCCGGGTCGACCAGTACTGCTCGGCGGTTTCGTCGGTGACCCGGCTCACCGTGCCGCGGAAGTGCACCTGGCGTTGCAGCGCAATCCACGGGAACGTCGCAGACGCACGCGGATTGGACTGCAGGTCACGACTCTTGTCCGAGGTCAGGTTGGTGTAGAAGACGATCCCGGATTCGTCCAGGCCCTTGCAGAGCACCGCCCTGCTGGACACGTCGCCGTCCGGTGACGCGGTGGCCACGACCATCGCGTTCGGCTCCCGCAGGCCGCTGTCCACGGCGTCCGAGAGCCACCGGCGGAATTGCGTCAGCCAATCCGGCGCGAGATCTGATTCCGCCAGCCCCGCGAGCGAATAGCTCTCCCGCATGGCCGCCAGATCCGGTGCTTGGTCTGCTCCCTCGGTGCTGTGCACTGCGGTCCTCCTGGGTGGCGGCTCGGGTGACGGACGCACCGTTCCCCCTAAGGGTCGGTCCGCCGGCCACGCACGCTACGCCCGCGGCAGTGACCGATCACACGCCGTCTCCGCTAGCCCCGCTCCGCAGGTAAAGGCATTGTGAAGAAACGGTCGGATCGGGGCCGATGGCCGTGCGTCCACATTCGGAAACGGCCATCCCGTCGGCCGTCCTCACCGCGGAGGTACGACGTCATGACCACCAATGGATCTTCCTTCGTCTCGGGACTCGAAGGCGTGGTCGCCTTCCACACCGCGATCGCCGAACCCGACAAGGACGGTGGCTCGCTGCGCTACCGCGGGGTCGACATCGACGACCTGGTCGGCACTGTCGGCTTCGACGACGTGTGGCATCTGCTGGTCGACAATGCGTTCGGGCCGGCCCTCCCGGTGGACACCTCGCCACCGGCCTTCTCCTCCGGTGACGTGCGGGTCGACGTGCAGGCCTCGCTGCCGCTGCTGGCACCGGCCCGCGGCTTCGGGCCGCTGCTGGACATCACCGACGAGCAGGCAAGGGACCACCTCGGTCAGACGACGTCCGCGGTGCTGTCCTACGCGGCTCATTCCGCCCGCGGCGACAAGCCCGCCGTGTCCGCGTCCCGGCTCGCCGAGTGCTCCACCGTGGTCGAGCGGTTCATGACCACGTGGCTGGGTGATCCGAGCCCAGAACAGGTGAAGGCGATCGACGCCTACTGGGTCTCCGCCGCCGAGCACGGGATGAACGCCTCGACCTTCACCGGCCGGGTGGTCGCCTCCACCGGGGCCGATGTGCCCGCCTGTTTCAGCGGCGCCGTCGGTTCGATGTCCGGGCCGTTGCACGGCGGGGCACCGGCGCGGGTGCTGCCGATGGTGCAGGAGGTCGAGCTGACCGGGGATCCGGAGGGGCTGGTCAACCGCATCCTGGACCGCAAGGAACGCCTGATGGGCTTCGGGCACCGGGTCTACCGGGCCGAGGACCCCCGCGCCCGCGTGCTGCGCCGGACCTGCCGCGAGCTGAACGCCCCCCGCTACGAAGCGGCCGCGGCGCTCGAACAGGCCGCCCTGACCATCTTGCGGGAACGCCGTCACGACCGCGCAATCGAGACCAACGTCGAGTTCTGGGCCGCCGTCATCCTCGACTTCGCCGGCGTGCCGGCGGCGATGATGCCCGCGATGTTCACCTGCGCCAGGACAGCCGGCTGGAGTGCACACATCCTGGAGCAGAAGAAGCTCGGCAAGCTGGTGCGCCCGTCCGCCGTCTACAACGGCCCGGATTCGCGCAAGCCGGAGACGGTCGAGGGATTCCACGCGCTGGCGCTCGCCGTCTGAGCACCCGTCTCCGGGACATCGGGTTCGGTCGGAGCGCTCCCCATCCGATGGCAAGATTGGCCGTCGATGTCCGTGCCCGTCCGATGTACGTGGACTGTGAGGAGAACGCGCCGTCATGGCCGATGCACCAAAGCTGATCCTGCCCCCGGCGATGCTGCCCAGCGACGGGCGGTTCGGCTGCGGCCCGTCGAAGGTCCGGCCGGAGGCACTTGCCGCGCTCGCCGGCTCCGGTGTCGCCGTCATGGGAACCTCGCACCGGCAAGCGCCGGTGAAGAGCCTGGTCCGCCGCGTGCGGGAGGGTCTGACCACCCTGTTCGGGCTGCCCGAGGGGTATCAGGTGATCCTCGGCAACGGCGGCACCACCGCCTTCTGGGATGCCGCCGCCCTCGGACTGGTGCGCAACAAGGCGCAGCACCTGACGTTCGGCGAGTTCTCGTCGAAGTTCGCCACCGTCACGCGCAAGGCACCGTTCCTCGCCGACCCGCAGGTGATCTCCGCCGACCCCGGTGACGCACCCGACGCCGTTGCCGCCGCCGACGTGGACGTCTACGCCTGGGCACACAACGAGACCTCCACCGGTGTGGCACTTCCGGTCGTCCGGCCGGCCGGTGCGAGCGCCGACCAGCTCGTCCTGGTCGACGCGACATCCGGCGCCGGAGGCCTGCCGCTGGACCCGACCCAGGCCGATGTCTATTACTTCGCGCCGCAGAAGGTGTTCGGCTCCGACGGCGGCCTGTGGATTGCGCTGGCCTCCCCTGCCGCGCTCGGCAGGATCGCGGAGATCGCGACCACCGACCGCTGGATCCCGGAGTTCCTCTCCATTGCGACCGCGCTGGACAACAGCACGAAGGACCAGACGCTCAACACCCCCGCCGTCGCGACGCTGTTCCTGCTGGCCGACCAGATCGAGTGGATCTTGGGCAATGGCGGCCTCGACTGGGCCACCAAACGCACCGCGGACTCGTCCGGCCGGCTCTACGACTGGGCAACCGCGAGCGAGTACGCCACCCCGTTCGTGCAGCGCCCGGAACTGCGGTCGCAGGTCGTCGGCACCATCGACTTCGCCGATTCGGTTGACGCCGCGGCCGTGGCGAAGACGTTGCGGGCCAACGGCATCGTCGATACCGAGCCCTACCGCAAGCTGGGCCGCAACCAGCTCCGTATCGGCATGTTCCCGGCCGTCGAACCGGACGACGTCAGCGCGCTCATCGGGTGCATCGACCACGTCGTCGAGCGGCTGTAGTTCGCTCGATTCACCAAGTCACCGGGTGGCGGCGGCGCGCCTGGACAGAGCTCGACCCGGGCCGCGATAGCGTCGGGGCCGGAGTTCTGATTCCGGGAGGAGAACCCATGCGCGCGTTGCGGGTCCTAGGCCTTGCCGAGGACGGTGACAACCTGGTGTGCGAGGACGCCGCGTCCGGCGAGCTGTTCACCTTGCCCGCCGACGAACGGCTGCGGGCTGCCACCCGGGGTGATCTGAGCCGGCTGGGTCAGCTGGAGATCGAGCTTGAACCGCAGCTGCGACCGCGGGAGATCCAGGCACGGATCAGGGCGGGCAGCTCGATCGCCGAGGTGGCGGCGGCGGCGAACACGAGCATCGCCCGCATCGAGCGCTACGCCTACCCGGTGCTGCTGGAGCGCTCGACGATGGCCGAGAAGGCCCGCCGCTCGTTCCCGATGATCGACGGCAACCCGGCGCGGCGCACTCTGGAAGAACTCGCGATCGACACGCTCACCGACCGTGGGCAGGCCGGTCAGGTGCAGTGGGATGCCTACCGCGACACCGAAGGCTGGGTCGTCGTGTTGCGCTGGCAGGCCGGCCGCAGCGAGAACGCCGCGGTCTGGGACATCCACGCCGGACCGCGGAACCCCACGCTGCGGGCGCGTGACGACGCCGCACGCGACCTGATCAACCCTTCGCCACGGGCGCTGCGGACCATCGAGGAGCCACCGGCGGCGGACGTCTTCCACCGGGTGGATGCACCCACGACCGCGCCGGCTGCGGCTTCGGTCAAATCCCATCACCCGGCGGGGACGCGGCGCACGGTCGCCGACCGGATGGAGCAGGAGCAGGAGCTGGTCGAGCAGACCGTGCTGGACGAGCGCTCCGGCGTCGCCCCGTCGGGCCCCGCGGCCGAGCGCAAGGAAGCCGCGCGGACCGGCACCGAGCATGCCGGCCGCGGCCGGAAGGGACAGCGGCCGGTGATGCCAGGCTGGGAGGACGTCCTGCTCGGCGGCGGTCAGACGCCCAACCTTTAGCCGAGCCTGCGGGTCGTTTGGTCACTGACCGACACGGGTAACGCACGTGCGGTCAGGTCCCGGGCCTTCCGGAACCGGACCTCAACGCACGCCGCATCGGCCGAGGTACTGCCGGGCGGCCGGAAGGGAGCGGTCATGACAGGACCCCAGGCAAAACCCCCGACAACCACGGATGCGGGGATTGCCGTCGCCAGTGACGAGCATTCGCTGTCCGTGGGCCCGGACGGGCCATTGCTGCTGCAGGATCACTACCTGTTGGAGCAGATGGCCAATTTCAACCGTGAGCGAACCCCGGAACGTCAGCCGCATGCCAAAGGTGGCGGGGCTTTCGGTGTCTTCGAGGTCACCCACGACGTCAGCCGGTTCACCCGCGCGGCGGTGTTCCAACCGGGTGCCACCACCGAGATGGTCGCGCGCTTCTCCACCGTCGCCGGCGAGCGCGGCAGCCCCGACACGTGGCGGGATCCCCGGGGTTTCGCGTTGAAGTTCTACACCCCGGCGGGCAACCTGGACCTGGTCTGCAACAACACCCCTGTCTTCTTCATCCGGGACCCGCTGAAGTTTCAGCATTTCATCCGTTCGCAGAAGCGCCGTGCGGCGAACAACTTGCGCGACCACGACATGCAGTGGGACTTCTGGACACTCTCGCCGGAATCCGCGCACCAGGTGACCTGGCTGATGGGTGACCGCGGAATCCCGCGCACGTGGCGGCACATGAACGGCTACTCGAGCCACACCTACATGTGGATCAACGCCGACGGTGAGAAGTTCTGGGTCAAGTACCACTTCAAGACCGACCAGGGCATCGAGTTCTTCACCCAGGACGAGGGCGACCAGATGGCGGCGGTCGACACCGACTACCACCAGCGCGATCTGTTCGAACACATCGAGGCCGGGCAATTCCCCAGCTGGACACTCAAGATGCAGATCATGCCGTTCGACGACGCAAGGAGCTATCGGTTCAATCCCTTCGACCTGACAAAGGTGTGGCCGCACAGCGACTACCCGCTGCACGAGGTCGGCAAGATGACGCTGAATCGCAATGTCGTGGACTACCACTCGCAAATCGAGCAGCTCGCCTTCGAGCCCAACAACCTTGTCGCTGGTACTGGTCTGTCCCCGGACAAGATGCTGCTGGCGCGGGGCTTCTCCTACTCGGACGCGCATCGCGCGCGGCTCGGCGTGAACTACCGGCAGATCCCGGTCAACGCACCGCACGCCCCGGTGCACAGCTATTCCAAGGACGGAGCCATGCGCATCATTCCGGCCATCGACCCGGTGTACGCGCCCAACTCCTACGGTGGACCGGTCGCCGACCCCACACTGACCGATGACGGCGGGACCTGGGCGGCCGACGGGGACATGGTGCGCAGCGCCTACACCCTTCACCCGCAGGATGACGACTGGGGACAAGCCGGCACTCTGGTGCGCGAGGTGATGGATGACGCGGCCCGGGAACGGCTGGTGACGAACATCGTGGGCCACCTGCTCAACGGTGTCGGTGAACCCGTTCTTCGTCGCGCCTTCGAGTACTGGCGCAACGTGGACAAGCAGCTGGGCGAGAGGATCGAACGCGGTGTTCGCGACAAGAGCGGCGAGGTCGATCCGAAAAAGAGCGAGCAGGCGAATCCGGCACGAGAGAGCATGCAGGCGAAGGCTTGACGTTCATTGCTGTCGAGATCATGTCGATGTGGCATTCGGGCCGGCGTGGGCTTCCCACGCCGGCCCGAGTGCTGTCTGGAGCGAGCGATCCCAGCTCGCAACGAGCGATCGAACATGTTCAAACAGGTATCAGCATTATTAATGTTCGGATCTGTTGACTTCGGCTTGCCATGCCTTGGCATACTTGTGTCACACCTTCGCGCCGGTGCACGCAGCCCACGGCAGTGGCCCAGGCTGACGCGCCCGGCGCGCCGACCATCAGGAGTCCCGTGACATCGACACCGACCCGGACCGAAGACGGCCGGATCACCCGGACCTCCACCACCATGGCGGACGGTCGTGAACTGATCTACTTCGACGAGACTCCCGACGCTCAGCGCGTTCTGGTGGACACGAGGGATCTGCCACCGGTGGTGCCCGGTTCCGAGGTGCGCTTCGACGCGCTGACCGGGGAGTGGGTCGGCATTGCCGGCCACCGGCAGACCCGCATCTATCACCCGCCGGCCAACGCCTGCCCGCTGTGCCCCTCGACGCCCGAGAACGCCAGCGAGATCCCCTCCCCCGATTACGACGTGGTGGTGTTCGAGAACCGCTTCCCGTCGTTCGCCGGGACCGGCCCGATCGCCGCCGACGGTGGCCTGTTCGACGCGCGCCCAGGCAACGGACGGTGCGAGGTCGTCTGCTTCACCTCCGACCACAATGCGACGCTGTCCAGCCTTCCGGTCTCCCGGATGCGCACCGTCATCGAGGCGTGGGCCGACCGGACCGCTGCGCTGTCCGCGCAGGAGGGCGTTGAGCAGGTCTTCTGCTTCGAGAACCGCGGCGTCGAGATCGGTGTCACGCTCGCGCACCCGCACGGCCAGATCTACGGCTACCCGTTTGTCACGCCCAAGACCGCGGCGGCAATTCGGTCCGCCCGCGCCTACCACGAGAAGACCGGCGGCAACCTGTTCCAGGACCTGCTCGACGGCGAGCTGGCCGACGGCCGGCGGATCGTCAGTCAGAACGACTCCTGGGTGGCGTTCGTGCCGTTTGCAGCACGGTGGCCGATCGAGGTGCACCTCTACCCGCGCCGGCAGGTCCGTGATCTGCCCGCGCTGGACGAGAAGGAGCGGCAGGATCTCGCCGAGTTGTACCTCGACGTCATCAGGCGGATGGAAGGCGTCTTCGACGACACGCTGCCCGCCATCACCGGTGTGCACCAGGCGCCGGTACACGCCGAACCGGACGACTTCCGTCTGCACATCGAGGTTTTCACCATCCGCCGGGCCGTCGGGAAATTGAAGTACCTGGCCGGCTCGGAATCTGCCATGGGAGCGTTCGTGAACGACATCAGCCCGGAAACCGCGGCCACCCGCCTGCGCGAGGCCGGATCGGTGTCCGCATGAAGGCCCTCGTCGTCGGCGGCGCCGGCTACATCGGCTCGGTGGTCACCCGCCAGCTGCAGCAGGACGGGCACCAGGTCGTCGTGCTCGACGACTGCTCGACCGGACACGCGGACTCGGTGCCGGCCGACGTCGAGCTGGTTCAGGCCGACATCACCGCTGCTGCCGATGTTCTCGGCCGCGGCGGATTCGATGCCGTGCTGCACTTCGCGGCGAAGTCGCTGGTCGGCGAGTCGGTGTCGAACCCGTCGCTGTACTGGCACACCAACGTCTGCGGAACCCGCGCCCTGCTGGACGCCATCACCGCGAACAACGTCCCGACGCTGGTCTTCTCCTCCTCCGCGGCGACCTACGGTGAACCGGACGCCATCCCGATCACCGAGGACGCACCGGCCCGGCCGACCAACACCTACGGCGCCACCAAGCTCGCCGTCGACATGATGATCAGCGGGGAGTGTGTCGCCACCGACCTCGCGGCGGTGTCGCTGCGGTATTTCAACGTCGCGGGCGCAGCATTCGGAGCGGGTGAGAGACACGGCACTGAAACGCATCTCATCCCGATTGCGCTGGATGCGGTCGCCGGCCGCCGGCCCGAGCTGACCATTTACGGTGACGACTGGCCCACGCCCGACGGCACCCCGATCCGGGACTACGTGCACGTGAAAGATCTGGCGCGGGCACATGTCCTGGCACTGACCGCCGCCGAGGCCGGCGAGCACCTGATCTGCAATCTGGGCAACGGCAGCGGCTACAGCGTTCGCGAGGTGCTGGCGACCGTCGAGCAGGTGACCGGGCGGCCGGTGCCGGTGACGGTCGGGCCGCGGCGCACCGGCGATCCCACCCGGCTGGTGGCCTCGGGTGAGCGGGCGAAGGCCCGGCTGGGCTGGACCCCGGAGTTGACGCTGTCCGACATGGTTGCCGATGCATGGGAGTTCAGCGCCTGATGGATCCTCACCTGACCAGCGTGGAAGAACTGTTCCGCGACACCTACTCCCGTGAGCCGGACGGCGTCTTCTCCGCTCCCGGCCGGGTGAATCTCATCGGCGAACACACCGATTACAGCGGCGGCCTGGTGCTGCCGTTCGCCATCGACGCGCGCGCCCATCTGGCGGCCGCCGCAAACGCGGACGGCACCATCAGGGCGACCTCGGCGCAGAAGCCGGGCGAGGTCATCACCACGACGGTCGATGAGCTCGCCCCCGGTTCGGAGATCGCCGGGTCCTGGGCGGGCTACCTGCTCGGCTCACTCTGGACGCTGCGGCGGGCCGGCCACCCGATCGGCGGCTTCGACCTGGCGCTGGATTCACAGGTGCCGTCCGGGGCCGGGTTGTCGTCGTCGGCGGCGATGGAGTGCGTGACCGCCCTGGCCGCCTCCGTGCTGTCCGGCGTCGATCTGGACGTCATGACGATCGCCAGGCTTGCCCGCGAGGCGGAGAACGACTTCGTCGGCGTACCGACCGGGCCCATGGACCAGACGGCGTCATCGGCCGGTCAGGACGGCTCCGTGTTGCTGTTCGACACCAGAGCAGAGACGGTGGAGCACATCCCGTTCGATCCCGCGGCGCACGGCCTCGAGGTGCTGGTGATCGACACCAGGGTCACCCACGCGCTGAACGACGGTCAGTACGGGCGCCGGCGGGCCTCCTGCGAGCAGGCGGCGGACATCCTGGGTGTGCCGTGGCTGCGGGACATCGGCATCGAGGAGCTGCCTGCGGCGCTGGACAAACTCGGTGAGCCGGAGCTGCAGCGCAGGGTCCGCCATGTCGTGACCGAGAACGACCGCGTTGCGCAGACCGTGGAATTGCTCAGAGCCGACCGGGTTGAAGAGATCGGTGAGTTGCTGACGGCGTCGCACCGGTCACTGCGCGACGACTACGAGGTTTCCTGCGCGGAACTGGACGTGGCGGTCGACACCGCGCTCGAGACGGGAGCAATCGGGGCCAGGATGACCGGCGGAGGCTTCGGCGGCTCGGCGATCGCGCTGATCCCGGCACCCGTGTCGAGGACGTGATCGCAGCCGTGACAAGCGCTTTCGCGGCCAAGGGATTCGTCGCGCCGGTTCCGCGGCTGGTCCGGCCGGCGGCCGGAGCACGACGCGACGACTGAGCCGGTGCAACGCGCGCGGTAGACCATATACTTTCGCGCATGCACAAAGTCGGCACGCCGTTTCCGGCGCTGTCGCAGGCATCCCGATCGGTGCTGGTGGACCTACTCGTGCACGGACCTGCGTCCCGTGCGGATCTGGCCAGGCGATCCGGCCTGTCGCCGGCCAGCCTGACCCGCATCACCCGCTCGTTCGTCGACGCGGGCCTGGTGACCGAGTCCGACACCACCTCCCCGCAGCGCACGGGGCGTCCGTCGCAACCGATGGATGTCAGCGTTGATCAGGCGCACCTGATCGGCATCAAGTTGTCCGCCGGACAGCTCAACATGGTGACCACCGATCTGCGGGCGAAACTGCTGACGGACCGGACCGTGACGCTGCCCGCGTCGGACCCGGACTCGGTCGTCGCGGCGATCGCCGACGCCGTCGAGCAGGCACGGGATGCGGACCGGACGCTGTGCGCGATCGGCGTGAGCCTCGCCGGTCCAGTCTCTCCCAGATCCGAGATCGTCCAGACCTCACCGTTTCTCGGGTGGACGAACGTTCCGCTGGTCGACATGATCCGGCAGCGGACCGGACTTCCGGCGGTTGTCGAGAATGACGTTCGGGCCCTGACCGCCGCCGAGCACTGGTTCGGTGCCGCGGCGGGCTGCAGCGACTTCGTATTGGTCACCATCGGGGCGGGCGTCGGCTGCGGGGTCGTCGTCGACGACCGACTGGTGGACGGCGCCAGCGGCGGCAGCGGACAGGTGGGGCACCTGCCGGTGACGCCATGGGGGCCGTTGTGCGAGCGGGGTCACCGCGGCTGTGTTCGCTCCTACCTGTCGTCGACCGCCATCGAGGCGGCGGTGTCGGCAGCCGTCGGCCGACCCGTCCCGTATGACGAGGTGTTGACCATGGCTTCGGAGGGCTCGCCGATCGCCCGCACCGTCATCGAGGAGGCAGGACGCGCACTCGGCACGCTGATCGGCACCATCGTCACGGTCACCGCTCCGGCCAAGGTCATCGTGTCCGGGGAAGGCGTCGCGTTGGCGGCGATGGTGCTCGATCACACCCGGGAGCAGGCCAGGCTCGTCCAGCACTGGACCCTGCCGGACGTCCCGATCGAGATCGCACCGTTCACGTTCACCGAGTGGGCACGGGGCGCCGCGGTCATCGCGTTGCGGCAGCAACTGGACGTCGCAGTCCGGCCGGACGCCTGAGCGCGCTCTCAGGGCAGTGACAAACCTGCCCATTGCCCGCGCAGTGATGCCGACGCGGACTCCGCAAGCGCGCCGGCCGGCAGGCCCAGCCGGGTTTCGGCAGCCGAGTACACCGTCGCGTCCGCGGTGTCCCGGTCGATCAGATCGATCACGTGCAGCTGAACAGCGATGCCGTCGAGCAGGGCGGTGAGCAACCGGGCGTCCACGGCGGGGTCGGCACTGGTCGCCCTGCCATCCTCGGCCAGGCGCTCGATGATGCGGGCCAGGCGCCGTTCGCAGTCGCGATGGTGACGATCCAGCGCCGACTTGAGGTGCGGGTTGCGGGATGCCTCGCTCCAGGCGTCGATCCACACGAAGTAGTGATCGCGGGGCGTCGAGGTGAGCCAATCGGCGAGGGCAGCCAGCGGCTCGGACTGCTCCGCGATCTCCTCGTCCAGGGCGAGTTCGGCGCTGACGGCCGCATCGAACGCCTCGGCAACGAGTTGTTCGCGGGTCGGGAAGTAGTGCCGGATCAAACCGTGCACAACGCCGACCTCACCGGCGACGTCGCGCAGGGTCACCGACGCGAAGCCGTCCCGGGCGACCAGCCGAAGCGTCGCATCCAGGATCTGCTGACGTCGTTCGGCGGGCTCGAGTCGGCGTGTCACGGACTCAGCGTATCGCTGTTGTCCAGCTGGACAGTAGCGTGATAGCTTATTGTCCATGCGGACAAAGCGGCGGATCGTGCTGTCGGCGCGGGACGAAGCCAGGCAACGCCTCCTTCGGGGCGTCATCATCGCGACGGTCCTGATGTCGTCGGGCTCGATGCTGGTGTTTCCGCTGATCCCTGCCCTGCAGGACAGTCTGGGTATCTCCACGTCCGAGATCGGGCTGATGGCGGCGGCCGGTTTCGCCGCCGCCCTGGTCGCGGAACTGCTGGTGGCACCGTTCGCCGACCGCGGTGGTGCACGCCGGATGGGCGCCGCAGGCGTTGTGCTCATGGCGACCTCGCTCGCCGGATCGGCGCTGGCCGTCGATGCCTGGCAGCTGATCGGTGCGCGCGCCGTCGGCGGATTCGGGTTCGGCATCTTCCTGGCCGGCGCCAGCGCTCTACTGGTCAGGGTCGCTCCGGCTCGCGCCGGGGAGTCCCTCGGCCGGCTCAGTGCAGCCGAACTGGCCGGGGTGTCGATCGGGCCGCTGGCATCCGGGCTTGCGGTCGCCGTCACGTCACCGCAGGCGATTCTGGGCATGTCGGCGGCGGTCATGCTCATCGCGCTCGTTCCCGTACTGATCACCTTCCGCGAGCCTGCCGCGCCGACCACGACTGCTGCACCGGACGGGAAGGCCGGAGCGCCGAGGCGGATCAGCCTCGATCTGCTGCGTTCACCGCAGGTCCTCGGCATCGTGCTGCTGTATTCCGCGGTGATGATTCCGAACGGTGCCTACGACGGCATCTGGCCGCGGTTCATGACCGACATCGGCGCCGACGCATGGCTTCTGGCCCTGAGCTACATCGTCTTCGCCATTCCGTACGTCCTGGTCGCGGGGATCGCCGGCCGCCTCGCCGACCGCATCGGCGGCGTCCCCGTCTTCGTCCGGGGCCTGCTCATGTTGCTGCCGTTCATCGTCTTGTACGGCGTCATCGGCAACCCGTGGGTCGCAACAGGAATGGGCTTCGCCGAGTCCAGCGGTCAGGCGTTCGCCTTCATCGGCGCCGCCGCGGCAATGGCGCACGCGGTGAGCCCGGCCAGGGCCGGCGCGTCGCAGGGCCTCATGCGGGCCGCCGGCCTGCTCGCGGCAACAGGCGCCGCCGCGCTGTCCGGGTTCGGCTACGAATGGGGCGGTGCCACGGTGCTGTTCGGCGGCACCGCTGCCCTGGTGATCGTGGTGGCGGCGGTCGGCGTCGTCCTGACCCGGCGTGGGCGCCGTGGTCAGGAGGCGAAGTCAGGCCGCGCCGAGCGAGCCGATTCCGTTCGCCCCTTGGGGTGTTCCCATTCCTCCTGACGGCCCAGTGCCGTGAGATCCAGGAAGTAATAGGACCCACCGGTCGACTCGAGTCCCCGCGCGTACTGGGAATAGGTGTGGAACACCCGGTCGTCGACCCGCAGGAAGCAACTGCGGCCCGGCATGTCGAACGGCTGCGGCGAGGAGAACAGGTCGATCCCGGCCGCCTCGTATCCGTTCCGGGTCCGGTAGTTGTAGCTGCCGGAACCGACCGACTCGTCGATCGTCACCCCGAAATCGGTGTTGAACTCCGTACCGAATGACGAATACCACGGTACGTCCCAGCCCTTCTCGGACTTCCAGGACTCGAGTTTCGCCAGCGGTGCCCGCGACACCATCGCGTACGAGGTGTCACGAGTGTGCAGGTGATCGAGGAAACCGGCTGAGAGCTCGTCCGTTCCGGCCGTGCAGCTCGCACAGCCCTGATCCCAGTCGGGATGGAACATGAAGTGATAGATGATCAGCTGCCGTCGGCCCTGGAACAGGTCCAGGAGACCGACGGGGCCGTCGGGTCCGTCGAGCCGGTACGGCTTGACGATCTCGACCATCGGCAGGTTGCGGCGCTCGGTGTTCAGTTCGTCGCGCAGCCTGGTGAGTTCCTTTTCCTTCTGCAGCAACTTCTCTCGGGCGGTCAGCCACTCGTCCCGGCTGGCAATCGCGGGAAGCGTCATTGCGTGTCCTCCTTCGTCCGGCAGGTTTGCTTTGCTGTTCTTCACCTACCGACTGCCGGACGCTCGCAGACTGATCGGTCCGCCTGTTCTCGGATCGCTACTCGCGGATCACCGCACATCCGCCGGCCCGCAGGCGCAGCACACCGTCCACCTGTTGCTCCGCCACCTCGTCGAAGCCCGATGCCGGCACTTCGATGTCCAGTAGGGAGTGGTTGAGAACGAACAGCCACGACCGGTCCCCCGAGCGCCGGCGCACCACGTCGACCTCGCCCGCAACCACCGCCGGTGAATCGGTGGGCAGTCGGACGGCAGGTTCGGCACCCGAGGCGTGCAGCAGCTGGGACAGCACAGCGGCGAACCCGGCGGCGTCGGGCCGGGTCGACAAGTACCACATCGCGCCATCTCCCACCTGTCGGCGGGTCAGCGCGGCGGCACCGGCAGTGGGACCGTCTGCGTATCGGGCGATCACGTCCGTACCCGGTGATGCGGCCGTGTCCTCCACCCAGGTGGTACTCGAGACGCCGGCGAGAGTTTCTCCGTCCCATGCCACCTCGAATGCGGGAGCCAACGGGAAGAACTCCTCCGAACGCACGCCGAGCGCGTCACGCAACACGCCCGGGTAACCGCCGGTCACCACCTGGTTGTTGCGGTCGGCGATCCCGGAGAAGTAGGTGACCAGCACGTGGGCGCCGGCCGCAGCGGCAGCGGCCAGCTTCGCGGCGTGGTCTTCGGACAGCAGCACCACGGCGGGGACGACAACAACCCGGTAGCCGGACAGGTCCGCGTCCAACGGCAGCACGTCGCATCCCGTGCCGGTGCGGGTGATCGCACGATGCGCGGCCATCGCCACGTCGAAGTGCTGGACCACCTCGCTGGGGTTGGCCTCCTGCTGGCACGCCCATGCCGAGTCCCAGTCCACCAGCACCGCCGCCGGCGCCTCGACATCGGATCCGGCAACGTCGGCGAGCCGACCGAGCAGAGCGCCAAGGACCACCACCTCCCGCCACCGCCGGGAGTCGGTGCCGGCGTGCGGAAGCATTGCGGAGTGGTATTTCTCGGCCCCGATCACGGACTGCCGGAACTGGAAGAAGCAGATGGCATCCGCCCCCCGCGCCAGGTGCGCCAGTGAATTGCGTTCCATCTCACCGGGCGGCTTTGCGCGGTTGATGGGCTGCCAGTTCACCGCGCTCGTCGAGTGCTCCATCAGGAACCACGGCCGCCGACCGGCCAGCCCCCGGGTCAGATCCGCGCTGAATTCCAGGTGCAACCGCGGCGCCAACTCGCCGGTGCCCAGGCCGATCAGGTAATGGTCATTGGACACGATGTCCTGATGCGGTGCCCAGCGGGCGTAGTCACACGGCCCTGGCCCGACCTCACCCGGACCCATCCCCACAGTGAAATTTGTCGTCACCGGGATGCCCGGTGAAATGCCTGCGAGCACCTGCTTCTCGGCGAGGTACTGCTCCAGCAGCGCGTCGGAGGAGAATCGTTTCCAGTCCAGCAGCTGCCCGGGATTTCCGAAAGCCGTTGTCGCCGATGGCACACCGATCTCGTCGAAGGACGAGTAGTGCTGGCTCCAGAATGCTGTCCCCCAGGACGCATTCAGCGTCTCCACGTCGCCGTACCGCTCCGCCAGCCAGCGCCGCCAATGCGCCGCGCTGACATCGCAATAACAGTAGGCGTTGTGGTTACCCAACTCGTTGGAGACGTGCCACATCCGGACCGCGGGATGATCCGCGAATCTGCTCGCCAGGTCGCGGACCAACTGCAGCGAAGACTCCCGGAACACCGGTGAGCTCGGACACCACGTCTGCCGGCTGCCGATCTCGAGCCGGGTCCCGGACGCATCGACCGGCCTGATCTCTGGATGCGCACGCGCCAGCCAGGGCGGTGGCGATGCGGTGGCCGTCGCCAGGTCCACCGCGATCCCGTTGGTGTGCAACAGGTCGAGTATCCGCCGCAGCCAGCCGTCGTCCCACACGTCCGCCGCCGGTCGGAGCCGCGCCCAGGCGAAGACCCCGACCGTCACCACCGTGATGCCGGCGTCCCGCATCAGGGCGACGTCCTGCGGCCAGATCTCCTCCGGCCACTGCTCGGGGTTGTAGTCACCGCCGTAGCCGATGCCGGGCACCGGCCACCCGTGGTTCGATGACTCCTGCTGCGGGCTAGGACGTTCCGGCACTGCACCACTCTCCCGGGGTGTGAACCTGATGGGCGATACGCAATTCGGTGGCGGCGTCCGCGGCGGGGACCGGACGCAGCGCAGCGTCGATGCGCCAGTCGAAGCGGTCTTGCGGCGCGGCGTGACGTGCATGCTCGGCAAGCGCCGCAGGGATCAGCCGGAGCCGGGCATCCATCCAATCCGGCGTCCACGGACCCTCGTCGAGAATGGCCTCGGCAGCACGGAACTCGAAATAGATGGTGCGGCGCAACGCATTCCCCACCGCGGGCGGCGAGCCGTGCACGATCATGTCGTCGTGCACCAGCACGTCACCCGGCGCCATCTCGACCTCGATCGCACCGGGCAGATCCCAGCCGTGTTCCTCCGCGATGGCGCAGGCATCGGTGCGCTGCCGCTGTGATCCTGGAACCACGTAGAGCGCACCCTGGCCCCGGAGCGAGGCGTCCAGGTAGACGTCCACGTTGAACAGTCGGTAGTTACGCTCGTGCACCGCGTCCTGGTGCCACGGGATGGGGGCGCCGTCACCGGCGGACTTGAACACCATGGATTCGTAGGTCGGCACGAAGTTGCGACCGGCGAGGCTCTCCGCGATGCCCAGCACGGCCGGCGACCCGAGCAGTTCGAGCGACGCCGCCTGGTCCTTGGCGTGGATGTAGTCCACCCGGTACATCACCTGGCCCGACGGCCGGTTCGCAAAGAGCCAATCACCACGGGACTCCGGTGCACGGCGGTGCCCCTCGGCGACCCATTCCTCCGAAGCCGCCTGCAGCCGACCGAGGAGGTCATCGCCGATGCGGTTCCGCAGGACCAGATACCCGTCGCGATCGAACTGTTCCACCTGCTCGTCGGTGAGCAGGTGACCGGCACGGGTGGGGGTGGTCCTGGTGGTGGTCATGAATGTCTCCCATCGGTTCTGACGGGCCGATCGCCCGCCTGTCGTCCCCTCACGGTAGGCAACTCGATGCGGGCATACTTCCGGAATGAGCGCAAACTTTTCCAGGATCTGATTGCCTTGCGCGTGACGGAACCGGCCAAAAGCATCCATGAGCAGTTCGGCTTCGCCTGCGGCCTGAGCGCCGTCCCGGCCATGGCGATCGCCCACCGGCACGACGACGTCGAGGTGCTGGTGACCGAAGGCGGCGGGGCGGTCCTGGAGCACGGTGGGCGCCGGCTGCAGCTGGCGGACGCGACGTGCGCCGTGTTCTGGGCCGGTGTCCCGCACCGGCTGACCGACACCGACATCGCCGTCCAGGTGCGCTGGTTGACCGTGCCGCTGCTGGACGTGCTGGGTTGGTCGGTGCCCGGCAACCTGGCCGGCGAACTGTTGCAGGGCATGGTGCGCACGTTCCCGGCGTCCGGCCTGCTCACGAGCCAGATGGCGGTGTGGGCGGCTGACATCGGCACCAATCGCACGCTGACCGACGCGGCACGACACGAGTCGCGGGCGCTGCTGCTGCGGGTGTCGACCGTTGCCGCGGCGGCACCTGCAGACCGCAGCCTTGCGCCGTCGCCGGCACCGGGCCCCGGGCGGCACGCCGCCGCGATCGCCGCGTACATCTCCACCCACTTCCACGAACCGATTCGGCTGGCCGACATCGCTGCCGCGGTGCACCTGCACCCGAGCCGTGCGACGGCGTTGTTCCGTCAACACACCGGCGTCTCCATCGGCCAGTACCTCGCCCAGACCCGGGTGGCGGAGGCGCAGCGGTTGCTGATCGCCACCGACGGCACGACCACCGACATCGCGGCCCGGGCCGGCTTCGGCTCCACCAGCAGCTTCTACGCCACCTTTCGCGCGCACTGCGGTCTCGCGCCGGATGCCTACCGGCGCGAGACCCGCGGCGCCCGTGCATGACGGCTTACTTGACGCCGCCCGCGGACAGCCCGCTCTGCCAGAACCTCTGCAATCCGAGGAATGCGATCAACAGCGGCAGGATCGAGACGAGGCTGCCGACGATGACGAACAACCGTAGTTCGGGAGCCTGGTTGATGGAGCTGTTCCAGGTGTACAGGCCGAGCGTGATCGGGAAGAGCCGCTCGTTCGACAGCATCACCAGGGGCAGGAAGAAGTTGTTCCAGATGACCACGAACTGGAACAGGAAGATGGTCACCAATGCCGGTTTCATCAATCGCATGGCGATGACGAAGAAGGCCCGGAATTCGCTGGCACCGTCCAGCCGGGCGGCCTCCAGCAGGGCCTCCGGAACCGATGCCGCCGCATAGATCCGGGCCAGGTAGACACCGAACGGGCTGACCAGGCTGGGCAGGAAGACGGCCCAATAGGTGTTCACCAGCCCCACCTGGCTGAACATCAGGAACAGCGGCAGCGCAAGGGCGGTGGCCGGAACCAGGACACCGCCGAGAATGACGTTGAAGACCACCTCACGCCCACGGAAGACGTACTTGGCCAAGGCGTATCCGGCCATCGTCGCGAACAACGTCCCGAAAGCCGCGCCCAGCACGGCGTAGCCGACGCTGTTGATCAGCCAGCGCAGATACAACCCGTCACGGAAGGCGAAGAGGTTCGAGACATTGGAGAACAGCTGGAACGGCTGCGCAAACCACAGACCGTTGGTGGTCACCAGCGTTGCCTGCGACTTGCTGGACGCCACGACCAGCCACCAGATCGGCACCAGGAAGTAGATGGCGGCGATCACCAGGCCGCCGGTGGCCAGTATCACCGACAGCGGTCGTTCGCGGGGGCCACTGCCCTTGGGTGCGGCCGCTTCCGGCGCGGCGGGCCCGGAGATCACGTCGCTGCTCATGCGAACGCTCGTTTCTGGGTGACCTTCAGGAAGATGAAGGAGAGAACGAAGGTGGACAGTGCCAGTACCACCGAATATGCGGCGGACAAGTTGTAGTTCGGCACGATCGAGGTCGAATACACCACCATGTTCGGCGTGTAGGTGCTGGAGACGGAACTGGTGATGGTGCGGAAGACCTGCGGTTCGTTGAACAACTGCAGAGTGCCGATGATCGAGAACACGAAGGTCAGGATGATCGCCGGCAGCACGATGGGGATCTTGATCGACCAGGCGATGCGGAACTGTCCGGCACCGTCGGTGCGCGCGGCCTCGAAGATCTCCTGCGGAATGGCCTGCAGTGCCGAGAAGATGATGAGCATGTTGTAACCGCAGAAGACCCAGGTGATGACGTTGGCGATCGACCACAGCACCAGACCGGAGCCGAGGAAATCTACGTTCTCGGTGATGCCGAACGGCGACAGCGAGGGCACGTAGAGGAAACCCCACATGATCGCGGCGATGACGCCGGGGACCGCGTAGGGCGCAAAAATGGCCAGCCGGAAGAACTTCTTGCCCTTGGTCACAGTGGAATCGAGCAACAGCGCGAAGACCAGCGCCAGCCCCAGCATGATCGGCACCTGCACGATGAACAGCAGCAGCACCCGGCCGATGGACGACCAGAATTCGGTGGAGGCGAAGACCCGCTGATACTGCTCGAAGCCGCCGAAGACGGTGGTCGCCGGACCGAAAGTGCCCTTGCGTTCGGTCTTGAAGAATGACTGGTACAGCGCGTAGAGCACCGGAAGTGCGTAGAAGAGCGTGAACAACACCAGGAACGGTGCCAGGAAGCCGGCGATTGCCGCCTTGTGCTTGGTGGGTTCGCGCTTCTTCTTGGATTTCGCGGGTGGTAGCTCGGAGACCGGAGCGGCTGTCGCGGTTGTCATGGGCGGGTGCCTCTCACTTCTTTGTGGTGGGGCGGTGTTTCACCTGACGGGCGCTGACGCGGAGCCCGACCGACGGCCGCGGGGCGGGCGGAACCTGCCCGGTTCCACCCGCCCGCGGCCGACCGTGCGGCCCAGTGGCGCGCGGTGGTACTGCTGTCATTCGGCCGATCGGTGAGCCCGACCGGTCATTCGGCGACCGGGATCGACTGCGCCTTCATGGCATCGATGGTCTTGGTCTGCGCGGTCGCCAACGCGTCCGCCAGCGTTCCTTGACCACCCACTGCCGCGCCGAAGCCGTCGGTGAGCGAGTTGTAGGTCTCGTTCATCACCGGTCCCCAGGTGAAGTTCGGGTCGACCTGAGAGGACGCTTCCTTGAACACCGAGAAGATGTCCTGACCGCCGTAGAACTTGCTCGGCTCCTGAAGGGCCGGGAGTTCCTGGCCGGCGGTCGTGGCCGGGTACAGGCCACCTTCCTTGTTCAGCTGGGTCAACGACTCCGTGCTCGTGTTCAGCCACAGCGCGAACTCCGCCGCCTCCGCCGGGTGCTTGCTGCCCTTGAACACGGCGGTGGTGGAGCCACCCCAGTTGCCGGCGGCGGCGCCGTCGGCGGTCCACTGCGGCATCGGGGCCACGGCCCACTTGCCGGCCGTGCTCGGAGCATTCTGCGAGATGGTGGTGTTGCCCCACACCGCGGACACCCAGGCCCACAGCTGGCCGGAGTCGGCTGCCTTGTTCCACTCATCGGTGAAGTTCTTCGCCGGGGAGACCAGCTTGGCGTCGATCAGGCCCTGCCAGTAGTTCGCCACATCGGTGGACGCCTGTGATGTCAGCTCGACCTTCCAGCCCGCCTCGGCGTTCTCGAACCACTTGCCCTGGTTCTGCCAGACGAAGCCGGCGAACTGGTTCGGGTCACCGCTGGAGAAGTTGGTGATGAAGGCGCCCTTGGCCTTGACGGCCTCGGCTGCGGTCTTGAACTCGTCCCACGTCGTCGGCACCGGGATGTTGTTCTGCTCGAACAGGTCCTTGCGGTAGAACAGCGCCATCGGGCCGGTGTCCTGCGGGATTGCATAGACCGGGCCCTCCTCACCGAACGTCGCCTGCGACCAGGTCCAGTCGACGAACTGGCTCTTCGAGTCGGCGACACCCGGGCAGCCGCCGATGTCGGCCAGTCCGTCCTGGATGCGGAAGTTGGGCAGCCGATCGAACTCGATCTGCATCAGGTCGGGCGCATTGCCGGCCTGGATGCCATTGGAGAAGTTCTGGTACGCACCGG
>CAWCUA010000015.1:0-171840 GCA_963798625.1 uncultured Actinomycetota bacterium
TGACCGCCCTCTGGGAGGACCTCGGCAAGGCCGGGTTCATCGGCATCAACGTGCCGGAGGAGTTCGGCGGCGGCGGTGCCGGAATGGCCGAATTGGCGATGGTCACCGAGGAGTCAGCGGCCGCCGGCTGCCCGCTGCTGCTCCTGCTGGTGTCCAGTGCGATCGGCGTCGAGGTGCTGCGCCGCCACGGATCGCCTGCGCAGCAACAGGAGTGGCTGACCAGGCTCGCCGACGGCGGCACCAAGGTGGTGTTCGCGATCACCGAGCCCGATGCCGGCTCGAACTCGCATCACATCACCACAACGGCCCGCCGCGACGGGGACGACTACGTGATCAGCGGCCAGAAGTACTACATCTCCGGGGTCGAAGAGGCCGCCGCCGTCATCACCGTGACCCGGACCGGCACCGACCCGGTCACCGGTAAGGCCGAGCTGTCGCTGTTCATCGTTCCGATGGACGCGCCGGGTCTGAGCTGGAACCGGCTCGAGGTGGCCGCACAGATCCCCGACCGGCAGTACACCGTCTTCTTCGACGACGTCAGGGTGCCCGCCACCGCGCTGATCGGCGCGGAGGGCAAGGGCTGGCTGCCGCTGTTCGACGGGCTCAATCCCGAGCGCATCACCGCCGCCGCGCTCGCGGTCGGGATCGGCCGGTACGCGGTCGACGCCGCGTCCGCCTACGCCCGGACCCGCAACGTGTGGGACGTGCCGATCGGCAGCCACCAGGGCGTCTCCCATCCGCTGGCGAAGGCCAAGATCCACGTGGAGCTCGCCGCCCTGATGACCGCGAAGGCGGCGTGGCTGTACGACAACGGACTGCCGGCCGGCGAGGCCTCCAACATGGCGAAGTACGCCGCTGCCGAGGCCGCGATCGAGGCCGTCGACGCGGCGATCCAGGTGCACGGTGGCAACGGCCTGTCCGTCGAGTACGGCCTGCTGCCGCTGTGGGGGATGGCGCGGTTGCTGCGGATCGCCCCGGTGAACAGCGAGATGGTGCTCAATTACGTCGCCCAGCACACACTGAAGCTGCCGCGGTCCTACTGATCGGGAGCCGGCGGCAACCGCGGCCGGTCGCGGCGGTGCTGTCCGTGCGGTGCGATTCGTGCTCGGACGCGCACCTAAACTGACCCGGTGACCACCACCGCCGATCGGAACGAGCACCCGACCAGGGAACTGGCCAAGCAATACGATCCGGCGTCGGTAGAGGTAGCCCTGTACCGCCGCTGGATGGACGCCGGCTATTTCCGTGCCGACGAGCAGCAGGTGCTCAGCGGCGCGCGGCGGCCGTTCTCGATCGTGCTGCCGCCGCCGAACGTCACCGGCAATCTGCACGTCGGTCACGCCCTGGATCACACCCTGATGGACATCCTTGCCCGCTGGCATCGGATGTCCGGTGACGAGGTGCTCTGGCTCCCCGGCATGGACCACGCCGGCATCGCCACCCAGAACGTGGTGGAGCGGCAGCTCGCCGTCGACGGCAAGACCAGGCACGACTACGGCCGGGACCTGTTCGTGCAGAAGGTCTGGGACTGGAAGGCCGAGTCCGGCGGCGCGATCCTCGGCCAGATGAAGCGGCTGGGTGACTCCGTCGACTGGGACCGCGAACGGTTCACCCTCGACGACGGGCTGTCCGCCGCCGTGCAGACGATCTTCAAGAAGCTCTACGACGACGGCCTGATCTACCGCGCGAAGCGGATCATCAACTGGTGCCCCGGATGTCGCACGGCACTGTCCGACATCGAGGTGGAGCATTCCGAGGACGCCGGTGAATTGGTGTCCATCCGGTACGGCTCACTTGACGACCCGTCGGAGTCCGTCGTCGTCGCCACCACCCGGGTCGAGACCATGCTCGGCGACACCGCCGTCGCCGTGCACCCGGACGACGAGCGCTACCGGCACCTGGTGGGCCGGACGGTGCTGCTGCCCATCATGAACCGGGAGATCCCGGTGGTGGCCGACGCCCACGTCGACCCGAAGTTCGGCACCGGCGCGGTCAAGGTGACGCCGGCGCACGACCCCAACGACTTCGAGATCGGCCGGCGGCACGGGCTCGATGCGCCCACGATTCTCGATGAAGCTGCGCGGATCATCGACACCGGAACGCGTTTCGACGGGATGGACCGCCTGGAGGCGCGGGCAGCGGTCAAGCAGGAGCTCCGGTCACAGGGCCGGATCGTCGCCGAGAAGGTGCCGTATCTGCACTCGGTGGGACATTGCTCGCGGTCCGACGACGTCATCGAGCCGCGGCTGTCGACGCAGTGGTTCGTCAAGGTCGCGCCGCTGGCGAAGTCGGCCGGTGACGCCGTGCGGGACGGCCGGACCGTCATCCACCCACCCGAACTGGCCGCCCGGTACTTCGACTGGGTCGACAACATGCACGACTGGACGATCTCGCGGCAGCTCTGGTGGGGTCACCGGATCCCGGTCTGGTATGGGCCTGACGGCGAGACCCGTTGCGTCGGACCGGATGAGGAGCCACCGGGGGAGGGGTGGACGCAGGACCCCGACGTCCTGGACACCTGGTTCTCGTCCGGCCTTTGGCCGTTCTCCACCATGGGCTGGCCGCAGCAGACGGACACCCTGCGCGCGTTCTACCCGACGTCGGTGCTGGTCACCGGCTACGACATCCTGTTCTTCTGGGTCGTCCGGATGATGATGTTCGGTCTGTACGCCACCCGCGACGCGGACGGCAACCCGCAGGTGCCCTTCCACACCGTCGCCCTGCACGGTCTCGTCCGGGACCAGTACGGCAAGAAGATGTCGAAATCCAAGGGCAACACCGTCGATCCGTTGCAGTGGATCGAGGACTACGGCGCCGACGCGGTGCGGTTCACCCTGGCCCGCGGCTCTAATCCCGGAGCGGACCAGGCGATCGCCACCGAGTGGGTCGCCGGGTCGGGCAGGTTCTGTTCGAAGCTGTTCAACGCCACCAACTTCGCGCTGAAGAACGGTGCCGTGGTGCCGACCGGCCCGCTGGCCGATCGTGACCTCAGCCCCGCGGACAGGTGGATCCTGGACCGGCTCGACGAGGTGATCGTCGCGACCACCGACCTGCTGGCCGACTTCCAGTTCGGCAAGGCGGCGGAGGGGCTGTACCACTTCGCATGGGACGAGGTCTGCGACTGGTACCTGGAGTTGGCGAAGGTCCAGATGCCGGCCGACGGCGGGGATCCGCACCGGGTCGCCACCACCCGGCAGGTGCTCGGCACCGTGCTGGAAACGCTGCTGCGGCTGCTGCACCCGTTCGTGCCGTTCGTCACCGAGACGCTGTGGACGTCGCTGACCGGCGGGGAGAGCCTGGTGATCAGCGCGTGGCCGGTGCCGTCCGGCCGGAACCGCGACGAAGCGGCGGCCACCTGGGTGCAGGACGTCATCGTGCTGACCGGCGAGGTCCGGCGGTTGCGGGCCGATCAGAAGATCCCGCCGACACGGGTCATTCCGTCGCGACGGATCGTGTCCGACGGCGACCCGCATGAAGGTCTGCACGCCGCGGTGCGTGCCCTGACCAGGCTGACCGAACCCGGTGAGAACTACCGGCCGACCATCACCGTCCCGGTGATTTTGTCCTTCGGCAGTGTCGAGGTCGAACTCGACACCAGCGGGGTGGTGGACACCGCCGCCGAGATCGCCCGGGTGAGCAAGGATTTGGCTGTGGCCGAGAAGGAGATCGCCGACACCGCACGCAAACTGGCGAACCAGCAGTTCCTCGAGAAGGCGAAACCGGAGGCCGTGACGAAGATCCGCGAACGGTCGGCGAAGGCGTCGGCCGACGTCGCGGCGCTTTCCGGACGGCTGGCCGTCCTGCGGCAGTCCGCGTCATGACGGATGGACCCGGTGGCCGCGGCAGCAACGGCAGCGATGACGGCGGCAACGGCCCCGATGACGGCGATGGCTTTTCAGGTCGCGACTTCACCGACGGCGCGGAGGAGATCGGCGGCGACGAACCCGTCGACGCTGATCTCGAGCCGGAGATCCCGTGGGATGCGGGAAATCTGGGTCTGCCGGTCGAGGGCGGCGACGCCGAACCCGATCCCACCGGTGAGATCGCCGCCGCGACCGCCGATCTGGACGACGACGTGCCGCCGGGCACCAGCACCGTCGTGCCGAACGCGCCGCCGCTGAGTCTGCAGGTGGTGGAGTCGCTGCTGGACCGGCGCCGCTCCGAGGTGCAGATCTCTCCGACGCTCGCCCGGATCACCGCGCTGCTGGACCTGCTCGGCAATCCGCAGAACTCGTTCCCGATCATTCAGATCGCCGGCACCAACGGCAAGACGTCGACGGCGCGGATGATCGACGCGCTGCTGAGCCGGCTCGGGCTGCGGCCCGGCCGATTCACCTCACCGCACCTGCAACTGGCCACCGAGCGGATCGCGGTGGACGGTGCACCCATCACCGCCGAGCAGTACGTCGACTTCTACACCGACGTCGCGCCGTACGTCGATCTGGTCGATGCCGCCTCCGCCAAGGAGGGCGGGCTGCCGCTGTCCAAATTCGAGATCCTCACCGCGATGGCCTATGCCGCGTTCGCCGACATCCCCGTCGACGCCGGCGTCATCGAGGTCGGGCTGGGCGGGACCTGGGATTCCACCACGGCCGCCGACGCGAAGGTCGCGGTGATCACCCCGATCGGCATCGACCACACCGAGTACCTCGGCTCGACGCTGACCGAGATCGCGGGCAACAAGGCGGGCATCATCAAGGCCGACTCGGTCGCCGTGGTCGGGCCGCAGGAGCAGGAGGCGATGAACGCCATCCTGCGCCGGACGATCGAGGTGGATGCCTTCGTCGCCCGGTTCGGCAGCGAGTTCGATGTGCTGGAGCGCTCTTTCGCCGTCGGCGGCCAGCGGTTGACGCTGCAGGGACTCGGCGGGGTGTACGAGGACATCTACCTGCCGTTGGCCGGAGCCCATCAGGCCACCAACGCCGCGGTCGCGCTGGCTGCGGTCGAGGCGTTCCTCGGTGCGGGGGCGAACCGGCAGTTGGACACCGCCTCAGTGCAGGACGGTTTCGCTGCGGTGGCCTCGCCGGGGCGGCTCGAGCGGGTCAGGACGTCGCCGACGATCATGGTCGACGCAGCCCACAATCCGCACGGTGCAACGGCTCTGGCGGCCGCCCTTGAGCAGGAGTTCTCGTTCTCGCGGCTCATCGGGGTGCTCGCGGTGATGGCCGACAAGGACGCCCGCGGCATCCTGGAAGCGCTGGCCAATTCGTTCGACGAGGTCGTCGTCACCCGTAACTCGTCGCCGCGATCCATGCCGGCCACCGAACTTGCGGAGATCGCCATCGACGTCTTCGGCGAGGAGAAGGTGCACGTGGCCGGCCGGATGGACGAGGCCATTGCGCTGGCGGTCGATCTGGTGGAGTCCGATGCCGCCGACGTCAGCGGCACCGGCGTTGTCATCACCGGATCGGTGGTGTCGGCCGGGGACGGCCGCTCGTTGACCGGACTGGCGCCGGCGTGACGGTCCCACCTCCACCGGAAGGATCGGAGCCGCCGCGGGCTGCGGGCCGGCCCTACGACCCCGAACGGGGCCTGCGCGGCGTCATGTCGGCGACCCTCATCCTCGAAGCGATCGCCGTGCTGCTGTCCCTTCCGGTCGCCGTGAACACCGGCGGCGGCGTCGGTCCGGTGGGCGTCGCGATCATCCTGCTGCTGGCGCTGCTGCTCGTCCTCGCCTGCCGGGTGGTGGCCAAGCCGTATGCGATCCAGGTGATCCTTGGGTTGCAGGTCCTGGCTATCGCCTGCTGGTTCATCACGCCCACGCTGGGCGTGATGGGCATCATCTTCGCCGTCGCCTGGGGCGTGATCCTGTGGTTCCGCGCGGAATTCCGGCGGCGGCTCGCGGCCGGTACGCTGCCGGGGCCGCCGCAACCGAGCGGGCCCTGAACCGCGCCGCGATGGCGCCGCCCGGAGTCACGCCAGGCACCGCGTGTCTGCATCACCACCGTCGATGTCCCCGCACGACCGAGCAAGGAGTGTCCTGACCGATGTCTTCCGGTACCGCTGTCGAACGAACCCTCGTCCTGATCAAGCCGGACGGTGTCGCGCGCGGCCTGGTCGGTGAGGTGATCAGCCGAATCGAACGCAAGGGTCTGCGGCTGGCTGCGCTCGAACTGCGCACCGTCGAGGTCGCCGTCGCCGAGCAGCACTATGCCGAGCACCAGGGCAAGGGCTTCTACACCAGCCTGCTGGACTTCATCACCGGCGGCCCGCTGGTCGCCATCGTCGTCGAAGGGCCGCGGGCCGTGACGGCCTTCCGGCAGCTTGCGGGCGGAACCGACCCGGTCGAGAAGGCTGCCACCGGCAGCATCCGCGGCGACTTCGGCCTGGAGACGCAATTCAACCTCGTGCACGGATCGGATTCCCCCGAGTCCGCGGCGAGGGAGATCGGGCTGTGGTTCCCGAACCTGTGACGGGTGACCCGGCTGCGGCCATGCGGTCGGTGGCCGACCGGGACCGCGTGGCTCCCTCGGTCACCGGGGTCGCAGCTGGTGACGAAGCGGGTGCCGAGGCGAGCCGCCCGCAGACCACCGTCGACCGGGTCGGTCCCGGCGGCACCGTGGCCTCGGACAGCGCATTCGGGGTCGCGCTCGTCGGGTTGTGGCACGAACTCGCTGACTCCGGAGCACCGGTCGGCTTCGCGCGGCCGGTGTCCAGGATCGACGTTGCCGCCCGGGTCGCCGAACTGGTGGAGGGCCTGCGCAAAGGCACCGTGGTGGGCGTCGCAGCCAACCGGGCGCGCCGGCTCGTCGGGGTCGGCCTGCTGCGGCCCGGCCGGGGAATCCGCCTGCACACCGGCCGCCTGGAAGTCCTGCTGGTCCATCCCGATCAGGCCGGGGCGGGCCTGGGCACGTCCCTGCTGACCGACCTGCTGAGCATCGCCGCGGACCGCGGCATCGAGCGGGTCGACCTCGAGATGCAGGAGGACCAGCGGCTGGCCCGGTTCTTCGGAAGGTTCGGATTCACCGAGTGGGGGCGGCGCCCGTCCTGGCTGCACCTGGGTGCCGCAGACGAGCGCGGTGACGCCGGACCGCGCGACGAGATCATCTTCGGCGCCACGGTTCCGGGCGCGGGCGGCGCCCGCGCTCGAGGAGTCTGACGCCGGTCCCGTTCACCCTGTCCACGAGGAGCTCGCGGTGAGTGCTGCAGATCATGAAGGGGTTTCCGGACGAGAGCGCCGGATCGTCGACCTCTCGCATCCGATCACCGAGGGAATGGTCACCTACCCGGGAATCCCGGGTCCCGTTCTGGGCACTCATCTGTCGTTCGACGAGTCGGCCTCGCATTACGCGACCGGAACCGAGTTCTTCATCGGGACGATCAGCATGGCGGCGAACACCGGTACCTACCTCGACACCCCGGCCCACCGCTACCGGGACGGTGAGGACCTGGCCGCCCTGAGCATCGAGCGGATGGTCGATCTCGAAGGCGTGGTCGCCCGTTGTGATGGACCGTCCAGGCACGGTGGGCGGCGGGCCATCGACGAATCCGAGCTGCGCGGCGTCCTGGATGGGGTCGACCTCGCCGGTCGTGCCGTCCTCGTGCACACCGGTCACGCCGACCGGTGGGGGACGCCGGACTACTTCAACGAGCACCCGTACCTGACCGATGACGCCATCGAGTACCTCCTGTCGGAGCGCCCGGCGCTGGTCGGGATCGATTCGTTGAACATCGACAGCACGCACACCGGGCGCCGGCCGGCGCATTCCTGGTTGCTGGCGGCGCGGATCCCGATCGTCGAGCACCTGACGCGGCTGGGGGACCTCCCGGTGACCGGATTCCGCTTCACCGCGGCGCCCCCGGCGGTGCAGGGGATGGGCACGTTCCCCGTTCGTGCCTTCGCCGTCGTCGGGTAACGCCCCGCGGCAGCCGGGGAGGTCAGCGGTGCCGACCGCTCGGCGTCGATGCCCGCCGTCCGGTCGCCAGGAAGGCCCAACCGACCATCACGGTGCCCAGCACCAGGATTCCGAGGCCCATCAGCACCGGCACGGTGATGTCCAGACCCGTGCTCGCGAGCATCCGCGGAGCAGGTGAACCGGGGGGCACCGACGCGGCGGACCCGGCCGCCGACGCCGGACCGGTCGGGGAGGCTGCCCCGGACGACGCTGCGTCGATCGTGGCCGCGGCCCGATCCTCGCGCAGTCCTGCCGACGCGGCAGGGGAAGCCAGCACCGCCAGGGCAAGGCCGATGAGCATCAGCAGGACGCTGGTCAGCCACACCCGCACTCCCCGGAGGGACCGCCTGCGAAGGGAACGCCTGATCGGACTCACCTCCCGCCGTGCCGTCGATGCCGCTGTTGATGTCGATGCCGCTGTCGATGTCGCCGATGGTGCCGTCGATCGCCGTCGAACCGGCGTGCCGCAACGCCTCCATGATGCGACGGGAAGCGCCCCATTCAGGACTCGGCACACGGGTTGACACCACCAGGACGGTTCGGGCGTGCTCGTGGTTGCCTCGAAGCTGCACAGTTGCGCGACCGGAAAGGCGCGACCCCGGGCGGACGCCCGGTCGGGTAGTTCGCCCCGGTTTGGTTGCTGACGCGGCCGCCGGTCCTGCAATCCAGGCGCACGGTGTCGTTGCTTCGGCGTACCGTCTCCCGGCGTGACGTCGTGGAGCAGCTCGGGCTCGGCCTTGTCGCCGCAGGGCGACGAAAGCCCACCGGGCGAGAGGCCCGGAGCGCCGATGATCGTGGCGCGGGACCTGCGCAAGAGCTTTCCGGTGAAATCCGGTCCCGATGTCGAGGCGGTCGCCGGCATCGACCTCGAGGTGGCGCGCGGCGAATCGTTCGGGTTCCTCGGGCCGAACGGTGCCGGGAAGTCCTCGACGATGCGGATGATCGCCTGCGTCTCGCCGCGGACCGGCGGGGAGCTGTCCATCCTCGGGCTCGATCCCGAACAGGACGGCGTGCGGATCCGCGGAAGGCTCGGTGTAGTCCCGCAGCAGGACAACCTCGACGACGAACTGACGGTCCGGGAGAACCTCATCGTGTACGGGCGGTACTTCGGCATCTCCAGGGCCGAATGCCGGCGGCGCGCGACCGAACTGCTCGAGTTCGCCCAGCTCGTCGAGAAGGCGGAGACCAAGGTCGAGACGCTCTCGGGCGGCATGAAGCGCCGCCTCACGATCGCCCGTTCGCTGATCAACGAGCCGGAGCTCCTGCTGCTCGACGAACCGACCACAGGTCTGGATCCGCAAGCGCGACATGTCTTGTGGGACCGGCTGTTCCGGCTCAAACACAACGGTGTGACGCTGGTCGTGACGACGCACTACATGGACGAGGCGGAGCAGCTGTGCGACCGGCTGGTCGTCATGGACGGTGGGCGGATCGTGGCGCATGGCACGCCACAGCAGCTGATCGCCGCGCACAGCTCCCGTGAGGTGCTCGAACTCCGGTTCCGCCCCGGCACCCAGGGGCCCGCGGAGCAGGCGGCGCAATCCCTGGTCGAGCGGGTCGAGGTGCTGCCCGATCGGTTGCTGCTCTACACCCAGGACGGTGACGCCACGCTCGCCGACGTTCACAAGCTGGGGCTGCGGCCGGTGACGACGCTGGTCCGCCGCTCGACGCTGGAGGACGTGTTCCTGCGGCTGACCGGACGGAGTTTGATCGATTGAGCCGGCCCCTTTCGTCTTCTGCGGGTCAGCCTTCGCACGGTGATCCAGCGATCACAGCAGTCACCACAGGTCGTCCCGGGCCCGGCGGCCGCCACATGGTGTGGGAGTACCTCGTCCGCTGCTGGCGGCGGTACCTGGTGTCCAGCCTCGCGGAGGCGGTCGGCACGCCACTGCTGTATCTGCTGGCGCTCGGAGTCGGGCTGGGCACGCTCGTCGATTCGGGGCCCGCTGCCGAGGACGGCAGCGCGCTGGGCGGAGTGCCGTATGTGCAGTACATCGCCCCCGCCCTGCTGGTCGCCGCGGCCGTCCAGGTCGGCGTGGGGGAGTCGTCCTACCCGGCCTACAGCAGGTTCAAATGGACCCGGGTCTTCTGGGGCGTGACGGCAACCCCCGTGACGCCGGCCGAAGTGTGCGACGGGCAGGCGCTGTTCATTGCCACCCGGATGCTCGCCGGCTCGACGCTGTACTACCTGGTTCTGCTGGCGTTCGGCGCCGCCGGCGGACCCGCCGGTGTGCTGATGATCCCGGTCGGCGTGCTGACCGGCATCGGCTGCGCCGTCTGGGTGCTCGCGCTCGGCGCTCACATGCGTTCAGAGGGCGGCGCGTTCAACGTGCTGTTCCGTTTCGTGCTGGTGCCCATGACGCTGTTCTCGGGGTCGTTCTTCCCGATCACCGAGATCCCGCTGGCCATCCGTTGGCTCGCCTGGCTCTCGCCGCTGTGGCACGGCAACGAACTCGCCCGTGGCGCGGCACTGGGCGATCTCCAGTGGTGGCCGGCCGTCGGTCATCTGAGCTACCTGACCGTCCTGCTCGTTGCCGGCTTGCTGATGGCTCGCCGGCAGTACCGGGTGAGGTTGGTCGTATGAGCAACACCGTCAATGCACCCGTGGAACCCGGGCGCCGGATGCCGCCGCTGCTGCTGCGGATCATCCCGTTCGAGCTGTACGCGGGCCGGGCAAGCGTCGTGCTCGAACGGAACCTGCGCGTGTACCGGCGCGCGTGGATGATCATCGTGTCCGGATTCTTCGAACCGGTCTTCTACCTGCTGGCCCTCGGCGGCGGGTTGGGTGCCCTGGTCGGCACGGTCGACGCAGGTGCCGGACCGGTGTCCTATGCCGCCTACATCGCGCCGGGGCTGCTGGCGACGTCCGCGATGAACGGCGCCATCTACGACTCCACCGTCAACGTGTTCTTCAAGATGCGGTACGCCAAGCTCTACGACGCCATGCTGGCCACCTCGCTCGGGCCGATGGACGTCGCACTCGGCGAGATCGCCTGGTCGTTGCTGCGCGGCGGCATCTACTCCAGCGGTTTCGTCGTCGTCATGCTGGCGCTGGACCTCATCGAGTCCTGGTGGGCGCTGCTCGCCGTCCCCGCGGCATTGCTGATCGCGCTCGGATTCGGTGCCGTCGGGATGGCGATCACCTCCTTCATGCGCACCTTCCAGCAGATGGAATGGATCAACACGGCGATCCTGCCGATGTTCCTGTTCTCCACGACGTTCTACCCCCTGAGCGTGTACCCGCCCGCAGTCGCCGCTGTCGTCCGGTGCCTGCCGCTGTACCAGGGCATCGAGCTGATGCGGGGATTGTGCTTGGGGATCGTGTCCTGGGGCCTGCTGTGGCACGTGCTGTACTTCCTCGTCATGGCGGTGATCGGCATCGTGGTGACCTCCCGGCGATTGGTGCGGCTGCTGTTGCGTTGACCTCGGCCGGAATCCGTCAGGAGGTGGCTCCGGCCGCCCCTCGCCGCCGCGCCTGGCGGGCGCGCCGGAGTGGTGTGGGATACTCGGAGTCGGTTCGGCGCCGCGACGTGCGGTGACGGGCCCGGGCATGGTGGGTGTGGCAGCTTCCTGCCGGCCCCGGTGGGTGAGACATCGGGGGCTGGCGAACGGTCGCCGCGGAACCGATCGGCCCGACCACCACCAGACTTCCCGCTGTGGGCCTCGATTTTCGATGTCAGCGGCGGGCCACGAAAGTACGAAGTCCCTGTGCGGACGCGTCCAGTACGCGCCCGGGGACTCCGGAGAGGAACTGTCTTCATGACGCCCACCCTGGAAACCGCGCTCGCGGGGCTGCCCGCCAAACCTCGTGTGCACGAGCTCTCCAAGCGCATCGGCATCACCAACAAGCAAGTGCTGGCACTGCTCGCCGAGCGCGGCCTGTCCATCACCAGCGCGTCTGCGTCCGTGCCGTTGCCGGTCGCCCACGAACTCATCACCGCGCAGCTGGGCGGTGACGGCGCCGCAGAACCAACCGAACCCGCTGCTTCGGACACCGCAGCGCCGCCCGCCGATGACGCCGCAGATTCAGCAGACGCATCGCCGCCGGCCGAGACCGGTCCAGCGGAGATTCCCGGCGACACTCCTGGTACCGGCGGCCTGGCGATCAACCCGTTGTTCCTGCCGCCCGCTGAGGTCGCGCCCACTCGCCCGGCGCGCCGACGAAAGGCCCAACCGGTCGCCGAGACGACCGACCAGCAGCCGGCACAGAGCGAGTCGGACCGGCCTTCCGAGGCGGCGTCCGAGTCGACCGGTTCACCGGACGCCGCACCAACCGAAGAATCGGCCGACGCGGCACCCACGGGTGGTCGTCGCCGGCGTGGCCGATCCGGCAAGGGTCGTCGCGGCGGTGCCGGGCGTGCTGAGGACAATCCCAGCGGTGGTGACGCCGACGCGGGTGACGGCGCGCAGAACCCCGATGACCTTGTCCGCGGTGCCGATGACGCCGGCGTCCGGTCCGGTGACGGCGCGGCCCAGGATCGGCCGGCAACCTCCGGTGCCGATACCGCGGATACCGGTTCCGCCGCGACCGGAACCGCTGAGGACGCTTCAGAGCCGCGCGCCGACTCCGATGACGACGACTTCTCGGCCCGCGGCCGGCGCCGTCGCCGTGGTCGCCGCGGTCGTGGCCGCATCACTGACGCCGACGACCAGTCCACCGAAGCCGGTACGGGCGCCGACACCGGTCCGGAGTCCGCCGGCGACCAGGTCGCCGGCGGGGGCGGCACCGCAGAATCCGACAGTGGTGCGGACAACGACAGCAGCTCCGACAACGGCGGCGGCTCCGACAACGACGGCGGCTCGGACGACGACGGCGGCTCGGACAACGACAGCGACTCGGACGCAGACACGGCCCAGGTCGGCAGCGGCAACCGCCGTCGGCGGCGCCGCCGTCGCCGGGCGAACGGCGACGAGGTCGCCCGCGAGGACGATCCGGACAACACCGTCGTGCACGTGCGCGAGCCCCGGCTGTCGCAGGCGGCCACCGGTGGCACCAGTGGGTCCGGTGAGGTGCAGGGCGTGCGCGGGTCGACCCGTCTCGAGGCCAAACGGCAGCGTCGACGGGACTCGCGAGACTCCTCGCGCCGGCGTCCGCAGATCCTCACCGAGGCAGAGTTCCTTGCCCGGCGGGAGTCCGTCGAGCGCGTCATGGCCGTTCGTCAGCGCGGCGGGTTGGCCCAGGTCGCGCTGCTCGAGGACGGGGTGCTGGTCGAGCATTTCGTGTCCCAGACCGGATCCGATTCGATGATCGGCAGCGTCTTCCTCGGCAAGGTGCAGAACGTGCTGCCGTCGATGGAGGCGGCCTTCGTCGACATCGGTCGCGGTCGCAACGCCGTCATCTACGCCGGCGAGGTCAACTGGGATGCGGCGGGCTTGAACGGGAAGGCCCGCCGGATCGAAACGGCATTGTCCAGCGGTGACACGCATCCTGGCGCAGGTGTCCAAGGATCCGGTCGGCCACAAGGGTGCCCGTCTCACCACTCAGATCTCCCTGCCGGGACGCTTTGTCGTCTACGTCCCGGGCGGGGGTGCCACCGGCATCTCCCGCAAACTGCCGGACACCGAGCGCAAGCGGCTGAAGTCGATCATGGACCGGATCGTGCCGGAGGACGCCGGCGTCATCATCCGGACCGCCGCCGAGGGTATCGCGGAGGAGGAGCTGGCCCGCGACGTCGAGCGTCTGAAGTCGCAGTGGGACGAGATCACCCGGCGGGCGGCGGAGAAGACCAGCGCGCCGACCCAGCTGTACGCCGAACCGGGGACGCTGATCAAGGTCGTCCGCGACCTGTTCAATTCCGACATCACCCGCCTCGTCGTCGACGGCGCGGAGGCCTACGAACCGGTTGCGGAGTACGTCACCGCCGTCGCTCCGGAACTGGCCGACCGGCTGGTCCGCTACGAGAGCGCCACACCCAACGGGCCGGACGTCTTCGCCGCCTACCGTATCGACGAGCAGATCGCCAAGGCCCTCGAGCGCAAGGTGCACCTGCCGTCCGGCGGTTCGCTGGTGATCGACCGCACCGAGGCGATGACGGTGGTGGACGTCAACACGGGCAAGTACACCGGGTCCGGCGGGAACCTTGAAGAGACCGTCACGAAGAACAACCTCGAGGCCGCCGAAGAGATCGTCCGGCAACTCCGGCTGCGCGACATCGGCGGCATCATCGTCGTCGACTTCATCGACATGGTGCTGGAGTCGAACCGGGAACTGGTGCTGCGCAGGCTCACCGAGGCGCTCGGCCGTGACCGGACACGCCACCAGGTCGCCGAGGTGACCTCGCTCGGCCTGGTGCAGATGACCCGCAAGCGAATGGGCACCGGGTTGGTGGAGGCGTTCTCCGAGCCCTGCCCGCATTGCGGCGGTCGCGGCATCGTGCTGCACGACATGCCGATGGTGACCCCGTCGGTCGATGACGGCCCCGCTGAGCGGCGCACCGGAAAGTCACGGCGCAACCGCGGCCGCGAGGACCGCCCTGATGAGATCGTCGTGCCACGCGTCGTCGAACAGGCGCCGGGACGGCGCCCGGATCCGCGTGGGCCCAAGCCGCCCACCGCGGTGATCGGCGACCGGGCCACGGCCGCTGGTGCCGCGGAGTCCGACATCCTCACCCCGTCCGTCGAGCCTCGCCGGCCAGGACGGTGACGAGGCCGCCGAGGTTGATTGGATCGACGCCGCCGCACGCGCGGGGATCGCCGCCGCGGACGCCGCGGATGCCGACGACTTCGAATTCGGCGAGCCGACCCGCACGGAGTCCGCCGATGTGGGCGAGCCGGGCACCGGAGCCGCTGACGGCGTTCTCACCGCTGCGGACTCCGGCGACAACGGGGCGTCGGAGCCAGGCGCCCCCGAGGCTCAGGCGGCCGACGACGAAACGGACACTTCTCCGACGGACAGTGCGTCCGACGGACAGTGCGCCGACGACATTGCTCCGACCGACGTGCGCCGACAGACGGTGCACCCGCGACAGCAGGACGCCGCCCAGGACGTGCCGGGTCAGCGGCCGCGCCGCCGGCGGGCGGCGGGTCGCCCGGCAGGAGCTCCCCAGGGCTCGTCGGGTCCGGTCGACATCATCGTTCCGGAATCGGCGTCGACCGGGCGGGCGGAGACCTCACCGGACGGCGGGCCGGGTGACAGCCCTGCATCCCCGGAGGTTTCGGAATCATCGAACGGGCCGTCCGGGGCTGCGGTTGACGATGGGCCTTCCAGGGACGGATCAGCCGGCGAACCTGGGTTGCGCAACGGTGACAACGGCGACGCTGACGGATCGCCGGACGATCAGCCCGCGCGCCCGCGCCGTCGGCGTGCCGCGTCCCGGCCGGCCGGGCCGGCTGCCGGGAACGGCGGCGAGGCGATGGTCCTCACGGTGCCCGCCGATCAGTCGACGGCATGAGCACCACCGTTGCGGCGGCCCGCGCGAAGGTGGCGGCGACGTCGGCGGGCCACGGCTGGTTTGCTCCGGCCCGCCTGGGCCGCGTACTGTAGGCGGTCGGCACGCTGCTGCGCAGCGGGCTTTGCGGTGCCCTGCTTCGCCGGGAAGTGTCCGGCGTTGGGATTGCCTCGGGACCTGATCCGGAGGTGTCCGTCAGGGCGTCACCGATTCGATCGCCATCGCGGCCCCACCTCCCGGGGTTCGTTGCGGCGCCGGGCACGGTGACCGCCACCGCATCCCGCACTGCTCAACGGCACGCGGAACGGCCGGTGACACGGCCGCGAGTACGACAAGTGCACGAGAGAAGTCCACCGAACCGGATATACCGGCATCACAACAGGCAGGAAGGCGCGTCCAGCATGTACGCGATCGTCAAGACCGGCGGCAAGCAGTACAAGGTCGCCGAGGGTGACGTCATCGAGATCGAGAAGCTCGAGGGTGAGCCCGGTACGGCCGTCACACTGCCGGCCGTCCTGGTCGTCGATGGCGCCTCGGTCACCGCATCGCTGGAGGCGCTGTCCACTGTGACGGTGTCCGGCGAGGTCGTCGCCCACACCAAGGGCCCGAAGATTGTCATCCACAAGTTCAAGAACAAGACCGGCTACCACAAGCGGCAGGGTCATCGTCAGAAGCTGACCCAGGTCAAGGTCACCGGCATCTCCGCCGGCTCCGCTGCCGCTGCCGCGTCCTGATCACCGGTTCGACCACACCGCCTGATCACACGATCTGATTTCACTTCTTTCCGCAGAAAGGCGCCACCACCATGGCACACAAGAAGGGTGCATCCAGCTCCCGGAACGGCCGCGACTCCAACGCTCAGTTCCTCGGGGTCAAGCGGTTCGGCGGCCAGACTGTCCTGGCCGGCGAGATCCTCGTTCGTCAGCGCGGCACCAAGTTCCACCCGGGCGAGGGCGTCGGACGCGGCAAGGACGACACGCTGTTCGCGCTGGTCCCCGGTGCCGTCGAGTTCGGTTCCAAGCGCGGTCGCAAAACCGTCAACATCGTCGGTGTGACGATCAGCGAGCCGTCGGCCGACCAGGTAGCGGTCCCGGCCGGGGCCTGATCCCCGACGCGTTGCAACATCGCTTTCAGGGGCGGGCCCGAGACCGGGCCCGCCCCTTGCGGCGTCTTTCGGCCCCTGCGCAGCTGTCCTGCTCACGCCTGGCCGCTGTTCTCGACAGTGATCGTCGGTGGGCGGGCGCGGTGGTCCAGCTGTCCTGAAATCGTCTGACCCCAGTTCTTCTGAGCATTCCGCACAGCGTTTACGTTCCATGGCCGGTTCAGCCCGGCCCGCACCCGAGGAGGTGTCCCCGTGGCCAGGTTCGTCGACCGCGCCGTCCTACATCTGCAGGCCGGCGACGGCGGTCACGGGTGCGCGTCGGTGCACCGGGAGAAGTTCAAACCGCTGGGTGGCCCCGACGGTGGCAACGGTGGCAACGGTGGCGACGTGACGTTGATCGTCGACGACAACGTGCACACCCTGCTCGACTTCCACTTCCGCCCGCACGCGCGGGCCGGCAACGGACGTCCCGGAATGGGTGATGACCGGGACGGTGCCAATGGCGACGGTCTGGAACTCCGGGTGCCGTCGGGCACGGTGGTCCTGACCGAGGACGGCAGGGTGCTGGCCGACCTCGTCGGTCCCGGCGCCCGGTACGTCGCCGCCCGCGGCGGCCGCGGCGGGCTCGGGAACGCCGCGCTGGCCTCGCGAGCCCGCAAGGCGCCCGGCTTCGCCCTGCTGGGTGAGCCCGGCGAGGCTGCCGACGTCGTACTCGAGCTCAAGTCGGTCGCCGATGTCGGGCTGATCGGATTCCCCAGCGCCGGGAAGTCCTCGCTGGTCTCGGTGCTCTCCGCTGCGCGGCCGAAGATCGCCGACTACCCGTTCACCACGCTGGAGCCGAACCTCGGTGTCGTCACCGCTGGTTCGGAGGTCTACACGATCGCCGACGTCCCCGGCCTGATCCCGGGCGCGAGCCAGGGCAAGGGGTTGGGCCTGGAATTCCTGCGCCACGTCGAGCGCTGCTCGGTGCTGGTGCACGTCATCGACTGCGCGACGTACGAGGCCGATCGCGATCCGCTGTCGGACATCCTCACCCTCGAGCACGAGCTGGCCGAGTACACCCCCGCGCTGAGCACTGATCTCGCCGACCGTCCGCGGTTGGTGGTGCTGAACAAGATCGACGTCCCGGAGGCGCGTGAGCTCGCCGAGTTCGTCCGTCCCGATCTGGAGGCGGCCGGATACCGGGTGTTCGCCATCTCCGCCGTCACCCACGAGGGACTGGCGGATCTGCGGTACGCCCTGGCCGAGGTGGTCGCCGCCGATCGGGCGGCCAAGCCGACCGCGGTCGCACCCCGCATCGTCGTCCGGCCGCAGGCGGTCGACTCCGAGCAGTTCCATGTCGAGCCCGATCCGGAGCTCGATGGCGGCTTCGTCGTCACCGGGCCGCGACCGGAACGCTGGATCCGGCAGACCGATTTCAACAACGACGAGGCCGTCGGCTACCTCGCCGACCGGCTGGCCAGGTTGGGCGTCGAGGAGCAACTGGCCAAGCAGGGTGCTAGGCCGGGGGCCCCGGTGACGATCGGTGACGTCACGTTCGACTGGGAGCCCACCACGCTCGCCGGGGTGGATATGGTGCCGACGGGGCGCGGCACAGACCTGCGGCTCGATCAGCTGGACCGGGTCGGCGCCGCCGAACGCAAGGCGATGCACCGGTTGCGCCGGGGACTCGATGTCGACGGTCACAGCTATGACGACGGCGACCTCGCCGACGAGGGCACCGGTTCCGACGCGCCGGTTGCCGGTGGCGAGGACACCGCGCGGTGAATCTGCCCGTGACGGTCCACGCACCGCCACCGACGGCCGGTGACGGCTCGCTGTCGGCTGCGCGGCTGGCCGTCGGGCGGGCGAAAGTCGTTGTGGTGAAGGTCGGCTCGTCGTCCCTGACGACGAGCGCCGGCGGCCTGGATCCGGCCCGGTTGGATGCGTTGGTGGACGCCGTCGCGGGCCGCGTCGCTGCCGGGTCTCAGGTTGTCCTGGTGTCCTCCGGTGCCATCGCCGCCGGTCTGGCACCGCTGGGCCTGCACCGCCGACCCCGGGACCTGGCCACCCAGCAGGCGGCAGCCTCGGTGGGCCAGCAACTGCTGGCCGAGCGCTATGCCGGATCGTTCGCCCGGCACCGGCTCACGGTTGGTCAGATCCTGCTGACCAGCGACGATGTCGTCCGCCGGGCGCACTACCGCAACGCCCAGCGGACGTTCGGCAAGCTGCTGTCCTTCGGCGTGGTTCCGGTGGTCAACGAGAACGACACGGTCGCCACGGCCGAGATCAGATTCGGTGACAACGACCGGCTCGCCGCCCTGGTGGCGCACCTGGTCGGAGCGGGCGCGCTGATCCTGTTGTCCGATGTCGATGCCCTGTACACCGGTGACCCGCGGCTGGCCGGATCCGTGCCCGTCCGGGAGGTACCCGACGCGGAGGTGCTGGCCGGCATCGGGATCGGCGCGCCGGGCAGTGATGTCGGAACCGGCGGCATGGAGTCGAAGCTGACCTCCGCCCTCACCGCGACCGGTGCCGGTATCCCTGTGCTGCTCGCCTCTGCGGCCGATGCCATTGCCGCGCTGAGGATGTCGAGCGCCATGGACGATACGGACGGCCCGACCGTCGGGACCGCCTTCTCGCCCGCGACCAGGCGGACCAGTGCGCGGTTGTTCTGGCTGCGCCATGCCGCCAACGCCTCTGGTTCCATCACGCTGGACGACGGCGCGGTCGCGGCGGTGCTGCACCGGCGCAAGTCGCTGCTGCCGGCCGGCATCACTGGATGCGCGGGTGACTTCGAGTCCGGTGACGTGGTCGACCTGGTGGCGGCCGGCGGCCAGATCGTGGCGCGCGGTTTCGTCGGGCACGACGCCGGCGAGATGCCCGCGATCATGGGCCGGTCGCTGTCGGACCTGGCACCGGAGCTACGTCATCCGGTCGTGCATGCCGACGATCTGATCGCCGTCCCGGCAAGCCCGGCGCCGGTTGGCGCTGGTTCCTCCGCTCCGTCACCGGCGCGGACCGACGAAGGAGTACGGACATGGCAGTGATCGGCAGCGGCGTCGGTGAGCTTGTCACCGCCCCGGCGGCATCCGGTTCCGACCAGGCAGTCGGTAACGCGCCGGCGGCAGTCGGTACTGATCCGGCCGCAACTGGTGCCGCTCCGGTGCTGACCGGTGCCGCCCCGGCGCCAGCGGCTGCGCCCACGCGGGCAACCGATGTCGCGGCCACTCGTGAGCAGGTGCTGGCATCGGCGGCGGCGTCGCGCGCCGCCGCCGCCGAACTGGCCCTGCTGCCGCGAGCCGTGAAGGACGGCGCCCTGCTGGCGATGGCCGATGCGCTGCTCGATCGCCGCGCGGAGATCCTCACCGCGAACGACATAGATGTGCAGGCAGCGGTCGCCGCGGGCACCCCAGATGCGCTGATCGACCGCCTCCGGCTGACCGGAGCGCGGATCGACGGCATGGCGACAGGTCTGCGCGAACTCGCGAATCTTCCGGACCCGGTCGGCACCGTAGTGCGCGGCTCTGTGTTGCCCAACGGGCTGCACCTGACGCAGGTGCGGGTGCCGCTGGGAGTCGTCGCGATCATCTACGAGGCCCGGCCCAACGTCACCGTCGATGCCGCCGGAATTGCGCTGAAGGCGGGAAACGCCGCACTGCTGCGCGGTTCCGCGTCCGCTCATCACTCCAACCGGGTGCTGGTGGAGATCCTCGCGACGGCTGCGGTGCGGGCCGGGCTGCCGCCGGACGCCGTGCAGTTGGTCCCCGGAACGGACCGTGAGTCGGTCAAGCATCTGATGACCGCGCGGGGCCTCGTCGACGTCATCATTCCGCGCGGCGGCGCCGGTCTGATCCAGGCGGTGGTCAACGGCTCGACGGTGCCGGTGATCGAGACCGGTGTCGGCAATTGCCATGTCTACGTGGACGCCTCCGCCGACAGTGCAATGGCGCTGGAGATCCTGGTCAATTCCAAGGCCAGGCGTCCGTCGGTCTGCAATGCGGCCGAGACTCTTTTGGTGCACCACGATCTCGCGGAATCCTTCGTCCCTGCCGCGGTGGCGGCGCTGCGCGAGGCGGGTGTCACCCTGCACGCTGACGAGGCGGTGCGGGCCATCGTCGGTGAGGTGCCGGGCGTCGTGCCGGCGACGGGGGACGATTTCGACACCGAGTACCTGTCGCTGGACATGGCCGTGGCGATCGTGCCGACGATCGACGCGGCGATCGGCCACATCGCTGCGCACGGCACGGGTCACACCGAGGCCATCGTCACCTCCTCTCTGGCGGCGGCGGACGAGTTCGTCGCTCGGGTGGACGCCGCCGCGGTGATGGTGAACGCGTCCACGGCGTTCACCGACGGCGGCGAGTTCGGATTCGGTGCCGAGATCGGGATCTCGACCCAGAAGCTGCACGCACGTGGACCGATGGGGTTGGCCGAGTTGACCAGCACCAAGTACGTCGTCACGGGCAACGGGCAGATCAGGGGATCGTCGTGACCGGCCGCAGCCCTGTTGTGGTCCGCGGGGTCTGGTCCTGTTCGGCGACCGCGTGACCGCTCCGGCACCGCGGCGGATCGGTGTCATGGGCGGCACCTTCGACCCGATCCACCACGGTCACCTCGTGGCGGCTTCCGAAGTGGCGGACCAGTTCGCGCTCGACGAGGTGATCTTCGTCCCGACCGGTGAGCCGTGGCAGAAGAGCAGCCTGCGGGTCAGCCCGGCCGAGCACAGGTACCTGATGACGGTGATCGCGACTGCGGCGAATCCCCGTTTCAATGTTTCCAGGGTGGATATCGATCGCGGCGGTCCGACGTACACCAAGGACACGCTCGCCGATCTGCGCGCAGCCGATCCGACCGCGGAGTGGTTCTTCATCACGGGCGCGGATGCCTTGTCGGCCATCATGTCGTGGCGTGATGTCGACGATCTGTTCACGCTCGCCCACTTCATCGGCGTGACCCGGCCCGGTTACAAACTCGATGATCTGCACCTGCCGGTCGGCGCGGTGACGCTGATCGAGGTTCCCGCCCTTGCGATTTCGTCCACCGACTGCCGGGCGCGGGTGCACAGCGGTGCACCGGTCTGGTACCTGGTGCCCGACGGCGTCGTTCAGTACATCGCCAAACACGGCCTGTATGCGGCGGATCCGTGACGGACGACCGTTCATGTTCAACACCATTTTCGATCAGGGAGAAATATGACCGCCACTTCTGAGGCCGTTGCGCTGGCCGAGGTCGCAGCCCAGGCTGCTGCCGACAAGCTCGCGAAGGACATCCTGCTGGTCGACGTGTCGGATCGGCTGGCGATCACGGACGTCTTCGTGATCGTCACCGGAGCGAACGAGCGCCAGGTGTCCTCGATCGTCGACGCCGTCGAGGAGAAGATGCGAGCCGTCGGCGCCAAGCCCGCCCGCCGGGAAGGTGAGCGCGACGGACGATGGGTCCTGCTCGACTTCGTCGACGTCGTCGTGCACGTCCAGCACGCGGAGGAGCGCGTGTTCTACGCGTTGGACCGGCTGTGGAAGGACTGCCCCACGCTGCCCTTCGTCGACGCGGCACTGGCGGGCGCCGAGGGTGCGCCCGGTTCCGACGGAGTCGCCTCACCATGACGCTGGAACACCTGATCCTGCTCCGGCACGGCGAGACGGACTGGAACCGCACGCAGCGGCTGCAGGGCCATCGAGACATCCCGCTGAACGCCGTCGGCCACCACCAGGCCATCGATGCCGCGCCGTCCATTGTCGCGTTGCGCCCATCGGTGATCGTCTCGTCGGATTTGCAGCGCGCGCGTGAGACCGCCTCTGCTGTCTCGGTTCTCACCGGTATCGAGGCGTCGGTGGACAAGCGCCTGCGTGAAACCTCGATGGGCCTGTGGGAGGGGTTGACCCGCGACGAGGTGATCGCGGACTGGCCCGGCGAATGGGATCGGTGGCGCACGACGTCGGCACACGCCTCGCCGCCGGAGGGCGAGTCGCGATGGCAGGTGGCGCAGCGCGCCAAGGAAGTGGTCGACGAACTGGACACCGGATCGCACACTCGTGCGTTGATCGTCTCGCACGGTGGCTTGATCGTCGGCCTCACCGGATGCCTGCTGGCGCTTCCCGAGGACAGCTGGGGAACGCTGATCGGTGTCGGCAACTGCCACTGGGTGGTCCTGCATCGGTTTGCCGGTGCGTGGCGGCTGCATTCCTACAACGCCGGACTGGGCGGGGTTGTGCTGCCGCGCGGCGAGGACGAGGTAGCCGGTACGTAGCACCCGTGACACAACACCGCCGCGCTTCATGCGCCCGTGGTTTGCAGGGTGCACGTCGACGCCGTCGCTGGGCCTGGGCGCAGCACATCTGATGGAAACCGGGTGGCGCCGAGCCGAACTCCTCGGTGCCACCCGGCGGCACTGTGTATGGCGAAGGACTGTGGATGGCGAAGGGCTGTCCGGTCAGCTGGCGGTACTAGCGCGCTACGCCGGTGCGCCATCGACCTGCGCGGCCCACAGATCCGGACCGAAGATCTCGTAGCGGATGCGCGTCTGCGGGCACGCCACGCCGCAACAGCGTCGAGCGGACGTGGCGCATGAAGGGCAGCGGCCCGCAGGTGAACACCTGGACATCCTCGGGAAGCTCCAGTTTCGACAGGTCCATCAGCCCGGAGCTGGACCGCTGGTCGTCCGGAGCGACTGTCTCGTACCAGGTATGCACCGAGAAGTTGTCCAGTTGCCGGCCCACGTGTGCGACGGTCTCACGAAGGGCGTGATCCTGGGCGGTTCGGTCCGCGTGCGCAACGATCACCTGGCGCTCGGGTTGGGTGCGCGCGATGTGCTCGACAATCGGCAGCACCGTGGTGATCCCGGCGCCGGCGCTGGCCAGCAGCAGCGGGCTGTCCGACCTGTCGACGACGAAGTCACCAGCAGGTGCGCTGACATCGACGGTGTTCCCGACTGCGACAGTGTCGTTGAGATAGCCGGACACCTGCCCGTCCGGTGCCCCGCCGATGCCGCGGACCCGACGAACGGTGATCTGCATGCGGCCGCCGAGCGCGGTGGAGGAAACGGTGTACTGCCGCGGCTGCCGCGATCCGTCCGGAAGGTCGACGAAGACCGAGACGTACTGGCCCGGGCTGATCGCGGGCAGCGGCTCACCGTCCGCGGGTTCGAGGATCAGCGACACGACGTCGACCGTTTCGTCGATCTTCCGGACGATCCGGTACGGGCGGGTCGGCCGATCCGGGTCGACACCGGCTTGGTGGTAGAGCCGGGCCTCCTCGGCGATGAGTTGTGTGGCGAACAGCCAGTAGACCTCGTCCCACGCGGCGGCGATCTCGGGAGTGACGGCGTCGCCCAGGACCTCTCCGACGGCGGCCAGCAGGTGATGGCCGACGATGGTGTACTGCTCGGGCCGGATGCCGAGCGAGACGTGTTTGTAGGCAATGCGCTTGAGGACGTGGTTGAACGACGGAGCGTCAGGGTCGATGAGCTGCACGGCGTAGGCCACCACTGATGACGCCAACGCCCGGCTCTGCTCGCCTGTCGCCTGGTTGCCCATGTTGAAAACTCGCAGCAATTCCGGGCGTGCGGCGAACATCCGCGGGTAGAACGCAGCGGTGATCTGCTCCGCGTGTGCGGCGACTACTCCTGCTGTTGCGGCGACGACGTCGGCCGACTCCCGGGACAGCAATGAGGTGGGGCGGCCGGTCAGCACGGCTGAGGACATCAATGGCTCCTTCGGTCAGGTCATAGGGCACGCGCGGCGAAATGAATCGTGAACGGGATATCGGCGAGTGTTGTTGCGTCGGGGGACGACCAACGATCTTCAATTGGGGGTATGACGTGCCGTGCCGGTGTCGTCGGGGAGTTCGTCGGTCCTTTGTGCCTGTGTATCAACGCACCTCGGAAAAGTGACGCCGATGGCATCGGCGTCGACCGGTTGATCGTAAGGACGTCGAAACAACACAGGCAGGGTCCAAAGTCCCGTCGATCCGGAGCCGCTGTCGACCTTCACCGGCCCAACCGCCGGGCAATTCCTGGTGCGTTCGGCCCCCGCCTATCCGGCATTGCGCTTGAGCACGCTCATTCTCATCAGGCACGCACCTTCCACCGTCCCGCCGGCGTGATGGCTGCCTGTTCCTTCTTCACCACGTCGCGCCTGCCCGCCGGAGCACGTCGATGATCTGTTTCTGCTGTGCCTTTGCTGCAGGCGAGCCACTACCTCCTCGCCCGCTCGTGCGAGTGGCGAGTTGCAGGGGAGTGGCGCCCCTGCCGTTGGTCAGGTCGGCGTCGGCGCCGCCCTCGATCAACGCCCTGACGGCGGCCGCGCAGCGGGTGCGCACGGCACGATGAAGCGGCGTCACCCCGCTCTTGTCGGCGGCATCCGGATCCGCGCCCGCTTCGAGCAGGCAGGTGATGGCTTCGGCTTGAGCGACGGGATCCCAGATCGGCGAACCGGGCGAGCCGTCGGCGGCGTAATGCAATGGCTCGGCGCCGCGGCGATTGCGCGCACCGACATCGGCCGCTGCTGCCACGAGCAGGCGAATCAGCGCCGGCCGGTGAGCGGCAGCGGCGATGTGCAGAGCGCCGTCCCCCGCATACAGATAGTGCTCGATGTCCTCGATGTAGTTTTCTGCGGCGGTCCGTCGGGTCGCGCCGCTGCCGGCCCGCATGGTCGCGAGTCGAGGCGACGTGGCGATCAGCGCGGAGGATGCGTTGATGTCGTCGGCCACGATGGCGCGGATCAACTCCATGAACCCGGCATCGGCGGTGGCCACGATGAACGGTAGCGCCGGCCGTGCCGGTACATCCAGTGGCGCAGCAGCAATTCCGGTAGGCGGACGGCTCGGCCAGGTGGGAAGTGGGGGTCGACGCCGATGTTGCGGAGACATGCCGGTCGTCGATCGGCGCACCCGCATTCGAATACATGACCACACCTTGGCCGGGCGGTCCGACAGCGAGGTCGCACAGATCACTGACCGCGCCGAATTGTTCTCATGCACCGATGTGTCCACAAGACTCCGCGGAACCGATGAAAGCCGTGGTCCAGCTCCCTAACGTCTGAAAAGTGCGTCCCCGACCGGATCCGATGAGCCGCCTTGCCGCGCTGCGAAACCCACCCGCATCGTGGGCACCGACCGACCGCTCGGCAGGGGGCGAAGAGCTCGAGGAATCCGACGCAACCGCCGATTCGCCTGGATCCCAGGCTCGCCAGAGCGCCTGGAATGAGTTCCCTCACAACAGCTTTCGATCTCCGCGGATGCCGTCGTCGCCGAACGGATTGGGGCGGCACCACCTGCACGATTCCGCCGACGTCACTGATGGGACCGACACGGGAAAGTATTCCGGCCTAACGGTCACATCCCCGCCACAACATGCCTCGCGGATCCGGTCTGAGAGAGACAAAAGGATCGACGGTGGGCACGTTGTCGCCGGCGACGTTGGCGCCGGGGGCACTCACGACGAGGGCGCTGGCGCCGGGGAAATTCGCGCCGGCGACATGGAACACGGGAACGCTGGCGGTGAAGACGCGACCTATGACGACGATCTCGGATGGTTTCAGGATCTGCCCGAGTGGCGAGCGACGGCGAACGCGCAACGGCCGGCCACGGCGGCTGTTGGAGGCTCGATGTTCGTCGCCGACAACACCGACGGACACGATGATCTCGATCCCGCCGACGACGATCCGATACCTGCCGTTGTGACGAAAGGGGCGACGGCGGAGATGCCGCGGACGTCGGGCACGGCGTTGCCGGTGGCGGAACGCCGACGGGCGGTCCGCGCGCCGCGGGTTACCCGGACCTGGGGCAGGTTCGCCGAGCTGTGGATTCCCGAGCCGCTGCGCGAGGCCCGGATGGATCCGGGTCGCCGGGGCGCATGGATCCTGCTGTTCGTCGCGGCCCTCGCCGCCGTTGTGACAGCGGTAGGGGTGTGGCGTGACCGCCCGGAGCCGATCCCGGTGACCGGGACAAGCCTTGCTTCCATGACGGATCCCGCTGCCCCGCCCGCCGAAACTCCCGGCGCGGCGCCAAGTGTGCAGCAGGAATCCGTGCGGAGCGGTATTTCCGGCCCTCCGGCAGCGGCGCGGGACTCGTCGCCGGCTCCCGAACAGGTAGGCCCCATCGTCGTGTCGGTGACAGGACTGGTCAGCAAGCCCGGCGTTGTCACGCTGCCAGGGGGCTCGCGAGTCGCGGACGCCATTGCCGCGGCCGGGGGAGCGGACCCCAAGGCCGACGTCACCGGTATGAATCTCGCGGCGCTACTGGCGGACGGGGATTCCATCGTCGTCACCGATACGCCGGCGGTCCAGTCCGGGCCGGGCGCAACGAACGGCGTACCCGGGACCGGGCCGGGTACGGCGGCCGCCACCGTCCCGCCGGGCGGACTGATCGATCTCAACTCCGCCGATGCCTTCGCACTGGACACATTGCCCGGCGTCGGCCCGGTGATGGCCGCGAACATCCTGGCCTGGCGGCAGGCCAACGGACGCTTCACCTCGATCCAACAGTTGCAGGAGATCAGCGGGATCGGTCCATCACGGTTCGCGCAGATCTCCTCCCTCGTCACCGTTTCATGACTGCCGAAACCGGCCGACGGCACGCGTGGGTGGAGGAGCAGCCTGTGCCACCGGTGGATCTTCGACTGGTGCCGGCGGCGACAGCGACCTGGGCCGGTGCGCTGCTGGTCGCGCTGGTGCCCGGACCCATCTGGTTGATGGCTGCCTGTGTTGTTGCTGCGGGGCTGCTGGTCTGGCGCGGACGGCCGTCGTGGCGGCCCGGCGTCATCGCGGCGGTCGCCTGCATGCTCGCGGCCGTCACCATCGCCGCTCTCCGCGCACAGGAGAGGGCCGCCGATCCGCTTTCCGACGCAGCCTCGAGGGGATCCTGGGCCGCGCTGGTGGTCACGGTGGCGGGGTTTCCGGTCCTCGTGGATGGTGGGATCCGACTCCCCGACGCCGCGCCCGACAGCGATGGCGAACAGTCACGGTGGCGAGTGGATGTCACCGTCACGCATGCCACGGTCGCGGGTAGGGGCTGGGCATCCGATAGCGGCTTGACGGTCTACGGCCAGGGACTCGGTTGGTCCACCGTCATTCCAGGGCAAGGGCTTTCGGTGTCGGGCAGGCTCGGCCAGCAGGACCGCGGGCCGGTCCTGACCCTGCTGCTACGCGCACGGGATCCGCCGACTGTGCTGACTGCGGCACCCTGGTGGTTCTCGGTGGCCGGCGCGATGCGCCGGGAGTTGTCGGTCAATGCGGCGGCTCTGGACGCCGACGCGCGGGGACTGCTGCCGGGATTGGTCGTCGGCGACACGAGCGGGATCAGCGACGCCTTGAACGCGGACGCGAAAGCCACCGGTATCGCGCACCTGCTGGCGGTGTCCGGCTCCCATTTCGCGATTCTGTGCGGGTTCGTCGTCATCGTGCTGCGCCGGGCCGGGCCGCGACCGGCCGCGCTCGGTGGTGCGATCACGATGGTCGGGCTCGTCGTGCTCGTGGGCCCGCAGCCGTCGGTGCTCCGCGCGGCGGTGATGGGCGGCATCGGGATGCTCGCCATTCTCACCGGGCGAACGCGGACCGCTGTGCCGGCCCTGGCCACTGCTGTCATCGCGCTGTTGCTGATCGACCCGGTGCTGGCCCTGTCGGTGGGGTTCACGCTGTCCGTGCTCGCCACCGGAGGTCTGATCCTGCTCGCGCCTGCGTGGTCCGAGTCGATGCAACGCCGCGGCGTTCCACGCGGCTGGGCGGATCTGATCGCGATTCCTGTTGCGGCACAGGTTGTCACCATGCCGGTGATCGTGCTGATCAGTGGCTCGATCTCGGTCGTGGGCGTCGTTGCGAACCTCGCTGTCGCACCGGTCGTCGCCCCTGCCCTCGTCCTCGGTGTGCTGTGTGCTCTCGCCGGCCCGTGGTGGCCGAGCGCGGCGGAGGGGCTGGCCTCGGCGTCAGCGCCGATGCTGAACTGGATCGCCACGGTGGCACACACGCTGGCGCAGCTGCCGAACGCCACGATGCCATGGCCGGCCACCGTCGCGGGTGCCGGCGGCCTGCTGGCCGTCACGGTTCTGCTGCTGATCCTTCTGCGCCGCAGACGCTTTCGGCTCGCCTTCGCGGCAATCACGGTCGGCATGGTGCTCGTGCTGATCCCGGCCCAATTCGTTCGGCCCGGATGGCCGGCCGACGATTGGCTGCTGACCGGATGCGAGGTGGGACAGGGCGACGCCATGGTGCTGTCCATCGGGGTCGCAGGATCCGCGGTGCTGGTCGACACCGGCCCGGACCCTGGACTGGTCGACGGCTGCCTGACCCGTCTTGATGTCCGAGCAATCCCGCTGCTGGTGCTCACCCACCTGCATGCCGATCATGTCGACGGCCTGGAAGGTGTGCTGGCAGGCAGGCAGGTCAGTGCGATTGCGGTCGGCGCCGGTCGTGAGCCGGCCGACTCCTGGCGGCGGGTTCGTGCGCTTGCAGAGCAGTACGGCGTCCCGATCGTGCAGGTGGGACGGGGCACCCGGTGGTCCGGCGGTGCGTTGACGATCACCGTGCTCGGCCCCGACAAGGAATTCCACGGAACCGATTCCGACCCGAACAACGATTCCGTCGTGCTGATGGCCGAACATGACGGCGAAAGGATTCTGATGACCGGTGACATCGAGCGGGAGGCGCAGCAGGCGCTGCTGAACGCCGGTGTGGACCTGCGAGCAGATGTGCTCAAGGTGCCGCACCATGGTTCGTCGAAACTCCTCGACAGCTTCGTGCAGGCGGTCTCGGCGGATGTGGCGGTGATCGGGGTCGGCGTCGGGAACGACTACGGACAGCCCTCCGATCGGGCTCTGGCCACCCTGACGCGGGCCGGCATCGGAACGGTCCTGCGCACCGATACCGACGGCGACGTGTCCGTCGGCATCAGTGACGGCGCGCTGGCAGTCACCAAGCGGGGTGGGACCACGGCCGCGCAGAACCGGTGACCGTCACCAGTCTCAGCCGCCGGCCGCCGGAAGCGCCCGCAACTCCGCCTGCACCGCAGCCAGTTCCGATGCCAGAGCATCCGCCCTGGCCTGCGCCGCCGCGCGCTGCTCGTCGAGAATGGCACCGACGGCACGGCTCAGTGCATCGTTGTCGAGCGTCTGCACCAGCTGCCATACCCTCGCCGGCGACACAGCGGCGGACTTCACCGCGATCTTCGTCCCGATGCGTGCCTCGATCCGCCATTGCGTCGGCTCCGAGGGCGTGGTCGCGACGGTGATCGACACGGCAGCCGGCCGGCGTGCGCTTCGGGTGGCTCTGCCCTTCGGCTCTGCCGCAGGTCTCGGCTCCGCGGAAGCATCCGGGCGCGAGATCCGGTCAGGTGACACTGATCCGGTGGCGACCGGCGCCGGCGGCTGCGTAGGCGTCGAGGTCGACGTTGCCGGGGCAGACGCGGCCGAGGTCGACGTTGCCGGGGCAGACGTGGCCGAGGTCGACGTTGCCGGGGCAGACGCGGTCGAGGCCGATGGTGCCGCGTTCGGCGGTGCAGACGGCCCCGCCAAGGGCGTCGGCACCCGCGCCGCAGCGGTCGTCGCCCGCGAAATCGGTCCACTGGCCGAGCTTTCCGCCGAGACCCCACGCGAACCCGCAGCCGCCCCGGCGGCCTTGTTGCCGGATCCCGGCGGCCGGCCCCGAGTGGCAGGTGTCAGATCCGCCGGCGTGAAGGGAAGAACGTCCTTGGTGCCGTTCAGGGTCAATTCCACCTGGACGTACTCGTCACCATCGGTGTCCGGGTTGCCGATGCTCCGGACCCTGCCGGTTCCACCGTCGGGGAATTGCGCCGACCGACTGATTCCGACCCGAACGATCCTGCCCTCGGCCAGCTTTCGGCGGACCGCCTCGATGTCGATGGGCGGGGGTGCGGGGGCGCGTCGGCGAGCAGGCATGGCGTGATCCTCCCACCGCGTACCGACAACGCGTTGCAGTGTCGGGGCGTCGGACGGTCAGGTCGCTGCGGCCGGAGGACTCGATGGACGCCGCCGACGCTCCGAGATCGCCACCAGCAGGACGACCGTGAGCGGCCAGAGCGCCTGGGCACCGGCCAGTACGCGCTCGGAGAGGCCGAGCGCGTCACCGCCGCGGATCTGCACACCCAGCCAGCAGAGCAGTCCCAGCAGCACCACCGTCGCGGCGACTCCCGTCACCGGCCGGGGGAGCCGGGAGAACGCCGGCCACAGCGTCAGCGCCGAAAAGGCAACGGCGGCGGCGGGACTGTGGATGGGGCTCGGCTGCGGCGAGGCAGCGACGACGATGGTCGCAAGGCCGCCGGCCGCGAGCAGCAGCCGCCCCCACCGGGCGGCCTCCGGCAGCCCGGCCGATGTTGCGACGTGGCACACGCCGAGCACGAACAGGCCGGTCGTCATGATCCACCGGTCCTGGGCACCCTGCGCAGCGAGCGCGCTGATGGTGTCGGTCGTCGGGTCGAATCCGTCCGGCTGGCGGGTCTGCGCCCACGTCCACCCGCCGATGAGGGCGACCGGCGCCACCGCCGCGGAGGCGATCGCCCAGTTCCGCACCGATCCTCAGCCCAGTGCTGCGGCGGCTGCGGCGGCTGCGCCCGGTAGCGCGGAAGCGATACGGGACAACGCCTCCTCGTCGTGTGCGGCGGAGACGAACCACGCCTCGAACGCGGACGGCGGCAGGTACACGCCCGCGTCCAGCATGCCGTGGAAGAACGCGGCATACGCCGCCACGGACTGGCCGCGGGCCTGGTCGTAGTTGCTCACCTCGTGCCCGGCGAAGAAGATCGAGAACAGGTTGCCGGCCCGCTGCAGGCGGTGCGGGACACCTGCATGTTCCAGCGCGTCGGACACGAGTTGCCCGACAGTGTCGGCGGTGTCGTCCAGGTGCCGGTAGACGGCGTCATCGCAGGCCTCCAGGGTCGCCAGCCCGGCTGCGGTCGCGATGGGATTACCGGAGAGGGTTCCCGCCTGGTACACCGCGCCGACAGGAGCCAGGTGTTCCATGATGTCGGCCCGGCCACCGAACGCACCGACCGGCAGCCCACCGCCGATCACCTTGCCGAACGTCATCAGGTCCGGTTGCCAGCCCTCGACGGCACCGTCCAGCCCGTACATGCCGGACCTGCTCACCCGGAAACCGGTCATCACCTCGTCGGTGATCAGCAGCGCGCCGTCCGCATGCGCCAGCCTGGCCAGACCGGCATTGAACCCGGGCTCCGGCGGGACGACACCCATGTTGGCCGGGGCGGCTTCGGTGATGACGGCGGCGATCTCGCCGGGGTGCGCGGCGAACGCGGTCTCCACAGCGGCCAGATCGTTGTAGGGCAGCACGACCACCTCGGCTGTCGTCGCCGCCGTGACCCCGGCGGAGTCGGGCAGCGCGAACGTCACCACACCGGAGCCGGCGGCTGCCAGCAGGGCGTCGACGTGCCCGTGATAGCACCCCGCGAACTTGATGATCTTCGATCGTTGGGTGTAACCGCGGGCCAGCCGGATCGCCGACATGGTCGCCTCGGTGCCGGAAGAGACGAGCCGAAGTTGTTGGACGGGAGCGACTCTGGAGACGATCTCCTCCGCCAGCAGCACCTCGCCCTCGCCCGGGGTGCCGAACGACAGCCCGCGGACCGACGGCCTGCGTCACGGCGTCCAGGACGGCGGGATGGGCGTGCCCGAGGATCATCGGCCCCCATGACCCAACCAGGTCGACATAAGAGTTGCCATCCGCGTCGGTGATCACCGCCCCGTTGCCGGAGCGCATGAAACGTGGTGTGCCGCCGACGGATCGGAAGGCGCGCACCGGCGAGTTGACCCCTCCGGGGGTGACGGCGAGCGCCCGGTCGAACAGGGCGGCACTGGCGGTGTCGGTCATGGGGCGGTCTCCAGAAGGGTTCGGGGTCGGGCGGTCTCCGGACGGGTTCGGAATCGGGCGGGTGGCGTTCTCGGTGCTCACGGTTCCCGCTCGGCGCCGAGCTTCGTCGCCAGTTCTACGGCCCAGTAGGTCAGCACGATCTGCGCGCCGGCCCTGCGGATGGACGTCACCGACTCGATGATCGCCCTGTCCCGATCGATCCAGCCGTTCGCCGCCGCGGCCTCGATCATCGCGTACTCACCCGAGACCTGATAGGCCGCAACCGGAACGGTCGCGGTCGCGGCGACGTCTGCCAGGACGTCCAGGTACGACATGGCAGGTTTCACCATCACCAGGTCGGCGCCTTCGGCGACGTCGAGGTCGACCTCCCTGGCCGCCTCCCGGCGATTGGCCGGGTCCTGCTGATAGCTGCGCCGGTCGCCGATCAGCGCGGAGTCGACGGCCTCGCGGAACGGCCCGTAGAAGGCCGACGCATACTTGGCGGCGTAGGCGAACACGGCGGTGTCGATCAGGCCGACGGCGTCCAGTGCGGCCCGCACGGCCCCGACCTGGCCGTCCATCATCCCGGACGTGCCGACCAGGTCGGCACCGGATTCGGCCTGTGCCACTGCCATCTCCCGGTATCGATATAGCGTCGCGTCGTTGTCAACCGCGCCGGTCTGCGTCAGCACGCCGCAGTGTCCGTGGTCGGTGAACTCGTCCAGGCACAGATCCGCCATCAGACCGTCCGCGCGCCGACTTCGGCGCGCAGGTCGGACAACGCGACGTTGAGGATCCCGCCGGGATCGGTGGCCTGCGATCCGACGGCATCCCGGTGCGAAGGGATGCCGAAGATCATCAGGCCGCCGACTCCACCGGCACTGCCTCCACCGCCGCCTTGCGCAGCGAATCCCTGGTGTGCTGCAGCACGCCGGGCATCGAAGCCAGCGGGCCGGCTCGTCGAGTGACTCCTTGACGAACATCGGCAGCACGAGATCAGCCGGGTGCAAGCGTGTTTCGCGACCAGTCGGCGGATCGCCGGGGTGCGGCGCAGCCGGCGTGGACGCACGCCGGGGAAAGAACCAGTAACTGTCATCGGGGTGCTCACGTTTCCACGTGTCGGGGATGGGCAAGGGCGAAGTCGGAGAGTGTCTGCAGCAGGCCCTGCGGCGGTGGGTCACCGGCGATGACGTGCACCGCGGCGTCCCGGCCTCGACGGCCTCGGCTGCGGTGGGTTCGCCGATGGCGCATCGACCGTGCCCGGCGGAAGGTGCACGCCGCCAACGCCGCGACGGTGCTGGGCGAGGTGAACAGCACCGCGTCGAAGGAACCGGCAGCCAGTGCTGCGGCTGTTGTGGCCGGCGGCGGCGTCGACGATCGTGCGGTAGGCGGTCGACCGTCGACACCCGATAGCCCAACGCCGCCAAGGCGTCCGGCAGCGCAGGAGCGGCGAGATCAGAACGCGGCAGCAGCACCGATTCCCGAGTGCCGGAGGGGTGCGGCCAGATCGCGGCCAGCGCCGCAGCCGATCCGGCCGACGTCGGCACCAGGTCGACCGGCAGACCCGCCCGACGAAGGGCGTGCGGCGGTGGACGGACCCGACCGCGGCGACCCGGGTATCGGCCGGAACGGTCGGATGAAGGCGCAGGGCGTCGGCCCGGCTCGAGCACCGCATCGACGGCGTGAACCGGAGGTGAAGGCGACCCAGTCATAACTGCCCGGGCCAACTCGACGAGCGAGCCAGGTCGAGTGCGGCGTCATCTGGCGGGCGGGGCGATGGAGATCAGCGGCACGGCGACCGGTGTTGCGCCTGCCGCGACGAGGAGCGTCGACCAGGCGGCGCCGCGACCGGCCGCGCCGCGGGACCAGGACCCGCCAGCCACACAGCGGGCCGCAGCAGGATCGGCAGGCTGCGCATGAGTTGCGAACGGACCTGTCGTCACATGTCGGTCACTGCGCGGATCCCAGCAACGCCCCGGCGCCGCGAGGACAGCAATGTCCAGTGCCAGGTGTGCACCGACGCCGGCTGGCATCGGCGACCGGTCCGGACAGTTCGCCGCGCACCGCGGAGCTGCCGTCGACGGCGATCACCGCACCGTTCAGCGTCAGCGTCGCCGCGCGGTCACCGTGGCGTGAGCACCGACCGGCGCGATGCAGCCCGCCTCCAACGTCCGCAGCAGAGCCCGTTCGGCGGTGGCGGCGGCGCGGCGTCGGCGAGGTAGTCGAGCGCACCGACAGGCCTCGGCAAACCAGGCGGTGTCGGCGTCGGCCGCCCGGCATCTCGACGGCCAGCGCGCCCTGCGCGGGCGCCGGCAGCATCACGTCAGGGCCGAACATCTCGGTGATGGCCGTTCGTGCCGGCCGAGCCGGGCCAGTCCGGCCGCGGCGAGCACGACGGCGTCCAGCTCGCCGTCGCTGACCATGCCGCAGCCGGGTGTCGACATTGCCGCGGACCGGCACCACCGTCAGGTCCGGGCGACGGACGCAGCAGCTGGGCGGCGCGGCGCGGGCGAGCCGGTGCCGACCCGTGGCGCCGGCGGGCAGGGTGTCCAGGGTCAGCCCGTCCCGCGCGCAGAGCGCGTCGGCGGGGTCCTCCCGGATCGGCACCGCCGCCAACGTCAGGCCGTCGGCGGGCGCGGTGGGCAGGTCCTTGTAGGAGTGCACGATGACGTCGACGCGGCCCTGCGGCCAGCGCGGCGCGCACCGCGGTGACGAAAACCCCGGTGCCGCCGATCGCCGCCAGCGGCCCGGTGTTGACGTCACCCTCGGTCTTGATCCGGACGAGTTCGCTGACCCGCGCCGGCCTTCTCGGCCACCGCAGCGGCGACGGCGCCGGATTGGGCCAGCGCCAGCGCACTGCCTCGGGTGCCGACGCGCAGCAGCCGTCGGGTCACCGGTTCATCCCTGGACGGTCCCGCGGATACCGGAGGCCGCCAGCCTCGCCGGGTCGACCGTGCAGGCCGGCCCAGTCGGCGGCCGAGTCGACGGCCGCGGTGGTCGGCCGGGTGACCCGGGAGTTGACGCAGCAGCCGGCGGCGCAGAAGTCCGGGCGGCGGCGGCGCTCCGGCGCAGGTCGACGTCCGACGGGATCGCTGGGGTTCGACTGCCGTCGAGCCGCTCCTCGACCAGGTCGGCCAACTCCGCGACGAACCGCGGGTCGACGCCGGGGGTGCCGACCCTGGCGAAGAACAGGTCGTGCTCGGCGGCGGTTTCGGCGGCCTCGTTGTCCAGGTCCCAGACCACCTCGACGTGGTCGGAGACGAAACCGATCGGCACCACGATCACCCCGCGCCGGCCCGCGGCGGCGAGATCGTTGATGACGTCGTTGATGTCGGGTTCCAGCCAGGGCATGGACGGCGGTCCGGACCGGGACTGGTAGGCCAGTTGCCAGGTCGGCGCGGCGCCGACTTCGCTGCGGTCGACGCCGTCGATGACGGCGCGCCGCGACCGCGAGATGCTGCGTGACGTAAGCACCGCCCGGGTCGGTGATCGCCGAGTTCGGCCGACCCGGAGGTGTCGGCCATCGTCGGCGGGATCGAGTGGGTGGTGAAGACGATCTCGAGGTCGGCGATCCGATGCAGGCCCGCGGCCGCGGCCTCGTGCACCGCGCCGACGGTGCCGTCGACGAACGGCTGCCGGAAGCCGGGCCGGTCGAAATACGGGCGCGACCTTGTCGATCCGCACCTGCGCCGACGAGATCCGGTTCCGGCCAGGGCCATCCCGAAGTCCTCCCGGTACTGCCGGCAGGAGGAGTACGACGAGTAGGCGGAGGTGGCCAGGCCCGAGCAGCCGATCCGCCCGTCGCGCGTGCGCCGCGCGTGATGACGTCGGCCAGGTAGGGCGCCCAGTTGCGGTTGCCCCACAGCACCGGGAGGTCACGCCCGCGGCTGGCCAATTCGCCTGCAGCGCGTCCCGCAGGGCGCGGTTCTGCTCGTTGATCGGGGAGCGCGCCGCCGAGCGCCTGGTAGTGGTGCGAGACCTCGACCAGTCGCTCCTCCGGGATGCCGCGGCCGCGGGTGACGTTGCGCAGGAACGGCATCACGTCGTCCGGACCCTCCGGGCCGCCGAACCCGGCCAGCAGCACCGCGTCGTAACCGGGCGTCGGCACATCGGCGTGTCGGCGACGCCGTGCGGCGAGCCGGATCGGACAGCAGCAGTCCGGTCGTCACGCCAGCACCTCGACCACGCCGGCCTCGTCGACCCGGCGGCCGGAGAAGAACGGGATCTCCTCCCGCACATGCATTCTCGCGCCGGACGCGCGCAGATGCCGCATCAGGTCGACGGTGTCGTGCAGCTCGTCGGCCTCCAGGGCCAGCAGCCACTCGTAGTCGCCGAGGGCGAACGCGGCCACCGTGTTCGACAGCACCTGGTCGTACTCGCGGCCCATCATGCCGTGCTCGACCAGCATGCCGCGGCGTTCCTCGTCCGGCAGCAGGTACCACTCGTAGGACCGGACGAACGGGTAGACCGTCGCCCAGTTCTTCGCCGGCGGCGCCGGCCAGGAAGGCGGGCACATGACCCTTGTTGAACTCGGCGGGCCGGTGCAGGCCCATCGCGGACCAGGACGGGCTCAGGCTGCGGCCGACAGCGGTCCGGCGCAGCGACCGGGCCGCCGCCTGCAGGGCCTCCGCGGTGGGCGCGTGCCACCAGACCATCAGGTCGGCGTCCGCGCGCAGCGCCGAGACGTCGTAGAAGCCGCGGAGGGTGACCTCTGCTCGGCGATCTCGCGCGACCAGGTCGACGAGCTCGGCGGTCGCCTTGTCCCGCGGCGCGTCCAGTTCGCCGACCCGGGAGTACACGGCGAAGCCGGTGTAGACGATCTGCGCGTTGATCTCCCGGGCGGTGGGGCGCGGCCGGGCGCCGGCGGGCGATGCGGTCCCGGCGGACGCGGGTGGCGGGATCGGTGGGCTGGTTCGGTCACCTGTTCCATCCTCCCTCACCCGGCGGTCGGGCTCCGCTGGTCCGGCAGCCGGCGGGGGAGCGATCCTTGCCACAGCGCTTCAGTGCATCCGAGATGACGGCGGCCTGCATCCTGGCATCGGCGACCACACCGGCCAGCCCGCTGCCGGCCACCGGCGCTCCCACGACGTGCAGGCGCAGCGGTGCCAGCGCGTTCCGCAGCGCGGTGACGGCCGCGGCGTGACCCGGGCGGGGAGCAGGCAGCGCCGAGGCCCACCGGACGACCGCGGCGTCGACGACGGGAACCGGCGCCAGCGGGACCCCGAGCAGTTCGCTCGCGTCCGCGTAGCGCGAGCGCCGGCAGGTCGGCCTCGGCGGGCAGGTCGTCCCACCGCGTCCGTAGGACAACCGCAGCACATGCCTTCCGGCACCGGCGGTTTCGGCCAGCCACGGCCATTTGGCGGTGGCGTGCGTGAGCGCCTTGGCCGTGACACCGGACGCATGGGCGGACACCAGCACGCCGGTGCCGCGCGGTGCCCGGTCCAGCCGGTGGTCGTCGAGGACCAGCGTGCAGATCAGCACGCTGCGGTGATCGGCGCCTGCAGAACGGCAGACGTTCGCTGTCCGGTACCGCAGCGCCGAGCAGGGCCGCCGCCGTCGGGGCGGGGACTGCCAGCACAACGGCGGCGGCAGCGAGCTGTGATCCATCGGAGAGAGTGCCGAGCCAGCCATCACCTGCGGGGCGCAGGGATTGCACCGCCTGTCCGGCGTGCAACACCGCGCCGGCGCCCTGGCGCCATCCACCAGCGCCGGTACCAGGGTGTGCAGGCCACCGGTCAGTGTCGCAACCGCAGAGCCGGAGCGTTCCCCACCGCCGCGCAGTCGCCGCACGGCGCCGGCCAGCGAACCCGTCTCCCGCAGAGCCGTATCCAGGCCGGGAGCGACCGTGCGGACTTCCAGTCGGTCCGGGTCGGCTGCGTAAACGCCACCCGCCACCGGCTCGACGAGGCGGTCCGCGACCCGGCGGCCCATCCTGGTGCGGACCATCGCTCCGAGCGTCGTCCCGGCCGGCACCCCCGCCCTGGCCGGGAGGACCGCGTCGGCGGCGCTGCGTGCGACACCGGAGATCCCGATCACCCGGCGGACGTCCGCGGCCCACCACCGACCGGGTATCCCGAGTAATCCGACAGCGGGCAGCGGTGCGGTGCCGGCCCGATGACGCACCCAGGCACCCACCGGGTTCGGCGGCACGACTCGGTCCGCCAAGCCCAGTTCGCCGAGCAGTTCGATCACGGCGGGCCGCGCGGTGGCGAAGGATTCGGCGCCGGCGTCCAGGGTCAGACCGCCCACCTGATGGGCGGACAGCACGCCGCCGAACCTGTCGGTGGCCTCGATCAGCACGGGCCGGTGTCCGTTCCCGGCCAGGTCCAGTGCCGTGACGAGCCCCGCGACACCGCCGCCGATGACGAGCACGTCCGCTCGCGTCCCGTCGGACCGCGGTGCGGATGCACCGGGGTGCGTCACGGCTGCAACGGGTCCGGGCGATCCGCGGTTTCCGGGTCCCCAGCGCCGGCAGGGATGGAACAGCTGTGCACGAACTCGACCAGCCGGGTGAGCACATCGGGGTCGGTGTCCGGCGGGACACCGTGGCCGAGGTTCACCACGTGCGCGGGGGCCGCCGACCCGCGGCGGATCACGTCGGCCGCTTGCTCCTGGAGCGCCGCCTGCCCGGCGAAGAGCAACGCCGGATCGATGTTGCCCTGCAACGGTGTCCGGCCGCCCAACCGGGTGTTGGCGGTGTCCAGCGGTACCCGGTGATCGATACCCATCACGTCCGCACCGGCGTCCCGCATGGCCACCAGCAGTTCGCCCGTACCGACACCGAAGTGCACGCGAGGGACCCCCAGATCCGCGACACCGGCCAGCACGGCCGCGGAATGGGATGCGACGTAATGCTGGTAATCGGGCAGTGACAGAGCCCCGGCCCAGGAGTCGAACAGCTGCAGCGCCGACGCGCCCGCCAGCGCCTGCACCCGCAGGAACGCCGTCGTCACGTCCGCGACCCACGACATCAGCGCGTGCCAGGTGGCCGGCTCGCCGTGCATCAGGGCCTTGGTGCGCAAATGCTCCCGGCTCGGCCCGCCCTCGACGAGGTAGGACGCCAGGGTGAACGGGGCGCCGGCGAAGCCGATCAGCGGGGTCCGTCCCAGCCCTTCGACGGTCGCCGCGGCGGCGGCGGAGATCGGTTGCAGTGCTTCGGGTTCGAGCGCCGGCAGGGCCCGGACATCCTGCGTCGTCCTGATCGGGTGGGCGACGACCGGCCCGGTGCCTGGCACGATCTCCACATCGATTCCGGCGAGCTTCAACGGAACCACGATGTCGCTGAACAGGATCGCGGCGTCAACGGAGTGCCGGCGAACCGGTTGCAGGGTGATCTCGGCGGCGAGATCGGGTGTGAGGCAGGCCTCGAGCATCCCGGTGTCACCCCGCGCAGCCCGGTACTCGGGCAGTGACCGGCCGGCCTGGCGCATGAACCACACCGGAAGCGACGCGGTGCGACGGCCGCGGTAGGCGGCGATCAGCGCGGAGTCCGCCGTGAGTCCGCTCCGCAACGGATGCGAAGGGGGCAGCGCATCGCCGGACGGCGGCCAATCCGCGGCCGGCGGTGGCGGCGTCGGATTGGCGGGTACGCGGGGGATCGCCGCAGGGTGCGCGGAGAGGGTGTCGATGAAGGGTGGCGGAGTCGCAGTCATGGTGCCGTCCATGGTGTCATCCCCGCCGGCACTGGCTGCCTGTCGATCACGCCCCGAGTAGCGGTGATGGCGCGATCCAGCTCACGTGACAGTGTTTTCGCAGGTCACGTGCGTTGCAGGTGGTCAGGTAAGGGTCGCCTTCTTACCGTAACCCGTCGCTCCACCGATATCATTGACTCATGCTCATGGTTCTCGGCGCCAGCCACCACGACCTGGGGCTGACGCAGTTGGACCGGCTCACCAGCGGTTCCGAGACGCTCGGCCATGCCCTGGTGTCACTGTGCCGCCGCGAGGACTCCGCAGTTTCCGGCGTTGTGGTGGTCGCCACCTGCAACCGACTGGAGATCTATCTCGACGCCGCACGCTTTCATGACGCCATCGACGAGGTCACCGGTGCGGTCGCGCTGGCCTCCGGCGTCGCCGCCGACGAGGTCAGCACGCTGCTCAAGGTCAGGGTCGGCGCGCCCGTCGTTGCTCACCTGTTCACGGTGGCGTCCGGACTGGACTCGATGGTGGTCGGCGAGGCGGAGATCGGCGGCCAGATCGCCCGAGCGCTGCGGGACGCGCAGACGGCGGGCACGGCGACGCCCGCCATCAACCTGCTGTTCCAGCATGCGGCGCGGACCGCCAAGAAGGTGGCCACAGATACGGGAGTCGGCGCGGCCGGCCGGTCGATCGCCTCCGTTGCGCTCGACATTGCCTCCGGCACCGTCGGTCTCGATGGTGCGCGGGCGCTGGTAGTCGGTACCGGTGCCTACGCCAGGGTGGTCGCCGCCGAGTTGCGCTCCCGGGGTTGCAGTGCGCTGTCGGTGTTCTCGCCCAGCGGGCGCGCCAGCGGATTCGCCGATCGGCACCGCGCAGTGCCGGTGGAGCCGGACAACCTCGCGGAGACCGTGGCCGGCGTCGACATCGTCGTCACCTGCAGCGGCACCTCCGCTGAGACTCTCACGACAGAGGTACTCACCGCCGCCGTGTCGCAGCGGGAAACCCCATTGCCGGTCATCGATCTGGCGCTGCACTCCGATGTCTCCGCGGCTGCCCGCGCGGTCCCGGGGCTGCGGGTGATCGATTTGAACACCGTCTCCGAGCAGGTCGATCCGGCCCACCTGGCCGCGGTCGGCGCCGCCCACGACATCGTCATCGCCGGCGTGTCCGACTTCGAGGACAGGATGGCCGTCCGAAAGCTGGATCCCGCGATTGTTGCTCTGCGCCAGCACGTCTCGGTGGCGGTGGAGAAGGAGATGGCCAGGCTGCGGGCGAAATACCCGGCGGAGATCGCGGCCGACATCGAGCTCACCCTGCACCGGCTGACCCAATCGCTGCTGCACACCCCGACGATGCGCGCGGGTGAGCTGGCCAGAACCGGTGACACCGCCGATTACCTCCAGGCCCTGCACACCCTGTTCGGGATCGACCTGACCGAGGAGTCGGGCGGGCACGGCGGATCGCTGCGGCTCAGCAGCTGATCGGCCGGCGGTGGTCGGCAGACCAGCCGGCGCGCAACACACTACAAAAGGCCGCCACAAAAAGGCCGCCACAAAAGGCCGAGGCCATGGCCGATCTCAGTTGCGACGTACCACGACCGTCGTCCAGTTGGCATGTCCGCGGATGTCGATGACGGGGCCGCCCGGAGCGGAGGGTGGACCGGCCTTGTCCTTGAGCGTCGTCATCGAACCGCCGTCGAATTCGTGGGTCTTCACGACGAGTGAGGAGTTGAGCCGGAGCTTGACGGTGCTCCATGACGCGAACACCTCGATGAGGCATCCGGTCGGCGGCAGCACAGCCGTGCGCAGGTCGAGGTCGGCGGTTCCGAGGGTTCCCGTGATCACGAGGTGTGACGGCACCTGCCATGAACCCTGGCGTCTGACGGTGGCCCAGTCCAGTTCGATCCTCGTCGGTTCGCCGGTCAAGGCGTTGCCGGCCTGCGCACCGGTCGGCGTGACCGGCGCGAAGAACCTTGCGCCGGCGGGAAGGTCGACCAGGACGGCCCGAAGATCGCCGCGCGTCTTGGCGGCATATACCGTCCGAGAACGCTCCTCGAACTCGGCCAGTTCGAGGTAACCGCCGCCGACGGCGTCGTGCAGCACCGCAATCGCCGACTCGCGTTCCCGATCACCGACACGGATTGCATCAGAACTGTCGGGCTCGGTCATCGGATCGATGCTACCGAGGTGCCGGTTCAGCCGGCGGAGGCGGGGTTGCGCGCGCCGGTCAGCCGCCGGCCACGGCGGGGATGATGGACAGCGTGCTTCCGGGCGAGATCGCTGTCTGTAGCCCGCTTGTGAAGCGGACGTCCTCCTCGTCCACGTACAGGTTGACGAATCGGCGGATCTGGCCGGTCTCGTCCAGAACCCGCGCGCGAACTCCGGGATAGTTGGCCTCGACCACCGAGATCACCTCGGCAACCGTTGCGGCAGCGGGGATCTCCACCGTCACCGCGGACGCTCCGCCGGTGTAGGCGCGCAGGATGGTGGGAATCCGCACCTGCACCTGTTGGGCGGCAGCGCCGACAGTCCCGCCGTTTGCAGGCGACCCGGTCATGCCAGCCCGGCCTGCTCGAACGCCGACAGGGTCGGGGCGATGGTGGCGGTGGGCCCGACGGACCCGGCGATCGCGTCCAGCGTCTTGAGCCCGTCACCGGTGTTGAAGATGACGGTCTCGGCGTTCGGATCGAGCTGCCCGGTGGCCAGCAGTTTGCGCAGCACGGCTACGGTGACGCCGCCGGCGGTCTCGGCGAAGATGCCTTCGGTGCGGGCCAGAAGCTTGATGGCGTCGATCACCTCCTCGTCGCTGACGTCCTCGACCGTGCCGCCGGTGCGGCGGGTCACGTCGAGCACATAGGGGCCGTCGGCGGGATTGCCGATCGCCAACGACTTGGCGATGGTGTCCGGCCGGACAGGTCTGACGGTGTCTTCACCGGCCTTGAAGGCTGCGGACACCGGTGAGCAGCCCGTCGCCTGCGCGCCGAACACCTTGTAGGGCGTGGGCTCGACCAGGCCGAGTTCGCCGAGCTCGGTGAAACCCTTGTCCACCTTGACCAACTGAGCACCGGAGGCAACAGGGATGACGACCTGCTCCGGCAGTCGCCATCCGAGTTGCTCGGCAACCTCATAGCCCAGCGTCTTGGAGCCTTCGGCGTAGTAGGGCCGGACGTTGACGTTGACGAAAGCCCAGTCCTCCTGCTCTGCGGCGATCTCACCGGCCAGCCGGTTGATGTCGTCGTAGTTGCCCTCGACCGCGACCAGGGTTCCCCCGTAGGCGGCGGTGGTGAGGATCTTCTGTTGCTCCAGGTTGCTCGGCACGAGCACGACCGAGCGGATACCGGCCCGCGCTGCGGCGGCCGCGACAGCATTCGCCAGGTTCCCGGTGGACGGGCAGGCGAGGACGGTGAATCCGAGTTGCCGGGCCGCGGCCAGCGCGACGGCCACCACCCGATCCTTGAACGAGTGCGTCGGATTGCCCGAATCGTCCTTGACCCACAGGGTTTTCATTCCGAGCTCGCGCGCGAGGTTGTCTGCACGGATCAGCTTGGTGCCGCCCGGGTTGATATTCCGGGTTTGTGCGACGTCGGCCGGCACCGGCAGCAGCGGCGCGTACCGCCAGATGTTGTCCGGGCCGGCTTCGATCGCGTCCTTGAGTGCCTGGCCGCGGAGCGCGAAGTCGTAGGCGACTTCCAGCGGTCCGAAGCACTCGGTACAGGCGTAGAACGGGCCGAGGTCGACCCGCTCGCCACATTCACGGCAGGAGAGCGCAACGGCGGGACCGAGATCGACGCCGGAGGTGGCGACATCGACCGTGGTGTCCGCAGTGGGCACAGGGGTGGGCAGAACTGTGGTCATGGCGAGGCCTTTCCTCATCTTCCCCGCTGTCGCGGGACGGAAGTGGCACCTACTGACGATCGGCCTCGCTCGGGCGCAATGCCGTCACGAGAAAGTGATCATCGTCAGTGGTTGCCGGGGCTTCGTCGGGCCGTATCCCTCTGCCCCTCTGGATGAGTGGGATGAAGTTGTCCGGTGATGGTAGCGCACCCGAGCGTCACCTCGGCCCCTCGTTCCGGGCCGTCCCACTGACCCCCGAATCCCGGCGCCGCGCAGACGGGCCGGTCAACCGCCGATCGTGACCCGGGAGATCGTGACCGGCTGCACCGGGGCGGTCGCATTGCCAGAGCCGGTGATGCCCTGCGCCGCGATGCCCTGCAGAACGTCCAGGCCCGAAGTGATGGTGCCGAAAACGGTGTAGTCCGGCGGCAGCTGCGAGTCCGCGTAGACCAGGAAGAACTGCGATCCGTTGGTGTCCGGTCCCGCGTTTGCCATCGCGACAGTGCCTGCCGGGTATTGCATTTCGGGGCTGGTCTCGTCGGGGAAGGTGTATCCGGGACCGCCGCCGCCGGTGCCGGACGGGTCACCGCACTGCAGCACCGACAACGACGGCGATGCGGTCAGCCGATGGCACGGTGTGTTGTCGAAGTAGCCGGACTCTGCCAGGTGCACGAAGCTGCCGACGGTGCAGGGCGTCTCGGCCGTGTCCAGTTGCAGCACCACGTCGCCGCCGGTCAGCGCGATCGTCGCGGCAGTGGTTCCGGTGGCGGGTTCGACCGCCGGTGGGAGCGCGACGTCCTTCGCCGCGGGGCGCTGGCTCTCCAGGTACGTGCAGAGCGTGCTGCCCGGCGGCGCCGTCTGTGCGGCCTGCTCCGCCGTGTCCGACGACCCACAGCCGCTCAGTACCAGTAGGAGTGCCGCTCCCACCGCAGCCAGGGCCGGGCGGCGGGCGTGATGCCGCAATGACAAAGCGCGCACGGGCGTCCTCGAGTGGCGTCGTCGGGGTGATCGGTGTGGTGCCTGTCAAAAGTACTGGGCGAGGTCGCCGGTGCCCCGTGGCGGCGTCCCGGTCGTTGCCGATCTCACCGCACGTGACCGCGCCCACGAGGTGACCGGTGCGGGTGGGCGGCCCTGTCGGCGGGGGATGGCACGATGAGCGCCATGACGGCCGCCGGCACCTCACCCCGATCGGCCGGTGGAGCCGCCCTGCCGTCGTTGGTGCTGGTCACCGGAGACGAGATGCTGCTGGTGGACCGGGCGATCGCACGAACTGCCGCCGCTGCCAGGAGGGCGGATCCCGGCGTCGAGCGGCGCGATGCCGACGCCGCCGGCCTCGGTTCCGGACAGTTCTGGGACCTGGTGTCGCCCAGCCTGTTCGCCGAACCGCGGGTCGTCGCGATCAGGGGCGCGCAGGAATCGGGAAAGGACCTGGCCGGTGCGCTGCTCGGGTATGTCGCGGACCCGGTGGAGGGGGTCACCTTGCTGGTGCACCACTCGGGGGGAGCGCGGAACAAGGCCATCGCCGACACCCTGACCAAGGCGGGTGCCACCGTCGTGGTCTGCAACAGGATCACCCGGCCGGCTGAGCGGATCGATTTCGTCCGGTCGGAGATCCGCAAGGCGGGCGGGACGACGACGCCGGACGCGGTAGCCGCACTCGTCGACGCCGTGGGGTCCGACCTGCGAGAGCTCGCCTCCGCCGCAAGCCAGCTGGTGGCCGACACCGCCGGGATGGTGGACGAGAGTGCGGTGCACCGTTATCACCGGGGTCGCGCGGAGGTCAGCGGGTTCACCGTCGCGGACGCAGTGATGGGCGGCGACCTGTCCGCCGCGCTCGAATCGCTGCGCTGGGCGATGGGTGTGGGCGTCGCCCCTGTGCTGGTGGCCGACGCGCTGGCCGACGGTGTGCGGACCATCGCCAAGGTGTCCGGCGCCCGCGGCGGCAACTCCTACGCCCTCGCCTCGCAGCTGGGGATGCCGGCCTGGAAGATCGACAAGGCCAGAGCCGCGGGTCGGGGCTGGAACACCGACGGACTGGTGGTCGGGATGGCAGTGGTGGCGCAGCTGAACGCGGACGTGAAGGGCGCCGCTGTCGACGCGGAGTACGCGCTCGAGAAGGCGGTGCTGGATCTGGTCGCAGCCAGGCACGCCCGTTGAGCCGTGCGTGCTGTCACTACCTCGCCAGCCGGTCGGTGGCCACACGAATTGGACCGTGAACGCCAAAATGCCGCCCGGCGAAGCGCCGGACGGCAGTGGTGAGCGGCCGAACTAGATCTGGTTGACCAGCTGAGCCAGCGCCGACTTGCGGTTCGCGGCCTGGTTGGCGTGGATGACGCCCTTCGACGCGGCCTTGTCCAGGCTGCGCGATGCGGCGACGAGCTCGACCTGCGCGGTGGTCTTGTCACCGGACGCAGCTGCCTCGCGAACGCGACGGACAGAGGTCTTCAGCGCAGACTTGACCGACTTGTTGCGCAGGCGCGCAGCTTCGTTCGTGCGAATGCGCTTGATCTGGGACTTGATATTGGCCACGCCGGATTGCCTTCATTTCGTCGGGGGGATCATGCTCACGATGCCTGTGCCGGAGCGACACACGCGACCTTGAAGTTTACCAGCTGAACGGTGCCCGACCCAATCCACGCGTTGACTCAGCATCAGATGTCCGGCTGGGGCGACCGTTGCGACACTTCAGTGTGCCGCCGGTCGGGTCACCCCGTGCGGTGTTCTTCCGATCGTCAGGCGCAGTTGAACGCAGATGGATCGGGCCTCCCATCCGTCTCCAAAGCCTGCACCACCCAATTGATCACGCCGGGGTCATTGCGCAGCGACAGGTGGTCGAGGCGGCTGTCCGGGCACCGGTCCTGCACCAGCAGTGACGTCACCCGGTCCGGCGGCCCGACCGGCGCCTGCGCCGACACCGGCGTCACCACGGTGTCCCGTTCGCTGGAGATCACGGCGTACCGGACGTCACCGTCGAGGTCGCCGCCCGCGTTCAGCTCCTGCAGCAGCGCCGAGCCGGTCGCCTGGTCGGCGCACGCCGGGCACAGCGCGGGCGGCAGGGCCGTCAACAGCGGCGAAGTGCTGCCGTGGAAGGTCGGCGCGATCAGGACCGCCACCCCGACCTTGGGGGCCAGACCCTCGAGCCGCAGCGCGGTCCGCAGCACGAGGCCGCCCTGCGAATATCCGATGACGTCAACCTGATCGGCGCCGGTGGTGGCCAGCACCTGGTCGATGAAGGCGGTGACCGTCTTGGCAGAGCTGCGGACCGACCGGATGCCGCCCATCCCGTAGTCCAGGGTGAAGACGCAGCGACCCGACGCCTGCAGTGCCGGGGCCAGGGCACCGAAGTCACCTTGCGCCGTGGCCAGGGTGCCGTGCAGCAGCACCACCGGGCGGTACTCGGAGGTGCAGGACGGGTCGTTGACACCGGGCAGTCCCACAGCAGCGAACGGTACCGGCGTCACCGGTGGGGCCTTGGAAGGCGATGGCGACGACGATGCGGGCAGTTCCGGCATGGTGGTGGGTGCCACGGACGACGCCCCGTCCGGCGGGGAGGACTGCGGCGGCCCGGTTGCGTCGGTCTCCGAAGGATCCGACGCGCCGGGATCGACCGCTGCGCCGGCCTCCGGTGACGACCCGGGTTCTGATGTTGCGGCGGGAGCCGGCGTACCAGGGCCGTCGATGCTGGGGCCGTCGGTGCTGGGGTCGTCGTGCTGGGGGTCGACTGAGGTCACCGTGGGCGGCAGCACCGGGACCGCGGTGCCCGCGGTGGAACAGCCGGACAGCACGAGCAGCAGCGCGAACACCGCGACCGTCAGTCGCACAAGGGCTTGATGGTCGCCTGGCGCACGACTGGGGCTCGTCTGCATGTCCCCGTCACGCTAACCGCCCGCGCCCTGCACCATGGGCTCATGCATCTTCTGCGGGTCCTGTCCGGCCGTGAGATCGACGTGGGAAGGGTGCGCCTGTTCCTGATCACCATCCTGGCCGCGTCCGGGGTCATGCACTTCGTCCGGCCGGGGCCGTTCGTGGCCATCGTTCCACGGGCCCTGCCCCGGCCGAAGGAACTCGTCGCGGTCAGCGGTGCGGCCGAGATCGCTTGTGCGGCAATGCTTGCGCATCCGTCGAGCCGGCGATGGGGTGGACCGGTGACCGCGGCGCTGTTCGTCGCGGTGTTCCCGGCCAACATCTCGATGACCCTGCGGTCCGGACGGCGATCATGGTGGTACCGGGCGGCGCTGGTCGCCAGGTTGCCGCTGCAGGTGCCGCTCGTGTTGTGGGCGCTGCGGGTGGGGCGGTCAGCCTGACGATCAGCCCGGCGACCACATCGCGCCGTGCGCCGCCACTCGGTGCACGAAGGCGGGCGGAGCGAGGCCGGGTCTCGGACCACCGCCTTCGGCGAACCCCACCGGCCCATCGGGGCCTTCGCCGTCCCAGGCCGAAGGGCCGTCCGCGTCGTCGTCGCCCGGTAGGGAGCCGGCGGCGCCCAGCAGGGATCTGCTCAGCGCCTGTGTCTCCGACACGAAATCTTCCAGCACTGCCGCCAGCACCGCATCACTGATCACCGGCGGGTCGACCGCAGGTGCGCCGACCCCATTCGCTTCCACAGCGGGATCGGCGTCGAGAGCCCGCAGAATCGCGCGGCGCATCAGTTCCTTGATCGCCGAGGCCGTCGCCCCCTCGGTGGCGACGATGAGGGGTTCGAGGTCGGCCGTCACCGACGCCCCGCCCCGGTACAGCTCGGCCAGTCGCCGCCGACCGTCCGCGTCCGGGCGCGGTATCTCCACGGCAAGGTCGATCCGGCCGGGTCGCTGCACCAGTGCCTCCTCCAGCATGGTCGCCCGGTTGGTGGTCAGCACGAAGGTCACATCGGCGTCGGCGGCCACCCCGTCCATCGCATCGAGCAGGCTGAACAGCAACGGGTTGCCCATCGGCGAGAACGACCGGTCCTGCGCGATGAGGTCGACGTCCTCGACCACCACCACGCTCGGCGCCAGGCGCCTGGCCAGCGCCGCTGCCTGCTCGATGAACATCAATCCGTTGCCGGTGAGCACCAGGACCGTGCTCCGGGCCAGGCGGCCCATCAGATAGCGCACGGTGTGGGTCTTCCCGGTGCCGGGCGGACCGTGCAGCAGAACCCCGCGCTTGAGATGGATCCCGAGCTGCAGCAGCCGCTCCGCGCGTTCAGCCGGTCCGGAGACGTGCTTCTCGATGGTCGGCAGCACATCCGGCGGCAGGATGACGTCCGCTGCAGCGACCGCGGGCCGTGGCAGGAAGCTCACCATCTGGTTGCCCATGTGCTCGTTGACGGTGAACGACAGCACCTGCCCGCGCAGGATGTCGTGCTCCGCCACCAGCGACTGCAGGTGGGCGAGGAGGGCCGATGCAATGCCGCGGTCTGCGGCCATCACCTCGACCGACATCTGCGGCGGGCCTGCCATCTGGGTCTCACGCAACGCGAGCACCGCGGGGTTCCCCGCGAGATCCGTGGTCCGCACCAACCCACTGGAGACGACGTCCTCGGTGGCCGTCGGGCTGATCGGCAGCAGGACGTAGTCGGCGCTGGTCAACCGGTCGGTGGCTGTCGCCATCTGCAGCAGCGACGGCAGGTCGTTGTGCATTCGCATGGGGCCACCGGGCAGACCGATCCACTGCGCCTGTGGGGTGACCGCAGTCAGGTGGGCGGTGACGCCGCGGTGCAGCGACACGTGCTCCCAGGGTGCCCAGTGGTGGCTGACGATGGTCGCCTCTCGGGCGTCGACGCCGAGGTGCTCGGACAATGCGGCCACCAGCGGCGACGGCGGGCCGGCCGCCAGCTGCATTCGCGACGCATCCAGCAGATCGGCCAGACCGCGTGCCACGCGCAGGATCTCGTTGCGATCCAGCGACTCCGGCGGCTCGGCGGCGGTCACCGTCCGAGCACCTGTCCGGTCCGCGTCGACTCGTCGAAGCTGTAGACCTCACGCCCGGCGATGAACACCCGCAGCGCACGTTGCATGACATCCAGCGGGTCACCGCTCCACAGCACCACGTCTGCCTCCTTGCCGACGGCCAGCGAACCGATCCTGCTGTCCAGGCCCATCACCCGGGCGGGGTTGATGGTCAGTGCCCGCAGCGCGGTGTCCGGGTCGAGCCCCTCCTTGACGGCGAGCGTGGCCTGGTGGACCAGGAAGTGGATCGGGACCACCGGGTGGTCGGTGATGATCGAGATCTCGATGCCCGCCGCGGCCAGTCTGCCCGGGTTTGCCAGCGATCGCTGCCGCAGTTCCACCTTGGAGCGCGAGGTGAACAACGGACCGATCAGCACCGGAATCTTCTTGGCCGCCAGCAGGTCGGCGATCAGATGTGCCTCGGTGCCGTGATCGATGACCAAGCGGTAGCCGAACTCGTCTGCGATGCGAACGGCGGTGGCGATGTCGTCGGCGCGGTGGCAGTGCTGGCGCCACGGGATCGACCCGCGCAGGACCTGACCCAGCGCTTCGGACGTCAGGTTCCGCGCGGGTGGCTTGCCCTCCTCGGCGTGGTCGTGTTTGTCGAGGTAGTTCTGCGCCTCGACGAAGGCCGCCCTGATCACCTGCGCGGTGCCGAGCCGTGTCGACGGTGTCTGCTTCTTCTCGCTGTAGACCCGCTTGGGATTCTCACCGAGCGCTGATTTGAGACCGGACGGCGAACGCAGCACCATCTCGTCCACGGTCCGTCCGTGCGTGTGGATCGCCACGGTCAGGCCACCGATCGGGTTGCCGGAACCGGGGTTGACGTTGACAGCCGTGACCCCACCGCTGAGCGCGTCGTCGAAGCCGGTCTCGGCGGGATTGATCGCGTCCAGTGCGCGCACGGCGGCCGTCACCGGGTCGGTCAGCTCGTTGGTGTCGTTCCCGGCCCACCCCTCGCCCTCCTCGTGCGCGCCCAGATGGGTGTGCGCGTCGATGAAACCCGGGAGCAACCACCTGCCGCCGGCCTCGATGACAGCGGCGTCGGCCGGGACCGTGACATCTGTTCCCATGGCGGCGATCCGGCCGCCGTGCAGCAACACGGTGCCGTCGAACGGGGCGCCGTCGATGGGCACCACGTGGGCTCCGGTGATGGCGATCGGGGTGCCGGTGAACGAAGGAAGGGGGGGGTGGGCGACTCGGCGTCAGGCATGGCGCAACTCTGCCAGCCGGATCGGACGCGGGGTGCGACCGGGGCCGAGGCGCCCGGCACGACCGGATTGTCGTGAGCGCGTCAGCGGCTACGCCGTCGCGAGGTTGCGCTCGGCCCTTCTGGCGTCGAACCGTTGCCGCCAGCGCTGAGCCGGCCGTTCCACCACGAACCAGGACACGGTCGCGATGGCGATGGTGAGGAAGATCGTCGCCACCCGCTGCGGCGTCGTCATGACCCGGTCAGGACCGGCCAGCCAGACCGCGACCGGGTAGTTCCACAGGTATGCCGCGTACGAAATGGTGCCCAATGCCAGCGCTGGCCGCATCCATCGGTAGGGAAGGATCACCCAGGTCTCCAGGTGGAAGATCAGCACCACGGTGCAGAGTGCGATCAGCGGGCCACCCAGCAGGTACATGATCGGCTCGCCCTTGCTGTCGGGCAGGAAACACAGGCCCAGCAGGGTGACCAGGGCCAGGCTGGACAGTGCCGCGCGGGGCGCGCCGGCACCAGGCAGCACCTGCCGGATCCGATCCCGCCCGAGTCTGGCCAGGGCGCCGATCACGATCGCCAGTGCCCAGGAGAACGGCATCGTGTAGATCTCGACGATGTGCCCGGCCTTCCAGGACAACTCGAGCAGGAGCCCGGCGAGGGCACCGACCACCGCGATCACGGCCATCAACTTCATCCGCCGGAATCGCAGGCCGAGTGCCAGCAGGATCGGCCACACCAGATAGAACTGCTCCTCGGTCGCCAGCGTCCAGAGATGTCCGAGGGCGCCACCCTGCGGAAGATTCGGGATGTTGGCGGTGTAGGTCAGTCCGGTCAGCACGACACCGACCGAGTGCCCACGATCCACGCGCAGCGGATTCCAGATGAAAGTGATGATCGAGAACACCGCGAGCAGGGCGAACAGCGCGGGCAGTAGGCGGGTGGCACGGTGAAGGTAGAACCGGCCGTACCGGATCCGCCCGTATGAGGTGAGGTCTTTCACCAGAAGACCGGTGATGAGATAGCCGGACAGCGCGAAAAAGATGACCACGCCGACGATGCCGCCGCCGCCGAAATGAATGAGCTGGGAGTGCCGGATGAGCACCAGCGCGATGGCAAGCCCGCGAAGCAGATCCAGTCCCTGAATGCGCCCGCGGGCCGGCGACGGGATGTCCGGCTGGAGAGGGGTCGGCTGGGCCCGGCCTTGCTCAGCATCACGCATTGTCGGTCGATCCACCGGTCAGTGGTATCACGTGGCGGCAGGTCCACCGGACGAGTGACCTGCTCGTGCGGTGAAGCAATTCACCCTGGAAATGGTGCGCATCGGTCGAATCGCCCGCTGCCCCACCGTCGGTGAGAACCCCGTTTGACAGTCGTTCCCGCGTGACGTCGGGCGCGGTCGATGGTCGCGCGGCCTCGCCGGGCGGCACCGCGTGGGACGATGGGGTGACCGATTGCCTGCCCAGAAAGACTCCTGTGACCTCTGGAAGCCTTGCCTCGCGTGCTCACCGCACGTTCACCCCACCGGAGCTGATCCGGAATTTCTGCATCATCGCGCACATCGACCACGGCAAATCGACGCTGGCCGACCGGATGCTGCAGCTCACCGGGGTGGTCGAGGGCCGCGACATGCGCGCTCAGTACCTCGACCGGATGGACATCGAGCGCGAGCGCGGCATCACCATCAAGTCGCAGGCAGTGCGGCTGCCGTGGGCAGCGCCGGGGATCGACGGCGTCCGGACCGACCATGTGCTGAACCTCATCGACACACCCGGTCACGTGGACTTCACCTACGAGGTGTCCCGGTCGCTCGCCGCGTGTGAGGGGGCCGTGCTGCTCGTCGACGCGGCGCAGGGGATCGAGGCGCAGACCCTGGCCAACCTCTACCTGGCGCTGGAGAACGACCTGCACGTCATCCCGGTGCTGAACAAGATCGACCTGCCGGCCGCGCAGCCCGAGCGCTACGCGGAGGAGATCGCGCACATCGTCGGCGGCTCGCCGGAGGACGTGCTGCAGGTTTCCGGCAAGACCGGCGCCGGCGTCAAGGAGTTGCTCGACAAGGTGGTCGCGGAGATCCCGCACCCGGTCGGCGACCCGACGGCGCCCGCGCGGGCGATGATCTTCGACTCGGTGTACGACATCTACCGCGGCGTCATCACCTACATCCGGGTCATCGACGGCAAGATCACCCCGCGCGAGCGGATCCAGATGATGTCCACCCGGGCGACCCACGAGTTGCTCGAGGTCGGTGTCATCTCGCCCGAACCCATCCCCACCGTCGGCCTGGGCGTCGGCGAGGTGGGTTACCTCATCACCGGCGTCAAGGACGTCAGGCAGTCCAAGGTCGGCGACACCATCACCTCGGCGTCCAAGGGAGCCACCGTCCCGCTCGGCGGCTACCGCGAACCGCGGCCGATGGTCTATTCCGGGCTGTATCCGCTGGACGGGTCCGAGTACCCGTTGCTGCGTGACGCGCTGGACAAGCTGCGGCTCAACGACGCCGCGTTGACCTACGAACCGGAGACCTCCGCCGCGCTCGGTTTCGGTTACCGCTGCGGCTATCTCGGGCTGCTGCACCTGGAGATCACCCGTGATCGGCTGGAACGGGAGTTCGGGCTCGACCTGATCTCCACGGCACCGAACGTCGTCTACAACATCGTGATGGAGGACGGCACCGAGCACGTCGTCACCAACCCGTCCGATTGGCCGGCCGGCAAGATCTCGACCATCACCGAGCCGATCGTCAAGTGCACGATCATCACCCCGAGCGAGTACATCGGGGCGATCATGGAGCTGTGCCAGTCGCGGCGAGGCACGTTGGGCGGCATGGACTATCTGTCCGAGACCAGGGTGGAGCTCCGCTACACGCTGCCGCTCGGCGAGATCATCTTCGACTTCTTCGACGCGCTGAAGTCGCGCACCCGCGGATATGCGTCGCTGGATTACGAGGAGACCGGGATGCAACCGGCCGACTTGGTCAAGGTCGACATCCTGCTGCAGGGCGAACCGGTCGACGCGTTCTCCGCGATCGTGCACCGCGACTCCGCCTACGGCTACGGCGTTTCCATGACCGCCAAGCTCCGCGAGCTGATCCCGCGCCAGCAGTTCGAGGTGCCGATCCAGGCCGCGGTCGGCTCCCGGGTGATCGCTCGCGAGACCATCCGGGCGATGCGTAAGGACGTCCTCGCGAAGTGCTACGGCGGCGACATCACCCGCAAGCGCAAGCTTCTGGAGAAGCAGAAGGAGGGCAAGAAGCGGATGAAGATGGTGGGACGGGTCGAGGTCCCGCAGGAGGCCTTCATCGCCGCCTTGTCCAGTGAGCCGGCCGGGTCGGCGGGCGGTCGGGAGAAGAAGTAGCCGCTGGCTGAGAGCCGTCGGCCAATCCCACAGGTTTGGGTGACAGCCGGCCGTTGCGGTTGTTTCGCCGTGATCGGTCAGTTCGGGTCAAGTCCCTAGGACCGGCATCCGCAGGTGGGTCACCCGCTTGCTCGGAATGCAGACCTCCGGGTCACCCAGCGGCACGTCCCGGACCTGCATGCCCGGGAAGAACGGCCGCCCGCCGCCCATCACGACGGGCACGAGATCGATCGCCACGACGTCGAGCAGTCCGAGTTCCAGGCACTGGGCGGCAATCGTCCCGGCGGTCACCGCGAGGGTGCTGTCGCCGGCGATCTGCTGAGCGCGGGCAATGGCGGCAGCGACGCCGTCAGTGACGAATTCAAACGGTGCGTCCGGATGGTTCTGTACCCACTCCGTCGGCACGGTGTGGGTGACCACGACCACCGGCGCGTCCATCGTGTGACGCCCGCCCCATCCATCGGTGACGTCGAAAAGCGTTCGACCGCAGACGATCACGCCGAGACCCGCCGTCCACGCCCGCCAGTAGTCGGCGCTCGCCGGCGTCAGGTGGAAGGTGATGTCACGGGTTGCGGTGGGGACCTCGACGTCACCGATCTGGTACCAGTCGAACAACTTCCCGATGGTGTTGTCGGCCTTGGCGATGTAACCGTCCAACGACATCGAGGCCTGCGCGACGACGGTTCCCATGGCGTCCTCCTGATGTCCGCGCAGGCCGCTCGGCCCACACAGGTTCCGACCGCCGCCCGCGCCCTGAATCATCGGCGCCCTGAATCATCGACACCCTGAATCGTCGACGCCCCGAATCATCGGCGCCCCGAATCATCGGCGCCCCAATCATCGGCGCCCCCAATCATCGACGCCCCCAATCATCGACGCAGCGATGAGCGCGGCGGGTGTCTCAGCTGGCGACATCTTCGGTGGCAGACCGGCCCGCCGCGCGCCGGACCAGATCGTCATAAACGGTGCGGTCGTCGGAGTCGAGCACGATGAAGCCGCTTCCGGTCTCGCCGGACTGGTGGATCATGATGCCGGGGTTGTGCACATCGCTGCCGTCTGGCAGGAAGAAGTGCGGGCTGCCCTGCACGCGATCCCGGTACTGGAAGTACGTGTGCAGCATCGGTCCGCGTGCGCGTCCCTCGTCGAAAGTGGTTCGCAGCAGGGCGACGTCGACGGCATCACATTCGCCCGCGATGTCGAGGATCTCGTGTCGCATGCTGATGCAGCGGCTGTCCCGCCAGAACGCGAGCCGCAGCGCCATGTCCAATTGCTCGGCAGCAGCCGTCGATTGCGCCTTCGCCGCATGCACCGCCTCGTTGGCCGGCAGGCTGGTGACGGGGAATTCCGACGGGTCGGCCTGCCAGCCCTTGAGTTCGAGTTCCTCCGCCAAGGCGCCGATGACCGGCTTCTCCAGCTCGATCACCTTGGTATTCAACGCCATTCGGTTGACGTCCTCGAGCAGGAACAGCTGCAGGTCCACGCGGAGTTGATCATCCAGGCCTGCCGCCGCGCGAGCCTGATAGAGCCGGTGCAACGCGAGGGTGGCCCACCCGCACATCACGTCGCCGAACATGGTGATGGTTCCGGGTGCGACCTCTGGTCCAGTCATGCCTGTCCTGTACCCGTGCGGTGCGGATCCACGCCGCCCACCGTGCGCAGAGGAGTTGTCCTCCGCGTGGGTCGACCAACCAGGGTCATCCGATGGTTCAGCAGATGACGTTGAGTTCCGTCTTGCGACCGCGCGAGTGGCGTCGTCCGCCCCACTGCACCGCGGCCTCGGCGGTGACGGGGGCAGAATCTCGAATACGAAGGGCTGCACGGGGGTGGAGCAGGGACAACCTGTCGCGATCAGCACGACGCCCGATGTCAGGTGGGCCGACCGCCTGCGGGTATGCCGTTGACACAGCGGTGGCGAGGGAAACGCCCCGTCACCGGTTCGCCCATTCGCCGATCGCCTCAAGTCGTCGACGCTGCTCGGTCGCTGCACCGTGATCACTGTGCTGACTTCGGGTCTCGAGGCTTTCGATGACGCGTTCACGGTGATCGACGGGGTTGTGGTCGTCATACTTGAATTTGGCTTCGACCCGTAGTACCTCCAGCCGTAGACCGCGGATCCCGGACAACATCCGCCCGTACGGTGGCGCATCGATCGCGACGGTGGCGTGCCGGCCCTCGGGCTGCATGTCGGCGAGTTGGGCGGTGAGGATGTCGACCTTCTCTTGTGCGTTGTCGACCACGATCGGCCGGCAGACGAACTGGACAGACGCGTAGTAGCTGGTGGGCACGCCGTCCTCATCGCGACCGCCGGCCTTTGCCCGCCAGTACGACGGGATGTAGGCATCGTCGCCCGCAACACCGAGTCGGACCTGAGCGGCCCCTTCCAGGTGCGGCCAGACTGGGTTCGGTCGTGCCAGGTGCAGGAGCAGTTCGACACCGGAGATCGTGAAGTGGGTGGGCACCATCAAGGGTGCCTGTGCAGGATCCACGTTGTTGACCACAAGCGTCCCGAATCGACCGGTACCGGCTAGCCACTTCTGCCATTCCTCGGTGTCCAGCGCGGCGTCCCAGGGGTGGATGAGCATCTGTCTCTTTCTCGGTTGACGTTCAGGAAAGGTCTTGGGTGGTGACCAGACGTTGTGCAGTGCAGATATCGGGACCGAACCTGGTCAGGTGGGTGAGGAGGTCTTCGGCGGCGGCCTGCAGCCCCTCGTCGGTCGTCGGCTCGAGGGCGTCCAGGATGAACAGGGCCGTCGTGGTGTCGTCACGCAGTTGCGTGCGGCGTGCTTGCCGCCAGTTCCAGCGTCGGCAGGTGACGCCGGCGTCATCGCACCAGACGACCTCGCCGCGGTCGGCATGCTCGATCACTGTCACGCCGCCGACCACGGTGTCGAAGGGCTCGTCGCCGGTGGCTCGCAACAGTCGAGGTGGACCGCTGTAACGGGTGAGATCCTCCCCGCCGAGGGGGATCTGGTGTATCACCGAGATCGCGTTGTACAGGTCGGTGAGCCGGTTGACCCGCGGCAGCCCGTCCGCGGCTCGACGCAACAGTGCCTCGAGGCTGTTGCGGGTGCGTTGTGGCTTGGCGCCGAACGCTCGGTAGGCATCCCGCCAGGCGGCGACGGACGGGATCTGCTCGACGGGCCGATCGGTCAAGATCCGGCGCGCACTGTCCTCGGCGGCCCGTAACAGCTTGTCGCTGGTTTCGTCGCTCGGACCTGGGACCAATCCATCCACCGCGACCAGTCGTGCGCGGTAGTCCGGGCGGAGCGTGAACACCTCGGCATCGACCTGTCCGCCGGCCAGGAATGCGTGCAGCGAAGCCGATTCAGCCATGGGTCACCTCCGACCGACGCCCCGGCGCCACAACCGGCTCGAACACCGCAAGCGAGAACCGGGCCGGTTGCCGGTGAGCGTTGACGTAGGCGTGAGCCAGGTCGCCGGGGAATGCCAGGGCGTCGCCGACAGTCAAAGTCGCTGTGTCACCGCCGATGTCGATGGTCATAGAGCCGTCCAGGACGTGGACGAGCTCCCGCGTTCCCGGCGCGTGCGCCTCGCTGGCGTGACGGTCCTGCGGTCCGAGCGTCCAGTCCCACAGCTCCATCACGTGAGGCGGTTCGGTCCCGGCCACCAGCACTCCGCGGCCACCCGCCCCGCTGGTCCACAGCACGGCCCCGTTGCCATTGCGGGTGACCTTCACCGCAGCGCGCTCGGGCGGTTCCACCAGGGCGGGCAATCCATGCCGAGGGCGTCGCTGATTCTCAGCAGCGTCCCGACGCTCGGGTTCGCGGAGCCCTGCTCGACGTTGATGATCATGCGCCGGCTGATTCCAGCCGCCTGTGCGAGTTGATCGAGCGTCCACTGCCGAGCCTGCCGCTCCGACCGCACCCGTGCTCCGATCACCATGGAGAGGCCGGCTGTGTCGTCATCCATGCAGTGCAGCATAGTGCACGGGGAGTGCACTGTGGGTGGGTTCCGTCACTGCGACGTGTTGCCGCCGAAGGAGCGTGCCGACCTGCCGATGTGACCCCACGGCTGTCCGCATCGGCGTGGATGACGACGGTTCCTGTGATGCTTTCTCAGGGCTGATAGATCTGGGTCAGATCAACGATCGCACCATCGTTCACGGTCATGCGGTAGAGGTGATAGTCCCCTCCCGGGACCGCTGCGCGATCGGCGAGTTCCTGAAGGTCACCACTGACCGGGATGTTCCCGTGCAGGTTGGTGATGGCCGCGTCGGTGCTGACCGAGACGACCCGCAGTTTCGGGTTGACGTTGCGGAAGTAGTAGATGCTGCACCAACCGTTGAGAATCTCTTCGGGTGGCACGTTGTCGACCCGACAGGCCTGCTCGGCGTCGGTGCCTGCGAACCAGTCCACCTTGTCCAGGGTGATTTCCGACCGAGCCAGGTCGACGGCGCGGATGAAGCCGTACACCTCGCCACTGAGGTCGGTGGGCCGCACGTCCGGACCGTTGGTTTCCGGGTCATCGGACGTCGGTACCTGCGAGGTCGGTTCGTGCGAGGTCGGTTCGTGCGAGGTCGGTTCGTGCGAGGTCGGTTCGTGCGAGGTGGACTTGGGAGACGTGGATTCCTCTGAAGTCGGTTCCTGGGATGGCGTCTCTGAATTCTCCTGTGACGCAGGCTCCTGCGAACTGGGCTCGGAAGCAGACGGAGGAGCGGTGGTCGAAGCCGTTGCCGATGCAGATGTCGACGACGCCGTGGCAGCAGGGTTTGCGGTTCCCGGGGTAGCGGTGCCGCACCCGGTCATCACCGCCAGCGGAATGATCGCGAGGAAGGCCACCAGCGAAGTTCGACGGGTTGCGTTCATTTTTCTCGCCTCCATCAAGAAGGACGTTTCGCCCCGAAGGGCGTTCCGGGGGTCCCCCGTTCGAGCTCGAACCGGAATTCCCCCGAGGAGCCGCAGTTTTCAGTTCAGCACCACGCGGCAGGAAAAGGTAGTGCCAAAGGTCCTTAGCACCAGAAAACGTCTGCGCGCACTGCCCGACGTCACGATGACAGGATGCGGCAGCGGACGCGGCCGCCGTCATGCCTTCGGGCGGCGCGCTCGCGGCGGTCCAGTTGTACGGGGGAGATGAGCCACTCCGAGGGTGAAATGTCCCTCATCTCATGACGGCCGTGTTCGCCGATGACCCTCCCGTCACGCCGGACCTGCCGCCGAGGAAGGACCGGAGCAATGACGACGAACAACACGGCGGGGGACGCGCGCGGAGGGCGGATCATCGATGCGCATGCCCATTTGCTGAACACCGCGGAGCTGACTTACCGATGGATGGAACAGCGCAGCGCGGCTCTCACGTTCCTCCTGCCGAACTACTACGACATCGCTCGGGATTTCCCGCCCGTCGCTTATCGGGAGGCGGCGGCGTCGGCCGGGATCACCGGCGTCGTCGCCTGTGAATTCGGGGCAGTCGACCCGTTGGCGGAGGCGCGATGGATTCAGCAGTGCCATGACGACTCAGGCATGCCCGACGCCTTCATCGCTGCGGTGGACCTGACCTCGCCCGGCTTGGCCGACACGCTGGCGCGGTACGCGGACCTACCGGTCGTCCGCGCGGTCCGACAACCGTTGTACTGGTCGGACAATCCGCTCACCCGCCTCGGTGCCCGGCCGGATTTCTTGAGCGACCCCACGTGGTTGCGCGGCTTCGAACGGGTTGCCGCCGCCGGCTTGGTGTGGGACCTGCTGGTCTACGCCGAGCAACTTCCGCAGGCGACACAACTGCTGGAGTCGTTCCCGGAGGTGACGATCGTGCTGGAGGGGGCCGGGTGGCCGTTGGACCGCAGCCCTGCAGGGTTCCAGCACTGGCGTGACCAACTCGCGGCCGTGAGCGCGTACCCGAACGTCTTCCTGAAGCTCCAAGGCATTGCGCTGATCTTCGGTACAGAGGGAGATGCGGTGATTGGATGGCTTCGAGCTGCCGTCGAGATCTTCGGTGCGGAGCGGTGCATGTTCGCAACGCATCTGCCCGTCGACGGTCTGCTCTGGACCTGCGAGCAACTCCTGGACACGACCCGCCGGGCGCTGGCCGACCTCGATGCTGCCGCCCAGCAGAGTTACCTCGCCGGGACGGCGCAACGGGTCTACCTATCTGGATCTTCCTGGCCGCAAGAGGGGGCCTAGCCCCACCGCGGTCGGCGGGCTGGGCGGCGGGTGCGCAGTCGCGTAGGCGAACAAGATCGGTGCATGACAACACTGTTCGACTGGTCGACCCCCGACGCCCAGTACTCCCCATCGAGATTGCGCACGGCACCACCCCGTCGCGGCCTGCTCTCGCCGAGATCATGGGCCGAACTCGTGTACGCGGTCATCGACCTTTTCCCCTCGATCGCCTTCTTCGTGCTGCCGGTGACGCTGCTGGCGCTCGGTCTGGGTTTGGTCGTCATCTACATCGGGGTGCCGATTCTCGCCGTCGCGCTGCTCGTTGCCCGCTTCGGCGGCCTTGTGCAGCGGACCATGGCACTGGCCTTGCTCGACCTGCCGAGTTCCGCGCCGGGTTGGCGGCAGCCGCGCCGCCCAGGGCCGATCGGCGCGCTGGCCGCCGTGCTGACCGACCCTGCCGGCTGGCGTGCGGTCGGCTACTTCGTCATCAAGCTCGTGTTGGCGCCGCTCACATTCGCGATGGCGGTGTCGGCCTACGCCGCTGGGCTTGGCGCGATCACCTACCCGCTGTGGCGGAACTACCTGCCCGAGCAGATGGCATCGGACGGCTCGTTGCACAGGGGCACCCAGTGGTGGCCGGACTTCTTCATCGACACCTGGCCGCGGATGGCCTTTCTCGCTGTGGTGGGAGCCGGGGTGCTGTGGTGCGCGCCGCGCATCGTCGGGTTCTTCACCACGATCGACCGAATGCTGATCGTCTCCCTGCTGTCCGGCCAACCGGGAACGACGCGCGTCGACCGCTGACGGCCCACGGGCGCGGTACAGAATGGACCGGCCAACTCCTGCCGCCCGACCAGCTCCCGCCGCCGCGTAAAGGACCACCGCCATGACTCGACCATCGTTCTCCGCGGCGCACACCGCCCTGCTGGAACGGACGCCCGTGCCGAACGACGCCGTCATCAGCACCGCCGACGTGGAGTACGAACTGGACGGAACCGCACTCCGGGGCTACCTGGCGTTCGACGATGCGCGCGGGGAGCGGCGGCCCGGCGTCCTGCTGGTGCACGACTGGGGAGGGGTGGGGGAGTACGTGCAGGTGCGCTCGCAGATGCTGGCCCGGCTCGGGTACGTCGCGCTGGCCGCCGACATCTTCGGCGCGGATATCCGTCCAGGACCGCAGGACGCACCCAGGGTGGCCGGCGGCTATTACCGCGATCCCGCGCTGACCCGGGCCCGGGTGGCGGCGGGACTGGAACAGCTGCGCTCCCATCCCCGTGTCGATCCATCACGGGTCGCCGCCATCGGCTACTGCTTCGGCGGCTGGGTTGCACTGGAACTGGCGCGCAGCGGTGCCGAACTGGCCGGCGTCGTGACGTTCCATGCCGCGCTGAGTGCGTCGGATCCCGCGGACGCGGCCAACATCAAGGGCAAGGTGCTGGTGCTCTCCGGAGCTTCAGACCCCGTGGTGCCGGACGAGCAGATCCTGGCCTTCGAGAACGAGATGCGGGCCGCTCCGCAGGTCGACTGGCAACTCGTCCGCTACGGCGGCGCGGTGCACTCCTTCACTCAGCCGGAAGTAAACATGCCCGAACACGGCGCCGCCTATCAACCCGCAGCGGAACGCCGGTCGTGGACGGCGATGCTGGACTTCTTCGCGGAGATCTTCGACTGATCTCTACAGCAACGGACGCCGGCGCTCAGGCGGTCAACACGAGTTTGCCCGGCGTGCCGTTCTCCAGCAGTTCCAACGCCTCCCGACCCTTGTCCAAGGAGAAGGTCCGGTCGACGACGGGCCGCAGCCCGGTCGCGTCGCAGAATGCGAGCAACCGCCGGAATTCGTCGAGAGTGCCCATGGTGGAACCGATCACGGAGATCTGCAGAAAGAACAGCCGCTGCAGGTCAGCGGACGGGTCGGCGCCCGCGGTGGCGCCGCAGCACACGATCACCCCGCCCGGGCGGACTGCGCGCATGGAATGCGACCAGGTGGTCTTGCCGACGGACTCGAACACCCCGTCGACCCGCTCAGGCAGCCGGGCGCCCTGCTCGAAGACCTGATGCGCCCCGAGATCGGCGGCCCTGGCGCGTCCTTCCTCGGACCGGGACGTCACCCAGACGCGCATTCCGATCGCCTTGGCAAGCTGGATCAGGGCCGTGGACACGCCGCCACTGGCGCCCTGCACCAGGACGGTGGAACCGGCGGGCAGGCCGCTGCGGGTGACGAGCATCCGGTAGGCCGTGAGGTAGGTGGTACCGAGTGCGGCCGCCTGCTCGAAATTCAACGAATCCGGCAACGGCACCAGGTTTCGCCGCGGCACCGTGACGTACTCGGCGAACGTGCCCTGGTGTTTCTCGGTCAACAGGGTGCGACCGGGGTCCATGGTCTCGTCGCCGGAGAAATTCGGCGTCCCGATGATCGGGTAGATGACGACATTGCGCCCGTCCTCGGTGACGCCGGCACCATCACAGCCCAGGATCATCGGGAACTGTTCGGGCTTGATTCCGACCCCGCGCAGCGTCCACAGGTCGTGCCGGTTCAGTGACGCGGCATGGACCCGCACCCGTTCCCAACCGTCCGGGACATCGGGTTCGGGGCGTTCGCCGACCTGCGCGCCTTCCAGCGGGTTGTCGGAGTGGGGCTCTGAGGCGTAGACGGCCAGCATGGGCGACACGGTAGACCGGGCCCGCGGGCCGCCGCCTCTCGACCGCCCCGCAGCGGACCTGCGGGGCGGTCGGAGGAACGGAAATCGGCTCAGCTATGCGGCTGGACCAGCACCGCGACGCTGCGGCCGGGCACGGTGACGGTTCCAGCGGCGCCGTCGATGACGGTGCCGTCCCGCAGCACCTTGTCGGCACCGCGCGCCTGGATGGGGCTCAGCTCGAGTCCCGCGGTGTCGGTGGCGACGGTCTGCGAATCCGGGGAGGCGTTGAAGACCACCACGATCCGGTCGAGCGCCGGATCGACGTCAGGGCCAACGGTGTCATCGAGCACCATCGTGATGACGCCGGCCGGCTGCTCCGGACCGCCCTGCGGGAAGGACACCTTCTGCCCGATCAGTTCCGCCGAACCCAGCCGGAACAGCGGCGAGGAGAACCTCAGCGCCAGCAGCTCCCGCGCCGCCTTGGTGGCCGCTCCCATGGCGGCGGGTGTCGGTGCCAGCGCCGGGTCGGCGAGAAGCGGCTGCATGTACGGCCATTTCGACTCGTTGTCCGCCTTGGGCGGGAGTCCGGAACCGAAAGTCGTCTCCCGTCCTGTCCAGTCGATCCGGTTGAACCAGTCGCCGGAGTTGAAGCTGTTGCGGTCCAAACTCTTCGACCGCAACAAGTCGTTGCCGGCGTGCCAGAGCACCGGTCCCTGGCTCAGCGCTGTGGTGGCCAGCGAGACGGTGTTCATCCGGACCCGGTCGGCCATCGTCGTTGCCGTCGGGAGCTTGAGCGTCAGGGCGTCGAACAACGTCTCGTTGTCGTGGGCGTCGACGTAGGTGATGACCTCCGACGGGTCGGCGGTGTAACCGGCGGGGGAGCCGTTGTAGTCGACGTCCTTTCCGGTGACGGTGTTCCCGGCGGCGTCGACGAACGAGTAGTCCGCCAGATTGCCGGTCAGTCCGACCTTGATCAGGTCCTGGTAGTGCAGCAGCCTGGCCCGTTGCTCGTCCGCCGTCCCGTTGGCGGGGGAGGCGTTCGGGTCCGTGGCCAGACCACTGCCGAAGCCCTGGATCCGGGGATCCTCGTCGAACGGGCCGCCGCCACGGACGGCGTCCCGCAGCCGGTCGGAGAACGTGGCGATGCCGGTGCCGGCCATGTTCGCCTGGGTGGCCTGGACGAAGCGGGCGTTGTCGGCCACCTCGCCGAAGTTCCAGCCCTCGCCGTACAGGATGATCTTCTTTCCGTCGACGCCGTCACGGCGCACGGTCAGCTTGTCCAAGGCAGCCCTGACGTTGAGCATGTTCTGCTTGCTGTGATGGCCCATCAGGTCGAACCGGAAGCCGTCGACCTTGTACTGCCTGGCCCACGTCACCAGGGAGTCGATCATCAGCTTTTCCATCATCTTGTGCTCGGACGCGGTGTTCGCGCAGCAGGTCGACGTCTCCTGCTCACCTGTCGCGGAAAGCCGTTGGTAGTAACCGGGAACGACGCGGTCCAGCACCGAGTTGGGGTCCTGACCGGACGCAGCGGTGTGGTTGTAGACGACGTCCATCACCACCCGCAGCCCGGTGTTGTTGAGCCCGGCCACCATCTGCCGGAACTCCTTCGTCCGGCCCGCCCCTTCGGGGTTCGTCGCGTACGAGCCTTCCGGGGTCGTGTAGTGCAGCGGGTCGTAACCCCAGTTGAAGCCGTCCTTGTCGGCGACCGCGGAGACACACTCCTGCTGCTGCTCGCTGTCCGGCGGCAGGGCCGGCAGATCACACGCCGGCTGCTGCTGGTTCGCGCGGTTCTCCTCGATGGTCGCGATGTCGAAGGCGGGCAGCAGGTGCACGGTATTCAAACCCGACTTCGCCAGCGCCGCAAGGTGCTTCATCCCCGCGCTGTTCCGGTTGGTGAAGGCGAGGTAGGTCCCGCGGTTGGCGGCCGGGACAGAGGCATCGTTGATCGAGAAATCCCGGATGTGCAACTCGTAGATCGTCGAATCCTCCTGCTGCGCCAGCTCGGGCTTGGCCAACGTCGACCAGCCCTTGGGGGCCAGCCGCGGGTCATTCAGGTCGGCGATCACCGACGCGGCCGAGTTGGTGGTCAGCGCGATGCTGTACGGGTCGGTGACGACGTTCGTCTCCACCTTGCCGGTGGTGGGCACGTAGACCTTCACCTCATAGCGGTAGCTCCCACCCCGCCACTTGGGCTGTCCCCATGCGGTCCAGACACCGTCCCGGTCACGGGCCATCCTGACCCGGGTCTCGCCGACAGCTCCGGGTGGGTCCGCCAGCAGGGTGACGGACTGCGCGGTGGGCGCCCACAGCGCGAAGGCCGGCTTGCCCAGGGCCCACGACAGACCCAACTGGCGGGAGGCGGCGCCGCGGTACAGGTCATCGAGCACACCGGGGATCTGAACGCCGGTGGCGTCCACCAGCCTGCCCAGCTCGTCGTATTCGGCCAGAACGACTTGGCCGGTGAGGATCTGGGTGAGCAGCCTGCGGTTCGACGCGTCCTTCTTGGTGAGCCGCAGGGCGTTGTAGTCCGCCAGGTGCGGCCACTGCGCCTTGACGTCGGCCGGCAGACCGGCAGGGTCGAACGTGAGCGGAATGGAGGAGCCACCGGTGATCGACTCCGCGTCGATCGCCAGGCCACCGTCGGCGGCATAGTGCAACCGGAAGGACGAGCCGCGCGCAGTGGTCTCGTCCAGTCCGAGATCCCAGGCCAGCAAGCCGGTCTGCAGCCATTGGCCCTTGCGCGCGGCGAGATCGGGTGTCGCGCCTGCCCGCCTGCTGGTCACCGTCAACTGGTGGGTGGCGAGCACATAGCTGAAGGTGACGCGGTCGCCTGCGGCAACGGTGAACGGGATGGCATTGCCGCCCAGAACACCGCCCTGGCCATAGCTCTCATCCCAGGACAGGTTGTGTGCCGCCTTCACCTGGTAGTTGCCCGCGGGGATGCCCGGGGTCGAGTAGGTGTAGGTGCCGTCCCCGTCGGGGTCCTGCAGCCACGAGATCAGGCAGTCGGGCTGGCCATCCTCGGCATCGGCATCGGCGGGACAGCCGAGCTCGTCCTGGAACGAGCCGGCGGCGGTGATGATCGGGCCTTCCAGGTCGGTCGTGATCCAGTGCGTGCGGTGGTCGTAGTAGAAGGTGACCTGGGTTCCGTCTTCGGGCACGGTGAGGCCGATGTTGCCGCCGTTAGGGAGCTCCGCCGGCGCCGTAGTTCTCGTCCCAGCTCTTGTTGATGGCTGCCTTGTAGGCATAGGTGCCCGGCGGCAGCGTGAATGTGCCCTTCCAGACTTGGTCGCGCGGATCGAGAGTCAGTTGCGTTCGGTCGCACTCCGGCTGCCAGTCGTCCGGGGCAGCCCGAGCGCACTTTGAGGGATCCGGCAACCGTGACGAACTCGGGCTGTTCGACGGGCCCGCCGCCGCCTCCGTCACCGGGAGCCGGCGCGGCAGGATCCCCGACGACGGCATAGGTCGTCGCGTCGGACAGGTGACCCGCGTTGTCCTTCAGCACGGCGTGATACTGCACCAGGGTGCCCTTCGCGAGCCCGGTGACGTCATGGAACACCCGGTAGGGAGCGTTGTCGTCGGTGCCCAGCGTGGTCCATTCAGTTGTCCCGACGGGTCGCCACGCGAGGGTGACCTGGTTGAACCCGCCCGCGGGCACGGACACCCCGACCTCGGCACGCCCGCCGACCACACCGCCGGCTCCCGGGGTCCTGAAGTACACCGCGGGTGCGGACTTCGAGCGCTTGACCGGCGCGGCGGCCTTCCACACCGAGACGGACAGCGGCGGGACGGTGACGGTGACCCGGCCCTCCTTGTCGCTCCGCAATGCCTGCTGGCCCTGCGGCCAGACACCGCGGAACTGACCCCTGGCGCTGAAGGTGTCGAACGTCGCGGTGGCCGCGGACGTCGAGTTGTTCGCCGCCACCACGTATTCCACCTGATCCTTGGCGTCGATCCGGCTGAAGGCGTAGATGCCGGCCTTGTCAGAGGCGTACCGATGGATCTGGGCACCGTCGGCGAGTGCGGGGTTGGCCTTCCGCAGCGCGGACAACTGCGCGATGGAGCGGTACAGCGGGTGCGTGGTGTCGAAATTGTCATCGGCGGTGGTCTTGTCGGTGCCGATCAGCGGGTCGTCGTTGTAGCTGGCGACGCGGCTGGGGAACATGTCCTGCCGGGCGTTCTGGTCACCGGGCGACTGCAGGTCGCCGACGAAGCCCTGCTCGTCGCCGTAGTAGATGACCGGTTGACCCCGGGTGAGATACATCAGCGAATGCGCCAGTTCGTCGCGCTGCTGCAGCTGCGCAGGATCACTCGATGCCGAGGTCAGGAAATTCCCGATCCGGCCCATGTCGTGATTGCCGAGGAAGGTCGGTGCCGAATAGACGTTGGAATCGGCGTCGGTGTAGTAGTCGTCGTTGGCGAACAGGTCCCGCAAGCCCACGGTCGGCTTGCCCTGACCGAACGCGGTGGCCTGAGCCTGGAATCCGAAATCCAGGGTCGCCTGCAATTTGCCTTCTGTGGTGAACCGCGAGGTATTCCTCGGGTCGGCGTCGTACACCTCGCCGAACATGAAGAACTTGTCCTTACCGGCCTTCTTTGCAGCGTCCAGCACCTCGGGCGAGAACTTCTGCCAGAAGCCGATGTTGACGTGCTTGACGGTATCGATGCGGAATCCGTCGATGCCGAACTCTGCCCAGGTCTTGTAGATATCGATCATGCCGTCGCGCACGGCCGGTTGTTCGGTGAACAGGTCGTCCAGGCCCACGAAGTCGCCGTAGACGTCGCCCTCGGTGCCGTCGAAGTTCGCGTTACCGCGGTTGTGGTAATACGTCGGGTCGTTGAGCCAGTTCGGGACCTTGACGTTCTCATCGCCCGGCGCCAGGACCGGGACGTACGGGAACGACGTCTGCGGATCGAGTTCGGGGAAGTCGTTGCCGGTGGCGTAGGGGATGTCGTCGAACTCCATGCCGGCCGCATCCTTGTAGGGCCGATCCTTCTTGGTGATGTAGTCACTCGGCGTGCTGATCACGTCCGCCGTGTGGTTGGTGATGATGTCGAAGAAGACCTTGAGGCCCTTACCGTGCGCCTTGTCGACGAGGGTCTTCAGCTCCTCGTTCGTGCCCAGATGCGGGTCGATCTGGGTGAAGTCGGTGATCCAGTAGCCGTGGTAGCCGGCGCTGACGTTGTCGCCCGTGCCCTGGACCGGCTTGTTCTTGAACGACGGCGTCATCCATATCGAGGTGACGCCGAGACCCTTGAGATAGTCCAGTTTGTCGGTGATGCCCTTGAGATCGCCGCCGTGGTAGAAACCCTTGGCCGTCGGATCCAGGCCGGTGGTCAGCCGGTCACCGGTCAGCCCGCCCGCGTCGTTGCTCGGATCACCATTGGCGAAACGGTCGGCCATGACGAAATAGAACTGTTCTCTGGTCAGATCCTTCCGCAGGCTCTGACCGGCCAGCGCCGCGTTCTCCCGATCTGAGGTGGTCGGCAGGTCGACGGGCGTCAGCGATACCCGGTGCGACACCGGGTCGTAGCCGAATTCCACGGCCGCCGGCCCGGCGAGCGTGAGGGGGATGTTCGCCCCGCCTGCGTCGCCGTCGGCGCCGTAACTCTCGTCCCAGCTGTCATTGATCGCGATCTTGTATTCGTAGTTGCCGGCCGGCAGCGCGAACGTGCGGTGGTAGGTCTGGGAGGCCGCGTCCAACTCTAGATGTGTTGCGCCGCAGGCAGGTTGCCAGTCCTCGGCGCAGCCGATCTCCGACTGCAAGCTACCGACCAGCGTCACCGAACCCGGAAGTTCGGCGGCTGCTTCGGGTTCGAGCGCGGCCGCGGGAATTGCCGGGACGACCGACAGCAGCGAGGCCGCAAGGCTTCCCGCGGCGATCAGGGACAGGATCCGGCGGGGGCGTGCAGTGGGCCGCGGACGCGACATGGGCGTTCTCCAGGGTGGGGCCGGCGAGGCGCCCAGGATGTGGCCGGGCGCAGCCGGAACCCACATTGGTCCCCGACCGAACTGCCTCCTGCGACGCTGCGCGCATGGCGTAGGTCACAACAGCCGGACCGTAATTGGTGCCAGGAAGGTGGGGCAAGCCGCATGGGTGCTGCAGGGGCAGAACCACCCGATCGACTCCGTGCCCTGTCGGGTGAGCATCTGTCTGGCGGTGAGTGTCCGGTTTGGCCAGTCACGATGAATGCCGCCGAATGGGGTACGCAGGCGCTGTCGTCCTGATGACGGGGCATACACGGGCCGATGCAACAACCGCGATTCCCCGGACCGATTCCCCGGACCGATTCCCAGATCGATTCTGGGCGGTTCCTGGGGGAGCATGGCGCCGCCACCACGGCCGGCATCACGAGATCCACCGGCCGCCGAAGGGAATTGACCCGGCGGCGCCGCGGCTGCCACCCTCGGCCGGTGTCGCCGCGCCCGTCGCGGCTGGTGCTGGTCGGCGGATCGAGAATAGGAGAGAAGAGGTGGCACCATGTTCGCGCCTGTTGCATCTTCCGACCCGGACGCGGGCAACGGACCGTCGGTGGCCTTCTTCGATGACGACGCCACCGCGAACGCCCCGGGGCCCGGCTTCGACGGATACCGGCGGCCGTCATGAAAGGCCTGACAATCGAGAACCGGAGCCTGCACTGCGGCATCGTTTTGGGAGTGGGGGAGGAAGTCTGCGAAATCACCACCGGCGTTGGGAGTGTCGCGGTGCGATTCGCGGCGGTGTTTCCCTCCCCTCGCCGGGAACGGGTGTCGCCGGGCCACCTGGTCGCCATCACGGCCGCGCCGAACGGTTCAGAGGCGGTGATCTGGCGGTGGTACGACGCGGTCATCCTCGGCGGCGACAATGCCGGCAACGTCAGGCTGTGGGAACCGGCCCACGGCGAGGTGGTGGCGAAGTCGCGCAACGAGCTGTCCCGGACGCCTGGTACGCGGGCGTATCTCTCGGCCGGGCTACCCGGTGCCGACTGGTGGGTGGCCGGCGCCGTCGTGGCGTCGGCGGCGGAGGCGGACGTCGAACTTGCTGAACTGCAACGGTTCTTCACTGATCACGACCTGTGGTCGGCGCTGTGAGCCGCTGCTTGTGACGGACTTGGCGGGGCGCTCAGCCGCGGGCGGTCGCGGAACTGTCGCCACGTGATCCGGCGGCGGCAGGATGCGCGCCGGTGGGGCTGATGTGGATGGTCGCAGAATTCAGTCGGCGGACGCCGGCGGCCAACCGGTGTTGCGCGTCGTGCGCAATGTCATGTGCCTGCTCGACGGTCAGGGCCGGGTCGACCTCGACGTCGGCCTCGGCGAGCAGGGTGTGACCGGACCACCGCAGCTGCACACCGCGAACCGCGACGACGCCCGGAGTGCTGCGCAGGGTCTCTTCGGCGTCGGAAACCAGGCCGGGGTCGACGCCGTCGAGCAGCCGGCGGAACACGTCCCGGGCAGCGGTACGCAGCACCCCGAGGATCGCAACGGTGATCAGCAACCCGATGATCGGGTCCGCGGCCTGCCACCCGAGCGCGACACCGGCGGCACCGAGGACGACGGCCAAGGACGTCAGCCCGTCGGTGCGGGCGTGCAACCCGTCGGCCACCAGGGCGGCCGAGCCGATCCGCCGACCAACCCGCATGCGGTATACGGCTACCAGTTCGTTGCCGGCGAACCCGATGATGCCGGCGGCGGCCACCCATCCCAGGTTGCCGACCGGTGCGGGGTGCAGCAGTCGATCGATCGCTTCCCAGCCTGCGACGATCGCGGACAACGCGATCATCCCGACGATGAAGAGCCCGGACAGGTCCTCGGCGCGCCCCAGCCCGTAGGTGTAGCGGCGTGACGCCGACCGACGGGACAGCACGAATGCGATCCACAGCGGCACCGCGGTCAACGCGTCGGAGAAGTTGTGGATGGTGTCGGCCAGCAGGGCAACGGATCCGGAGATGGCCACCACGACCAATTGCGCAAACGCGGTGACGCCCAAGGCAACCAAGCTGATCTTCACCGCGCGAATGCCTTGTGCGCTGGCCTCCAACGCCGGGTCGACCGAGTCCGCGGCATCGTGGCTGTGCGGGGCGAACACCGACGCCAACAGCCCACGCCAGCCGGTGTGATGGACGTGCCCGTGGTCGTGTGGATGCGCCTGCGCGTGGTGACGCGGGTCGTGGTGGCGCGCTGATTCGTGGTCGTGGTGGTCGTGGTGGTCGTGGTGGTCGTGGTGGTCGTGGTGAGCGTCATGTCGACGCTGGCGCTCTCGGCTGCCTTCGGTGGGGTTCACGTCATGTTCCAGTGCGGGCGTCTGCGGCGGGATGAACGGTGATAGCGGCTGTTTCGGGACCGACCAGGTGATGTGCCGGAACCGTCGGGCCGGCGTGCTCGGCATTGTGCACAGCGTCGACGATCAGCTCGCGGACGTGGTCGTTCTCCAGCTGGTAGAAGATCTGGGTTCCCTCCCTCCGGGTCCTGACCAGTCGCGCCATCCGGAGTTTGGCGAGGTGTTGGGACACCGACGGACCGGGTTTGCCGATGATGGCGGCGATCTCGTTGACCGGCAGTTCGCGATCGATCAACGACCAGAGGATCTGGATTCGTGTGCCGTCGGCGAGCATCCGGAAGACCTCGACGGCCAACGCCACCTGGTCGGCCGGCAAGGCGTCGCGCAATGGTCTAGCATCTGCATCCATACGCAGATAGTAGATGACCGGTACGCCCTCCGGCTCGGTCAGCGCAATGCGGCTCCGAGGACCCGGCGCATGGAGTCGAGGAAGACGGCTTCACGGTCCCGCAGCGGGTACGGCAGGTGGCCGTTCACCTCGAGTTGGATCGCGCCGTGCATCGCCACGTAACAGTCGAGGGCGACCGCCAGCGCCGCGGGCGGCAGCGACATCGGCAGCAAGGCATCCCATTGTTCGAAGCCGACCCTGGCATCGGTCGAGAGGTCGCCGTTCACCCGCTCGAGATCGACCAGTCCGGCCGCCACCAGGTCGACCATGACGTCCAGCAGCACCGCGGACGAACGCATGCTGGCCGAGGTGGTCGCCGCGTTGCCTTCGTATCCGCCGACCGGCGTGCCGAAGATGAGCCGGTAACGAAGCGGTTGGTCCAATGCCCATCGTCGGCAGGATGCTGCGACGGCAGCGAACACCCCGCTCGCGTCGTCCGTCGGAACCGACTCTCTTGCGCCGGCGTAGGCAGCACCGAGAACGGCGGCCAGGTCGTCGAAGGCGTCCACGATCAGTGCGGTGAGCAGCGCGTCCCGGCTGGGGAAGTAGCGGTAGAGCGCAGACGGCGCCATGCCCATCCGGCGGGCGATCGCGCGCAGCGAACAGTCCGGCGTACCGGTGTCCTGGATGTCCGCCCAGGCCGCGTCCTTGATCTCGGCCACCGTTGCCAGTCGACGATCCGTGCGCCGCGTCGCGGCGGGGGCATTCACGCCTCAGATGTTAACAGCGACCTTGTTGCGAACAGTGTTGACAAAGCCGGACGCACCTGAGAACACTGTTCACACAACGATCACTGTTCTGAGGAGCGACCATGACAGCTGCCCACACCGGTCTCGCGACCGCTGATCCATTGCCACGGACGCGACCGCGCGGAAGCCGCGTCCTTCTGCTGGTCTCGCTGCTCAGCGTCCTGGGTCTGATCGCCGCGGGGCTTGGGTTGGCCATCGACGACCGCACCATCACCGGAGTGCCTGCTTGGCTCAAACCCGCCAAGTTCGCGATCTCGATCGCGATCTACTGCGCGACCCTGGCGTGGTTCCTCACGCTGGTGGACGGACATCGGCGGCTGGTCCGCACCGTCGCCTGGGTGACCGGCGTCGCTCTTGCCTTGGAGCTGGTGCTGATCACCATTCAGGTCGTTCGCGGCACCAACAGCCACTTCAACACTGCGGTCGGCATCGACAGCACCATCTTCTCGGTGATGGGCGGTCTCGTGGCGTTGGTGTTCCTTGCTGCGCTGGTCGTTGGCGCCCTGCTGGTCCGGCAGAAGGCGCTGCCTGCGGTGCTGGGTACCGGGATTCGGGGCGGCGTCGGTGTTGCCGCGCTCGGCATGGCCGCTGCCGTTCTGATGCTCGTCAACACCGAGTACAACCCTGGTGGCGGGCATACGGTCGGCGCGCCGGACGGCGGCCCTGGTCTGTGGCTGACCGGATGGAGCACGTCGAACGGTGACCTGCGGGTGGCGCACTTCGTCGGACTGCACGCCCTGCAGATGCTGCCGCTCCTGGCCTGGCTGCTGCGCCGGTACGCGACCGCGTTGCAGACGACGACGCAGATCGGGCTCGTCCGCCTGGCGACCGCGGCGTCGGCCGCGCTGGTGATACTGCTGGCGGTGCAGGCCGAACGCGGCCTCCCGCTACTCCGTCCGGACTCGACTGTCATTGCCGCGGCGCTGCTGGGGGTCGCAGTCGTCGTCTCCATCGGGACCTGGCTTGTCGTCAGGGATCTGCGGGCCGGCCGGGGTGCGCGGGCATGACCGGCTCGTCCGTGCGGCAGGTGGCATATGCGGTGCTGGCCCTGTTCGGTGGGGCGGCCACCTGGTTCTTCAACCTCCGTTACGAGGGTTCGGTCGGTTATCTGGCCGCCTGGTTCGCCAACGACGCCGCAGCATCGGCGGCCGTCGACCTGCTGGTCGTCGCCACCGTTGTGACGATCTTCGTCTTCGCCGAGTCGCGTCGGCTGAAGATGCGGTGGATCGTGCCGTGCGTGTTCCTGATCGTCGGGGTGCTGATTGCGATGGCATTCGCGGTGCCGGCCTTCCTGCTCTACCGGGAACGGGTGCTGGCGGCTGCGGCCAGCTGACGTGGCTGCGTGGGTCGCGAATTTCGGCTCCGCGCCGACGATGCCCTTGGTGTGCCACAGCGCCGGTCGGTCCCGCCGTACCCTGAGCGGGTGCTCTGGCAGACCGTCCTCGACGTCATCGATGCGGTGGAGTCGTGGGTCGCGGGTCAGTCTTACTGGATCCAGGTCCTGCTGCTGCTCGGGGTCCTCGGCCCGCTGTGCTACCTGGCGGCGGGCTTCATCGACCGGATGGTGGAGGCCGTGCTCGCCTGGCACAGCCGCCGGGACCCGGTCGCGGGCTCCCGGCAGGCGTCCTCGCCGCAGACCGCGGCGCTCACCAACGTCACCGGGACCGGCACGAATCCGACGGTGGGCGAATGAGTCGCCGCCCGCTTCCGGTGCTGACCAGGCGCTGGATGTCGATCGCGCTGGTCGCACTCATCGTGCTGGCGGTGCTGGTCGCGGTCACCCGCTGACGGGACCACGATTCACCCGCCGCGAGCACCCAGCCGCGAGCACCCGGCGTGCCGTCGGTCAGCTGACAACCCATGCAGGGCGACGCTTCTCGGTGAACGAAATGGCGCCCTCACGCGCCTCGGCGGACGCGAACTGCGCGGCCGAGATCCTCAGCAGCGCCGCGTAACGTTCATCCGAATCATCGAAACCGTTCTGCAGCAGGGCTTTCGTGCCGGCAAGTGCGGTGGGACCGCCGGCCAGCAATGACGTCAGATATCTCTGGACGGCACCATCGATGTCCTCCTCGACGGCGTTGACCAACCCGATCTGCCACGCGCGGTGCGCGTCGAAAACCTCACCGGTGAGCAACAACTCGCGCGCCGCGGTGGGCTGCACCCGGTGCAGCACCGGCACCGTGATCACCGCCGGGATCAGGCCGATCCGCACCTCGGAGAAGGCGAAGGTCGCAGACGGCACCGTCACGACGATGTCCGCCGCGGCGAGGATCCCGATCCCGCCGGCCCGCGCCGGTCCGGCGACCCTGGCCAGCACCGGCTTGGGGCAGCGCGAGATGCGTTGCAGGATTGCCGGCAGCTCGCGAACACCTTGCCGCCCCGGCGCGGCGACCGCCTCCTCCTTCAGGTCCATCCCCGAGCAGAACACCGGTCCGCCGTGGGTCAGTACCACCACCCGGGCAGCATCATCCGTCGTCGCGGCGTCCAGCGCGGCCGACAACTGCAGGCGCACCGCTGCCGACAGCGCGTTGCGGTTACCGGGCGAGTCCAGCGTGATGGTCGCGACGCCGCGGCTGACCTCCAGTCGCACCAGCTCGGGCGCCGCGACAGGGTCAACGGCGGCGGCAGGGTCGGCGGCGGCAGGGTCGGCGGCGGCAGGGTCGGCGGCGGGATCGGGCATCACCGGCTCCGCGCCCCTCGATCGGGCATCCCTCGATCGTGCATGGGCGTCCTCCGGACTGGTTCAGAATGATGGGGTGCCGTCCACCCTGCCCGAAGGCGAACCCATCCCCGCCGACGGGTCCCTCCCGGATCAGGCGTACGCGGGGATGGCCGACCGCACCCTGTCCTTCTATCTGCATGTGCCGTTCTGCGCCACCCGGTGTGGCTACTGCGACTTCAACACCTACACCGCCGGAGAGCTCGGCTCGGACGCGTCGCCGCAATCCTGGCTGGCCGCAGCGCTCGCCGAGATCGACTTGGCGGCGAAGGTTCTCGCTGCACAGGGTGACCATCGACCGGTGTCCACCGTCTTCGTCGGCGGCGGTACTCCATCGCTGGTCGGCGCGGAGCCACTGGAAGCTCTGCTGGCCGCCATCGACGAGCGGATCGGGCTTGCCGCCGGCGCCGAGGTGACCACCGAGGCCAACCCGGAATCCACCGACCAGGCGTTCCTGGCGGCGATCCGCGCCGCCGGCTTCAGCCGGCTGTCCCTGGGGTTGCAGTCCACGTCACGCCGGGTGCTGCAGATCCTGGATCGCACGCACACCGCCGGCCGGGCGATGGACGTGGTGCGGTGGGCCCGGCAGGCAGGCTTCGACCATGTGAACCTCGATCTGATCTACGGCACGCCCGGGGAGAGCGACCCGGAGTTCGCCGATTCGCTCGCCGCTGTCGTCGACAGCGGGGTCGACCATGTGTCGGCGTACTCCTTGATCGTCGAGCCGGGGACCCGGATGGCCCGGCAGGTGCGATCCGGAGCGCTCCCGATGCCGGACGAGGACGTGCTCGCCGACCGCTACCTGCAAGCCGACAGTGCCTTGGCGGCAGCCGGTTTCCAGTGGTACGAGGTTTCGAACTGGGCCACCGCCGACGAGGCGCGCTGCCGGCACAACATTGCGTACTGGACCGGCGGTGACTGGTGGGGCATCGGCCCGGGAGCGCATTCACACGTCGGCGGAGTGCGGTGGTGGAACGTCAAGCACCCCGCTGCCTACGCGGCCGCGGTGGCAGCCGGCCGCAGTCCCGGACACGCCCGCGAGGTACTCGATCCGGACGACCAGGAGGCTCGAGGACGTCCTGCTCCGGTTGCGCCTGGCCACCGGTCTGCCGACCGACCGGCTGACCGTCTCCGGACGCTCCGCGGCGCGGGATGCTGCCACGGACGGGTTGCTGGACCGGGGCGCTCTGGACGCCGGACGCGCCGTGCTGACCGTGCAGGGGCGACTGCTCGCGGACGGGCTGGCATTGAGGCTTGCGGACTAGGGCAGCGCCCTGCTCGGAGAGGCGACTGTCCGCGGGGGGCTGTCCGAGGGGCGGCGGACGCGGGGCTGGGCCTGACGCAGGGCTGGGCTATCCGCGGGCCTGGGCTATCCGCGGGGCTGGGCCAACGCTGCCGCTGCCGCTCCCGCCGTCGCCGCGTCCAAGTTGTAGATCCGCACATGGATCACGGTGCGCTGCTGCAGCGCCGCGCGCAGTGCCCGGTGCAGGCCGTCCTCGAGATAGATGTCGCCGCGCCAGAGCACCGCGTGCCCGAACAGGTCTCCGTAGAAGGTGGAGTCCTCGTCCAGCAGAGCGTCGAGGCGGAGTTCGCGTTTGGTGGTGACGAGCTCGTCCATCCGGATCTGCCGGGGCGGAATGCGGGCCCAGTCACGCATCGACAACCCGTGGTCAGGGTAGGGCCGGCCCTCCCGTACGTCCTTGAAGATCATTCTCGGGCCCTTCGCCGGATCTGCCGGATCCCAGGGTATCCGGACCGGCGGCGACACCGGGTGCACAGCGTCACAGCACACACCGGCGTGGCGCCGTTGACCAGCCGGTGGAGCGCCGGCGGCCATTACACTTGGCAGGCGGGCTGTGCGAGTGCCAGCCCCGCTGCGTGCGCTCGAACGGGACCGCGGATGCGTTCCTTCAGGCGACACACCGCGGCTCGCTGCGGCGCAAGCAGGCACCGGACACCCGGAGGTGATCATGACGGCGGACGACAGGCGGTTCGAGGTTCTCCGCGCGATCGTTTCCGACTATGTGGCGACCCGTGAGCCCGTCGGCTCCAAGTCGCTGGTGGACCGGCACCAGCTCGGGGTCTCCCCGGCGACCATCCGCAATGACATGGCGGTCCTGGAGGACGAGGGGTACATCGCCCAGCCGCACACGTCGGCCGGTCGCATCCCGACCGACAAGGGCTACCGGCTGTTCGTCGACCGGCTCTCCCAGGTCAAGCCGATGTCATCGGGCGAGCGCAAGGCCATCCAGTCCTTCCTGTCGGAGGCTGTGGACCTGGAGGACGTGCTGCGCCGGTCGGTGCGGCTGCTGGCCCAGTTGACCCGCCAGGTCGCGGTCGTGCAGTACCCCAACCTCTCCCGCTCGCTCGTGCGGCACGTCGAAGCCGTCGCGCTCGACCGGCGACGGCTGCTGCTGGTGGTCATCACCGACACCGGCCGGGTGGAGCAGCGACTGGTGGAACTGGACGACGACATCACCGACGAGGCGCTCATCACCCTGCGGTCGCTGCTGGCCAGTCAGATCTCCGGACGACGGCTCTCCGAGGCAGCATCGGCGGTCGGGTCAGCTGGCCGCGGACGCCGACCCCGCGGTGCGTTACGTCGTGGCGCCGTCGGTGAGTGTGCTGCTGGACGCGCTCGTCGAGCATCCCGAGGAACGCCTCGTTCTCTCCGGGACGTCGCACGCCACCGGCGCCTGGGCCGATCAGCCGGCCAGCCTGCACGGCGTACTGGAGGCGCTGGACGAGCAGGTCACGCTGCTCAAGCTGCTCGCCGCGCTGGAATGACCCGACGCCGTGATGGTGTCCATCGGCCGGGAGAACGCCGATGTGAACCTGTCCACCTCGGCGCTGGTGTCGGCCGGGTACGGCAGTGGGACCACCCTGATGGGCGGGCTGGCGGTGGTCGGCCCGACGCGGATGGACTACCCCGGCACGATGGCCGCCGTACGGGCCGTCGCCCGCTACGTGGGGGAAATCGTCGCCGGGCGCTGACCCGCCCGGGGAATTGACGCAGGGTCGGCCCGGGTTGAGCCAGGGGCCGGAAGGCAACACAGACCACGGAACGAGAATCGGCCACGACGGCCGGACGGTGAGGCGTCATCCGCGCGGCGGATGATGGAGCAGTGCGGGCCGGTGCCCGCGGGAAGGCAACTGGTGCAAAGCGTGGCACGGGACTATTACGGCCTGCTCGGCGTCGCCAAGGGCGCGTCGGCGGACGAGATCAAGCGGGCCTACCGCAAGCTGGCGCGGGAGCTGCACCCCGACGTCAACCCCGATCCGGCCGCTCAGCAGAAGTTCAAGGACGTCACCGCGGCGTACGAAGTGCTGTCCGATCCCGCCAAGCGGCAGGTGGTCGACCTCGGCGGTGACCCCTTGGGGTGGCGGCGGCGGTCGGGGTGCGCCAGGTGGCATGGGCGACCCGTTCGGCGGCATGGGCCTGGGCGACATCATGGACGCCTTCTTCGGCGGCGGCGGGGGTGGCGGCGCGCGATCCCGCGGCCCCCGATCCAGGGTCCGGCAGGGCGACGATGCGCTGATCCCGATCGAGCTCACCCTCGAGGAGTGCGCGACCGGCGTCGCCAAGGACCTGGCGGTCGACACGGCCACACTGTGCTCGGTGTGTCACGGCTCCGGCTGCGCCGAAGGCACCACCCCGAGCACCTGTGACATGTGCAAGGGCTCCGGCGAGATCCAGCAGGTGCAGCGGTCGCTGCTCGGCCAGGTCGTCACCTCGAGGCCGTGCCCGGTCTGCCGCGGCTTCGGCGAGGTCATCCCGGATCCCTGCCGGCAGTGCAAGGGTGAGGGCCGGGTCCGCGCGCGGCGCACCGTACGGGCCAACATCCCGGCCGGTGTCGGCGACGGCATCCGGGTGCGGCTCGCGGGCCAGGGCGAGGTCGGACCCGGCGGAGGTCCGCCCGGCGACCTGTACGTCGAGGTGCAGGAACTGCAGCACGAACGGTTCACCCGTGACGGGATCGACCTGCACTGCACCGTTCACGTCCCGATGACGGCGGCGTCGCTCGGCACCTCGATGGGCCTGCAGACGCTGCACGGGGTCGAGGACCTGGACATCAATCCGGGGACGCAGTCGGGCACGGTGCTCACCCTGCGCGGGCAGGGCATGCCCAGGCTCCGCGGCACCGGGGTCGGCAACCTGCACGTGCACATCGAGGTCGTGACGCCGACGAAGGTCGACGGCAGGCAGGCCGAACTGCTGCGGGAGCTCGCTGCGCTCCGCGGTGAGGAGCAGCCGGAGCTGGCGGCCCGCGCGCACAACGGCGGCTTCTTCTCGCGGATTCGCGATTCCTTCGTCGGGAAGTGAGCGACCGGGTCGATCCGGTCTCTGGCGGGCCCGACCCTGATCCGGCGGGGGTCGGTTCGACGCGGGCCGGATCAGGCCGCCTGGGGCTGCCGTTCTTCCTCGTCCCTGAGCTACCCATCCCCGGTCCGTTCCGGCTGACCGGGGCCGAGGGGCGGCATGCCGCGACGGTGCGCCGGCTGCGGGTCGGTGAGCCGCTGATGATCACCGACGGCCGTGGAAACGCTGCGGCTGCAACGGTGGTCGATGTCGGCCGATCGGAACTGACAATTGCTGTCGGGGCGCGGGAGCACACCGAACGGCCCGCCGTCCGGGTCACTCTCGTGCAGGCTCTACCCAAGGGAGAGCGCGGCGAACTGGCGGTCGAGCTGGCCACCGAAGCCGGCGTCGATCGGATCGTCCCGTGGTCGGCGCAGCGGTGTGTCGCCCGGTGGAAGACGCCGGAGCAACGCGGCAAGGGCACCGAACGCTGGCGGGCAGCCGCCCGCGAAGCCGCGAAACAGTCCCGGCGGCCCTACGTGCCCGACGTTGCCGACCTCGCGTCGACGCGGGAGGTGGGCGCACTGGTCCGGGGCTGCGACGCGGCCGCTGGTGTTGCACGACGCCGCCGCAGGTCCATTGCGGGCCATGCCGCTGCCCGCCGCCGGTGACGTGGTACTGATTGTCGGGCCCGAAGGCGGCCTGACCGAGGAGGAACTGACGGTGTTCACCGCGGCCGGCGCCATCCCGGTACGGCTTGGGCCGCAGGTGCTGCGCACGTCGACAGCCGGCGCGGTCGCCCTCGGCGCCCTCGGGGTGCTCACGGGCAGATGGACGTGACCGGCCACCTGCGGGTCGGGGAGGCTGACGGCGGATGAGGATCGAGACCCACGAGTACGCCTACGGGCCGCATCCGAGTCAGACGATGCAGCTGTTCCTGCCGACCGGCGCGCACCTGCCGGTCGCCGTCGTCATCCACGGGGGCTACTGGCGCGCGGCCTACGGGCGGGAACTCGCAGAGCCGCTGGGCCGCGACCTGACCAGGTTCGGCGTCGCCGCTGCCGTCGTCGAATATCGCAGGGTCGGTGAGGGCGGCGGTTGGCCGACCACGCTGGCCGATGTCGCCAGGGCCGTCGATTCGCTGGCCGGGCCCGGACAGCAGATCGCAGATGGCAGGCTGGTTCTCGACCGCGTCGCCGCCGTCGGGCACTCCGCCGGCGGGCACCTTGCGGCGTGGCTCGCGCACCGGGGTTCGCTGCGGGCGGGAACTGCGGGATCCGTCGGGCCGGGCGAGACGCACGTGCCGGTCGTCGGTGCGGTGACCCAGGCGGGACTGCTCGATCTGGTGTCCGCGGCCGACGAACGGCTCGGTGACGGTGCCGTCATCGCGCTGATGGAGGGCGAGGCGCGCTCACTGCCGCAGCGCTATCACCACGCCTCGCCGCTGGCCCAGGTCGGCGACGGCGCGCGGGTTGTGTGCGTGCACGGTGATGCCGACGACACCGTGCCGCTGAGCCAGTCGGAGCGTTATGTCGAGGCGGCGCTGCGGGCCGGCGATCCCGCGCGGCTGATCGTGCTGCCGGGCATCGGGCATTTCGAGCTCATCGACGACCGGCACCCGGCCTGGGCGGCGTGCCGCGATCAGGTACTGCGGATGGTCTGAAGTTCTCTTGCCTGCGCCTCGACTCGCGGCTGCAGGTGGGTGGGTGTGGACCCGGTCTGCAGCGGCAACGCGGTGGTCCGTGGTCGTGACGTCCGGAGAGCGGTCGCCCCAATGCGCTCGGCCAGGAACTCGTCGAAGGTGATCCGGCCGTTGCGCACCCTCCGGCACGAGATTGTGGCCGTCGGCAAATGCTCGGGCGACAGCTCCTCGTGGGCGCACGGTGACCAGCCCCCGACGCTTGCGCATGGCCGACAACCAGACACCGGTCAGGTCCTCCATCGAGCGGATCTCCGGCCCGCCGAGATCCGGCGCGCGCCGCCCGGCCGGCGACCTGCAGAGCTCGATCAGCCGGTCGGCGACGTCCCTGACATCGATCGGCTGGAACCTGATGCCGGACGGCACCGGAACGACCGGGCTGAGGGACACGGTCCGAACCAGCACCCCGATCAGGTTGTGGAACTGCGTTGCCCGCTGGATCGTCCAGGGCAACCCGGAGCTCATGACGAGAGCTTCCGCGCCGAGCTTCTCGTGGTAGTACGACAGCGGGATGCGCTCTACGCCGACGATCGACACGAACACCAGATGAGGGTCCCGGCCGCTTCGGCGGGCCGCCTCGACGAGCGTTCGGGTCAATTCGCTGTCCCCACGGGGACTCGTCGCGGTGTGCACGATGACATCCGCCTGCCGAACGGCCCCGGCGATGCCGGCTCCTGACCTGAGGTCGCCCACGATCCGACCGGGCCCCGGCCGCCGGCTCAGTACGGTCGGTTCGGTGCCCGCCGCTCGCAATCGATCCACCAGCGCCCGCCCCAACGTGCCGGTGCCGCCGGTGACCAACACGCTCGAGCTCATCTGCAGCCTTCCATCGTGACGGCGTACTGCCGCGCCGGCGTGCCGGCCGCGGTTGCCGGGGTGACGCTGCCGGGCTGACGCTGCACGGACACCTTTGGTTCAAGCGCGTTCAGCCTGGCACGACGGCGGGCCTGAATATGGGACGAACGTCACGCCACGCCCGGGACCGGTCATGGGGACGCCGTTTGCCTACAGTTCGCTGAGCGGTCCGGTCAGGTAACGCTGCACCGTCGCGCCCACATTGGCCACGAGCTGATCAGCCGGCAGCGACGCGAGCGGCTCCACCGCCAACAGGTAGCGCCCGGCGAGCACTCCGAGGATCTGGGTCATCAGCAGTCCGGTGCGCAGTTCGACCTCGTCCGACGGAAGGTTCAGCGCACCGATCAGCGGCCCGACGATGCGTGGCACGAGGAACTCGCGCAGCATCCGGGCCCTCGCCGGGTCCGCCAGTGCGGCGCGCAGGGCCGCGGCGAGGCTCGCCCCGGCCGGTGACTCCCATACCGAAACCATCGTGGTGGCCAGTCGGACGCCCAATCCGTCGGGCCCCTGTGCGGCGACGCTCTGCAGCAGGGCCGGCAGGTCGACAGGCACCTCCACCGTGGCGAGGAAGAGCTTCTCCTTGTTGCCGAAGTAGTGGTGGACCAGCGCCGGATCGACGCCGGCGGCGGTGGCGATCCGGCGCATCGATGCGCCGGCGAAACCGAGATCGGCGAACGTCGACCGGGCCGCGTCGAGAATCGCCCGGCGGGTGTCCGGATTACCGGGACGGCGGCCGGTCCGCGCCGGGCTCTCGGCACCTCGCCTACGCCCGGCCGGACGATCACCGCGGCTGCCGTCCGGGACGGTGCGCCCGGATGGACCGTCACCGCCCCGCCGCCCCGGCGGGGGAAGCGGCGCGGCGGTGGAGGCTGCGGCCATCACGGTCCTCCGTTGCGGTCGGGTGATGTGGGTGCGGTCAGGGCGTACGCCGGCGCAGGGTTGCCGCTGCCAGCGTCAGGCCAAGGATCACACACCCGCCGATGACCACCAGATCGAGCCAGAACGTGGACGTCGCATCGACGTTCGCACCGACCTGTTGCAGGGCCTCGACCGCGTAGGTCAGCGGCAGGACGTCCGAGATCGCCTGTAGCCAACCGGCCATCTCATCGCGTGGCACGAAAAGCCCGCACAGCAGGATCTGTGGGATCACGACGATCGGGAGCAGTTGCACCGCCTGGAATTCCGTCCGCGCGAAGGCCGAGCACAGCAGCCCGAGCCCGACGCCGAGCAGGGCCGTGAACACCGCAACCAGGACGACGAGTGCCGCGCTGCCCGCTGTGTGCATGCCGTAGAGCAGGTAGGCGCAGGCCGTCGCGACGCAGCCCTGCACCGCCGCAGCGGCGCCGAACGCGACCCCGTACCCGAAGAGCAGGTCGCCCTTGCCGGTGCGGGTGGTCATCAGTCGCTCGAGGGTCCCGGAGGTCCGCTCCCGCAGCATGGCGATACTGGTGATCAGGAACATGATCACGAACGGGAAGATCCCGAGCATGATCAACAGCACGTTGTCCAGCACCGGACCGGTGCCGTCGTACATCGCGTAGATCAGCCCCATCAACAGCACCGGTACGACGAGCAGCATGCCGATGGTCCGCGGATCATGCCGCAGTTGCTGCAGGATGCGGACGATCGAGGCGCCCAGCACATGCACATTCATGATCCTGCCCCCTGCCGGATCAGCGTGAGGAACGCCTGGTCGAGGTCGTCCGTGCCGGCCCGTAGCTTCACCGCTTCGGGTGTCTCGTCGGCCAGTAGGGCGCCGTCCCTGATGAGGAGCAACCGGTCGCACCTGTTCGCCTCGTCCATCACGTGCGACGACACGAGCAGGGTGGTCCCGTGGTCGGCGCGCTCCCGGAAGGAGTCCCACAACTCCTCTCGCAGAACGGGGTCCTGACCCACGGTCGGTTCGTCCAGGACGAGGACCTCGGGGTCTCCGACGACGGCACAGGCCAAGGAGGCCCGCGATTGTTGACCCCCGGACAGCGTCCCGACCAGTTGGTGTTGTGCTGCTTTCAAGCCCACCTGATCGACGGCCGCCGACGCCGCAGCCGCGGACGAGCCGGCTACGGAGGCGAAATAGCGGGCGTTCTCCAGCACCGTGAGGTCCAAATAGACCGACGGAGCCTGTGTGACGTAACCGACCGTCGCGCGCAGGGCCGGTGAGCCCGCGGGCTGCCCCAGCACGGTGACTGTTCCTGACTTGATCTGTTGGACGCCTACGACGGCCCTGATCAGGGTGGTCTTTCCCGCGCCCGATGGACCGAGCAGGCCGGTGATCCGGCCGGCCGGAATGCGGCAGTTCAGGCCGTCGAGCACGGTATTCCGCCCTCGTACAACCGTCAGGTTCGTGACCGTGATGGCGTCGTCCACGACCGCTCCTTCGGATAGGAACTCATCAGATGATGAATTGTTGTGCCAACGGTAGGCCGACTGCCGCAAAATGTCAACAGTTGATGAGTTAACGGTCGGCGGTGCGTCGTCCGACACGCCTGGATAGGTTGTTCCGCATGCCTTACACGCGCGCTGACTGTCTGTTCTGCAAGATCGTCACCGGCGACATCCCCGCCGACGAGGTGCACCGCGACGATCACGTGGTGGCCTTTCGCGACATCCACCCGCAGGCGCCGGTGCACGTCCTGCTGGTGCCGACCAATCACTACGAGAACGTGCCGCAAGTGGCCGCCGAGGACCCGCACGCGCTGGCGGCACTGGTGCTGACCGCCCGGGCAGTGGCCGAGGCGGAGGGTATAGGCACCGCCGGTTACCGGCTGCTGTCGAACACCGGTGCAGGCGCCGGGCAGACCGTCTTCCATGCCCACCTGCACCTGTTGGGCGGCCGAAAACTGGACGAGCGCTCAGGTTGAGCAGCATGAGAACCCCGAGCCCACCGGCGGGCGACTTGGCGGCGGGGTGAATTCGCCCCGATAACGGGATGAGCGAGGAATGTGCTGGCGGCTGCGGCGTTACCCGACGGTAGAATCAACTCGGCGTACACCACAGACAACCAGTGAAAGCAGGCAGTGCACCAGGTGCCGGATTCCTCGTCGGCCGCAGCGCGGTCCGACCTTCCCCGCGGTGGCGACGCCACCGCAGCTTCCACCAGCGACAACCTGATCAACGACGACCTGATCAACGACAGTAGGAACGACGCCGGCCGGACCGGCGCGCCTCAGCGTGGCAGATCCACCGGCGAACACGCGCCTGGTCAGCTGAGCGCCGCGAACCCGGTGCCCACCGCCGCGGAGCTGTCGGCCAGAACCCCTGAGCGTTCGGTCGGAGAGTCCACCCTGGTCGTCGCCGACGAGCGGCAGATGATGGGCCTGCTCGGTTCTCGGGACTCGCTGCTGCGGTTGCTGGAAGAGCATCTCTCTGCCGACATCCATGTGCGCGGCAACCGGGTGACCCTGCGTGGCAGCGCAGAGGACGTTGCGTTCGCTGAGCGCACGCTGCGAGAACTGCTGGCCCTGCAGGAGTCCGGCTCGGTCATCACACCGGACGCGGTCCGACGCACCATCGGGATGCTCGCTGATCCCGACGGCGCGACCGATACACCGTCACAGGTACTGGGCCTGAACATCATTTCCCGCCGCGGCCGCACCATCCGGCCGAAGACGCTGAACCAGAAGCGGTATGTGGATGGAATCGACCAGCACACGATCGTCTTCGGGATCGGACCGGCCGGCACCGGCAAGACGTACCTGGCAATGGCCAAGGCCGTGCAGGCGCTGCAGGCAAAACAGGTCACCCGCATCATCCTGACCAGGCCTGCGGTCGAGGCCGGCGAGCGGCTGGGCTTCCTGCCCGGCACCCTGTCGGACAAGATCGACCCCTACCTGCGGCCGCTGTACGACGCCTTGCACGACATGCTCGATCCGGAATCCATCCCGCGCCTGATGGCGGCCGGCACCATCGAGGTGGCGCCATTGGCCTACATGCGCGGCCGGACCCTGAACGACGCGTTCATCATTCTCGACGAGGCGCAGAACACCACGCCGGAACAGATGAAGATGTTCCTGACCCGCCTCGGGTTCGGGTCGAAGATCGTCGTCACCGGTGACGTCACCCAGGTCGATCTGCCCGGTGGGCAGCGGTCCGGTCTGCAGGTGGTGCGCGAGATCCTCGACGACGTCGACGACGTTCTGTTCTCGATCCTGACCTCCTCCGACGTCGTCCGGCACCGGCTGGTCGGGCGGATCGTGGACGCCTACGAGCGCTGGGACGCCGAGAACACCTCCGCCGGTAACCCGCACCCGGCGGGCGACCGGCAGCAACGGCGCTTCGGGCCGGCAGCCGGTGGACACCATCGGGAGTCGGGTCGATGACCATCGAGGTCGCGAACGAGTCCGGCGTCGACGTCGACGAGATCGCGATCGTGGCGGTGGCCCGCGTACGTGCTCGACCGGATGCGGATCAACGCGCTCGCCGAACTGTCGATCCTGCTGGTGGACGTCGACGCGATGACCGAGCTGCATGTGAAGTGGATGGACGAACCCGGGCCGACCGACGTCATGAGCTTCCCGATGGACGAGCTCGATACCGCGCGCCGCCCCGACGAGTCCGGACCGGGACCGGCGCTGCTCGGTGACGTGGTGCTGTGCCCTGCGGTTGCCGGATCCCAGGCGGAGCAGGCCGGCCACTCACTCGACGACGAGCTGCACCTGTTGACGGTGCACGGTGTGCTGCACCTGCTCGGCTACGACCACGCCGAACCCGCCGAGGAGCGGGAGATGTTCCGGCTGCAGAACGAGCTGCTCGACACATGGCGCGACCTTCGCAGCGCATTGGCACGCAAGGAACGGCTCGCCGCACTCGACGCAGCCGTCCTGGACACCGTCGGTTTGGGTGAGCAGGCCGACCGCGAACCCGGGGCCGAAGCCCGCGGGCGGAGCTGACCCGGGCATGGACAGCATGGAAGTAGTGCTGTTGGTGTTCGCCGTGGCGCTCATCCCGATCGCCGGCCTGCTCGCCGCGGCCGATGCCGCCATCACCACGGTGTCACCGGCTCGGGTCGAGGAATTGGAGCGGGAAGGCCGTCGCGGTGCGTCGTCGCTGCGCCGGATCACAGAGGACCGCCCTCGGTACACCAATCTGCTGCTGCTATTGCGTACCGCCGCGGAGATCACTGCGACGGTGATGGTGGCCAAGGTCGCGCTGAGCGTGTTCGGCTTTCAGTTATGGGTCGGGATCGCGCTGGTCGTCGTTGTCGTCGTCATCACCTATGTCGCGATCGGCGTGCTGCCAAGAACTCTCGGCCGCCAGCATCCGTACAGCGTCGGGCTGGCGCTGGCCGGGACCACCAGGGCGCTGGCAAAGGTGCTGTCCCCGGTGGCGTCGCTGCTGATCCTGATCGGGAATGCCATCACCCCCGGTCGGGGGTTCCGGGAGGGGCCGTTCTCCTCCGATGTGGAACTCCGCGAGTTGGTCGACATGGCCGGCAGCAGTGGCGTTGTCGAGGAGACCGAGCGCGAGATGCTGCAGAGCGTCTTCGATCTGGGTGACACGATCGTCCGCGAGGTGATGGTGCCGCGCACCGAGGTCGTGTGGATCGAGCAGGACAAGACGCTCCGGCAGGCACTGCATCTGGCGACCAGATCCGGCTTCTCCCGTATCCCGGTGGTCGGTGAGGACGTCGACGACGTGCTGGGGGTCGTGTACATCAAAGACCTGATCGCCAGAGCGCTCTCGCTCGATCCCGGCGACCGTGGCCCCGTGCTGTCCGAGGTGATGCGGGCGCCCGTTTTCGTTCCGGAGTCCAAGAACGTCGACGCCCTGCTGCGCGAGATGCAGCGTGACCGCACGCACTTCGCCATCGTGGTGGACGAGTACGGCGGCACGGCAGGCGTTGTGACCATCGAAGACCTGCTCGAGGAGATCGTCGGCGAGATCACCGACGAGTACGACGCCGACACCCCGGCACCCATCGAACCGTTGCCGGACGGGCAGTATCGCGTTTCCGCCCGGTTGTCGGTGGAGGATCTCGGCGAGCTGTTCGACGTCGAGCTGCCGGACGAGGACGTCGACACCGTCGGTGGCCTGCTGGCGCAGCTGCTGGGCCGGGTTCCGCTGCCGGGGTCCGAGGCCACCGTGAACAACCTGCACCTGCTGGGCGAGCCCGGCGTCGACCGGCGAGGCAGGCCGCGGGTGCAGACCCTGCTGGTGCGCCGGTTGACGGCGGAGGAGATCGGCCAGGAGGCCGAGGACGAGGCCACCCAGCGGGAGGCCGATCGCGCAGACCGCGCCGAGCGGGCCGAGCGTGACGAGCAGGCGGACCTGGCCGAGCGGCGGGAGAAGGCCGACAAGGCAGACGCCGACAAGCGGGTGAAGGCGCAGAAGGCGGACGCCGACAAACGGGCAGCGAAGGCCGAGAAGCAGAACAAGCCCGGACGCGCGGAGAAGCTGGCCGCCAAACAAGCCCAGAAACTGGCGGCGGAAAAGGCAGCACGGGACGGCGATGCGTCACCGCACCCGCCCGTGGACCGGCCCGACAAGAAGGAAGGCGACAAGCAGGGCAGCCGCGACCAGGGCGGTGTTGATCAGGGCGGTGTTGATCAGGGCGCTACCGATGAGCGTGGTGTCGATCAACGGGCGGTTGATCAGCCCGGTACCGATGACCGTGGTGAGGAACGACGACCGGCGCAGCGCCCGAGCAACGGGTCGTCCACATCAGCGGTTCCGGTGCCGGCCGACGACAAGGCAGCGCGCCGATGAGTGGATCCCTTTCCCGTGACGCCGACGGCACTGCGGGCGCTGCGCCGGCACCGGATGCGGCCGCCGTAGCCCTTGACGCAGAGGACGAGAAGCTGATCGTGCTGGCCCGGGGGGCACGCGCCCGCGCGGGTGCGGCGGAGGGAGCGGCCGTCCGAGACCAGGATGGCCGCACCTATGCCGCGGCCACCGTTGCGCTGCGCTCGCTGCAGCTCACGGCCGCGCAGGCCGCAGTTGCGGCCGCCGTCGCCTCCGGCGCGCACGAATTGGAGGCGCTGGTGGTGGTCGGTGACGCATCCGTGATCGATGCGGACTCGCTCGCGGCCGCCGCTGAGCTGGGCAGCGCCGTCATCCTGCTCGCCGGTACCGACGGCACCGTCCGGTCCCGGTTCGGCCGATGAGCGCCGACCTGGATCGGGCGGATGCCGCACCGCTGCCACATCGCGCGGGTTTTGCGTGCTTCGTCGGCCGGCCCAACGCCGGGAAGTCGACCCTGCTCAACGCCATGGTCGGCGAGAAGATCGCCATCACCTCGGACAAACCGCAGACCACCCGGCGCGCTGTCCGCGGCATCCTCACACGGCCGGACGCGCAACTCGTCATCGTCGACACGCCGGGTCTGCACCGCCCGCGGACGCTGCTCGGCGAGCGGCTGGGCGACCTGGTGCGGACGGTGTGGGCGGATGTCGACGTGGTGGGGTTCTGCATGCCCGCCGACGAGGCCGTCGGCCCCGGGGACCGCCGGATCGCCGCCGAACTGAAGGAGCAGGCCGCCGGTACGCCGATCATCGGGATCGTCACGAAGACCGATCGGGTGCCCCGGCACCGCATCGCCGAGCAGTTGGTGGCCGTCGCCGCGTTGGCGGAGTTCGCCGAGATCGTGCCGGTGTCCGCCGTCGCCGGCGATCAGGTGGAGCTGCTGGCGGACCTGCTCATCGCCCGGCTGCCGGAAGGTGGTCGGCTGTACCCGGACGCCGAGGTCACCGACGAGCCGATCGACACCCGCATCGCCGAACTGGTGCGGGAGGCGGCGCTCGACGGCGTTCGGGAGGAATTACCGCATTCCCTGGCCGCCTTGGTCACGGAGATCGTGCCGCCCGAAACAGGGTCGTCGCAGCCCATCCGGGTATTCGTCACCATCTTCGTCGAGCGTGATTCGCAAAAAGCAATCGTCTTGGGACACAAGGGATCCCGGCTCGCCGATGTCGGAAGGCGGTCCAGACTCCAGATCGAGTCGTTGCTCGGCGGCAAGGTGTACCTGGACCTGCACATCGCGGTCGCCAAGGATTGGCAGCGCGATCCCCGCCAATTGCGAAAATTGGGTTTCGACCAGTAATCCACGCAGTTTCCCGGCCGGATCCCCGTGGACGGCACTCGGCACGCATCCGCAGGCGAAGACGCGGGACGACACGATCGGAAATTTCCCGCGCCGCGTCATTCTGATCACACAAATCGGGCACTTCCGGGCGCGCGTTATGTCATCATCTTTGCTATGGGGAGACATGCCAGGGGGGCGTCCCGTTCGCGCGCGCGAGTGTTGGCGGGCGCGCTCACGGCACTGGTCATCGCCGCAATTGTCGTCGGCTCGTGGTTGGCGTCACGGGCAGACACCGGCACCGACACCGGCATGGTCGACGCGTCGGCCGTCGTCGTGTCGTCGACGGCGTGCACGGCCGGATCCGGGCAGACACTGGTCGATGTGGTGACGCCGGTCGATTCCGCCACCGGCAGCGCCCCGGGCCGGACCGCGCTCGACGCCTGCGGTTATCAGGAAGGTCAGCAGGTGGCTGTGCGGTACCGCTCGGGCGACCTGTCGACGGTTGCGCTGGCCGGGACCACCGACACGACAGCGCCCGGCGCGTTGCTGCCGCTGGGGCTCGCGGTGGCCGGGTTGCTCGCGATTGTGGCGGTGCTGGCGGTCTACGCCGACGGTCGAGGTAGGCCCCTGCGGCATCGCCACGCGGTCGTCGGCGCCGATGGCCGAGGACGCTCGCTGCAGGACGCCGGAGATGGCGCAGGGGCTGATGTGGCTGCCATGGACGGCGTTGTGCCGGTTGCCCATTTCGATGGTTTCCCGGATGCCTCTGCTGAGTTCGCGGCCGGCCGGTCGACGGTGCCTGCCATCGCGGGTAACGGCGAAAGTGCCGCCACCACTGGGGCTGTCGACGCGACGACGCCCGGCTGGGGCGCCTTCCGGACTGATCCGCAGTCGATGCAATTCCCCGATCACAACGGGCACGGCCCGTTCACCGCGGCCCAGGCCCGTGCCACCGCGGCGGCCGGTGACGAGGGATTGTCCAGCGGGTCCGACGCTGTGATGGACAACCAGGTGGATGAGCCCGACAGTTTCCCGTGGTCGCCGGACGACGCGGCGCGGCGGCCCGAGATGTCCAGTGTCGACCTGATTTTTCCGTACACCTCCACGCTGGCGGCCAGCCTGCACGACGAGTTGTTCACCCATCGGAGCGTTTCCGGCTGACCTCGTTCACCGGTGTCCGATCAGATCCGGCGCCGGACCGCGGTTATGGTGGGTCGCGTGCCCACCGCCGCCAGGCCCACCTCCCGCCCTTCCCGCCCTTCCCGCCCCTCCCGCCCTTCCCGCCCAGGGAGTCGCATTCCGAGCGCCGACTACCCGGTGCGAGCGGTTCGGCTGGACAATGGACTGCGGGTGGTGCTGGCGCCAGACAGGGGTGCCGGTGTCGTCGGGGTCGCGGTGCACTATGACGTCGGCTTCCGCTCGGAACCGCAGGGCCGCACCGGATTTGCCCACCTGTTCGAGCACCTGATGTTCCAGGGCAGCGAATCGCTGCCCAAGTTGGAGCATTTCCGCCTGGTGCAGTCCTTCGGGCGGAGTGTTCAACGGTTCCACCCACACCGACTACACCGACTACTTCGAAGTCGTGCCCGCAGGCGCGCTGGAGCGCGGGCTGTTCCTCGAGGCGGACCGGATGCGGGCGCCGCAGATCACCGCGGAGAACCTGACGAATCAGGTCGACGTGGTCAGCGAGGAAATCCGGCTCAACGTGCTGAACCGGCCCTACGGGGGATTCCCCTGGATACCGCTGCCGGCGATCCTGTTCGACTCGTTTGCCAACTGCCCACAACGGATATGGCGACTTCGTCGACCTGCAGGCGGCGACGGTCGACGATTGTGCGGAATTCTTCGAGACCTACTACACGCCGGCCAATGCGGTGCTGACGGTCTGCGGGGACTTCGACGTCGAGGCGGCCACCGACCTGATCCATCGGCATTTCGCAGATGTCCCGTTCCGGCCCGCGCCCGGTCCGGCCGTCGTTCGCCGAACCATGGCCCACCTCCGTCCGGGAGGAGCGAGGAGGTCGACCAGCACGCCCCGACGCCGGCCTTCGCGGTCGGTTGGCGGCTCCCCGACCCGGTGGCCGACCTGTCCGGATACCTGTCTTCCTGGTGCTCGCCGGGCATGCTCACGGAGGGCGAGTCGTCCGGCTGCAGTCGCGCGGTGGTCGCGAAAGCCGCGCTGGCAACCGATATCTGGGCAACGCCGGGACTGATGGGCGGACCGCTGGACTCCCGGGACCCGGACGTGTTCGTGCTCGGCGCGCTGCACCCCTCGGACGTACCGGCCGACCGACGGTGATCGACGCGGCCGCGCGAGCAGATCGCCGCGCTGGCTGCCGACGGCCCCACCGAGGAGGAGATGCAGCGCGCGCGGGCCCGTTTCGCCTCCGAGCTCTATCGGGACAACGATGGCGTCGCCAGCCGCACCCGTTCCCTCGGTGCGCTGGAACTGCTGCACGGCCGGGCGGAGCTGCTCAGCGAATTGCCCGACGTGCTGTCCGCCGTCACGGCCGAGCAGGTCGCCGACGCCGCCCGGTCGCTGGACCCCGACCGGTGCGCCGTCTCCGGGTGATACCGGCGGGCGGCACGCTGATGGCGTACCCGAGCGCGCCGAGGACATCGGCCGCACGCAGATCGGGCCAGGCCGATCCCGGCGCTCACGCCGCCCACCCGCACCCGGCCACCGTCGCTGCGACGGGCGAACTCGACACCGGGCTGACAGTGGTGGCGGTCCGCAAGCCGCGCAGCCCGCTGGTCGAGGTGCGGCTCAGGGTGCCCTTCGCCGGCAAGCCGGCATGCACACCGCCCGTGCCGAGATGCTGGCCAGCCACCGTGCTTCTCGGCACCGGAATCGCGAGACCGGGAGCAGGTCGACGCCGAACTGGCGCTGGTCGGCGGGCACCTGGACGCCTCCGTCGACCCGCAACGGCTGGTGGTCACCGGCTCGGTGCTCTCCACCGGGCTGCCGGTGCTGCTGGAGGTCCTCGCCGACTGCCTGACCGACGCCGGCGTACCGCCGCTCGGATGTGCTCGGCGAGCGGGAACGGCTGGTCGAGCACCTGGCCATCTCGGCGACCCAACCGTCCGACGGTGGCCCATCGACACCTGCAGCACCGAAGGTTCGGCGAGCACCCGGCGGCCTGGGACATGCCGGAGCCCGAACTCGTCGCCGCGGTCGGGCCGGCCGCCCTGCGCCGGCTGCACGAACGCGCGTTGGTGCCGCGCGGCTCGACCCTGGTGCTGGTCGGCGACCTCAGCCCGACCAGGGCGATCGAACGTCGCCGGGGCCGCGCTGGCCGGCTGGTCCGCGCGGACCGGAGGCCGTGGCCCGCACGCTTGCAACCGCCGCCGGTGATCATCGGCGACGATCTGCTCGCGCATCACCGCCGGGCGCGGTGCAGTCGCAGATCCGGCTCTCCGGCCGCAGCGGTGCCGCGCAGCGACCCGGCCTACGCCGGCGCATCAGCTGGCGAACCTGGTCTACGGCGGCTACTTCTCGTCCCGGCTGGTGGAGAACATCCGGGAGGACAAGGGGTACACCTACAGCGCGCGGTCCGCCCTGGAGTTCTGGCCGCAGACCGCAGCGGTCACCGTCGCCTTCGACACCACCACACCGTCCACCGCGCCAGCCCTGCTGGAGGCGAGATACGAGTTCGGCCGGATCAGCCTGCTGCCGCCGACCGCCGACGAGGTCGAGTCGGCCCGCAACTACGCCCTGGGCACTCTGGCCACGTCGCTGTCGACCCAGGCCGGGTTGGCCTCGACCTGTCCGATGTGGCCGGCACGGGACTGGACGAGACCTGGCTGCGCGATCACCCGGCGGCACTGGCCGCGGTGACGGTGGACGAGGTCTCCGCGGCCGCCGCCGACATGCTCGCACCCGCGAGGTTCACCGGTGTCGTGGTCGGTGATCTCGGCGTGCTCAGGCGCAATTGAGCGGACTGGGCGACGTGGATTTCGCGTGATGCGGCGAGCCGCGAGTGACGAGGGTGGCAGGAACGCCGCCGCGCCGGATGCGTCGCAGCAGACGGCACCGCACGAGCCGACGCCGCCGGCCCCGCCGGCGACGCGTTCCGGATCGACACGCCAGCGCTGTCCAGGGGGACGCCGACCGGTCCGAGGATCTCCGCGAGCCGGGCGGATCGGCAGCGAATGGCCGCGGGCCAGGGTCCTGACTCTGGACATCGCGCGGCCGTGTCGGCGTCGACACCCGGGCGCCGCGGGGTTGCGCACCGTCGCCGCTCTGGACGTGGCCGACGGGCCGCCGCCGGACGCGGTGCTGCTCGGCGCCGTCGACGGCGTCGACCACTGGGCGGTGCACGGGTGAGGTCGCCGACGGCGGTGGGCTTCGGGAGTGGGGGGCGCTGCTGCGGGACGCCGACGCCGGGCTGCTGACCACCGCGACGGCACTGCTCACCTGGCATGCCGCGGCCGGCTACTGCCCGCGGTGCGGCGAGCCGAGCACGCCCACCCCGGCGGGCTGGTCACGGGTCTGCCCCAACGGCCACCAGGAGTTCCCCCGGACCGACCCCGCGGTCATCGTCCTCGTGCACGACGGTGAAGAGTCGATGGTGCTTGCCCGGCAACCGATCTGGCCCGCCGGACGGATGTCGGTGCTCGCCGGCTTCGTCGAGGCAGGGGAGTCGCTGGAGGGCACGGTGGTGCGGGAGGTGCTGGAGGAGGTCGGGGTTGCACGTCGACCGACGTCGGCTATCTCGGGTCCCAGCCGTGGCCGTTCCCGCGGTCGCTGATGGTCGGGTTCGAGGCGCGGGCGGAACCGGGCGCACCGCTGTTGCCGCGGGACAGGGGAGATCGAGGAGGCCAGGTGGTTCGGCGCGAAGAGGTGCGGGCGATCCTCGCTGCCGAGGCCGCCGATCCCGGTAGCGCAGACCGATGGCTTGCCGCGGCCGATCCCGGTGAAGCGACGGCGCGATCCCACAGTGATCCTGCCGGGCCAGGTGTCGATCGCCCGCCGGATGGTGGAAGGCTGGGCCGCCGGCTGACGGTGCGCGCCTGCGCGGTGCTGCGATCGACCGCCGCGAAACCCGGCCCGCCGTCCACTCGACCGCCGTCCACTCGCGTGCCTCCACTCGCCTGCCGTCCACTCGCCTGCCATCCACAGGGCGCGCCGATGGAGCCGACGCGGCGTACAACTGTGCGAAAATGTCGCGGTGCAACAGGACGTACTCGCCGGCCTCGACGACGGACAGCGGGCCGCGGTCCTGGCCCCGCCCGGCCCGGTCTGCGTCCTGGCCGGTGCCGGAACCGGTAAGACCCGGACCATCACGCACCGGATCGCCCACCTGGTCGGCTCCGGTGCGCACACCTCCTCCGAGGTGCTGGCCGTCACCTTCACCACGCGGGCCGCCGGTGAGATGCGGGTGCGGCTCCGCTCTCTGGGCGTCGGCGGGGTGCAGGCCCGGACGTTCCACTCCGCGGCGCTCAAACAGTTGCGGTACTTCTGGCCCCGCTCCGTCGGCGGCACGCTGTGGCCGGTGCTGGAGCACAAACTGCGGCTCGTCGCGGTCGCGTCCCGGCGGGTGAACGCTGGTACCGACGCCGCGACGCTGCGCGATCTGGCCGGTGAGATCGAGTGGTCCAAGGCATCGCTGGCCGGTCCGGGGGAGTACCTCGCCGCCGTCGCGAAGCATCAACGGGACACGCCGCTGCCGGCCGAGACGGTCGCCAAGGTGTTCGAGGTGTACGAGTCGGTGAAGCAGGATGCCGAGCAACTCGACTTCGACGACCTGTTGCTGCACACCTGTGCGGTGCTCGAGGACGACGAGGCGGTCGCACGCGAGTTCCGTTCGCGCTACCGGTCTTTCGTCGTCGACGAGTACCAGGACGTGACGCCGTTACAGCAGCGGACGTTGGATGCCTGGCTGGGCGGTCGGGACCAGCTGACCGTCGTCGGTGACGCCAACCAGACGATCTACTCCTTCGCCGGTGCGTCGCCGGGCTACCTGCTCGGCTTCGAACGGCGGTTCCCGCACGCCACCGTCGTCCGGCTGGAGCGGGACTACCGTTCGACGCCGCAGGTGGTCTCCATGGCCAACCGCGTCATCGCCGGGTCGAGCGGGATCGCCGCGAAGTACCGGCTGCGGCTCACCGCCGTGCTGCCCGACGGCCCCGAGGTGACGTTCACCGAGCACCCCGACGAGCACACCGAGGGCAGTGCGGTCGCGGCCGCCGCTGCCGCGCTGATCGAAGGCGGGATGCCGGCGTCGTCGATCGCCGTTCTCTACCGGATCAACGCACAGTCGGAGGTCTACGAGGCGGCGCTGACCGAGCACAACGTGCCCTACGTGGTGCGCGGTGGCGAGCGATTCTTCGCCAGGGCGGAGGTGCGGCAGGCAATGGCCCTGCTGCGCAACGCTGCCCGCACCATGGCGGACTCGGCTTCTGGACCCGAAGGCGATGCCGCCGGCGATTCCGCGAACGACGAGGCGGCGCCGGGGCGGCCGGCGAATCTGGTCCCGACGGTGCGCGGCCTGCTCGGCACCATCGGGCTCAGTGACGAAGCACCGCCGCCCGGGGCGCTCCGCGATCGCTGGGATTCACTGACCGCGATCGTCGCCGTAGCGGAGGAGCTGGCCGACGCCGTGCCCACCGCGACGCTCGGCGCGTTGGCTGCCGAGCTCGACCAGCGCGCCGAGGCGCAGCATGCGCCCACCGTGGAAGGTGTCACCCTCGCATCGCTGCACGCGGCAAAGGGCTTGGAGTGGGACGCGGTGTTCCTGGTCGGCCTCACCGACGGCACGCTGCCCATCCAGCACGCAGAGACGCCGGAGGAGATCGAGGAGGAGCGCCGGCTCTTCTACGTCGGGGTGACCAGGGCCCGGACCAGGCTCGCCGTGTCGTGGGCACTGTCCCGCGCCCAGGGTGGCCGGAAGACCCGGCGCCGCAGCCGTTTCCTGACCGGTATCGCGCCGGACGCGGCCACTCCGACCGGCGGATCGCAGCGGACGAACGGTCCGGGACGCTGCCGGTTGTGCGGGGGCAGACTGCTGACCCCTGCGCAGGTGAAGGTCGGCCGGTGCGCGTCCTGCCCGTCCTCGGCCGATCCCGAACTGGTGGACGCGCTGCGGATCTGGCGCAAGACCCGCTCCAGCGAGGCGTCGGTGCCCGCGTTCGTGGTGTTCTCCGACGCGACGCTGCTGGCCATCGCCGAGCGCAGGCCCACCGACAACGCGGCGCTGCTGTCGATCCCCGGGATCGGCCGGGCCAAGCTCGACGCGTACGGCAAGGACGTCCTGGGCATCGTCAGCGCCACCCGCTAGGCAGCATCACCCTCTGGGCAGCGCCACCCAGCGCCACCCGTCAGGCAGCGCCACCCGTCAGGCAGCGACATTCGCCTGGCTTCGACAGGTCCGACGCGCGGGTTCCCGGCGCATCTTTCAGATCGTCGAGTGACCTGTTCGAGCATCGTTCGGCCGCAGGGCAGCAGACGTCCGTACCGAAAATCGTTGCCGGCGAAAGTTCCTCACCGGATGGCTTCCGGCGGGACCGAGCTGCCGCCGTAGAACCGACTGTCAGAAGTTTTTCAACTTTCTCGGTTAATTCGGTTGCGCGGGCCCGTGGCGCCGCCCTAATGTCTTCAGCGGTTGGTGCGTCACCAGGCGGCAGGTGAGCCATGGCGCGGCAGCAGTTGTGATCGAGAAGTGACCACTCAGGCGCAGCGGCAACAGTGCTCGCAGCGCAGGCACCCCGTGATGACGGGGACGCGGAACGCAAGGGAGGTGCCGAATGTCCAATCTGGTGAACACCAGCGGTTGGCTCGGCGCCGGCGTCGTGTCTCCGATGCGGTTCGAGGCCTTTCCCACCGTGATGGCACGTCCGCGCCAGGGGCACATCTTTGTCCTTGGCGACGCCGTCGCCACGCTGCGGTACGGAGTGCGACACCTGGCTTGATCGCCAGGCATTCGCTCGCCTCCGGCCGCGGTTCGTCCACATCGACGAATTCGCGGCCGTTTCGTATCTGCTGCACCGTCACCGGACTCTGAACCCCATGCGGGACTGATCCAGCTTCTGTTCACCATCCATTCCTCTCACGGAGAAGGAACACCCGTGATGCAACTCCTCGAACTACCCGAGACCTCCTTCATCGACGACCTGCCCTGCCATACCGGGGACCCGGACCTGTTCTTCGCCGAACGGCCCGACGAGCTGGAGAGGGCGAAGGCGCTCTGCGTCGAGTGCCCGATCCGTCAGCAATGCCTCGAAGCCGCGCTCGAAAGAGCCGAGCCCTGGGGTGTCTGGGGCGGTGAGATCTTCGACCACGGCGTCGTGATCGCCCGCAAGCGTCCGCGAGGACGTCCCCGGAAGATCGCGGCATGACCGGCGTCCAGCCGAACGGCTACCGCCTGAGGCCGGTGATCGAGCGGCCGACTCCGCTCGGTCGCCGACCCCGTCGATCGGCTCCGCGGCCGATCGAGACCACTGCTCGCCGACGGCGAGACGCACGGAACAGCAACGCCCACAACGCTTCTGCGCGGCCCACGACGGCCACGCATCATCTCCGGAGGAATGACATGAGTTCCATGATCGAAGATCTGGCTCGCGACCGAATGCGCGAGATCCAGCGGGACACCGAAAGGGCTCGTCAGGTTCGGCGCGCTCGTTCGTTCCGCAAGGCGGCCAGGCTGCTGCACCGCTGACCCGTACCGTTGCTGTGATCGCCCGCGGTCCGCAACACCGATCCGCAGGCGGCACACCCGTCCGCACCACCACGATCAATCGGCTTCGACCCCCACGTACCCACGGTGCGTGGGGGTCGACGGCGTCCGAGGGGTTATCGTCCCGGAATGCCCGACACCCCGGCGGCCGGCTGCTCGATGTGCGGAACGATCGCCGCTCCGCCGCCCATCACCTGGATGCGGGAGGTGGACCCGCGACGGGGCGCGGTCTGGGTGTGCGACCGCTGCGCGCGGGAGAACCTTCGCGGCATCGAATCACGCTTGGACCGCGAATGGTGGTGACCCGACTCGCGGCGCCGCCAGGTCAGTCGTCGCCGAATCCGGGGAGATAACGCTCGACCATTTCCAGGAACGGTGCCCGGGCATCGAGCTGGCACAGCACGCCGATCGACCCGAACGTCACCCGGTGGATGAGCAGGTAGGACGGCGGCAGGTTCAGTCGCCGCGCCATTTTCGATTCCTCGCTGGAGAAATCCGACATGCGAGCGGCCTGCGCCTGCATCCAACTGCGGGTGAAATGAAACGTCTCGTGCCGCAACGGTTCGATGAACGGAACCAGATATTCCATCAGGGCCTGCGGGTCTGGGTGGTAATCCGCGGCAACAAAACCCTCGAGCCGCAACGCGGCCAGTACGCCGTCGGCGTCACCCTCCAGTGCCAGTCTGGTGACCCGGCCGATGATCGGCGGGGCGCCGTCGGGAAGCCTTGCCACAGAACCGAAGTCGATGACAGCGAGGCGGCCGTCCGGGGTCAGCATGTAATTGCCGGGGTGCGGATCGGCGTGCAGCAGACCGACCCGTTCAGGTGCCGCGAAATGCAGCTCCGTCAGCAACGACCCCGCGCGGTCGCGCTGCTCCGTCGTCCCGCCGGAAATGATCTTGCTCAGTGAAATGCCGTCCACCCATTCGGAAACGATGACCTTCGGGGCGCTGGCGACCACCCTGGGCACGGCGAAATCCTGGTCGCCGGCATAGGCGGCGGCGAAGGCGCGCTGACTGTCCGCCTCCTGTGAGTAATCCAGTTCCTCCAGGATCCGATCACGCAATTCCGCCAGCAGCGGCCGGATCTGCAGACCGGGGATCACGACCCCGATCAGCGGCGACACCCGGAACAGCTGGTCGAGATCCGCGCGCAGTGCGGCGTCCGCGCCTGGGTATTGCAGTTTGACCGCGACCTCCCGGCCGTCTTTCCAGATCGCCCGGTGCACCTGGCCGATGCTGGCGGCCGCGGCCGCCCGGTCGTCGAATTCCTGGAAGCGCGACACCCACCCGGTGCCGAACTGCTGCGCCATCAACCTGTGCACGGTGGCGGGGGGCATCGGGGGTGCAGCGTTCTGCAGCTTGGTCAGCGCTTCACGGTAGGGGGCGGCGTACTCGTCGGGGATGGCCGCCTCGTAGACGCTGAGCGCCTGCCCGAACTTCATGGCGCCGCCCTTGAGCGTGCCGAGCACCTCGAACACCTGCTCAGCCGTCCGGCGCTGCAACTCCGAGGAGATCTCGTCCTTGTCCCGACCGGCGAGTCGCTGCCCGAGACCGAGCGTGGCGCGCCCGGCAGCCGACAGCGGGAGGCTGGCCAACCGAGCGGTCCGGCTCAGGGCGCCTCTGGGGATGTCGGACACCGGACCATTGTGACAAAGACCTGGGCCGGGTGGGCCGCAATTGGCCGACCTCGGCCCGGGCACGTTCGGACTGGGTTCCATCGGCGGGTCCGGAGGACCTTGTTCCTGGCCAAAATCCGGACACCTCAACGGGTTTTCGGGCGCGTCGCCGATGGAGCCGATCGTGCCCGGACGTCCTGCAGAGGTGCAGCCGTCCGGCGGCCTGCATCCACGCTGTCAGACATCAGCACCGGTGTTGTCCGGTGCCGGGATCGCGCGGCATCCGCAGTGCGCATGCTGACCCCAGGTCCGGCGACGCGGTGCCGTCGACCCGGCCTCCCATTCGAGTGTGCCGTCGACAGTTCGCGGCGGCTGCACACCGTCGATGTGTTCGAGCACCTCGCCGACAGCCAGACACACGGCCGCGGCGGCCAGCACGGCGGGCGGGCGCGTCGCGGCGGCACCGAGTTGGCCGGCCACCGTCGGCCACTGCGGGTCGGCGTCGGTGCGGTGCCGGTGCACGCACATCACGCAGGTGGATCGGCCCGGCAGCACGAACGGCCCGATGACGACCCTCGCCGCGCCGGTGGCGACGGCGAGATAGGGGACTCGTGCGCGGCTGTACCCAGCGGCGAGCCCGAGGTCGGGGACGGCCCCGCCGATCAGGACGACGGCCGTTGGCTGCTGGTGGGCGGCAGGGGAGTGGAGTCGGAGCGCGGGAAACCGGGACCGCAGGTCGGCCAATCGCCGTGCGACGGCGTCGTCGGGGCCTCCGCGGCCGGCTGCGGGGCCGCTGGCTGCCGGGTCGCCGGTTGCAGGATCGTTCGGTGCGGGTCGGTCAGGCGGCGGGCGGCCGGCGGGTGCCGAGCCGTTCGTGGCGGAGTCGCTGGGTGTCGGGCCCTCAGCGGACGGCCCATCCAACAGTGCGCCACCGGCATGCCACGGCATCAACCGGGCAGCAGTGTCGTGATGCAGATGTCCGATGCCCGCGGCGGCGAGGTGAGCCGTGATGGAGATGCCAACCTCCCCCTGCCCCCGGACGACGACCAGTGCGTCGTCACGGGCCTGCAGGATGCGCGCGGCGGCCGCCTGCCCGTGCCGATGGGTGAGTCCGGCGCGCTCTTCGGAAAGGTGGGCCCCGACTGTCATCGGTGGGCGCGACCCCTCCGGTGCGACCACGGGCAACAGCATCCCGGCAGCCAACAGCTGATCCAGCAGGGGCAGCCAGCCGGCGTCATCGGCCAGTTCGAGGTTGTGCAGGATCTCGGACACCGTCCGGCCGCCGTCCAACCCGCCGAGAACGGAAGCGGCGCGCGCCGGGGCGTTGCGGACCACGACGGTGCGGGGCTGGTCGACACCGATCTGCACGCAGTTCCGGTCCCGCTCGATCACCCTCGTGCCGAACGGGAGGGCGTAGCGGGCGTCAAGGTCGACGACGGCCGCCCGCTGCACCGCGCTGGTTCTGCCCGTTCGAGGCGTCCCCACTGATCCGCCCGCTTGTGATGCACGTGTTTCAACTCGGCCATCGGTCACTGAGCTCACCCCGGCACAGCGTGCAACAGCGGGCGCATCAAGGAGGGAGTTTGTCCACACCGGGGCCTGGCATCACGAGATTGGTTGAACCGCAGCCTGGCAGGTCGCGCGCTGAGAGCGCGCCGCTGCCAGGGAACGGTTCAACGGGTGACGGCTTGGATCCGGCGGACAGGCCGGCGGAGCGATCAGGCCTTGCCGAGGATCCGATTCATCTTGGTGCCACAGACCGGACAGATGCCCTTGGCCATCCGTCGGCCGTTGGTCTCCGCGACCTCGCCCTCGAAGTCCCGCTTCTCCTTGCACTTCACGCAGTAACCGTTGTAGGTCTCGGCCATTGGCCTTCCTTTCATCGGGGAGCCCGGGTGCAAGATGCGCCGCGGACGCCGGAGTTCACAGCCGTAGCCAGCGATCCTTCGAACGGACCGGCGCTCACCGTACCCGCCGCTGAGCGTGGAAATCGGCATCCGGGCCTGAGCGGTCCGGTAAATGTTGCTCCGGGCGCTTCGTCCCGGGCCGGTGGCAACCAAGTAGAGGGCAGCACGGTGAGCCGATCGGGTGCTGGCAAACTGGCCGGATGGTCTATCTCGCTGCTTCCGATCGCTACGAATCAATGCCCTACCGACGGGTGGGCCGCAGCGGCCTCGAACTGCCCGCGGTCTCCCTCGGGCTCTGGCAAAACTTCGGTGACGTGGACCCGCTGGATCGCCAACGGGCGGTGCTGCGGCGTGCGTTCGACCTGGGTGTCACGCATTTCGATCTGGCCAACAACTACGGGCCGCCCTACGGCTCTGCGGAGATCAACTTCGGCCGATTGATGGCGGAGGACTTCAAGCCCTACCGCGACGAGCTGGTGATCTCGACGAAGGCCGGTTACGACATGTGGCCGGGACCGTACGGCGACCGGGGATCACGGAAGTACCTGTTGGCGTCGCTGGACGCGTCACTGCAGCGCATGGGGCTCGACTACGTCGACATCTTTTATTCGCACCGCGCCGACCCGGATACGCCGCTCGAGGAGACGATGGGCGCGCTGCACACCGCCGTCACGTCCGGTCGTGCGCTCTACGCGGGAATCTCGTCCTACTCGCCGGAACGCACCCAGCGTGCCGCCGCGATCCTGAAGGACATGGGCACGCCGCTGCTCATCCACCAGCCGTCGTATTCGATGCTCAACCGGTGGATCGAGGACGGACTGCTCGACACCCTCGGGACGCTCGGCGTGGGGTGTATCGCGTTCTCTCCGCTCGCGCAGGGCATGCTCACGGACCGCTATCTGAACGGAGTTCCGGCCGACTCCCGCGCCTCCCGTGGTGGTTCGCTGTCGACCGACCTACTGACCGACGAGGCGCTGGAACACATCAGGGCACTCAACGACATCGCGAAGGGCCGCGGGCAGTCCCTGGCGCAGCTGGCGCTGTCCTGGGCGCTGCGCGACGAGCGGGTGACGTCCGTGCTGGTCGGCGCGTCATCGGTGGCGCAGCTCGAGAACAACGTGGCGGCGATCGAGAACCTTTCCTTCACCGAAGACGAGCTGTCGGTGATCGGGGGCCATGCGGTCGACACCGGGATCAACCTGTGGAGCCCGTCCAGCGCGGTTTGAGCCTGCCGCCGCACCGGCCCGCGTTGATCATGGGGCTCCGCACGTGACTCGCCGACGACACGCCGACAGAACCGTGCGGAGCCGCATGATCAACACCGAAAACGGTCCTGCCTGTCGGATGCAGACGCACAGAGCAACCCTTGAGGGGGTTGTCAGCTCACCGGCGGAAACCCGGCATCACACCGAGCGCGGCGCCGGGCCGTCATCGTCGGGCTTGTGCTCCCCGGGGTCGGCGTCTCCAGCGCCCGCCGTTCCGGTGTCGGTCGAGCCTGTCTCTGACGAGCCCGGGTTGGGGCCGTCCAGCAGTTCGGACTCCAGATCGTCCAGGCCGGCGAGGAGCGCGCTGAACTCCTGGTCCCGCTGGATGAAGCCGGCGGGGTCGTCCAGGTCCGACGATGACGGCAGCAGGTCCGGGTCCGCCCACAGCGCGTCCCGGCCCTCGATGCCGCGGGAAGCGGTGACGTCGCGCCACAGGTCGGCGGCGACCCGCAACCGCCGCGGCCGCAGCTCCAGGCCGATCAGCGTTGCGAAGGTCTGCTCCGCCGGTCCGCCGGTCGCCCGGCGGCGGCGCAGGGTTTCGCGCAGCGCTGCCGCACCGGGCAGCCGGTTGCCCACCGCTTCCGCAACAACGGTGTCCACCCAGCCCTCGACCAGAGCCAGCAGCGTCTCGAGCTGCGCCATCGCGGCTTCCTGGCCCGGGGTGATCTTCGGCTCGAACATGCCCTGACCCAGAGCTGCCTCGATGCTGGAGGGGTCAGACGGATCCAACGACGACGCGAGCTGCTCGACCGCGGAGAAGTCGACCGAGATCGCCTTCGCGTAGGAGGTGATCAGCGAGATGATCCGGTCCCGCAGCCACGGGGTTCCGGCATACAGCCGATGGTGGGCCGCCTCGCGGACCGCCAGGTACAGCCGCACCTGGTCCTCGGGCAGGTCGAGCCCGGAGCCGAACTCAGCGATCGATCGTGGCATCAGCGCGGCGGTGCCGTCCGGACCCAGCGGCAGCCCGACGTCGGTGGAGGTGAGCACCTCGGGCGCCAGTTGAGCCAGCCCCTGCCCGATCTGCGAGCCGAACGCCATGCCGCCCATCGACCCCATCATCGCCAGCAGTGGGCCGGCCTGCGCCTTCGCCTGATCCGGCAGGCCGTCGATCCAGGCCTTCGACACCTGCTCGGCGATGGGGGAGCACAGCTTCTCCCACATCGGCATGGTGGCGTCGATCCACTGCCGGGGGGTCCAGGCGGTGATGGTGCGCGCGCCGGCGGGCATCGCGGTCGCACCGTCGAGCCAGACCTCGGCCAGCTTGACGGCCTCGACGACCTTCGCCACGTCGACCGACGAAGCCGGGTGCGATGCGGGCAGCTGTGAGGTGGCCAGCTGCTTGGCCAACTCGTAGTTGACCGGCCCGGTCTGGGTGCCCGAGGCACCGGCCTGCGACATCATCTGGCCGAGCTGGGAGAGCATCGAGCCCAATTGGTTGAGGTCGAAACCGCCCGGCACCGGCCCTTGACCGCCCTTGCCCTCAGGGTCGTCGTCACCTGGGGGGGAGAAGCCGAACGGCAGATTCGTCATAGGGTCACGGTACTGAACATCGCCTCTCGGAGGCACTCCCCCGTGCCCTGATCGCCGTGGGCGAACGCCCTTCACAGGAACCACCCCGATCCTCGGGGCGGAATTCCCACGGGGGAACCGCCTACCCTCGGAAACCATGTCCTGGTTCTCACGTATGACGCTGCGCGGGCGCACCGTCCTGGTCGGGTCGTCGGTGACGGCCGTACTGGTCGTTGCGGCTGCCGTCATTCCGGTGCCGTACGTCGCCGTGGGTCCGGGCGTCACCTACAACACCTTGGGCTCGGTCGACGGCACCCAGGTCATCACCTTCAGCGGTGAGGACATCCCCGCGTCGGCCAACCGCGATCAGGGCGACGGGCACCTGAACATGACGACCGTCTCGATCACCGACCACATCGCGCTGTTCCAGGCCCTCGGGCTGTGGGCCACCGGTCGCTATGCGCTCGCGCCGCGGGAGGACTACTACCCGCCGGACAAAACCGTCGACGAAGTGAAACAACAAGACGCGCGGGACTTCCGGGATTCCCAATCGGCGGCCGAGATCGCATCGCTGCGATATCTGAAGTATCCCAACGTGACGTATGTCGGTGAGATCGCCGATGGCTCGCCGAGTGCCGGCGTATTGCAGCCGCAGGATCGGATCATGGCTGTGGACGGCGCTCAGGTGACCGACTTCCCCTCCCTGCAAACGGCTCTCAAGGGCACTACGCCCGGCCAGGTGGTGGCCGTGAAGGTGCTGCGGGATGACAAAGAGGTCACCGAGAAGGTGACCCTGGGCAGCAATCCAGAGATCGGCAGTCAGGGATTCCTGGGCATCGGTGCGGTCGAACGCCCCACCGCACCGTTCACCACATCCATTGCGCTGGAACGGATCGGCGGCCCCTCGGCCGGCCTGATGTTCACTCTCGGGATCATCGACAAGCTGACCGACGAGGAGCTGACCGGTGGACGTTTCATCGCCGGCACCGGAACCATGGACCCGGACGGAAAGGTCGGCCCGATCGGCAGTGTGCTGCTCAAATTGGTCACCGCCCGAGAAGCAGGGGCGACGGTCTTCCTGGTTCCTGCCGACAACTGCGCCGAGGCGGTGACCCAGGTGCCCGACGGCTTGCAGCTGGTGAAGGTATCCACCGTCGATGATGCGATGGCGGCGCTGGAAACGCTCAAGGCCGGCGGCACACCGCCCGGCTGCTGATCACGCCGAACTCGCTCAGCGGACTGCTCGCTCAGCGGACCGCTCGCCCAGCGTTGCGTAGGTACATCTGTGCCCACTGCTTCACGCCGGCCGCGTCAGTCCTCGAACGTCAGGTGCAGCGTCGCCAGCAGGTTGGGGGCGAGGTCGCCGCCGCGGAGCGGGGCGTCGTCGTGCTCGCCGCGCAACCGCATCAGGCACGCGCCGCCTGTGGCGTCCCGCAGCACGCCGGCCACCAGCCGGGCTTCGGCGCGTGCGGGATGACGGGCGGCGATCTCGGCGGCCTCGGCCGGGTCTTCGGGCAGGTCGACGCCGACCTCGGGGGGCAGCACGACGATCTCCTGTACCAGCACACAGCCCGCAACCTCGGCGGGCCAGGAGATCTGCGCGAGGGCCTCGGACAGCTCACCCGACGGCAGCGACTCCTGGGCGATGGGCGTGTACACGGCGGCGCCCAATGACGGAGCCAGATCGGGCTGCGCAACCCGGAGCTCCTCGGTGGCCACCAGCGCGAACAGCTGGGGAGGGGCGTCCCACCCAGCGGAGGCGGCGAATTCCTCCACCTCCGCGACCGCCACCGCAAGATCGGGATCTTCCCACCAGTCCGGCGTGCTCACGCCGATGATCTTCGCACGGGGCTCACAGCGATCTCGCCCGCGCGAGTGCTGGACTGGCGCTTCGCGGCACACGTTCTCCGGACAGCCCACAACAATCATGTTGCGACGCTGCTTGCGCGCCGGGGAACCTCACGGCGATGCCTACAGTTGAGGTGGCGGGGCCCGGTTTGCGCCGGGGTCCGGCCGGGGCGCCGTCATCAGCATCAGGTGCCCTTTGCAGTGCACAGCAGTTTCGACCCCGAGGAGTTCACCCGTGGCCATGCGGCCCCCCGTTGGTTTGCCCACCATGTCGCGACGTGCCAAGCGGGTACTCATCGCGCTGGTCAGCCTTGCAGTGCTGGCAATCCTGTGGTTCCAGTTCGTCGGCATCTACGTGGACTGGCTCTGGTACGGCGAGGTGGGCTACCGCGAGGTCTTCACCACCCAGGCCGTCAGCCGGATCATCCTGTTCTTCATTGCCGCCGTCGTGGGCGGCGGCCTGGTGTGGGGCTCGTTGTACGTGGCCTACCGCTCGCGGCCGGTGTTCGTGCCGACGAACGAGATCGACCCGCTCGCTCCGTACCGAACCATCGTCAGCACCCGCCCGAAGGTCTTCCTGTTCGGCATCTCCGGGCTGGTGGCACTGATCTGCGGATTGTCGGCCCAGTCGAATTGGTCCACCGTCCAGTTGTGGCTCAACGGCGGCGACTTCGGCACCGCCGACCCGCAATTCGGCAACGACGTCGGTTTCTATGTATTCACCCTGCCGATGATCGAGATGGTGCTGAGCTGGCTGTTCGTCATCATCGCCATCTGCTTCATCTGCGTCGCCGTGGTGCAATACCTTTTCGGCGGCGTACGGCTCAGTGGGCCGGGTCGGCGCATCACCCCGCAGGCCACCCTGCAGCTGTCCTTGTTGGTGGCCGCGTTCGTGCTGCTCAAGGCGGTCCAGTACTGGTACGACCGGTACGAGTTGCTGTTCTCCAACCGTGGCGGCACCTTCACCGGCGCGTCGTACACCGACATCAACGCGGTGCTGCCGGCCAAGCTCATCCTGATGCTGATCGCCGCGATCTGTGCGATCGGCTTCGTCGTCGGCGCCTTCACCCGGTCCATCAAGCTCCCCGCGATCGCGCTCGGCCTGCTGGTGCTCTCGAGTGTGCTGATCGGCGGCGTCTGGCCGCTGGTGCTGCAGCAGGTCGTGGTCAACCCGAACGGCATCAACCGGGAGCCCGAGTACATCGCGCGGAACATCGAGGCGACGCGCACGGCGTACCAGATCCAGGACGACCAGATCAACTACGTCGACTACCCCGCCGTGCTCGCGGGCGACCCGCGGGACATCATCAGTGACACCGACACGCTGCCGAACGCCCGCCTGCTGGACCCGAATGTGCTGTCCCCGACATTCACCCAGCAGCAGCAGCTGCGGAACTTCTACGGCTTCCCGGACCAGTTGGCGATGGACCGCTACACGGTCAACGGCAAGACCCAGGACTACGTGGTTGCGGCCCGCGAGCTGAATGCCGAGGGACTGAACGATGCGCAGAAGAACTGGATCAACGAGCACATGGTGTTCACCCACGGCGATGGCTTCGTAGCCGCGCCGGCGAACACTGTGAACAACGGGTATCCCGACTACAACGTCTCCGACATCGCCGCCATCGGCCAGGCGAACAACCCGATTCCGGTGCAGCAGCCGCGCACCTATTACGGCCAGCTGACGACCGACTATGCGATCGTCGGCGCGGCGGAGGGCGGCGTCGCTCGCGAGTACGACACCGAGACGACGCGCTACACGTACACCGGTAAGGGCGGCGTCCCGGTCGGGAACCTGTTCCAGCGGGCCGTTTTCGCGACCGAGTACGGCGAGGCCAACTTCTTGTTCTCCTCGGAGATCAACGCCGAGTCCAAGATCATGTACTACCGCGACCCGCTGACCCGGGTGCAGAAGGCGGCACCGTTCCTGACCACCGACACCAAGGCCTACCCGGCCGTGGTCGATGGCCGGATCGTCTGGATCGTGGACGCCTACACGACCGCGCAGAACTACCCGTACGCGCAGAACGTCTCACTGTCCGACGCCACCAACAACTCGCTGGCGGCCCGCAGCGGGACCGGGCAGGCCAACACACAGGTCTCCTACATCAGGAACTCGGTCAAGGCCACCGTCGATGCCTACGACGGCACCGTCACGCTGTACGAGGTCAAGGCAGCGGACGGCAAATCGGACCCTGTACTGAAGGCCTGGGAGGGCGTCTTCCCCGGTCTGGTGAAGCCGGCCGGAGAGGTATCGCCGGACCTGCAGGCGCACTTCCGCTACCCGCAGGACCTGTTTGAGGTGCAACGGTCGCTGCTGGTCCGTTACCACGTCGACGACCCGGTCGACTTCTTCCAGAGCTCCGGTTTCTGGCGGGTGCCGAACGACCCCACGGTCAGCGAGGCCATCCAGGCCCCGCAGCCGCCGTACTACCTGCAGGTCAAGCTGCCCGGCTCCGACAAGCCCGAGTTCGAACTGACCAGCGTGCTCACCGGGTTCCAGCGGGAGTTCATGAGCGCGTACGTGTCAGCGTCCTCGGACCCTGACAACTACGGCCAGTTGACCGTGCTCCGACTACCCACCTCGACGCAGACGCCCGGCCCCACCCAGGTCCAGCAGCTGTTCCGAACCACTTCGGAGGTCAGCAGTCTCGTCACGCTGTCGACTCAGCAGGGTGGTGCCCGGGTGATCTTCGGCAACTTGCTGACCCTGCCGGTCAACGACGGGCTGCTCTATGTAGAGCCCTTCTACATCCAGGGCCAGGCGTCATCCACCTCGTTCCCGCAACTCAACCGGGTTCTGGTCTGGTACGCCGGCCGGGTCGGAGTGGGCAGCACGCTGCAACAGGCGCTGACCCAGGCGGCGGACAACGCGCCGGTGCAGATCACTGCCGACGGCAGCGCGACGGGCAACCCGTCGCCGACGCCGACGTCACCGGGATCGACATCACCGAGTACGTCGCAGGCAGCTCCACCGGCTGATCTGGCCGCGGCACTGACCGCCATGGACACCGCGGCGTCGAATCTGGATACAGCCAAGGCTTCCGGCGACCTGGGCAAGATCGGTACTGCAACGCAGCAGCTGGAGGACGCGGTCAACAACTACCTCAAGCTGGCCGACCAAGCCAACACCGGCAGCAACAGCGCGAGTCTGGCGCCTCCGCCGTCAGGCGGCGGAGGGTAGGCTCGCTCGTGGCCCGAATCGCGGGTGACGGTGCCGTTCGCGGCTGTCACTCTTGTCACATCCCTTGTGGCAGAACCGATTTGGTCGTGGTGACATCAGCTTGTTACAGTGGTGTCACCACAACGACGCGGGGTGGAGCAGCTCGGTAGCTCGCTGGGCTCATAACCCAGAGGTCGCAGGTTCGAATCCTGCCCCCGCTACCAACGTGATCAGGCAAAACGGCCCTCGGACATTGTCCGGGGGCCGTTTTTCTTATGCTTTGTGACCAGATTTGTGAACAGACCGTACGACGGGTGGTCACCTCGGCTCGATTCGGGCCGTCTCGCGGTCAATCACACCTCCCGGCCAAGTCGGACGTCTCCCGACCCACCGTGTGGCCGAAGTACAGTGGCAAGGCGGACAATACGGATGTGCCCCCGACTCAGATCGAGATGTTGAACTCCGCCATCAACCTTCGCCTCGAGCAACTGGGCCTGCCGGTTCCGGATGGGTTCGAGGAGTCCGAATCAGCCCGGCTGGTGCGACCGATCTTGGCTCGGCAACGTGAGTTCAGCCGTCGCCTGGCCGACCGGCTCTGCGCGGCGGACGGGAGGATCCAGGCCTTCCTCGACAGCTTCCTGGCACAGACGGGGGAGCGTCCGATGATCCCTCGACGAACGCTCGTGCTCGACGAGCCGGGGCTGGCTCGCAGCCTGTCGCTGCCCTTCGACGGTGACCGTTTCTCGTCCCCGCTGATGAACAGTTATCGACTCATCAACGGAGTACTGCACAACCCAGCCACCGACCGCCGGACCACGGCCGGGGTGTTCCACATCGCCGAGGGCCCGGTGGCCGTCCCCGATGACAAGATCGCGGTGCCCAGGGTGGCGTACGCGCGGCTGCTGGTCCGGGCGTTCCAGCCGCCGCAAGCGGACTTGGTGCTGCCCTACTCGGCGAACCAACAGGAACCGGCCGCCTGCTTGGTCTCGCTCTACCTACGGCCACTCGTGGCACCGGGGGTGCACGGCTCGGTGCGCGAGAAGCGAATGGAGACCAGGTTCATCGCACCCGGTGGACTCGTCGCGAACCTCGACTTCGTCGAGGGAATCTTCGGCAACGGAGGCGACCCCTACCTGCCCGAGAACGACGCATCCCTGGAGCCGCAGACCTGGACCGGTCATACGGGATGCGTCGTTCTCGCGCCGCACCTCACGAGGGTGACCAAGCGCGAGCTCGGGTTGCCGCACGTGAGCGAGGCCACGGACCGGCAGCGGCGGGATGGGGTTTGCTGGGAGCAGGAGGATGAGCTCTACAACGGAGGTCGCGCGTTCAAGATCTGTGCCCGCGACACCAGCGGCGTGATCGTCACGATCATCGCCGATACCTACTTCGGCTACTGCAAGAAGGAAGTCAAGACCCAGATCTCCTACTCGGCCAACCTTTTCGGCAATGCCGAGGAAGAGCACTCCGGCGGAGCGCTGGTCTTCGCCAGTTACAACCTCGGTCAGGAGTTCACCGAGAATTCTGCCGGCAAGTCTTACACGGTGGGAGAGGTTCTCGACCGCGACCCGGACCGGTTCGCGGTACAGCCGGCGGGGCATGCGATGGACCTGCGGGAGCCACACATCGTGCTGGTACCGGCCCACGCGCGGTACTCGCTGCGAACCATGACCGTGTCCTGGACCAATGCCGACGGCTCGCGGCAGTCGATTCCGCTGCGTGCGGACAAGGAGTATCTGGGGCCCAACGGCTACCGCGTGCGGATCGCCCAGCAACCCAGCGAGAGGACGGCGTGGAGCCTGATCGGCACCGTGCCCACAGCAACGTCGTGCCACAAGCCGGCGACGGTCTCCGGTGGCGGCAAGTCGGAGATCTCCAAGGCCATCAACGACGCGTTCGTCGTCGGATCCGAATTCGTCGCGGACTTCGAGCGTGCCATGGACTCGGTTGCCGCGATCCTCGCGCGGGACTTCTCCCAGCGCTTCCTCGACCCGGCGAGGAACAACAGGGACCACCGGCCCATCCTGTCGGAGGAACGCTCGATCGGGTCGGTCATCAAACTGCTCACCCCGTCCCGCTCGACGTACCACCCCGACTACAACGCGTGGCTCGATCAGGTCCCGCCGGACATCAAGGAGCTGGTCTACGCCGTCAAGCACGCCTACCGGCCGGAGTGGGGGAACGACTGGCGCAGCCACTTCAGCGTCGTCTCCGTCGACAACCGGCAGGGAAACCGGCTACGCCTGGACGACAGACTGATCACCATCAACATGCTGCGGGTCGGCTACAACGACGACGGGTCCTGGCGGCTGTTCAGCCTTCGGCACGACTTCTCACCCGCGGTGAAGGTGCAGACCGAGGACGACATCACCGCCTCGACGGTTGTCCCGGGTGACCAGATCGGGCTGGAAGCCGCACGGTCGTACAAGCTCGTGGAGAATTGCGAGAATCTGCTGTTCCAGCGCCCGGATGACGCCATCCACCGTGGCTACGACAAACAGGCCGAGCGAGACCTCGCGACGCCAGGGACGTTCCTGTCCAACTTCGAGCCGTTGACCAGGGCCGATGCCATCGCCATGCGCGATGACGCGGTGGCCTTCAGCGCCTTCAGTGAACCGATGTCGACCATGATCAGCCGGTTCGCAGACACGGCCGAGGGTGAGGGGCCGACCTACTTCGTCAGCTCGGCGAACCCCCGGTTGGTGGACGGCAGCCCGTCGAAGAACCCCCGCTACCTGCAGCGGCGACCGGACCGCACCGACACCAAAGCGACGGCCGTGGCTGACTTGTCGGGTCGACTGGTTCGGCGGCTACCGTCCACCGCACCCCTGCTGCTGCCGGTGGATGTCGTTGCCGCGGGTCGGCGGAACAACCCGCCTGACGGGCCGATGCCGCCGCTCTGCTCGTACAACCCCCTGCACTACATGGAGTTGCCCGAGTTGTTCATGGAGTTCATCTCGTCGATGACCGGTAAATCTCCCTCGACGACGGGTGCCGGCTCCGAGGGCGCGCTCACCAAGGGACCCTTCAACGCCATGCCGGCCATCATCGACCTGAACGCCGCGCTGTTGTCCTACGCGCTCACCGGCTACGACGGCTGGGTGTCCGCCGCCGGCTACATCGGACCGCGGGTCCGGGTGGACCACGATTTCTCCCTCCTGGTGCCCGAGTTGTTCGCGCGGATGACCCCGCAGGAGCGGAACGCGCGCAACCTCATCGCCGAGGGTGCCCTGGAGAAGCTGACGGACTTCGAGCACGAAGGCCGTCGCGTGGTCGCCAGCAGGCTGGGTTACCGGATGACCGACCGGATGGCCACCGAGTACTTCGGCCGCATCTTCCTGCATCCGGACGTCATCTTCACCCCGCAGATGCTGCGCCCGGAGCTTCAGGACGTCGGCGTGTTCGCCGAATCGATGGCCACGATCGTCACCACCCACGAGCGTGTGGCGCGCGCCTACTTCAAGGACGGCACCGTCGATCTGGCGATCCCGCCGCTGCGCGCACTGCTGGAGATCATGGCCGACGGGATGAGCGCGGAGGGGTGGGAGCTCGAGTCGCCGGAGTTCCGCACGTCGTTCACCCGTGAGGCCGTCCTCGCGTCTGACTGGTATGCCGCCCGACTGGACGCCAAACAGGCTGCCGCCAGTGCCCGGGCCAACGCGGGTCTGGCCGCGATCGAGAAATTCGTGTCGACTCCCGGCAACGAGGAGCCCGCGGCCCGGTTGGGCATGCCGGAAAGGATCGAGGCCGCTCGCGCGGAAGCGCAGCGATTGGCCAGCCCGGAGTTCCGCAGACAGCTGGTTGGCACGACGGGAAACACGCCGCTGTAGACACCAACTTCTCCGGCACCGCTGCGGCGACCCTGGTGATCGTCCATCGGGTGAAGGAGATCGACCACGACAAGACGAATTGGGTCTTCTCGGGAGAAGATCGCTTCGATGACGCCGACATGCTGGACGAACATGGCGCCGCCCAGCACAGGGCGGACGTCGATTCCTCCCACACTCATGGAGAGGTAGCCGCTCACTGACGCCCGCCGCTCGACCGAGAACTGTCCGGGCCTTGACCCCAGGTGAATCGCCCGACGGTCGCTGCGCCAGGGTGCCTGTCCCCGCACGCCGCGAAATCTGGAAGGACCCGAAGTTCAGCCAGGGCAGGCCGCACAGAGATGCACCTGACGGATAGCGATACCTCGCGTTCGATGTCGGTCGGTCGCCCACAGGGAAGTTTTCGTATGAGGCAGATGGAGGAACCACGGGAATGTTCTCGCGCATCGCGGTGATCAATAGAGGCGAACCGGCGGTCAGATTTATTCAAGCGGTTCGGGAACTGAACGCGGAATTCGGGTACGCCATCAAGGTGATCGCGCTGCATTCCCGGGCTGAACGCGGCGCGTTGTTCGTCCGGTTGGCTGACGAGCGTGTGCTGCTGCGGGGAAGGGGCGAGGTGGGCAGCCCGTACCTGGACCACGCAGAGCTGGAACGAGCGATGATCGCAGCCGAGGTCGATGCCTGCTGGCCCGGTTGGGGCTTCGTGTCCGAGGACGCCGGCTTCGTCGAGGTGTGCAACCGCATCGGGGTGAAGTTCATCGGCCCGCCGGCCACCGCGATGCGCACGCTCCGCGACAAGATGCAGGTCAGGTTTCTGGCCGAGGCGACCAACGTGCCGGTGACGCCCTGGAGCCGGGGTCCGGTGGAGGATATGGCCTCCGCGCTGGAGCACGCCGAGGTCATCGGCTACCCGCTGATCCTCAAGGCCCGCAGCGGTAAAGGCGGCCGCGGCATCCGGACGGTCGTGCGCCCCAGTGAGCTCGAAAACGCGATCGAGCGCACCCGGTCGGAAGCTCACAAGGCGTTCGCCGACGACGCCATCCTCATGGAGAAGCTGATCGTCGGCGGACGGCACATCGAGGTCCAGGTCATCGCCGACAACCACGGCAACGTATGGGCGCCCGGCATCAGGGACTGCTCCATCCAGCGCGTCAACCAACAGCTGATCGCGGAATCCGGCTCGCCCGCGCTGACCGAGCAGCAGGAAACCGACCTGCGGCGCAGTGCGGTCGCCCTGGTCAAGGCGGCCGATTACCGCGGCGCCGGCACGGTGAAATTCTTGTACCAGCCCGACGAAAGGATTTTTGCCCTGCTCGGGGTGAGCACCCGGCTTCAGGCGGCGCATCCGATCACCGAGCTGTGCACCGGGCTCGACCTGGTGAAGCTGCAGATCATGGTGGCCGACGGCCATCGGCTGACAGCGGACCCCCCACCGAACTCCGGGTATGCCATCGAGGCTCGGCTGAGCGCGGAGGACGCCGACAGCGGCTTTGCCCCGTCCCCGGGGAAGGTGGAGTTCCTGACGCTGCCGAACCGGCCGGGCATCCGGGTGGACACCGGAATCGCCACCGGCGACGAGATCATTACTCAGTACGGATCGACGATCGCCAAGATCAGCGCCTTGGGCCGGGATCGAGCCGAGGCGATGGCCCGGCTGCGCGTCGCGCTGCGCGGGACGGCAGTTGTGGTGAAGAACGGGACGTCCACCAAGTCGTTCATGTTGGGGCTGCTCGATCACCCCGAGGTGATCAACGGCACCGCGGATACCGGTTGGCTGGACCGGGCCGGGTTGACCGAAACATCAACGGTCGCACCGTATGCGGACGTCGCACTGCTGTATGCGGGCATCGACGTCTACGAAGCCGAGGAGGCGCTGGAACGCGAGTCGTTCCTCCGGTCCGCACGTGGTGGTCGACCCCGTGCCGGCCACACTGTCGGTCGCCGGGTCGAGCTCGGCTACCAGCATCAGACCTATTGCCTGAACGTGGCGCAGATCAGCCCGAAACGCTTCCGGGTCGGAATCGTCGACGCCAGACACGACGGCGGAGAAACCGTCGTCGACGTTGAGATCGACCGGAAGAGCACATTCGAGAGCCGGCTGAGCCTGGGTGACCGGCAGCATCACATCGTCGGGTCGAGCACCCCGCACGGTTACCTGGTCGAGGTGGACAGCGTCAGTCACCGCGTCAGCCGGGACGAGGGTGGTGTTGTCCGGTCGCCCGCTCCGGCGGTGGTGGTCGCCGTCCGCGCGGCCGCAGGCACCGAGGTCGCTGCCGGCGACACCTTGATGATCTTGGAAAGCATGAAGATGGAATCCCCGGTCAAGGCCCCCTACGCGGGCCGGGTCCGGGAGATCCTGGCCGGGGTGAACTCCCAGGTCGACCGCGGCGGAGAGCTGCTGCGGATCGACCGGATCGATGACGACGCCGCTGCCAGCACCACCCCCACCGTCGAATTCGCAGCGGGTGCAACCCGATCCCCGGACGCGAGGGCGCAGGCGCTGTCCGATCTGGCCACGATGCGTGCCCTGGTGATGGGCTATGACGTGAGCACCGATCGAGCCAAAGAGGCACTCGCGGACTACGACCGCCTTCGTGACCTGGTGCCTCCGATCGACGATGAGCGGTTGACCGCGTCGCTCGATGTCCTCGCCACCTTCACCGACATCTGTGAGCTGTCCCGGAACCGGCCCGCCGGTGCGGAGGAGACCGGTGACGAGCGCGTGCACAGCCCGAGCGAGTACTTCCACTCCTACCTGCGCTCACTCGACCCGGAGCGGGAGGGACTGCCGCAGGCGTTCCGCAGCCGGCTCGCCGCAGTGCTGGAGCATTATGGTGTCACCGATCTGACGCCGAGCCCGGCACTGGAGCACGCGGTGCTCCGGATCTTCCGGGCCCAGGAGCGGGTCGCGGACCAGATCCCGATCGTCTCCCGGCTGCTCGAGCGGTGGCGCAATGCGGTCCCGCAGGTCGGCAGCGACATGCAGCGGGCGGCCGGTGAGGTCGTCGACCGTCTGGTGGTGGCGACCAGGCTTCGGTATCCGGTGTTGGGCGACCTGGCCAGCAGCATCCGGTACGAGACGTTCGAGCGTCCGCTGATCGACGACGCCCGCAACCAGGTGTACGCCGAAGTCCGTGAGCAGCTTGCGCACCTGGCGGAGAATCCGAACCCCGCCAGGTATGCGGAACTGGTCAACAGCCTTGTCCCCATCCGCGAGCCGCTGCTCCCGGTGTTGACCGAACAGATCACGTCGAAGGGGCCCGGCCAGCAGGCGATGCTGGAGGCGATCACCCGTAGGTACTACCGGATACGCACGCTGGAGCAGGTCAGGGCTTTCCGGCAGGACGACAGGCCCTATGTCACAGGCCTGTTCGAACTCAATGGGGAGCGCCGCGAGCTGGTTGCGTCGATCGCCGACTATGACGACCTGCCCGGCGCATCAGCTGCGCTCAGCGCCCTCGCGGAAAAGGCGAACGATCCGGCGAACGTGGTGATCGACATCTACCTGGCCTGGCCGGATGCTCCGGCCGACGGTGATCACGTCTCGACGGCCTTGAAAGCCGCGCTGGAACACCAGCCCGCGCTCGCCGCCAGCCGTCGGGTCACCGTCATTGTGGCTTCGCTCGACGACGTCCCGGTGCAGCAGTTCACCTTCCGGCCGTCCCCCGACGGGCTGTCGGAGGAACGGGTGATCCGGGACATGCATCCAATGACCGGTCAACGGCTGGAGCTGTGGCGCCTGAAGAACTTCACCGGCACCCGGCTGCCATCGGCGGAGGGCACCTTCCTGTCCCATCTCGTGGCGCCGGGCAACCCGAAAGACGAGCGGCTTGTCGCGCTGGCCGCGGTCAGGGACCTCACCCCGTTGCGGGACGCCGACGGTCGGGTGGTCTCGTTCCCTGCCGCTGAACGGGTACTCGCCGCCTGCCTGGAAAGCATCAGGCGGGCGAAGGCGCAGCACAGCGGCAAACGGCGACTGGACAACAACCAGGTCTTCCTGCACGTCTGGCCGACCATCGATGTCCCGCTGACCGACCTCGCCGGGGTCGCCCAGATGAGCGCGCCGACGACGTTGGGCACCGGGCTGGTCGAGATCACCGTGATGGCCCGGATGAAGGACCCTGCAAGCAGGTCCTCCGGTGTCGATTTATCGGACCCTGCAAGCAGGTCCTCCGGTGTCGATTCATCGGACCCTGCAAGCAGGTCCTCCGGTGTCGATTTATCGGACCCTGCAAGCAGGTCCTCCGTGCGAAAGGTGGCCCTGCGCTTCGCCTATCGGGCCGGTGCCGGGGTGACCGTCACGGTGTCCGATCCGCCGACCGAGGCGTTGGCACCGTTGGACGAGTACACCCAGAAGGTGCAGCAGTCTGCTGCGCGCGGCGCGTTGTACCCGTACGAGATCGTTCCGATGCTCACCGGCCCAGCGGGCAGCTTCACCGAATACGACTTCACCGACGGGGTGTTCGGCCCGGTGGATCGGCCCCGTGGCAAGAACACCGTGGGGGTGGTGGCAGGGGTGGTCACGACGCCGACCGCCAGGTACCCGGAAGGCATGACCAGAGTCGCGTTGTTCGGCGACCCCACCAAGGCCCTCGGCACGGTGGCCGTTCCGGAGTGCGCGACTGTCGTTGCGGCGATTGATCTCGCCGAGGAGTTGAGTGTCCCGGTGGAGTGGTTCACGTTGTCCTCCGGTGCAAAGATCTCGATGGATACCGGCACCGAGAACATGGACGGGGTGGCCAGGGCGCTGCGCCGGATCATCATGTTCACCCAGGCCGGCGGCGAGATCAATGTCATCGTGGCCGGGATCAACGTGGGTGCCCAGCCGTACTGGAACGCCGAGGCCACGGTTCTGCCGCACACCAAGGGCATCTTGGTCATGACGCCGACCAGCGCCATGGTGCTGACCGGAAAGATGTCGCTGGACTACTCCGGCGGCGTTTCGGCGGAGGACAACTTCGGTCTCGGCGGCTACGACCGGGTCATGGGCCCGAACGGTGCAGCCCAGTACTGGGCACCGAACCTCACCGCAGCCACGGAGATCCTGTTCGCCCATTACGACCACGCCTACGTCGCCCCCGGGGAGCGGTATCCGCGCCGGGCGGAGACCACGGACCCCTTGGACCGGGACGTGCGGACCTTCCCGCACATCCACCCGGACAGCCCGTTCACCACGGTGGGAGAGATCTTCTCGCCGGAGACCAATAAGGACCGGAAGAAGCCCTTCGACATCAGAACGGTCATCCACGCAGTCACCGACCAGGACCATCAAACCCTGGAGCGGTGGGCGGGAATGGCCGATGCCGACACCTCCGTCGTGGTCGACGCGCACCTCGGGGGGTATCCGGTCGTCATCGTCGGGATCGAAGCGCGCAGCATCCCGCGACACGGTTTCATCCCGGCCGACGGGCCGGACCGGTTCACCGCGGGAACCATGTTCCCCAAGTCGTCGAAGAAGACGGTACGGGCGATCAACGCGGCCTCCGGTAGCCGCCCGCTGGTGGTGCTGGCGAACCTGTCCGGATTCGACGGCTCACCGGAATCAGCGCGCAACTCGCAGTTGGAATTCGGGGCCGAGATCGGCCGATCCATCGTCAATTTCGACGGCCCGATCATCTTCTGCGTCGTCTCCCGACTGCATGGCGGTGCGTTTGTGGTGTTCGCCGGCGCGCTCAACGAGAACATGGAGGTCATCGCCGTCGAGGGGTCGTTCGCCTCGGTGATCGGTGGCGCGCCCGCAGCCGCGGTGGTCTTCACCCGGGACGTGAACACCCGGACGGCCAACGACAAGCGGATCAAGGAACTCGAGTCCGACATCGCCGGCGCCGCCGACGACGCGCAACGGGGCGAGCTCCGGGCCCAACTCGCTGAAATGCGAAGTGTCGTGCGGTCGGAGAAGCTCGGTGAGGTCGCGGCCGAATACGAGCAGATCCACAACATCGAGCGCGCCCGCGAGGTCGGCTCCGTGCACACCATCATTCCGGCCGTGCAGTTGCGGCCATATCTGATCAAAGCCGTCGAACGCGGGATGGCCCGCAGTAGCTGAACCCTCGGATTGGTGGCTGTGGCGTTCCATGTGACGGCCATGACGACCTGTCGTTGCCGCGGCAGAGCGCCCGGAGACGGCGCCGACATCGCTGCGGCGCCCGCCGGCCGCTCACGAGTGCTTTTGACGCAGTGAACTACCGTCAGCAAGTAGCGCTGGGCGGCAACGGCACACGGCGTGATGTGGCGGCGGGCGGAGCAAACCTGACTTCAGGTCCAGTCGTCGTCGGCGGTGCCGAGGTGCTCACGACCCAGGTCGGTGATCGGGATGGCCGCCATGCCAGCCGGCCGGTTCTCCGGTGCGGACGACGGCGGACCGCCTGTGCACTTCCACCGTGCTGACCCAATACTCGCCGGCGCCGCCCGGTTGAAGCGATCCATCGGTAGCGTCGCCCTCCGCTGGTGTCGGCCCTGTGCCGTGCGGGAATCAGGTACGTCGTACCGTTTGTCAGGAGTGACCGAGAGGAATTCATGGAACTCGAGGATCTGATCACAACGCTCGACGCCGGCCAGACCATCACCGGCAACTCGCCACTCCACGAGATCATGCACCTCACCAGCCAGGAGGCCTTGCGCATCACCGGGGAACTCAACGGGTCTTACCACGAGCCGTCCGAAGTCCGCGAACTGCTTGCCCAGCTGATCGGCAGGCCGGTGGATGAATCCGTGACACTCTTCCCGCCGTTCTACGCGGATTTCGGCAAGAACATCACTCTGGGGAAACGGATCTTCATCAATTCCGGATGCAAATTCCAGGACCAGGGCGGCGTGGTGATCGGGGATGACTGCCTCATCGGGCACAACACCGTGATGGCGACCCTCAACCATGACCTGGCGCCGAGCCGGCGTGCGGACATGCACCCGGCCCCCATCGTCCTCGGTCGCAACGTCTGGATCGGGTCGAACGTGACAGTTCTTCCGGGGGTGCGGATCGGTGACAACGCGGTGGTGGCGGCCGCCTCCGTGGTCACCAAGGATGTACCCGCAAACACGGTCGTCGTCGGTTCGCCCGCCAGGGTTGTGCGTTCACTGTCCGACTGACGTGCGTCGTCGGCGACCTCCGCGATTGCTCACCGTCACTCTGGGATCCCGGCGGCACCGCCCGGGTCACCCGCCGCGCACAGGAGCCGGACTGCATGAGGACTCCGTCACGGGGTACCAAGCATTCGCGTCACTTGTCCGTCGCCGGTCGGGCTTCCACTCCCAAGCCCCGGCCGACCCACCCGCACCAGGAGAGCCGCCGATGTCTGTGCTGACCGAGACCTACCCGTTGACCAACGGCACCGCGATTCCGAAGATCGGGTTCGGTACGTGGCTGCTCGACGACGGCGACGAGTGCTACAACGCCGTCGCCGATGCGCTGCGGCTGGGGTACCGGCACATCGACACTGCTCGCGCGTACGGCAATGAGGCCTCGGTGGGTCGGGCGATCCGGGATTCGGGCATCGCGCGACAGGACATCTATGTCACCTCGAAGCTGCCCGCCGAGGCGAAGGACCATGACAAGGCGCTCGAAGAGTTCGAGACCACCATGAGCGCAATCGGTCTGGATTACATCGACCTGTACCTCGTGCACGCGCCGTGGCCGTGGAACGAGAAGGGCAAGGATTACCGGAAGGAGAACCGGCAGATCTGGGTGGCCATGGAGGAGTTCCTTGCCTCCGGTCGGGTGCGGGCGATCGGCGTCTCCAACTTCGAGCCGGACGACCTGGACAGCCTGCTGCCGGCGTGTAAAACCAAGCCGATGGTCAACCAGATCCGCTGGTTCATCGGGCTCGACCCGTCGGACACCGTCGCGAAGTGCGCCGAGCACGACATCGTGGTGGAGGCGTACTCACCGTTTGCGCACGGCTTGATCGTCGACCACCCGGAGATCGGCGACATCGCCGCCCGCTACGGCGTCAGCGCACCGCAGTTGTGCGTCCGGTATCTGCTGCAGAAGGGTGCGGTGGTGCTGCCCAAGGCCACCTCGACCCCGCACATCCAGCAGAACGCGGAGCTCGACTTCGAGATCTCCGCCGCCGACATGGCCACCCTCGACGCCATGCGGGACACCGACAATCAGCGCTGATGCGGGGATTTCGGCCGGACCCGACCGCCACCGACGGTGAGAGCTACCGCCCGCGCGCGAAGACCACCTCGAAGAAGGTCCGGATGAGGATCTTGACGTCGAGCCAGAGCGACCAGTTCTCGATGTAGTAGTTGTCGTACCGGGCTCGATCGGCGATCGAGGTATCCCCACGCAGTCCGCTCACCTGGGCAAGGCCCGTCAACCCCACCTGAACCCGATGACGGTAGCTGTAGCGGTCGTACTGTTCGGAGAACTTCTCCACGAAGTGTGGCCGCTCGGGCCGCGGTCCCACCAGCGTCATGTCGCCGCGAACGATGTTCCACAGTTGGGGCAGCTCGTCCAGCGATGTCTTTCGCAGGAACCGGCCTACCTTGCTGACCCGGTTGTCGGTGGCGATGGACCAGTTCGTCGCCGACTCCGCACTGGTCGCGGGCCGCATGGACCGGAGCTTCAGGCAGTCGAAGAGCTCGCCGTTCCGGCCCACCCGTGGCTGCCGGAAGATCACCCCTGGGCCACCGTCGATGCGGATGGCCAGAGCGCACAGGGCCAGCACCGGTGAGAGCAGGATCAACGCGGTGCCGGACACGACGACGTCGAACACGCGCTTGACGACGGTCGCCGGGCCGCTGAGCCGCGGCGCACCGATCCGCATGATCGGGATCGAGCCGATGTGATCCGACCGACCGGACTCGGTGCGGAACTGATACATCCTGGGCACGACCAACAGGTCGCACTTCGAGCTGGCGGGCGCGCGCACCTCCTTGATGAGCGTGCGCTCGGGCGAGGCGGAGTCGGCCACCAGCAACACATCGGCCCGGTTCTTGACGACGACCTCGTCGAGATCGCTGAGGTTGCCGAGCCGGGTGGCGATCTTGCCGGCGGCCGAATCTTCGGCGTCGTCGACGAACCCGACCACCGAGAGCCCGTAGCGCTGGTGTTGTCGCAGGATGCGGATCAACTCGGCCGACGTCGGGCCGCCGCCGATCAGAACCGTCCGATGGTGGCTGAGCCGGCGGCGCCGGCTGTAGATGATCAGCTGCGAGGTCGCGATGCGGCCCACCACGACCAGCGCAATGGCAATGACCGCGTTCTGCAGGAAATCGGTGACCATGGCTTGCCCGGGGAGCAGGGCGATCGCCGTCGCCACGATTGCGGCCGCTGACAGCAGGCTGGAGAGCAGACTCGGCAGTTCGTCGAGGACGCTGACATGCAGCCGGGCGTGGTATCGGCCGCGGTCGACGATGAGGAACAGCGAGAGGACCGTCATCGCGATGGTCGCGGTGTACTGATCGGGCGCCCAGAGCAGCGGTGACAGCAGCATGAGCGCATCGACCGGCAGAACGATCATCCAGGCGCGGATCCGCCACAGGAAGCGCCGGAGCCCGCTGCCGCGTCGTCGCTCCGGACTCTTCGATCGCGGTTGAGTGTCAAGTTGGCTCGGATTAGTTCTCAATGCGGTCATGACTCGCCCACCCGTTATGACGAAGCGAAGGATATGTCCTGTCGGAGCCTCCCGGTTCGCCCAGTTAGCCCCTTGTCATCACCCTATAGGCCTACTGGACTACGCGTCCATGAAATCCGGCGACGTTGTGCAACGATTGCTGACAGCCCGCAACCAAGCGTGATAGCGATGAGGGTCGGCGTCCACCACCATTCGGGCGATGAGATCGGTTGCGGCGGAACAGGATCGCCGGTCAGCTGGTAGCCCATCTGGAGACTTGCCACCTCGGCTTTGCTCCGTGTCACCGCGGCCGAGGTCAACGCGGCGGCGGTGGCGGGTTGATCGGCGGTGACGGTGACCACAACCGCACCACCCAACCGGGACTCTGCGAAGCCGACGCTCGCGTCCGCGTCGCCCGGCAGCCGCCCGGCCTGCTCCTGCAGGTCGCCGACACCGACGGACCGATTCAGCACCTCGGTGATCGTGGGGACGATCATCCCGCGACTGACCACATCCAGGCCATAGGCCGCGGCACCGTCCACCGCTCCCGACGACGCGACTCCCAGCGTCGTCGAGCTGGTGTAGACGGTCTTCTCCGTGGCAACAACGAACGTCAAACCCACCAGGCCGAGCGCTGCGATGCCGGCCAAACCGGCTACGAGGCCCCGGGTCGGACGTCGTCCGCGCGGATCCGGCGGCTCGTCCGATTCTTGGTCCGCCGCATCATCCGGCGCGGCCGGTCCGGCACCGGTCCGGCTGCGGACATCGATTGCGGCTGCGATGGCGGCGATCACCAACAGCGCCCGGAAATCGGACAGGTGCAGGAAGACGCTGGCGATCAACCAGCCGGTGAGACCGCCGAGAATGCCCACCGCCAGGAACCGATCGGTGTGATCGCCCTGGCGCGCTCCGGTGAGGATGCGCAGGCACACGAAGACGACAGAGCCGAAGAAGAAGGCCCAGCACAGCAGCAGGATGACGCCGCCGTCTGCCGCCTGCTCGAGATAGAAGTTGTGCGCGGCGACAACGATGGTGACGGGTTCGTAGAAGTTCGCCACCCGGTCGTATTCGGGGAACAGCGTCCCGTAGCTGCCGATCCCGTGGCCGGTGATCGGACTGTCCAGGAACATGTTCCAGGCGTCGAGTTGGAACCGTTTCCGGGTGACCACCGACGGATCGGCGGTGGTGGTCGACCCGGAGACGATCGCGGTCAATGTGCCGAGGCGACTGCCGATGCCGGTCAACGGCACGAGCACGATCAGCGCGATGGGCAGGTACAGCAATGACTTGCGGTAACGGCCGCCGGCCAGCAGGGCCCATACCACCAGCCCGACGAACAGGGCGATGAAACCGCCCCGGGACTGCGTCAGGTACACACCCAACAAAAGGGAAACGAAGCAGCCGGTCCACAGCACGCGATCACGCCAGGACCGGCTGATCGCCAGCAGCGACAGGGACAGCGGGGTGAACAGGATGAGCAGCCGGGCCCAGAAATTGACGTCTGACGACGTGCCGGCGTGCCGGGGCGTCAGCGCGCCGCCCTCCTGCACCAACGGGACCCGGCTGAGCCCGAACAGGCTGCCCGAATTGTGCAACACGAATTCGTGGATGACGGTGAGACCGGCCAGGCCCGCGAGGACGAACACCACAACGGCGGCGACCGCTTTGATCTGATCGGTGGACAACAGAAGCGCATAGACAACGATGAAATACAGCATGTCCCGCGCTTGACCGAGCAGAACGTCCTGCGACGTCACCGGATCGGCCGCGGCGACAAAGCTCACGCAGAATCCGGCGAACAACACCATCGCGCCCAGCAGGACCGGTGACCAGTCGAAGCGGAACATTCGGCGGCGCACCATCACCAGCACCGCCACCACCGCGAGGGCCAGTTGCGGTTTGTACGGACTGATGCCCACCTGGTCGGCGATCACGCCGTTGATATTCGAAACGTCCAGTGCCACCAGGGTCAGCAACGACACCCGGGGGAATCGGATGGCGAGCACGACAAAGGCGGCCAGCACGACGCCGGCGCCCACCAGCAGCAGGTCTTTCATGGCAGGGCCGTCGCGGCTTTCATGACTCGGCTTTTCAAGACTGCACGGCCATGTCGGCGGTTCGTTCGATGCCGAAGGCCTCGTCGTACGCCGGACCCACCACGGCCGGGGCGAAATTCCGCAGCCAGCTGGCCCGCGCCGCCTCGGCGAGACCCTCGTTGACCGCCGGATCGGCGGCCTGGACGAGCATCTCGATCAGTTGCCCGGGTGCGTGCGCGACCAGGCAGCCGTCCGGGCGGCCGACCGGCAACCCGAGGACACCGGCCTGGGTCGCGACCACCGGCAGCCCTCGCGCCAGGGCTTCGAGCACCTTGATCTTCGTACCGCTGCCGACCCGCAGTGGCGACAGCAGGGCCGCGGAGGAGCTGAGCACCTCGTCCAGATCGTCCACCCAGCCCATGATCTGGACGTGATCACCCCAGGCTGCCGCCTCCGGAAGTGGGCGGGCCGAACCCCGGCCCACGATGAGCAACCGGAAGTCCGGGATGGCCGCCAGCACCTCGTCGCGGAAGGTGGCCAGGAACCAGGTCAGCCCGTCGCGATTGGGGGCGAAGTCCAGCCCGCCGAGAAAGACGAAGACCGGTGCGCCGTCCCACCGCCGCTCAGGCGCCTCGGTGTCGCGCAGCAACGGGAGCAGCGTGCCGATCGTGGCGTTGCCGGTGCGCTGCAACAGCTCTTCGGATTCTTGCGCGTTGACCAGGAACGTCCCGTCGAACTCGGCGGGTGCCCGGTCCTCCGACCTGCTGGTCATCTTCTGTTCCAGCTGCAGCAGCCGCCGGTAGACGAATTTGCGCCCGACGATCCGGCCGACCGCGCTCGGCAGCAGCTTTCCGAACTCGCCCAGCGGGTCGGCGACCTTTGTCGGGTCCTTCGCGATGCGCTCGAGCAGGCTGGTGTACCGCTTGGAGAACAGATCGTCGGCGTACAGCACCCGCCGCTTGCGACCCAGGTGCCGAGCGTACTGACCGGTCCGCATGGTGTCCCAGATCTGCTGGTCGGCGCGTATCTCCGCGAGTTTCCCGGCGATCGCCGCCAGCACCCGATCCGACCAGAGGGCTGCCTCTTGCAACGACGAATGCGGTGGCGGCAGCACGCGTTGCACGACCGCCCGGAGCTGTTCGGCGGCAGACGGTTTGGCGATGACGTGCAAGTGGTACGGCACGGCGGGGCGGTCGAGGCCGGTCCGTCCGATCAGGATGACGTGGACCTGGTCGGGGCCGAGCCGGTCGCACAGGTGATCGAGCATGCCTCCGAGCACCACCTGCTTGCCGAAGGATCGCGGTTCGGGTTCGGTGGCGGTGATCAGCACCACCCGGGTGGTGGGTGCGCTCGACGGGATGGTCATGGGTTCCTCTTCCGGGGGGTTCACCGGGCACCGATCCCGCGCCGGCGGAGCAGAGCGGTCATCTCCACCACCGTGGACCTGGCGAACACCAGGCTGGCGCCGACGGCCGTCACCGCGCAGGCCACCGACACGACGACCAGCGTGAGGAACTGCCCGCTGGGCAGCATCGAGCGAACCAGCAGTCCGACCCCACCGGTCGCGACGGAGATCGCGACGGCCGGTGCGACAGCTGTCAGCAACCGTCGCCAGGACGTCCCGTGCGCGTATCGGACGAGCGCCAGCCGGGCCACGCAATAGAGCACGTTGAAGATCAACAGTGCCGCGGCGACACCGACCAGCCCGTGCCCGGCAGCGACGACGAAGCCGATGATCAGCGCGATGGTCGCCGGGATGTCAAGTGCCACCAGCGTTCCCGGTCGACCATTGGCGGTGAACACGTCACCGCTGGCCCAGCCGACCGCCATGAACCCCAGCGCCAGGGAGATGAACACCATCGGCGCAACGGCGGGTTCCCACTGGGGCGAGAACAGCACCGGAACGGCATCGGGGGCGATCACGGCGAGCGTCGCACCCGCGGTGAGCCCGTAGATGGACAGCATCCGGGTGGCGCGCAGCATGCCGGCGGTGAGTACATCGGGGCTGATCACCCTGGCCTTGGAGTAGGCCGACAACGCGACGGCGGAAAAGATCCAGAGCACGTTCTCGATGACCAGTTCGGGGAGTTTGTACGCCATTCCGTAGAAGCCAAGAGCCGTCGTGCCGACCATCGCGCCGACGACCAGGTAGTCGGCGGAGGCACGGATCGACCCCAGCACGCGGATGACCGTCACCAGCCCGCCGAATTTCAGCAGGCCCGGGATGAGGTCGCGGTGCGCGATGAAGGCGGGCCGGATCGGTACCAGGATCCAGAGCAGCACCATCGCAACCAGTTCACCGCCGACGATTCCCGCCGCGATGCTGATGGCGCCGCCGATCGTGAGGGCCAGCGGCACCGAGATGCACACCCGTACCGCGGCCCGCGTCAGATCGATGGCCGTTCGCCGGCGAAACAACAAGTCTCGCTTGAGGACCGCGTCACTGACCTGACCCGCCCCGCGGAACAGCGGGTACAGGAACAGCAGGGCGAACAGGTCGGCCTGGGAGCTGGAATCGAACAGGGCGGCAATCCATGGCGATGCGACGATGCCGGCCACGCAGATGATCGCGCTGATGCCGAGGTTGAGCGTCATGGCCATTCGGGTGGCCGGCGTGATCCCGTGCTCCTGCCGGGCGACAACCGCCGCGCCCACGCCCAGGTCCAGGGCGGCGTCGAGCATGGCGATGATCGTCACCGCCGCGGTGACAACGCCGAAGTCCTCGGGTGTGAGCAGACGTGCGAGTAGCAGGGTGAGCCCGAGGATCACGATGCGGTTGGACCCCCAGGCCAGGGTTGTCCAGAGGAACCCGCCGACCGAGCTGCGAGCCAGCCCAGCGGTGGAGTCGGAGGCGCCGGTCGAGTCCGATGGGGATTGACCCGATGGGTTGGCGTCCGGCGCGACGTCACCGCTGTCGATGATGTGCACGGTGATCCCTCCCGGACGAGAGCTGGCAGACGACTGAGTGCAACTGCGGCCGCCCGTCACGGTGGCCGGGCAAGTCCTTCAGGGCCGATGGATCAAGGCGATCGTCACGGGGCGTGAGCATTCGAGAAGCACCGACACCAACGGATGAGGGCTCCTGGCGCCATATCCGCCTTGCGTAGAGCCGTCGTCCGCGGCAGGCGCCAGTGTAGTCTGAATGGGTTAAGCCTAGACAAGCAAGATGCGCGTTTCGCGGACCACAGATCACGGACCACTGACCACGACGACCGAAGGAGACGTGCGTGCAAGTACTCACGGTGGTGGACGCACTGCGGCTCGGTGGTGCGGAAACGCTCATCGCGCAGCTCGGCAGGGTCAGTGCCGGAGCCGGCATCGAATTGTCCGTACTGAGCCTGCACGGTCGGTCACCTGAGTTCTCGAAGCTGGAGCCGCTGCTCCGCGACTCCGGCGTCGTGCCGGAGTATCTCGACGTGAAGAGAACAGTGGATGTCGCCGGGTTCCGGCGCCTGGTCGGCTATCTCAAGGAGAGCAAACCCGACGTGGTCCATGCGCATCTGGAAATGGCGATGACGATGGCCATTCCGGCGGCGCGGCTGGCCGATGTGCCGGCCGTCGGGACCTTCCATCACGTTCATCGACCACTGTCCGGGCGGGCCTCCGCGCGTGAGCGGCTCGCCGTCGAGGTCGCCACCCGCAGTGCCGCCGCGATCTTCGTCTCGCAGGCGTCGTTGATCTCCTTCGCCGAGCGTTACCGTAGGTCCCGTCCCGTCCCGGCGTCATGGACGGTGGTGCACAACGGGATCGACCTGGAGTACTTCACGCCCGGTGCCACTCGCGGTGTGTCGCCGTTGCCCGCCGACCTGGGCATTCACGATGGCCCGGTGGTGACTCTGCTAGCCGCGTTACGGGACTTCAAAGGCATCACCCACGCCATCGACGCCTGGCCCACCGTGCTCGGGCAGCAACCGACCGCACGGTTGCTGCTGGTCGGCTCGGGCGAACAGGAGTCGGCGCTGAGGGCCCAGGTCAGCCGGCTCGGACTGACCGAATCAGTGGTTTTCGCCGGGATGCGCAGCGACATCCCCGCGGTGCTGCGCGGATCGGACCTCGTTCTGCTCCCGTCGATCTACGGCGAGAACCTGCCGACGGTGCTGATGGAGGCGGGCGGCTGCGGTCGGCCCGTGGTCGCCAGCGATGTCGGTGGCATCAGCGACATCGTCGCGGATGGGGAGACGGGCCTGCTGGTCCCGCCCGGTGATTCGCCGGCGATCGCCGCTGCGGTGCTGCGCCTGCTGGCTGACGCCGATCTGCGCGACCGGATGGGCGAGGCCGGTCGCCGCCGGATGGAGCGGCTGTTCGATGCGCGGCTGTGGGCGGGGTCGCTCCGCGCCGTCTATCAGAAGGCGATCGATGCCAAGGGACGGGTGGAGGTGCCGACATGACCGGACAACGGCCGGTGGTGGTCGTGGTCGCAGAGGCCGCCCCGATGCGCGGCGGTATCGCCACGTTCGCCGAGACCATCACCGCCGATCCGTTGCTGGCAAAGGAGTTCGACGTCCAGCTGCTCAACACTGCGCGGGTCGCGACCCGCGAGGGCGGGCGGTTCAACCTGGCCAACGTTCGCTACGCCCTCACCGACGCCTGGCGGGTTTACCGAGCCGCTCGCCGGGCCGACATCGTGCATCTGCAACTGGTCGCCGATCCGGGCCTGCCTTCCCTTCGGGCCGCCGCGTTGAACCTGGCAGCCGCTGCCGGGCGGGCCAAGCTCATCGCGCACGTGCATTCGGCGGTGGGCAATGCCGGTCGCCCGGAGTTCGCGGCCTACGGGCGGGTCGACCGGTGGGCGCTGCGCACCCTGGGGCTGGCGGATCTGGTCTGCACCGTCTCCACGGTCGGGACCGACACCATGCGTTCCCTGGCTCCCCACACCTGGGTCGAGACCGTCGACAACGCCGTCGATCTCAACGACTTCCCGGCGGGCCGGGCGGACGGCGACCCGCCGACGGTGCTCTTCGTCGGGGTGATCTGCCGCCGCAAGGGGCTGCTCGAACTGGCGCGGGCCGGACGGATCTTGCATGAGCGCGGAGTCCGCGACTGGAAGCTGGTCGTCGTGGGCGGCCAGGGACCGACCCCGCAGGCCGAGTACGACCAGATCCTCGCGGAGTTCGACGCCGCCGGGCTCCGCGAGTCGATGGTCGGGCCGGAGTACGGCGATCAGATCAAGTCGCGCCTCGCTGAGGCCGACATCTTCGTGCTGCCATCGTTTCTCGAGGGTCAACCGATCGCCATCATCGAGGCCATGGCCTCCGGACTTGCGGTCGTCGGTACCTCCATCGGCGCGGTCCCCGATCTGATCCGGGACGGCATCGAGGGACGGGTGGTCGAGCCGGGCGACGCGCAGGCGCTCGCGGACGCACTCGGCGACGTGATCGATGATTCCGCTGCGCGGCGCCGGATGGCGCACGCCGCTCGGGAGCGGGCGGAACAGGGTCACGGGCTCGACCGGCTCTCGGCGCGGCTCGGTGCTCTGTACGGCGCGGTGCTTGCCGGCGAAAAGGTCGGCCCGGTCGATGATTCGGTGGCGATCCGATGATGAGTGCAAGGAAGGCCCTGTCGGGTCGCGAGTTGCGGATCAGCGTGCTGGCAGGGGCTGTCACGGCGCTGTTGATCGTGATCGCCGGAGGCTATCTGGCCCTGACCACACCGACGAAGTGGACTGCCGAGTCGGCCCTTGTCGTGCTGCCCGGTGCAGATCTGAGTGCCTCGGACTCGGCGGCCTACTACGAGACCCTCAGCCGCGGGCAGATTGTCGCCACTTTTGCCGAGGTCGCAGACAATCTCCGCTTTCAGCAACAGGCCGAGCAGACACTTCAGCTGAACGATGCGCAGAAAGCCGGCGTGACGACAACGGTGAGCGTGGTGCCGGACACCTCGGTGATCCTGGTGCGGACGACCGCCGGCACCGCGGCAATCGCCGAGCAGATGGCCGACGCGACCACCACTGTGGCGTCCAAGTACCTGGCGGGACTGTCCAAGCCCTACCGGACAGAACTGGTGCACACGGCGGAGGGTTCGGCGTTCTCGTCCGGCACCTCACCGACGACCCTGCTGCTGCTGGCCATCGTGGTGGCCTTGGTCGCGGGGGTCGCCATCCAGCAGGCGGTGTACCACCTACTCGTGGCGATGCGGAAATCGCGAAGCAAAGGCAGCCAACCCCCTGTACTCGACGACGTGGGCGGTGCGGAACGTGCCTTGATCCCGGAACGAACAGCCGGTTCGCATGGCAGTTGAAGCGGCGCCCGTGGGATCCGCGCCGCCAGCGGGCCCCGTCATCGAAGACTCCTCCGACGGTTCCGGTCTGAAGATCGTCCTGGTGGAGTTCCTCCCCAGCGGCGGCATGTTCCAGTTCACCTTCCAATTCGGTCAAGCCCTCGCCCGGCAGGGACATGAGGTGCTGCTGCTCACCGGACCCGACCCCGAACTCCGTTCGACCACGCCCGGTTTCGAAGTGGTCGAGCTCTTCCCGACCTGGCATCCCACGGCAGAACCCGACGGTTCCGGGCTGCGCCGCAAGCTGCGGCGAATTGCCCGAGCACTCCTGCTCGCCGAATCCTGGCGGCGCGCAACACGATTCATCCGTCTCCTGCGGCCCGACATCGCCCAGTTCGGCGAGCTTCGCTACCCACTGGACAGCGGGATGTTCCAGCTGCTCGCGCGGCGCTGCCCCGACACGGCGTTGGTCGATGTCGCACACAACCCGCTGCCCTACGACGTCAACGGCAAGACGGAGTCGGTGGAAAAGGCCGGCCGGCTCACGAGATCGATGCTGGGCGCGGCCTATCGGGCCTGCGATCTTGTGTTGGTCCTGGGCGAGGGTCCACGGGCGAATCTGCTGGCGGCATTCCCGGAGCTCGATCGGGTCGCGGTCTGCGGGCACGGCGACTACTCATCGGTGCTGGCGTCCGATGACGTGCCGCCGCCGTCGGCCGCACCGGCGAACGCGCTCTTCTTCGGCGCGTGGACGAAGTACAAGAACCTGCCGTTGCTGCTGGACTCCTTCGAGCTGGTTCGCCGGCAATTGCCGGATGCCCGGCTGACCATCGCCGGCCCGGTCATGCCGGATGTCGATCTGCCCGTGATCGCCGAACGTGCTACTTGCATCGGGAACGTCGATCTGCGGCCCGGGTACGTCCCGATGACGGAGCTGCCGGACCTGTTCGCGGCCCACCGCGTCGTCGTGTTCACCTACGAGACGGTGAACATCAGCGGGAGCGTGCACATGGCGTACACCTTCGGGCGGCCGGTGGTGGCCACCGATGTGGGATCGATGAGTGATGCGGTGCCGGATCGGGTGACCGGCCTGCTGGCCGCCCCGGATCCGGCCGCGGTGGCGGCGGCGCTCGTCGAGGTGCTCGACGACCCGGAACTGGCGGACCGATGGGGCGCGCAGGCTGCGCTCCGGGTGCAGAACTCGGCGTCGTGGACCGCGGTGGCAGAGAAGGCCGTGGATGCCTTTCGGGGCGTCGTCCCGCTGAGATCGGTGCGGGGGACCGGGTCGGGCTGATCCGCCCTCGGCGAACGCCGGTTCGGTCGAGAGGTACGCGTCCAGGATCAGCGACCGCCGCCGATGCCCTGCCGGTCGGGGAGGAGCCGTGGCCCGGCGTCCCGGGAGTCGGCCGGCGCGGCGACCTCCCTCCGGAGTCGATCGCGATACCGCAGGAGCGGGGGATGGCGGTCGGCCGGCAGGTCCTCGAGCAGGTCTCCGATCAGCGAGCTGAGTCTGCGGGTCACCTGCGGCGCATCCAGACCCGCTTCCAGGACCTCCCAGATCGCAAGGTCGACGATGTCGCTCCAGGTCGCGGACGGCACGACGACACTGCCTGCGCCGGCCTGGATTCGAACCGGGCCGAGCGGCACTGACGCGGCCGCCCGCAGCACGCCCTCGACCTCGTCCAGCGCCCGGACGGCCGTCGTCGGGTCGTTGATGGCGGGGGACAGTGCGCGGAGGGCGACATCTGTGAGGATGCGGAGGGCGTACAGCGGGTCGTACTTCAGTGACCGTTCGCGGCGCACGAGAATGCATTGATCGAACCGCTCGTCGAGCGATTCGGCGTCCGCAGAGGCGACCCGTGTCCCCGCCGAAATGCCATCTCCGACGCGTACTTCGAACACGACCTCGATTCCCGATGCTGCGGCCATTCGTCCGGCCCGCGTGACGTCGATGGCCACCACCTGACCGGCCACACCCCGGTGCCGGACGACGCTCGCGCCGGGCGGCAGCTCCGGTGTTGTGTCAAGGACGGTTCCGCTGTCGCCGTCGGGTCCCCGCCGGGTGATGGCCCGGCGAGAAACCGTGCCCATTCTGGACAACAGAGCATCCACCCTGATTCGGCCGGCGACACTCTGGATGAGGACGAGGAAGGCGACGAGGCTCGCGAGCAGGAAGACCAGAGAGGCGAATACTCCGATGGACGGAACGAACGACTCCCGGCCCGCCGAACCGACGGATATCAAGGCCAGGAATGCATAGGTAGTAGTTCCCACGAAAACCGCCAGCACCGATTGGGTCACCCGGGATCTCAGGAAATACGACACCGTGCGCGGAGAATATGTGGATGACCCGAACTGGATGATCAACAGTACGACGGAGAAGACGAATCCCGTGAAGGTGATCATCCCGCCGCCGACGGCGGCCAAGAGTGTCGCGGCCGAAGAAGGTGACAACAGCGCGATCTCGGTGGAAGAAGTGGCGTAGGCCTCGTCGGCCTGGTCGACGAGAACGTCGACGACGATCGCCGCTACGACTCCGGTGAGCGGAATGACCCAGAAGGCGTTGTCCCACCACAGTTGAAGCCGCGAGATTCGTGTGCTCACTTCAGCTCCCGTCCTCGGTCGAACAGTCCCGCGGAGGGAGACGTCCTAACGTCTCGGTGTCCTTTTCGTCCCGAGACGTCGAACCGTATTCTGCACGGCCGCAAAGGAAAACCCGCCATCGTGAGCACCGGCGATCGACTGGGTACGACCTTTCCTCGCGGTGATCACGCCGACGCGGGCGCGAGTCGTGCACGGCCGAGATCGAGCGCACCAGGGTGGTGCAGACCGGGCAGGCCAGGTCAGGAGTTGCCGGCCGCCAGCACCCGCAGCTTCTTCCAGGGCACATGCGGCATGCCGAAGTAGTCCCAGGCAAATCCGGCCCGTTTGTACACCGATCCGGTGCTGGTTGGGCTCGCATCGGGGGCCAGTTCGAAGCTCACCGACAAGGACGTGTCGGCGCGATCGATCAGGTAGCCGCCGTAGACCTGCAGTGCTCTGGCCACCGCGCGCTCGCCCGGGGTGATGTTCGGGATCGCGGCCACATTGATCGACGGGTCGAGCTGGAGGCGCGACCCTTCGGGAATGCAGTCCGCCCGAGTCGACAGGCCGTCGGTCTTGGTCGCAGGAGCCCGGAAGGTCTTGGCGCAGGCGGTATCGCTCTGCAGGGCCAATGCGTGCGGGATCTGGCCCGCCGCGATCTCGGACACCCGGACCACCCCGGCCAGCCGCGACGCTCCGGCACCGGTGCTGGTACTGCCCCAACCCGACCCGGACAGTGAACTGATCGCGCCCCAGCTCGTCGTCCAACCGCCACTGACCGGACGGGCTTGCCAGTACTCGTCGACCGTGCCGGCCGCGGGGTCGATGATCGTCATCACGCCGTCGCTACCGGAGTTGGGTACGGCGTTCGTCGGTATCGGCCGTGGGGCGGCCGCTAGCGGGCAGGGACCCCACGTCGTGATCGTGCAGGTCACCCGCAGCCGGGGGGTCGACGGCGACGCAACGTAGATCGGGATGCCGAACTCGACCAGATTCGCGTAGCCGAGTCCCGTCCGGCTCGCACGAGCGATCATCGCTCCGCTGTTGGCATCGACCCGCGGTCGAGCGACCACGGGCTTGTTGAACGGGCTCGTCGCGGCGAAGGGACGGGTGATCGAACCGGCGAACGCGGGGGCCGTCGGCCCGACCACATCCAGGAAGGCGGTTCCCATCAGCGACAGGGCCATTGTTACCACCAGGGCGATGAGCCTGTTCACCTGTGTTTGCCCTCGCGTCCGGCGTCGTCTCTCGATCGGCAGGTACGCACGGTGCGTCCGCGTTACTCAACGTACCGTTGCGGGCACTTGCTCATGGGCCGAAACGGTCGATTCCACGCCTCCGTGTCACCGTGACACTTGTTCGGAGAGCGGCCATTCCACACGGTGATCAGTCGGTTCATCAATTCGTGGAGTGGCAGTGCCGCCATCAGGTCGTGCTGACATGGCCAACCGGACCGGCGCCATGTCAAGCAGAAGGGTCGGTCTTGGCCACCGCCCTCAGCTGTCGAGGGTTCGCGGGTGAGTCACCTCTGGGATGACCGAGGTCAGCGACGGGTGTTCCGGTACTCGTTGTCGACGATGGTGTTGCGGAGCACGCCGAGCCGCTCGACCTCGACATCGACGACGTCCCCTGGTTGGAGCAGCCACGGTGGGGTTCGGGCGTATCCGACCCCGGAGGGAGTGCCGGTGGCCAACAGGTCACCGGGCTCGACGGTGAAGGTACGTGAGATCAGCGCCAGGGTGTCGCCCACCGTGTACACCATCTGATCGGTGTTGCCGTCCTGAACGGTGGTGCCGTTGACGCGGGTCCGCACCCGCAGGCCGTCGCGCAGATCGCCGACCTCGGCGGCGGGCACCATCGGGCCGAGCGGGCCGGAGTTGTCGCCGTTCTTCCCGAGAATCCATTGAGAGGTGAGTTTCTGGGCGCGCCGGGAGGTCACGTCGTTGAAGGTGGAGTAGCCGATCACCGCCGCCAGCGCCTCGTCGGGAGTGGCGTCGATCAGTCGGGTGCCGACCCAGGCGACGACCTCCCCTTCCCAATCCAGACCGTCCTCGTCGGCGGGGACGGGCACCTGCGCGCCGTCAACGGTCAGCGATCGCGTCCACCGGGCGAACAACGTCGGATACTCGGGCATTTCCTGCTGCCGGTAACTGCCCTCGGCGACGTGGTCGACGTAGTTCAACCCGATGCAGATCACCCTGGCCTGCGGCAGAACCGGCGGCACCAGTTGCACCGAGGTCGTGCTGATGGCAGTGGCGTCGACGGGTTCGGAAAGGTGTCTCTCCGGGTCGTTCCAGAAACTTTCCAGCGCACCCAGCGGCGTCACGCTGTCCCCGGCATCCGACAGTGACCCGACGAGCACCGCGCCGGACCCGTCGCGGTACCCGATGATCCTCATGTCCCACCTCTTGTGTTCGTTCGTCGCTGATCCGGCCGGGCGTAACTGGCCTTGAATCGTCTTGCAGCGCAAGTCATCTCGTCTACGGTGAAGGGTCGGGGGACACGTAGTCGTCGAAGTCCGGGCCCGGCCGGCCGGCCCGCATCGGGACGCAGGCGTCGGGCACCGTCGGCAGGAAGGTGACGCCCAGGTCCTGCCAGGTTCCCAGCACCCGGTCCAGGTGACGCATCGCGCCGTTGGGTAGATCGTGCAGCACCATGGCGACCGGCTCTGTTGCGGCGGCATGCATCTCGATGGCCCGGTCGGGCCAGCCGTCAGGGTCCTCGTAATCGCGCGGGACGGCGTTCCAGAGCACAACGGTATGCCCGCCCTCCTGCAGATACTTCGCGGCGGAGGCGTTGAGCAGGTGTGCCCCGAGGCGGCCACCGCCGCCGTTCGGCCGGAACAGCTTCTCCGGTTCGCGCAGCGGGCCGAGCAGTGCGTCGCATTCGGCGATTTCGTGGACCGCTTCGGTGCCGCCGCGGCGGCCCAGTGGCACGCCGTGGGTGAGCGTGTGGTTGCCGACAAGATGCCCTTCCTCGCGGGCCCGGGCGGCGAGGTCCCGGCACGCCGGGTCCCGCAGTTTCTCGCCGATCGTGAAGAACGTTGTGAGAATGCCGCGCCGGGCGAGGATTTCCAGCACCAACGGGGTGACGTCCGGCTCGGGACCGTTGTCGAACGTCACGCAGATCGGCTGCATGGCCGTCGGTGACTCCGGTGCGTCCACCACTGTTCCACCCTCTCCGTTCGGCACTGTCGTTTCAGTTCGGCACTGTCGCTTCAGTTCGGCACTGTCGTTGTGCTGCCCCGGTCAGGCGTCCGCGTGGGGCTGGATGGCAGTGGACGCTACTCCAGCATTCAGCGGCAGCTGAGGCGCCGGTGACGACGCCTGGCGCGTCGATGGGTGACGACAGGGCACCGGTGTCGCGGCCCGCTTTGGGTGGGCGATTTCCGGTTCGGCTGGCCCCGGCGGCCGTTCTGTTCGATGATCGCGAGCGAAATCATCGAGGGCACCAGCAGACGAAGCACGGCCCGGGACGTTGTCCAGTGATCGCCACGTTCGCGGCGTCGACGGCGATGTCTCCGCAAGCAACGAAGGGAACTCATATGGCTTCGGTGGACCACCCCGGTCAGGCAACCTCGGATGCGGTGGCCGCAGCGGACGGCGTGGTCTTCCGCAACGGTTTGGTGCTGACCATGGACGATGCGCGCACCGTGATCGAGGGCGGTGACGTTCTCGTCGTCGGCACCGACATCGTCGCCGTCGGCACTGATCTCGAGGTCCCCGAGGGCACCGTCGAGATCGACGCCGCGGGCGGCATCGTGATGCCCGGGATGGTCGACACCCACCGGCACATGTGGCAGACCGCGATGCGCGGGTACGGCGCGGACTGGACCCTCACCCAGTACTTCGTGTGGAACTACCTCGAGCACGGCCGCAAGTTCCGGCCGCAGGACTACTACGCCGGGAACCTGCTCAGTGCCATCGAGGCGGTGGACGCCGGCGTCACCACCTCCGTCGACTGGTCGCACGGGCTGGCCACCATCGACCACGCCGAGGCCGCCGTCGACGCTCTGGAGGAGGTGCCGGGCCGCTTCGTCCTCGGGTACGGCAACATCCACGCAGCTCCCTGGGAATGGTCCGCTCAGCCGGAGTTCCGCTCCTTCGTCGATCGGCGGATGCCGCGCTCGGAGATGCTCGGATTCCAGATGGCCTTCGACGTCACCGGCGACCCGCAGTTCCAGGAGCGCGCCGCCTTCGAGGTCGCCCGCGAGCTCGAACGCCCCGGTGACGACCCACGCCGGAGTGTGGGGCGCAACCAACGACAACGGCATCCGGCTGATGCACGAGAACGGGTTCATGACACCCGGAAACGTCTACGTGCACGCCGCCACCCTCAGCGACGACTCCTACCAGCGGATCGCCGCGACCGGCGGCATGGCATCGGTGTCGGCGGAGTCGGAAGCCAGTTGCGGGCAGGGTTATCCCTCGACGTGGGCGCTCCGCCGGCACGGCATCGGCATCTCGCTGTCGGTGGACACCAGCGTGTGGTGGAGCGCCGACGCGTTCTCCGCGATGCGGTCGACGCTCTCGGCCGATCGGGCGAGAGAGCACCACGAGGCGCACGCCGCCGGCGACACAGTGACCCACATCGGTTTGCGCGCCGCCGATGTCGTCGAGTATGCGACCCGCGGTGGTGCCCGCGCGCTCGGGCTCGACTCGATCATCGGCAGCCTGGAGCCGGGCAAGCGCGCCGACGTGGTGTTGATCAAGAACGACCGCTCGCCGGTGATGTTCCCGATCCTGCATCCGTACGGGCACGTTGTCTTCCAGGCGCAGCGCGGTGACGTCCACACCGTTCTGGTCAACGGGCGGGTGGTGAAATACGACGGCGAACTCGTCGGCATTTCCTTGGACACGGCCCGGACCGCGGTCGGTGAGACGGTGGAGTACCTGCGCAGAGAACTGGGTGACGACGAGTGGCTGGCCGGGATGAACCCGGACATCCCTGCGTCCAAGGTCCTCGACAATCCCTACACCTACACCGATTACGCGGACAAGTCGACGCATTCACGCTGAGTCCGGCGCCACCGATATCGATTCACCACCGCGCGCCTGCCTGTTCCCCAGACCGACGGAGGTCGACATTGGCTGAAATCGCTGCCGTCATCGCGGCGACGCACCACCCGTTCTACTACAAGACGAGCCAGCTGCCGCCGGACGAGCGACCCCCGTTCGCCGACGAGTGGATCACCAAGATGGCCGCGTTCCGGGAGACCTTGACCCGGGCGAATCCCGACGTTCTGGTGATGATCGGCAGTGACCATTTCCATCAGCTGTGGCTGGACAACATGCCGCAGTTCCTGGTCGGCAAGGCGCCGTTCTTTGACGCGAACTGGTACAACGAAGAGCGCGAATTCGGCCTTCCGCGCTTCCGGATGAGGGGGCAGGAGGAGCTGGCCGCACACATCCTGCGCAAGGGCTTGGACGCCGATTTCGACCTCGCCTTCAGCAACGAACTGCGGATCGACCACAGCGTGACCTGCCCGATCATCGCGCTCCGCCCGGAGGCCGACCTGCCGATCGTGCCCATCTACACCAACATCTTCGCCCCGCCATTGCCGCAGCCGAGGCGGTTCGTCCAGCTGGGCAGGACTATTCGCGAGCTGGTCGAATCATGGGACAGCGACCAGCGGGTGGCCATCATCGGCACCGGGCACCTGTCCCTGGAGCTGGGCGGTCCCCGCCAGTTCGGTGAGCACGGCCCCGATCCGCAGTTCGACCGCAAGGCCGTCGAATGGATCGGCAGCGGCGACATCGAAGGATGTCTGGCCGAAGTCACTCTGGACAGCCTGCACGAGCCGGGAAACGCAACACACGGCTTCATGGATTTCATGCTGATGATGGGCGTTGCCGGTGACGGCGTGACAGCCGACTATGTCGAAACCGTCGACCTGTTCCACACGATGGAGGCCTACTTCACCTGGTACCCGAACGGAGGTCCGAAGTGAGCAAGTACCTGATGGACAAATTTCTGTTCACGGTGGACCGAGACCCGGAACTGGTCGAGCGATACCGCTCCGACCCGGCCGGCACCGTGGAATGGTGGGAATCGGAGATGGCCGGCAAATTGCTCAATTGCATCGACGCGGAGAAGACGACCTGGCTTGCCTTCACCGACGAAGAGCGACAGGCCCTGGTGGCCCACGATCACGTCACCCTTTTCCAAATGGGGGCGCACCCGTTCCTGACCCTGACGTTGTTCATCGCCATGTTCGAGCGCGATCACGGCCCGCTCGAATATCAGCGCGCCTACGGCCGGGCCATGGACCACATCACCAGGCCGTACCCGGACATCAGCACCTAGCCCGATGCCGGCGTCGACATGGTCGAGCCGGCGACGAAACATGTTCAGCCACAGACATGTTCAGCCACATCGCGAACGAGGTCAGCATGCGCGCCGCCATCCTGCACACGCTCGGGGACCCACCGACCCTGAGCGATCACCCGGACCCTGTCCCGGCCGGCGGGGACAGCATCGTCAGGGTGACCGCGGCTCCGATCGTTCCGCTCGATCTGCTGTGCGCCTCCGGTACGTCCTATTTCGGCCGCCCGCCCGTGCCCTACGTCCCGGGCGTTCAAGGCGTCGGCGTCGTCGAGGCGTCGTCGACGCTCAGCACCGGCACCCGGGTGTGGTTCGCGACGTCGGCCGGCATGGCGCCCGGGGACGGCAGCCTGGCCGAGCGATGCCTTGTCGCCGACGACGATCTCGTCGAGGTGAACGCCGACCTGCCGGACGTCGCGATCGCCGCCCTCGGTCTCTCTGCCGTCGCCGGCTGGATGTCGCTGACCTGGCGGGGCCGGTTCCGTCCCGGTGAGCGCGTGGTCGTGCTGGGGGCCGGCGGCGCGGTGGGGCAGGTTGCCGTCGGCGCCGCCCGCCTCCTGGGTGCCGCCCGGGTGGTGGCGGTCTGCCGCCCGGGACCCTCCGAGGCGAGGGCCCGACGCGCCGGCGCGGACGACGTCGTCCCCTCCAGCGACGATGTCGACGGTCTCGCCCAGGACATCACCCGGTCCGCGGGGGGAGCGGTGGACGTCGTCATCGACCCGGTTTTCGGCACGGCGGCGACCGCGGCATCGCGCACGCTCGGACCGGGCGGCCGGCTGGTCAATCTGGGCGGCGCTTCCGGGGACACCGCCGAGTTCTCGTCGGCGGTGCTCCGCGGGAAGGGCATCGAGATACTCGGCTATACGAACAACGCCCTGACGCCGGACCAGCGGGCCGATGCGCTGACGGCCATCCTGTCCCACGCTGCGGCCGGCGCGCTGGCTGTCGAACACGTCGTCGAGCCGTTGTCGCGGGTCGCCGATGCCTGGCGTCAGACCGAACGCGCTGCCGGTCAACGGGTTGTCGTCACCATGTGATCGACGAGCCCTGACCCCGAACGGGTTCGGCGAATGCTCAGCGGTCCCGTTCCTGCTCGATCGAGTCGATTCCCACCGAGGTGGCGATCGCTAGCACGGGATCCATGCCGTTGACCTGAAGGGCGAAGGCGTCGGTGACGGAAATCCACCGCCTGGTGGTGGTCCCGACGTCCCGACCGTCCTTCTCGAAGGTGAACTCATGATTGAGAACGTCGCCCTGCAAGTCGATGTCACCGTCTTCGGCGCATCGTGGTGTGCGCAACCGGCTACCGCAAGGGCCTGCAACCCGTCGTCGGGACCGCGATCGCGGCGAGCACCGCGGGCCTGACGTACTCGAGGTAGCGGCCGACCGCAGGTGAGGGCGCCCAGCCGGACTTGATGAGAAACAGGGGCTCGGAACGCGTAGGTGCCGATACCGACGGTGATCAGGACGACCCATTCGGTCACGATGTCCCTCCACGAAGTCCGCCCACCATGCACCGGCGACAACGCCGGCGAAGGCTCCCACCAGCAACCCCAGTCCCAACGGCAATGCCGCTGCGGCCAACGCGGCGACCCCGCCGACGGCGGCGGTGACACGGGTGGCCCGATCGTGCAACAGCGGCAGCAGCAACAGCAGAAAGGTCAAGGGAGCCGCCAAGGTCAGCGGCAACCAGGTAGGCAGGACGCCGCCCAGCACCGCGCCGATGCCGGTCAGGAGTTGCCATCCCACCCAACAGGCGACACCGACGCCGAGGTAGTAGCCCGCCCGCGCCGGCGCGGTACCGCCGCCGTCCGCCCGCTCGAAGCGTCCGGCTGCGATTGCGCAGACGGGGTCGGCCAGGAAGTACGGCGCCAACCATCGGCTTTTCGCTCCTCACCCCGCGGCGTGCGGCGCCATTGATGCGCTGTAGAGGAGGTGACGGGCATTGACCACCAACGCGGTCGCGATCACCAACAATGCACCGGCTCCGCTGTCGAGTAACTGGACGGCGACCAGTTGAGCCGCACCGGCGAAGATCAACCAGGAGCTCGACCCGCCAGTGGCACGTGGCTCACTGCGGTCGCCTGGGTCAGGAGCTGCTTGCCGTTGGCAATCCACATCCTTGAAGGGGAGTGGTTTCGCGGAGCGCGTTACGGGGGCGGCTGTCAGCGGGATGCGGTCAGTGCCGTTGCCATGACGTCGATGTGCTCGTGGTCGGTGCCGCAGCAGCCGCCGACGACAGCCAACGATGTCAGGCTGGATCTCAACGCGCTGTAGTGGTCGGCAAGATCCTTGGGGTCGCCGCGGTCGAGCTCGGTCGCCTCGTCGAGTTCGGTGTGGCTCATGGTGGACGCGTTGGCCCGGATGCCGCGGATCCTGGGGATCCAGTCTCCCCCCGCGCTCAGGACGTCGGCGAAGTGCGTTGGGTGAGCGCAGTTGACCATGAAGTAGGCGGCGGCTCCGTCCGTCGCGTCGTCGACTGCGGTGATGGCCGCACCGAGCTCGGATCCGGATGGCAGTCGCCCGTCGGTTTCGACGGTGAACGACACCGCGACCGGGATCTCTGCTGCGGTGGCTGCTTGGACCACGCCGATGGCTTCGTCGATGTAGGTCATGGTCACGGCGGTCATCATCCCGGCGCCGGCTTCGGCGAAAGCTCGGGCCTGGACGGCGTGGTAGCTGGCGGCCTCGGGAACAGACATGGTGGTGGTGATCATGTACCCGTCACCGCGAGGGCCGACCGCTCCGTTGATGACAGTCGGGGTGGGATGGTCGACGAGCAGGTCTGCGACAAACGCCACCGACTCTCTGTTGAGCGACTCCAGTCGTTGGGTGTCATAGCCCAGCCGGCTACCCCAGTCAGGCGAGGCACGCCAGGTGGGAGTGTCGAGCACGATTCCCATGCCCGTGCGTGCGGCAACGGCCAGGTAGGACTCGTAGTAGCGGCGCAGCGTCGCTCGGCCTTCTTCGGTGTCCAGCAGCGGAAAGGCTGCGAAGTCCGCGAGTTCGATCCCTTCGAGGAACACCAGCGTCGTCTCCAAACCGCCGTCGGCGATCCAGATGTCACCGTTGAGTTGCGGCAACTGATGCGAACCGGCGGTCATGATGAGCTCCTGGTGGTCGGCTGGGTAAGGGGATGATTCGTCACGGTCTTCACCATGCGGACCAGGGGAACCGTGATGCCGTTCGAGGTGTGATCGGCTCGTTCGATCGGCACGAAGCCGTAGTCGGTGTACAACGGCTGCCCGGCCATCGTGGCCATCAACTCCAGCCGGGTGAAGCCTTCGGCCGCGGCGGCTTCTTCGCACAGCGACAGCACCAGTCGTCCCACTCCCCGACGAGCGAAACCAGGGTGTGTATACATCGCCCGGATCCGCGCCGCGTCCACCGCCGGGTCCAGCAAGGAACTGTCCCGACCGGCGGCCGCGTCACCGCCGTACAACGTCGATCGTCGGCTCCAGCCGCCGCACCCGGCGAGCCTGCCGTCGCATTCGACGACGAAGTAGGTGCGGTCGTCGATCAACTGACTGTCCACGCCCATGATCGTCCGACTGAGGGCAATCTGTGCGGGCTGGAGATAGCCCCGTTGCAACTCGGCGATGGCCGCTGCGGCCAGGTGCTGCAGAACGGGGCGATCGGCCATGACGGCGAGGCGGTGCGACAGAGTGCTTGTGCTTGCGGTCATCCGATCCTCCACCTGATCAGACGTGATTGCCTGTGTCTCACCAGTGCAACATAGGTGTTGCACTGATGCAACCGTTATAGTGCGAATCATGACCTCCAGTTCTGCCGAATTCTTGGACGCCGTCGTCACGATTCTCGACCGGAACGGTCTCCGGGGTCTGTCGCTGTCCGCTGTGGCTGACGGGGCAGGTGTGTCGCGGGTGACGCTGCACCGTCGCGGAATCACCGTCGACGACCTGGTGATCGGTGTGCTGACGCGTGCCAGCGACGACCTGCGGGCTGCGTTGTGGCCGGTGCTGTTGGCCCCGGGGGACGCGGCCAGCCGCCTGCGTCACGGCCTGGCCGTTCTGTGCTCGGTGGCCGAGCGGCACGGTGCCGTCCTGACGGCGTTCTACGGGCAGCCGCCCAAGTTGATCCCCGATCGGCCCGGACGCACGACCAGCTTCGAATTCATCGAGCTGTTCGAGCGGTTGCTGCGGGACGGGCAGAGCGACGGCTCCCTCAAGGTCGGGGATCCGGCCACCCAGGCGGCCCTGGTCGCCAACGCGGTGTGCTGGACCTATCTGCACATGCGGCGCGCCCACGGGTGGTCACCCGACACGACGGCCGACGCCGTGATCGACCTGGCCACCAGCCACCTCGCAGTGTGACAGTCGCGCTCGTCGAGGCACCGGCCGCTGGATCTGCATCGCAGATCCCCGATCTCTTACTCGGGCGGTGAGCCTCGCACGAACACGTGAGGACACGCCTACCGCATCGACAATCCACGCCGCCAACGCCCGACCCTCGCCCAAACAGGGCGACGGGTGAGATCGCGGACCCGCCAGCCGTCCGCGTGAAGAGCCCGCGACACGGCGCCGCCGTGTCGACCGGTCGCGCCGGTGACGGCGACGACACCGCGGACGTCCATCCCATCACCCCACGTTTGCCACTGAGCCAATGCAGGTATGTCAACGAATCATTCTCGGAGCGGCGCGGCGGGCAACGAGTTGGCACGTCAACCTGAGGATCTCGTCGGCCAATCAGGACGAACTCGCTCGTGCGACAGTAGAGGGCGGCCGCCTCGGTGGGTCTCTCTGCGCGTGCGCGGTCAACCCCGCAATGAGCCCAGCGGGATGTACGGCCGGACGCCCAGCTCTATCCTCGGGCGTGTCGCATCCGTGCACAGGGTCACAAGCTGAGGACCTGATGACCACCACGCCATCGCTTCCGCGGGCCAAGAGGGAGCCGCGCGAAGCCAGCACCGCGGTCAGCGCTGCGTTGCCGGAAGCGACGCCTGGCCCGCACCGTTTCAACCATCTCCATACCGACCTCACGGCCGATCCGGTTTCCCAACCGGCAGCGGCTTGACAGAGGAGAAACTCGCCCCGCGCCAGCGAAGACGTGCTCGAACCGAGCGGGGTGAGCCGGAGGTCGGTTCACCCTCATGGTGCCGCCGAGGACGTTTGGTAGCACTCCAATGCCTGCTTGGCGTTGCCGGCAAGGGATGATCGGCCTGGGGCGCGGTGTCGGGATTGCTCCCGGGTCCGTTTCGCCGGGCCGCTCGCCGAACCTGGCCCGATTGGTCGGTGAAGCGGCGGCGGAGGTCCGTCGACGTCCGGCGGTGCCGCACCGTCCGCCAACGCGCCACCGCCACCAGGTGAAGTGCGCGAGCGAGCCGAGGGTGTGCTTGCACACGGTGTGCCGGAAGGACTTTGGACCAGCGGCGCAGGATCTGACCGAGTCGGTCCAGCACGGCCCTGCAGTGCGTTGCGATGTGGTGTTCGTCAGGGCACGGATCTTGTTCTTCGCGGACCGGAGCGCCGTCGGGAAGGTCCGGCCCGGTCAGCGGTTGGCGATCCCGTCGAGCCGCAGCACGGTCGACTCGTCCTGGTGCGTACCGCCGCTGCCGACATGCTTCTCGCTGATCGTCGGGCCGTTGCGGATGACGTGGACCAGAGCCATCGCGTGCCCGCGGCCGAGGTCGTAGTCATCCTTCAACCAGGTCACGATCTCGCCCGTTGTGGTGTCGGCGCCGAAGCCGCGGTCGTGCGCCTCGTCAACGAGTTCGGCGGGGGTCTTGCCGGTCTTCTGCTCGATTTTGTCGAGGTAGGCCTGGAACGACATGGCTCTTCTCCTCTTCGGGGCGGGCTTCGGTGTCGTCATGAGACTCTGCGCCGACCCGGCATTCATCGGTCACCCGCCGCCGAAGCATGTCACACCGACCACCACGCGTGACCTCAGTTGGTTGACGAGTCCTGGCCCACAAATCCACGAATGGATTGCAGCGTCAGGACTTTCGCCTCTGCAGCCCGCGGTCCCACCTGGAGCATGCTGGAGTCGGCGGGCCCAGCGGGTCCGTGAACCCCGCAAGCCTTGGGGGTGGCGACAGTGGGTACCACACTTGCGACCGGGCCGGTCGCGCTGACAGTCCATACTCCGCGGACGGTGCTGCCGGGCGAAGCCTTTGATGTTGTCGTCCGAGCGTCATCGGTGGGTGGCCCGGTGGTTTCCGGTGGCGTCACATTGGTCAACCGGGTGGCTTATCGGTACCGGCAGTTCAACGCATTCGGCGGCGCGGCGACCGCGACCGCGGACCGCACCGATGTGGTGGACGAGCAACCTGTGCTGCCGGTGCGGCTGGACCACGCACCGTCCGCCATCAGTGCCATCACTCTGCGCGTTCCCGCCAGCGCCCTACCGAGCGTGGCCGGTGAGCTGGTGCAGATCAGCTGGCAGGTTGTGGTGCGCCTGCGTGTCCACGGTGAGACCGATGCCGTTGCGTCACAGTCGATCCGGGTGTTGTCGGCCGCTCCGGACGAGGCTTTCGTCTCCGAGCAACCGCCGCGGATGGTGGACCGGCGCACCGCCGTGCTCAACTTCGCAGCCTTGTCCGCTCGGCAGCTGCGCCCGCATTCGACGCTGACCGGCTCCCTCTCCGTTGCGGCGCTGAAGCCCGTGACCGCTCGGGCGCTGCGGATCGAAGTGGTTCTGCTGGAACAGGTCCGCCACGGTCCATGGGCCGGGAACGACGATCCCAGCGTGGTCCCAGAGGGGCAGGAGAAGGAAGCCGAGACTGCCCTCGCCACAGCGACGATCGCCACCGGCCTTCGGATGGAGCCGCACCGGTACTCGTTCCCGTTCACCCTTGCCATCCCGGAGTCATTGCCCGGCCCGTCGCTGGACACGCCGGAATTTGGCCTGAGGTGGCTGCTGCGTGGGGTGCTGGACCGGGTGCACCGTCCGGACCCGTTCGTCGAGATCGATCTGCATGTGGTGACCGCCTCGGAGTGATGACGAGACACGGCGCCGGGCGCCTCGTGCTGCTCACCATGGCGGTGGCACCGGCGGCGTCGAGGTACGTCGCCCCCGGCCGCCGTCGGTCCCGGCGGTCAAGAACAGGTTGAACAACCGAAAAGGGATTGCCTGAAAGGAGCAATGCGATGTCGAAGCACACCAGCACGAAATGGTTCCTGGCATCGGTGGTGACCTTCGTCGTGGCTACCGTCCTCGGAGCGATCGGCGCGATCATCGCCATCGCCAATGACGTCTTCATCAAGAGCGGCCCCGACGTCGTCGGCGTCCAGTGGACGGCGGCGGCATGGACCGCGCTCGTCTTCTGCGTTGTCGCGGGCCTTTCCATGATCGGTGCCTTGGTCGCCGGTTTCGTCTCCTGGATCGGAGCCGTGGTTCACACTGCACAGTCGGTGGACAAGACGTGGTTCATCGTCCTTCTCATCACCGGCCTGGTCGGATTGGCTTTCCCCGCGATGCTCGCCTACGTGATCGCCGGGCCGGTCGATCCGCCACGGACTCAGCCGGCAGCCGCATACGGCAAGCATCCGGGACCGGTCCCCGTCAGCTGATGCCGGCACAGCCGCCGGCGCATCATCTGGCAGACGCGCCCTCGGCATGGTTGCCGGGGACTGTCGGTGTGCCTTTCTAGGGTTGCATCGTGGACTACGACGGGATCGACGCACTGCGGGAGCGGCATGCCGCCTGGCGGCTACTGCGCGCCGGCAATTCCACCCTGATCCTGTCTTTCCTGGGTGGATTCTTCGTCGAAGACAATCGTGGGGCGTGCCGGGGGAGTGAGGTCGCCGCCGCGCTCGACGATCACCTGTACGCCCTCAACGCTGCGATCGCGACCGACAACGGGGACGCCAGGTTCCCGAAGGCCCCGAGGGCCTACCTCGAGGACTGGGCCGCGACCGAGGCCGGATATCTGCGGCGGTTTTACCCTTCCGGCGACGACGAAATCCACTATGAGGTGACCCCGGCATTCGAGAAGGCTTACGGCTGGGTGATGTCGCTGAAGGGCAGGCCCTTCGTCGGAACCGAGTCCAGGTTGCACACCGTGGTGGATCTGCTCCGGCAGATCGTGCACGGCACCGAGGCCGACCCCGAACTCCGGCTGGCGGACCTGCGCCGCCGGCGGGCGGAGCTGGATGCCGAGATCCAGGCCGTCGAGGCCGGCCGGCTGGCCGTGCTCGATCCCACAGGTGTGCGTGACCGCTACCAGCAACTGTCGGCGACCGCTCGCGAACTGCTGTCCGACTTTCGTGAGGTGGAGGAGAACTTCCGCCGGCTGGATCGTGGGGCGCGGGAGAAGATTGCCTCCTGGGAAGGCTCGAAGGGCGAGTTGCTCGCCGACCTCATCGGCAGCCGTTCGGAGATCTCCGGCTCCGATCAGGGCAGGAGCTTCCAGGCCTTCTACGAGTTCCTGCTCTCCCAGTCGCGTCAGGAGGAGCTTCTCGATCTGCTGGAGCGGGTGTCGGCGGTGGAAGCGGTGGAGGCCGACCAGCGAATCCGCGGCATCCACTACGACTGGTCCGAGGCGGCCGAGCGCGCTCAGCGGACGGTCCGCCAGATCTCGGAGCAGCTGCGCCGGTTCCTCGACGAGCAGGTCTGGTTGGAGAACCGTCGCGTCCTGGACCTGGTCCGGTCCGTGGAGGCAACGGCGCTGGAGGTCAGGGGTACCCCACCGGCCTTCGGACTGGAGGTCGACGTGCCGGGAATCGAGATCGTGCTGCCCTTCGAACGCCCGCTGTACCAGCCGCCGGCGGCGGCGGCGGTGGACAGCCAGGTGGTGTCGGCGACCGACGAGGTCGACATGGACGTGCTGTTCGCCCAGACATTCGTCGATCAGGCCCGCTTGATGGACAACATCAGGGGCGTTCTGCCGGAGCGTTCATCGGCGCTGCTGTCCGACATCGTCGCGATGCACCCCATCGAGCAGGGCGCGGCCGAGATCGTCGGCTACCTGTCGGTGAACAGTGATGACGTGGTCATCGAGATGGATGATGCCAACGAGACACTGCTGGAATACGACGATCCCTTCGACGCACACGCCGTGAAGCGGGCCAGACTGCCGAAGGTGACGGTGAGGAGAAAATGAGTGACGAACACGCCGTCGCCAGCGCGATCATCCGGTTGACCCAAGGGGTGATCTACCGCGAATCGGACGAGGACACCTGGTTGACGCTGGAACGGTCGGGCGCCGGCGTGCGCGACCACTTCGCAACCATCGGCGTCGACGTGATCGTCGATGACGCCGAGGGCTACGCCTACCTCCGATCGCGGCCGGACGTGGAAGGTGAGGAGGCGCTGCCCCGGCTGGTGCGCCGCAGAGCATTGACCTACAACGTCAGCCTGCTGCTCGTTCTGTTACGCAAGAGGATGGTCGAGTTCGAGACGACCGGCGGCGAGGGCAGGCTGGTGCTCACCACCGAGCAGATGGTCGAGTTGCTGCGGCTGTTCCAGGTTGACTCCAGCAACGACGCGCGGGTGGTGGACCAGGCCGAGGCGACGATCAAGAAGACCGCCGAGTTGGGTTTCCTCCGGCAGTTGCGCGGTCAGAGCGACCACTGGGAGGTCCGGCGCATTCTCAAGGCCTACGTCGATGCGCAGACGCTGTCGGACTTCTCCGTGAAGCTTCGTGAGTACGCCGGAGCGGTGGCGACAGATGAGTGAGGCGTTGTTCCCGGCCACCGACCTTTCCGCGCCGATCGGCGCTGGTTATCGCCTGCACCGCCTGGAAGTACTCAACTGGGGCACTTTCGACGGCCATGTCTGGCGGCTCACGCCTGACGCGCAGACCGCGTTGCTCACCGGTGACATCGGTTCCGGCAAGTCGACGCTGGTGGACGCGGTCACGACGCTGTTGATGCCGGCCCACAAGATCGCCTACAACAAGGCGGCCGGGGCCGACGCCAGGGAAAGGACCCTGCGGTCCTACGTCGAGGGGCATTACAAGTCCGAGCGGATCGAGGCGACGGCCCGTTCCAGGGCCAAGGGACTTCGGGAGGGTCGCCGGACGTATTCGGTCGTGCTGGCGGTGTTCGTCAACCATGGCTGCGACGAGACGATCACCCTCGCCCAGGTCTTTCCAGCAACGCGAGAGCACGGGCCAGCCCTACCGGTTCTACGTCACGTCGACCAAGGAGCTGTCGATCGCGACGGATTTCGCCGACTTCGGGTCCGATCTGCGTGACCTGCGCAAGCGACTCCGCGGTGCGAGTGCCGACGTCTTCGACGAATTTCCGAAGTACGCAACCTCACTGCGCCGTCTGTTGGGCATCCGATCGGATCAGGCGCTGGAGTTGTTCCACCAGACCGTGTCGATGAAGTCGGTCGGCAATCTCAACGATTTCGTCCGCGACCACATGCTGGAGCCGAGCGACGCCACTGATCGGGTGCGCGACATCATCGCCCACTTCGAGGATCTCGCGAAGGCCCACGACGCCGTCAAACGCGCCAGGGAGCAGCTCGAGGCGCTCGAGCCCATCGCCGTCACGGCAGCGAAGTACGACGCGGCCCTGGCAGAACGCGACGGCTTGGACCTGCAGCGTGCCGCCGTCCGGCTGTTCATCGCAGAATTGCGCTCCGGCTTGCTGGCGGCAGAGATCGACGACTTGACGGCGCGAGGGAGCAGTCTGTGGCGCGCGCAGGACGACGCCAAGGCCCAGCAGCACGGGTTGGCGCGCGAACGTGATGCCCTGATCGAGGAGCGGGCGAAGGCCGGCGGTGATCGCATCGGCGAACTGGAACGGCTCGCCGACGCGGCTCGAGGGGAAGCCGAGAAGCGGCGTCAGGGCAGGACCCTGTTCGATGCGGCCGTGGCCCAGGCCGCTCTCGATCCGATCAGCAATGGCGAGGAGTTTCTTGCCTTGCGGACTCTCGTCGACGTCGAACGGCCCAAGTTGGCTGACCAGAAGCGATCACTCGACGTCGCTGTGGCCGATGCCATCGGCCGGGAGAAGGACATCGGCCGGCGGCGCGAAGCATTGCGCGACGAGCTCGACAATCTCCGGCAACGCACGAGCAACCTGCCCACCGAACAGGTGCAGCTGCGCGAGCAACTCTGCGCCGACCTGAATGTGGCGCCGGACGAAGTGCCCTATGCCGGTGAGCTTCTCGATCTCCATGACGAGCATGCCGACTGGCGCGGTGCAGCCGAGCGGGTGCTGCGCGGGTTCGCGCTGTCCCTGCTGGTGCCGCAACAGCACTACGACGCCGTGACCCACTGGGTCAACGCCCGCCGACTGACATTTCAGGGGCGGGACGGTCGGTCCGTGGGAGCCAAGTTGGTCTATGAGCGGGTCCCCGTGCGCCGGATCCGGCTGCAACCGCAGACCACTGACGCCCTCGTTCTCGCCGACTGCCTCGAGATCAAACAGGGTCCCTTCCAGGATTACCTGAGCGATGAGCTGATCAAACGCGCCGATCACCGGTGTGCGGAGACCGTCGAGGAGTTTCGCCAGCAGCGGCGAGCGGTGACCAGGCAGGGGCAGGTGCGGTCCGGCGAGCGGCACGAAAAGGACGATCGGCACGGTGTCGACGACCCCCGCCGCTGGGTCCTCGGTTGGGCCAACGAGCGCAAGATCGCAGCGCTCACCGGTGATCTCGTTGAACTCGAGCGTGGACTTGCCGACGTCGCCGCCGAGCTCGAGCAACTCATCGAGAAGCGTGACGCCGTCCAGCAACGGCAGGAGGCACTCGCCCGGCTCGGTGGCTTTTCCGCGTGGTCCGATCTCGACGTGGCAGAGGCCGAGTCCCGTGCGAGGGAGCACGACGCCGAGCGTGCCCGGCTCCAAGCGGGATCGACCCGTTTGGAGGAGATCACCCAGGCATTGCTCCGCAATGAGCAGCGGGCCACGGACGTCACCCGGAGGATCGAATCGCTCACCGGCGAGCTGGCCACCACTGCCGCCGCTGTCCGGCAGGCCGAGAGTGACAAGGCCCGCGACGACGGCTTTGTCGCTGCGCAACCGCCGCAGCAGCTGACCATGGCGCGGGAGTCCTACGCCGCGCTCGACGCGCGGCTCGGGGATTCTCGGCCCGTGAGATCGCTCGACTGCGCAGGCGTCGAGACCGATCTGACGAGCGAGTTGTTCCGGCGGATCGACCGGCTCGGGCGGGAGCTGGGCGGGTACGGACAGAGCCTCGTTCAGTACATGGACCAGTTCCTGGGCCGGTGGCCAGAATTGCGCGCGGAGATGGACGCCAGTGTTGATGCTCGCGGTGATTTCCTTGCCGTCCGCACTCGCGTCGCCACGGACGACCTTCCGAGGTTCGAGACCGAGTTCAAGGAGCAGCTGAACAAGAACGCGATCCAGGAGCTCGCTGGATTCAACAACTGGCTGAACCGGCAGGCGTCGGCGATCGAGGTTCGTGTGGCGCGTATCAATGAGGCCCTCGGAGCGGTGCCGTACAACCCGGGCCGCTTCATACGCCTGGAGAAAGAATCGACGACCAACCAGGACATCGCACTCTTCCGCGCGGATCTGCGGAACCTGACGAACGACAGCCTCGTGGTCGACGGTGACCAGTATTCCGAGCAACGGTTCCTCGACGTCAAGCGAATCATCGAACGATTCCGTGGTCGGGAGGGATACGCCGAGTCCGACAAGGCATGGACGCGCAGGGTGACCGACGTGCGCAACTGGTTCGTCTTCTCGGCCTCCGAACGTGACATCGAGAGCCATGAGGAGTGGGAGCACTACAGCGATTCCGATGGCAAGTCCGGTGGCCAGAAGGAGAAACTCGCCTACACCATCCTGGCCGCGTCGCTGGCCTACCAGTTCGGCTTGGAATGGGGCGCCGAAAAATCAAGAGACTTCCGGTTCGTGGTGATCGACGAGGCATTCGGGCGTGGCTCCGACGTGTCCACTCGGTATGCGCTGGAACTGTTCGCGAAGCTCGGATTGCAGCTCCTGATCGTGACGCCGCTCCAGAAGGTGCATGTGATCGAGCCCTACGTGAAGGCGATCGGTTTCGTCGACAACCCCGCCGGGACCTTCTCGCGGTTGCAGACCATGACGATCGAGGAATACCGCACGCGGCGTGACGGCCGCTCGGGATGAGCCCGAAATGGACAACACCCGACGCCATCGCGGCGCGGGTCAAGCGTCGCTGGGACGATGGTTCACTGTTGCGCGCGGTCGCCGAGGGCCGCCCGTTCCAGCCGATCGAGATTCCGATCCGCGGCCCGAAGCCCTCGGAGATCGGCGACGACATCGGTGCGGTCCGGGACTGGGTCGCCCGACTCGACGCCGGCCGCTGCGACGGGACTCATTACGCGCTGGAGTGGGCGCCGGTCGGCGGGCGCAGCATCGGCCGCAATGACGTGCCGGTTCGGGCGTTCGTCACCGCCTTCGGCCAGGCGTGGGCGCTGCTGGGGGTGGCGCGCTCCGTCCGCCGTTTCGACGGGATCCTTCGCCTGACCCGCGACCGGCCCGCGGTGCACTCGTGGGTCATCGCGCACCCGCATCGGGCCCTCGAGCTGCACGAGAAGATGCCGCAGTTGATCGCCGCCCACGCCTGGCTCGACGGGAACCGCCACTCAGGCCGCTACCTCCGGGAGATCAGCGCACCCGGCGTCGACACCAAGTTCGCCGAACGGCACCGCTCCGTGCTCGCCGCCATGCTCGGCGTGCCGTCGACCGGACCGGGGTTCCTCGCGGCCCTCGGTCTCAGCTCCAAGCCAGAGCTTGTCCGTATCCGCCCCGCGCCGTCACTCGGCCTGCCCCGCCCACTCACCGAGATGGCGCTGCGCACCGCGGAGTTGGCTCAGCTCGCGGTCGAACCGCGCTGTGCTCTTGTGATCGAGAACGAGATCACCTACCTCACCGTCCCCGTGCCCGATGACGGAATAGTGCTCTGGGGCAAGGGTTTCGAGGTCGACAGGGTGGGTCGGCTGCCGTGGCTTGCCCATGCCGATATCGCGTACTGGGGCGACATCGACACCCACGGGTTCGCCATTCTGAATGCCTTCAGGGCCTGGCTGCCGCAAACCCGGTCCGTGTTGATGGACCGTGCAACCCTGCTCGCCCACTCCGACCGTTGGGTCACTGAGGACGCGCCGACCACCGCGCCGCTCGTCAGGCTGACTGCGGAGGAGCGATTGCTCTACAACGACATCGTCGAGGGCAATATGGGCCAACAGGTGCGGTTGGAACAGGAACGCATCGATTGGTCGTGGGCCGAGCAACGACTTCGCCTCGCGATGACTGCGGCCAGCACGCGGCCGTCGGACAACGTCTCGCCGGACCGGGCGGTCTGAGCCTGTGCTCGTCGGGCGAAGGCAATGCTTTCGGCAGCACGATTCCAACGCTGCCAGGGGCGGGCTCAGTTGCTCTCGGCCGAGCGGCGCCAGCGGATACCGGCCTCGATGAACTCGTCGATGTCGCCGTCGAACACGGCGGACGGGTTGCCGACCTCGAAGTTCGTCCGCAGGTCTTTCACCATCTGGTACGGGTGCAGCACGTAGGAGCGCATCTGGTTGCCCCAGGAGTTGCCGGCGTCCTTGAGCGCGTCCATGGTCGCCTTCTCCTCTTCGCGGCGGCGGGCCAGGAGCTTGGCCTGCAGCACCGTCATCGCCGACGCGCGGTTCTGGATCTGCGACCGCTCGTTCTGGCAGGACACCACGATGCCGGTCGGGATGTGGGTGATCCGGACCGCGGAGTCGGTGGTGTTGACGCCCTGCCCGCCCGGACCGGACGACCGGTACACGTCGACCCGCAGTTCCTTCTCGTCGATCTCGACGTGGTCGCTGGTCTCGACGACCGGGGTGACCTCGACGCCGGCGAAGGAGGTCTGCCGGCGGCCCTGGTTGTCGAACGGGGAGATGCGGACCAGCCGGTGGGTGCCCTGCTCCACCGACAGCGTGCCGTAGGCGTAGGGGGCCTTGACCTGGAACGTTGCGGACTTGATGCCGGCCTCTTCGGCGTAGGACGTGTCGTAGACCTCGGTGGGGTAGCCGTGCCGTTCCGCCCAGCGCAGGTACATCCGCATCAGCATCTCGGCGAAGTCCGCGGCGTCCACCCCGCCCGCCTCGGAGCGGATGGTGACCAGGGCTTCGCGCTCGTCGTACTCGCCGGACAGCAGGGTGCGGACCTCCTGCGCGTCGATCTCCTTCTTCAGCGAGATGAGCTCCTGCTGCGCCTCGATGAGGGTGTCGGCGTCTTCGTCACCCAGTTCGAACAGCACACCGAGGTCGTCGAGCCTTTGCCGCAGCTCCTCGATGTGCCGGATCTCGGACTGTGCGTGGGAGAGCCGGCTGGTGACCCGCTGCGCGTTCTCCTGGTCGTTCCACAGGTCGGGAGCGCTGGCGGCCTCGGACAGGTCGGCGATGCTGGCCCTGAGCTTCTCCACGTCCATGACCTTTTCGATGCTGGTCAGGGTGGTGTCAAGGGCCTTCACGGCGGCGGCGTCGTCGAGATTCACAAGGGGTCAGCCTACGCGGGATCGGCGGGTGGCCAGGCTCGGTCACTCGTCCGCACCGCTCGGAATGCCCGGTGTTGGGGGCGTAAGGGCGCGCCGACCTGGGACTTTCGGCCCTGCCAGCGGTCTTTGCGCGCGGCTTACCGTCGGGTATCGCAAGGGCTCATGGCGGAGCCCTTGCTCAATGAGGAGAAGCCATGACCAATCGCGCTGGCAACGGAATTGTGGTCGGTATCGAGGGCACCGCGGTGAGCCAGGGTGCGCTCGAGTGGGCGGTCCGGGAGGCCGCCCTGCGGGAGACGGTCCTGACCGTCGTACATGCGTGGGAATACATCCCGGCGCGGGACGCGGGACGGATGACGGCCCGCGAGGAGAAGACGGCATCAGATTGCATGCTGGACGCGGCGATCAGCTCTGCGGTGCGCGCGGCGGGGGTGAACCCGCTGATCGACTGCCGCAGCGTCAAGGGCTCGCCGGCGAAGGTGCTGGTGGAGCAGTCCAAGAACGCTGAACTGCTGGTCATCGGCCGGAACCACCGCAGCGGCGTCGTCGACATCCTGCGTCATTCCGTGTCGGCCGAGTGCGTGCGCCGCGCCGCCTGCCCGGTCGTCATCATCCCGAATACACCGGTCGGCGTTCACGCTCCCAAGGTGGACGCCGCCGTCTGACGACAAGACGGGCCCAACGCCCGCCGGCTCCCCTCTGGGGCCGGCGGGCGTTGTGCTGTCCGCTTGATGCACTTTCCGTCTTCCTGGTGTTCGGGTCCGACGGACGGGGCTTACCAGCAGGCGAGACGTTCGCGTTGGACCTGATGACCGCAGGCGTCCAGGACGTGTGCCGGCGCGGCGGCCTGCGCGACCGCCACCGGCGCTGGGCTCGCGGGCGTTGCGTCATTGCTCGTCGTGATGGCGATGACCGACAGGACCGCGGAGGCACCCGCGACGATCAGGGCCAGGACTGGCAGGTATCGAGAGGCACCCCCGGTTTGCGGGGCCATCGGTGCACTCTTGAGGGTGGCGGTGGTGCTCATCGGAGAACTCCTTTCGCCCGACCCGATGCCGGGTTCCAAGGAGCACGATCTCGGGCTGACGGCGACTCGTCTGTACCTTTCGGCCACAACCGAAGTGCTTCCCGGCCAGCCCCGCTGGGTTTCGCTGGCTGGTGTCGACGCCCGGAACAGGTGGTTTGCCCGGATCGTGGCCCCTACACTCCTCGGCACTGTGACTTCATGGCGCTGTTCCCGACGCCCACGCCGGTGTCTTGCCCCGATGCGGAGGACGGCGATGATTTCGGCGATGTCACCTGGTGCCGCTCCGTATCGTCGCCGGCGTGTGGTGCCTTGATCAGAGACGTTGCGCTGTTGATCAATCCGGCGTCCGCGGGAGGCCGGGGACTTCGGCTTGGGGCGGCCGCCGCTGCGCTACTTCACGATTCCGGTGTTGCCGTGCGGGAATGCGTCAGCGCGAGCGCCGACGACGCCGAGCGCTTCGCGCGGCGCGCGGTCGCAGAGGGCTGCGGGGCGCTGGTGGTGTGCGGAGGGGACGGGATCGTGCACCTCGCGCTGCAGGCCGTTGCGGGGACGCACACCGCGCTGGGGGTGATCCCGGCCGGCTCCGGCAACGACTTCGCGCGCGCCGCAGGTATTCCGCTTGGCGACCTTCCGGCGGCGGTGGCCACGATCTGCGGCGGGCACTCGGTTTCCATGGACCTGGGCCGGGCGAACGGCCGCTGGTTCGGCACCGTGCTGGCGTCGGGTTTCGACTCCCGGGTGACGGACCGGATGAATTCGATGCGCTGGCCGCGGGGAAAGGCCCGGTACCACGCCGCGATCGTCGCCGAACTCGCCGCGTTCCGTCCGCTTCCGTTCGTGCTCGAGGTCGACGGCGAGCGCCGGGAGGTGGAGGCGATGCTGGTGGCGGTGGGGAACGGGTCGACTTATGGCGGCGGGATGCGGATCTGCCCCGCTGCCCGCACCGATGACGGCCTCTTTGACGTCACGGTGATCACCACCCTGAGCCGCGCCAAGCTGATCCGGCTGTTTCCGCGCGTGTATCCGGGGACCCATGTGGAGCGCCGCGAGGTACTGACCTTCCGGTGCTCGGAGCTGACATCTCGGCTCTCGATGTTTCCGCGTATGCCGACGGGGAGTTCGTCGCGCCACTTCCGGTGCGGTGCGTCGTCGAACCGGGCGCCGTGCGGGTACTGGTCCCTTGAGCGGTGCGGCGCATCGAGCAGCGTTGCTCTGGCCCGTCGCCGCTCCGGCCGGCGCGGGAATTACGAATTCAGGTCAGGCAGTGCCTGCCGTCATCCTCCTGGCTGCTGAACGAGGACCGTGCGGAATTCACCGACGTCAAAGGCATCTGCTGCCGTCGCCGCCAATGTTGTTGCCCCGTTGACCCCGGTGTTCGATTGCCAGACAACGGCCCAATTCGATGTCGCGCTGATCGGCCAGGTACCAGCCCCGCCCGTCCGCTCTTTGGTCGATCGCCACCGGAACTTGTATCCACACGGCGGCTCGGATTTCCAGTCGTCTGCGGGAGTGGGTGCGGTTCCCGCGCCCTGGCATGTGATCGTTGCGGGCGGGCCTGCCGAGAATGTGTCGCCGGTGGTCGTGGGTTCACCGAGGTTCCATGTGACGGACTCCAGGGTTGCAGTTGCCGTCACCGAGACCCCACCAGCGGTCACAGTGGTGGCAAGAACTCCGGGGTCGTCGATCCACAGCCACGTCCAAAGGTTGACTGCGATGGTGGCTCGATCCGGGCCGACGCTGATTGATGGATTAGGGACGGCCAGTTGTCCGATCGCTTGCTGGGCCAGCACTGCTGGATCTGGCGGGGGAGGGGCGAGCGGTGCAGCGGATCCCAGGACCGACGCGACAAAGCGATAGTCGAGGAGCGCGCTACCCATCCCAGGCCCATCATTAGTGGTAGCACCGCAACGCAACCCCTCGAGATTCCCCGTCCTCCTGCGTGTGACCCGCCCACAGCGGACTGCCAGGCAGGCTCGTCGAGCAGATACCAAGTGCAGATGGCGACCGTGCTGCACTTATCGACTTCGCCGGCCGACGATTGAACGGTCGACTTCGCTCCCCGTGCAGAATCGAATTCGGCGTGGGTTTCGTGACCTGGCACCCGAATAACCGGGCCGCACGCTGCTAGATCGGATGCGTCGAATTCGGCTGCCGATCACCGTATTTCGGGATCATCTGAACCTGGCTGCGATTCACTAGCAGATAGGAATGGCGCCACAAAAAAGGCAACGGCGACGATGGTGCTCGCATGGTATGTACTTCAACACGGTGCGTTCCGTCAAGAAGTAGCATCTGCCTGTACGCGCCAATATTGTCGTCGTGCCTTCACGAACTCGCCGCGCATGTTGTCGTGCGCGACACCCGGACCGTCTTCTTGCCTGTCCGGTACCAATTTCGATTGCGCCGTATGAACTCTGATCTTGACAGTCCGCGATGACAGCGGTACGTCCTCCATCGATTGCTCCTGCCAAGAAAGCCTGTGACGACATTCGCCGTACGTAGTCTAATGCCTTCCTGTCGCAAGCGCAGCTTCGCGTCCTTCACGACATTTGAAATTGGGATCAACGGCCACGGCTGCAAGTGCGCGTCGCGTTTGTCGCGGGCGTACGCGCAATTCGACGTAAACTCCCAAAAGCGTGACCCATTGTGCTTCCACTGCCGCCCGATCCGCCTCCTCCCTGCGGACAGCCGCGGATGCCGCTGTGGTGACGACTGGGCTGGGACCGATGTCGGATTGACAGCGCTCGGCGATAACGCGGTTCAGCTGGCGACAACGGCGCCGACTCGTTGTGACTCGTCGAGACGTGGGCCGAGGTCGTCGGCCGCACCACCGATGAGGTCTGAACAACCGACGCACTGGCCGTGCCCGAGGCCGTGGTGCTCGGCGCGGTCGCCTCCGTGGACGTGCACGCTGTCAATGCGACCAGGGCGAGACCGATGCTCCAAACCCATGGGCGAACAAATCCATTCTTCATGCGAATGCACCTTTCCCGGCTGTCGCTGTCCCCACCGGTCCGGCCGATCCATCTGCGTTCTGCCGCAACACCGGTTGGCTCGTGGACGTCACGGTGCGGCTCAGGGTCGGGGTCCCGAAGAGAGCGCCGAAGGTGATCGGCGCCTCGTTGCTACAGCGGGCCGACACCGTGGTCGCCCCGAGTGTCACGACAGCACCGACGTCCGGCCCGCGGACCTGCCAGATAGCGATTCGCGGCCGCGATGGGATCCGCAAGACCCACGGATTCGGCAGTCGAACGTCGTGGGTCGACCGCGCCGGCGGCTGCCGCCGTTGCGCCGTCACACAACCTCTGCAGCCGTTGACCGGCAAGGAAGGCCGAACCGGCGGCTGTGACCCCAGCGGTGAGGACAAGCAGGCACACCATCATTCCGAGCACGAGCGGCGTCACGGAACCACGGTCGCTGGAACTGATGTCGGCGTTGGCGAGCGGAACGACCGAGCCGGATGCGAGTCATTGGCCCTCCCTGAAATCACCGACGTGCAGCGTGAAGACGCCTGTGACGGTGTTCTGGCTGCCGGTGACAACCGACGGCACACCGGGGAAGGTCACCAGGGCGACCACGCAGACGTCGTAAACGTCTCCCGGCCGCAGGCTCGGTGCGCACCTGCGGGGCCGAGACGCAATCGGAACCGGTCGCGACGAAACGCACCTGCATGCCGTCCGCAGGAACTCGTTGGTCGACCAGTGCCAACTGAGCGATTTCCTCCGCTCGGGCCACGCCTACCGCCGGAGTCGGGGCGGAGTCCATGACCCGGCCAGCATCGCGTGCACCTTGAGAGACCGCGAAAGTGGCCGCTTGGATACGCATCACGGCCGACAGGATGTACACGGTCGGGATGAGCAACAGGACTGCCAGGAATACGACCTCGATCAGTGCCCGTCCGTCATCCTCGATCACCGGCAACGGCCGCCACGGAATGCGCGCCAAGTCGGCGAAGCACCGGCACAGTCTCCGGCCGCGGGCGGAACCGAATCGCAGCGGGGAGCCGACGATGGAGAGCTGACCCGTTGTGTTGCACCGAGTGTGGATCATCCGAGCGACTCCTTGGCGGAGTGCCCGGTCACTTCGATGGTCGGCATCACACCGTCGAGCAACGCGATGATGCCTGGAGCCTCCATGCGGCAATCGACGCGAACCAACAGTCCCTGGACGCCGGACGTGCAATTCAAGGTTGATCGCGTCGCCCCCGTGATGCCGCCTCCCAGGAGGTTTGAGACTTCTCGAGTTGCTGCGATACCGGTGTTGTCGTAGTTCGCGGCCATCCGCGCGGCGTCCGCTGCCGCCGACGTGAGAAGGGTTCTGGTGTATGCCCACAGGCCCACCGAGATCAGCGCCAGAAACAACATCAACAGCAGCACGAGCACCAGCGCGAATTCGGCAACCGCGGATCCACGGTCAGTTGCCACCGGCCGAAAAGCGGGTGCGGTGGACGATCCGAGCGCGTTTGGATTCGGTTCAGCCGGCGCCGGACACAGACTGGAACGCGTTCTGCACTGCCGTCACCACCTGCTCCCGGAAGACGGCCAGCAGTGCGATCACCACAATCGCGGTCATGACCGTGATCATCACCCAGCCGGGGACGTCGCCGCGGTCGGGTTCCTCTTGCTGACGGTCGCCAGCGGTGTAGCTGCCGTCGGCCTTGACCAGCATCCGCACCGTCATCATCGTCAGCCACGCCTGCACCTGCGTCAGTCGTGTATTCATCATGGCCTCCTGTGGGGTCCGCCCGCCGTTGCGGGACGAAACTGGATCGTGATTCGGCGGAAATGCGGTGATCCGCAATGGAAGGCGGACGCTTGAGAGTGACGGTCACTGCGCCACCGCGGTGATGGCGAGAAGCCCCGGGTACAGCGCGAACAGAATGGTGATCGGCAGCACCAGGAAGACGACGGGCACCATCATCGCGATTTCCTTCCGGCCGCCGGACTCCAGCAACTGTCGCTTGCCCAAGGCGCGGACGTCAGCAGCCTGCGCCCGCAGCACATCGGCCAGCGGAGTCCCGCGTTCGATGGCGACGGCCATCCCGTCGAGGAAACGAGCCAGTGGCTCCAGTCGCGTCCTGTCGCGTAGGTGGGTGATCGAAGTCAGAAACGGCGTGCCGGAACGCGTTTCGGCGAGGACGCCACCGAGTTGCCGGACGAGTGGGCCTTGGGCCAATCTGGTGATGCGGTCGATGGCGCTCATCGGTCCCTCGCCGGCGGTGACCGCCAGGGCCAGCATCTCGGCGATCACGGGGAATTCGGCGATGATCTCGGCATCCCGCTTGCTCACCGCCTGGGTGAGCCACCAGTCGCGGCCAAGGACACCTGCAGCGCTGCAGGCAACGATCAACAGCACCAGGATGACCGGGTTCGACTGACCGAACAGCACAGCAAGCAGTCCGATGCCACCGCCTGCCAGTGCTCCGAGGCACCCCCACAGCACCTGTTCGATCCGGAACTGGTCGACGGTCAGCGGCGAATCGAGCGCGGTCAGCCGGCGGTCCACCGATGCGCGACCGCCCAGCACCCGTCGATGATTCGCACGGCGTCCTTGACCAACGGAGCAGTCAGCCGGGACAACGCCGTACGCGGTGCCGCCGGGTTCCGATCCGGTCAACAGCCTCGACGGGCGCGCCGCGTCGGTCAGGTACGGCGCAATCCGATCCGACATCGTTGGTCGACGCATCGGCGGTGACGCGAGGATGGCCATCAGCAGGCCGGCCCCGGCGAGACCGCCGAGCAAGGCGCCGAGCAACACGGCGTTCACCGCAACACCCTTCGGTCCTCGGGCAGTCGCCCGATACGGATCATCAGCCGGTAGGCGACCAGCGACAGCGCCGCTCCCGTGGCCAGAATGATCGCACCGGTGGGGGTGTCGTAGGCCTGCAGGGTCTCGCGTTGGGTGGCGAGCAGCACCAGGACGAGCCACGGTGCGGCCACCGCCATCCGCGCAGCGTTCACCGACCACGACTGCCGGGCGAGGAGTTCGGCCCTCGTTCGCGCGTCATCCCGGAGGAAGCCGGACAGCGTCGAGAGCAGGCGTCCGAGATCTGTGCCGCCGACTTCGCGAGCGACTCTCAGCGATTCACAGACCCGGTCGCCGACGGGATCGGCCAAGGCGTCCTTGAGACGGTCGAGCGAGCTGTTGAACCTGCCGGTTGTGCGGTAATCGGACCCGAACTGCTTGAACGGTTCTCGGAGTTGCTCGGGTCCGCGAACACCGATCGCCGACAGCGCTTCGGGCAGCGACAGTCCGGCGCGGACGCCGGAGGTGAGGTTGTCGACCACCTCCGGCCACAGTTCACGAAGGTCCGCCTGCCGCTTGTGCCGCAACCGGCTGATGATCATGCGGGGCACGAAGGCTGCGAAGAGAGCGAAGACGCCGGTGACACGTGACCGACTGGGTGAGCGCCAGGCCGAGCACCGCCACGACAGTTGCGGCGAGGACCTGTAAGGCGATGACCTGCGCCGGTGTGACACCCGGCAGTCCGGCCTGGATCAGGTGTTCCCGTGTCCGGTCCGACCGCACGCGCGACCGCGGGCGCGACGGATGAGCGGCGATGCCGTGCCAGATCAGCAGCAGGCCGACGCCGACGACCAAACCGAGAAATGCGCCCATGACGCGTCTCCCTCCCGGGTCGGTCGCGTGATCGGCAGACACTAACTCATGAATGACCGTGACAATCAATTCTTACTAACAGTGATGTGGACAACTCTGGACGCGCCGAGCTCCGTGACAATCAGTGGTGGCCACCATGCTTGCCTGCCGCCGGTGTCGCGCCATAACGACTGTGCGGCTGGGGGTTTTGGACGGCACCTCGGTCGATGGCCCTGATGACGAGCGGAAGGCAAATGACAAATTGCGCCCATCAGAGTGACGGTGAAATGGACCGATCACCTGCGGCTTCGATGCGAATCATCATTCTGGTCTCGCTCTCGCCTCGAACACTCACAATGCTGATGCGTCAGCATGAATTGCACCGATGATTGTTTCTGGCGCAACACTTCTGGCCCGTTCACGAGGGCCGCTCAGCGGCTGGCCGCGGAATTGGATCGGGCGGGTCGCTGCAGGAGTGGTCTGCGCCACCGGTGGTGGGCGCCACGAAAGTGCGGGAGAAGGTGTCGGCCTGCATGCGACGCGCTGATTCTTTGCCTGGGCACCTGCCGGCACCTGGGCACCTGGGCACCTGGGCAGCCTGCGCACGTGCGCAGCGCCTGCGCACTTGGGCGCCTGTCCGACAGCCGGGTCGCAGAACGCTCGGAGTCGCAGCAGCGTCAGGGCGCGGGCGGCCCCGCGTCGATCCGCCGGCGATGCCGCTGCACGGCGTCGTCGCCCATCGCCCAGTCCGACTCCACCCACCAGGTCGCGCCGGCGTCGACCCACTCCCGGACCGCGGCGTCACCCGCGCTGCCGGGCTCACTCGTGCCCTCGGCGACGACGTCGTACCCGTCCCACGGCAGACCGGCGGCCTCCCGCAGGGGCCGGACCGCCGCGACGACGTCGGCGAGGTCCGCCGGACCGAACGGCGTCTCCGCCGCGAAGCCGACCTTGGTGGACAGCAGTCCGTCCCACCGGGCGGCCCGGCTCATCGACTTCCGCGACGGGTACGCGCCGACCACCCACACCGGCACCCGGGGTTGCTGCACCGGCGGCGGCGGCCCGGGGAAGTCCGTCGGCCGGATCTGCGTAGTGCTTGCCGGAGAAGGAGAACGGCTGTCCCCGCATCAACCCGTCGTAGACGGCCAGACCCTCGTCGAGCTTCTCCGCGCGGACCTTGCGGTCCTCGCCGGGTTCGAAGGCCAGCCACCCGTCGTGCAGCGCGCCCAGCCCGACGGCGAGTTGCACCCGGCCACCGGACAGGTCGTCCAGGGTCGCCACCCGGCCGGCCAGTTCGTACGCCTTGACCCGGGGGAGCGGGGTCAGCATGGTGCCCAGCCGGATCCGCTCGGTGCGCATCGCCGCCGCGGTGAGCAGGATCCAGGCGTCGGTCGACCAGAGCGCCTCCCAGGTGAAGATGGCGTCCCACCCGGCGTTCTCGGCCGCGACGGCGAGGTCGACGAACTCCTGCGGTGTTGCCGCGCTGATGACGATTCCGGCTCGCAGTTGCGTCATGCCGACACTGTCCCACCGGGCACCGACAGTGGTCCGAAACCGTGCAGAAGCAGTGCGAGCCCGAGGCGTCAGCCCTCCGGCAGCACCGGCATCTCCATCCCGCTGCGCCGGTGCAGCAGCACCGCCCTGGTCACCGATGACGAGCCCGAACTTCTCCCGCACCCCGTCCAGCGCGGCATCGAGCGCGGCGCCGGTGTCGTCCTCGAACGGCAGCTCCATCTGCAGAGATTCGTTGTCGAGGTTCGCGACGGCGATCCCGACCAGCGTCAGCCCCTGCTCACGGATCATCGGCATCGCCACCTGCACCAGCGAGCGCACGGTCGCCAGGATCGTGGCGGTGTCGGCGGTCGCCCGGCCGAGGGTCCGGGACCTGGTCACCCGGCTGAAGTCGTCGAAACGGAGCCGCAGCACCACGGTGCGGCCGACCCGGTCGGCCTTACGCATCCGGCGGCTGACCCGGTCCACCAGACCGACCACCACGGCGTCGATGTCCGCCGGCTGGTGCCGGGACCGCCGTCCCATCGCGTGCTGGGAGCCGATCGACCCGCGGCGGTGGCCGACCCGGACGCGGCGAGGGTCACGGTTGTGGGCGAGCGCGTGCAGATGCCGCCCGGACCCCTGCCCGAGGATCGACACCAACCCGGCCTCGCCGAGCCGGGCGACCTCGCCGACGGTGTAGATGCCGCGTTCGTGCAGTTTGGCGGTGCTCTTCGGGCCGACGCCCCACAGCCGCTGCACCGGCAGCGGGTGCAGGAAGGCCAGTTCCTCGCCGGGCGGCACGACCAGCAGTCCGTCGGGCTTGGCGACGCCGCTGGCCACCTTCGCCAGGAACTTCGTCCGGGCCACGCCGACGGTGATCGGCAGGCCGACGCAGTCCTTGACCTCCTGACGCAGCCGCGCGGCGATCTCCGCCGGCTGGCCGGACACCCTGGCCAGCCCGCCGACATCGAGGAAGGCCTCGTCGATGGACAGGCCCTCGACCAGCGGGGTGGTCCGCCGGAACACCTCGAAGACGTCCTTGGAGGCACGCGAGTACGCGGCCATCCGCGGCTCGACCACGATCGCGTCCGGGCACAACCCGCGGGCCCGGGCGCCGCCCATCGCCCCCGTGACGCCGCGGGCCTTCGCCTCGTAGCTGGCCGCGAGCACCACCCCGCCGCCGACGATCACCGGCTTCCCGCGCAGCCGCGGGTCGTCCCGCTGCTCGACGGAGGCGAAGAACGAGTCGAGGTCGGCATGCAGGATCGTCGCCTCGGTTCCCGCCGCTACCGCGCCCACGAACACATGTTCGCATCAAACCGGTTGAGATGCGAGCACTCGCGCAGCCGTCGAACAAAGCGAGTTGCTCAGCCGCGGCCGCCCCGGTAGGTCCCGACGCTCCAGGCGTTGCCCTCCGGGTCGAGGAACGCGCACTCCTTGCTGCCGTAGTCGGTTTCGGTGACGGGCCGGAGCATCTCCCAGCCCGCGTCCGTCACCCGCGCCGCAACGGCGTCCACGTCGTCGGTGGACAGGTACGCCGACGACGTCCCGGGAGCACCCGCCCGACCGGACCACCGTTCTTCGGCCGGCTCGGAGCCGAACATGATGCCGCCACCGTCCGGCCACGCCAATTCGGCATGGGAGATCGGGCGTTCCGCGCTGCGGTACACCTCGACTTCTCGGAAGCCGATCACGTCGCAGAGAAACCGCAGGGCCGCCTCGCCGTCCCGGTAGGACAGGGTCGGCCACACACCTGGATGAGTTCTGATAGAGGTCGTCATGATCCGAGGATCACAGGGTGAGCGCGCGGGGTCTTGGAAAAAGCGGAACCGCGTAGCGTCACCCGGTGAGGGCGGGCAGTTCGGCGGCCATCCACTGGCCCGGTGTGCAACCGGCGAACTGCCGCCATTCGGCCGTCAGGTGCGGCTGGTCGGCGTAACCGCACTCGGCGGCGATGTCGGAGAGCGACAGTCCGCCGGCGACGACCAGTGACTTCGACCTGGTGAAGCGGGTCAACCGCGCCAGATCCTTCGCGCCGATGCCGATTTCCGCCCGCATCCTGGCGGTCAGATGTCGGCGGGACCAGCCGACGTCGTCGGCCACCTCGGCGACCCGGATGGTGCCGCGGGACTCTGTGATGAGCCGCCAGGCTCGGCGCAGCTCCGGGGCGATCGACCCCTGCGAGGCCGCTAGACGCCCGGCCACCCAGGTGTTCACCCGGGCGACCGCCGTCACCGACGGGACCGAACCTGCGAGCGACTCTCCGACAACAGCACCGTCACTGCCGATCAGCTCATGCAGCTCCAGCACCTCGCCGTTCAGCTCGGCGGCCGGCACGCCGAACAGGGCACGGGCGGCGAAGGGGTGCACCGCCAGCTGGATCCCGCGCTGCGTGACGCCGCCGGGATCACCGTCGGGTGGCGGCAGCAGCACCGGCCCGGTGTGCAGGCCGCCCACCGGAATGCCGAAATGGCCAACGGAACCCGCGCGCTGCCAGGGGATCTCGATCGGCAGCGGCCCGGACAACGAGAACACCAGAGTCAAATAGGGGCTGGGCAGCCCGCGGTGCACGCCGGGCATCGGCGCCATCCGGTAGCCGATCATCGCCGGCACGGCCCGCGCGGCGATCCGCGGTCTCGGCAGCGAGACCAGGGCTTCGCCGGCACCGTCCCCCGTCATGAACCCACCGTAGGTCTGCGGCGGCCGACGCTCAATGACTGCGCCGGCAGCGCATTCGGTCGGCGCGGTAGGTTCCCCACGGTCCCGTTCCCCGGCCCGCCCGCCCTGGAAAACCCCTGCCCTCCGCAAATTGGAGCCGCCACGTGTCAGCCTCACCGCGCGCCCTCGTCCGCCGGCCGTCGTCCCGGCTCGCGCAGGGCATGGTCACCCACATCGAACGGGTCGCCGTCGAGCCGGTGCTGGCCGAGGAACAGTGGCAGAACTATGTCGGCGCGATCAGCGACGCAGGCTGGCAAACGGTGCACGTCCCGGAGATCGACGAGAGTCCCGACGGGGTGTTCGTCGAGGACGCCGTGGTGATGATCGGTGACACCGCCGTTCTCACGCATCCCGGCGCCGAAGGCCGCAGATCCGAGGTGGCGGGCGCCGCAACGACTCTCACCGAGCTCGGGTACACCGTCGAGCGGATCACCGGCGGCACCCTCGACGGCGGCGACGTGCTCAAGGTCGGCCGCACGGTGTACGTCGGGCGGACCCTTCGGACCAGTGCCGGTGGAATCGCGAGCCTGCGCGCGATCTGCGCACCGCTCGGGTACACCGTCGTCGCGGTGCCGGTCACCAAGGTGTTGCACCTCAAGACAGCGGTGACGGCGTTGCCCGACGGCAGCATCATCGGGTACCCACCGCTGGTGGATGACCCCGGTTTCTGGCCGCACTTCCGGCCGATGCCCGAGGAGGGCGGGTCGCACGTCGTCGACCTGGGCGAGGGACGGCTGCTGATGGCGGCGTCGGCGCCACGGTCCGCGGAGCTGATCGCCGATCTCGGCTTCACACCAGTCCAGGTGGACATCTCCGAGTTCGAGAAGCTCGAGGGCTGTGTCACCTGCCTCTCGGTCCGGCTGCGTCACGAGCCCGGCACGCGGTGACCCACGGCGCGAAGATCCTCGCTCCGAGGACCACCCGAATCGGTCCGACGATCTACCTGGCCGAGTCGGACACACGGGTGCAAGATCGACAGGGCAGCGCGGCCATCACGCCCGTGCTGCTCGAGCTGTCTGCCCGACCCCATCCCTGATCCGGTTCCCATCAGCGTCGAGAGGACTGTCGTGAAGAAGATCATCAACGATCCCACCACCGTGACGACGGAGGCCCTGCAAGGCATGGCCGAGGCCCATGCCGACCTCATCACCGTCCAACTCGACCCTGCTTTCATCGCACGGGCCGACGCACCGGTCGCCGGCAAGGTGGCGATCGTGTCGGGCGGCGGCAGCGGTCACGAACCGCTGCACGGCGGATTCGTCGGCGAGGGGATGCTGGCCGCGGCCGTACCCGGGCCGGTGTTCACCTCGCCCACCCCGGATCAGGTCATCGCCGCCACCCAGGCCGTCAGTGGCGGCGCGGGGGTGCTGCTGATCGTCAAGAACTACACCGGTGACGTGCTCAACTTCGAGACCGCCGCAGAGCTCGCCGAGGCCGAGGGCATCGAGGTCAAGTCCGTCGTCATCGCCGACGACGTCGCCGTCAAGGACTCCACGTGGACCGCCGGCCGGCGTGGTGTCGGCGGCACCGTCCTGGTCGAGAAGATCGCCGGCGCGGCGGCCGCCCGCGGGGACGACCTGGCGACCGTGACCGCCGTGGCCGAGCGGGTCAGCTCGCAGGTGCGGTCGATGGGCATGGCGCTCACCCCCTGTACGGTGCCGCACTCCGGAGAGCCGTCGTTCACCCTGGCCGACGACGAGATCGAGATGGGCGTCGGCATTCACGGCGAGCCGGGCCGCGAGCGGATCAAGCTGGTCTCCGCCGACGAGATCGTCTCGATCATGCTCAGCTCGATCGTCGACGACCTGCCCTTCGAATCCGGCTCCAAGACGCTGCTGTTCGTCAACGGCATGGGGGGCACCCCGCAGATCGAGTTGTACCTCGCCTACCATTCGGCGCGGAAGTTCCTCGCCGAGCGGGGCATCGAGGTCAGCAGGTCCCTGGTCGGCAACTACATCACTTCGCTGGAGATGCAAGGCATGTCGATCACCCTGCTGAAGCTGGACGACGAAATGACCGAACTCTGGGACGCGCCGGTACACACCGCCGCGCTGCGATGGGGCGTGTGATCGATGAGTTGTGATGCCGCCGGGACGGTGGCGGCGATCCGTGCGGTCGCCGCCACGGTCGTCCGAGCACCGGGTCGAACTGACCCACCTCGACCGGGATATCGGCGACGGTGACCATGGCGAGAACCTGTCGCGCGGGTTCACCGCGGTGCTGACGAAACTCGACTCCGCGGAACCGGCCAACCCGGCTGCGGTGCTCAAACTCGTTGCCACCACGCTGATCTCTACCGTCGGCGGAGCAGCCGGGCCACTGTTCGGCACCGGGTTCCTCCGGGCCGCGACCTCGCTCGGTGACGCGGAACAGATCGACGGCGAGGCGGTTGTCACCGCGCTGACCGCCGCCCGGGACGGCGTGGTCGCGCGGGGCAAGGCCGAGTCGGGCGACAAGACGATGGTCGACGCCCTCACGCCGGCCGTCAACGCCGCGAAAGAGGCTGCCGCAGGCGGTGGCCTCGGTTGCCGCGGTGCTGTCCGCGGCCGCCGACGCGGCCACCGCGGGTGCGGCCGCGACCGTGCCGATGCAGGCCCGGAAGGGCCGCGCCAGCTACCTCGGCGAACGCTCGATCGGGCATCAGGACCCGGGCGCCACCAGCACCGGGTACCTGCTGCAGGCCTGGCCGACCGCCGCTGACCGGCTGAGGTCGCACTTCCCTGAATGAACAGTCAGAACGCACCGAACGGAGAGTTGGCACGTGACGGTCGGCCTGGTCCTGGTGTCGCACAGCAAGCAGTTGGCGCAGGGCCTGGCCGACGTCGCGGGTCAGATGGCGCCGTCGGTGACGATCGCCCCGGCGGGCGGACAGGAGGACGGGTCGATCGGGACGTCGTTCGAGTTGATCACCGCGGCCATCGAGCGAGGCCGATTCCGGTGACGGTGCGGTGCTGCTCTACGACCTCGGCAGCGGCTTCCTCACCGCCGAGACGGCGGTGGAATTCCTCGATCCCGAGCAGGCGGAGCGCATCGTCATCGTCGATGCACCGTTCGTCCTCGGCGCCGTCTCCGCGGCGATCGCCGCCAACGTGGGCGGCGACCTGCGGGCGGTCATCGCCGGTGCGCTGGATGCGCGTACCGCGAACGGTCCCGGCGGAGTGCGTTCGCTCGACTGATCCGGCCTGGCCTGCCCGGTGGTCCCCGGGTCAGGTGTGAAACCCGGCGTGCGCGGGTATCTCGTTGTGACCGGCCGATGACGCCCCGCCGGTCCGCGACGAAGGGAACCCGATCATGACCTCCAGCCTGCCCTCCGGTGACGGAACCTCGACAGGCACCGGCCCCAGTTCGGCACTCGACGAGGATGCGCTGCCCAGCACCGGCAACGAACCCGACACCGCGCGTACCGCGGCGGGGGAGGGCCAGGCGTCCGCCGCCCCCGACACCTCGGTGGCCCCGGACACGGCGCCGGGTCCGGATGCCGATGCGGTTCCGGACGGCGTGGGAGATCCCGACGCCGCCGGCGCTTCTACCGCGGCTGCGGGTTCGCCGGCGGGTGAGAGCCCCGACGCAGACACCGCTGAGGGTCGCGCCGGCTCGGAGGCCACCGGCTCCGATGGCGCATCGAGGTCCGGTCAGTCGTCCATTGCTGGGGGAGCGGCGGCGGTCTCCGACGCCGACGCCAGACCACCCGACGCCACACCCGACGATGCACCTGGTGACTCCGGCGCGCCCGACGCCTCCGCCGCCGCGGCTCCGGCGGCACCCGACGCGGAAGGACCGGACGAGCACGACACCTCCACCGCGGAAGGTGCCAAGGAGGGGCTCAACCCGACCGAAGCGCAGGATGACCTGAACCCGGACGCCAAGCGAACGGCCGCGGACAAGGTCGAGCTGGATGGGCCGGCGCTGGAGAACGACGAGATGCGCAAGGGCACAGAGGATCTGCGGGCGAGTCAGGATGCGACCGCCGAGGCGAGGGAGTTCGCGGCCGACGTCCGCAAGCAGACCCTGCCCGGGACGTCACCGACGGGTTTGTGAGTCGTCCGGAGCAGTACCCGTGTCGGGCGGGCCACCCTGAAAACGGCGTCAGTGTCATTGGCCGGGTAGCGGGCCGGGCACCGGGCGAACCGGGTGGGA
>CAWCUA010000016.1:0-79800 GCA_963798625.1 uncultured Actinomycetota bacterium
GCACCCACACCGCAACCGCCACCACCAACGCCGAGAACGTCGCGAGCACGAGACCCGTCGCCCATGGCGTGGGCTCCGAAGCCGCCCGCCATTCCGCCACCCATGGCCATTCATCGGCCGCGGCGTCCCGTGATGCTGCGGCGGAACCGGTCTCGATCCCTGCGTCGGCGGCGGTTTCACCGTCGGGATCAGCGCCGGACTGCGTGCCGTCGCCGGCCTGGGGACCGTCGGGGACCAGGTAAACGGTCGCGGACCCTCGCCGCCGTGGGCGCGCCGCTCGGGTGGGTTCCTCGACGGGCAGGCCGAGATCGTCCGGGTCGGCGCGCATCGCGGGACCCGGTTCGGTGTGATCGTTGTCGTCGTTCATCCCGCTCGGACTGTATTGCAGACCCGCGGATCACTGGGGCCGGATCGCCCGGTCGGAGTCAGGAACTGGCGGTCCCGGCCGGCAACGCGTACCGGCTGCGGACGTCACTGCACGCCTCACACACGGCCGGCGGGATCAGCCCGACGGCCTGCAGGCGGCCGAAGATGACGCATCCCAGGCAGACGGCGAATGCCGATTCGAGGAACGCGGCGACGGCGATCATGGCGACCAGCACCCAGGCGGCCGTCGGGACACCGACGAGGTAGGCCACCAGCGCACCGGTCGACAACGTCGCGCCGATGCCCTGGGCGAACCGCTTAGGCGGCCCGGGAACCATCTTGGCGGGTGCGACCCGGGGCGCAATCACCCGGACAGCCAGCTGACCCAGCGGCGACAGGGTCGGACCGGTCAGTACCCGGGCGAGAAACCCGGCCGCCAGCAACCACAACAGCCACTCGGTGCGCAGCAGCAACGTGACCAGACAGAGCAGCACCACGCCGGCTGCCACGGTGCGGGCCGCCACCTCGTTGACCGGGTTCGGGAAACGGAACAAAGTCCTCACCGCGACAGTGTGCATGACGTCTCATCGATCCGGCCAGGGTCATGGTGAGGGTCACCGCGGATCCCCGCCCGGCCGGAACATCCATCGGACCCGACTCGAGTCGATGACGTCCGACCCATCGGGTGTAGCGATTCCGAACGTGATCGCGCAACGCTTCGGTGCGACGGTTCCGGTGAACACAACGTCACGGTAGAGCCCTATCGCTGCCTCGATACGGTTTATATCACTCCAATGCCTCAGCAATTCTCACACTGCGTGAGATTCTTCAACCACCGGCCGGCCACCGCGCTCTGACCGCCGCGCATGCAAGGCGCACATCAACCCGTTCCACGACCGACCCGGATGACGCGTGCCGCGAGCGGGGCGAAGTGGCCCGGCTTTTGGAGGCACCGTCATGGAATCGTCACCCGAAGAATCGGCCCGTCGCTTTCGCCGACCGCTGATGTCGGCGGCACTGGTGGCCGTCGTCGCACTTGCCGTGGCCGCCTTCGTGCACAGTTCCGTCGGCGCGAGCGGGCCGCCGCTCGCTGCGACCGACAGCACGGCACCGCCCGTCCCCGCCAGGACTCTGCCGGCCACGGTGGGCACAACAGCCCCGTCATCGGTCCTCGCGCCGACGGCTGCGCCGGAAACGCCGGCCACCACCCACCGACCGGCTCCGGCGCCGCGGGTGGTGACGTCGGCGAAGACACGCACCTCATCGGCAAGCCTCAGCTCCACGGCGGCACCACGGCCGGCTGCACCCGCGGCCCCTGCACCGACAACAGCCAGACCGTCGGCCGCTGCAGCGCCCAAGAAGGCCGTGCCGGCCGCGACTGAACCCGCTGAGCCGTCATCGGGCAACTGGATGACCGACCTCATCCCGCAGGTCGATCCGGGTAACACCGCACACTGGGTGCTGCAGCGCAACGGCGGCTGGGGCGCGAGCGACGGGCACACCATCTACCTCGACCCCGATATGCCGGCAGAGAACCGGTTCTCGGTGATGGTGCACGAGTACAGCCACGTGCTGCAGGTCCGTCAGTACGGCAGTCTGGCCGCGTCGGCTGCGGCACTGAGCGCCGTCATCGGGGACGACCCATCCTCGATCACCGCCAACGAGAGCACAGCGGACTGCATGGCTCTCATGCAGGGCGCGACCTGGATCGGCTACGGCTGTGACGACGCCCTGCGCCCTGCCGCGACGGCCCTGCTCGCGGGCAGACGCCCATGAGGTCCGTTCATCCCGATCGAACGCGCGTCAGCGGCAGCGTTCACCGCTGAGAACGGTCCACCTGCCGTCGGGCAGTGCGGTCACCAGAACCGTTGCCCCTTGCGGGGAAACAAACGTCACCGAGCCGGGCCCCGGCTCGAAGCGTGCTGGCGGACAAGGAGTTTCGCAGTTTCCGGACGAGGCTTTTCGAAGGTCTCAACCCTGACCGCCCTCAACCGGTGATGGCGGCAAATGCAATGGCCGCGGCTGTGGCGACATTGAGCGAATCGACATTGTTCGACATCGGGATCCTGATCCGGATGTCCGCCGCACCCAGGGCGGCCGGTGTCAGGCCGGGTCCCTCCGCGCCCACGACGATCGCGACCCGGTCCGACCATCGAGCCGCACGCAACGGCGTCTCGCCCGACGGCGACAGGGCGGCCAGTTGAAAGCCGTTCTCCTGCAGCATCTTCATCCCGTCGACCAGCGGGGTGAGCGGCGCGAACGGCACCGACAGCACCGTCCCCATGGAGACGCGGACGCTCCTGCGGTAGAGCGGGTCTGAGCATCCTTCGGCGAGCAGCACCGCACCGACACCCAACGCGGCGGCGTTGCGGAACAGCGCGCCGAGGTTCTCGTGGTCCCCGACGCCCTCCAGGACGGCCACCGTCCGGCTGCGAGCGGCCAACTCCGCCGCCGCCGGGAACGCGACTCGGTCCGCGGTTGCCAACACGCCGCGGTTGAGGTGGAAGCCGACCACCGACGCCATGACGTCGGCGGTGGTGACGTAGAAGGGTGCACCGGTCGCCTGCAGGTCACCAGACAGTTGCTCGTAGCGACGCGCGACCCCGAGCAATGCGCGCACCGGGTACGGCGAGGCGAGCAGCCGGCGGACGACGACCACGCCCTCGGCGATGACCAGTCCCCGACCGCCGGGGCGATCCGGGCGGCGATCGGCGGTGGTCAGGTCGCGGAAGTCGTCCAGCCGGGGGTCGTCGACGTCGTCGATCTCGATCGGTGGCGCGGCGGCACTCACGGGCGTCGCCGCGCGCTCACGCCTCCGGATCCTTGGCAGTGCGCATCCGGGTCCGCACCTTTTCGCCGATCGCGTGCAGAGCCCGGATCTCCTGCTCGTCGAGCAGGTCGATCAGAAACGAGCGGACAGCCATCACGTGACCCGGAGCCATCTGCTGGAGCTCGGCGGCACCCAGCTCGGTCAGGTCCGCGAAGAACCCGCGCTGGTCGTCGTCACAGCGGACCCGTTTCACCCAGTCGCGAGCGACCAACCGGTCGACCGTCCTGGTGATGGCACTCCTGGTCGCCAGCGTGCGATTCGCGAGCTCGCTCATCCGCAGTCGTCGGTCAGGTGCCTCTGACAGGTGGACGAGCACCTCGAAGTCGGTGAGGGACGCGGACGAGTCCACCTGGAGCTGCCGGTCCAGGGCCGGGATCAGCAAGCGGTACATGTCCAGCCAACCCCGCCACGCTGCCTGTTCGCGGTCGTCCAACCATTGCGCCATCACGATCTATCCCGTCGTCATCGTCGCTGCCCGGCCGCGTGCAAACCCGCACGTCTGCTTCGAGTTCGGAGAGCCGATGACGGCCTTCCCGATACATCGAGAACACGCGACCAGTATCGGCCCGCAGTCGGCATCGGCTGCACGGCGCGCGCAGGAATGCACCGGGTGGGCCGACTCGGCCCGCGGCGGCAGGCACGGGTACGACCGATTCGAACTGAGCACCGAAGCAGCCGGTTGTCTCGCGGCTCAACATCGGTGCATCGCGCTGGATCCATTCAGTTGCATGGATCGCCATTCCGCCTTGACGGCGTGCATGCGCGAGAATCGTTCGGTGTCAACGGGTCCAACGACCCTTGACGGGACGCGGATCGTCCGTAACGGGACCCGCGAACCAGTACCCATGTGACGCTCGTCACAGGATCGAGGCTAACTTAGCACGTTAGCAGTGCTGCTGCTAATTTCCTTCACGGGAGTTCATCGCAGAGCGCCCGAACGACCTCAGAGAAGAGGATCGGCATGAGCATCCCCACCGTGCCGTACGGGGCAGCGGACGACGCCGCAGATCAGGCGCCGGTCGATGTCCGGATCGAAAAGGCCAGCGGTTCCATCAGTCGCGCGCTGCGCGCCGTTGCCGCGATCCACGTCTGAATCCCGCATGGCAGCCCGGGTTCTCGCGACTGCTGTTCCGGCAGGGCCATGCCCGGAGCAGCAGTCGCATCAGAGCTCCGGGCGGCGCCGGGTGCGTCGACCGGGTCGAGGGCCGGACCCGGTCGGCACGCCGCACCTAGGCTGGCTCACATGAACAGAGCATGGTCTGAGTCGCTGTCACTCGGGGAAATGATTCGTCGCCAACGGGAGATGGCAGCACTCCCGATGCGGCAGCTGGCCGCGATGTCGGGGATCTCCAATCCGTACCTCTCCCAGATCGAACGGGGCCTTCGGGACCCGTCCGATCAGGTACTGAATGCGATCGCCGACGCGCTGCAACTGTCGGCGGAGTCGCTGCGCCCACCGCAGCCCGCGAACGACCCGGCCACCGCTCCTTCGGCGGTGGTCGGCGCAATCCGGTCCGATCCCCATCTGACCGCGCAACAACGCAGGGCCCTCGAGGAGTCGTACCTGGCTTTCCGCGAGGTCACCATCGAACGACGCCGAGTGAAGGGCCGCCGCAACGGCGGGCCCGCCGCCGACGTCTCCCCCGCCAACGAGGACTGAGGAGAACGTCTTGACCACGAAGAAAAGCAGCGCCAAAGAAAACGGCGCCACGGACACCGGGTTGCCGCCGCAACTGACGCCGGCCGACACATCCGCCTGGGACGAGGTCGATCGCCGCGTGCGCGGGCGCATCGCGGAGGTGCTGAGCCAGGCGGAGGAGCACTATTCCTCGACGCCGCTGGGCAAACTCGACTCGATGGACGCGATCCCGGCGTTCACCCGCACCGCGCTCGCAATGGCGTCGGAGCCGACGCTGGCACTGCAGGTCGGCACCAATTACGCCACCGGGATGATGCGGGCGATGCTCGCCGCCGGCGCGCGTACCGCGGGGGCCAAGGTGGACGGCCCGGTCGCCGAGGGCAAGGACAAGCGCTTCGCGGACAAGACCTGGTCGGACAACGCAGGCTTCTGGCTGATGCGCCAGGAGTACATGCTGTGGGAGAACGCGCTCAAAGAGCTCGTCGCCAAGGCCAAGGTCGATGACCAAACTCGTTTGAAGGTCGGCTTTCTCACCCAGGCGATGGTCGATGCGCTCGCACCGACCAACGCCTTCCTGACCAACCCCGACGCCATGCGCAAGGCAGTGGAGACCGGCGGTCAGTCCGTCGCGAAGGGCGTGCAGAACCTGCTGCGCGATCTGGCCACGAACGGCGGCCAGCCGCAGCAGTTCGCGGAGGGCGTCTACGAGGTCGGCAAGAACATGGCCGTCTCGCCGGGCAAGGTGGTTTTCCGCAATGACCTGATGGAGCTGATCCAGTACTCGCCCACCACGGAAAAGGTGCACGAGATCCCGCTGCTGTTCAGCCCGCCGTGGATCAACAAGTACTACATCATGGACCTCTCGCCGGGCCGGAGCCTGGTGCAGTGGGCCGTCGACCACGGTCACACCGTGTTCCTGATCAGCTACCGCAACCCGGACGAGTCCATGCGGTCGGTACACATGGACGACTACCTGCTGTCCGGGCCGATCACCGCGCTGAACGTGATCCGCGACATCACCGGGCAGGAGAAGGTGAACCTGCTGGGGCTGTGCCTGGGCGGCACGCTGACCATGATCACGCTGGCGTACCTGGACGCCATCGGTGACGACAGGATCAATTCCGCGGCGTTCCTCAACACGCTGACCGACTTCAGCGAGCCGGGTGCCCTGGGCGTCTTCACCGACGAGGGCACGGTGTCCAAGCTCGAGGTGTCCATGAAGAAGACCGGCTTCCTGCCGGCCGAGAACATGGCCAAGACCTTCAACCTGCTGCGCGGCAACGACCTCATCTGGAACTACGTCGTCAACAACTGGATGAAGGGCGAAGACCCGCCGGCCTTCGACCTGCTGTCCTGGAACAATGACTCGACCCGGATGCCGGCCGAGATGCACTCCTTCTACCTGCGCACCTGCTACCTCGAGAATCGTTTGGCCGAAGGCAAACTGGAGATCGCCGGCCAGTTGCTGAACATGCACGAGGTCGACCAGGACCTGTATTTCCTGGCCGCCGAGCAGGACCACATCGCTCCGTGGCGGAGTTCCTACATCGGTGCCAGACTGCCCGCGGGCAAGGTGCGGTTCGTTCTGTCCAACTCCGGTCACATCGCCGGAATCGTCAACCCGCCGCACCCGAAGTCCAAGTACTTCGATAGCGCCAGCGACGACCTTCCGGAGAGCCCGGACAAGTGGTTGGAGACGGCGACCTCTCACCCGGAGACGTGGTGGGAGGACTGGGCACGGTGGATGGAGCCGCGCTCCGGCGCCCTGATCGACCCGCCGCCCTTCGGCAGCGAGACCAACCCGGTTCTGGGTGACGCACCCGGGACGTACGTGTTCGGCAAGTGATCTGCGGCGCGGCTCACCGGTTCGCCGGCGGGCCGCGCCGGCTCCACCCGTCAGTCAGCACCGAGGGACATCCGTTCCACGGCAACGCAACCGCAGCATCCGCTGCAACACCCCACCGAGAAACACCCCACCGAGAAGAGTCGAGGTCCCACCGTGTCGGAGTACACCGTCAGCAAGGCCATTGTCACCGGAGCCGCCCAGGGCATCGGCGCAGCCATCGCGCACCGCCTGTCCAGCGAGGGCCTGACCGTCAGCGTCCTCGACCTCAACGCGGCCGGCGCCAAGGAGACCGCCGAGAAGATCCAGGCCGAAACCGGGAACCCGGTCTACGGCATCGCCTGTGACGTCGCCAGCCGGCCGAGCCTGCACGGCGCATGGGCCGAGGCCGCGGAGAAGATGGGCGGCCTGGACACCTACATCGGCAACGCCGGTATCACCCGCGACAAGATGTTCCACAAGCTCACCGACGACGACTGGGACAAGGTCATCGCCATCAACCTCACCGGCACCTACGAGGGCATCAAGGCCTCCGCCCCGTTCATGCGGGTACCGGGCCCGGGCCGCATCGTCCTGATCTCGTCCCTGGTGGCGAAGATGGGCAACCTCGGCCAGATGAACTACATCGCCACCAAGGCCGCCGTCGTCGGGCTCGTCCGCTCCGGCGCCACCGAGCTTGCGCGCTTCGGCACGACGGTCAACGGCATCCGCCCCGGCTTCATCGAGACGCCGATGACGGCCGCCATGACCGACGAGGCGAAGAAGGCCATGACCCGCAACCCGCTGGGCCGGGCCGGCCAGCCCGAGGACATCGCCGGCGCCGTCGCGTTCCTGTGCTCGGAGGACGCGTCCTTCATCACCGGTGCCATTCTCGACGTCAACGGCGGCGAGATCTTCGCCTGACCGTCCCGCAACCGGTTGACCGAACCGGTGCCCACTGACCGCAATGCCCGCCTGGTTCACCGAACCGGGCGGGCATTGTCGTTGCGGGCAGTGTCGTTGCGGGGCGGGCGATCAGCTGAACGCGGTGGCGATGCCTTCCGAGCCGGTCTCCCGGCTGTCCTGATGGTCCTCGTCGGCGACCTTGTCGTGCCGCTTGGTCTCGGTGACGACCACTGACGGGTCGATCGTCATCACGGTGTAGCCACCGACCGACCCGGCGCCGAAGCCGGGCGCGAAGATCTTCATCGGACGATCGATCTTGCCGTCCTCGACCGCGTCGGCGATCGCGATCGGGATACTCGCCGATGAGGTGTTGCCGGCCTTCTCGATGTCGAAGTAGATCAGGTCCGCCGACAGGCCGGCCTTCTCTGCCAGACCGATCACCATCGTCTTGTTCGCCTGATGGGGCACCACGAGTTCGACCTGGTCCCACGCCGAGGCCTTCTCGCCCAGGGGGTCGGGTTGCGCGCCGAGTTCGGCGATCATCTGCTCGAGGTAGCGGCCGGCGAGCGCTTTGACCTCGGGGCCGAAGACGGTGATGTTGTTGTCGAAGGCGGCGTTGGGCCAGATGATCGAGTTGACCTGGCTGACCGGCCCGCTGGCGTAGGTCTGCATCAAGTCGATGTCGGTGTCCTCCCCTTCCTCCGCGGGCGCCAGCACGAAGGCAGCGGCGCCATCACCGAAGATCATCCGGGACGGTCGGACCGTGCCGATCTTGTCGGAGAACTTCTCGCCGCAGACCACCATCACCGGGCGATTGACCTCCTGCAGCAGCCGGATCGCCTCGGACAGGCCATAGGGCAGACCCGCGCAGGCGGCGACGATGTCCGCCGACATGTGGGTCTGGAACATGCCCAGCTGACCGGACAGCCAGGTGCCCATCGACGGCATCGACCGATGATTCGTGCAGGAGCAGAAGATCACCGCGCCGATCTCCTCCGGCTGCCGGCCGGACCGCTCGAGGGCTGCGATCGCCGCGTCCAGCGCCAATTCGTCCAGCCCGCGCTCGGTGTACATCCGCGTCTCGATACCGGTCTTGCTGCTGATCTCCTCCGCCGTCATCGGCGACCAGCAGTACGCCGAGTTCCGGATGAGATCGTCGTTGGAGCAGAGGATCTCGCCACGGACGACGGCAAGGGCCTCGATTTTCGGCAACACCTTGAACTGCTTGCGGATGTCAATCGCCGGGTACGGCCGGATCGGCTGCTTGGTGACGATCTCGGGAGCGAACGACGCCACCCGGGTGCCGGTGGACGGCCGCGGTGCGCCTTCGATGACCTTGTGCAGGAACCGGCTGACCTCGGCGGACTTGGGCTTCATCAGCACCACGACGTCGTCGTCCTGCAGATCCTGGATGGCGGTCAGCTGCACGTCGGCCCGATCCCACGGGTACTGGTTGTGCAGCACCATCGCCCAGCGGTGCAGCGCCTCGAGTTCGGCGACATCCTCCTGGACATCGACGATGTCGGAGAACGAGTACGTGGGGTAGTCGGGGTCGTAGGTCTTGAGATGGAAGGTCAGCTGACTGGGGTCGGCCAGCGCGTCCGCGACCGTCGGCCGAATGGCCTCCAGGGCGCTCGCGTGGTGCTTGCGGTTGCCGAAGACGTCGAACAGCATGGCCCAGATCCGATCCTCGGTCTCCGGGTCGCTGCCGACCGGCAATTCGGCGTACGCCCGCTGCACGGCGCCGACCTTGGTCTCCTTGTCCAGCCAGGGCGTCACGAACGGCAGGTACAGGTCCTTGCGGGTGCGCGGGACGTCGCGCCAGCGGGTCGGCACCTTCTCGTACATCGTCATCGCGAATCGGTTCACCCAGAACAGGTTCAGGGCCACGTCACGCATCAGGTGCACCCGGTCCGGGTAACGGCCCTGCTCGATCCGCACCCCGATCTCGGTGCCCGACGGTGCCTTCGTCTCGAAGTCACGCCGGATGACCTGGTCGAGCTGCTCCTCCGTCTCGATCACCGAGAAGTCGAGGTCGGGGGTGAAGTTGGAAGGGAAAACCAACTTGCCGTGCCGATTGATGACAAATGGCTGCATCACGGACTCCTTTGCCGGACCGGGCATCACGTGCGGCGAAACGAACGGCGACCCGCCGACCGCAACGCGGCGACATGCTGACGCCTTGGAGAGTGCCCCATCCTGCCGCACGCCAAAAGTGCCCGCAGCCCCGCCCCGTTCCCCGGATCAGCCGGACATCAGCGAAGGGTGTGACCCCCGCCACCTCCCGCGGTGCGGTCTGGGGGCACAATCGTCCGCGACCGTCACCCGGCAGACCCTTGGAGGAACGCGATGACCGCCACCGACACGGACCGTGCAGGCACCGCCGGTTTCGGCAGCAAGCTCGGAGGCCGGGTCGCGCTGGTCACCGGCGGCAGCCGCGGAATCGGCGCCGCGATCAGTCGAAGCCTGGCCAACCAGGGGGCAACCGTCGCCGCCGGCTACGGCAGGGACAAGGAACACGCCGAGAAGTTCCTCGCCGAGATCCAGGCCGAGGGCGTCAAGGGCTCTATCCACCAGGGCAACATCGGCAAGGCCGACGACTGCCGGCGGGTGATCGCCGAGGTCATCGACCAGCACGGCCGGCTGGACATCCTGGTCAACAATGCCGGCATCACCGCGGACAAGACGGTGCTGAACATGGACGACGCGGACTGGGAGAAGGTGCTCGCGGTCAACCTGTCCGGCGCCTTCTACCTCTCACAGGCTGCGCTGCGGCACATGGTGGAGCGCGGCACCGGCCGGATCGTGAACGTTTCTTCGATCATCGGCGAGACGGGCAACATCGGCCAGGCCAACTACGCCGCTTCGAAGTCGGGATTGTTCGGCCTGACCAAGACGCTGGCCAAGGAAGCCGCGTTCATGCTGCAGAAGACCGGCAAGCTCGATCAGGACAGCATCGGGATCACGGTGAACACGGTGACGCCCGGATTCGTCGCCACCGACATGGTCGGCACCATCCCGGAGAAGGTGATCGAGCGGATCACGGCTCAGATCCCGGTACGACGTTTCGCGAAGCCGGAGGAAGTCGCCAGGGTCGTGCACTTCCTTGCCGCGGACGCCTCCGGCTACATCACCGGGCAGGTGTGGGGCGTCAACGGCGGAATGGACATGTGACCGACGGGCCGACGCCGAACTTTCATCGGCGTTGGCCGGCGGCTCAGGCCGACCGGTCGGCCGGCTCGGTATAGGCGGCCAGCTGGTCGATCAGCACGGTCGCCTTCTTCAGCAGGTCGCGGTCCTCCTGCGGCAGATCGGCCAGCTGCTGCTCCAACCACAGTTCGCGGGCCCGCACATACTCCTGCATCCGGTGCGATCCGAGCGGGGTGATCTGCACCAGCACCTGCCGCCCGTCGCGCGGATTCTCCAGCCGCTGCACCAGACCGAGGCTTTCCAGCCCGGTCAGCACTCGGGTGATGGAAGGCGGACGGACCTGTTCCTTGGCGGCGAGGTCGCCGGCGGTCAGTGGTCCGTCCCGCCAGATCACGGTGAGTGCCGACAACTGGGTCAGCGTGAGGCCGTCGGAGGGAGTTTGCTGCCGAAGGCGACGGGTGAGGCGGTGCACAGCGATGCGGAGTTCGCTCGCAAGAGGGGCGACGTCAGACACATTCGAACGATATCGCATTACCTCGCTAATAGATCGTAAAGGACCAAACGGACATGATGCGTCGATATGTTCGCCGGCGGACCGGCAGCACTGTGTGACCGGATTAAGCTCAATGAGTGGCTGATCCGGGTTCCGAGCGAGCGGCCGCGTACGTTCCGCCCGCATTGCCGCCCGTGACGGCGGGACTGTGGCACGTCGCGGTACCGGGCACCATCGTCTGGCTGGTCGCGACGGTCGTGCTGGCGTTCTTCATCCCGACGCTGCAGGCCGACGACGCGATGATCTGGTTCTGGACGTGCCTGGCGGGATTCGTCCTGGGCCTGATCGGTCTGTCGATCTACTCGTTGCAGCGGCGGGCAGCCAGGCTCGGCCGGCGCAGTGCCAATCAGATGGCGCTGGACGAGGAGATCTGACCCGGCCGCGGCGACCGGACGGCGTCCTCGGCCAACGCGACACCGTCATCGGCAGCAGCAGCCACTGCGAGGTACCGGTCCGCCCAGCGGTCCGCCGCCCAGGCCGCGGCACGGCCCGCGCCGTCCGCGGATCCGTCCGTCAGCAACCGATCCCCTTCCCCCCACCACCGGACGCGGGTGGTTGCACCGTCGACCATCACCGACAGTCGTTGCACCGCAACGATGTCGGCTGCGCGCAGGTCCAGTGCCACCGCCTCGGCGGCTCGTCGCAGGCGTTCCCCGGTGTCTTCCCGAGAGTCGGCCGGTGCCGCCTGACACCGCGCATCGACCAGGGCCGAAGCCAGCACAAGGTCCAGCACCCGGCCCACCTCGGCCGGGTCGGCGCCGCCGGGGACCAGCCGGTTCGGCGGCAGCACCTGCGCGAACCAGGGAAGGTCCAGCACGAGGGCGTCGTCGGCGTCGACGACCGCCCCGGAGAGCGTTCGAACGCCCTGCGGCAGAACGGGTTCGTCCATCCCGGCCAGCGCAGCGACGACCGCCTCCGTGACGGCGGCGACCCGCGCCGCCGGGACGGTCCGGTCCGGGTCGGCCAGCCGGTCCAGCAGTCCCTCCGGATCCGCGGCCGCAGTACCGGCGAGGTCGCTGCGCACCCCGATGGCGTGTGCGAGGCGCGGGTCCAGATCGACAGGAAGGGGGTCGTACAGGCCGTCGAGGTCGCGCGCATCGGTCAGCCGCCAGTGGCCCGGGGGCTCCCCGTTGATGCGGGCAAACCGGGACAGCCACCACCCGGTGTAGGAACCCGGCCCCTGCAGGACGCACTCCCGAGCGGCCCTGTCCGCGGCGATCATCCGCAGCGCCTCCGGCCAGCGGTCGGCATCGACGAGGTCCAGATCGGCCAGCGCCGTCATCGGTCCGGTCGTCGACGCCGCGTCAGCCTGGTCGAGCCACCGGTCGAAATCGGGCAGGTCGGGGTCCGGTGACGGGTCCGCCGGATCGTCGATGCCAACCACCGCAAAGCCTTCTCTGACGCCCGCCGCGACCAGCACGTCGGAGGCATACCTCTCGAGCCACTCCCGACCGACGGTCGGGCGATCCGCGTCCGGCGACAGCACCGATGCGAGCGGCGCATTCGGCAGCAGCAATTCGGATGCGGGCCAGGGTTGGCCGTCATCGGTGGTCAGGACCAGTTCTGCGGGGAGCGCACCGCTGCCACCGGGCACGGCCCCGAGCTGCGCGTCATCGGTCTCGCCGAACCGGCTTGCCCGTCCGCCGAGCGCGATCAGGTCCAGCACCACCGCGGCCAAGTTCCTGACGTCGTCGGGGTCGGGATCGAAATCGTCGAGGTCCGCACGCATCCGGTCCAGCGACGCCGCCAGTGCCGGATCGGCAAGGATTGCATCGGCATCCGCGGGCCGGGCACCCAGTCGTTCCAGGTACGGGTGCGCCGCCCCGGGGTCGATGATCCGCAGTCCCGGCACCACTTCCCCCGCACGGCGCGCCACATCGGGGCCGACGCCGGTCGATGATGCCGTCGCCCGTCCGACCGCGTTCGGCCGGGCCCCGTCCGGCGAGGCCCCGTCCGGCGGCGCCGCGGCCGGCAGCAAACAGCCGCGGGCACCGAGGACCCGCCGGCCACCGGACAGCGGCACCGGAAGGTCTGCCAGGTCATCGGCACCCGGCGGTCGCTCCGCGGTCGCGACCGCGTCGTAGACCTGCCACCAGAAGTGCGGATCACGGTCGATCGCAGCCATCGCGGAGCTTGCCTCCGACCAGGTCAGCACGCTGACCCCCAGTGGTCGCAGGACTTCGAGCGCGGCCGCCGGCTGCGGCGGCAGCAGGCCGGGGACCGCTTGACCGAACAGCCGGGCACCGTGGCCGTTCACGCCCGGCAGTACGCACGCCTGAGTCGCTGACACGGCGTCACCGACCGCCGTCGTCAGCAACGGAATGACCTCGAGTCGGCGCCGGATCGCCTCGCGGAGAACACCGTCGACCGGGCCGGCCGGGAAGCCGCCGACCGGGAACAGTTTCCACCGCTCCTGGGCGTCGAACGCGGCCACCAGGTCGAGATAGGTGTCGGCCGCCCGTTCCAGCAGGTAATCGCACAACGGCCCCTGGGCGAGTCGGCGTCGGGTGTCGTCCACCGGGAAGGTGCCGATCAGCCGCGCCGGCACCGTCAGCGGCTCGTCGGTCGGCGTCGGCGCTCCCACCGTCCGCCCTGCGGCCGCCGGCCGGTCGGTGACCGGTGCGAACGCGTCGGAGTCGGTGTCCGGCAGCTCCGGCAGTGCCCAGGTCACCCGCCAGGTGGTGCGGCCGCGCTCCTCGACCGGCCGATCGGCCAGCAACTCCGTCGGCGTCGCACCGGCGCGGTCTGCGGTGCGATAGACGGTGCGATGCGCGCCGTCCTGCGACGTGGTGGTGAGCGACGTGGTGGTGAGCGACGTGGTGGTGAGCGACGTGGTGGTGAGCACGGTGCGGCCGACGTCGTCGACGGTGCGCTGTACCACCCGGCCGGGCAGGTCGATCTCGGTCAGGTCCGGCAACGCCCACAGCAGATCCTCGGCGACCGCGGGGTCGTTCAGGAGCCGATCCAGATCCGCAGCGGCGGCCGGGAGCAGCGGCAGTCGGACCTCGGTCGTGTACCCATCCGGCGGCGGCGGTTCGCCCGGCTCGGTGGGCCAGGGCAGCCGCAGGGCCGGCACGGCGCCGCCCCGCAACACCACCTCGCGATTCAATGCAGGAGCATGCAAAGTGGCAATCGCGGCCGCGGTGGCGGCGGGGTCGAACCGGACGCCCCCGCTGCTGGAGATCACCCGCGGAGCCGCCGAGCACGACAACACAGCGGTGAATCCGACGCCGAAATGCCCGACGGAGCCAACGGTGTCGCGCTTCGCCGACGCCCGCAGCGAGGACAGCGCAGCGACCCCGTCAGCCGTCAGCGGCGCACCGGTGTTGGCGATCCGCAGTTCATCGTCCAGCCGGCGCAGCCGGATCCGCGCCGACACGCCCTGTTCCGAGGCGGCGTCCACCGCGTTCGACGCGAGCTCCACCAGGACCCGCCCGGCGTAGCCACCGACGGCCAGCGCCTCCTCCGCATTGGCGTCCTCGCGGAATCGGGCCGGTGACGCCGACCAAGCGTCCAGCACGATGCGCCGGAGTCGGGCGGTGCCGAACGGGTCGTGCAGGCGGCTGCGCGCCGCTGCCGTGTGCGTTCAGGGCGCAGGGTCGTTCTGGGCCGCGGGCACATCGCCCGGATCCGCCCCGGCCGAACCGTCCGGTTCCTCGCGCCGCTCATCCCAGGCCACATCCGTCTCGACCACCGGTTCGGTGTCGATCACCTCGTCCACCACCGGGTCGGTGACCCTGTCGGCGAGCAGGTCCGGATCGGAGTCCGGCGCGGGGTCCAGCACCGCGGCGGACTCGGGGTCGGGGATCTCCGCCGATTCCGCCGGCGTCACGTCGGTGACAGCGCTGATCCGCCGCGGGTGAACCTCGAGGATCAGCTCGTCGACGACGTTGTCGGTGCTCGCCGACATCAATGGCGCCTCGATGACCGTCTCCGAGTGCGCTCCGCAGCCGTACCCGGCGTCGACCACTCGACCGTCCGCCGGCGAGTACTCGTTCGCACAGGCCCCGAATGTCGACCCCAGCAGACCCGCCAACGGCACGTAGAACGCACAGGTGACGCAGTTCGCCGGAGCAGCGAGAGCCATCGGGTCATCGGGCCCGAAGGTGCCCTCGTGCCACCGTTCGGCCGCGTCGTCACGGCCCTCGCGGCTCAGCACCCGCTCGCGTCCGAAACCGAACTCGTCAGCGACCTCCTTGACCGCCGGATCGTCTGAGTAGACGTACCCGGGGACCATTCGGATGTCGTCGGCGGGCGGCGGCAGCAGGTCGGCCGGGCCCAGATCGCTCGGCCGGATGCGCCGGTCCCACGGCACCCAGGCCGGTGCCAGCAGGGCGTCCTGCCCGGGGAGCAACACCACCTCGCTGACGGTCGCGGCCGACGGATCGACCAGCGCGAGCGTGACCGACCAGTACCAGCCCCGGTAACCGCGATCCTGCGACGCGAACGCCGCGCTGACCGCGACGTCGTCCTCCGCCACCGCGCCGAGGTAGTCACCCACGGCGGACGCTCCGCCCGCCTCCTCCACCGCGGCGGCACGGGCCAACGACACCACATCGGACGTCAGTTCCGCGGGCTGCGTGACTCCGCCCGGATCGTCGTGACTGACGTGGACGGGATCGGCAGCACCGGGGGGAGAACTCACAGGGGTCATGATGCCGCACCGCGCCACCGGCGACGGCGCGCCGGGCCTGTGATCGGGGGATCGCCGCGCCGACCGGGTGGGGCAGGATGAGCGGGTGAACCCGTCCGTGCCGCGTCCCGGTGAGGGCGGCGAGCCGCAATGGCCGCCGCCCGACGGCGGCCTGGGCCGGAACCAGCCCGCTCCGCAGAGCTCAGGGGAGCCGGATCCGGTGTCGGACCAAGAACTCTGGAGCCCCGAGCAGCCGACGTCACAACTGCCGCGGCACCCGGACACCGCACGCTTCCCGTACCCCGCGCCCGAAACCAGCGGCTCGGCGGACCGAGACCAGCTGTCCCACCAGCAGGCCCCGCGTGAGCCGGGCCCGTACGAGCCACCCCGGTACGAGCAGGCGCGTGACGACAGTCAGGCGCGTACGACAGTCAGGCGCGTACGACAGTCAGGCGCGCTACGACAGTCAGGTCCAGTACAACCCGCCCCGGTACGACCCGGGCCCGTACGACCAGCAAGGTCCATACGACCAGCGAGGTCCGTACAACACACCCGGGCCCTACGACCAGGACGGGCAGCCGACCGACCCACAGTTCGACGTCGGCGGTCTCCGCGCCGGACAGCCTGGGCAGCCACCCGATTCCCGGTACCAGCCGCCGCCGCGCGGCAGCCACCTGCCGCCGTACGCGGAGCCGTTCGGCGGCAGCCGCTCCCCCGGCGGACCGCAGACTCCCCCTGGTTGGGCTGCCCCGGGACCCCAATCTGCCGCCGCCCAGGCAGCGGGAGCTCAGGCGGCGGCTGCTCAGGCCGCGGCAGCTCAGGCCGCGGGGGCGGCGGGTGCTGCCCCGGCAGCCACCGGACAGACCGCAGGATCGCCCGATGCCACGACGGCCCGCCGGACCGGGCCACGGAAGCTGACCGTCACCCGGGTGGCCGCCTTCCGCAGCCGGGAATTGACCACGCGCGGCGTCGAGATCTTCCAGCGGGCCGCGGCGGCGGACGGTGCGGACCGCTCGGGTCTGACGCATCTGACGTATGCGGTGATGGGCAACTACGCCGTCGATGCGGCGCTCGCGGTCGCCCTGGCGAACACCCTGTTCTTCGCGGCCGCCACGGCGGAGTCCACCAGCAAGGTGCTGCTGTACCTGCTGATCACCGTCGCGCCGTTCGCCGTCATCGCGCCGCTGATCGGCCCGGCCCTTGACAAGCTGCAGCACGGTCGGCGCATCGCCCTGAGCGCCTCGAGTTTCGCGCGTGCGGTGCTCGCCGTCGTGATGGCACTGAACTTCGACTCCTGGGTGCTGTACCCCTGCGCACTCGGGATGCTGGTGCTGTCCAAGTCGTTCAGCGTCCTGAAGGCGGCGATCACGCCGCGGGTCCTGCCACCGGACATCACGCTGGTGAAGACCAACTCCCGGCTGACCGTGTTCGGGTTGATCGCCGGCGGCGTGGCCGGCGCACTGGCGGCAGCACTCTCCTGGGCGTTCGGATCGACCGGCGCGCTGCTCTTCACTGCGGTGCTGAGCATCGCCGGCGGGGTGCTGTGCCTGCGCATCCCGTCCTGGGTGGAGTCGACGGCCGGCGAGATCCCGGTCGACGGGGTCGGACCGAAGGCCAAGCGCGCGTTCCCGCTGTCGGTCACCACGACGTTGTGGGCGAACGGCACCATCAGGGTGGAGACGGGCTTCCTCGCGCTGTTCATCGCGTTCGTGATCAAGAGCGAGTACTCGGAGTCCAGCGGGTTCACCCAACTGCTGCTGTTGGGTGTGGTGGGCGCGGCCGCGGGAATCGGCGGATTCGTCGGCAACGGGTTGGGCGCCCGGCTGCCACTGACCAAACCGGAGACGGTGTCGATCCTGTCGCTGCTCGCCACCGTCATCGCGACGGTGATCGCGGTGCTGGTACCCGGCCTGGGTTCCGCGGCCATCGTCGGGCTGGTCGGGTCGACGGCGTCCTCGCTGGCCAAGGTGTGCCTGGACTCCGTCATCCAGCACGAGCTCCCCGAGGCCAGCCGGGCGTCGGCGTTCGGGCTGAGCGAGACCGTGCTGCAGCTCTCGTGGGTGTTCGGCGGTGTCGTCGGATTGTTGATCGGCGGCGTCTGGTCGTTCGGCCACGACAGCGTCTACCAAATCGGATTCGCCGTCATCACCGTTCTGCTGCTGATCGGCCTGGCCCAGAGCTGGCTGGTGCGGTCGGGTCGCTCGCTGCTGCCATGGCTGGACTACTCGAGCGTCACCCGGCATTTCCGCCGCTCCGGTAAGACCGCCGGTGCTGGCGACCCGGCAGCCGGGCAGACCCGGCGTGGGCCCAGAGTTGCCGGGCAGCCCGAGCAACCGCCCACGACGGCATGGCCGGCCGGACATCCACCAACGCCCGGGGCGCCGCACGCACCGGGCGGATGGCAGCAACCACCAAGCCAGTGGGCACCCGGTCAGTACGGGCCGACCCAGGCCGGACCCGCGCAATCAGGACCGGCACAGTGGGGCCCGCCGCCCCAGTACGGTGCACCGGGTCCTCATCGGCAGTCACCCGCCGGCAACCCTCCGACTACCAACCCGCCGACCGGCAACCCGCCGACCACCAACGCACCGACCACGCATCAGCAGTACGGGCCGCCGCCGACCGCACCCAGAGCGCCGAGAGAGGCCGGCAAGCCCCGGAAAGGACCAGCATCATGAGCGCCCGCAGCATCGTCGGACCCCGTCATCGATGGCGTTCGATCGTCGTCATCGCGGCCTGCTGTGTGGCGCTCGCCGCGTGTGAGGCGCCGCGGCCGGACGTCACCTTCTACGGCAACCGCACCGCCGTCGAGACCGGGCCAACGCGATGGTGCGACGTTGACGCCGCTGCGCAGTCCATCACCTGCACGGACACCCCCGAGGACCAGGTTGCCCGCCTCGAGCTGCGCGTCGGCCAGCCGGTACAGATCAACGTGCCCGGCGCGATCGGCGACAACCCGTGGGGTGTCTACTTCCGCTACCGGAACGCGGCCGGCGAGTTGAACGACGGGCGCACCGAGATCTTCACCGACGGGCGGCTGGCCTACACCCTGCGGCCGATCAACGATCAGGACCAGCTGGTGTACGTCGAGGTCCAGTCCGGCTACATCCTGATGGGCGGCGCCCAGAGCGGCGTCGATTTCGCCGTCACCCGCAGCTGGCTGCTGCTGATCGAGCCGAAGGCGGATTCAACCGCCGATTCAACCGGGGACGCGACCACGCAAGACTCGCCCGCGCAGAGCGGCTGACGAGGGCTGTCGCAGATCCCCCCGCTCAGGCGTCCAGTTCGTTCGCCACCGCACGCAGCACCGAGGCGATGCGACCGCCCATCGCCCGGTCGGGATAGCGGCCGCGGCGCAGGTCCGGCAGGGCCTTGGATTCCAGCAGCTTGATCATGTCGTCGACCAGGCCGTGCAGTTCCTCGGCCGGCCGGCGATGAGCGGCGGCCACGGACGGCGGCGCCTCCAACACCTTCACCTGCAGGGCCTGCGGGCCGCGCCGGCCGTCGGCGACGCCGTACTCGACCTTCTGCCCCGGCTTGAGGGTCGCCACTCCCGACGGCAGGGCGGATGAGCGGACGTGCACGTCATCCCCGCCGCCATCCTGGGCGATGAACCCAAAACCCTTGTCAGCGTCGTACCACTTGATCTTGCCGCTGGGCACCCGACTCACCTGTCCTGATCTTGACGGGACATCCCGCCCAAAAGCGCCTGTGCCACACACTTTCTGGCCCGCAGTCACGGGCCGGCGCACCGGTCCACCAGTTTAGCCGCGGCGCGCCGTTGCCCGAGCCAGCGCCCATCGACGTCACACAGGGCACTTCAAAGGTCACACAACCTCGCTGAAAGGCGGCCTACGGATGGCCGCGGAACTATCCTCGGAACGTGCCTTCCTCCGCCGAACCGCAACCCTCCGCGGTCAACGTCACCGACCCTCCTGGCGGATCACCCGCCGGGTCCGGTCGCGGTCGCCCCACCGGTCCCATCGCGGTGGGGGCGGTGCTGTTCGTCATCGGCCTGCTGGCCGTCGCGGTGATCATGGTGCTGTTCGCGACGGGGTCGCACGACCTGCCGCTGTGGCTGAACCTGACCGCGATGCTGGCGCCGATCGGCTTCGGCATCGGGTTGATCGGCATCGTGCTCGAGGCGCGCTCCGGCCGGGCGGCGCGGGCCGCTCGAGCCGCCGCACGGCAGCGTCCCGCCGGCCCAGCGGGTGAGCGGACATGAGTCTTTTCCACCGCACGGCGGGCCGGCCGGCAGTGGTGCAGGTGGCCCAGCACGCCGACGACCTTGACCGCGCAACGGCTTTCTACACGGACGTTCTCGGTGTGCCGCTGATCGCCCGGTTCGGGCCGCTGGTGTTCCTCGACCTCGGCGGCACCAGGCTGCTGTTGGAGCAGGCGGCACCGTCCTCGATGATCTATCTGCAGGTGGACGACCTCGCCGGACGGCTGGAGGCGCTCCGCGGCGCGGGGGTGGACGTGGTGACCGAACCACACGACATCTTCACCGACACCGACAAGGTGTTCGGGGGCAACTGGCTGATCGAATCGCAGGCCTTCATCCGTGACTCGGAAGGCAACCTGGTCGGCCTCGTCGGGCACCGCTGAACCGTCGCGCGCCGACTCCCGGTGAACCGGCTGGGACGGGTTCGACCGGGACCGGGCCGGCCGGTCAGTGCACCGTCGCGACCAGGTACGACTCCAACCACTGGGGAAAGCTCAGCAGGTCCGGGAGCACGACGTCGGCACCGGCCGCCCGCAGGTCCTCCGCGCTGATCGGCCCGGTGGCCACCGCAACCGCGAGGGCGTCCGCGGCCCGGGCGCCGGCGATGTCGCCGAGGTGGTCGCCGACGAAGACCTCGGCGCCCAGAGACTGCAGAGCCGCCGCCTTCGCCGTGCTCCACAGGTCACCGACCACCGCGGACACCTCGATGCCGAGGGCGTCCAGGTGCGCCTGTGCGTTCGCCGCATATTTCGCCGTCACGACGACGGCCTGGCCGCCGCGGCGGGTGACTGCGGCCACCGCGTCCGCCGCTCCGGGCAGGGCGGACGTCCTGGGGATGACCAGCGACGGTGTGAGGTCGCGGTAGCGGGCGACCAGGTGACTGATGGTGGCCTCATCCAGCCCGTAACGGCTCAACTCGTGAGCCAGCGGGGGCCCCAAACGGGTGACAAACGCTCGGCCGTCCAGCGGGATCCCGGTCTCCTCGGCGAGGACGTCGAAGACCTCGATCATCCCGATTCTCGGGTCGATCAAAGTCATGTCGAGGTCGAAGCCGACGGTGAAACTCACTCGCCGAGAGTAAGGCCAGGCCACCGGATGCCAATCGGCGGGAGACGTGCTGAGGCCGGACGGTGACCGAGATGTTACGCATCAGGTGACGGCCGTCACCCGGCTTGACGACCCGTCCGGGTGACGGCCGTCAAAACGTCCGATTTCGGCTTTTCGGTGAACCTACGATGGTCAGGTGACCGACCGGGACGATGCGTCGTCAGCGCCGCGCCGGTTGCAGATCGTGGCCGCCTGCCTGCTGCTGTTGTTCTGCGTCGTCGTCGCGACGATCACCTTCTGGCCCGGCCCACCTGATCCGGACGGCCAACGCGCACTGCGGGCCTTTTTGAAGCAGGCGCACCTGCAAGGCCTGCCACTGTGGATCACCTTCGGCAAGGTCGAGTTCGGGGCCAACATCCTGATGTTCGTCCCCATTGGTTTCTTCGGCGCGCTCGCGCTGCCACGGCTGCGCTGGCTCGTCGTCCCCGCTGCGATCCTGGCGTCGGTGTGCATCGAGGCCCTGCAGTCCGCGCGACTGCCGGACCGGGTCGGTACCCCGCGCGACGTGGTGGCCAACGGCCTCGGCGCAGTGGTCGGATACCTTCTGGCGTGCCGCGGTGCTGCTCGTGCTGCGACGGCGCCGCCGCCGACGCGATTTCACGACGGCCGCGCCCGTCGTGCACCAGGCCTGACGGCGGCCGTCGTCCCGGCTGCCTCGATCAGCCTGGGCGGATCGGCCCGTCTCGATCAGCCTGGGCGGAGCAGCCTGCGCGATTCATTTGCTGCCCAGCGGGTTGTCGGTCTTGCCGATCAGGTCCGCGATGGAGTCGATCACCAGGCTGGGCCGGAACGGGTACTGCTCCACCGAGGCCAGTGTCGAGATACCGGTCAGCACCAGGATCGTCGCGAGGCCGGCTTCCAGACCGGCGATGACGTCGGTGTCCATCCGGTCGCCGATCATCAACGTCGTCTCCGAGTGCGCCCCGATCGCCCGCAGCGCCGATCGCATCATCAGCGGGTTCGGTTTTCCGACGAAGTAGGGCTTCCGCCCGGTGGCCTTCTCGATCAGGGCCGCGACAGCACCGGCTGCGGGCAGCAGACCGGCGCGGCTCGGACCGGTCGGGTCCGGGTTGGTCGCGACGAACCGGGCGCCCGCCTCGATCAGCCGGATCGCGGTGGTGATGGCTTCAAACGAGTACGTGCGGGTTTCGCCCAGCACGACGTAGTCCGGGTTGCGATCGGTCAGCACATACCCGGCCTCGTGCATGGCGGTGGTCAGGCCGACCTCGCCGATGACGAATGCGCTGCCGCCCGGCCGTTGCGAGTCCAGGAACTTCGCCGTCGCGAGCGCGGAGGTCCAGATCCGGTCCTCGGGAATGTCCAGGCCCGTCGCGAGCAACCGCGCGCGCAGGTCGCGGCGGGTGTAGATCGGGTTGTTGGTGACCACGACGAAGTTCGCCCGCCGCCGGGTCAACTCGGCGATGAACTCGTCGGCACCCGGGATGATGTGCTCCTCGTGGACCAGCACCCCGTCCATGTCCATCAGGAAGGACCACGGCGGCGGTTGCCGGTCGGCCGGGTCGACGGGGCTCTCGGCAGGGCTGGACACGGGCGGTCGGGTGTCGGTCACACGACCATGATCCCGTGCCCGGTTCGCACTGCACAGCGGGAGGTCCGGACCTTGCCAATACCGACCGCCAATACCGACCGCCAATACCGACCGCCAATACCGACCGCCGATACCGACCGCCCGACCGACCGACCGACGGGCCCGCTCGTCTGCAGCGGGTGCCGATGGCCGTTACCATCCGGCAGATGCCCGGAGCGTGGAAGAGGTGACGTGGGCGGAACCCGTGTGAAACCGGCCTCGCCCTCGCTCAGGGCGGTGCTGGAGGCCGTCGGGTCGATCGCGGCCGACCTGGACCTGCACGAGACCCTGCAGCGCATCGTCGACGCCGCGAGCCTGCTCTCCGGTGCCACCTACGGTGCCCTCGGCGTGCTGGACGACCGGTCCGGCAGCGGTGGGCGGCTCCGCGAGTTCGTCACGCACGGCATCACCCCCGAACAGCGGGCCGCGATCGGACCCAACCCGGTCGGTCACGGGATCCTCGGAGTGCTGATCGAGCACCCGGAACCGTTGCTGGTGGACGACCTGTCCCGGCACGAACTGTCGGCGGGCTTCCCGCCCCACCACCCCCGGATGACGACCTTCCTCGGCACGCCGATCCGCATCGGCGATCGGGTGTTCGGCAATCTCTACCTCACCGAGCGCCGCGGCGGCGGACCGTTCACCGAGCAGGACAGCGAACTGGTGATTGCCTTCGCGACCGCGGCCGGCGTCGTCATCGAGAACGCCCGGCTGTACGAGCAGCAGTTGCACCGGCGTCGTTGGCTCGAGGCCGCCGCCGCGGTCAGTGAGCGACTGCTCGGAAAGGTCGGCACCGATCACCCGCCCGACGTCATCGTCGAGCAGGCCATGGCGGCCGGGAATGCCGACGGGGTGATCCTGCTTCTCGCTCCGGCGGCCCGCCGCTCGTTGCGGGTGGCCGGCGCAGCAGGGGTGATGATCGATCCGACCGCCGCCATCGCCGACCCAGACGCCGACCCGCACCAAGGTCCCGACCACGCCGGTCATCCGCACACCGGGTTGGAACTCGCGGAGGCAGTGCTGCGGACGGGTGTCCCGGTGTCGCCGATCCCGTCCGGCGACCTGCTCGTCCGGTTGGGCGCGACGGAGCGCGTCGCCGGCGTGCTGTGGTTGCGTTGGTCGGGTGAGCGGCTCGACCGGGTTCCGGAGACCATCGTGGAGTCGACCGAGCGGTTCGCCGAGCAGGTGGCGCTCTCGCTCGAGGTGGCCTTTGCCGAAGGGGACCGGGCGCGGCTGGCGGTGTTCGAGGACCGCGACCGCATCGGCCGTGACCTGCATGACCTGGTCATCCAGCGGCTGTTCGCGGTCGGGCTGACGCTGGAGAACACCACCCGGCTCGCCGCCGATCGGCGCATCCGGGATCGCATCAGCATGGCGGTCGACCAGCTGGACGAGACCATCAAGGACATCCGCCGCACGATCTACGAGCTCGGCAACCCGCAGCGACCCGCCGATCTGCGGGACGAGATGGACGTCACGGTCACGGAAATGCTGCCCTCGCTCGGCTTTCACCCGAAGGTGCGGACGAACGGCGCCGTGCACAGCGGGGTGTCCGACCGGATCCGTCCTCACCTGCTGGCCGTGTTGCGGGAATCGCTGTCGAACATCGGCCGTCACGCCCGGGCGTCATCGGCGACGATCACACTCGAGGTCACCGACGAAGTCGTCCTGACCGTCGTCGATGACGGCCGCGGCCTCTCCACCGACCACCAGGGTCATGGCCTGCCGAACATGCAGGCGCGGGCCTCCGAGCTCGGCGGCAGCTGCGAGGTCTATCCGGGACTGGGCTCCGGCGTCACACTGGTCTGGCGCGTTCCGGCGACCGGCTGAACGCCCCGGAAGCGTGGACGCGCTCAGCGCCTCGCCGCTACTGCCCCTCCGGGAGGTGGCGTGCGGCGAACAGCGCGGCCTGCGTGCGGCGCTGCAGCCCCAGCTTGGCCAGCAAGCTGGAGACGTAGTTCTTCACCGTCTTCTCGGCCAAGAACATCGTCTCGGCGATCTGCCGGTTGGTCATTCCCTCACCGATCAGCGAGAGCACCCGGCGCTCCTGGTCGGTGAGCGGCGCGAGCGCCGGATCCAGTTCCGGTCCGCGGCGCACCCGCTCCAGTACCCGCGCCGTGACGGCCGGGTCGAGCAGCGATTGACCCGCCGCCACCCGGCGCACCGAATCGATCAGGTCGGATCCGCGGATCTGCTTGAGCACGTATCCCGCTGCGCCGGCCATGATCGCGGCGAACAACGCCTCGTCGTCGTCGAAGGACGTCAGGATCAGCGCGGCGATGCTGGGATCCCGCGAACGGATCTCTCGGCAGACATCGATCCCGGAACCGTCCGGCAGTCTGCCGTCCAGCACCGCGACCTGCGGCCGGAGTGCCAGGATCTGTGCCTGCGCATGGGCGACGGAACCCGATTCACCGATGACCTCGATGTCGCCGTCGCTTTCCAGCAGATCCTTGAGCCCGAGCCGGACGATCTCGTGGTCGTCGAGCAGATACACGGTGATCTTGTCGCTCTGCTCTGCCATCGGTGTGCTCACCCTTCCATCGTGCGGTGCGCTCGCGAAGCCATCCCAGTGGCCCCGGGCCCTGTGACCCGGGACCTTTGTCCCGACCTGGAGATCCTGCCTACGCGCGGCACAACGGAGCGTGCCATGTCCTGCTCGCGGGGTACATCCGCCGCTCCGACCGACAGACCCCGGAACGGCGAAACTCCCGCCTGGCGGGCGTGTGGCCAGCCTAGGGCGGGAGCTTCGTCGACCTCAACACTGAGGTCATATGGCGGCAGGATCAACCGTGGAAGGCCGGCGATCGGCCATTGCGGGAAGTTGTCAGCGCGTGATCGACAGCGCGGTCAGCGGAGCCAGGTGTTGTGGCCGGTGACCTTGGCCCACCAGTTGCCCAGTCCGAAGAAGCGGCCTGCGGCGATGACGGCGAGGACGACACCGGCGACCGCGTAGATCCAGTGGTAGTCCGTCAGCGGATTGCTCGATCCGGTCTTTTCACCGGTGGAGGTGAAGCGCGCGAGCGGCCATTCGGCGGCCCACATCATGGCCATCATCAAGACGTTGGCAACCGCGGCGATCTTCAGGCCGATGCCCAGGATGAGTGCGACCCCGATGGCGAACAGACCGGCCATGAACAGCAGGTTGGCCCACCAGGCACCCGCGATGCTGTTGAACGTGGACTGGAACGGACCGAAGTCGACGCTGGAGAGGAATCCCTTGGTGGGCGAACCGCCGTTGATCCAGGCGCGTTCGGACGGGGTGCTGTAGTTCAGACCGAAGGTCTTGTCCAAGAACGCCCACAGGAATACAAAGCCGAGCGAAACTCGCAACAAGGCGATTGCCACACCTCCCAGCCGACTGACGCTGACGGTGGTGGTGCCCTCGCTGGTCGCCGTGGTGGGCGGGTTGAGGGTGTTACTGGACATGACCTATCTCCTGACTGTGACAGAAGTAATCCGACACGTTCATCGTTTCTGTAACGGCGGCCAGGGGCAGGAGCCGAAGGTCCCGACCCCGGGGGACCTGATGCTTGAGTCCGCGATTACCTTGCTGGCATGACGATGAAATTCGGTGTCTTCATCCCGCAGGGCTGGCGCATGGACCTGGTCGGCATCGAACCCGCCGAGCAGTGGGCGACCATGTCCCGGCTGGCCGATCGCGCCGAGGCCGGGCCGTGGGAATCGTTGTGGGTCTACGACCACTTCCACACCGTGCCCAAACCTTCGGAGGAGGCCACCCACGAGGCGTGGACCCTGATGGCGGCGTTTGCGGCGACGACCAGCCGGATCCGGTTGGGTCAGATGTGCACGTGCATGGCGTACCGGAACCCCGCGTACCTCGCGAAGGTCGCCGCGACCACCGACATCATCTCCGGCGGCCGGGTCGAGATGGGCATCGGTGCCGGCTGGTACGAGCACGAGTGGCGGGCGTACGGATACGGGTTCCCGTCGGCGCCCGACCGGCTCAAGGCGCTGGACGAGGGCGTGCAGATCATGCACCAGGCCTGGACCACCGGGACCGCGACGCTGGACGGCAAGTTCTACCAGGTCGACGGTGCCATCGTCCGGCCGCTGCCGCTGCAGCAGGGCGGCATCCCGTTCTGGATCGCCGGCGGCGGGGAGAAAGTGACGCTGCGGATCGCTGCCCAGTTCGCCCGGTACACCAACTTCGACGGCACGCTCGAGACCTTCAAGCACAAGTCCGAGGTGCTCGCCGGGCACTGCCAACGGCTCGGCCGCGACTTCGATGCCATCACCCGGTCGGCGAACTACAACATCGCGATCGGCCGTGACGAGAAGGAAGTGCAGGACCGGCTCGACTGGCTGCGGGACAAGCTGACCAGGATCGTCGGGCCGGAGAAGGCCGAGGCGGAGCTGCGCGGTTACGTCGGCCTGCCGGGCGTCGGGACGCCGGAGCAGATCGTGGAGAAGCTCTCGGCGGTGCAGGCAGCGGGCATGACGTACGCGATCGCGAACTTCCCTGAGTTGGCCTACGACACCTCCGGTTTCGAGCTGTTCGAGAAGGAGGTCGTTCCGGCGCTGGCGTGACGGCGGCAATTGCTGTCCGGGGCACGCTGCCCGGAGAGCAGCATCCGTAGAGCAGCCCTATTCAAGCAGCGTCAGCACAGCCACCGCGGTCCCCAGCAACGCCAGGGTGATCACCGCGGTGGCGATGCCGGACAGCAGCACCCACGAGTCGGCCGGCCGGCCGGCGACGTAGCGCTGCCGCGGGAAGGCAAGCGCCAGCACAGTGACCACGATGCCGAGCACGGCGGCGATGACGCCGACGGCCGGGGCGCCCACCCGCAGCGAGGTCTGGGCGACCAGGAACGAACCGACGATGACGCCCAGGCCCGTTCGCTGCCAGGCCAATGCCGTGCGCTCGGGCGCCGCCCCGTAGAGCTGGGGCTCCCCCTCGGATCCGCCCGCCACGGCGCGTCAGCCCTGCGTCACGGTGAAGAAGATGATCACCAGGGCCGCGACGAGGACGGCGCCGACGAGCCAGGGCAGCACGGTCGGCGCGGGCAGCGGCTCACCCTTGCGCAGCGCGCGCTCCGCCCGCCGCCACGAGATCAGTGCGTTGACCGCGGTGCCGGCGCCGATGACGCAGGACAGGATCGCGATGACGTCCAGCCACGATGGCAGTCCCGCCAGCGCCGAGACCGACGTCAGCGCGATACCTCCGGCAACGAAGGCGAGGCCGGTGCGGATCCAGGCCAGCGCGGTGCGCTCGTTGGCCATCGAGAAACGGGGATCGGGCTCGTCTCCGACGCTGTACACGCTGCGCGGCCGGCGGACCGGCCGATCGGCCGGTGTCGAATCCCCTGCTCCGTCCGCCACGCGATCACCCTAAGGGTGCAGTGTCCCGCCGGAGATCAGCTCGACAGATCAGCTCGACGAAGCAGCTCGAAAGATCCGCAGTGGAGTCCCGGTCGCAGTCACTGACCCTTCGATGGTTGGCGCCTCAGGCGACCAGGTCGTTGCGCAAGCCGAGGGCGACGGCGTGGGCGCGATCGTGCGCGCCGAGCTTCTGGAAAAGCCGGCGGGCATGGGTCTTCACGGTGTCCTCGGAGAGGAACAGCTTGCGGCCGATCTCGCCGTTGGAGTAGCCGTGCGTCATCCCGCGCAGGATCTGCAATTCTCGTTCGGTCAGCCGTGCGGTGACCTTTGCTGTCTCGTTCATCGGCGTCATCCGGCCGAACGCCGGGGTCCGCTGACGCGCGGGCGAGGACACCGGATTGTTGGCGTCCCACAGCAGGAAGCCGCGCGCACCGTGTGCGATCGCGGTCGCCAGCGCGCGGGTGTCATCGATCGAGCCGTAGACGATCAACGGAGCGGACGGGTACCTGTCGAGCAGTTGATTGACGGCCTCGGCACCCTTGACCTTGCCGTGGCTGATGCCGATCAGCACAAGATCCGGCCGGTTCGCCGCGTACTGGGCGAGCAGTTCGGCGGCATCCGCGGAGGTGTCGATGTCGGCGGCGCTCGGAATCGCTCCGCTGACAACCCGAGTCAGCGCGGCGCGCGCGGTCGGACGTTCGTCGCAGATCGCGATCCGTTGCACGCCAACCCATTTGATCGCCGGAGTGGTGAGGCTCGACATTGGTTCCCCCATCATGGTGATGACACAGGCGCCGACGAACCCGTCGATCTCCACGGCGAGTCCAGTACTTCTTCCCCCGGCAGTTACATACAGTACACGACCAACTACGCAAAGCTACGGAAATTGCGCACGCTAGTCGTGGTCGGACCAGTGCGTCCGGTGATTGGCAATGGCCACCGCCTCGAGCCGCGAGTGCGCGCCGAGCTTGTGCATGATCGACTGGATGTGATTGCGGGCGGTTGCCGGTGCCACGAAGAGCGCCTGCGCCAGTTCGGCGGTGCTCTTGCCGGCCACCAGCAGGTCGAGCACCTCCCGCTCCCGGCTGGTCAGGCTGTCATTGACCCGGCGGCCGCGCTGACCCAGTCGAGGCATCAACCGGCGTAGGACGTCCGGGGTGATCACCGGCTCGTCATTGGCCGCAGCGCGGACAGCCGCCACCAGGCTGATCGCCCGCTTGCCCTTGGTGATCACGCCGACCGCACCGGCCTCGATCGCGTTGGTCAGCACGTCATCACTGTCGATGGCCGTCACCAGCAGCACCTTGGTGCCCGGGCTCGCCGCAAGCATCTCCGGGAGCACTGACGTGCCGAGACCGTCGGGCAGTCGTTGATCCAGCAGCAGCACAGCGGGCCGATGTCGCGCGACGGCGGCGAGTCCCGCCGCGCAGGTTCCGGCGATGTCGAGCACGGTGATGTCATCCGTGACGCCCAGCGCGGCGGCAATGCTGTCGGCGACCAGAAGGTGGTCGTCGACGATGACGACCGTGATCGGCGGGTGCGGATTCCGCGGCGCGGATTGATCGTCGCCCGCAAGACCTGGGTCGTGTACCTGGCGTCCTTCTACCTGGCGTCGAGCTGCGTCGTCGACATCGCTCATTGAACTACGCGCTTCACGGTGCACCCCGCTCGACAGGACTTAGGTAACTCCTCGTATTTGAGTCATTACTCTACGCGAAGCATTGGGCCAAATGGCTCTTTCGCTGCACCCAATGCCACCCGCCCTGGGCGAGTCGGACATTTCGACGGCTGTGATTGAATCGTGAGGCGCAGCACAATCTCGTGTCCGCGCCGCCGGGATGCGTTGCAGGACATCGCTGATCCATGATTGAACCCCGGCCACCGTCCGTCACAGGAGGAAGACGCAATGTCAGAGCTGATCGTCATCGGGTACGACGACCACGACAAGGCCACCGCCGCGTACAACGAGGTGATGGCTCTTCAGGGCGACTTCGTCGTGGAGCTCCGCGGGCTCGCCATCGTCACGGTGGACGCAGAGGGCAAGAGTCACGTCGAGACACCGCAGAAGATCGTCGGTATGAGTGCCGCATCCGGTGCGCTCTGGGGCATGCTGCTCGGCCTGCTGTTCCTCGTCCCGTTCGTCGGGCTGGCCATCGGCGGCCTGATGGGCGCGGTGTTCGGCAAGCTCGGGAAGACCGGCATCAACGACGAATTCCGCAGTCAGGTGCAGTCCCTGCTGGAGCCGGGCAAGGCCGCGGTCGTGGTGATGGCCTCGAAGATCACCGAGGACAAGTTCGCCGACCGGATGAAGCAGTACGGCGGCACGCTGTTGAAGACCTCGCTGTCCGACGAGGACGAGAAGGAGCTTGCCTCGGAACTGGGCGAGGGGCCGGTCGTCACGCCCGCGTCCTGATGCGCTGGGTGCGCTGACAACGGCAGTACAGGATCAATGGCAGCTGACGACCGCGGGGAAAGCACGACCCCGGGTGACACACCAGCTGCCTCGAGGGCCGGCCCGGGATCTCCCCGGGTCGGCCCCTGGTCTGTCCGGGGCCTGATCGCGACCCCGCCGGGCGGCCTGTGCGGGTTGCGGCTCGGGCCGCGCAAAGGTCACAGCAGGCGGGTCGGCTCCTGCGCAGGCCGGCGCGGATGTCAGCGCAGGCCGGCCGGCTCCGGCAGCAGGCCAACAATGCGGGCGCGTTCCACTGCCGCGGTGCGTGATGACACACCGAATTTGTGATAGATCGCCAGGGCCTGGGTCTTGACGGTGTGGCGTGAGACGAACAGCCGGCCGGCGATTTCCGGGAACGACAGCTGCGTCGGCAGATAGTGCAGCACCCGCGTCTCGGCGGTGGTCAGTGCCGGATGCCCGGCTCCTTCCCCGGCGCAGTAGTCGGTGAGCCCTTGGTGCGCTGCATCGATGAATGCCCGGAGGACGTCGGACGCCGGCCCGCGTCGATACCATTGCGCGGCGTCGCGGAGCAGCGACCGGGCGGTCCCGACATCGCCCAGGGACAGGCACGCAGTCGCCTGGAAGACGTTGCACATCACGATGAACCACGGCGCCACTCCGTGCGCGGCAGCAGACAGCCGCTGGGCGACGGCCAGCGAACAGCGCGCCGCCGCAAGGTCGCCACCGGCCGCCTCCACCGCAGCGATCACGCTGCGCGGCAGCGCCGTCATCGGAAGCTCCTCGATGCCACCGTCCGACATCGCGACCCGTGCGAGATCGGCGGCCCGGACGCTGTCGGCGGATCGGCGGTCCTGCAGGGCCAACCCCGCGATCAGACCCAGGGACAGAGCAGCCGGCAACCGGGAGCCCAGTGTGTCGGCGACCAGTTCGCCCTGTCGGAGCAGACGATCCGCATCCTGGCGGCGACCCGCGAGCAGCGCATCGACGGCGGCGGTCCAGCGGGCGATGGCCTGCCAGTCGCTCGCTGCACCCAGCCGGTCCGGCACACCGCCCAACGCCGGCCGGTGTTCGCCGCGCACTGCAGCGAGCACGTCGAGCGCGGCGGCAACCTCGCCGGCGACGACCTCCAGATTCGGCACGCTCGAAGAGACACTCCACGAAATCCGGGGCTTCGCCGTCAAGAGCTCCCGAGGCCGGAACTTCCCACCGAACCGCCGGGACCGTGCCTGCCGGCCGATCGAGGCCGAGTTCGGCCAGCGCGGTCCAGCGGTCGCAGCCGCGGGCATCACCCGACAGGAACGCCGCCCAGGCCGCCGCGGCGGCCAGTTCCGTGGACGCAGCGACCGCGCGGTCCGGCAGCGGGTCCAGCCAGTGCCGGACCGACGCCGGCGATCCGGCGGCGATCGCCCGACTCGCCGCCGGCCAGAGAAACGTGCCCGTCAGCTGCAGGTCACCGGCGTTGATGGCAGCAGCGATGGCACCAGGCAGATCGCCCGCCGTCGCGAGGGCGTAGGCCGCTCGTTCGTACAGTGCCGCGACGGACGCACCTTCGCGAATATCGAGCTCGGACAACAACGCCTCGCGCAACAGTGGATGCCAGCGGAACAGTCGCTCATGATCGTCGACCGGCCGCAGCAGCACATTGCGCTGGGCAAGTTCCCGCAGCAAAGTGCCGCTGCCGGTGCGCCGCAGGGTGGCGTCACACAGCTCCCCGGTGGGCTCGGGGAGTACTGCCGAGCGCGTCAGGAAGATCAACTCGTCCTCGTCGAGGTCGTCCCACATCTCGTCTCGCAAATAGCTCACCACCGACGAGCTCCGGCCGATTCCAGGCTCCACCGCACCGGGCTCTCGGCGGGCGGCAAGAATTCCCGCGACCAGCGACACACCCACCGGCCAACCCTGGGTCACGGCCATCACCGCGTCCACGGGGTGAGCCGCGCCCCGGTGACGGGCGAGCAGCAGAGCGGCCTCCTGTCGATCGAACTCGAGATCAACCGGACCGATGTCGCAGACCCCAGCCGTACTGGATCGCAACCGGGCCATCGGCAGCGGCAACCGGGCTCTGGAGGCGAACACGACCTGGCAGCCCGCGGGAATTGCCTCGGTGAGGAACGCGAGCAGGCGGGCAGCGGCGGGCCGGGTGATCGACTCGACACCGTCGAGGACCAGCACGAAGGGCACCGAGGTCTGCGCCAACTGTCCGCTCAAGGCGGGCAGCACAACGCGGCTGAAGCGCTTGCGGGTGGTCGAGATCGCCTGCAGCGGAATTGAAGTCGGTTGTGCGGCGGCGATCGCAGCGGTGAGCCGGCTGCCCAGCACCAACGGGTCGTCGTCCTCCGCGTCGACATCGATCCAGACGAACGGGCGCCGGTCGACCTCGGCCCATTGACGCAACAGCGTGGTCTTGCCGTAACCGGCCGGAGCGCGAACACAGATCACCGGCTCATCGGTGACGATCAGTCTGTCGATCAGCCGGCTGCGGGTGACCGCGGTGGCGCGCTTCGACGGGTACTGCGGAGCAATCGGCGAGCCGGCTGTCCGCCGCGCCGCCGCGCCCGGTGGCGGGGTGCCCGGGAGAGAAGTTCCCGCGTTGCTGGACTCCGTCACGCGGGGAGTCTAAAACGGTAGAACGGTGCGAAATCTCGCGCGGAATCGGCGGACGGTCCCGTATGGGTGACCGCGGCGCCGATGCCGTGCGGACTCGGCCGCCCTGGGTGACTATCAGTACGCGTCGACCGGGAGAACCAGCCGGGACACCAATGTGCATCGATGTGATTCACCCGCTCGGAACGGTGTGGTCGCGGCCTGCGAGGTGCGCGGCCCCCTGCGATACCGGTGATTGCGCCGGAGAAGGGTCCGCCATGACGGCACCCGCGTCCGCTACGCGAGCTCCAACCGTCTCCCAGGGTGCGCCACTCGCCGCCGGCTACGCCCGACAGGTCCGTGCGGGACGAACGACGCCGGCAGTGCGGGCCGCCGCCGGCAAGGCGGTGCGGTCCAGGCTCCCGCTCGACCGGCACAGCGAGGTCTTCAGCGGGCAACGGGCGGATCCGATAGCCCTCTTGGAGGCGCAGGCCGCGAACCGGGCGCCGCAACTGTTGCCGATCAGGTACGGCCGGATGCTCGCCACCCCGTTCACCTTCTACCGGGGCGCCGCCGCCGTGATGGCCGCGGATCTCGGGTCGACACCCGATTCCGGCCTGACGGTGCAGTTGTGCGGTGATGCCCACCTGAGCAACTTCGGCTTCTACTCCACTCCCGAACGCAACCAGGCCTTCGACATCAACGACTTCGACGAGACCTACCCCGGCCCTTTCGAGTGGGACGTCAAACGGCTGGCTGCGAGCGTCGCGGTGGCATCGGTGGTCAGCGGTTTCTCTGCCAAGAAGGCGCGGAACGCCGCGGTCGCGTCGGCGAAGGGCTACCGCGAGGAGATCCGCCGGCTCGCGCCGCTGGGCAATCTGGATGTCTGGTACTCCCATCAGGACATCGCCGCGCTGCTGAAGGAGATCAAGCAACGGGTCGGCGCCGGAGCCCAGCGCAACCTCAATGCCGGCCTCACCAAGGCCCGCTACCGGGACAGCAACGACGCCCTGCGCAAGTTGTGCGTCACCGTCGACGGGCAGGTGCAGTTCAAGAACGACCCGCCGTTGATCATCCCCGGTGAGGAGCTGCTCGCCGCCTGGGGCGAGGACGTGGACGTCTGGTACGCGCACATCGCGGAGATGATCTCCGACTACCGACAACAGCTCCAGTCCGACCGGCGGCATCTGCTGGACCAGTACGCGTTCGTGCAGCTGGGTTTCAAGGTGGTCGGCGTCGGAAGTGTCGGCACCCGCGCGTACATCCTGCTGATGGACGGCGCCGGACCTGGCGACCCGCTCATCCTGCAGGCGAAGGAGGCCTCCCGGTCGGTGCTCGCCGACTACGTCTCACCGGCCACCGAGTACGAGAACCAGGGCGAGCGCGTCGTGCACGGCCAGCGACTGACCCAGATGACCAGCGACATCTTTCTGGGCTGGGAGCGGGTGCACGGCATCGACGGGCAGGACCGCGACTTCTACATCCGCCAGCTGCGTGACGGCAAGGGCTCGGTCGTCGTCGAACACCTCGACGCCGCGACGATGGCCTTCTACGGCCGGATCTGCGGCCAGACCCTCGCGCGGGCCCACGCCCGGTCCGGTGACCGTCTGGCCATCGCCGCCTACCTCGGCAGGTCCGACACGTTCGACGCCGCGATCGGCGACTACGCCATGCAGTACGCCGCGCAGAACGAGCGGGATCACGCCGAACTGCGCGCCGCCGTCGAGCAGGGTCGGATCTTCGCCCGGGAGGGAATCTGAACAGATCAGCCGGCCTGGGGCGGCACGGGCGCCGGCTCGGCGACCGGGACCCGGTGGATCGCACCCGAGATCTCCGACAACGGTCTGCCGGCGCCGTCCCAGCGTCGCGCGATGATCTCCGCCGCGATCGAGATCGCCGTCTCTTCCGGGGTTCTCGCACCGAGATCCAGCCCGATCGGTGACGACAACCGGGTCAGCTCCTGCTCGGCCAGACCCGCCTCGCGGAGTCTTGCGAGCCGGTCGAGATGGGTATCCCTGGAGCCCATCGCGCCGACGTACGCGACTGGCAAGCGCAGCGCGTCGGCGAGCACGGGCACGTCGAACTTGGGGTCATGGGTGAGCACGCAGATCACCGTGCGCCCGTCGATGGCGCCTGCATCGACCTGCGTGCGCAGGTACCGGTGCGGCCAGTCGACGATCACCTCGTCGGCATCGGGGAAGCGCTTGCGGGTGGCGAACACGGGCCGGGCGTCGCACACCGTCACCCGGTAGCCGAGGAATGTCCCGACCCTGGCCACTGCCGCGGCGAAGTCGATGGCACCGAAGACGAGCATCCGAGGAGCCGGCGCGAAGCAGGACACGAAGACGGACAGTCCCTCGCCGCGGCGTTGCCCGTCGGGCCCGTAGGTCAGGGTGGTGGTGCGGCCGGTCGCCAGCAGCCCCCGGGCATCGTCACGGACGGCGTCATCCAGCCGCTCGGAACCGAGCCCGCCCGCGGTGTCGGAGGTCCAGATGACGAGGTGCCGGCCGATCTGGTCGGGCCGGCCGGCGGTGATGGTCGCGAGCGCGACCGGCTCACCCGCGGTGATCGACGCACCGAGCGCACCGAATTCGGGGAACGTCGCCCGGGAGAGCGACTCGACGAAGATGTCGATGATGCCTCCGCAGGTGAGCCCGACGGTGAAGGCATCGTCGTCGGAGACGCCGTAGCGCTGCAGCACCGGTCCCGGCCGCTCACCGGTGATCACCGAGGTGGCGAGTTCGTACACCGCACCTTCGACGCACCCGCCGGACACCGATCCCACCGCCGTGCCGTCCGGACCGACCAACATGGCCGCACCCGGCGGCCGAGGAGCGGAGCGGAACGTGCCGATCACGGTGCCGAGGCCGGCGGTCTCCCCCGCCTCCCACCAGCGCAACAGGTCTGCCAGCACCTCACGCATCGGCACGCCTCCTTTCCTCCACTATGACTCATTCGCCGATGTCCCAGAGCGCGGCTACGCTGGGTGAATGACTCCTGTCGCCCTCGGCATTCCAGGAGTGGGCGGACGGACACCGCTGCCTGGATCGCAACCGTCGGTCATCGCCGGAAGCGAACAGCGCGTCGAGCGCGGGGATTCGCCACTGCTCGTGGACTCCTACGGCCGGCGGGCCCGTGATCTGCGTGTGTCGCTGACCGACCGCTGCAACCTTCGCTGCACCTACTGCATGCCCGCCGAGGGCCTGGACTGGCTGCCCGGCGACGAACTGCTCTCCGATGACGAACTGGTCCGCATCATCGACGTGGCCGTCCGCACGCTCGGCATCGAGGAGATCCGCTTCACCGGCGGAGAACCCCTGCTGCGCAAGGGCATCGTCGAGCTGATCAAACGCGTCGGCGGGCTCTCACCGCGACCGGAGATGTCGCTGACCACCAACGGCATCGGCTTCGCCCGCCGCGCCGGGGATTTTGTCGCGGCCGGGCTCGACCGGATCAACATCTCGCTGGATTCACTGGATCGGGACACCTTCGCCCGGCTGACCCGACGCGACCGGCTGCAGGACGTCCTCGACGCGCTCGCGGCGGCGGTCGATGCCGGACTGTCCCCGGTCAAGATCAACACAGTGCTGATGCGCGGGGTGAACGACCACGAGGCGCCGGAGCTGTTGCGGTTCAGCCTCGAGCACGGGTATCACCTGCGGTTCATCGAACAGATGCCGCTGGATGCCGGCCACTCGTGGACGCGTGAGCGGATGGTCACCGCCGACGAGATCCAGGCTTCGCTGGCGCAGCACTTCACCCTCACCCCGCACCCCGGCGCCCGACTCGGCGCACCGGCGGAACTGTTCGAGGTCGACGGCGGCCCGGCCACCGTCGGCATCATCGCCTCGGTCACCCGGCCCTTCTGCGGTGACTGCGACCGCACCAGGCTGACCGCCGACGGCCAGGTCCGTACCTGCCTGTTCTCCCGCAGCGAGACCGACCTGCGCGCGCTGATCCGCGGCGGCGGTTCCCCGGACCCCGATGCAGTCGACGCGGCGATCGCCGACGCCTGGCGCACGGCGACCTGGGGCAAGCTCCCCGGCCACGGCATCGACGACCCCTCTTTCCTGCAACCCGATCGGCCGATGAGCGCCATCGGCGGGTGACGTGACCGAGCCCCTCACCGTCACCATCCGGTACTTCGCCGCCGCGCGCGCAGCCGCCGGCACCACGGAAGAGCAACTCGCAGTCCAGCTCGATTCCCCCGACGCCGTGTGCACCATCGGTGACGTCCTCGACGTCGCCGTCGGTCATCACGGACCGCATCTGGAACGCGTCCTGCTCCGCTGCAGCTACCTGCTCGACGAGGTGGCGGTGCACGGCCGCGCGACGCCGGTGACATCTGGTCAATCGGTGGACGTCCTGCCGCCGTTCGCAGGCGGCTGAGCGGCCGCCCGGCCGGTTACCCAGCGTCGACTTTCCGTGTTGATCTTCTCGCGCGTGTCCGCTACCGATCCGGTTGTGACGGCGATACCGTTTCGGGTGCTGCTGCCCGCACCTGCGGTACGCAGGACTCACGGCATCGACCAGCCACGTCGAACAGCTCCGTCAGCGACCAGGAGGTCCGCAGTGTCCCAGCCCCCTCCCGGAGGCTCCCCTCCGGATGAAACGTCAGGCGCCGGGGGCCCATCCGGCTCTCCAGGCCCTGCGGACCAACCCGGCGGATATCCCCCGCCGCCGCCGGGTTACTCACCACCGGCCTACCAACCGCCGCCCGGACCCCAGCAGCAGGGACCCCCGCCCGGGTACCAGCAGGGACCACCCCCCGGGTACCAGCCGCCGCCCGGATATCAACCGCCACCGGGATCCCAACCGGGCCCGCCGCCCGGTTATCAGCAGGCCCCGCCTCCGCCGGGTTACCAGCAGGGGCCGCCGCCCGGCTACCAACCCCCGCCCGGGCAGAACCCCTATCCGCCGCCACCCGGCTACGGCGCACCGCAGAGCGCACCCCCCGGTTACGGACCGCCGGCCGGTGCACCCGGTGGCTACGGCCCGCCCGGACAGGCGAGCGGTGGTGGCGTGGCCAAGCCGTCCTTCGATGCGTCGAAGGTGACCGTCGCCGGTTGGGGCGTGCTGGGCGCGTCCCTGCTGACCCTGATCGCGAGCTTCTTCAGCTTCTGGACGATCAAGTACACCGGTATCGCGATCGCCTCGATCGGCCTGAACGGGTGGTCGCTGTGGTGGTGGATCCCGGTGCTGCTCGCCGTCGCGGTCGGCGTCGTTTATGCGCTGCAACTGTTCGACGTGCTCAAGCCGGGCCAGGTCAAGGCGGAATGGCTGTTCTACGGCGCCGCCGTGTCATTCGTGCTGATGATCTTCGTGCTGATCCAGACCTTCTTCTACGGTGGCGCGGCCTCGGACATCTTCGGTGATGTCGGCATCTCCAAGGGCCCGTCCTTCGGCGTCTTCTTCGCGCTGATCACCACGGCGGCGCTGACGTACTTCACCGCCCTGGCCGCTCAGGGTTCGGGTGCGAAGCTGCCGTTCAAGGTGCCGGGTCCCGCTTGATCCGCGCACTTCTCCGGGACTGACAGCGCCCCAACGCTTTGTCTTCCGGTGGCCGCGATCCGATCAGGGTCGCGGCCACTGGTGTGTTCGGGGGCGGCCGGTGCGAGGCAGCGGCTCGAGCGCTTACGCCCCCGCCGGAAGCGGCTCGACAGCCTGCCGTTCGAACTGTGTGCGGTACAGCTCGGAGTACAGACCGCCCTGCTCCATCAGCTTCTCGTGGCTGCCGGACTGCACCACCCGGCCGTTCTCGACGACCAGGATCTGATCGGCGCTGCGGATCGTGGACAACCGGTGCGCGATCACCAATGACGTCCGGCCCTGCAACGCCGCGGCCAGCGCCCGCTGCACCGCGACCTCGGACTCGCTGTCCAGGTGCGCGGTCGCCTCGTCGAGGATGACGATCGCCGGCGCCTTCAGCAGCACCCTGGCGATCGCCAGCCGTTGCTTCTCACCCCCGGAGAGCCGGTGACCGCGGTCGCCGACGACGGTGTCCAGCCCCTGCGGCATCGACTGCACGAGGTCCCAGATCTGCGCCGCCCGCAACGCCTCGATGAGCTCGTGCTCCTCCGCCTCCGGCCGCGCATAGAGCAGGTTGCCGCGGATGGTGTCGTGGAACAGGTGCGCGTCCTGCGCGACGACGCCGATCGCGTCCCGCAGCGACTGCAGCGTCAGGTCCCGGACGTCATTGCCGCCGATCCGGACCACCCCGGTGTCCACGTCGTACACCCTGGGGACGAGCTGCGAGATCGTCGTCTTCCCCGCGCCTGACGGCCCGACCAGAGCGACCAGCTGGCCCGGTTCGGCCCGGAAGCTGACGCCGTGCAGCACGGGGTGCCGCGGGCTGTGGTCCGGAATCGCCAGGTCCTCGAGCGAGGCCAACGACACCTCGTCGGCGCCCGGGTAGGCGAAGTGCACGTCGACGAACTCGACGGACTGCTTCCCGACCGGCAATGGGCTCGCGTCCGGCTTCTCGACGATCAACGGCTTCAGATCGAGCACCTCGAAGACCCGCTCGAACGAGACCAGCGCGCTCATCACGTCGACCCTGACGTTGGACAGCGCGGTCAGTGGGCCGTACAGCCGGGTCAGCAACAGTGCCAGCGAGACGACCGCGCCGGGCTCGAGCGCTCCGTTGATCGCCAAGGTGCCGCCGAGCCCGTAGGTCAGTGCCTGCGCAAGAGCCGCCACCAGCCCGAGGGCGACGATGAAGACGCGCCCGTACATCGCGGTCGTCACCCCGATGTCCCGCACCCGGCCGGCGCGGTCGCTGAACGACGCTGCCTCCACCTCGGGCCGGCCGAACAGCGTCACCAGCAGGGCGCCGGAGACGTTGAATCGCTCCGTCGTGGTGGTGTTCATCGACGCATTGAGCCCGTAGCTCTCCCGTGTCAGCGCCTGCAGCTTGCGGCCGAACCACCGCGCGGGCAGCACGAACAGCGGCAGCAGGATCAGCGAGAGCACCGTGACCTGCCAGGACAGCGTGAACATCACGATCGAGGTCAGGATCAGCCCGATGACGTTGGCGACGATGCCGGACAGGGTCGAGGTGAACGCCTGCTGCGCGCCGATCACGTCGTTGTTCAGCCGGCTGACCAGGGCGCCGGTCTGGGTGCGGGTGAAGAACGCCAGCGACATCTGCTGCACGTGCTGGAAGACCTTCGTGCGCATGTCGAAGATGAGGCCCTCACCGATCCGCGAGGAGTACCACCTGGTGCCGAGCGAGAGCAGGGCGTCGAGGATCGCCAGTGCGGCGATGACGCCGGCGATGATCAGCACCATCTTGACCGTGCCGCCGAGGCTGATCTCGTTGATCACTTGCCCTGCGAGCAACGGCGTCGCGACACCGATCACCGACGAGATGATCGTCAGGAACAGGAAGACCGTGAGTTCCTTGCGGTACGGGCGCGCGAACGAGGCAACCCTGCGCAGGGTCCCCGGGGCGAGCTTCTTGTCCAGCACGGAACGGTCCTGATGCATCATCCGCCGGGCACCACCACCTGGTGACGTCATGGGCTACCTCCTGGTCAGTCAGACTGCTCAACCAGGAGGTTGCCACCCCGCTTCCCGGATCGGCGTTCTGCGCGGCCATTTCCGCCAGCGGTGAACGCGGGGTCTGCTGCTGTCCAGTCCTCGCCGAGCCGTCGCCGCACCCCGACTGCAGAGGGCGCGTTCCAGCTCCGAATGCGGGCGCGCATTCATTGGTCCGTGCCCGAGTGGTGCGGGGCATCGGCCGGTAGCAAGACCGTGGTGAGCATCCGCCGCCGCCTGCCGGGGGCGGGGGGCATGTCGATCCGGGCGCGGACAGCGGATTGCAGGTCGCTGACCAGGTCGTCGAGCTCGTCGTCGGTGAGATTCAACGCGACATGCCGATAGCCGACCCGATCGCGGTGCAGGTCGACGTCACCACCGGCGAGGTAACGCCCGAAGTCACCGAGCAAACCGCCGACGAAGGCGACGAAGGCGTCGGCGTGCTCCTCCTCGCTCATCTCGGCGGCTTGTTCGGCGTCGACGACCAACCCGTCGTTCACCATCCGGTACGTCCGCTCGAAGGTCCCCCGCACCTTGCGTTCCGACACGGACTCGAGCACTCCGGCTTCGGCCAGGACTGCGACGTGCCGATAGAGCGTTGCGGGCGGGATGTCGGGCAGCTCGCCCCGCAGATCCGCGGTGGTCAGGTCCCGTCCCCCCAAAAAGCACCGGATGACCCGGAGCCGGACCGGATGCAACAACAGATCCGGGGTCCTCAACACATCACCTTTGACACTGTTCTCATGGTTGGTAATAATACAGGGCATGACGACATTCACCATCACCAAGGAGCGGGTGTCGCTCCACTTCAGCTGGACGGAAAAGGTCTCCGGACTGCTCGGGGACGTCGACATCTCCCCCGGTCAGATCCGATCGGTCACCGCCGTGGACGACGGACTGGCTGCGGCCAAGGGCCTACGCGCTCCGGGCCTGGGTCTGCCCGGATACCGCAAGATCGGCACGTGGCGCGGGCGGGGAACCAAATCCCTGGTCGCCGTGCGCCGCGGAGAGCCGGCACTCGTGGTGGAGCTCTCGGACGCGCCGTTCGACCGGTTGCTGATCAGCGACCCCCGAGCACGGCAGTACGCCGACCGCCTGAGCGAGCTCACACGATGAGTGAAACAGACATCGGATTCTCGAGCGCCGGACACAGACTCGAAGGCACTCTCGACCTGCCCACAGGGGCCTCGCCGACCTCTTCGGTACCTGCGGCGCTACTCCTCACCGGGTCGGGGCCCGTCGACCGGGACTCCAACCACCGCCGGCTGCGCTTGGGCGTGACAGCCCAGCTCGCCCTCGCCCTGCGCGAGGCAGGCGTGGCGTCGTACCGCTTCGACAAAAGAGGGGTGGGTGCCTCCCCCGGTGACTGGCGAGCAGCCGGGCTGGCCGACAACATCGCCGACGCCGCTGCCGCCTTCGACCTGCTCAAAGGCCGGCCAGAGGTCAGCAGAATCTTCGTTGTCGGCCACAGCGAGGGTGCAGTGCAGGCCGCAGCCCTGACCGCGATCCGAAACGACGTGGCCGGCCTGGTGCTGCTGGCAGGGTCCGCGCGCACCGGTGAACAGACGCTTCGCTACCAGGCCAAGGTCCTGTCAAGCAGCATGCCGACGCCGGTACGATTACTGCTGCGCCTGATGCGCACCGATCTGGAAACCCGGGCATCGAACAACCGCGCAAAGCTCACAGCGACAACCACCGACGTCACCCGGCTGGGCCTGGTCCGCTACAACGCCAAATGGTTCCGCGAGTACCTCGCCTACGACCCGTCAACCGACCTTGCCCACTACACCGGACCAGTCCTGGCCATCACCGGCGCCAAAGACCTACAAGTCGACCCAACAGATCTGGAACGCATTCGCACCAGCAGCGCCGGCGAAGTGGAGACCGAACTGGTACCCGATCTCACCCACACCCTTCGCCGCCAGCCGGCCACCGCAAACCTGCGGGCCTACGGCAAAGAGGTGCGCCAACCCGTCGACACAGCAGTGCTCGCAACAACTGTCGACTGGATCAATCGACATCGTTGAGTACCCCGCCAGCCCGTCACCAGTGCCCGTGCCCAGCGGAATGCTGATGACCGAAGCAACACCGACAGCCCCAATGAGGTCGCCGCCTGCCGTCCGCCCGGCAACCAACCGACCGGTGTCCTGGTCTCCCAAGCCCCTGCGACACCATCAGTCCCTTTGCGGCTCCGGCGCCCTGCAGGACCAGGATCGGCGCCCAGCCCGGCCATCAGCAGGTCAGGTTGTGGGCGAGCCCCTCTCGGATCGGTTGGAGGGAGAGTCCTGTCAGGGGGCGGTGTCGACCAGCGATGAGGTGCGCAGCACAGTGCGGCCAAGGTAGGCCATCAGCTGCAGATGCGGCGGCGACTGCTGGTCGACCGGAATTGCGGGACCAAAGATGCCGGGCACCCGGAAATCGTCCATGCCGACGCGGTGCATCGTCGTCAGCAATTCGGCGCACAACTCCTCGTCGATCAAATGCTCCGCACCGATGGCTACCGCAATGTCCGCACCGTGGACCAGGACCTCGGTGAGATGGATGACCGCGGCCAACTGTCCCGGCACCGTTCCGAAGGTGGGGGTGACAGGACCCTGCAGCGCCGTGGGACTGCGCCAGGCGGTCGATACCGCCTGGGCCGCAGCCTGATAGGAAGTCGTCGGGTCCGTCCCGAGCCAGTCCCGGTCGAAATCGCCGTCGAGCCGGCCGTTGGCCAGCGTGCCGGCGAAGAGCGTGAAACCGCCCACCATGTGGTTGGTCACCGCCCTGACGTCCCAGTCCGCGCAGCAGGTTCGCAGGGACCACTGATCGGGTCGCACCTGACCGACAATCGTGCCGGTGACGGCCAACCCGCGGTCGATCGCGCCCAAGATATTCTCCATGGAACTCTCCCTTTCTTGTGGCCGTAGTCCTAGTCGGCCGGTCGGAGGTGGCTGACCTGTATCAGGGTGGCGCCACCGCAGACCGGTGTCGTCGGCCCTGGGGTGGAACCCGGATCCCGGCGACGTCAACCCGTGGGCCGATGGCGAGACGAGGACTGTCCGCTGCGACGGCGCGGCGGGCAGCAGCGGCGGCGCGCTGTTCGAGGTCGGCGATCCTGGCACCTAGCTGATGTGGCCGCTCAGCAGAGCGACGTTGGGTAGCGTGGGGATCCGATTCTCGAACAGTACGGCCGGGGGCTCCGCCACCTTGGTGTGGCGGATCAGTGGGTTCCGGGAAGCGGGCTTCACCGGCCCTCGCAGTTGGCGGGACCTGCACCTGCTCATCCTGCCGTCGGTGCTGGCCTTCATCCCGCTGCTGGCCGGGTTCCGGCCAGTCGATGCCCTGGCCACGCTGATCGTCGGGTACGCACTCACGGGCTTCATGGAGGAGGCACTCTGGCGAGGCCTGGTTCTGAGGGTGTTGCGGCCCACCGGCCCGGTGCCTGCCGTGCTGCTGGGCTCCGTGCTGTTCGGTGCCTCCCATCTGGCGAACGTGTTGTTCCGGGACAACGTGACTCTCGTTGCGGCGCAGGCAGTAGGAGCCTTCTGCTTCGGTGTGGGGTACGCAGCGATCGCGCTGCGGATCGGCACCATCTGGCCGCTGATGGTCCTGCACGCACTGACAGATCTGTTCGCCGCAGTCGGTGCATTGCCGAAAATTCCGATCCTCGTCGGCCAGGACATCGTCCTGCTGATCGTCGGGTTGTGGCTGCTGCGCGGGAACCGCGCACCTGAGGATGTTCCCGACGAGCAGACAATCACCGCGGCCCAGCAGGGCTGACCTCGCTTCGCGCCGGTCGGCGGCTGTCCTCGAGTTGCGCCGGGTTGCCGCGTCACCAGCCGAGCCGGATGGCGGGGAGTTCGTCCCGACCGTGCCGCACCGCCCGCTCCAGGGCCTGCCGGGCGACGGCCATCTTGCGTTCCCCGACGATGGCGGCCCAGTGCTCCTCGATGCGCTGCTGGACGGCGACGGAGAGAGTGACCACCTCGCGGCCGCGGCCGGTGAGAACGAGCGGTTTGCTGCGGGCATCCTCTCCGGCGCTGCCGCACTCGACGTAGCCCTCGTCGAGCAGGTGTTGGATGACGCGCGCCGCTCCTTGCTTGGTCATGGCAAGGAGCGGCGCCATCGTGCTGGCGGTGTTGTTGCCGTTGAGTACGGCGTTGAGCGCGTACCCGTGCACCGGGCGCAGGGTGGAGTGGCCGTTGGCGTTGAGTTCGTGGTGCAGCTCGTCGAGGGCAACGGTCACGGCCATCGAGAGCAGGCGGACGAGCGGGATATCGTGCACGCCGCCGACGGTAGCGACCCGGGAACCTGACAGGTTGTTCGACACGTGGCTCATGCGGTCCAAGGGACCTGGACGGGCTGGCCGTCACCGACCGTTGCGACCGCGTTCGGGTGTCCGACGGTGATCGTGATGGCCGGTTCGTCGCCGGCTGCCGCGATCATCCGCGAGGAGCCGCCAGGCAGCAGGATGGCGTCTCCGGTGCCGACCTCGCAGGCGGAGTCGTCGATGTGCACCGCGATTGCACCAGCGATAACGACGACGAGTTGGTCGCCGTCGATGGCGTGCCGCGGTCCTTCGGAGCCGGCTGGCAGGTCGGTCCTCCAGACAGCAATATCCAGCGCGGGTGAGGTGGTGGGACTCACCAGCGTCCGCATGGTGGCAGCCGGCGTGGTCACGGTGCGGGCGGTTTCCAGGGTGATGTGCAGGGACATGATGCGTTCTCCTCGTGGTGGTGGTGGTTGTGGTGGTGGTGGTGGCTTGGGCCGAGCAGTGGACCGCTGGTTCAGAGTGCTGAACCTGCCTGGATGGCGCTTCCACGCCAGGATCTGGTGGATCGTCTGCTTCAAAAACGCGATTGGCTCGGCATCGGGCCGTCGGTAGGCGGTACCGTCACCGGCCGGCCGGTCGGCGTCGTCGGTGAGGTCGTGGGCCCGGCTATGGCATGCATGCTGTGCTTCGAGAGCCGGGCGGACCGCGTGAATGTCGTCGGTGTGCGACACCTCGAGCACGGCGACCGGGTGCTGGGGTCACTGAGAGGGTCTGCGGTGAGCTGATGCATGCCCAGTCGGGATTGCCGTAGAGACGGAAGTCCCGTTGACCCGACTGCCGAATTCCTCCGGCGACGAGATCTGCAGTGCCTCGGCGTTCCGCGCGGGTTCGCCACCCCGCGCGCGCAGCCACATCGTGATCGCAGTGAGCATGATCGCGCCGAATCCGGTTGCCAGGATGACGAAGCCGATGCGTGGGTCGAGTGATGCTCCAGGACCGTGTCCGGTGGTCGCGACGCCGATGAGGACCGCGACGCCGACCGCTCCTCCGACCTGCTGCATGGTCGACGTCAACCCGGAGATGACGCCGGCCTCGTGCGGCTGGGCGCCCTTCATGGCAACGATGACGACTGAGACGAACATCAGGCCGAAGCCGAGGCCGGACAGGACGAGCGCCGGCAGCATGCCTGCGGCGTACGAGTCGGCTGCGTCGGCCGTCGACAGCAGGGCGGCGCCGATGCCGGACAGCAATGCGCCGGCGGCGATCAGCCGCCAGGCACCGATCCGTCCGATCAGACGGGCCGCGATCTGCGAACCGACGATCATGGAAACGTTCGTGGGCACGAACGAGATGCCCGCCTCGAAAGGGCCGTAGCCACGGTCGCTCTGCAGCAGGTGGGTGGTGAAGAACAGGGTGCTGAGCATTCCCCCGCCCACGACGAACATGACTGCCCAGGTGACCAGCTTGCCGGCGTCACGCAGGTGTGCCCGGGGAAGCAGCGGGACACTCCGGCGTGCCTCCAGGGCGGCAAAGCAGGCGAGCGCGACCACCGCGAGCCCCAGCGACCGGACAACCTGGGCGCCGCCCCAGCCATCGGCCGGTGCCGTCGTCACCGCGTACACCAGCGCGGCGATGCCCGTGGTGACAGTGACCGCCGAAGACCCCGAGAGCTTCTTGCGCGACCCTGCTGGCGCGGGAAGGACGACAGGAGCCAGCACGACGATCAGAGCCGCCATCGGGGCACCGACGAAGAACACCCACCGCCATGAGGTGCTCTGGGTCAGAATCCCGCCGAGCACCAGCCCGGCGACTGCGCCGATGCCTGCCATGGCGGCGTACACGGCCATCGCGCGGGATCGTTGCTCGGGACGCGGGAACACCGCAGGGATCAGCGCGAGGGACGCCGGTGATGCCAGCGCCGCCGCAAGTCCCTGCAGCGCACGCGCAACAACCAGCAGCGCCTGCCCCTGGGCCAGCCCGGCCATGACGCTCGCTGCCGCGAAGAGCACTGTGCCGATGATCAGGATGCGCCGGCGACCGAAGACGTCGGCGATCCGCCCGCCCGCCATCAGGAGACCGCCGAACGTGATGGCGTATGCCGTCACGGTCCAACTGACCTGCTGCAGCGAAAGGCCCAGCTCGGCGCCGATCGCGGGTAGCGCGATGTTGACGATGGTGACGTCCATGACCATGAGCAGCTGAACCGCACAGATCACGAACAACGCCAGACCCGGGCGATTGACCTGTCGGGCAGCGCGTACGGCTGACCCGGCCCGACTTCCAGGGTCGGCCGCGAGCGTACTGGTGGACATTGAGGCCCTCCTCCACTCAGATAGACAACGGTGTTGTCTTTATGCACGGAAGAGTAGAGCAAGGAACGTCGATAGACAACAGTGTTGTCTACAAAGACTGCAGAGGTCCGCCGAGATCGCACTGCGCGACCCCCGGACTGGCCCTTATGCGGTTCAGTGAGGTGGGGGGATGGTGAAGGTCAGGTCGCCGTGTGGCTGAGGGCAACCCTGGTTGCGGGCCTCGGCCGGCGATCGGGTTACGCCGCCGGCAACTCGAACCGGTCGCGCTCGTCGGCTGGCACCAGATCCAGATATTCGGTGTGGCGCGAGATGTAGCGGCGGACGAACGGGCACTGCGGCAGGACGGCGATCCCGCGGCTTTGCATGTCGTTCAACGTGTCCTTGATGAGCACGGAGCCGAGGCCGCGACCCTCGAACGCGGGGTCGATCTCGGTGTGGAAGAAGGTGTACCGACCTTCCTGAGGGCGATAGACGGTGAAGCCGGCGACCTCGTCACCGATGCGAATCTCGAACCGGTTGCGTTCCGGCACTTCGACAACGCTGACTTCCGCGTCGTCTCTAGGCCCCGTCATCGCGGACACCTCCAAGATCGTCTTCGCGCTTTCCTGAGACTCCCGACGATCCTGCCATCTCGATTGGCCGTCGGCTGGAGCGCCCTACTCTTCGACGACCCAGGAACCGGGGGCCAGAGCACAGCTGAGCCCAGGATCTGCACACTTTCGAAGTCCGGCGACCCCGGCACATCTCGAACGCGCAGCGCGGTGAAGCACCAGCACCGACAACAGCAGTGACATCAGCGAAATCAGGGGGCTGCCGGTTGGTCGCGAGATCAGCGCGGCCAAAGATCCGGCCACCTCGAGATCAGCACAGGCGCCGAGATCACGCCGAACCCACCCACTCATCAGAGCCATCGCTGAAAACCTGGCGTTTCCACACGGGCAAACGCCGCTTCACCTCGTCCACCAGATCACTGCACGCGTCGAACGCTTCCCGCCGATGGGCCGCGGAAACTGCTGCTGCCAGCGCAACGTCGCCAACACTGAGCATCCCAACCCGGTGCGAGACAGCCACCGCGATGACCCCGTCTCGGCCTGCGATCTCGGTTGCCACCTCGGCCACCAACGCGGCCGCTGTGGGGTGTTCGTGGTACTCCAGGTCTGACACCGAACGACCGCCATCGTGATCACGGACCACACCGGCGAACGACACCGTCGCGCCGGCCGCCGGATCGTCCACAGCTGCGACATGGCGACTCAGGTCGAGTGGAACAGCGGTCACCTGGCTCAGGGTGACACGACCGGCCATCATGCGGGTCCACGAGGATGGTCGCCGCCGCCGAGCTGGCTGAGCGCATGGTCGAGAACCGTGTCGAGCACGGACAAGCCGTCCCGCACACCGCCCGTGGAACCGGGGAGGTTGACTATCAAGGTCCGGCCGGCCACGCCCGCGAGCCCGCGCGAGAGGATCGCCGTCGGCACCTTTTCACTTCCGGCGGCGCGGATTGCTGCTGCGAGACCCGGGATCTCAAAGTCCAGCACCTCAGCGGTGGCCTCGGGTGTCCGGTCGGTCGGCGAGATCCCGGTGCCGCCCGAGGTGATCACGACATCAGCCCCGACGGCGACCTGCAGCGCCATCTCGACGTCCGGACCGTCGGGCACCACAACCGGTTCGTCGACGACGAAACCCTTTGTCGTCAGCCATTCCTGGATGATCGGACCAGTTGCATCCTCGTACACGCCGGCTGCTGCGCGCGACGAGGCGATGATCACCACAGCCGACCGTCCGCCGTCACCCCCCGAACTCATCTGTCCTCCGGTCTTGTCCACGTGCCGGTCTTGCCGCCGTCCTTGCGCTCCACCTGAACAGCATCCAGCACGGCGGCCGGGTCAACGGACTTGATCATGTCGTGCAGTGTCAGCCCGGCCACGGCGACAGCCGTCAGGGCCTCCATCTCCACCCCGGTCCGATCCGTCGTCCGCACGGTCCCGGTGATGCGGACCTCGGAGCGGACCGACTTCCAGATCGACAGCGACCGCGGAAATGGCAATGGGATGACACAACGGAACCAGGTCCGGCGTGCGTTTGGCCGCCATGATGCCGGCGATCCTGGCAGTCGCGAGCGCGTCACCCTTCGGCAGCGCACCGGTCGCCAGCAGGGAGACGACCTCCGGAGTTGTCCGGACCACTCCGGTCGCGATGGCCGTCCTGGTGGTGGGCACCTTCGCCGAAACGTCCACCATCCGCGCTGACCCGGCCGCATCGACATGTGTCAGTGCCGCAACAGATTTCGCGGCATCGGGCATCGCCGAACCGGGCACCGCTGCATCGGATCTGGAGGCGCCGCGCACCGCGGGACCGGCCTCGCCTGGAGCCGTGGCCAGATCCACGGAATCCCGCACCTCGGATTCGGTGGGCACAGCAGGAGTGGGCACAGCAGGGGTGGGCACGGCACCGGTCATGTCTGGGCCGATTCTTTGGCGCCGCCACCGATGAGCGGACGGGGTCGCGCCGCCTCGACCACTGCCCGGGCGACCGCCTTGCTGACGTTCTCGTCGAACACGCTGGGCACGATATAGGAGGCGTTCAACTGATCGAAGGACACGACATCGGCGATGGCGGCCGCGGCGGCGTTCAGCATCCGGTCGGTGATCTCCGTCGCCTGCGCGTCGAGCAAGCCACGGAATACCCCCGGGAAGGCCAGGACGTTGTTGATCTGGTTCGGGAAATCCGATCGGCCGGTCGCGACGACCGCCGCATGGGCCTGGGCCTCCAACGGATCGATCTCCGGATCGGGGTTCGCGAGCGCGAAGACCACCGCGCCGGCGTTCATTTTCGCGACGTCGGACCCGTCGATCACATTCGGCGCGGAAACTCCGATGAAGACGTCGGCCCCGGCAATGGCGTCATGAATGGTCCCGGTCATTCCTGAGAAATTCGTCCGCTCGGCAACCGAAGCGAGATTCGGATCCATTCCCGGTCGCCCCCGGTACACGATGCCGGCGATGTCACAGGCAATGATGTCCAACGGCTTTTGCAGCAACAACAATCGGATGATCGCGTTGCCTGCGGCACCGACACCGGACACCACGATCCTGCACTCGGCGATGTCCTTCTTCACGACGCGGAGCGCGTTGCGCAGTGCGGCGACAACCACGATGGCGGTGCCGTGCTGATCGTCGTGGAAGACAGGGATGTCCAGCATTTCCCGCAGTCGCGCCTCGATCTCGAAACACCGTGGCGCCGAGATGTCTTCGAGATTGATACCGCCGTACACCGGCGCGATCAACTGCACGGTGCGGATGATCTCCTCGGTGTCGGTGGTGTCCAGGCACACCGGCCACGCGTCGACACCGGCAAACTTCTTGAACAGCGCGGCTTTCCCTTCCATCACCGGGAGGGCGGCGGCCGGGCCGATGTTCCCCAGCCCCAACACGGCCGTGCCGTCGGTGACCACCGCGACGGTGTTGCGCTTGATCGTCAACCGGCGGGCGTCACCCGGATTCTTCGCGATCGCCTCACACACTCGCGCGACACCAGGGGTGTAGGCGCGGGACAGGTCGTCACGATTGCGGAGGGCGACCTTGGAGGTGACCTCGATCTTTCCGCCGATGTGGACGAGGAACGTCCGATCGGAGACCTTCCGCACCTCGACGCCGGGCAACTGGTTGACACAGTCGGTCAACTCCCCGGCATGTTCCTGCGATTGCGCATTGGCGGAAAGGTCGACGACCATCAGGGTGGCCGTGGACTCCACCACGTCGAATCCGGTGATGACCCCGCCGGCCCGACCAACCGCGGTCGTCAGGTCGCCCGCCGCGGTCGCCGAGGGTGGCGCCGCGATCCGCATGGTGATCGAATAACCGGGACCGGGCACGGCCATGTGGCACGACTCCTATCGGTGGACTGCGGACGCCAATGTCGACCGCCGCCCGCGACGCGCAACCCCACTGGAGCGGTGCGCGGGCGCGGTACGCCCGGTGTGCGGGAATCGTAAACCGGTGGGGAAGGGCGCAAGGCCGTCGCCGGGCCGCTCACGACGCCACCGGACGCCGGCGCCGGTCAGCACGGTGCACGTCGGTGGCGTCAACCCACAGGCGGCAGGTCGACGTCGTCACCGGTTCCGATGTCACCGCACTCCACGGTCGCAGGCTGATGCAGCCTGAAGTACGCGCGGGCCCCCGCGTCCCCGGAAGCCTCTTCCATCACCCCTGCCCAGTGGTTCCGGCCGAGCACCACCGGATGCCCGGGAACCCCGCCGTAGGCAGCCCGCAGCAGAACGTCACGGGGCGCGGGCGCCGACCGAGCAACACCGATGAGCCTGCGCACCACCTCGGCGCCGACACCCGGCAGGTCGACGAGATGCACGACAACAACGTCGCAGGATCTGTTCGCACGGTCATCCGGGCGGGATGCCCGGCGGGTCTGATGACCGGGTAGCGGTCAGGGCGTCCCCTTCGCCCATAGCGCGCTGGGAATCCCTTCGAGGGAATCGACCGCGGCGCACTCAGCAGCGCCAGACCCCTGCGCAGGCTGGAACCCATCCCGGAGTCGTGATCGGGGTTGTGAACGGCGAGCACTGTCTCGGGCAGCAGCGCTGCGACCTCACCGGCGGCTGCGCCGACGATGACGACCCGCACGTCGCAGTCCTGCAGGGCGGCCAGGGACGTCGAAACCCACGGGCCGTCGCCGGAGTCGACGAGCGCCTTCGGTTCTCCGTAACGCCGTCCGGATCCTGCGGCCAACAACAGTCCCGCGACCTGCGTCAGCGGGTCGCCCGGGTCTTGAAGGCCCGGGCAGTTGGGACCCGCTGACGCGAATCCTGCTGACGCGAATCCTGCCGGCGGTCACCCTCGGGTCGGTCAGATACCCGATCCGACCACGGCCCGCCCGCCGGTGGCGACGAAGAACTCAGCGATTGATCTCGGTGTGCGGGTGCACGTAGGGCACCGACTTCAGCGGGAACTCCAGTTCGCCGAAGGGCGACAGCGCGCCCTGCACGTCCGTGCTCAACTCGGTGACCGGGTGCTGCCCGTCGGGCAGCTCAGGCCAGGTCGGGTCGACACCCTTGCTGCGCTCGGCGGCCACGGCGTTCCTCCTCCAAGTCACGGTGCGGAGCGGCGCCGCCCGTGCAGGTCATCGCCCGGCTCGTGCCGGGTGAGTCGGTGGGCTCACCCACCGGGGTCATTCTCGCTCATCGGCCGCGAAGCGCTCAACCGGAGACCCGTCCTGCCGACGTGGGACGCCACAGGCAACGACCAGGCCAAAGAAAGCTCCTGGCTGACGCGCGTGATCCCGCTCGTCCCGGTCACCGGCGCACCAGGCGCAGCGGGACCGGTCCTGCTCGGCTCCCCGGCACAGCAGGCATCCTCCCGGCACCAGCACGCCCGGCGGATCACTACGGTTGACGTCGATGCCCTCGACCCTGGAATGGTTACGCGAGCGCGACGACCGCGATCTCGCGGCGCTGCTGCGCGCCCGGCCGGACCTCACCGTCCCGGCCCCGGGTGACCTCACCGTGCTCGCCGGGCGGCTCAACACCGGCCCCTCGGTATGGCGGGCGATGGAATCACTGAACCAGTTCCACATCCAGATCCTGCAGGCGCTCGCTGTGCTGGGTGCCGATCGGCACGCCGTTCCCGCAGCCGACCTGTCCACCCTGCTCGGTCCGACCGTTCCGGAACAGTCACTGCAGGAGGCTCTCGCCAGGCTCGAAGGCCTTGCCCTCGTGCGGGGAACCACGAGGATCCAGATGCCGTCGGCCGTCCTGGCCGTTCTAGGGCCCTACCCCGCTGGCCTCGGATCAGCTGGGTCGATGACCGTGGACGAGGCCGAGAAGGCCTTGGTGGGGCTGGATCCCGCCGCGCGGGGGTTGTTGGAGAGGTTGGCCAGTGGGGTACCGCGCGGGACGACGGACTCCCGCTCGGCCGTCGGAGCGGCAGTCAAGGAACTGGTCGGCAAGGGCCTGTTGCGTCGCGTCGACACCGATACGGTCGAGCTTCCCCGAGAGGTGGCGCTCGCTCTGCGCGGTGACGAGCCGCTCGGCACCATCCGGGTGCAGCCGCCACCGGACACCGTCCGCGATCACGGCGTCGCGACGGTCGACGGAACGGGTGGCGGGCAGTCACTGGCCACTGTCGACCGGATCGGCCGGTTGATCGACGCCATCGGGCAGAACCCGCCGCCCGCGTTGAAGTCCGGTGGCCTGGGCATCCGGGAACTCCGCCGGCTGTCCAAGGCGATGGGCACGGAGGACGTCATCACCGCGATGGACGTCGAGATCCTGGCTGCAGCAGGCTTGATCGCCGCCGCCGACTCGCGCGGGAGGATGGCAGAGTCGTGGACACCCACCGCCGACGCGGACGATTTCCTGTCCGGGCCGGACGAGGCGGCGTGGGTCCAGCTCGCATCGGTGTGGCTGGATCTGCGACGGAATCCGTCCCGGGTCGGCAGCCGGGACGCCTCGGACAAGGTGCTCAACGCATTGTCACCGGAGCTGTCCTGGATCCGGGGTCCGGCGGAGCGGCGCTTCGTGCTCGGTGCGCTGGCGGAACTGCCGCCCGGTTCCGGCCTCGACGAGCAGGCGCTGTCCGCGCGTCTCGGGTGGCGCTCGCCGCTGCGCCCGGCCGAGCAACGAGAAGCAGTGCTGCGTTCGACGATCGCCGAGGCAACGGCACTCGGGGTGGTGGCCTTCACGTCGCTGACCACCGCGGGTCGTGAGCTGCTGGCCGGTTCGACAGCGCGGGCCGAGACCGCCCTGGTCGCGGCGCTCCCCGACCCCGTGGACACCGTCATGGTGCAGGCAGACCTGACCGTGGTCGCCCCCGGCAGGCTCGTCCCTGAACTCGCGGCGCGGCTCGGCCAGGTTGCCGACGTCGAGTCGGCGGGCAGCGCCACCGTCTACCGCGTGACGCCGCAATCCATCCGTCGCGCGCTCGATGCAGGGGCCTCCACGGCAGAACTGCACGAGCTGTTCGACGTCCATTCCGTCACCGGCGTGCCGCAGTCGCTCGACTACCTGATCGATGACGTCGGCCGACGGTACGGCGTGCTGCGGCTCGGCAGGGCCAGTACCTACCTGCGCAGTGACGATCCCGCGTTGATCGACCAGGCCGTCACGGAGGCCGCGGCGCTGGGCATCCCGCTGCGGAGACTCGCGCCGACCGTTGCGATCTCGACCGTCGGCACGCAGGAGCTGATGACGCAGCTGCGGACAGGTGGACTGGTGCCCGCCGCCGAGGACGAATCCGGAGCTGTGGTCGACCTCAGGTCCAAGCCGCACCGGACGAAACAGGCTGCACCGCAATACCAGCACTGGCGCGAACCGCCGCAGTTGACACAAGAGCAACTGGACTCGCTGATCACCCGGATGCGCAGCGCAGACCGCACCGGATCGCTGTACTCGCACGGCGATGTGCAACCGTCCGGGGACACACTGGCTGTGCTGCGGCATGCGGTCGACCATCGGAAGCCTTTGTGGATCGGTTATGTCGACGCGGACGGCGGCACCACGCACCGGATGATCGAACCGGTCGCGTTGTCGAGCGGTGCGGTGGTGGCCTACGACCGGCTGCGCGGATCGGTGCGTACGTTCGTCCTGCACCGGATCACCGGTGTGCGCCCGGTGACGGAAGAGGAGGACGGCGGCGCGGCGGACAGCGTCGGAGCGAACAGCAGCACGGCCGACAACGGCGGCACGGCCGACAACGGCGGCATCGCAGACAACGGCGCGGCAGACAGCGGCGAGGCGGCGCCATGAGCCGCGCAGAACTGTTGGCCCACGCCCGATCCCTGCCGGGCGCGTGGGTCGACGAACCGTGGGGCGGCGATCAGGTCGTCAAGGTGGCAGACAAGATTTTCGCGTTCCTCGGGGCACCAGACGGCAACACCATCGGGCTGAAATGCGGAGCATCAGCCGACGAGGCGCGGGAATGGCGCGACCAGTACCCGGACGATGTGACGGTGTCCCGCTATGTCGGCCGTTACGGATGGAACACGTTCACCATCGACTCCCGGATCACCGACGACGAACTCCGGGAGGCGATCGACGCCTCTTACGCCGATGTGGTCGGCAGACTGCCGCGGTCCCGGCGTCCGCGCCCATCCGGCTCCCGGTGAGCTATTGGTCCGGCGAGCGCTGCGCTCCCCGTCGCGGCCTGGCGGTGTGCTGCTCATCCGGCGGGCGCACCAGCGGCGGAGTCCATCACGGCAGACCCAGGCACAACACTTCCGGGGTCGTCACATGCACCAGCGAGGAGATGGTTCCGGTGGGACACCTGCGCACATCGATCGTCCGCGGGAGGACCGCCACGACCCTGAACAGACCGCGCGGCGTGCCGGCGGACCCCGGGACCCGGCACGGCGCCTTGCCGACCTCGGCCGCCTGACCCGCGTACAGGCACTCGCCCGCAACCGCGCGGTAATTCAGGCATAGGACGACCTCGTCCCTGGTCACCAGCATCAGGTCGGACGAGACCGCAACGCAGCGATCACCGTCGGTACTTCCGGGAAACGTTGCCGCGACGGTGAACTCGACGGCAGGGTCGGAACAGTCCAGGACGACCACGGACCTCCCTCCGGAGGAACTCAGGCAACTGCCTGGCGCCAGCGCACCCGAGGTCTGTCCCGGTGACTGTGACGGATCCGACCAGAGCAACACCGCCACGAGGACGGCCACCCCGACCGCCACCGCGAACCAGCCGATCACGGCCCGTCGCGGCGGGGCGTGCATGCCGGCCGAGCGATCGGCATCGAAACCTCCCGAGGGGGAATCGAAGTCGAAGTCGCCGAACACGGCCGACGGTCCGCCCGCCGCGTCGGACCGGTGCGGCTCGGTCGCGCCGGCGTCGACTGGAAGCACGTGGGGCCGGGTCGTCCGCTCCTCCGGCTGCGCGGGATCAAGGCGCTGCGGACGGACGTCACCGACCGGCATCCCGCCCGGACCGACCTGAGTCGCCCGCCACGAAGGCGTCCCCGATCCCGGCCGTGTCATCGGTCAAGGGTGCCACGCATCCCGGTGGGGCGACCTCCGAACGGTGACCCGGCACGCCGTTCGTCCGCGGTCGTCACCCGTGCCCGGATTGCAGCGCGACCGACGAGACCGACGCCGCCAGGAGCCGCGGGCGCGGTGGCCGGGTGACCCAGATGTCAAGGGGGCCGGTCACTGTGGCGAGCGCGACGGACGTACCGTGCTGCTATGACGTCACCAGCACTGCACAGATTGGGACGATCCGGCTTGGCCGTATCCGCCGCCGGGCTCGGCTGCAACAACCTCGGGCGGCCGCAGACAGTCACGCAGACCCTCGATGGGTCGCGCGCCGTTGTCCATGCCGCCCTGGACGCCGGGATCACCTTCTTCGACGTCGCCGACATCTACGGCAGTCCGGCCGGGCGAAGCGAGGAACTGCTCGGCGCGTGTCTGGGTCGAAGACGGGCGGACGTCGTCGTGGCGACGAAGTTCGGCATGGATGCGCAGGGCGCGAACGGCCCCGACTTCGGAGCCCGCGGGTCCCGCCGTTATGTCCGGAATGCGGTGGAGGCATCGCTGCGCCGCCTGGACACGGACTGGATCGATCTGTACCAGCTACATCAGCCGGACCCCGCGACACCGATCGAAGAAACACTCGCCGCGCTGGACGAAGTGGTCGTCGCCGGCAAGGTTCGCTACATCGGGCATTCGAACTTCACCGGCTGGCAGTTGGCCGACGCCGACTGGGCCGCGCGCACCGAGCACCGGACGCCATTCGTGTCGGCGCAGAACGAATACTCCCTGCTGCGTCGGGACATCGAGCGAGATCTGCTGCCCGCGGCGGAACACTTCGGGATCGGCATCCTGCCGTTCTTCCCATTGGCCAATGGGCTGCTCAGCGGCAAGTACACCCGGGCGGAACGGCCGAGCAGCAGTCGGCTCACGGATATCAAGCCGCACCTGCTCGACACGGCGCCGTGGGACCAGCTCGAGAGCCTGCAGAAGTTCGCCGACGAGCGTGGAGTCACCATGCTGGAGGTCGCGTTCGGCTGGCTGCTGGGCCAACCGCAGGTGTCCTCGGTGATCGCCGGAGCGACCACGCCGGAGCAGGTGCGGGCGAATGCGGCGGCGGCCGTCGCGTTTCGGCCGACGGCGGAGGATCGGGAGGAGATCGACAGCATCTTCCCGCCGCCGGCCTGATTCTCGGCCCTCGCCTGCCTCGGCCTTTCCGGGCGGCTGCGGTACCTGCGGTCCTATCCTCAGGGCGAGGGCGGCACCGTCGTCGGCCGCGGGGAGGTCGATGATGTCCGTGCGGGAAGCCGTCCGCCGGACGGCGGCGCTGACGGTCCCGATCCTCGTCCCGCTGTGGATGTCTGCTGTGTTCCGCGGGACGACCCGCCGGTTCGGCGAGCGAAGAGGCACCCAGGCGGGGTTCGCTGTGTACTGGGCGACCTGCTGGGGAGCGGCGCTCGCCATCGGCGGGCCTCGTCACATCGCCGAGGCCTTCCGCTCGGCGACGCCCGTGCTCCCGAAACCAGGCATTCTGGCCGCTGCGCTCCTGTCCGTACCAGCTGCCGGCGCGATCGCCACCGAACTACTGCCGCACGTCCGGCAAGCGGGCCCGCGCGCACTCGTTGCCTCGACCGGCTTGGCAATCACCAATGCGTTGGCCGAGGAGGCACTGTGGCGCGCCGTGCCGGTGCTGGTGTTCCCCGAGCGGCGGTTCCTCGGCTGGCTCTGGCCCGCTGCGGGATTCGCCGCCTGGCACCTGGCTCCGCTCAAGGCCGCCGGGGCCGCCCCGCGCAGGCAGGCCGCAGTGTTGCTCGGCGCCGGTCTGATCGGGACCGGCTACGGGTGGGTTGCGCAGCGAACCGGTTCAGTGGCCGCCGGTGTTGTTCCGCACATCGTCACCGACGCGTGCGGCGTCAGGTCCGCCCGGCGCACCTGGCTCAGCGGTTGACATGGGAAGCACCCGAAGGCCCGCCCTGGTTGCCCTCGTGCTGCTCACTGTGTTCGTCGCCGGTTGCACGCAGCCGACCGCATCTGCTCCCACGACCACGCCCGCGCCCGGCGCCCGGGACGACAGCTAGTACGGCACGGCCGGCCACGCCGTCACCGCCGGCCATTCCCGCTATCGCCAGCCACGACGGGACCGCCCGCGACCCCCGCGCGGACGTCGGGGATTACTCCCGTCTCCTGCGGTGACGACCAACCCGGCCGCTACACCACCGAATTGTTCGACCCCGCGCCGGTTGCGACCGTCAACTACACCGCCGGCCTGCAGGCGGACGTCTACGCACCGGCGGACGACCCTGCGACGTGCAGGGTCGGCGTCGTCTGGGTGCACGGCGGCGGGTTCACCCAGTTCAACCGCAACGGTGACGCCGAGCGGGAGTGGGGCACCGCGCTCGCTCGGCGCGGCTACGTGCTGGCCTCCATCGACTACCGGCTGGGCGACGGAGCACCGTTCGCACTGGACAGCGCCACCGATCCGGAGCGGAACACGGTGGTGGAGAATGCCATCGCCGACGCCCAGTCGGCCGTGGATTGGCTCCGCGGGTCAGCCGCGGACTGGGGTGTCGACCCGTCCCGGGTGGCCATCGGCGGGACCTCGGCCGGCGCGATGACGGCGCTCGGCGCCGCCCTGACGGCGACGGATCCAGCTTGCACCGTCGTCTCCGTTTCCGGTGACCTCCGTCCGGAATGGGTTGCGGCGCAGCCCGTGCCGGTCCTGTTCATCCACGGCAATGCCGACGACATCGTGCCCTACAGCTCGTCGGTGGCCGGTGTTGCCGCACTTCAGGCGGCCGGCGGGACCGCGGAACTGCTGACCATCGAGGGGGCCGGCCACGAGATCACCGGGCCGCCGCGGCCGGAGATGGTGGAGGCCGCGGCACGGTGGTTCGCCGACCACGCCGCGACAAATTGTTGAACCCGTGCCGGCGAGCCGGCGCGCTCGCTTGTCCGGCGGCTGAGCGGGCCGGCTTTCGTGGTGGTCGCGCACGAGGCCGGACGGCACGATGTCCCCATGCCGCCGACGCCGAACGACATCTCCTGGCCGGTACGGACTCGGCGTTTGCTGATCAGGCCGGCCACGCCCACCGACGCCGAGGCCAGCTGGAGGATCCGCTGCATGCCCGGTGTGAGTGAGTGGCTCGTCGGCGACCCCGGCGACCGGGAGTCCTACACCGCAAGCCTTCTCGATGGCGACCGGCTCGGCAGCACCCTCATCGTGGAGGAAAGCGGCCGGGTGATCGGCGATCTGTCCGTGGCCATCGGTGACGGCTGGGCGCAGCGGGAGGTGCAGGCGCAGGCGGTCGCGGTGCAGGCCGAACTGGGCTGGGTGATGGATCCGACCTCGGGCGGCCGCGGCCTGGCCACCGAAGCCGTTCTGGCCCTGCTCGACGTGTGCTTCGGCGGGCTGGGACTACGACGGGTGACCGCCGACTGTTTCGCCGACAACACCGCCTCTTGGCGGCTGATGGAGCGGGTCGGGATGCGCCGGGAGGTGCAGACAATCCAGGACTCGCTGCACCGGTCCGGCCGTTGGCTCGACGGTCTGGGCTACGCGATGCTCGCCGACGAGTGGTCGGCGATGCGCGCCGACCGCGGTGAGCTCACCCGGTGAGCGGGCCGACATCCACCACGGCCAACACCGGCTCGCCCGCGTCGTCCGAGGCAGCCAGGTCCACATCCGCGCTGATGCCCCAGTCCCTGTCCCCCGCCGGGTCGTCGAAGATCTGCCTCACGGACCAGGTGTCGTCAGATCGGTTGATCAGCAGCAACGCCGCCGACCGGGCCGTCGCACCGGTTCCCAGGTCGTCGTACTCGTCCCAGTAGCCGTCCATGGCATCTTCCCAGCGGTCCGCGCGCCAGCCGTCGGTACCGTGCAGCTCGCCGAGCTCGGTGTAGTGCCGCAGCGAGAGCAACTCGACCCGGCGGAACATCGCGTTGCGCACCATCACCGTGAACCCGCGCTGGTTCGCCGTGACCCCGCGCGCCGCGATGGGCGGCCGCACCTCGCCGCCGGCACCGGCAACCCCGAGCTCATCGAGATCCGGGTGCGCCAGCGCCTCCCACTCGTCCAGCAGGCTGGAATCGACGCCGCGGACGAGCTCCCCGAGCCAGGAGGTGATGTCGGTGAGTTCGTCGGTGCGCGCGCTGGTCGGCACGGTCCGCCGCAGCGCCCGGTAGGCGTCGGCGAAGTACCGCAGCACGACACCCTCCGAGCGGGTCAGCCCGTAGAACGCGACGTACTCGGAGTACGTCATCGCCCGCTCGTACATGTCCCGGACCACGGACTTCGGCTCCGGCTGGTACTCCGCGATCCAGGGCGCGCCCTTGCGGTAGGTCTCGTAGGCGACCTCGATGAGGTCGGCGAGCGGCTTGGGGTGATCGACGTCCTCGAGCAGGGCCATCCGGTCGTCGTACTCGATGCCGTCGGCCTTCATCGCCGCCACGGCCTCGCCGCGCGCCTTGAACCGCTGCGCGCTGAGCACCGGCCGCGGGCCCTCCAGGGTGGCCTCGATCAACGAGATGGCATCCAGCGCATAGGTTTCGGACTCGCGGTCCAGGATGTCCAGCGCGGCGAGAGCCAGCGGTGAGAGCGGCTGGTCGAGGGCGAAGTCCAGCTGCAGGTCCATCGTCAGCCGGTACCGGCGGCCGGTCTCGTCCGGCTCATCCAGCCGCTCGACGATGCCCGCGGCGATCAGCGCCTTGCCGATGGCGATGGCCCGCAGCGCGTGTCGCAGCTGCCGGTTGCGGGGCTCGTGGCTGCCTTCGATGAGATTGCGCATGGAGGTGAAGGCGTTCCCGGGCCGGGAGACGACTCCGAGCACCATCGCGTGTGACACCCTGAAGTGTGACGTCAGGGGTTCCGGTTCGGCCTCCACGAGCTTGCTCGAAGGTCGTCTCCGACCAGCTGACGAAGCCCTCAGGCGGCCTGCGGCGCACGACCTTTCGCTTCTTCGCGGGGTCGTCACCGGCCTTCGCGACGGCACGCTCGTTCTCGATGACGTGTTCCGGCGCCAGCACCACCACATCACCGGCGACATCGAATCCGGCCCGGCCCGCCCGGCCCGCGATCTGATGGAACTCCCGCGCAGACAACAGCCGCGTGCGGCGGCCGTCGTACTTGCTCAGCGCTGTCAGCAACACGGTGCGGATCGGCACGTTGATGCCGACACCGAGCGTGTCGGTACCGCAGATCACCTTGAGAAGGCCGGATTGGGCGAGCTTCTCGACGAGCCGGCGGTACTTGGGCAGCATCCCGGCGTGGTGCACGCCGATCCCGTGCCGTACCAGCCGCGACAGCGTCCGGCCGAACCCTGGCGAGAACCGGAAATCGGCGATGACGTCAGCGATCTCGTCCCGCTCCGCCCTGGTCGCCACGGCGAGGCTGGACAGCGCCTGGGCCCGTTCGAGGGCGGCCGCCTGGGTGAAGTGCACGATGTACACCGGCGCGCGGTCGGTCGCCAGCAGGTCCTGCAACGTCTCCGTCAGCGGCACCAGGGTGTACGAGAAGTGCAGCGGCACAGGGCGTTGCACGTTGGCGATGACAGCGGTCTGTCGTCCGGTGCGCCTGGTCAGGTCGTCGGCGAAGAACCGCATGTCGCCGAGGGTGGCGGACATCAGGACGAACTGCGCGCGGTTCAGTTCCAGCAGCGGCACCTGCCACGCCCAGCCGCGCTGCGGGTCGCCGTAATAGTGGAACTCGTCCATGACGACGACACCGGCATCCGAATCCGCCCCGCCGCGCAGCGCGATGCCGGCGAGGATCTCCGCGGTGCAGCAGATGATCGGAGCGGCGGCGTTGACGGCCGAATCGCCCGTGATCATGCCGACCGCCGAGGCGCCGAAGATGTCGACGAGGTCGAAGAACTTCTCCGACACCAACGCTTTGATCGGTGCGGTGTAGTAGGAGCGCCGGCCGGTGGCCAGCCCGGTGAACAAGGCAGCCGTGGCAATCAGGCTCTTGCCCGAGCCGGTGGGCGTGCCGACGATGACGTTGGCGTCACCGACGATCTCCAGCAGCGACTCCTCCTGGTGCGGGTACAACGGCAGCCCGCGGTCGTCGGCCCAGGCGGAGAAGATGTCGAACAATTCGCCGGCGTCGGCCCGGTGCTCGACCCGTCCGCCGAGCGCGGCATCCCACGCGTTCTCGCCGTCGACGGTCGGCAGCAGGTCGGCAAGGGTCACGGGTCCAGCTTGTCATGACCGCAGTGGCCGGCTGTGCCGGTCGCTCAGCGGACCCGCACGCGGAGTGGCCGGCACAGCCGGTCGCTCAGCGGACCCGTAGGCGGCGGCTCAACTCGGTACCGCCTCCAGCACCTGGCGGGTGATGTGTTCGGCGATGGCCAGTGACGACGTGGCTGCCGGCGACGGGGCGTTGCGGACGAGCGTCATCCTGGGCCGCCTGGTGATCCAGAAGTCGTCGACGAGCTGGCCGTCATTCTTGATCGCCTGTGCCCGGACCCCGGCCGGCGCAGGCTCCAGGTCGGACAGCACCAGCGCCGGCAGGTACTTGCGGGCCTGTGCGAGGAAGTATCGCTTGCTCAGCGAGCCGACCATTTCCTTTGCCCCGGTTCGCCAGTGGACGCGCGCGAGCTTGCGGAAGGCAGGTGCCCGGACGACCGCGGCAAGGTCGTGCGGCGAGATGTCCGATCGCCGGTATCCCTCCAGTGCGAGTGCAAGGACGGCGTTCGGCCCGATGTCGACAGTGCCATCGATGCGCCGCGTCAGGTGGATGCCCAGGAACGGGTATCTCGGGTCCGGCACCGGGTAGACCAGGCCCCTGACGAGGTCGTCGTGCGGTGGCGCGATGCGGTAGTACTCGCCGCGGAACGGGATGATCGCCGGCTCCGGGTCGTCGCCGGCCATCACGGCGAGCGCAGCGGATTGCAGACCGCCACAGATGACGACCTCGTCGGCGACGATCTCGCCGGTGCCGGTGAGGACCGCCACCCCGTTCTGGTCCTGCCGGAACCCGGTGACCTGAGTCGACTCCCGGACGGTGCCGCCGCGGGCAACGAGGTCATCGGCGATGGCCTGCGTCACGGCGACGAAATCGACGATGGCGGTCGACGGCGAGTACAGCGCCCGCACACCCTCGACATGCGGCTCGATATCAGTGATCTCGCTCGCGCCGATCATCCGGACGTCGTGCACCCCGTTGGCCAGCGCCCGCCGCTGGATCTCGTCGAGCCGGTCGGCCTCGTCCGCATCGAGCGCCACCACGAGCTTGCCGACGTTGTCGTACGGAATGCCCTTGTCGTCGCAGAACTCCTTGAGCATTGCCGACCCGCGTCGGCACAACTGTGCCTTGAGCGACCCGGGCGGATAGTAGATCCCGGCATGGATGACGCCGCTGTTGTGTCCCGTCTGGTGGCCGGCGACCCGGGGCTCCTTGTCGACGACGGTGATCTCGGCGTCCGGCCGCTCGATCGCCAGTTGTCGCGCGGTGGCGACGCCGACGATCCCGGCTCCGACAACGACAATCCTCATGCCGACACCATCCTCATCCCCAGCCCGCGGCTCATGCCCAGCCGCCGCTCACGCCAGCCCGCGGCTCACGCCCAGCCCGCCGCTCACGCCGAGCCAGCCCCTCGTGCCAGCCCGCCGCCCGAGACCTCCGGATTCCCACCGTCTACCCCTCGGTGCCGGCCCCGTCGCATCCGGGCAAGCTACCCGAGTTCAACGGTGACGTGCGCGTTCATGTGACAGGCCGCACGATGGCGGGATCCGCAAACCGCTGGCCGAAGACGACCCTCATGGCAGGCCGATGGAAGGACGGTAAGAATGACCGCTCCCACTCTGCGCCGCGACGCGGAGACCGTGCGGACGGCCCCGGTGGTCGTGCTCTGGCGCGCGACGCCGGCCGCACGCCACCTCCAGCCTGCTCGAGCATGCAATCGTGCCCGCCATGGCAGTCCTGGACTGGATCGTGTTCGGGCCGGAGAGGCGGGTGCCGCCAGCCCGGATGGACACCATTGGCCTGGCTGATTTTGCCCGTCGGCTACCTCGGCGTGTACGCCAACGTGCGCGACGGCAGCGGCAAACCGCTGTACCCGTTCCTGGATCCGGTCGCAGGCAATTTCTGGAGCTGGGTCGGGATCATGGTCGGGGTATTCGTGGCGGTCGGGTACCTCGTGTGGCTGGTCGGTCGAGCCCATCGCTCTCGGTACGAATCGGGGAGATCGTTGCGGATGGCTCGGAATGGGTGACCCGATGACGGCCGATCGCGTCGAGATGACCGGGCCGCCGGTCGTCCTCCCGTCCCGCTATGACGTCACGACGCTGGCCGCGGACGCGGTCGCCGCAGCGACGGTCGAGGCGGCGGAACTCCTCGCCGCTCGGACCGGAGAGCCGCGTCGGGACGTGCGCGTCGATCGGGTGGCGGCGTGCGCTGCGTTCGTCGGAGAGCGACTGTTCCGGCCAGTCGGTTGGCAATTGCCACCTATCTGGGATCCGATCGCCGGCGATTACCGCACCGCCGACGGATGGATCCGGCTGCACACCAACTACTCCCATCACCGGGCGGCAGTACTGAGGGCCCTCGGACTCCCCGACGGCGGGGCCGACAGGCCCGACCTGCCCGCCGGGACCAACCGGGTCGGACGGACTCGTGGGGTCGACCGGGACACCGTGGCCGCCGCAGTCGGGCGGCGAGCAGGTGACGAACTCGAGGCGGCCGTCGTCGCGGAGGGCGGACCTGCCGCCGTTCTGCACAGCACCGCCGACTGGTTCGGATCAGCACCGGGCCGGTCCGCCGGCGCGCAGCGGCTCTCCGAAGATCCGGCAGCTGCGGCCCCGACTCACCTGCCTGTTGCCGAGGATCCGGACGCGCTACCGCTGTCCGGTGTCCGGGTGCTCGACCTCACCAGGGTCATTGCCGGGCCGGTCTGCACACGGTTCCTGGCGGCCTACGGCGCACAGGTGCTGCGCATCGACCCGGCGGGCTTCGCCGAGGTGCCGGCGCTGCTTCCCGAGGTAACGCCGGGGAAACGCTGTGCCGCATTGAATCTGCGGTCGGGTCCGGATCGGGATCGCTTTGCCGCTCTGCTCCGGCAGGCCCATGTCGTGGTCGTCGGACTGCGTGACGGGGCACTGGGCGCCCTCGGACTCGGATTGCCGGGAATGCGCGCCATCAACCCGTCACTGATCACCGCACAGCTGAACGCCTACGGCTGGGACGGGCCGTGGCGTGGTCGCCGTGGTTTCGACAGTCTGGTGCAGATGAGCTGCGGCATAGCCTTTCTCGATGAGCAGTCGGCGCCGTCGCCGCTACCGGCGCAGGCACTGGATCACGCGACCGGATATCTGCTCGCGGCTGCCGTGTGCCGGGCGCTTACCCGCCAGGTACGTACCGGGATTCCCACGGACGTCACCACTTCGCTGGTGGCGACCGCGAACATCCTGCTCGGCCTGCCGCCGGCCGGCGCCCGGCCGGCGGATCCTGAACAGCCGGCGCATCCCTCCCAGCCTGCGGATGCAGAACGACGCACGGCGGATCCAGGACCGGCGCCACATCTGTACTGGCCCGACGAACTCTTCGAGGAGGCCGGCACGGCGTGGGGTCCCGCTGTGCGGGTCAGGCTGCCCGGCACGATCGACGGCGTCATTCCCCGCTGGGCCGTCGAGGCGGGGCCGCTCGGCCGGCACGAACCCCGCTTCGCCTGACCCTCCTCGCGGCACGGTCACTCGAGTGCAGACTGCTGCCGCCGCGCCGTCCAACGGCGTCCTCCCGCGCAACGGCCGACGGCTCCCGCCCGCGCCGAACAGGAGGACACTGGAGAGGTTGCCCCGCGGACGTGCGGGGCATCCGCGTGTGACAGCGCGGGCAAGCCGCAACCCCGAAGGACCAGCCCGTGACCGACGGCCCGCTGATCGTGCAATCCGACAAGACCCTGCTGCTGGAGATCGGCCACCCCGACGCCCCGGCGGCACGGGCCAACATCGCGCCGTTCGCCGAGCTCGAACGTTCGCCCGAGCACGTGCACACCTACCGGATCACCCCGCTCGCGCTGTGGAACGCCCGGGCCGCGGGGCACGACGCCGAGCAGGTCGTCGACGCGCTCGTCCGCTGGTCGCGGTTTCCGGTCCCGCAGGCGCTGCTCGTGGATGTCGTCGACACAATGGGCCGCTACGGCCGGCTGGTGCTGCAGACCCATCCCGCGCACGGCTTGATCATGGTCTCGCGCGACCGTGCCGTGCTCGAAGAGATCATGCGGCACAAGAAGATCGCGCCGATGCTCGGCACCCGGATCGACCCGGACACCGTCGTCGTCCACCCCTCACAGCGCGGCCACCTCAAGCAGGCACTGCTCAAGGTCGGCTGGCCCGCCGACGACGAGGCCGGCTACGTCGACGGCGAGGCGCACCACATCGAACTCGACAACTCGAACTGGCACCTGCGGCCGTACCAGGAGCAGGCCGTCGAGGGATTTTGGGCCGGCGGGTCGGGTGTCGTCGTGCTGCCTTGTGGCGCCGGGAAGACGCTCGTCGGAGCGGCCGCGATGGCGAAAGCCGGTGCCACCACACTGATTCTGGTCACCAACACCGTCTCCGGGCGGCAGTGGCGGCGCGAACTGCTGGCCCGCACCTCGCTGACCGAGGAAGAAATCGGTGAGTACTCCGGCGAACGCAAGGAGATCCGCCCTGTCACCATCGCGACGTACCAGGTGATGACGCGCAAATCCGGCGGCGTCTACAAGCACTTGGACGTCTTCGACTCGCACGACTGGGGTCTGGTGATCTACGACGAGGTGCACCTGCTGCCTGCACCGGTCTTCAGGATGACCGCCGACCTGCAGTCCCGACGCCGCCTCGGGCTGACCGCGACCCTGGTCCGGGAGGACGGCCGCGAGGGTGATGTGTTCTCGCTGATCGGACCGAAGCGGTATGACGCGCCCTGGAAGGACATCGAGTCGCAGGGCTGGATCGCGCCGGCCGAGTGCACCGAGGTCCGGGTGACGCTGACCGACGCCGAACGGCTCAGCTATGCGACCGCAGAACCCGAGGAGCGGTACAAGATCGCGTCGACCGCCCGAACGAAGATCCCCGTGGTCCGGTCGATCCTTGACAAGCACCGCGGCGAACCGACTTTGGTGATCGGCGCGTACCTGGAACAACTCGAGGAACTCGGCGAGGAGCTGCAGGCGCCGATCATCCAGGGCTCTACGCGCAACGCCGAACGGGAACGCCTCTACGACGCGTTCCGGCATGGGGAGATCAACACTCTCGTCGTGTCCAAGGTCGCCAACTTCTCCATCGATCTGCCCGACGCCACCGTCGCGATCCAGGTGTCCGGGACGTTCGGGTCACGGCAGGAGGAGGCCCAGCGGCTCGGCCGGTTGCTGCGGCCGAAGGACGACGGGCGGCAGGCGCACTTCTACTCGATCGTCTCCCGCGACACCCTGGACACCGACTACGCAGCGCACCGGCAGCGTTTCCTCGCTGAGCAGGGTTACGCCTACCGGATCGTCGACGCGGACGACCTGCTGGGCCCGGCGGTCCCGGGGACCGACCGACTGATCCGTAGCGCCCTCAGTACGTCGCACGCCCGACTCCGCACGGGCGAACCTCTCAAACCTCGCCGATCGGTTGAAAACGACTGCAGCGCTTCGGTTTCCGTCCTGCGCGGTGCCCGGGACGCGGGTAGCCTCGGCCGGGCAGACGGTCGTTGTTGCGTTCGCAACGACCTGATCCGTTCCGCCCGGTGCGGGTCCTCAATGACGAGGAGGCTTCATGTCCGGCAATCGCGCAGTCACCTACCAAGGCCCGATGAAGGTCACGGTGGAGGACATCGACTACCCGACGTTCGAACTTCGAGACGGGCCCGGGGTCAACCCCGCCAACGTCGGCCGAAAGGTGCCGCACGGCGCCATTCTGAAGGTCGTCACCACCAATATCTGTGGATCCGACCAGCACATGGTCCGCGGACGGACCACCGCACCCGAAGGGCTGGTTCTCGGCCACGAGATCACCGGCGAGGTCGTCGAAGTCGGCCCCGGCGTCGAATTCGTCAAGGTCGGCGACCTGTGTTCGGTGCCGTTCAACATCGCCTGCGGGCGGTGCCGGAACTGCAAGGAGGGCAAGACCGGAATCTGCCTGAACGTCAACCCCGACCGGCCGGGCTCCGCCTACGGGTACGTCGACATGGGCGGCTGGGTCGGCGGGCAGGCCGAGTACGTCCTGGTGCCCTACGCCGACTGGAACCTGCTGGTGTTCCCGGACAAGGCGCAGGCGATGGAGAAGATCACCGACCTGACGATGCTGTCCGACATCTTCCCGACCGGATTCCACGGCGCCTACACCGCGGGCACCAAGACCGGGTCCACCGTGTACGTGGCCGGCGCCGGTCCGGTCGGCCTCGCCGCCGCCGTGTCGGCCCAGCTTCTCGGGGCGTCGGTCGTCATCGTCGGCGACCTCAACGAGGAACGACTGGCCCAGGCCCGCAAGATCGGTTGCGAGACAGTGGATGTGTCCAAGGGTGACCCGAAGGACCAGATCGAGCAGATCCTCGGCGTTCCCGAAGTGGACTGCGGCGTCGACGCGGTCGGTTTCGAGGCTCGCGGGCACGGCAGCAGGGACGCGGCCGAGGCTCCGGCCACGGTGCTCAACTCGCTGATGGACATCACTGCCGCCGGTGGCAGTCTCGGAATCCCCGGGCTGTACGTCACCGGTGATCCGGGTGCCGCCGATGAGGCCGCCCAGGTGGGTTCGCTGTCCATCCGGCTCGGCCTCGGCTGGGCGAAGTCGCACTCGTTCACCACCGGCCAGTGCCCGGTGATGCGCTACCACAACGGTCTGATGAAGGCGATCCTGGCCGACAAGGTGCACATCGGTGACGCGGTCAACGCCACCGTCATCGGCCTGGACGACGCTCCCAAGGGCTACGCCGAATTCGACGCCGGCGTCGCGCGCAAGTACATCCTCGATCCGCATGACATGACGGGAAAGCGGACCGCCGCCTGACGACGGGCACGGGTGACGCCGTCGCCGGGATCTCAGTTCCGGCGACGGCGGGTCCGGCCGGCTGGCTGGTTGGCTGGCTGGCTGGTTGGAAAAGGGCTGGGCGGCATGCTGTCCTCGCGCACATGATGGGCGCATGACGAACCTGGTCGCGTTGCGCGGTCAGCGCGTGGTCCTGGAACCGGTCGAAGCCGCACACGTGCCTGACCTGCAGCGCATCCTCCTGACACCGACGGTCCGGCTGCGTTGGGGCAACGAGGCAGCATCGGAAGGGTGGCCGTTCGACGACCCGTCGGCGGTCCGGTTCGCGATCATGCTCGACGGCGTCGTCCGCGGCTTGGTGCAGTTCGGCGAGGAGGAGGAGCCCCGCTACCGGCACGCGTCCGTCGACATCTTCGTCGACCCGGCGGTGCACGGTCGGGGCGTCGGCCGGGACGCCGTCCGGACGCTCGTCCGGCACCTGATCGACGGGCGTGGTCATCACCGCATCGTCATCGATCCGGCCGCGGACAACGAGCCGGCCATCCGCTGTTACGCCGCCGCCGGATTCACGCCGGTCGGTGTGATGCGTGCGTACGAACGCGACATCGACCCGGCCACCGGTCAGGAGGCCGCCGGTTGGCACGACGGCCTGTTGATGGAACTGCTGGCGGTCGATCTGGTGGAGCGAAGCACCGCAGCTGCACGCCGGCGCCGGGGATAGTGGGCACCGGAACATCACCTCGGTGATGGACCCTGGCCCGTCCCCGGGCCCCGTCCCCCGCGAAAGGCCGCCGCGATGTCGCCCCGTCCCGCACACGACCTGACCAGGATGCCGAGCAAACAAAGTCGCGACATCGCCGCATTGCATCTTCTGCTCGCCGACTGTTACACGGCACAGGTCGCGTTCACCTCCGACGCGGGGGTCGACGTGATCCCCACAGCGGTGGCCGTGCTCGACGACCTCCTGGTCTGGCACGGTTCCACCGGGTCCCGCTGGATGCAGGTCGTCGCGGGCGGAATCCCGGTGGCGGTCAGCGTCTTTCAGCTCGATGCACTGGTGGTGGCGCGGTCGTCGTTCGAGAATTCATTCTGGTTCCGCAGCGCCGTGCTGCGCGGCACACCGCGACTGCTGCTCGACCAGGACAAGGTCCGCGGGCTGGACGCCATCACCGAACGCATCCTCCCCGGTCGCGCGGACGAAGTGCGCGGACACCTGCCGCGTGAGCTCGCCGCAAGCATGGTGTTGGCCATCCCGATCGACGACTGGACACTCAAGCTGTCCAGTGACTGGCCCGATGACAGCGACGACGACCTCGCGACCGACGTGTGGGCGGGCATCCTGCCCGTCGCCACCACGATCGGGCCGCCTATTGCGGCACCCGACCTCCGCCCCGGAATTGACATGTCTGATTCGTGCCGGCGACTGTCCGCAGCTCCGCAATGAGACTCGTGCTCGCCGGTCAGGAGGGGTGCCAAGAGAGTCGCGGGGCACAGCACACAGCTGCGGCAGGACCACAACGATCTCTCCGCCGCATCCGTGCGTAGGCCCCACGCAGCGGCAGCGGGACCAACGACGGTGCGTCAGATCTGTCCCGTGCGAAGCTGTGGGCGTGTCCGCCGCCTCCGGTCCCGCTCCACGCGGATATCCCCGGCGCGGCCGGCAGCACCAGGTGCGACAGCGAAGGTCGATGCGCAAGGCTCTGGTCCGCCTCGTCCAGATCGTGACTGCGCTGATCGCCGTGCTGCTGACCGCTGGATGTGACGCGGCCGCCGACCGGATCCCACTCCCGGACAGCACTGCACCATCTGGCAGCGCGACCGCTGTCACCACGCCGTCGATCACCCCCGTCACTCCGGACGGCCTGGTCACCGGTCCCGGAGTCACCGAAGAAGCGATCACCCTCGGCGTGCTGGTCGACCGGCCCGACGACCGCGGATTCGTTGCGGGCCTTCAACTCTGGCAGCAGGCGGTGAACACCTCCGGCGGGCTGTGCGGCCGCCTGATCCAGCTGGCGACGTCCGGCGCTGCCGGCGTGCCGGCCGACGCCGTGCAGGCGTACGAGGCGATCGGCCGGTCGGTGCTCGGGCTGGTGATCGTTCGTTCGCCCGACGGTTCGGCGGACCTCACCAGCAGGATCGCCACCGACCAGCTCCCGACCCTCACACCGACCGGGACGTCCAACGTTCTGGGGCCGACCCTGCCCGTGGTGATGGGAGCGACCGCCGACGTGCTCGCCATCAACGGTCTGGATCACCTGGAACGCACGGACCAGGTCCGAACCGGTGGCACAGTCGGCGTCCTGACCGATGGGTCGCCGACGGCTGAGAACGCCTTGACCGGAGCGCGCTGGTGGGCCGCGGACCGCGGCGTCACCCTCGACGTCCGTACCGCCGGCCCGGGCACCGACACAGGTTCCTGGGGGTCGGCGACAGTCGTGCTGTCCCTGGCGGACGCGGCCACGACGGGCGAGGTCGCGGCATCGACGTCCGCGGACGTCACGGTGCTGACGACGACGGACGGCTACGACCCGACGGCGTGGTCGGCGCCTGCCCTGGCCGCTGCCGAGACAGGCAGGGTGCTCGTCACGATGACGACGCCCGCATACGGATCGGACTACCCGGCGGCGGCCGGCGTCGCGGCAAGAGCAGCAGCGGCCGGGGTCAGTGATCAACAACCGCGGCTGCTGGAGGGCTATGCGACCGGGGTCAGCTGGGACCGCCTGCTGACACAGGCCTGCACCGACCGCAGCTTGACCCGGCCGGCCGTCGAGCAGGCGATGGTCACTGTCGGGCCCGCATCGGTCGACTCCCTTTTCGGTCCCACCGACCCCGCGCGGGTGGTGCAGTCGGGGTTGCCGGCCACGCTGTTGTCGGCGGTTTCAACGGCCAAACCATCGGTGACGGGCGGGCTCGTTCCGCTGACCTGGCCGGAAGCGGCGTCAGGGATCGAGGACTACCAACCCTGAGCCGTCCGGCACCCAGAACACACTGCCCCTGACGCCTGGAGCGATCCCTCGGGACGTGGCCCGGCCGGGAGAATTGGCGCGCCGGGGACAGCTGCGACGCCATCAGGCTTCGGTGGGCATCGCCCAGGCATCGGCCGGAAGGTAGGCGGCGACGTTGTCCATCCGGCGCTGGACCGCGGCGATCTCGTGCACGGCCTGGGCGAGCATGCTCCGGTCGATCGGCGAGAGCCGGTCGCGGAGCAGGATGTCCGACGGCTTCTCGCCGCGGTCGTACTGCTCGATCTGATACCGCAACCGCAGCCGCTGGACCACCTCGAACGCCTCGATCAGGTTGTGCGCCTGCTCATCCGGCAGCACGGCGGAACCGGCGGCGGCCTTGAGACGGTCCGTGGTCGGCAGCGCCGCGGACCCGACGCTCAATGCAACCCAGCGGGCGATGATTCACGATCGGCAGCAGGGCATGCTTCTTGATGTCGAACGTTTCGCGCCGGGTGAAGATGTCGCGGATCGAGCGGTAACTGGCGCGCTGAGCCACGGATTGCGCCATCAGCATCCGCATGGTGCCCGGGTGGCGACGCACCTCCTGGAACACATCGGTGACCGCGGGCAGCCCCGGATCGCCATGGATGGGCCGGCCGTCCACCAGCAGCGAGGTCATGATCGCGCCCTGGTCCTTCTCCGGAGCGACCAGCCATTCGCGGGCGGCCGTGCGCCATGACGCGTTGGTCCGGGCGAACGCCGGTTGCTCCGCGGTGGCGCCGTGACCGTCGGCGGTCAGACCTGCACCCGCGAGCAGCCGGTTGATCGCTGCGAAAACCATGCGATAGCGGTCGATCTCGGCCACGTCGACGGCGTCGTCGAAGGCCACTGCGGAGTCGATGTCGGAGCTCGGCGTCGCCTCCCGCCGGCCGTTGCTGCCCAACGAGAGCCAGGTGAACGCATCGACGGACAGCTCCGGATGCTGCTCGAAGGTCAACGTGATCGCCCGCCGAACGATGGTGTCGACGATCGCCGAGTAGACCGTGATGACCTTGCCCGGCGCCAACTGCCGGGAGAGCAGGTCGTCGAGCACCGACGGGACCCGGCGGATCCGCTCCTGTAGCTCGGCCACCGTCGACGCCCGGCGCACCTGCTCGTGGATCGACACCCCGCCGGTGGTCGGGGAGACGGTGAAGTCCCGCGGGGTGATGATGCCGCGCAGTTCACCGGCCTCGTCCGTCACGAGCAGGAAATCGGCGTTGCGGTCCAGCATCGAGATCAGAGCCTCGGCGGCGGAATCACCGACAACGGCCGTCGGTACCGAATCGTCGAGCGCCGTCACCGGCCGGTGCGGTGGCGGGTATGCCTTCGACGAGCACCCGCTGCCTGAGCATGCGCATCGGTCAGCAGCCCGAAGTGACCGTCCGGCAGCCGGACGGCGGCGCACGGCAGGCCGCGTTCGGTCATCAGTCGCGCGACATCGGACAGTCGGTCGTCGATGTCGACGACCAGCGGCTCGGTCACGATCAGGTCGTCGACCAGGCTGTAGGGCGAGACGACGACCCGCTGCCGGGCGATCGCCACCTGCTCGGCGAGGAACCGGGCGCCGGTGCTGGATGCAAACGCGGGCGCGACGACCGACGCAGGGATCGGCGGCGACGGTCACCGCCTCCGCCGCGACCGCCAACGGACCGACGGACCGCCCGATCAGCATGGCGGAGAAGCCGAAGATCCCGCCCGGCCCGAGCCGCTCGTCGGCGGCATCGTCGCTGTCCTGCAGGGTGTTCCAGATGTCCACCGAGCCGGCGATCACGACGAAGACCTCAGTGCTGGGGACGGTGAATGCGTCGAGGATCACCGCACGTGCTGCGAACCGCACGATGCGCGCCGCCTGCAACACCTTTCGCCGCGCCGAGCTCGGCAGGCCGTCGAAGGGTGCGGCGTGCCGCAGAATGTCGCGCAGCGCCGCCAAGTCGGCGTCGTCGCCGCCGCCCGGCTGCCGTCGACCGTCCACCATCACCCCGGTCCGTGAATTGTCACCCGACGCCCCGCAGGACAGAGCTGCGCCCGCGCGGTCGCGGTCGGTGCCGGTCAGGCGGTGCCCGGCGTGCGGCGGATCCGGGATCGAGTATCCGGACGGCCGGACGGTGGAGTCCAGCGACTTGGCCCAGGAACCGTCCTCGATGTACTGCTTCAGCGCGGCGTTCACCTTTTCCACCATCGCCGTATCGCCCTTCTGGACGCCGATGCCGTACAGCTCATCGGAGAAGCCCTTGCCGATCACCTTCAGCCTGCCGCGGTACTGGTCCTCCGCCGCGAACCCGGCGAGGATCACGTCGTCGGTGGTCACCGCGTCCACCTGGCTGGCGTCCAGTGCCGCGACGCAGTCGGAGAAGGTCGGCAGCTCGGTCGAGTTGGATCTGGCCCTGGTACTTCGCTGTGATGTTCGCCGCGGACGTCGTGCCGGGCACCGAGCACAGCTTTCTGCCGTTCAGCGTCTCCGGGCTGGTGATCTCATCTTCGTTCCGCCGCACCAGCAGGTCCTGATGTGCCTCGAAATACGGCCCGGCGAAATCGATCTGCTTCTTGCGTTCGTCGGTGATGGTGAAAGTGGTGACGATCAGGTCTGCCTCGCCCGGACGTCAGCAACTGCTGCCGTTCGTCACCGTCGGCCTGCTTCCAGGTGATGTTCTCCGCCGGCACGCCCAATGCCGCTGCGACGTAGGTGGCGGTGTCGACGTCGAACCCGCGTGTAGCTGTCACCGGCCTTGAGGGACAGACCCGGTTGGTCGAAGGCGATCCCGATGGTCAGCTTGCCGTCGTTGGTGGCCCCGGACACCGTGGACGGGCTCGGCAATGGGGCGCTCGTCGCTCGAACTGCACGCGGTCAGGACGAGCCGAGGGCGACCGCGGTGGCACCGGCCGCGGTGATGCGCCGCAGCCCAGATTCATCCATGACTGTTTCTTCCTCTGAATACCGGTGGAATAGGAATGGAAGGTGGAAGTCGGGCCCGACCGTCAGGTGGGAATGACCTGGTCCCCGTGGCCGGGATCGAGATCGTCGGGGGTGACATCGGCGCCGTAGGTCGGGCCGGTGTCGGACCACACCGCCTTGATCCGCCCACCGGTATTCGCCATGACCTGCTTCCGGACCGCCATCCAGCCGACCGTCAGGCAGATCGCCAGCACCGGAATGCCGAAGACGACGACGATGAAGCCGGTCTTGTGCCAGAAGTACGGAGACGCCTGCCACCCCGAGACCGCGATCCCGACGATCACAAGGGCCAGGAAGGCCAGCCCGATCTAGCTGGTCCACGGATAACCGGGCGCCTGGAACTTGCTCTTCGGGATCACGCCCAGGTTCACCAGCTTCCGCAGCCGCAGCTGGCACGCGAAGATGGTTCCCCAGGTGAACACCACACCGATCGCGGCGGCCTCCAAGGCCAACTCGAAGGCGTCCGGGACCAGGAAATTGAGCACGGCACCGAAGATGAAGACGACCGACGTCATGACGATGCCGGCCCACGGCACTCCCGAACTGCTCATCTTGAGGGTGAACTTCGGAGCCTGCTTCGACACACCCAGGCTGCGCAGCACCCGCCCGGTGGAATACAGCCCGGAATTGAGGCTGGACATCGCGGCGACGATGAGGATTCGCCTGGATCACCGCGCTCATCCAGGTCATGCCGAGTCGCTCGAACACCGTCACGAACGGACTGGTCCCGGCGGTGTATTCGGTGGTCGGCAGGATGGAGACCAGCAGCAGGATGGAACCGCAATAGAAGATGGCGATCCGGAAGATGACGGCGTTGACGGCCTTCGGCACCTCCGTTTCCGAGTCCTCCATCTCGCCGGCCGCGACTCCGACCATCTCGATGGCGGCGTAGGCGAACACCACGCCCGACATCACCAGGATCGGCCCGTACCAGAGGTAAGGACTCTCGGTGGGCCAGAACCCGCCCGGGTTGCTGTACAGGTTCTGGAATCCGGCCTCGTGACCGCCGACGTCCATCTTGCCGAGCACCAGGACGGTGCCGACGACGAGGAAGGCGATGATGGCGCCGACCTTCAGGATGGACGCCCAGAACTCGAACTCGCCGAACGCGCGGGCGGACAGCAGGTTGATGGTCAGCACGACCGCCAGCGCGATGAGCACCGTCGCCCAGGTGGGCATCGTCGGGAACCAGAATTGGACATACAGCCCGACGGCCGAGAGCTCGGCAATTCCAGTCAGACCCCAGTTCAGCCAATACAACCAGCCGGTGACGAAGGCCGCCTTTTCGCCGAAGAATTCTCGCATGTAGGAGACGAAGGCTCCGGAGGTGGGACGGTGCAGCACCAGCTCGCCGAGCGAGCGCATCAGGAAATAGGCGATGACACCGACAAAGGCGTAGCTGAGCAGCAGTGCCGGGCCGGTGCTGTGCAATCGGGATGCGGAACCCAGGAACAGGCCGGTGCCGATCGCACCTCCGATGGCGATCATCTGGACGTGTCGACGATCAGTGATTGCTTGTAGCCGACTTGTTCGGCGTGCAGGGAACCCGACGCGGCGGAATGCTGTGCCGAGTCTTCTGTTGTTGTCATTCGTGCTGCCTCTCGGTCGTTCCGGTTGAACCTAGAGCTCGCATCGACCGCATTCCGATGCGGACCATTGCGTCATGCGTCGCCATTGACCTGAACAGGAATTGCCACCGTCCCGAACCGGCCGCTCGCCATTGGAGCCGGTCCGTCACCCGCGCGGAAACGCGCCGTCATGCCGTCGAAACATTGTGGTGTCAAGGCATTCCGTGCCGCACAGGGTCGGCACCGACCACTTGTATCCGCGGATCGATCAGTCAAACATCGGTGGCCGGAAATCTTTTCCAAATGATGTTTGCCGACGCAAATTGAGCCGTTCGGGGAGCGAAAGGTGCTTTTTCCAGCGTCGGAAGTGGCGACATGGTCAGCCGAGCGTGATGCAGCCGCAGGCATTCGGGCACATGGGTCTGTCGGAGTACACCCCGGCCGACGTCGAGGTCCGCGCGCATCGCCTCGAACCCGGCACCGGCACCGGCACCGGGCCAGGCGACCCGCCCCCTCTGCCCGCCCGGTGGGCTGGCCGGTTCCAGCCTTGAACCGGTACTCCACGCACGGAGGCCCCGCCCCCGAGGCCGGACCCTGAGCCCCGCAGTGCGCGGCGGAACACCGACCAGGGCAGTCTCGGGGTGTTCCCTGGTGCACTCCGCACCTGCTGCGCGAGAGAGTGTTGGCATGTCCAACATCCCCGAACGTCCCATTCGCCGCCTGACGTTGTCCTCCAGCGACAAGAAGATCGCCGGTGTCTGCGGCGGCATCGCCGAATACTTCAACATCGACCCGACGCTGGTCCGGGTGATCGCGGTGATCCTCGCGTTCTTCGGCGGTGGCGGGATCCTCGCCTATCTCGCCGCGTGGATCATCATGCCGAGGGTCTGAGCCGCGTCAGGAGCCGTCCGCGGGATGCGGCGGTGGAGTTGCGGCGACTTATCCACGCGACGCCGTCGCCGAACACGCCGTAGCTCCACACAACTCGCCGGTCAATCGTCACCGGCGGGACGCAGCAGGACCAGCGGGATCTCCCGCTCGGTTCGACGTTGGTAGTCCGCGTAATTGGTGTGGTCCTTGATCACCTCGGGCCAGAGCCGCGCCCGCTGCTGGGCATCGGCCACGACCGCGCGCATCGGGACGGGCGGACGGTCCCGCAAGCGCACCGTGACATCCGGATTCGCGACCAGATTGAGGTACCACGCAGGTGAACGGTCATCGCCGCCGCGCGACGCCACCACGACCAGTGCATCGCCGTCACGCGCGGGCGATGTCAGCATCACCGCGCGCTTCTCACCCGTCTTGCGGCCGGTCGTCGTCAACTCGAGGACCGGCATCGTGCCGGCTGTCCAGCCCCATCGGCCACCGGTGAGCGTGAGCAGCGCCCGGTGGGAGGCGTTCATGAGCTTCAGGACGACGTCGGCAGGCACGGGTCGACAGTACGTTCCGGGCCAGGTCTGATCAGCGCGGTGAATGATCCCGGCCGAGGTCATCGGCACTGCCCCCATCAGCGCGACCGCGCCGCAGTGCGTCGATCAGGTCAGCGCAGCCGCGCCTGCCGCAGCACACCGAGCAGCTCCTCGTAGGGGCCGATCAGGTAGGCCAGGTCGCCCGCCTCGAACCGGGTGGCGCGATGCAGCGGGTGCTCCATGGACGCCGGTCGAGTGCCGGGTCAGCGCGACCACCCGGGTGTTGGCGGACAGCCCGTCCATCGCCAGCCCGGCCAGCCCACTCCCCGGCTCGAACGTCAGCCGGCTGACCATGAAGGCCTGCTGGGCGACCGAGAAGGAGCCGAGCACGTCGAGCCCGAGCGCGGCGGCGACGAACCACGGCGCGGTGATCTCTTCGGTCGAGTGGACGTTTTCGAAGCCGAAGCCGGGCCGCGGTCGCGGCCCATCGCCCGGTCGAAGACCCTGATGACCACCGGCAGCGCGAGCCGGGCCCCCGGCGATGTCGAGCAGGTCATGCACGGCGATCGCGGTCTCGATGTTGACCATGTCGTCACTGGTCATGATGGCGATCGCGGACGCTGCCGGAGCCGGGCGGCCTCGAGCGTCGGCCGCTGGGTGGCGTCGCCGAAGATCACCGGCAGGTCGCAGGTCCTGCGCCTCTCCCAGAAAGCGGTTGTCGGGTCTCGTTCGATGACCACCACCTGCTTGCCGGCCGCGAACAGGCGACGCGCGACCTGGATACCGAACGCACCGAGGCCGACGACGACCACGTGGCCGGACATTCCGCGGGCCCGCCGGCGGCCGATGGAGTGGTTCAGTCGCCGGCTGATCAGCAAGTCGGACAGGAACGCCATCATCATCGCCATGGTCGTGACGCCCGGCGGCATCAGGAAGATCGCCCACATCCGCAGCCACGGTCCTGGTCGATGAAGTTGAAGTCGCCGTAGCCGACAGTCGCCACCGTCTCGACGCTGAAGTACATCGCGTCCAGCGCGCTCATCCCGGGCGGTTGTAGTTCCACCAGAGCAGCACGGTCGACAGCGACAGCAGGCTGACGAGCAGCAGCCAGCGCCTTGATAGAAGACCGGGGTCGAAGTCGTTGGTCAGCCCGGACAGCACGGCCATCAGCCTGGCCGGCGCGCGGCCGCGGCTGTGGCGGTCCGGCAGCTCCGCATGATCGGCGAGGTCGACATTGTGCTGCTGGAAGTCCTCGGCGTGCCGAGCACCGCCGCGACGTCGCCCTGCCTGACTACGAAGTCGCGGTCCGGGGCAGATCAGGACGGTATCTCGCCGCCGGGTCGATGCCGGGCAACGGCCATCGGCGCCAGGTCGCCGAACAGGCGCGCAGGGATGCCACCCGGGACCGGCAGGGTCGCGCACGAAGGCACGCCTCGACGCCGATCGGGACCTCGTGGATGCGCCCGCCAGGCAGGCCTCCACGATCGCCGGCGCCGCCAGGCTGCCACGTCGAGGACAGCGCCTGGGCCGTTGCCGACGGCCATCGCCCGCCGATGGCATGGTTGCCGAGCTGCGTCACGACCCGCATGTCGGTGCTCAGATCCCTTGCCAGCAGGGCGATCTCGAGGTTCTTCAGCTCGTCGTGGACGACACAGACGACGGCACGTGCGCTGCGGATACCCGCGGCGATCAAGCGGATC
>CAWCUA010000017.1:0-337257 GCA_963798625.1 uncultured Actinomycetota bacterium
CGATGCATCCGGTGCCGTGGCGAGCCTGCGGTGTGGATACCTGTCCGTCACCGACACACCGCTCCTGCTGGACCTGACGCAGGCGTGGGCCGCCGGTGAGCAGGACGCCGCCGAGCAGGCCAGGGCTGCAGTCGACCCGCACACCGACCTTCACGCCACCGCCGACTACCGGCGGCACCTCGCCGGGGTCCTCACCGTGCGCGCGGCACGGCGGGCCCTGTCCGCCGCCGCTTCCGGGGCGCAGGCAGCATGATCGGGACCGCGTGATGGACGACGAGACACCCGAACCCCGCCGCGACGTCGGCATCACCGTCAACGGGGTCCACCGCTCGGCCCTGGTGGTCGCCCGGCGCACCCTGTCCGACTATTTGCGGCACGACATCGGCCTGACCGGAACACACGTCGGCTGCGAACACGGTGTGTGCGGGGCGTGCACGGTGCTGCTCGACGGGGCTCCGGTGCGGTCCTGCCTGGTGTTCGCCATCTCGGTCGCCGGCCACGACGTCACCACCGTGGAGGGGCTTTCCGACGGGACGGGGCCGGACGCGCTTTCGCCGGTGCAGCAGGCCTTCCGCGAGTGTCATGCGCTGCAATGCGGCTTCTGCACGCCCGGCTTCCTCACCACCATCACGGCAAGCCTTGCCGACAACCCGAACCCCACCCGGGATGACGCCGTCGAGATGATCTCCGGAAATCTGTGCCGGTGCACGGGGTATCACAACATCGTCGACGCGGTGCTGCGCGCCGCGGAGCTGACGGCCGAGCGCAACGGGGAGGGTGCCTGATGTCCACCCGCTACGTCGGCCAACCGATCCGCAGGGTGGAAGACCTCCGGTTGATCACCGGTCAGGGTCGGTACACCGACGACATCGGTGAGGGCACCGGAACACTCGAGGTTGCGTTCGTCAGGTCACCGCACGCGCACGCCAGGGTCGGCGAGATCGACGTGCTCGGCGCACTGGACATCGAGGGTGTCGTCGCGATCTACACCCACGAGGACCTGGAGGGCCTGGCCGCCGAGCCGCTGCCGGTGCTCATCCCGCACCCCGCGCTGCACGCGCCGCGCACCGGATACGCGCTGGCGAAGGACACCGTCCACCATGTCGGTGAGCCGGTGGCCATGGTCGTTGCGGAGAACCGTTACCTGGCCGAGGATGCCGCCGCGAGGATCGTCGTCGACTACGAGGTGCTGCCCGCCGTCGTCGGGGTGGCCGCCGCCCGCGCCGCGAAACACGCCGTGCACGAAGACATCCCGGACAATGTGGCGGCGAACCTGATCCAGCAGGTCGGTGACGTCGACGCCGCGATGGCGACCGCACCGCACCGGCTGGAGTTCGATCTGCAGATCGAGCGGTCCTGTTCGATGCCGCTGGAGGGCAAGGCCGTGCACGCCCGCTGGGACCCGGATGACCGGAGCCTTCGGGTGTACTCGTCGACGCAGGCCGCCACCTCCGTCCGTGCGGCCATCGCCGCAAAGCTGAACCTGCCGCTGCCCAAGGTCGAGGTCATCGCGCCGGACGTCGGAGGTGGTTTCGGCGTGAAGATCATGCACCCCTGGCCCGAGGAGATCCTGGTCCCGATGGCCGCGATGCGGCTCGGCCGGCCGGTCAAGTGGACCGAGGACCGCCGCGAGCACTTCATCTCCTCCGCGCACGAACGCGGCCAGGAGCAGCACATCAGCGTCGGATTCGACGACGACGGAAGGATTCTCGCGCTCGACGTGACCTTCTGGCACGACAACGGCGCCTACACCCCGTACGGGATCATCTGCCCGATCGTGACGTCCACCCAGCTCCTCGGGCCCTACAAGCCGGGCACCTACCGGGTCGAGTTCTCCTCGCTGTACACGACCACGGTGATCGTCACGCCGTACCGCGGCGCCGGCCGGCCGCAGGGCGTCTTCGCGATGGAGCGGACGATGGACCGCATCGCCGAGACCCTCGGACGCGACCGGACGGCGGTGCGGGCGGCCAACTTCATCCAGCCGGATGAGTTCCCGTACGACCACCACCTGATCTTCCAGGACGGTCGACCGCTGATCTACGACTCCGGCGACTACCCGGCGCAACTGACGATGATCAAGGACCTGATCGGCTGGGACGAGTTCGAGGCGCTGCGGGCGGACGCGGCATCCCGCGGCCGGTTGCTCGGCATCGGGATCGGTTGCTACGTCGAGGGAACAGGCCCCGGGCCGTACGAGGGCGCGCACGTCCAGGTCCTCGGTGACGGCACGGTCGAGGTGGCCATCGGCCTCACCACCCAAGGTCAGGGACACCAAACCGTCTTCGCCCAGATTGTCGCCGACGAGCTCGGCGTGCCGTTCGAGGCGGTGCGGGTCACCTCCGGCGACACCCGCCGATTCGGTTACGCCGTCGGCACTTTCGCCTCCAGGGCAGCCGTGATGTCGGGATCGGCGGTGGCGTTGGCCGCGCGGGCGGTCAGGGCGAAGGCCCTGAAGGTGGCGTCCGACGCGCTGGAGTGCTCGGCCGACGATCTCCTCCTGACCGACGGCGTCGTGTCGGTGAAGGGCAACCCCACGGCCTCCATCCCGCTCGGCCAGGTCGCCGTGCTGTCCAACCCGCTGCGCTACGCGTTCGACGAGGCAGCAAAGGCCGCAACGCAATTCGCCCGCCCGGCGGACCCCGACATCCCGCCGGTCGCTGAGGGCGAATCACCGGGGCTGGAGTCCCGCGACTACTACTCACCGCCGCGCTGCACCTTCGCCTCCGGTATGCACGCCGCCATCGTCGAGGTCGACCCGGACACGAGCGAGATCGTCATCGAGCGGTACTGCGTCGTGCACGATTGCGGCACGCTGATCAACCCGATGATCGTCACGGGGCAGGTACACGGTGGTGTCGCGCAAGGCATCGCGGGTGCCCTGTACGAGACGCTGGCCTACGACGAGCACGGCCAGCTGCTCAACGCCTCGTTCATGGACTTCCTGATGCCGTACGCCACCGAGATGCCCCGGTCGCTGGAACTCGGACATCAGGAGACACCGTCGCCGCTGAACCCGCTGGGCATCAAGGGTGCCGGCGAGGCCGGGGTCATCCCTGTCGCCGCCGTGATCGCCTCCGCCGTCGAGGACGCACTTGGCATCCGCATCGACAGGATGCCGTTGTTCCCCAGCGCATTGTTCGATCTGCGCCGGGGCGCCGCAGACGGGCGGGTGGACCGGGTGAAGGGGCGAACGTCATGAAGATCTCCGGTGCCGCGGTGCTGCACGGTTCCCGCGAACAGGTGTGGGCGGCCGTCACCGACCCCGGAGTGCTGGCCACGGTGATCCCCGGGTGTGACGGCTTGACGCCCATCGCGGACAACCGTTTCGCACTCACCGTGACGCTCGGCGTCGCGTCGATCAAGGGCTCCTACTCCGGCGAGATCGCCTTCAGCGAGATGCGCGAAGCCGAGGCGCTGACCATGCGCGCCAACGGATCCGGCGGTCCCGGCACCATCGACACCACCGTCGGTGTCACATTCGCAGCCCTGCCAGACGGCACCACCAGGGTCGAGTACGACGCCGACGCGATGGTCGGGGGCATGGTCGGCGGCGTCGGGCAGCGCGTGCTCGGCGGCGTGGCGAAGAAGACGGCAGGGTTGTTCTTCACTGCCATCGACGACGTTCTCACCGGTGAGCGGCAGCCGGCTGTGGCAGCCGCCGTGCCGGATACACAGGTGTCGTCAGCAGGGGTGTCCGGCGGGGGCCCGAGTCCGGCATCCGTACCTGCTCCCGTTGCGGCGCCGGCGTTCACGGGCATTGAGCCGCGGGCCGCCGGGTCGAGGCAGGGACCCGTGACGCTGCTCGGCGCCGCCGCGTTCGGCGCCCTGTCGATGCTGGCCGGTGTGCTGGTCGGCGCCAGGATCGCCCGCCGCCGCTGATCCGCCGGCCCGCGTCGTGGGCGTGCCGTCCACCGCGCCCCGCCCGCTTCCCGCGTGCTCGACCGTCGCTCCCGCAGGGTGATCGGGACGAGACTCCCTGCAGCTGCGTCACTGAACGGGCACCACCCCCGGCGCGCCTGATTCAGCCAGCCTCCGGAAATTCTCGCCGCGCTAAGGGTGTTGGAGGAGAACATGACCGATCTCATCCCGGCCGACTACGCCCACCTGCTGGAGCGTCCGCTGTACGGCCATCTCGGAACCGTCCGTCCCGACGACACCGTCCAAGTGAACCCCATGTGGTTCGAGTACGACGGTGAGCACATCCGCTTCACCCACACCACGAAGCGGGCGAAATACCGCAACCTGCAGCACAACCCGTCGATGAGCCTGTCCATCGCGGACCCGGACAACCCATACCGCTACCTGGAACTGCGCGGTCGGCTGGCCGGGGTCGAGCCGGACCCGACGGGCGCCTTCTACGTCAGGCTCGGGCAGCGGTACGGCAACGCCGAGCAGCAGCCGCCCCCGGACAGCCCCGACCGGGTCATCCTGCTGATGAGCATCGAGAAGACAACCAAGCAATAGGACGATGAGTCCGGGACCCATCCCCGGTCGACCTCTCAGGCCGTCCGCCGCGGACGGCCGGGAGGGGTGCAGATGTCCACGGTGATTGCCGGAATGACGATGTCGCTCGACGGTTTCGTCACGGACGTGAACGGCAGTGCTGGTCCGCTGTACAGCGACTTCGCCGACCTGCTCGATTCGCCGTACATGCGCTCGTTGCAGCAGACAGTGGGTGCGGTGGTGATGGGCCGGCGCACGTTCGACGGCGCGCCGGATCCCGATGCCTACGCCGACGGTTACGAGTTCCAGGTGCCCATCTTCGTTCTCACCCATCACGCCCCCGCCGTCGTGCCAAGACGCAATGACCGGCTGTCCTTCACGTTCGTCACCGACGGGGTGAAAAGCCTTGTCGCGCAGGCTACGGAGGCGGCGGGTGACCGGGCCGTGCTGGCGATCGGTGGAGCAAACCTGAACCAGCAGTTGATCGCAGCGGGGCTGGCCGACGAGCTGTGGGTGGAGGTGATGCCGGTGCTGTTGGGCAGCGGACAGCGGCTGTTCTCCGAGACGGGCCCGCTCGAACTGGAGAAGATCGGGGTCGACGAGATCGGCGCTGCCCGCACGGCGCTGCGGTTCCGGGTGAAGGGCCGGTAGCTACCCGCCCCGGTGCGGTGGGCAGGATGGGCGGTATGCCCACCGCCGCAGCAGTGCACGAGATCATCGTCGACACCGACTGCGGTATCGACGACGCCTTGGCTCTGCTGTATCTCGCTGCACGGCCGGACGTCCGGATCGTCGGTCTCACCAGCGTCTACGGCAATTGCACCGTCGACGATGCCGTCCGCAACATCGGACACGTGTTGCGGCTGGCCGGTATCGGCGACACCCCGGTGGCGCGCGGGGCGGCCGGCCCGCTGATCGGTGAGGCGCACATCGCGCACTATGTGCACGGGCTCGATGGGCTCGGCGATGTGGTCCCGGCGGCGAACAAGGCCGACCCCGCCGTGATGCTGGACGGTGATTCGGCAGCTGCGTTGATCGGCTGGGCCAGCTCCGATCCCGGTCGGTACACCCTGCTCACCCTCGGGCCGCTGACCAACGTCGGCCGCGCACTGGAGCGGGAACCGCACCTATTGAACAGTTTTCGACAAGTGGTGATCATGGGCGGGTCCGGCCCGTTCCCCGCTGTCGGTACCTCTTTGATGGTGGACGCCAACGTGCAGAACGACGGTGAGGCAGCGCGCAGGGTGTTCGCCGCGCCGTGCCGGCGGCGCGTGATGGTCGGGGTCAACGTCACCCGCACCGTCGTCACCGACGAAGCTGCGATCACCCGGCTACATGCAGGTCCGTCCGACCGGGCCCGTTTCGCCGCAGCGGTTCTCGAGTCCTACGTGGACTTCTACCGGCTGGCCTGGGGTCGGCGGATCTGCCCGGTGCACGACGGGCTGGCCGCGGCGCTGGCCGTCCAACCGGATTGGATCACCACCGCGGTGACCGGGCCGGTGAACATCACCTTCGACGGGTTCGCCACCCGTGCCCATGTGATGCAGACCTGGGAAGGGGAACCGGTGGCGTGGGACGTCGTGCCGGCGCCGGACAGCACTGCGGTGATGGCCGTGGACGCGGAGGCCTTCCTGACGGACTTCCTGGTCAGGCTGGGTGCCGAGAGCTGAACAGCCGGAACGCTTTCCAGCGACGGTGACCGCCGGCCCACATCAGCGGATACGAACCACTTCGAACTCGCAGTCGGGGTCGGCGATGGAGTTCTGTGCCTCGACCAGGCAGATCTCGCGGGACCCGGCGACGTGGGTGGCAGCCAGGATGCCGTACACCGAGGACGCCACCCGGGCCAGCGCCACCTCCGGTCCGTCGTGCAGGTGGGCGAGGAACAACGCGGCGGTCACGTCACCGGCGCCGTTGACACTGATCGGAAGTTCCGGTGTGCGCACCAGATACGCGCCGCTCCGGTCCACCGCCAGCATGCCGATCTCGCCGTCGCCGACCCCGGCGCCCTGCACCGAGGTGACCAGAACCGTGGACGGCCCCATCGCCCGCACCGTGTCAACGGCGGACAGCAATCCGTCGACGGTGCCGACCGCGCTGACATCCACCGCCGACGGATCCCCGCCCGCGGCCAGGTAGGCCAGCTCGAAAGCGTTGGGGGTCACCACGTCCGCCACCGGGACAACCCGCTCCCTGATCAGCTCGGGTAGGCCGGGCAGGACGAACATGCCGCGCCCGACGTCGCCCATCACCGGGTCGCAGCAGTACACCGCATCCGGGTTCAGATCCCGCACCCGGCGCACCGTCGAGAGCACCACATCGGCGACCCCCGGGGAACCCTGGTAGCCGGTCAACACGGCATCGGCGTCGCCCAGCACGCCGCGATCGGCGATCCCGTCGATCACATCGGCGATGACGGCCGGCTCGAGCACCAGGCCACGCCACGAGCCGTAACCGGTGTGGTTGCTGAAATGCACGGTGAGCACCGGCCACACATGGTGACCCAATCGCTGCAACGGAAAGGTCGCGGCGGAATTGCCGACATGCCCGTACGCCACCGAGGACTGGATGGAAAGGACCCGCATGACGGCACAGCGTAGGCGCCCCGACCCGGCCGACGGCAGCGTGCCAGACTGAGCCGGTGTCGGAGCCAGCAGAGCAGGCCCAGCATCCGGGGGCGGCGTCTACCTCGTGAGCAACTCGCCGGTCGGATCCAGCACACGCTGATCGGCCAGGCGATCACCGAACGCCAGGTGCGCCAGCATGTTCAGGAAACGCTGACCCACGGCTTCGATGCCGTCGTCGTGCCGCCGTGCTGGGTCTGGGCCGCGCGTGACGAGCTGCGCGGGACGGCCGCCCGCATCGGATCCATCGTCGACTTCCCGAACGGCTCCAGCCTCACCGAGGCGCGCGTGGCGGAGGTCAAGGCGCTGATCGACGCCGGCGTCGACGAGCTGGACGCCACCGTCAATGTGGGTTTTCTGCTCTCCAGCATGGTGCGGGAATTCGCCGCGGATCTGGCTGCCGTCGTCGGTGCGGCCGAACCGGTCGGGGTCAAACTGATGCTCGAGCTGCCGTTGCTCAACGCCCGGCAGCGCGAGCGGGCCGTGCAGGCGGCCATCGATGCGGGGGCGGCGTTCGTGTCCATCGCTTCCCGCGGCGCGGTCGGCATCGCGGACCCGGCCACCATCGCGTATCTGCGCCGATCGGTGCCGGCTTCGATGGGCGTCAAGGCCTCCGGCGGGGTGAAAACCGTCGAACAGGTACGTGCGCTGCTGAACTCAGGGGCCGATCTGATCGGCACATCGGCGGGCATCTCGATCGTGACCGGGACCGGCAGCGTGCGCGGGTTCGCTCTACTCGTACTGAAATCGTTATACGGCGTCGAATTGTGGGCCGAACACCGGACATTTGACCGGTTCTCCCACGGCCGTGCGACGCGGTTGTCGCTGCGTCACCCTTCGCGCTCGGTGAACAATGCCGATCGTGTGACGAGGTGACTTCGTTGGGACACTTACCAAAATGTGACCTCTGGGGGGATTGACGCGGCGAGTCGCGCTCCATAGTTTGTGTGACCACCGTACTAGTACATGTCGGGCAGATGTTCGGCAGGTAAATCGGCGTGCCCGGTGCACTGTCGGGACGCTGGGTCGGCCCGTTTCGGGTTCCATCCCGCCGGTCGTCAAGTTCTGTGCCTCCGCCTGCTATCCGGCAGTCGGTTTCGTCAGAGAGGGAAATGTTCATGCGTCTGAAGACCTCCGCAGTACTCGGGTTGGTGGCGGCAGGGTCGCTGCTGCTGGCTGCCTGTGGCTCCAGCAACGACAGCGCCAACACGAGCAGCGCCGCGGCCGCTGCGACGTCCGCAGCCGGGAGTGCCACGAGTGCTGCGGCATCGGCGGCTGACAGCGCGACCTCAGCGGCCTCCAGTGCGGCGGGTGACAGCAGTGCGGCCACCACCACCGGCAAGGTCGGGATCATCCTCCCGGACACCAAGTCCTCCGCTCGTTGGGAGACGCAGGACCGGCCGAACCTCGAGGCCGCGTTCAAGGCCGCCGGCGTGGATTACGACATCCAGAACGCCAATGGCGACAAGGCCGCGATGGCCACCATCGCCGACCAGATGATCGCCAACGGTGCAACCGTTCTCGCGATCGTCAACCTGGACAACGAGTCCGGTGCCGCCATCCAGAAGAAGGCCGCGGCACAGGGCGTCAAGACCATCGACTACGACCGGCTGACCCTCGGCGGCACGGCGGACTACTACGTGTCCTTCAACAACACCACCGTCGGTGAACTGCAGGGCAAGGGCCTGGACAAGTGTCTGGGCGGCGGCGACAAGAAGATCGTGTTCCTCAACGGTTCTCCGTCGGACTCCAACGCCACGGCGTTCTCGGCCGGTGCGCACTCGATCCTGGACCCGATGACGAACTACGTCGTCGTGGCCGAGCAGGCCGTTCCGGACTGGGACAACCAGCAGGCCGGCACGATCTACGAGCAGATGTTCACCGCCCAGGGCGGCAAGATCGACGGTGTGCTGGCGGCCAATGACGGCCTGGGCAACGCCGTGATCGCCATCAACAAGAAGAACGGCCTGCAGATCCCGGTCACCGGGCAGGACGCGACCGTTCAGGGCCTGCAGAACATCCTCGCCGGCGACCAGTGCATGACGGTGTTCAAGGACACCACCAAGGAAGCCGGAGCACTGGCCGAGGTGGCCATCGCACTGGCCAACGGAGAGACCCCGCAGACCACCGGCACCGTCAAGGACACCGAGGGCAACCGTGAGGTTCAGTCCATCCTGGAAACCCCTGAGGCGATCTACAAGGAGAACGTCAAGGACGTCGTCGACGCCGGCGGCGTCACCGCTGCAGAGCTCTGCACCGGCGCCTACGCGGCGGAGTGCACCACTCTCGGCATCAGCTGACCTGAGCTAGTTCGCCGGGCCCGGACGACGCAGTGTGTCGTCCGGGCCCGGCTCCGGTCGTTTGTCCCCCGAATCTCCGAGCTCCACTCTCCCAGCCGAGGAGTCAGCACGATGACGCAGTCAACCGCCCCCATTCTCGAACTGCGGGGGGTGAACAAGAGTTTCGGCGCGGTCCAGGTGCTGCACGGCGTCGATCTCTCGATTTATCCGGGTCAGGTCACCGCACTCGTCGGTGACAACGGTGCGGGCAAATCCACTCTCGTGAAGTGTGTCGCCGGCATCTACGGCATCGACACCGGTGAGTACCTGTTCGAGGGAAAACCTGTGTCCGTCGGCAATCCCCGCGATGCCGCCGCACTCGGCATCGAGATCGTCTACCAGGACCTCGCGCTGTGCGACAACCTGGACATCGTCCAGAACATGTTCCTGGGTCGTGAACCCAAGTCCGGCATCGTCCTCGACGAGGGCCAGATGGAGATCAAGGCCAGGGACACCCTCGCCTCGCTGTCCGTGCGCACCGTGTCCTCGGTCCGCCAGTTGGTCGCCAGCCTGTCCGGCGGGCAGCGGCAGACCGTCGCCATCGCCAAGTCGGTGCTGTGGAATTCCAAGGTCGTGATGCTCGACGAGCCCACCGCCGCACTCGGTGTCGCGCAGACCAGGCAGGTGCTCGACCTGGTGCGCAGGCTGGCCGACCAGGGTCTGGGTGTGCTGTTGATCAGCCACAACATGAACGACGTCAAGGAGGTCAGCGACCGGATCACCGCGTTGTACCTCGGCAGGGTCGCGGCTGATGTGCCCGCGGCGGATGTCACCAGTAGGGAGATCGTCGAATTGATCACCACCGGCCGGTCCGGCGATCACGGTCTCGCCCCGGCAGTTGCGCAGGAGTCCGCATGAGCGCCCCCGAAAAGCCAGAGCTGATCAAGACCATGCCGGACGTCGAGGCCCGCGCGGCCTTCTCCGGTGATGCCGCAGGACCGGTGTCCGTCGGCCAGTACTTCCAGGCCTATCGCAACAAGCTACGCGCCGGCGACGTGGGATCGCTGCCGGCCGTCCTCGGGCTGATCGTCCTGCTGATCGTCTTCACCATCGCCGCCCCGAACGTCTTCCTCTCGACGTTCAACCTGGCCAACCTGCTGACCCAGGCCGGCTCCATCTGCGTGCTGGCGATGGGCATCGGCTTCGTCCTGCTGCTCGGCCACATCGACCTGTCCGCAGGCGTCATCGGTGGCGTGGGTGCCGGCGTGATGTCCATGCTGATGATCAAACAGGGGCTCCCGTGGTACCTGGCGGTGCTGATCGCCCTCGGTGTCGGCATCGTGATGGGCATCTTCACCGGCGTCCTGGTGTCCGCGGTCGGTATCCCGTCGTTCGTGGTGACCCTCGCGACGTTCCTTGCCTACCAGGGCGTTCTGCTGTGGATCATCGGCACCGGCGGCACCGTCCCGATCAACGACGAGACCATTTTGAAGATCTCGAACGGCAACATGCCGGTGCTGTTCGGGTGGGTCGTGGTCATCGCCTCGATCGTCGCGTACGCGGCGCTGAACCTGCTGGTGTACCAACGCCGGACCGCGCACAAACTGGTCACCCCGCCGCTGGCGATCATTCTGCTGCGGATCGCCGTGCTGGGCGTCCTGCTGCTCGGGGCCACCTACCTGCTGAGCCAGAACCGCGCCCGGGGCAACATCGTGCTCGAGGGCATCCCGTGGATCGCCCCGCTGGTCGGTGTGCTGCTGGTGCTGTGGACCTTCGTGCAGAACCGGACCGCCTTCGGCCGGCACATCTACGCCGTGGGCGGCAACGCCGAAGCGGCCCGCCGCGCAGGCATCAGGGTCGGTCAGATCACCATCGCCTGTTTCGTGATCAGCTCCGGGATGGCCGTCATCTCCGGCATCGTTGCCGCATCCCGGCTGAACTCGGTGACGCCCGATGCCGGCGCCGGCAACACCCTGCTGTACGCCGTCGCCGCCGCCGTCATCGGCGGAACCTCGCTGTTCGGCGGTAAGGGCAAGGCCAGGGACGCCATCATCGGTGGCCTGGTCATCGCCGTCATCGACAACGGGCTGGGGCTGCTCGGCCTGCAGGCCTACATCAAGTTCATCATCACCGGTGTCGTGCTGCTGCTCGCAGCGAGCGTCGACGCGATCACCCGCCGGAAGCGGGCGAGCTCCGGTCGATAGTCGACCGGCCGTTCGTCCGACCAGTTCCAGCTGCCCGTCAGCTGTCTCGGGGGTTACCCATCCGCACACGACGAAAGGCTTCTTGTGCCAATCGCCGTCCGGTCCGCCGGCGATGCGACCCCGGCTGATCAGGCCACGGTTCGACGGCTGAACCTGGCCCTGCTGATGCGCAGCCTCGCCGATGGCGGCCCGCGTCCGAGGGCCAAGTTGGCCAACGACACGGGCCTGACCAAGGCAACCGTCTCGAGCCTGGTCACCGAATTGGATGACCGCGGGCTGGTGATGGAGGGCAACATCGACCGGGGCGGCCTCGGCCGCCCCGGTCGGACCGTCGAACTCGACCCGACCTGGGTCCGTTTCCTCGGGATCGAGGTCCAGGTCGACTACATCGCCGGAATTCTCGTCGACCTGCGCGGCCAGGTCCTCTGCCGGCGCCGGATCAGCCGCTCGATGTCGGAGCTCGGGCCGGCCAGAGCGCTCGGTGTCGTCGCGGACGTCGCCCGCAAGCTCGTCGAGGAAGCGGACTGCTCGGTGGAGCAGGTGCAGAGCCTGCACATCGCGCTGCCGGGACTGGTCGACGCCAATGCCGGGATGTTGTCCTTCGCGCCGAACCTGCACTGGCGGGACGTCGACATCGTGCACACGCTGATGGGTCGACTGCAGTGGGCGGACACCAGGATCACCGTCGACAATGACGCCAACATGGGCGCGATGGCGCATTACGCCGTCGGGCAGGTCGCCGGCGCCTCGAACCTGCTCTACCTGGCCGGTGCCGTCGGCGTCGGTGCAGGGATGATCGTCGACGGCCACATCGTCCGCGGCGCAGACGGTTTCGCCGGAGAGGTCGGTCATATGACGATCGGCGCGCCGGACCGCCTCTGCGGGTGCGGCCGCCGCGGCTGCTGGGAGACCGAGGTCGGCTTCGCCGCGCTGCTCGACATGGTTGCCGAGCCCGGCACGTCGTCCCAGCACCCGCGCGGCGACCTCGGCGCGCAACTGGTGCGGGTCGTGCAGCGTGCCCAGGACGGCGAACAGGTCGTGCTCGATGCACTTGCCCGGCAGGCGCGGTGGCTGGGCATCGGGATCGCGGTGCTGGCCAACGTGCTCAACCCGGACACCGTCGTCCTGGGTGGCCATTACCCCGCCCTGCGGCGGTATCTCGAGGAACCGGTGATGGCCGAGCTGCGATCGCGGGTGCTGGCCGGCCCGGCAGCGATGTGCCGGCTGGAGTTCTCCGAGTTGGGTCTGGAGGCGGCTTCCCTCGGTGCCGCGCACGCCGGTATCGAGCAGCTCATCGCCGATCCCACCCTGGCCAGGGTGCGTACCGCGTAACCGGTGGTTGCATCGGCCGGGGTGTGTTCCGGCGAGCGGCGGCCCGCCGTACGGTAGAGCCGCTGACCTGCTCTGCCGACCCAGTCCAGCGCGTCGCCGCACCGCGACCCGCCCCCGAGCACCATTGCTGCCCGATCACCACGCCCGCACGATGACCGAGAAGGATGGCACCCCTTGGCCGATGACGTTCTGGTAGCCGGTATCGACTCCTCGACCCAGTCCACCAAGGTGGTGCTGGTCAGGGCCACCGACGGTTCCGTCGTCGCGGAGTCCGCGGCGCCGCACCCTGCCGGTACCGCCGTCGACCCACGGCATTGGTGGGATGCCCTGCAGCAGGCGGGATCCGGACTGCTGGACCGGGCGTCAGCGGTGGCCGTCGGCGGGCAGCAGCACGGCATGGTCGCGCTGGATGCCGACGGCGGCGTGGTGCGCGATGCGCTGCTGTGGAACGACCTTCGCTCTGCGCCCCAGATCGCCGAGGTCGTCGAGCATCTGGGTGGGCCGCAGCAGTGCGCAGAGACGATCGGATCGGTTCCCGCCGCCTCGTTCACCGTCACCAAACTGCGCTGGATGGCCGAGAACGAGCCCGAGAACGCCGCCAGGACAGCCAGTGTGCTGCTACCGCACGACTGGTTGACCTGGAAGCTGGCGGGTGGTGCGGAGTCCGGAGCATCGATGACCACCGATCACGGTGATGCGTCCGGCACCGGCTACTACTCACCCGCCGATCGCGCCTGGCTGCCGGACATCGCGCAGTGGGCGCTGCGCCGGGGCGCCGGTGCCGATCAGCTGCAATTGCCCCGCATCGCCGCGCCGTCGGAGGTGGTCGGACAGACCCAATCGGGTGCGTCACTGGGCGCCGGCACCGGCGACAACATGGCTGCCGCCTTGGGTCTGGGCCTGCGGGACGGCGATGTGGCGGTGTCCATCGGAACCTCGGGGACCGCGTTCTGCGTCACCGACTCGCCCACCGCGGACCCGAGCGGATCGGTCGCCGGCTTCGCCGACGCGTCGGGCAGGTATCTGCCCCTGGTGGCGACCGTCAACGCCGCGCGGGTGCTGGCGGTGGTCGGAAACCTGCTCGGGGTGGATCACGCGGAGTTCGCGGACCTCGCGCTGTCCGCACCGTCGGGCGCCGGTGGCCTGACGCTGCTCCCGTACCTGGACGGCGAACGCACGCCCAACCGGCCGCATGCGACCGGCGTGCTCCAGGGGCTGACCTCGGGCGTCACCAGGGCGGACCTGGCCCGCGCGGCGGTCGAGGCGCTGCTGTGCTCGCTGGCGGACGCGGTCGATGCCCTCGGCGTGACGCCGCAACGGGTGCTGATGATCGGCGGCGCTGCGCGGAACCCGGCGATCCAGCAACTCGCGCCGGCGATCTTCGGGACCGACGTGCTGGTGCCGGCGGCTGCGGAGTACGTCGCACTGGGCGCGGCCAGGCAGGCCGCCTGGGCGTTGTCCGGAGCAACCACCCCTCCGGAGTGGCCGGCGGCGGAGGCCAGGGTGCTCACCGCGGACCCGACCCCCGAGGTCCGCGAACAGTACGGCGTACTGCGGGATGCCACCGGCGGCTGGTGAGTTCCCTGCGTACGCGCCGCAACCGTCCCTGGGCACGCGACCAGGTTGTCTGCGACCATGCGCGCATGGGGGTCCGCCATGCCCGTGGCCGCGCGTCGACGCAGATGCTCGCCGGAACGGGGAGGTGCACTGTGCGCATTGATCTGAAGAGGGAGCGTCCTGACCTTTACCGGCCGGGGACGAAGGAGTACGCCGAGGTCGACGTCCCGGCGACGACCTACCTGGCCATCGATGGTCACGGGGACCCGAACACCTCACCTGCCTACCGGGCGGCGGTCGGTGCTCTGTATGCCGGCGCTTACGCCGTCAGATCCCAATTGAAATCCCGCACGGGTGACGACTTCGTGGTCGGACCCCTCGAAGGCCTATGGTCCAGTGCCGATCCTGCGGTGTTCCGCCAACGCAGGAAGGGCGAATGGGATTGGACGATGATGATCCCGCTGCCGGATCAGGTGGCCACCGACGACATCGAGACGGGCCTCGCTGTCGCCGCCCGCAAGAAGCCGGATCTGCCGATCACCGCCCTGCGAGCCAGCGCACTGACGGAGGGAAAGTGCTTGCAGATCATGCATGTCGGCAGCTATGACGACGAGGCCGGCACTTTGGCCCGTCTGCACCTCGAGATCATGCCGGCCCTCGCGCTCACCTTCAACGGGCCGCATCACGAGATCTACCTCGGTGACCCGCGAAGGGTCGCTCCGGAGAGGTTGAGAACCGTGTTGCGCCAACCGGTGCGGCCCGTGTCCTGACGACCAGTCATCCGCAGCAAGCTCCGCGAGTAGATGCGCACCGGGTTGACATGTGACCAAATGGTCACCTATGGTCGGAACCGTGATCGACGACGACCTGGTGTTCAAGGCGTTGGCCGACCCGACCCGGCGACTGCTTCTTGACCTGCTCTTCGAGCGTGACGGCCGCACGCTCAGCGAGCTGGAATCGACGGTGGAGATGACCCGCTTCGGCGTCATGAAGCACCTCAAGGTGCTCGAGGACGCCGGCCTTGTCATCACACATCGGTCGGGCCGGGAGAAACAGCATTTCCTCAACGCCGTTCCGATCCGAGAAGTGCACGACCGCTGGATCGACAAGTACACCGAGCCAGGGCTTTCCGCGCTGGCCGACCTCAAAGCCGAATTGGAGAACCCGCCATGACCGGAACCGCCACCACGCCTGACACGCCCACTGCCGGCACGACACCGCACGACGCCGCGGCACCGGCGGTGGTGCAGATCAACCGGATCTACATCCGCGCCACCGCGCAGGCGATCTGGGACGCCATCACCCAGCCGGAGTGGACAGAGAAGTACGGCTACGGAGGGCGAGCGGAGTTCGACCTGCGACCGGGCGGTGCTTTCAGGATCATCGCCAGCGCCGAGATGCAGCAGGCGGGAATGCCCGAGGTCGTCGTGGACGGGCAGGTCGTCGAGGTCGATCCGCCGCACCGGCTGGTGCAGACCTGGCGAGCCGGCTGGGATGCCGAGCCGGCGACCACGTTGACCTACACCATCGCCGAGAGGGCCGACGGTGTCTGCGCTCTGACCGTCACCCATCAGCTCGACGGTGCTCCGAATACGGCGGCGATGGTCGGTGGTTCGGTCGACGGTGCCGGAGGGGGCTGGGCGGAGGTGCTCAGCGACCTGAAAACGCTGCTGGAGACCGGCAAGTCATTGTTTGCGCCGGGAGTCAGCGACCAGAGCCACTAGCCGCCCGATCGTGGCCGCCGGCGCGCCCGGCGGCCGCGACGGCGCTGTCGGAGTGATCGTCAGCGCCCTCGGTCGGGATGATGATCACCTCGGAGACCTGATCGGCCAGCACCTCGGCGGCGCCCGGCGGGAGTCGATCGTCGGTCAGCAGGGTGGTGACGGCGCGCAGCGGCGCGATCTGCGCCAACCCGACCACGCCCCACTTCGTGTGGTCGGCGACCACCACCAGCCGGCGGGCGGATTCGACCAGCGCCCGGTTCGTCTCGGCTTCCAGCAGATTGGGCGTCGTCAGGCCTGCCCGCTCGTCGATGCCGTGCACACCCATGATCACCATGTCCACGTGAAGCGACCGAATGGCCTGCACCGCAACGGGTCCGACCAAGCCGTCGGACGGGGTGCGGAGGCCGCCGGTCAGCACGACGGTGAGATCCGGTCGCTGGCGGGCGTTCAGCACCTCCGCCACCTTGAGGGAATTGGTGACCACGGTCAGATTGGCGATCTCGCCGAGATGGCGGGCCAGCGTCCAGGTGGTGCTGCCGGCAGTGATGGCGATCGCCATGCCGGGACGAACCAGCTGCGCGGCCCTGGCGGCGATCGCTTCCTTCTCCGAGACCTCGCGCTGGCTGGTCACTTCGAAACCCGGTTCGATGGCGCTGGCGGTGTCCATCGCGGTGGCGCCGCCGTGCACCTTGGACAGCAGCCCCTTGCGGTCCAGCGCTTCCAGATCACGCCGAACCGTCATGTCCGAGACCCCGAGCAGGGCCGTCAGGTGCGCCACCCTGGCTCCGCCGGTCCGGCGAACCTCATCCAGGATGCGGGCCTGGCGCATGGCAGCGAGCACGTTACGAACCTACCGTCCCGGTGCAGAAAACTTCGGGCTGGCCAGCTTGCCGCGACCGGATCGGCCCGACCGCATCGAGTGACCGGCTCGGGCCGATCGCATCGAGGTGACAGGATCGGGGTTGTGTCGCGGAGCAGGCAGGTGCGCGGCGGTGACCGGGCGGTCACCGCCGCCGACATCGACGCCGCGGCCAGGCGGATCGCCGGGGTTGCCGCACTGACACCGCTGGAGGAATGCCGTCGGCTTTCGGCCGAGACAGGCGCGACGGTGCTGCTCAAGCGCGAGGACCTGCAGGTGGTCCGCTCCTACAAGGTGCGCGGTGCCTTCAATCTGATGTCCCAGCTCGATGCGGCGGCGCGGTCGGCGGGAGTCGTCTGCGCGAGCGCGGGCAACCATGCCCAGGGCGTCGCGTTCGCCTGCCGCGAGCTCGATATCAGGGGCCGGATCTACCTGCCCAACACCACGCCTCGGCAGAAGCGGGACCGCATCCTCTCGCACGGCGACGGCCGGGTGGAGCTGGTGCTGACCGGCGACACCTTCGACGACGCGGCACAGGCCGCCGCCGAGCACGCGGACAACACCGGCGCGGTGCTGGTGCCACCGTTCGACGACCCACGCACCGTCGCCGGCCAGGGCACCGTGGTCCGCGAGATGTTGCAGCAACTCGGCCGCCCGCCGGACGTGATCGTGGTCCCGGTGGGCGGCGGCGGACTGATCGCCGGCGTGCTGACCTACCTTCGCGAGCGGGCACCCGGTGTCCGGGTGGTCGGGGTCGAGCCGGCCGGCGCGCCTGCGATGATCGCTGCCCTCCAGCAGGGAGCGCCGACTCGGCTGGAGTCGATGGATCCGTTCGTCGACGGCGCCGCCGTCCGGCAGATCGGATCGCTGCCGTACCGGATCGTCGCCGAGACCGGGACCGCCGTGATGGCGGTCGACGAGGGCGCGATCTGCACCCAGATGCTGCGGCTCTATCAGAACGAGGGCATCGTCGCCGAGCCCGCCGGCGCACTGGCCGTCACCGCGCTGGCCGAACTCGATCTGCGTCCCGGCTCGACGGTGGTCGCGGTCGTCTCCGGCGGCAACAACGACGTGTCGAGGTACGGGGAGATCCTCGAGCGATCGCTGGTGCATCTGGGCCTCAAGCACTACTTCCTGGTCGACTTCCCGCAGGAACCGGGGGCGCTCCGTCGATTCCTCGACGAGGTGCTCGGCCCGGACGACGACATCACGCTGTTCGAGTACGTCAAGCGCAACAACAGGGAGACAGGACCGGCCCTGGTCGGCGTCGAGATCGGCGCCGCCGATGGCCTTCCCGCGCTGCTGAAGCGGATGGCGGCCGCCCCGATGGAGGTCGAACGGATCCTGCCGGGGTCGGCGGCCTACCGATACCTGACCTGATCGCCGAGAGGGCCTTGATTCGGGAGGCGCCATCCGCGCCATCCACGACGACCAGGTGGTCGGGGCGGACAGCGTCACAGCCGGATTGGACGCCGCCGCTCTGAACCGCATGCTGGCGACGATGGAACAGTTGATCACCGCGCTGGACAGCACCGCGCCGGATCACCCAGTGCTCGCCGCCCGTGAGGCGGAACAGACTGCGCGGTAGACCTTCTCAGCCTTCGTCGGCGCAGAGCAGCGCGTCGATCACCCGCCTGGTTTCCGCGCCCGCCGCGGTGTCGCCGTCCAGCGCGTCCGGGCTCCGCAGATTCCGCTGCACGATCAGCGCCTTCCACAACGCCCACCCCCGGCCGCGAGCCCAGCAATCGTCGTCCGGATCCAAGGCCGCGCGGAAGACCGCCCGGCTGGGCGCGTCCAGCAGGGTCCAGGCGATCACCAGGTCGCACGCCGGGTCCCCGACGCCCGCGCAACCGAAGTCGATGACGGCGCTGAGCCGGCCGCCCCGCAGCAGCAGATTGCCGGGCGCGACGTCCCCGTGGAACCACACACCCGCGCCGGTGTACGGCGTGACGAGGGCGCGCTCCCAGATCTCGGTGGCTCGCCTCGGATCGACCAGGTCCGCCACAGCTGTGATGGCGTCGCGGGTTTCGGCGTCGTAGTGGCGCAGCGGCCCACCCCGGTATCCAGTGTGCAATCCCGGTCCCGGACCGCCGGCCGGGTCCGCCGCGTGGAGGGATCGGAGGAAACCGGCCAGGTCCGTAGCAAGTCCAGGAAGGTCGATCGCTGCGCCGTCGAGCACGGTCTGCCCGTCGAGCCACTCGTACACCGACCAGTCGAAGGGGTACCCGTGCCCCGGCAGGCCGCGCACGACGGGCGCCGGGATCGGCACCGGCGACGCTGCGGCCAGCACCGGCAGCCACCGTTGTTCCTTGTCGACCTGGACGGCGTAGCCCTCGGCGCTGGGCAGCCGAACCAGCAGCCGTTCGCCCAGGCGGAAGGTCCGGTGGTCAACCCCGCCGGGCAGCACGGGATCGATGGGCAGATCCGCCCACTGCGGGAACTGGCTGCCGATCAGCGCACGGACGAGGGCCCGGTCGATGACGATGGGGTTGCTGACGGTGGCGGCAGGTTCACCGACGATCGGGTTCCTGGCGGTGGGCTCGGCCGTGGGATCGGTGGCGATGGGATGACCCTTCTGGGCGTACGGCGCCGGCTCGTTCCGGGGCACGCGCGACGCATCCTGACCGACGACTCGCGACACGTTCCACTGCTTTTGCTGGTCACCGTTTCGGAACATTTGAGGTCACTGGGTGACGCGAGGACTTCCCAAACGGTGATCACCGGCTGGTGTTGCGCGCGGCACCAGGGGGGCGACCGTGCTGGTCACCGTTTCGGAACATTTGAGGTCGCTGGGTGACGCGAGAGGTTCCGAAGCGGTGATCACCCGCCGGCGCCGACTCGGACGTCCAAGCCGGTCGGCCGAGCGGCTCCGAGCCATCCGCCGTGACCAGGTTGTCGCCTCGAGAACTGTTCGCATCGGCACCCGGCCGCCGCACGAAATCGGGACTACCCTCCCGGTATGAGCGAGAGCGATCGAACCAGAGGCACTGAAGAGGTCGGCAACTTCGCCCGCCACGACATCCAGACACCGCACGAGGAACGGCCAGAGGGCGTCGGCAGCTTCGACGAGCACGACGAGCAGACCCCACACGCGGAGCGGGAAGAAGAGATCGGCGACTTCTCCCGGCATGACGTGCAGGACCTCGGCGAGACCAATGAGGACGCCGTCCCGCGGTTCGACCGGCACGATCAGTAAGGTGCAGCGGCGCTGAGGGCGGCCGACCGGCGCCGGTCCGCCGATCCGCCCTGGGGCGACTGCCCGCCGCCAGGCCGGGCTCAGAGCCGTCACCAGCCGGAACTGGCGGCGCAGACCCTGCGGCCTGGTGCGTCACGGCGCCTGGCCGGCGGCGCGGCGGGTGATGCGATCATGACCCGATGACGCACCTGCGGATCGGCATAGACACCGGTGGCACCTTCACCGACGTCGTTGCCGTGGACACCCGCAGCGGCGAAGTGACCACCACCAAGACGCCGTCCACCCCAGCTGATCCGGCCGACGGTTTTCTGGCCGGGATCCACAAGATCCTGGCTCTTCTCGATGCCGGCCCCGATGCGATCGAATGGATCTTGCACGGGACGACCGTCGCCACCAATCAGTTGCTGCAGGGCCGTGCCGGGTCGCTCGGGTTCGTCACCACCGAGGGCTACGAATCGATGCTGGAGATCGCCCGGCAGTCGGTCCCCGACGGATACGGGAATTCGTACTTCTGGGTCAAGCCGGACCGCATCGTGCCGGCCGACCTGGTGCGCACGGTCGGTGGTCGGATGGATTTCCAGGGCCGCCAATTGCGCCCCTTCGACGATGCGTCCGCCGTCGCCGCGGCCCGGTTCTTCCGGCACAACGGCATCGCCAGCATCGCCGTCTGCTTCCTGCACTCCTACGCCAACGATGAGCACGAGCGTCTGATGGCAGACGTCCTCGCGGCCGAGTACCCGCAAGCCGTCGTCTCGCTGTCCAGCCAGGTGCTGCCGGAGTATCGGGAGTACGAGCGGGCAATGACGACGCTGATCGACGCGGCGGTGAAACCAACGGTGGCCGCATACGTCTCCGCCATCGCGAGCAGGCTGGCTGAGCTCGACGGTGGCCGCGGCACCCCGTTTTCGATCATGCGCTCGAACGGTGGCGTGCTCTCCGCCGCCCATGTGGCCCGGCAGCCGATCAGCACCGTGCTGTCAGGTCCGGCCGCCGGCGCCCTCGGCGCCGCGACGATCGCTGCCCGGGCCGGCTTTCCCGCCGTGCTGACCTGTGACGGCGGCGGCACCTCCACGGACGTCACCGTCATCACCGACGGCCGCCCGTCGCTGACCACCGAAGGCGCGGTCGGTCCGTTCCCGGCCAAGATCCCGATGATCGACGTCGTCACAGTCGGGGCGGGAGGAGGCTCCGTCGCGTGGATCTCGCCGGAGGGCACGATGAAGGTCGGGCCGCGGTCGGCCGGCGCGGACCCCGGCCCTGCGTGTTACCGGCGGGGCGGCGCCGAGCCCACCGTCACCGATGCCCACCTCGCGCTCGGCCGGATACCGCCGCACCTGCTGGGCGGCGAGATCGACCTTGACCAGGCGTCGGCCGAGCGGGCCATCGCGACGATCGCCGGCCCGTTGGGATTGTCGGTCGCGCAGGCCGCAACCGGGATTGTGGAGATCTCCGCGTGGAACCAGGCCAACGCGGTGCGGCGGATCACCACCAAGCGCGGTCTGGACGTCAGGGACTTCCCGCTCGTGACCTTCGGCGGATCCGGCTCCCTGCTCGCCTGTCGACTGATGGACATCCTGTCCATCGGAACGGTTCTGGTCCCGCCGCATCCCGGAAACGTCTCCGCGTACGGGCTGCTGACGGTCGACGTGCGCAACGACGGTGTGCGAACGCTCGTCTCCCCGGATCTCGACCTGGACGTCGTGGGCCTCCGCGGCGGCTACCAGGAGCTCACCACCGAGGCCCGAAAGGCCTTACTGGCCGAGGGTTTCCCCGCCGAGGCAGGCCTGGTGGAGCGGTCGGCCGACCTGCGGTACGTCGGCCAGGCGTTCGAGGTGACGGTGCCATGCCCGGAAGGTGAGATCGACCGCGGCTGGGCGGACACCGTCGTACAGCGGTTCCACGATGCGCACCGGGCGTTGTACGGGTACGACTTCCGTTCCCGCACAGATCAACCCGTGGAATGGGTCAATCTCCGGGTGGCTGGTATCGGGCCGATCGAACGGCCGCGGATCCGGGAGATCGAGCCGGGGAAGGGTGCACCCTCGGCACTGATCGGTGACCGCCCCGTCCATTTCGGCCAATGGCAGGAGGCTGCCATCTACCAGCGCTCGCGGCTGGGTGCGGGTGACGTCGTCACCGGACCGGCGGTGGTGCAGGAGTTCGGCGCCACCGTCCCGGTCTTCCCCGGCTACACCGCCACGGTTGACCGGTTCGGCAACCTGCTGCTGCGGGCGACGGCGCCCGGTGCACCCCATGATGGCACCGTCACGGACAGCGGGAGGCCGGCATGATCGACCCGATTCTCGTCGAGATCGTCGCCGGCACACTGGCTTCCGTCGAGGCCGAGGTGGAGACCGCGATCGGCCGGACGGCGCGGTCGCCGATGATCCGCGATGCGCACGACTTCCGGGCCGGCATCCATGACGTCAGGATGCGCAAGCTGACCGGCCGGTCGTACTCCGCGTTGGTGCAACCTGTCGTCCGGGACTTCCCGATCGAGCAGATGGAACCGGGCGACGTCTACTTCCACAACGACGTCTACCTTTCCGAGGGTGGCATCGGGCACCTGCCCGACCTGTGCGTCACGGTGCCGGTGTTCCACGACGGCGACGTCGTCGCGTTCGTCCAGGCCTTCGGTCACCACGACGACATCGGCGGCACCGTGCCGGGTTCCATGCCCTCGCACGCCACCAGCGTGTTCGAGGAGGGCCTGATGGTGCCGCCCATCAAGCTGTGGGCGGCGGGCGTGCCCAACCGGGCGGCGCTGACGATCATGACCCGCAACTCGCGGATGCCCGAGTCGCTGGCCGCGGACCTGGACGCAGAATGCTCAGCCTGCCTGATGGGCGCGCGGCGGCTCGCCGAGCTGTTCCAGCGGTACGGCCGGGAACAGATCGAAGCGGCGTTCGACGCGATCCTGCAGGCGACCACCGACATCTACCGCACCGAGCTGCTGTCCAAGATCCCCGACGGCGAGTACGTCTGGGAGGACTACGCCGAGCACGACGGGGTGGACCCGCCGAGGTTGCACGCCCAGCGGATCACCCTGACCAAGCTCTCGGCCGGCGACGGCGTCACCGATGGCCGGCTGATCCTGGACTTCACCGGCACCTCGCCGCAGGCCAGGGGCCCGATCAACCACTGCGCCGACTACTCCGACGGCGTTTTCCTCGCCAAATGGCTGGCGCCGATTTTGCGGAACCTCGCCGACACCCCGGAGCGGATGGCCGAGCTCGAGGTGAACGAGGGCGTGGTGCCGCTGATCGAGATGCGTTTCCCACCCCCGGGAACGCTGCTGACGCCGGTGTTCCCGGCACCCACCAACGCACGAACTTTCGTCATTCTGCGATTGCTCGGGGTGCTGGCGGGGGTGCTGGCCAAGGCAGTCGACGGCCGGATGCCGGCCGACCAGGAAACCATCAGATACACCGGCGTCTACGGCAACGACCTCGCCGGCACGCCGTACCTGATGCGCGAGGTGCTCGGCGGCGGATCCGGCGGTCGGTACTACGCCGACGGCGAGGACACCATCCATGTGGTGCCGGACTCGCGGAACCTGCCGACGGAATTCACCGAGGCGCGGTTCCCGTTCATCGTCGAACGGCTCGGGCTCGCCGTGGACTCCGGCGGCGCAGGCAGGTTCCGCGGCGGGCTCGGCTACGACAAGCACATCAGGATGCTCGTCGACGCCCACTTCATGTCGATCGCCGACAGGTCGATCCTGGCCTGTTGGGGTGTCGCCGGCGGGAAAGCGGGCCGCTCGTTCAGTGTCACCATCGACCCCGGAGGGCCGCACGAGCGCAGCGTGGACGCCCTCGCCGACGCCGAACCGGTCGCGGCCGGTGAGGTGATCCGGATCCGGACCACCGGTGGCGGTGGATGGGGTGATCCGTTGACCCGACCGCCGGAGCAGGTACTGCGCGACGTCCGCTGGGGCAAGGTGTCGGTGGACGGCGCGCTGGCCGACTACGGCGTCGTCATCGCCGGTGATGCCGATTCCCACCGGGTCGATGTGGATGGCACCGCCGCGGCACGTGGGCTGTTGGGTGCCGACGTGCTGCCCGACGCGGCCTTCTTCGATCGCGGACCCGGATACGCGACGCTGTCGGGTGGAAGGGCCACGGCCGACGTCGACCGGCTGTGAGCAGCGCGGCGTTGCGGCCCACCGCCCGGCGCCTTTACGGTGCAGTGAGCCGACCGGGTGGGGGCCCGGCCAAAGGCGGTGACTCGTGACCGGCGGAACCTGCTGCCCACGGGACCGCTCCGACCGGGACTGAGGTGAGAGCGAGGATGGCCGAGCCGGACTCCGCCGTCTTCGCCGGCGCGTCCCCGGAACTGCAGGGGTTGCTGCGCGGTATCGACTGGGCCGCCACCCCGCTCGGCCAGGTCCGCACGTGGTCCCCGCTGTTGCGTCTGATGGTCCAGATGACGCTGCGTTCGGGATTCGCCACGGAGATTCACTGGGGTCGCGACCTCGTCACGATCTACAACGACGCGCACGTGCCGTTCCGCGGTAACCGGCATCCGGACGGTCTGGGTCGGGCGATGCGTGAGGTGTGGCCCGAGACCTGGGATCGGGCCGGTCCGAGGTTCGATGAGGTTCTCGGCGGCGTCACCCTGCGGTTCGACGACGAACGTCAGATCCTGCATCGGCACGGCTACCCCGAGGAGTGTTACTTCACCTTCGCGCAGAGCCCCATCGTCAACCTCGACGGCAGCATCGCCGGGGTGATGACGGTGGCCACCGAGACCACCGGCAAGGTGCTGTCGGAGCGCCGGATGCGGGTGGTCCGCGAGTTGGGCGCCCTGTCCGCGGCGGAGTCCGGCGGCCTGGAGCGGACCTGCGCCGCAGCCCTTGCCGTACTGACGACCGCGCGGGAGAGCGTGCCGTTCGCCGCGGCGTTCCTCGCCGACCGGGACAGCCGGCCCCGGGCACGGCAGGTCGCGGCCTATGGCTTCGCGCAGCACGCAGAAGCAACCGTGCTCACAGCGTTGAGTGGCGCTGCCGAGGCAGTCGCCGCCACGTTCGCATCTGGTCGTCTCCAGGTGTTGAACGATCTTCGGGCGACCTCGGGTGACGCGCTGACCCCGGGCCCGATCGGCGATCTGCTGCCGGACGTCGCGGTGGTCCTCCCGCTGTCGGTGAGCGGCCAGGGGGAGCCGATCGGTGCCCTGCTGCTCGGCGTGAACCCGTACCGACCGCTGGACGAGGCCTATCTCTCGTTCGTCGACGTGATCGGCCGGCAGCTGCGGGTCGCCGTCACCGATGCGGTCGCTCACGAGACGGAACGGAGCCGGCTGCGGGCGCTGGCCGACCTCGACCGCACCAAGACCGAGTTCTTCCAGAACGTCAGCCATGAGCTCCGGACACCGTTGACGTTGCTGCTCGGCCCCCTGCAGGACCTGCTCGCGGCAGCCGAGCACGGATCGGCCGACAGCACCGTCACCCGACAGGACCTGCGCGCCGCGGTGAGCGCGGCCGAACGGCTCCGGGTGATGGTGGACGCGCTGCTCGACGAGTCCATGACGCAGTCCGGATTCCTGTCCCCGAAGCAGCGGCCGACGGATCTGGTGACGGCCACCGCCGAGGCGGCGGCCATGTTCCGTTCCACCGCCGAGCACCAGGGGCTGGAGTTCGAGGTCACGCTGCCGGACGAGGAGTTGATCGCCGCCGTCGACGGTTCGATGTGGTCCACCATCGTCACCAATCTGCTGTCCAACGCGGTGAAATACACTGCAGCGGGCGGTATTTCGCTGTCCCTCTCAGCGAGCGCGGGCGATGCGGTACTGACCGTGAGCGACACCGGCCGCGGAATCGACCGGGCCCAACAAGCCAGGGTGTTCGAGCGGTTCTACCGCGCCGACGCCCGAGGTGCGGCAGCGGTCGACGAAGGCTCCCCTGAAGATGGTGACGGGTCGGGTATCTCGTCGGTGGGCGCCGCGGCGTCCCCCGGGGCCGGCATCGGACTCGCGCTGGTGCAGGACCTGGTCACGCTGCACCGTGGTCGCGTCGACCTGACCAGTTCCCCCGGGCAGGGGACGACCGTCAGCGTCACCGTGCCGCTGGGCATCTCGTGGGTACCCAACCCGACACCTGCACCATCGCAGGACGGCGCGGATACCCGGCCCACGGTGCTGGTCGTAGAAGACGACCCCGACCTGCGCAGTTATCTCGGCCGGTTGCTCGAGGGCGACGGCTGGGCGGTGACGGCCGTGGCCGATGCGGAAAGCGCTGAGCAGGCGGCGTTCTCGCCGGTGCCGGATGCCGTGCCGGATGTCGTGCCGGATGTCGTGGTCACCGACGTGATGCTGCCCGGTGCCAGTGGCCTGCAGCTGGTCGCCCGGTTGCGGAAGGATCCGCGCACCGCCCGGCTGCCGGTCATCATCGTCACCGGACGCGGCGGTCCGGACGCGGCCGGAGACGGTCTCGCGGCCGGTGCCGACGACTACGTGACCAAGCCGTTCTCCTCGCGCGAACTACTGGCGAGGGTGCGAGCCAACCACGAGTTGCACCTGCTGCGGGAAGGAGCGGTGGACGCGGCGCAGACCCGCGCCGACCAGATTCGCGGAGCGCTCGAGAGCAACCGGGTGGTCGGCACCGCCATCGGCATCGTCATGGCGACCTACCACCTCACCGCCGAGCAGGCCTTCAGGCTCCTGACGGTGGCCTCCCAGAACACCAACAGCAAGTTGCGCGACATCGCCGCCGCCGTCGTCGAATCGGGTGCGCTGCCGTACCGGCGGACGGTGGTGGACGATCTGCTGGAGCAGGTCGGCAGGGAGTCGCAACGCAAGCGTTGACGTCCCCGATCACGACGGCCGAACCGCGGCGCGACGTCAGGCCGCCTGGACCACCAATAGCGTGCGGTCGGCGGGGACCGTTTCGATCGATGCAGCGTTGATCGATGCGGCGTTGATCGATGCGGCGTTGATGGATGCGGCGTTGATCGCGGTGCGGCGTTGATGGGTGCGGCGTTGATGGGTGCGGCGTTGATGGGTGCGGTGCCGACCGGCTCGATGACGCCAACACCGGCCGGGACCCGAAACGCCACGGCAGCGATCGCGCCCGCGGCGAGCGTCAGCCAGAACGTCAATCCGCGGTAGATGACCACTGCCGCTGCCGCCGGGGCGGCGGCCGCGCCGGCGGCGATGAGCCCGGCAAGCAGTGCCGCCTCGATCACTCCGACACCGCCCGGCGTGATGGGGATCTGGCGCAGGATCTGCACTCCCACGTACACGCTGGCGACGGCGATGAAGTCGACACCGGCACCCACCGCGAGTACGGCGCCGGCGAGGACGGCGAAGTCGGCCACCCACTTGACCAGCGCCCATCCGGCGCCGGATCGCCAGGTGGCAGCGGGCAGTGAAGCCGCGGTCAGCCGCAGCGCCCCGACGTAGCTGCGGAGCCGGCCGATACCCGCTCGGACCGTTCCGGCGATGCGGTCCCGCCGGACCTCGAACCGGCGCTCCGGAACGGCCGTCACAGGCATCCGGTCCGCCGAAGCGACGCCGTGGGTTCGGTTGCCGATGCCCGTCCTGACCGTTCGCACGCGGCGCGCGCCGACGACGATCACGACCACTGTCAGCAGCACGAGGGCAGTGCCGACGATGGCGCCGAGCTCGGCCACCAGTCGGTCGAACAGTGCCGGACCGGTCAGGGCGAGATACGCAGCGACAAGCGTGACGCTGAGCAGTCCTGCAGACCCGACCATGCCGACCCCGGCATCGGCGGAGCTGAGGCCCGTCCGGCGAAGTCGTCGATAGGTGTAGCCGGCACCCAATGCCGATCCGGCAGGCAAAGCCATCGAGATGGCGCCGCTGGTCAGCGTGAGTTCCACCGAACGCCACCGGCTCAGTTCACCGCCGAGATCGACCACCAGCCGCCGTTGCACCCACGAGAAGGCGACCACCGCAACAGCTGTCGCGAGCAGCGCGACCCCCAGCCAGATCGGGTCCGCACCGCCGAGGACGTCCAGCACGGACGCCGGCGAGGGCAGCTGACCGCGGATCGCGTACATGCCGACGGCGATGGCTGTCACCGTGACGGCAAGCCCGGCGACCTTTCGACGCCCTCCGGCGGTGACCATGATCGACTCCCAACGTCCTGTCCCCGATCTGATCCTGCGCGACCGCGAGCGGGGTGTCGTCGTCCCGACGGCGACTCTTGGCACTACTACCGACGCAGTAGGACCGGCAGGCAGCTCAGGGTCCTGCCGGCGACCTCGGCCCCCGCGTCAGGACGGAGACGCGGTGCAGCAAGGGGGGCCGTGGACGGCCTGCGCCATGGAATCAGGGGGATCCCTGGCGGACCAGTCCGCTCTCGTAGGCGATGACAACCAGTTGCGCCCGGTCACGCGCCCCGAGCTTGGCCATTGCCCGGTTCACGTGCGTCTTGGCGGTCAGCGGGCTCACCACCAACTGGTCGGCCAATTCATCGTTCGACAATCCCAACCCGACCAACGCCAGAACCTCCAGTTCGCGCGGTGTCAACGCGGCAAGCCGGTCGGTGGCGACCGCGTCGGACCGCTCCGGGCGGTCGAGGAACGTGCTGATCAGTGCCTTGGTCGCCTGCGGCGACAGCAACGAGTCACCGCGGGCAACGAGCCTGATCGCGTCGAGGAGTTCGTCCGGACCGACACCTTTCCCCAGGAAACCGCTGGCTCCCGCGCGCAGCGCCTGGAAGACGTACTCGTCGAGTTCGAAGGTGGTCAGGACCAACACCTTGACCCCGCTCAGGTTCGGGTCCGCCATGATCGCGCGGGTGGCCGCCAAGCCGTCCATCTCCGGCATCCTGATGTCCATCAGCACCACGTCGACGCGGCCGGCCCTGACCCGGTTCAGCGCCTCCAGACCCGTGGTCGCCTCGCCGACGACCTCGAGATCGTCGGCCGACTCGACCAGCACCCGGAAGCCCGCCCGCAGCAGCGCCTGGTCGTCGGCGATGAGGACCCGTGTTCTGGCGGCCTCCGCCGGGAACTGCGTGTCCCCGCTCACGCCGGTGTCACCGGCAGGCCGACGGCGACCCGGAAACCGCCGTCGGGCAGCGGCTGCGCGTCGAATTCGCCGCCAACGCTGGTGACCCGCTCGCGCATGCCGAGCAGGCCGAATCCGCCGGTGGTCGCCGTCCGCCGGCCCGCGTCGGCCGATTCCGCACCGGTGCCGGAATTGATGATCGTCAACCTCACAGTGTCTGCGGTGTAACGGAAACCGAGCTCGACGACGGTCAGCCCGGCGTGTTTGCGGGCATTGGTCAACGATTCCTGGACGACCCGGTACGCGACGAGATCGACAGCCGGCGACAACTCCGCCGGAGTTCCCTGCACCACCGTGGAAATAGTGAGCCCGGTGGACCGGAACTCGTCGACCAGCGCCGCGACGCCCGCCAGGCCCGGTGCGGGCTGGTCCGGTTCCCGGTCACCGGCGGTGCTCCCCGGTTCCCGCAGCACCGAGACCACCGCCTGCATCTCCGAGAGCACGGAGCGGGCGGCGTCCCGGACGTGGTCGAGAGCTTCCCGAGCCTGGTCGGGTTTGCGCTCCAGCAGGTGGCCCGCGACCCCGGCCTGCACGTTGATCACCGCGATGTGGTGGGCAAGCACATCGTGCAGTTCGCGGGCGATGCGGAGTCGCTCGTCCGCGACCCGGCGCCGGCCGTCCTCCTCACGGGACTGCTCCGCCCGTCGCGCACGCTCCTCGACGGCCGCGACGTAGGCGCGCCGGTTCCGCACCGCATCGGCCAGCGCGATGGCCAGGGCGCACAACGCCGCCACCGCCACCGGACGGGGATGCGACCAATACTCCGCATCCCGGATGGTGCCGATGCCCATCGCGGTGAGGGTGATGACGACGGCCGCTGCGATGGCCGCCCACCGCTGCCCGTTCAGGGTGATCGTGACCAGCGCCGTGACGACCGCGAGGATCACCGACGGCACGTCCTCGGTGAAGGACTGGACGATGAGATAACACAACGCGGCGACCGCAAGGACCGGCCACGGATACCGCCGGCGGAACAGCAGCGACAGGCAGCCGATGGCCGTGACCACCCAGACGCCGGGAGGCGGCAGCGGATCGACGCCCATTCGCGCGCCGGCGGCGAACCCACCGGCGCTGAGCACGAAGATCAGGACGGCCAGGCCCGCGTCGAACACATGCGGGTGGGCGCGGCAGCTGCGTTGCCACTGCCGCTGCCAGCGATCCGGTGGCGCCATCGGGTCATCTGTCGCCGCTGTCTCGCGGGTGCTGAGGGCCGCTGAGCCCGGCACCGGTGCGGCGTCCGACCCGACGGTCTGCTCACCGCGCTCCGGCAGGTCGGGGCGGCGCACGGCGGCGCCCGGGGCCGCAGCCCCGGGCACCGTCGTTTCCTTCATGGTTTCCACCTAAGCACGGCCGCCTGCTCAGGCGTCCCTGCGCCGGATCAGGACAGCGGCGCCGGCGATCAGCACGACCAGCCATCCGACGAACACCGCGGCTCCAGCGCCCGGACTGAGCAGTGTCGCCGAGCCACTCACGCTGGTGAACGCCGATCCGGCGTTGGAGGGCAGGTACGGCGTGATGGCATCGCTCCAGCTGTCCGGCAGCACCACACCGATCAGCCCCGGGATGATCAACAGAGCGGCAACGACCACGGCGATGGCCCCCGCGGTGTTGCGCAGCAGCGCACCGATCGCGATGCCCATCACGCCGATTCCTGCCAGGTAGAGCCCCGCGCCGACAACCGCGCGCAGCACGCCGTCCGCCGCCAGGGTGGTGTTCTGGCCGTCTCCCAGGATCAATTGCCCGACGGTGAAGGCAAGCACGGCGGCGACCACCATCACGACGGCCAGCACGGCGGCGAGCACGAGCGCCTTCGCCCACAGCACCGGAAGCCGCCTCGGCACCGCGGCGAAAGTGTTGCGGATGGAGCCGTTGGCGTATTCGTTGCTGATCACCAGGACGCCGAGGATGCCAATGATCAGTTGCGCCAGCGTGACTCCGGCCAGGCTGAGCGCGGTGGGGTCGGTGCCGGTGAACGGGCCGCCGGGACGGGCGCCGTTCTGCGTGGTGACCGCGCCACTGGCGACCGAGGCGGCCAGCGCCCCGAATGCCACCAGCACGGCCGCGGCGCCGGCGATCATGAACAGCCAAGAGCGCACGGTGCGGAGCTTGATCCATTCGGAGCGCAGCACCCGGCGCTGCGTGACCGCGAGGTGGCTCCCCCCGGGTCGGTCGAGTGCCGGATGTTCGCCGGCTGCGGGCCGGGCGGGCGCGGACGGACCTGCCGGGGAAGGGCCGTGACCGGTGGCAGCGGATTCGTTGACGACGCTCATCAGGCGGCGCTCCTGTCGGCGTTGGTTGCGGAGTAATCGGTGCTGTCCCTGGTCAGGTCCATGAAGGCCTGTTCCAGCGAGACGGTTCGGGGGGTGAGCTCGTACAGGACGACGCCGGTGTCTGCTGCGCGCCGTCCGATGTCCCTGGCCGGCAGACCAGTGACCTCGAGAACATCGCGATCCGCGCCGGCCCGGACCTGGACGCCGTCACCGAACAACGCCGCAGCCAATCGGCCGGCGTCGGGTGAACGGACGAACACGGAGCTTTGCGCGGCACCCGCGCCGAGCTCGGACATCGGGATCTCGGCGATCAACCGGCCGCGGCCGATGATCACCAGATGCTCTGCGACGGCCCCGAGTTCGGTGATCAGGTGTGAGGAGACGAAGACGGTGCGGCCCTGCGCGGCGAGATCGGCGAGCAGGCCGCGGATCCACAGGATGCCTTCGGGGTCGAGACCGTTGACCGGCTCGTCGAACAACAGGATCTGCGGATCGGCGAGCAGCGCGCCGGCGATGCCGAGCCGCTGCGACATCCCCAGCGAGAAGTCGCCGGCCCGCCGGTTCGCGGCCGCGGTGAGGCCGACCATGTCCAGCACTTCGTCGACTCTGGTCGTCGGGATCCCGGTGGTGGCAGCCTGCGCGCGGAGGTGATTGCGTGCTGATCTCGCAGGGTGCACGGCCTTGGCGTCGAGCAGCGCGCCGACCTCGTGCAACGGCGCCAGGTGATCGGCGTACCGGCGGCCGTCGATGGTGATCTGCCCGGCGTCGGGCCGGTCCAACCCGATGATCATCCGCATGGTCGTGGACTTGCCGGCACCATTCGGCCCGAGAAAGCCCGTCACCACACCGGGTTGGACTGTGAAGCTGAGGTCGTCGACGGCTGTTTGCGAGCCGTAACGCTTGCTGATGTGATCGATGACGATCAAGTGGGACTCCCGGAGCGGATGGGCGTAGCTGACAGGACCTCAGCCTGCCGATCTTCCGCGGGGAAGTCGTCGTCCGGCTGGCGACTCTTGCCCGTACCGCACCCGTGGTATCGCGGTGCACGGCTCTGTCACGTCGGTTGAACCGGTGCCGGGCAGATCGTCGCCTGGCTGGCGGGTTTTGCGAGGCTGGGGTTCACCGGATCGTGGGAAGGCTCACGGGGCGTGAACCTCGGCCTGGCAAGATCGTCTTCTGAAGGTGCCGGCGAAGATGCGGCGGTTCCACGGCTGATCGATGCGCGCTCATCGACCCACCGGGAGCCCAGCACGGCCCCTGCTCGGCGTGGGATGCAGCGGGCGCCACCGGTGAAACCGCGCGACACGAGCGTGACAGACGCATGTTCGACCACGACGGTGAGACGGAGTTGAGGAAACTGAGCCCGACGTATCTGGCCACGCCCGGCGCGACCACATCCGAACCGGGTTCCGGGCTGGGAGCGGTCGCCGACTGGGTGCTCGGGCTGATGGAGCAGATCGGCGCTCCTGGAGCGGCCCTCGCGGTCGCCTTGGAGAACCTGTTCCCGCCCATCCCGAGCGAGGTGATCCTCCCGCTCGCCGGGTTCGCGGCGAGCAGGGGTGAGATCGACCTGGTCGAGGCCATCCTGTGGACGATCGCCGGCTCGGTGGCCGGTGCGTCGGCTCTCTACGGGCTCGGGGCTTGGCTGGGCGCCGCGCGCATGCGCACGGTCGTTCGCAAGCTGCCGCTCGTCGACGTGCAGGACATCGACACGACCGAGGCCTGGTTCCGGCGTCATGGCGCCGCGGCGGTCTTCTACGGTCGGATGATCCCGCTGTTCCGGAGCCTGGTCTCGATTCCCGCGGGCATCGAGCGGATGCACTTCGGGCAGTTCCTGCTGCTGACCAGCGCCGGCAGCGCGATCTGGAACACCGTCTTCATCCTGGCCGGGTTCTGGCTCGGTGAGCAGTGGCACGTCGTCGAGGAATACGCGGCGGTATTCCAGTACGGGGTGATCGTCGCGGTGGTCGGTGCGGTCACCTTGTTCGGCGTCAAACGGGTGCGCCGGAACCGCCGGGCACGCGCCGAGGGGCGCCTGCCCGGCTGACGGTGCGCCTATCCGCGGCTAGTGCCGGAAGCCCGACGGACCGCTCAGTTTGCCGGTGCCGCTGGCTTCCTCGTTGAGGTTGTCGACGGCCGACAGCAGATCCTTGAAGAAGAGGTCGGCGAGGTCGAGTGAGAAGCCGTTGCGGCAGACGACGCGCAGCACAGCCAGGTCCTCCCGGTTCTCCGGGAAGGTGTAGGCCGGCACCTGCCAGCCGCGTTCGCGTAGCCGCCGGGACACCGCGAAGACGTCCCATTGCGACACCGCGTCAGAGGTGGTGAAGGCGAACACCGGGAGCTCGTCGCCCTTGGTGATCAACCTGAACTCCGGGAGGTTGCCGATCCGTTCGGCGAGCGACATCGCCACGTCCCTGGAGGCCTGCTGCACCGCGGTGAAACCCTTGCGGCCCAACCGGAAGAAGTTGTAGTACTGCGCGACGACCTCGGCGCCGGGGCGGGAGAAGTTCAGCGCGAACGTCGGCATGTTGCCGCCGAGGTAGTTGACGTTGAAGATCAACTCCTCGGGCAGGTGATCCTTGTCCCGCCACAGCACCCAGCCCACACCCGGGTACACCAGCCCGTACTTGTGCCCGGAGGTGTTGATCGACGACACCCGCGGGAGGCGGAAGTCCCAGGACAGGTCGGGATCCAGGAACGGTGCGATCATTCCGCCGGACGCGCCGTCGACGTGCACGGGGATGTCCGGGCCGCCGCCGGCAGCGAGCTCGTCCAGTGCCGCGGAGATCTCGGCCACCGGCTCGTAGCTGCCGTCGAAGGTGGAGCCGAGAATGGCGACGACGCCGATGGTGTTCTCGTCACAGGCGGCGATCGCGCCCGCCGGTTCCAGGTGGAAGACCTCGCCGTCCATGGGGACGGTGCGGGGCTCGACATCCCAGTACCGGCAGAACTTTTCCCAGCAGACCTGGACGTTGGCGCCCATGACGAGGTTGGGCTTGCGGGTGTTCAGGTCACCGCCGCTGTCGCGGACCTTCTTCTCCCAACGCCGCTTGAGCGCCATCCCGGCCAGCATGCAGGCCTCGCTCGATCCGGTGGTGGAGCAGCCGGTCGCGTCGTCCGGTGACGGCGCGTGCCAGAGGTCGGCGAGGATGGCCACGCACCGCCGCTCGATCTCCGCGGTCTGCGGATACTCGTCCTTGTCGATCATGTTCTTGTCGGCGCAGTCCGACATCAGTGTCAGGGCCTGGGGTTCCATCCAGGTCGTGACGAAGGTGGCCAAGTTCAGCCGGGCGCTGCCGTCGAGCAGCAGCTCGTCCTTGATCAACTGGTAAGCCACATCTGCGGGCACCGGATCGTCGCCGATGGCGATCTCCGGCAGTTGCACCTCGTCGCCGACGGCGGGGTTCGCCAGGCCGTAGAGGGGGTTGGAGTGGACTGCGCGGGCGGGCTGCGACGAGCCGGTATGCAGGGCCATGGCGGAAGTATCGCCCAGACGGGCGCAGATCGTCGTCGTCCGGAACGGGTGACAAAGGCGCGGGTCATCTCTCCGCCAGGGTCGGCGTACGGCCACGTCCGGGGTGGACAATCGGGTCATGACGCCGTTCTCACTCGATCTGCCGTCTGCCGTCGACATCCGCGAGGTGGGCCTGCGCGATGGGTTGCAGATCGAGGAACCGCTGGCGTGGGAGGACAAGCTGGCGATGATCGAGGCGCTGGCCGCCACCGGCGCCCGGCGGATCGAGGCCACGGCCTTCGTCTCGCCTCGGGCGGTGCCCGCGATGGCGGACGCGGAGCGCGTCGCCGGCGAGCTGCACCGCTGGCCGGACATCTACTGGTCAGCGCTCGTCGCCAGCCCCAATGGTGCTCGCCGCGCCGTGGCCGCCGGGATGCGCGATCTCGAGTTCGTGGTGTCCGCGGTGGACGGGCACAGCCTGGCCAACGTCGGGCGGACGAGCGATGAAGCAGTCGCCCAGGTCGCCGAGGTGGCCGCCGTCGCGCACGATGCCGGCGGGCTCTGCGAGGTCGTCATCGCAGTGTCCTGGGACTGCCCGTTCGACGGCCGGACCGCGCCGGAGCGCACGGTGCAGGTGGCGCATCGGGCGGTGGAACTCGGCGCGGACCGGCTGTGCCTGGGGGACACCATCGGCACCACCACCCCTCGCCGGGTCACCGAGCTGATCGCGGCCGTCCGCGCCGCGACGCCGGGTGTCGAGCTCGGAGTGCACTTCCACGACACCAGGGGGACCGGTCAGGCGAACGCGCTGGCGGCAGTGCTCGCCGGGGTGACCCAGTTGGATGCATCCGTCGGGGGACTTGGCGGCTGCCCCTTCGCGCCAGGCGCGAGCGGCAACATCGCGACCGAAGAATTGCTCTACTGGCTCTCCGAATCCGGAGTGGAAACGGGTCTGGACATGGCCGCCGTGCTGGACGCGGCGTCGGTGGCCGAGAAAGCCGTCAAGCACGCGCTGCCGGGTTCGCTGTACCGCGCCGGCGGCCCTGCGCGGCCGCTCGGCCGGCAGGCGTCGCGGCCCTGATTCATGGGTCGGCGGCCGTGCGCAGGGACATGAGAAAGGCCGCCACCCCGGGGAATCCGGGATGACGGCCAACTCGTCAGGACGGGCGTGGGCTCAGTTGGAGACGTCCGCGCGCTCCGCAGCGCTCTTCTCGGTGGCGGCGCCGTTGGTCGACAGGTTGCCCGAGGACGACTCCAGGTGGGCCCGGACGAACCAGTGGAACAGCTCCAGCTGGCGCAGCTGGCCGATCAGCAGGTCGTTGGTGACCGGGTCGGAATCCTCGACCTCTTCGGCCGCCTCGCGATGATCGGAGATCACGCCCTGGTACACCAGATCGAGCGCCCCGAGGTGCGCGATCGCGTCATCGCGGCCCACCGAGTAGTCGTCCCAGGACCGCTGCTTCACCAGGGCACCAGGCGTCCCGACGGGCGACGAGCCCAGGGTGGCAATGCGCTCGGCGACCTCGTCGGCCATCGCCCGGACGGCGTCGACCTGCGGATCGAGCATCTGATGAACAGCGATGAAGTGCGGTCCGACGACGTTCCAGTGGACGTGCTTGAGCGTCAGTGCCAGGTCGTTGAGCGCGTTCAGCCGGTCCTGCAGTGTTCCGGCAACTGCGCCGCCTTCCTCGACGGTCATGGACGGAACGGTGTACTTCGGCAAAGCCATGTGAGATCTCCGATCCTCGATACGTGTGTGCTTGCCTCCTGTTCCCGGGAACGGTCAGAACGACACGTCACGGACCGGATTGGGCGTGACCGCGACGGCCCGCCGGCAGCACGACACCCCAAACCGTCCACCTGTCATCGCCGCGCAGGCACCGCCTCACCGCACACGGTCGGGCCAGCACAGTGGGTCCTACCATCCAGCTGTGTCCTACGACGCCTTTGCCGAAAGCGTTGCCCTGGTGGAGTCCCGCCGACTCGAGCCGGTGCGGCGGTTGAGCCGGCGGCGCCGGTTCGCGCCAATGGCGGTCGACGTCAACGGCGATGTGGCGGTGACCGTGTTCGCGCGTCGAGGCGTCGGCTGCGTCTGGCAGGAGATTCACGTGCTGGCGCTGCGGAACGGCACGTGGCAATGCCTCGGTGGTGGTGGCGGCAGCTGGGACAACGACGATGAGCTGCTCGCCGACCGGCCGGACGAGCTTCCGATGCCCCCGATCCGTCCCGACGGCGCCGTCGTCAAGGCCGATCCACGAGTGCTGGCCGTCGATGGTGGCGGCGGCGGCGTTCACGACACTCTCGGAAAGGCGGACCGCTGGCCCTGGAGTGGTCGGTGGGTCAGTCACGCCGAGGTTCGGGTCAACGCGAGGGTGATGACGATCGGAACTGGCGGCAGGCTGGTACCGGTGCCGTGGCACGGAAGGGTGGCCGTGGTGTGGCCCGGCCGTGGTGACTGCCGCGTGGTCGCGTTGGACGGGCGCGGAGAGTCTCTGGGCGAGGCCGTGCTGCGCTCGCCGCGCTGACCCGGCGCCGTCGAACTCAGTCCCGCCGCACCTGCTGCGGCGGCAGCACGATCTTGTTCTGCACCGACATCTTCACCGGCGGCTCTGCCTGTGCGGTCAACGCGGAGGTGTGCGCGGATCCCGCCGCGGGAGGCTTCACGGCGGCGGCTCCGGTGAGCAGCCCGTTCGACGCCGTCGGTGAGCGATGCATCCGGTGCACCGGCAGGACGAACAATGCCACTACCAGCCACAGCAGCTGGACGCTGCCGGCGAAGGCCAGGACGGCGCCACCCGAGTCGTAGTCACCGTCGCGCACGTGCATCAGCGATGCGGTCGGTGTGCACCAGATGGCGAGCCCCGCCGTCATCAACACGGAGTACCCGACCACCGCAGCGATGCGCCCGGTCAGCACCCGGTCCGACCGCTCGTACCCGCTGTCGTCATTGGCGAGCTGACGGATCCCGGACACCAGTCGCAGGCTCAGCAGCAGCATTGCCGGGAACACCCAGATGATGTGGTGCACCCAGCTCACCGGGCTGACCAGCACCCCGACCAGCCCGGCCAGGGTCAGTCCGGCCAGTTCGTCGCCGGCCATCGCGGCGCGGCGAGCCCGCCACAGGCCGAGGACGGCCAGCGCACCGGCCAGCACGAGCCAGGACACCCGGCCCGGCGCCAGCGGCGCCTCGAGGCGGGCCAACAATCCATTGACGGACTGGTTCATCGTCGTGTCGATGAAGCCGACCCGGGACGTTTCCCAGATCAGCGAGGTGAAGTACCGCCAGGTCTCGCTGGGCGCGATCAGACCGCTCAGCAGGTTCGCCGCGATGATCGTGCCGATCGCTGTGACGGCCGCCCGCCAGCGGCCGACCAACAGCAGATAGACGATGAAGATGCCCGGCGTCAGCTTGATGGCGGTGGCCAGCCCGATGCCGACCCCGGTCCACTTGCTGTTGCGCCGACCGAGCACGAGCAGGTCGACCAGGACGAGCACACCCAGATAGATGTTGATCTGACCGAACGAGAGCGTCTGCCGGAACGGCTCCAGGGTGAAGGCGAAGGCGGTCGCGACGCCGGCCACCCCGAGCAGCAGCGGCTTCGGCAGCCGGATGCGCTCGGCCAGGATCAGGTACACGAAGAGCACCGCCGAGGCGATGATGGCCGTCAGCGACAGCAACAGCACGACGGGGTAGGAAAGCCACGCCATCGGCGTCATCAGCACCGCGGCCACCGGTGGATAGGTGAATCCGAGTGAGACGTTGACGGGGTCGGGCTGCGAGTACGAGAACAGGTCGTGCCCGGACTGCCAGTAGTTGATCGCGTCGAAGTACAGCCGCAGGTCGAACTGGGAGTGGTGCTGACCCATGATCTCGCCGAACACCCAGGACGCGAACGCCGCCACGGTGACCGGCAGCGCGACCATCACGATCCGCGTCGCCCGCGGCAGGGTGTCCCACCATCGAACGACCTTCATCGAGGTCACGGTCGGGAGATCGGGAGTTTGCACCGAACGATTATCGCAGCTTTTACCATTATTCGGTAACAACTTTGACCATTCCGGTACATCGAAGGTGTGCCGCGGACAACGGCTCGGAGCAGGCATTGGATGCGGTGCGCGAGGTCGCCGGGTATTCGGTGTGGGTGCCGCTGCCGGGCGGGGGTGCGGTGCTGGAAGCACTGGCAGGAAGCTTTTCTCGACCCGACGATCACACTGAAACCGGCCGACAATTGGTAAAGAAATGGTCAAACAATTCTGGTTCATCGGACCGCTGTATTGATCGTCATGGGGTCGGGCGCTGATTGGCGGGTGAGCCAACTCACGCCAGCGGATTCAGCTGAAATCGGACGGCGACGCGCGACGCCGCCGTCCGCGCGGAGGTGTCCGGATCCGTGGACACGGTGGATGGGTACGGTTCCGGGCAGGTCGACGAGAAGGAGCATCACGTGCCAGAGCCCATCGAGGTCCGCAAGATTCCCCTGCACAGCGTGTCCGATGCGAGCGAGCTGACCGCGCTGATCGACGGCGGTGTGCTGGACGCCGACCGCATCGTCGCCGTCATCGGGAAGACCGAGGGCAACGGCGGCGTCAACGACTACACCCGGATCATCGCCGACCGCGCATTCCGGGAGGTGATCGCCGCCAAGGGCACCCGGTCCGCCGAGGAGGTCAAGCAGATCCCCATCGTCTGGTCCGGCGGCACCGACGGCGTGCTCTCGCCGCACGCGACGGTGTTCGCGACCTTGCCGGCCGACCGGGCACCGGTCACCGACGAGCCGCGGTTGACCGTCGGATTCGCCATGAGCGACACCTTGTTGCCGGAGGACATCGGCCGCGTCGCGATGATCACCAAGGTCGCCGATGCCGTCCGGGAGGCGATGCAGCGCGCCGGCATCACCGATGCCGCGGACGTGCACTACGTGCAGACCAAGACCCCGCTGCTGACCATCACCACGATCCGCGACGCCAAGTCACGCGGGAAGACGGTCTGGACCGAGCACACGCACGAGTCGATGGACCTGTCCAACGGGTGTACCGCGCTGGGCGTCGCGGTCGCGCTCGGTGAGATCGAGATGCCCACCGACGCCGACGTCATGCACGACCGGTCGCTCTACTCCGCGGTGGCGTCGTGCTCGTCGGGAGTCGAGCTGGATCGGGCGCAGGTGGTGGTCGTCGGCAACGCCGCCGGCGTCGGGGGTCGTTATCGGGTCGGCCATTCGGTGATGAAGGACGCGCTGGACGCCGACGGCATCTGGGAGGCGATCCGCAGCGCCGGGCTCGACCTGCCCGACCGGCCGCGGACCGAGGATCTCGACGGCCGGCTGGTGAACGTGTTCCTCAAGTGCGAGGCGTCCCAGGACGGCCAGGTGCGCGGTCGCCGCAACGCGATGCTCGACGACTCAGATGTGCACTGGCACCGGCAGATCAAGGCCTGCGTCGGCGGGGTGACCGCCGCGGTCACCGGCGACCCGGCCGTATTCGTATCCGTGTCCGCTGCCCATCAGGGGCCGGACGGCGGTGGACCGGTCGCGGCGATCGTGGACATGGGTGAGCCCGGGTAGCGGAAGTGGCTCACTCGCAGTCCCGGGACCGGTTCGGACTCTCCGACGAACCGGAAGCCGGCGGCTTCATAGAGCCGCCGCGCCGGATCGTTGGCCGCGCCGGTCGACACGGTGATCGGTCGGCCCGCCGCCTCGCTGACAACCGTGGCGATCAACGCCCGGCCGACACCACGACGGAAGACGGCCGGATCAACGACCAACCGGTCGATGTCCACCGGGTCGCCTGCGGTGTAGCCGACTGCACCCAGCAGCCGTCCGCCGTCGTCATCGGCGACCCACCAACGCAGGCCCGCCGCCAGCACGTCGGACAGACTCTCGTGCAACGGGGGGATGCGGTCGTCACCGAGGAGCTCGGCCTCCACGGCGTAGGCACGGCGCTGCAGCGTCAGCAAGGCGCGAGCGACGGGGCCGTCGAGCAATTGCCGATGGTGGCGGAGTCGCATGCAGGCATTGTCGCGACCATCGGGAACCGCCGTTGCGGAATTTGCCGGGCGACCGCCTGACATCGGTCACCGTTTGACGAACTCCAGATCGAAGATGTCGTGGCCGGCGGCGAGGCCGCGCCGCTCGAACCTGGTCTTGGGCCGGAAGTCGGGGCGCGGGGCCCAGCCGCTGTACGCGTTGCGCAGGCCCTTGGTGGCCGTGCAGGCCGCGAGCATGCTCTCCGCGTACGGCGCCCAGTCGGTCGCCAATCGCAAGATCCCGCCACGCCGCAGGCGGGAGGCGACGAGGGTCGCGAAGTCGGGAGTGACCAGGCGCCGCTTGAGGTGCTTGGTCTTGGGCCACGGGTCGGGAAAGAACAGCCAGACCTCCGCCAGGCTCGCCGGGGCGATGAGGTCGGTGAGCACCTGTACCCCGTCGCCGCGCAACACCCTGACGTTGTGCAGATTGGCCCGGCTCAGGTGGTGCAGGGTCTGCGCAACGCCCGGCTTGTAGACCTCGACGGCCAGCAGGTTGATCTCCGGACGGGCCGCCGCCATTCCCACCGTCGACTCGCCCATTCCGGAACCGATCTCCAGGACCACCCCTGCCTCCCGGCTGAACAACGCGGCGGCGTCGATCGCCGCGGACAGCTCCGCGGCCTCGAGATACCAGTGATCGGCATGTGTCTCGAAGGCCTTGCGCTGCACGGCATTGAGTCGGCCGCCCCGCGGGTGGAAGCTGACCACCCGACGGAAGTGCTGCGGCAGGCCGTCATCGACCTTCGCCGTCACGATCCGGGTGTCCGGCATGGCGGCAACCCTGGGAACGGACGTGTCTGAACTGGACATGGTGCAGACCGTACTTTCCCCTCCGGTTGATTCCGTCACCCGGACAGGGTCAGGAGGCCCCTTCGGTCTGCTCCCGCTGCTTCATCTCCGCCTCGAAGACGTGCGGCGTCCCGCCGGCGAGCCGCGTCCTCACCAGCTCATCGGCGGCCTTGAAGGCGCTCCAGTACTGCTCGTCGTAGGACTCGACGATCTGGAAAGTCCACATGTCGCCGACGACGTCCCGACCGACCAGCACGTCGTCGATCTCGCCCGCCAGGTCCTCGTGACCGGCCTCGCGCAGGGCCGCCAGTGCCTCCTGCAGGGCAAGATCGGCCTCGCCGGACATCCGGTGGAACTGGTACAGCAGGCCGCGCGCGTTCTCCACCACCTCGAAGGCTGCGGAGACCTTGCCGACAGCGTCGACGGTGGCGTCATCGACCCCCGGTGGTCGCGGATGCGCGACATTACGGTCGGAGTGCCGGGCCGACCCGAACGCATCGCGAAGCTCACCCATCTCAGGCGTCCCGCTTCTGCAGCAGGACCAGGGCGACCAGCCACAGCACGAGCGCTGCTCCTGCGAAAACGAGCAGGCCCTGGATCGGTGTCGGCCCCGAGCTCGTCTGGAACAGATTTCCGATGCTCGTCGTCGGCGTCACGAACCGGTCGCCGGCACTGAACGGCAGCCAGGGTGCTGCGTCACCGATCTTGGGAATGAGGCTGAACAATCCTTCGAGCACCAGCGGCCAGAGCAACAGGATGGCGACGGCGCCGGCGGACTGCCGCACGATGGTGCCCACCGAGACAGCGATGACGCCCGCGATCGCGAACAGCGCGCCGTAACCGGCGACCTGCCGCCAGTCCTCACCACTGGTCAGCTCCAGCGGGACCGGCGGGTCGGTGGCCAGTGCCTTCGCGAGGTAGAACGCGCCGAAGGCCGCGATCAGACCGACCACGGCGCCGATCACTGCGATGAGGACGGTCTTGGCCGCCAGCACCGCCGGCCGGCGAGGGACGGCGAGGAACGTGTTCCGGATGGTGCCGAACCGGTACTCGGTGGTCACCGACAGCGCGGCGAGCACCATGAAGATGCTCAGCCCGAGGTTGACGCCCCGAAGCACCAGATACGGCAACGCCGCGGTGCCGCGGTCGACCAGGCCGAACAGGGTGGCGAAACCGAGCGCGGCCACCGCGATCGCGACCAGGCACCAGTACGGCGAGCGGGTGGAGAACAACTTGATGCGTTCGACGTTGAGCAGGGTCATCGCTGCTGCCCTTCCTGCGGGCCGGCGGGCGGCGTGGGCTGGGGCTGGGTTCCGGGGTCCGAGACGGGCCTGGGTGGTTCAGCCGGGGGCGGGTACCCCGGCGGGGGACCGTACTCGGGTGCGCCGGATCCCTGCGGCCCGCCGGCAGCCACCGGCGGCGGTCCGTACCCGGCAACCTGACCTGGGGGTGGGCCGTATCCAGGAGCCTGACCGGGCGGTGGGCCGTACCCGGGGGGCGGGCCATATCCGGCCGGCTGGCCCGGTGGTCCGTAACCCGGTGGCGGCCCGTAGCCCGGCGGCGGCCCGAAGCCGGGCGGCCCCGCCGCCGGACCGGTCGCTGCGGCTGCCCCCGCGAGCACCGCCTCCCGGCCCGGAACCGCGCGCGAGGTGCCGTACTCCACCGAGTCGCCGGTCAACTGGATGAACGCCTCTTCCAGCGAGCCTGCCTGCGGGGACAGTTCGTGCAGCGTGACCGACGCCCGGGCGGCGACGTCACCGACCTGCTCGATCGGTGCCCCGGTCACCTCGAGGGCGCCACCGCCCGCGTCGGTGAACGCCAGAGCCGCGTCGCGCAGTGCGGTCCGCAGGTCGTCCATCTGCGGCGAGCGCACCCGGACCGACGTTCTGGTGGACCGCGCGATGAATTCCGCGGTGGAGGCCTCGGCGATCAACCGGCCCCTGCCGATGACGATGAGATGATCGGCGGTGAGCGCCATCTCGGAAAGCAGGTGGGAGGAGACCAGCACCGTCCGTCCCTGCTGGGCCAGGTTCCGCATGAAGTTGCGGATCCAGAAGATGCCTTCCGGGTCGAGGCCGTTCACCGGTTCGTCGAACAGCAGCACCTTCGGGTCGCCGAGTAAGGCACCCGCCAGGCCGAGTCGCTGCTTCATGCCCAGCGAGAACTTGCCGGCGGACTTCTTCGCGACGCTGCTGAGGCCGACGAGCTCCAAGACCTCGTCCACCCGTTTGGCCGGGATCCTGTTGGAGCCGGCCATGAATCGGAGATGGGCACGCGCCGACCGGTTCGGGTGGATCCAGTTTGCGTCGAGCAGCGCGCCGACCTGGGTCAGCGGCCGGTTCAGTTTCACGTACGGCTGGCCACCGATCAGCGCTGTGCCACGGGTCGGGTTGTCCAGTCCCAGGATCATCCGCATCGTGGTCGACTTACCGGCCCCGTTGGGTCCAAGGAAGCCCGTGACCGTCCCGGCTTGGACGGTGAACGACAAGTTGTCGACGGCAACAGTGCTGCCGTAGTGCTTGGTGAGTTCGATCGCTTCGATCATGCGTGACGTCCCTGACTGGTCTGGGGTATCGGGCAGTTGGACGGCGTGGCCGATTGGGATTCGACGTCGGCTAAGGCTGATCATTCCCGGGCCGAACCTACAACAGGCGGCCGGGTCAATGGTCAGCAGGCTTACCATTGACCGGATGAACCCTATGGACACCTTGACGACATCACGCCGGGACGCCGAAGCGGGAACCGCGCGCCAGTGGGTGGTGCTGGCCGGCCTGCTCGTGGCGTCCTTCCTCGTTGCCTTCGTCGGCGGCCTTTCCAGCACCTCAGGCGTCGACGGTTGGTACGCCGATGCGCAGAAGCCACCGTGGACCCCACCGAACTGGCTCTTCGGGCCGGTGTGGACGGTGCTCTACACCGCCATGGCAGTGGCGGCGTGGCTGGTATGGCGTCGATACGGCTGGCGTGACGCGCGCCCTGCCCTGCTGCTGTACGCGGGCCAACTGGCGCTCAACGCCATCTGGACGCCGCTCTTCTTCGGCGCCGAGCAGCTCTGGCTGGGGCTGGCCGTCATCGTCGCGCTGGATGTGGTGCTGGCGTTCACCGTGGTCGCGTTCTACCGCCGGCACCGGCTAGCCGGGGTGCTGCTGATGCCTTATCTCGCATGGGCGCTGTACGCGACGACCCTCAACGCGGGCGTCGCCGCGTTGAACTGATCCCGGTCCGGTGGGGTCATGGAGCATCGAGGGCTCGGACCCGCAGCGCCGGCAGCTGCGCGAAAGCTGCCAGCAGCACCCGCCCGTCCGTTGCGACCGCGGTGATCGCGGCGGCCTGCGGCTCGGTGATCGCCGTCTGCAGGTGATCCGAGACGTGAAGGCGAGCAAGAGAACCGGCCAGGTCGACCGCGACCACCCGGTCGCCCTCGGGCGTGAGGCACGCGTCCATCCACGGCCCCGCTCTGCGTCCGAGCAGGGCACCGGTGGGCACGTCCCACACCGTCAGCTCGCCGGACCCGACCAGCAGGAGCCTGGTCCCTCGGAGGTCGATGCGGTGGGGAGGCGTCGGGGCGTCGAGGACCGTGCCCGGCTTCGCACCGGTGCCGTAGATCAAGGGATCACGGTGACCGACCACCGCGACGTCGCCGTCGACGGCGACCGCAACCGGTGGCACGTCGACGGCCGACCACAGCGTCGTCGGACCGCTGGGATCCAGCCGCCATGCGGCAACCGGGGCGGCGGAACCACCCGGATCGAGCCGTCGTCCGGCCGCGACCGCGACCGAGCCGTCGGGTGACCATGCGTGCGCGTTCTGCTGATAGCCCGGCGCCGACCGGGCGAAGGGAATGTCTGCCAGAGCGCCGGTCCGCAGGTCCAGGTCATACGGTCCCCAGCGGACCCGATCGGCGAGAATGGTGGGGCGGGCCGGATTGTGCTCGGCCGCCTCGGCCAGCCAGAGGAAGGTCGAACCGCGCCACGCCCGTCACCGTGACGCCTCGGCGGCCAGGTAGACATCGCCGGCCACGGCCAACACCGAGCCGGTTCCGTCCGGTAGCTCCACCCAGCCACCGGTCTCTGACTTCGTCACGGTGCAGTCACCTTCGAGCGGTGGACGAAACCCAACCGTCCGACGCGGTCGACCGCGGCCCAGTCGTGGGTGAATCCCGTCACCTGGAGAGTGTCCCCGGCATGCACCACCTCGGATCCCGCCCCGTGCATACCGGGGAGCCGCCGAACGTTGAGGGCGGCAGGGACGACCGTCGCCACGTAAGGGTGCGGGTCGATGCGCACCTCGTTGCCGTGCCCGGCCCGGACCTGCGCGTTCGCGGCCGGCAGTTCGGGACGGCCGGGCGCTACGGGGGCGGTGGCGATGACGCCGAGCGCGGTCAGCACCTCGTCCGCCGACGCACCGTCCAACTCGGCCACGACGGCGGGACTCAGCTCCGGGCCGGTCGCCGGCCGGACCACCTGCGTCATCAGGAACGCCCGCACGTCGGCGTTGCCCGGGTCCTGCCAGAGCCAGGCCAGTGCGAGTCGGATTCGTCCCGGGCTGACCGGCGCCGGCCTCCCGAACAGGGCCGCCGATGAGGCAGCGAGCGCTCCCGCATCCAATCGCCCGCCCATCCAGCCGACGGTCGCGGTCACCGTGCCGTCCAGCCACGCCACCAGCGGCGCCGCGCGGGCGCCGCCCTGCGCCAACCACGCCTGCTCGATGACGAAGCGACCGTTGCGGAAGGCGGCGTTACCCGGCGCCAGGAACGACGGTTGCGCGCCGATGTTGGTGTACAGATCGCCGGCCAGCGGCTGCGCGTTCACGTCCGCGACGAGGGTGCCGACAGTCCTGCCGTGGCCGTCCTCCGAGTTCCCCACCAGGAAGGGCGGTCCCACCATGTGGGCGAGCATGTTGAGCTTCTCGGCCGGGACACCGGAGCCCGGTGCCACTCCGCTGAGGGCCACTGTTATTGCGGCAACGATGATCTCGTCGAACCACGCATGGCCCGCGGTCACTCCGGTGGCCGACCGGGTGCGCAGTTGCGCCTCGGCCAGGACATCGCACGACCGCCCCACCAGGTGCGCCAATCGATCGAGGGGGGCGCTACCCGTTCGTCAGCACCGCCGAGACGGCGAACCGCAGAGTGTCACCCTCGATGGTGAGGCGAGCCTGAGCTCCTGGCAGTGCGCGCTCGAGGGACAGACCGTTGACGACCGTGAGCAGGAACCGTGCGTGCTGCTCCAGATCGCTCGTGCCCAGCGCCCCTTCCGCTGCGAGCGACGCAAGCCAGCCTTCGACTCGATGCACGGCGAGCCGTTCGAGCGCAAGGTACGCGTGCTCCGAATCGGGGTCCGGAGGCGAGGCGACATAGGCCTGGTGCAGGGAGCTCAGGAAGGTCCTGGCCTGCTCTCCCGCTCCCACCTCGGCGAGCAGCAGCTGGAGGCACCTCACGAGCCGCTCGGACGGAGTCAGCGTCGAATCGTTCATCGGATCGTCGGGGACGTCGATCGACTGCAATCCGGCGACCACCGCGTCGAACAGCAGTCGTTGAGTCGGGAAGAAGTGCCGCAGGGAGCCGACGCTCACGCCGGCACGTGCTGCTACGGCCCGGACGCTGAGCCTCGAGGTCGGGTCCGCCCCGAGCATCTCTGCCGCGGCGATCAGGATCCGTTGCTTGGTGCTCGGTGTCGCTGTTTCCACCGATTGCTCGCCCCGCCTCTCGGCCTAATACGCCGTGCTAGCGTCAGCGTAGCGTTAATACAGCGTACTAATGGCGATCTGAGCCCGAGGAGCGCGAATGACGAACCCCGAGCAGCCGTGGCCGTTACAACCGGTGTGGACCGGCGCGCGGTCTGGGAGGGCGGCGACCCATCCCCTGAGCGACACCATGACTGGGCGCGGAGCCTGGACGCCCTGCCGGGCGGCTACCCCAATCTGCTCGGCCCCGAAGAGGTTGAGCGCACGGCCGCCGCGTTCGGGCCGAACGCCGATCGCCTGCGCCGCATCAAGAAGCAGTACGACCCCGAACGCGTGTTCCACGCCACCGGGAGCCTCTGACCGACGGCGACGGCCCTCCCGATCGGTGACCGGGAGGGCCGTTTCGCCTGGGTAGATGGGCAATGTGCGACTACTGAACGGGTCGGCGGTGCGTCGCGATCCAGCCGGCGACCGCCGGCACGACGATCCAGCAGACCACGATGATGACCGACTGCGTCGTCTGGTCTCCTTGGCCGAGGTTCAACACCGCGTTTGCCGGGTCGATCTTCTCCGCGAGGTCGGGCTTGAAGCCGGCGAGCAGCGGGATCACCCCGAGCAGCAGCAGGTACAGGCTCGTCAGAGCGGCGGGTGTGTTGGCGAAGGCCGCACCGGCGCCGGCGCCGACCACGGCGAAGCCGGCTGCGGCCAGCACGGCGACGACCACCGCCCGGACGGCCCCGTCCCAGGATGTCCCGTCCATCGTCACGGCCAACACGCCGGAGGTCAGTGCCGCCGACACTGCCCCGAGCACCCCGCCCAGCAGGGCGACGGCAGTGGCCTTTGCCGCCAGCACCAGGCCGCGGTCCGGTACGAGCAGGTACGTCGTCTGCACCGTCCGATGAGTCCACTCGCCCGCGGTCGACAACACGCCCATCGCGAGGAGCAGGTAGCCGGTCAGCAGCCCCGTGACGCTGATCGGACCGGACACCGAGAGCAGCGGCTCGGTGCTGGCGCCGGCCACTACGGCGGCCGCGGCCGGACCCAGGATCAGTGCGGCGGCGGCCAGCGCCTTACCGGAGCGGGTGGACAGCGACTTGCGGATCTCGATGCCGATGAGGGTCGGCAGGGACGGGCCGGTCGCTCGGACGGCCGTCCGGACGGGGTCGGCAGCGGGAGAAGTCGTGAGGGTGGTGGTCATGGCGTGCGTCTCCGGTTCTGAGAAGAAGTGAGGAAGGGTGGTTGTCGGCAGGAACGTTTGATCACGCCGCCGCGGTGAGCTGGAAGAAGAAATCCTCGAGTCGGCGCTGCCGGGGCCGCAGTTCGACGAGCGGGATCCCGGCGGCCGCCGCGACCGAGCCGACCGCGGCCGGCTCGGCCCCATCGACGGCCAGCAGGCCGTCGGCGCCGAGCTGTACACCGAATCCGGCGGCCTCCAGCGCCCGGGTGAGACCGGCAGTGTCGGCGGCGCTGACCCAACTCCCGTCCGAGCCGAGCAGCTCCATGACGGAACCGTCCGCGGCGATGCGCCCACCACCGATCACCAGCAGCCGGTCGACCGTGTGCTCGACCTCGCCGAGCAGGTGGCTGGACAGCAGAACAGTGCCGCCGCGGGCGGCATGCGAGCGCAGCAGGTCGCGCATCCACCTGATGCCTTCGGGATCCAGGCCGTTGGCGGGTTCGTCGAAGACCAGTACCGGTGGATCCGCGAGGAGCGCCCCGGCAATCCCGAGCCGCTGCCGCATGCCCAGCGAGTAGCCGCCGACCCGACGCCCGGCCGCGTCGGCGAGGCCCACGAGCTCGAGCACCTGGCCCACGCGGGTCGCCGGGACGCCGATCGTGTCGGCGAGCAGCTGCAGGTGCGTCCGGCCGGTGCGGCCCGGGTGCACGGCCGATGCGTCGATCAGCGTGCCGACGGTCGCTCCCGGGTTGGCCAGATCGGCGTACCGGTGACCGTCGAACGTCGCATTGCCCGACGTGGCCGGCACCAAGCCCGTCATCATTCTCATCGTCGTCGTCTTGCCGGCCCCGTTCGGGCCCAGGAAACCGGTCACCGTGCCGGCTTCGAGCGTGAAGGACACGTCATCGACGACTGTCCGATCGCCGTATTGCTTGGTCAAACTGTGGACCGTGATCATGGTGTTCGCCTTTCGCGGGTGTTTCGCTGTCGGTGACGAATCTGCCCGGCCGCACCGGCTTTCCGCGTCGGCCGGGCGGCTCGACTGCCGTCGACGATCGGTGGGACTCGGTCATCCGAAAGTTGATGCCGAAGGCGACCGACGGGGGACCCGCAGGTGGGTTGCGCCGACCTACGCTGCTCCGTATGGGAATCCGGGCGCGACTGTGGCCGGGCCTGGGTGCGCGCTCGATCTGGTTCGAGGCGATCCTTGCCCTCGCCGCATCGGCGACGGTGGCCGTCGGAGCCGCGACACCGGAGGCGGGGCAACTGGTCTCCGATCAGGTGCTTGTTGCCGGGGGCGTACTGCAGGTCCTCACGCTGTTCCTGTTCCGCCGCCGGGCGCCGCTGATCCCGTTCATGGTCAGCGCTGTCCTGAGCGCGCTGGCCCCGGTGCTGACCCTGGGATTCCTGCTCACCAGCTACGCCATCGGGCGGTACGCCGGCCGGTGGCCGGTCCGCGTCCTGGCCGGTGTGGTGGGGGCCATCGCACTCCTGCAGCCGTGGACGATCGAAACCTTTGGTGAGGCGGCCGGGGCACTCAGCGGTGTCGGCCTCGTGCTGGTGCTCCCCGGTGCGTTGGGCATGTGGCAGCGCACCCGCGCGCTGCTGGTGGACGCGCTGCGCGAACGCGCCGAGCGGGCCGAGTCCGAGCGTGAGCTGCTGGCCCGCGACGCCGTCCTCATTGAGCGGACCCGGATCGCTGGGGAGATGCATGACGTCGTCGGTCACCGGGTCAGCCTGATGGTGCTGCAGGCCGGCGCGATCGAGATGGCCGCCGCCGATCCCGACCGGGTGGAGCAGCTTGCCGGCCAGGTCCAGGAGGCGGGGCGACAGGCGCTGGACGAGCTGCGGCAGATGGTGGGGGTGCTGCGTGCCGGAGAGGTCGACGAGGCGGCGCCGCTGGGCCTGCAGCCAGGGTTGACCGATGTGCCGCGCCTGGTCGAGCAGTCTCGGGAGGCGGGCATGCAGGTGGAGTTGATCGGCGCGGCAGGCGCCATCGTCGATCCTGTGGTGGGGCGGGCGGCCTACCGGATCGTGCAGGAGGCGCTGACCAACGCCGGCAAGTACGCCCCGGGGGCTGCGGTGAAGGTCAGCGTCGAGCGGGCGCCGCAGGCGCTGCAGATCCGGGTGGTGAACGGGCCGTCCGCCGGACCGTTGCGAGACCCGCCCGGTGGCGGTTTCGGGCTCGTCGGGTTGGCTGAGCGGGCGCGCACCCTGGGCGGCAATGTCACCGCCGAACCGCGGCTGGGCGGCGGGTTCACCGTTGAGGCGGTGCTACCGGCGTGATCCGGGTGCTGCTGGTGGATGACGACGAACTCGTCCGCTTCGGACTGCGTACGGTGTTGGAGGCGGCGGGCGACTTCGAGGTGGTCGGCGAGGCCGCCGACGGCGCGGCCGGTGTCGCCGCAGCCCGCGAGCTCGGTCCGGACGTCGTCCTCACCGACATCCGAATGCCCGGTGTCGACGGGCTGACCGCCACGAAGCAGATCCTCGCGCTCCCGAACCCGCCGCAGGTGGCGGTCCTCACCACCTTCCATGTCGACGAGTACGTCTACGCCGCCTTGGCCGCGGGGGCGGCCGGATTCCTGCTGAAGGACACGCCGCCTCGGCAGATCGCCGCGGCGGTCCGGGCCGTCGCCGACGGGACAGCCACCCTGTCCCCAGCGGTGACGGCCGCGCTCATCGAGTCCTATGTCGACCACCGTGCCGGACCGCGCAAGGCGGAAGCGTTGCGCAGGCTCACCAGCCTTTCGGACCGTGAACGTGAGGTGCTGGTCCTGCTCGGCACCGGCAATTCGAACGCGGAACTGGCGAAGACGCTGTACGTCAGCGAGGCGACCGTCAAGACCTACGTCTCGCGTCTGCTCACCAAACTGGACCTGAGCAACCGGACCCAGGCGGCGATCCTCGCCCACGAGGCCGGGCTGCTCGAGAACTGACCGCCAGCTGTGGTGACCGTGAAGTGCTGGTGTCCCGCAGGTCGCCCGGCGTGGCTTTGTTGAGTTCGGCGTTTGTCGCGGGCGGGATCGGTGGTCCGGTCACCGATCCCGCGCAGTTGCGACTGGATCCGATCGGCGAGCCGATGCTGCTTCCTCCGCCGGTGATTCGCTGTGCACCGCGAGTGGACCGTCATCGGCGAACGCTCGTGCGGCGAAGCGTTCGCCGATGCGCCGGTGCGTGGCGGTGTCCGGGTGGAGCCGGTCCGGCAGCGGCAGGTCGGCGAAGTCGGTCTCCCCGTACAGGTCGAGGCCGTCGAGATAGTGCAGGTTCGGGTCGGTCACCGCCCGTTGAGCGGTGATCCGGGCCAGTTCGTCCCGGATGACGCGCAGGGTCAGCTTCCCGGCCGCCCGCTCGGCCGGGTCACCGGTGGCGATGAACCGCACCTCCCCGGCGCTGAGGGCGGCGAGGTCGAAGGAGCCGGGTCCAGGGGTGTCCTCGTGGATCGGGCAGTAGATGGGTGAGACGACGAGCAATGGTGTGGTCGGGTGGCCGTCGCGGATGGTGTCGAGAAAGCCGTGCACCGCGGGGCCGAAGGCGCGCAGCCGCATCACGTCGGTGTTCACCAGGTTGATGCCAATCTTCACGCTGATCAGATCGGCCGGGATGTCACGCATGGTGCGCGCGGTGAACTGGTCGAGCAGTGCACTGCCGCCCAGGCCGAGATTGACCAGTTCGACGCCGCCGAGGGAGGCGGCGAGGGCGGGCCAGGTGGCCGTGGGGCTGGTGGCATTGGATCCCTGACTGATGGAACTGCCGTGGTGCACCCACGTTCTGCGGCTCGGGGTGGACATCGGTGCGACGGGGGCGTCCGTGCGCAGCGCGACGAGTTCGGTCCTCTCGTTGTGCGGCAACCAGATCTCCACATCCTTCATCCGGTCAGCCAGGCCGGCGAAGCGGATGGTGCCGACCGGGCCGGTCAGGTACTCGGCCGACCCACTGGACATGTCCACCAGCACCGTGTCGCCACCGGTGACGCTGACCTGATCGGCGAGCCGGCCGTCGACGCGCAGGTCGTAGAGGCCGTGCGGGCGGGGTGGAAGACCGGAGTAGTTCTGTCTGGTGGCCACCGCATCGAGCTCGACCACGGTGGCGCTGGTGCGGAACGCCACCCGCACGCCGGCGGGCTGAGCCTCCACCATGGCGAGTTGCCCGTCGGTGTTCTGAATGCGCGCCCAGGCGGGCATCCGGTGCGGCAGCACACCGCGAGCGGTGTGTTCCAGTTCGAGCGCTCCGTGCAGGAGTGCCGCAGTGATAGGGGTGCTGATAGGTGTGGAGATCCAGTGGGAAGGCATTGTTCTCGATCCGTCGATCCGTTGATGGGCCCTAATGCTGTAGGTATTGCCTACACACTGTAGGTTAAACACTATGGTGCATCGGAACTTGAGTCCGTCGGTCGTTGTGCTGAGTGCCGCTGACCTGGCCGACCGTGACGGTCTGGAGTCGGTGACCGTCTCGGCGGTCGCCCGCCTGCTCGAGGTGCAGCCGGCCAGCCTGTACTCGCACGTCAGGGGTCGCGCGGGTTTGCTGGACGGAATCCACGAGTTGGCTCTGGCCGAGCTCGCCGAAGCCATCGCGGATGCGATCGCCGGTCGGGCGGAGCAAGATGCGTTGATCGCGCTGACCGACGCGCAGCGCGATTTCGCCCGCAGGCGGCCCGGTCGGTGGGCGGCTTTGCAGCGACCGGCCGCGGCCGCGACAGTCGCGTCGAATGGAGCGGCCCGGGTGTCCGGGCTGACCCTGGCTGTCTTGCGCGGTTACGGCCTCCCCGATTCCGAACTCGTGCACGCCGCCCGGTTCATCGGAGCTGTGGTCAACGGCTTCGTGAACCTCGAGCGGGTCGGCGCCTTCCTTCACAGCGGTCCGGAGGCGGAGCAGTCGTGGCATCGCCTACGAGAGGCGTTGGACGTGGCTCTGCGCCGGTGGCCCGCTCCGACCGGGGACCAGGTCGACAGCTGACGGTCAGCACACCCGTCACGGCGGCCTCCTGCCGGGATCGCCGAGTTGGAGCCGATCTGCGTGGCGCCACTGAACATCCCCCTGCGGTAACACGCTGTATTAGTACACTGTGCTAGTCTCGTCGTCTAGTACAGCGTATTGGCCTGCAGCAGCAGGAGGAGGTTCCCATGAAGGCGTTGACGCGACTTGCGAGCAAACGCGTGCGACCGGGCGACGGACGTCCACTGTCCCGGTTCCGCTGGTGGCAACTGCTGGCGGGCCGGGCGGTGTTCTCCCTGATCTTGCCGGGCAGCGACAGCCACGGGACGCGTTATGACGTGGAGGTCTGGCGGATGGGCAACGTCAAGGACGGCAAGGTCACCGCCAGCCTCTACCGCTACGGCCGCCGGATCGCGATGTCCGCACTTCCGGCGGCGTTCCCGGTGGGTGACGGTGTGATCGAAGTTCGGGCGAGCAGCGTCGGATTGAAGCGTTGTCGCTACATCGGTCCTGGCGCGCCACCGCGGCCGCTGACTCCCCACCCCCAGTCGGTCGAGGGTCGCCGCGCTCGGCTCGACACCACACATCCGTCGTTGAGCCGAGGCATCGCAGTCGCTTCACTGCTGATGCTGGTGGTGGGCCTGGGTCTGAATCTCGTGCAGCTGGCGGAGATCGTGACCGGCATTCCCGCGGTGGCGGCCAGGATCGGCAACTTTCCCTCCCCCGTACACCTGCCGGTCTGGTTCAACGTCCTGCTCGGGTTCGGAGCCGTCCTGGCCAGCGCAGAACGGGCGATGCGCCTGCGCTACAGCTGGCTCGACGTGGGTGGGCGCTGACCCGTGAATGTGTCACCGGTGCACGGCTCTCGAAAACACCATCCCGATCGAAAGGCACTCGCGTGACCCGCCCACATCCAGCCCACGAACGAAGTCCAGCGCGCCGACGCGTGACGACGTCCGCATCGCCTTCGGCAGTGGACGGTACGACCCCGTGCAGGGGCTCATCGGTGTGGGGAAGACCGCTACGCGAACCCGTTTCGCGTTGGCAACCAACCGGAGTACCAACCCGCGGTAGTCATGCCGGCCCAGTCCCATGTTTGTTGCGGCCGTACCCAGTCCGCCGCCGCGTCGCGACGCCGTCCTGCCGCAGACAGCGTGACCACCAACAACTTTGGGCCGGGCTCAGGAAGTGCCGAGCGGTGTCGCCAGGACGGTGGGGACGTAGACCATTTGCTGAATCTGTCCGTCGAGGAGCCGGGACTCGACCAGCTCGAGGTCGATGTCAGGCAGGTCGGCCAGGACCGGATCTGAACCCGACGCGCCGGTGATGATCGGAAACACCAGGATCTCCAGCCTGTCGACCAGGCCGGCGGCGAGCAGCGCCCGATTCATCGAGATGCTGCCATGCGATCGCAGCGGTGCGCGCGACTCGCGTTTCAGGCGTGAGACGGCTGCGACCGCACCCTCGGCGATGAGCGTCGAGTTCGCCCATCTCAGCGGCGCCTGGAGCGTGTGAGAGACGACCAACTTCGAGCGGGCGGTCAGCGCCCGAAAGTCGGCATTGTCGTCGGCGTCAGCGGCGAACTGTTCCATCGCGCGATACGTGTTGGCACCCAGCACCAGAGTCTCACCGTCACCCTCGAAGAACACCCGCGTCCGCTCCGCTGCCAGCTCGGGCCCTCCTTTGCCCCAGTAGCCAACTGGCCCACTTCCGAAGCCGTCGAGGCTCATGAACAGATCTGCGGTGTAGGTGGTCACGGCGTCCCTCTCGTCGAGTGTCCAGTGATAGCCAGACCGCTTCCCGGGGCGTCAATCATCGGGTGACGCCGGCGGTCGGCTGCTGGATGGACCGCCAGCGTCCCGCGGCCGCTGTCCATGCCCCCGTTAGGCTGACGGCCGTGCAACCGATCGACGCCTCCCAGCCGCCGGTGATCTTTTCGTCACGGCATTCTGACTCCCTGCATCGAATCGACCCGGCCTTTCTGGACCTCCCGCTGCGGGCGCTCGCCGATGCGGCGCTGTCCGCCGCCACCGGCGCCGGTGCGTCACACGCAGACTTCCGGTTCGAGCGCCTGGTCACCGCCGACCTGACCATCCGGGACACCGCGGTGCAGTCCGCCACCGACGCCGTCACCACCGGGTATGCGGTCCGGGTGATCGTTGACGGCACCTGGGGTTTCGCCTCGTCGGTGATCGCGACGCCCGATGAGGCCGCACGGACCGCGCGGGAGGCGGTGGCGGTCGCGCGGGCCCTCTCGGGTGTGGTGGCCGAGCGCGTCGAGCGGGCCGACGAGCCGGTCCACCGCGACCGGGAATGGGTCAGCAGCTATCACATCGACCCGTTCAGCGTGCCGGCCGCCGAGCGGATCGCGCTGCTGCTGGACCGGTCCGAGCGGCTGCTGGCCTCCGACGGTGTTGCGCACAGCACGGCGGGGCTCTTCCAGGTGAAGGAGAACAAGTTCTACGCCGACACCGCCGGCACCGTGACGACGCAGCAACGGGTCCGGTTGCAGCCCACGCTGACCGCGACAGCGGTGGACTCCGACACGGGCGCCTTCGAGACGATGTCCAGCCTCACGCCGCCGGTCGGCCGCGGCTACGAATACCTGACCGACGGCAGCTGGGACTTCGATGCCGAGATCGCAACGATGGGCCCGCAACTCGCGGAGAAGATCAAGGCTCCGTCGATCGAGGCCGGCCGCTACGACCTGGTGATCGATCCGACCAACCTGTGGCTGACCATCCACGAGTCCATCGGCCATGCGACCGAGTACGACCGTGCCATCGGCTACGAGGCCGCCTACGCCGGGACCTCGTTCGCCACGCCGGACAAGCTGGGCAACCTCGTGTACGGCTCGCAGATCATGAACGTCACCGGTGATCGCACCGTCGAGCACGGCTTGGCCACCATCGGCTATGACGACGACGGCGTCGCCGGTCAGTCCTGGAACCTCATCAGCGGCGGCATTCTCACCGGCTACCAACTGGATCGGGTCTTCGCCCGCCGGCTCGGCCTTGACCGGTCGAACGGCTGCGCGCACGCCGACTCGCCGGCCCACGTGCCGATCCAGCGGATGGCGAACGTCAGCCTGCAACCGAACCCCGAGGGTGGGAGCACCGCGGACCTGATCGGCGGGATCGACGACGGGATCTACGTGGTCGGCGACAAGTCGTGGTCGATCGACATGCAGCGCTACAACTTCCAGTTCACCGGGCAACGGTTCTACCGGATCAAGAGTGGTCGGCTGGCCGGCCAGGTCAAGGATGTCGCCTACCAGGCCACCACCACCGACTTCTGGGGTGCGATGGACGGCGTCGGCGGCCCGGAGACCTACCTGCTCGGCGGTGCCTTCAACTGCGGTAAGGGCCAGCCGGGCCAGGTGGCTGCCGTCTCGCACGGCTGCCCGTCCGCGCGATTCCGTGGAATCTCCATTCTCAACACCGTCCAGGAGGGAGCGGCATGACGACCGCCGGCCTGCTGAGCCCGCAGCAGATCATCGAGACCGGGCTCGCCGCGTCCACCTCGGACGGCTGCGTGGTGGTCGTGCAGTCCAGCACCGAGGCCAATGTCCGGTGGGCCAACAACACGGTCACCACCAACGGCGTGTCGCGGTCGCTGTCCTGGTTCGTCGTGGCCGTGGTCAACGGCGCAGCGGGAACGGTGACGGCGTCGGCGTCCTCGGCGGAAACCGTTGCCGGGGTGCAGGAAGTCGTCGCGGCGGCGCATGCCGCGGCACAGGCCGCTGCCGCGTCGGGGCCCGCCCGGGACGCGCAGCCGCTGGTGGAGCCGGGCGGCGGAGCAGGGTCCGCGGCGTACGAGGAGCCTGCCGAGGTCACCTCGTTCGAGGTGTTCGGTGAGCTGCTGCCGTCGCTGGGCGCGGCGTTCGACGATGCCCGCTCCGGTGACCGGATCCTCTACGGCTTCGCCCGGCACGAGAGCACGACGACCCACCTCGGATCGTCGACGGGCCTGCGGGCCCGTTGGGTCCAGCCCACCGGACTGCTCGAGCTCAACGCGAAGTCTGCAGACCTGCAGCGCTCGGCCTGGTCCGGTGTGTCGACGGCGGATTTCGCCGGCGTCCGGGTGGACGAGGCCGCCAACACCCTGGCCACCCGCCTGGAATGGGCCCGCCGCAGCGTCGACCTCCCGCCCGGCCGTTACGACACCGTGCTCCCGCCCACCGCCGTCGCCGACTTCATGGTCTTCCTCGGCTGGAGCGCGGGCGCCAGGCCCGCACACGAAGGGCGGTCAGCGTTCTCGGCCCCGGGGGGCGGAACCAAGGTGGGCCAGCGACTCACCGACCGAGCGTTCACGTTGTTCGCCGATCCGGCATACCCGGGGCTGGAGTCGTCCCCGTTCCTGGTGACATCCGCCTCCGCGGACGAGGTCTCGGTCTTCGACAACGGTGCGCCGATCGGCCGGTGCGAAATCCTGACCGACGGCGTGATCTCGCACCTGTTGCACACCAGGGGGTCTGCTGCCGAGTTCGACGAGGCGTTCACACCGCTGGCCGACAATCTGGTGCTCACCGGAGGCGAGCCGGGCCGCACGACGGAGGACCTGGTCGCCGGCGTCCGGCGTGGGCTGCTGGTCACATCGCAGTGGTACCTGCGTGATGTCGACCCGATGACGATGCTGCTCACCGGTCTCACCCGGGACGGCGTCTTCCTGATCGAGAACGGCGAGATCGCCGGCGCCGTCAACAATTTCCGCTTCAACATGTCACCGCTGGACGTGCTGCGACAGGTGATGGACGCCGGCGGCACGGTGCCGGCGCTGTCGCGGGAGTGGAGTGACTGGTTCACCCGGTCCGCAATGCCGCCACTGGTCGTCAACGACTTCAACATGTCGTCGGTGTCCAAGGCGCAGTAGAAATCTCAGAGGCGCCCGGCCCGGGTCGACGGGCGAATGGGCCGCGGCGTGCTGGTTCGGCCGGTTCACCCGGCCTCCGCTGGTCACTGGGTGCGCTGGTCACTGGGTGCGCTGAGCTCCGGGGGCCTGTGACGCGGCGGCCGCGGGGGAGAGGTCGGCGAGCGTCAACGGGTGCCGCGGCGCCGCCGTGAGCGGGCGGCTGCTGCTGACCGTCAGGTCACGCCCGACGTGCACCAGCTCGCCTGGATCCAGCAGGCGCCAGCCTGTTTCGCCGTCCATCGGCTCACTGGCGAACACGACCGACGGCCGCCTGGCGAGCTCGTGGGAGCGGGTGTGGATCCGGCGGGTGCGCACTTCGAGGTGCTGATCAATGGCCGGCCGTTCCAGGATGTACAGCTCGTGGGTGGCCGGATACCGCAACGCCCACAGGTCGTCCGGGGTGGCCAGCAGGATGTTGACGGCGAACAGCGGAAGTTCCGCCGCGATCCAGGACACCGCGGACACGATCGCCCCGGACACGTCGCCGCCGTTGCGCCTGGCATGGGCGGTGATCAACGCGAACATCCGCTCGCTGTCCGTCTGGCCGGCCACCAGGCCCGCAACGCCCTGCTCCGCGAGCACGGTGTCGAGCTGGTCGAGCCCGCCGAAGGCGCCGTTGTGGGCGAACAGCCGTCCGTCCTGAGCGAACGGGTGAGTGTTCTCGACGGTGTGCGCGCCGGTGCTGGCATAGCGGACGTGTGCGATGAAGGTGCGACTGCGCGCCTGGCGTGCGTCCCGCGCGAACTCGGCGTCCTGCCAAGCAGCGATCGGTTGCTTGTCGAGCACGGGTCGAGCGTCCGCATCGAACACGCCGATCCCGGCGCCGTCCGGCTCGCGGTGGCTCTGCTCACGCAGGCTGTCCGGCGCGTCCAGCAACCAGAACGTTGCGGAGACCGGGTCCGGTCCCGTATGCAGCCCGAACAATCGACACATCTCGGCTCCCCCCGGGGCGGACTGAACTGGTCCAACTCCTCACAGTCTCATGATCACGATGCCCCCGCATGTCGGCGCGCGTCCATGAAATCTCATTGCCCGCAGGCCGGGACGGAACGCAATAACCCAAGAATTGTCGCATCATTCAGCGTGCCAATGGATTTCACCATTGACGGGATCGGCAATTACTGCGCCGCCAATACCGATGTGACTCCGATCTCTTGCTGTGCGGATCCGAGGTGACCTGTGTCATGTACCGTCTGCCCAGGTAGCGGCATGTTCGATCATGAAATATCGCGAACCAACAAAACCTAACATCGGCGCAAGTCCGAGCGCTCGATAACGTGGTGACTTTCTCGATTCTGTGGTCGGAACAACAGGCTATTTCGAGGCGCTCATGGCCTTTACTCGCTATGGTCGCTGAATCCAGGGGCACAGCGCGGTGCCGTTGATTTTCAGCCAGCGCGAGCCGAACGGCCGCCTGGGATCGCTCAAAAAACTCCAGGAGATGGTGCATGTGACCGCGGTCATCCGCCCGCCGGCAACGACGTCCTCGACCATAAACGGCCCCGCGGCGGTCTCGACCGGGGTTCAGGTGCTGGGAGCGCCGAGAGGCACCTTGCCGGCTTTGCTCTCGTGGGTACTGGAAGTAGCCGAGCTCGCGCAGCCAAACCAGGTGGTCTTCTGTGACGGTTCCGAGGAGGAGTGGACCCGGCTCACCGATGCGCTTGTCGAGGCCGGCACCTTCACCAGGCTGACAGCGAAGCCCAACTCGTTCCAGACCAATTCCGACCCGACCGATGTCGCCCGGGTCGAAGACCGGACGTTCATCTGCTCGGTGGACAAGGCAGATGCCGGCCCGACGAACAACTGGATGGAACCGTCCGCGATGAAGGCCATCCTCACCGGCCTGTACGCGGGTTGCATGCGGGGCCGGACGATGTACGTCGTCCCGTTCTGCATGGGCCCCTATGACGCCGACGATCCCAAGCTGGGTGTCGAGATCACCGACTCCGAATACGTTGTCGTCTCGATGCGGATCATGACCCGGATGGGCTCGAAGGCGCTGGAGCTGATCAACGGCGGTGCCACCTGGGTCAAGGCGCTGCACTCCGTCGGCGCGCCGTTGGCGCCCGGACAGCAGGACGTCAAGTGGCCGTGCAACGACATCAAGTACATCGTGCAGTTCCCCGAGGAGCGGGCGATCTGGTCCTTCGGTTCCGGTTACGGCGGCAACGCCCTGCTCGGCAAGAAGTGCTACTCGCTGCGCATCGCCTCGGTGATGGCCCGTGACGAGGGTTGGCTGGCCGAGCACATGCTCATCCTCAAGCTGACCTCGCCCGAGCAGAAGGTGCACTACATCGCGGCCGCATTCCCGAGCGCCTGCGGCAAGACCAACCTCGCCATGCTGCAACCGACGGTGCCCGGCTGGAAAGCGGAAACCCTCGGCGACGACATCGCCTGGATGAAGTTCGGCGCCGACGGCCGGCTGTACGCGGTCAACCCCGAGTTCGGCCTGTTCGGTGTTGCCCCCGGCACCGGGTGGGGCACCAACCCCAACGCGATGAAGGCCATCGAACAGGGCAACTCGCTGTTCACCAACGTCGCCCTGACCGACGACGGCGACGTCTGGTGGGAGGGAATGACCGACGAGCCGCCGGCACACCTCACCGACTGGAAGGGCCGCGACTGGACGCCGAGCGGCTTGGATGCCGACGGCAACAAGCTGGAATCGGCCGGCGAACCGTCCAGCCATCCGAACTCGCGGTTCTGTACGCCGATCACCCAGTGCCCGATCATCGCGGACGAGTACTTCGAGCCAACCGGGGTGCCGATCTCGGCCATCCTGTTCGGCGGACGGCGCAAGACCACCGTCCCCTTGGTGACGCAGGCCCGCGACTGGCAGCACGGCGTCTTCATGGGCGCGACACTGTCCAGTGAGACCACCGCCGCCGCCACCGGCGCCGTCGGTGTGGTGCGTCGTGACCCGATGGCCATGCTGCCGTTCATCGGCTACAACGCCGGCGACTACTTCGCGCACTGGATCAACCTCGGCAAGAGCGCCGACGCCACCAAGCTGCCGCAGATCTTCTACGTCAACTGGTTCCGTCGCGATGCCGACGGTGGCTTCCTGTGGCCCGGATTCGGCGAGAACTCGCGGGTGCTGAAGTGGGTCGTCGATCGTATCGAGGGCGACGTCGGCACGGTCGAGACGCCTATCGGGCTGGTCCCGACCGCAGGCTCGCTGGACATCGACGGGCTGGACCTGACGCTGAAGCAGGTGGAGGCCGCCCTCGCCTTCGATCCGGAGGAGTGGAAGAAGGAAATCCCGCTCATCGAGGAATGGTTCGAAAAGATCGGCGACAGCGTCCCGACCTCACTGCGTGACGAGCTCGACTCGCTCAAGCTCCGCCTCGGACTCAACTGAACAAGCACCACCACTGACCGCCAGGGCCCAGCGTCGTGCCCTGGCGGTCAGTTGCGTTCGGGCTCGGTGGGTGCCGATCCGTTGCGGCCCGGCCGGAGCGGGTGCCGACCCGTTGCGCGTTAGCCGGAGCGGGTGCCGACCCGTTGAACCGTTTCCTTGCACAACCGGCTTGAATTCGAGCTTCTTGCAAGTGTGCGGTGCAACGGATGCCCGCCGCACTGGTTTCCGGCCGGCACTGGTTTGCGGCCGGCACTGGACGGCAGCGGAGGTCAGTCGTCTTCGTCACCGCCGCCGCGTCGAAACAGCTTGCGGGCCAACACCAGTGCCACGATGCCGAGCAGAACGGGCAACACCCTCTTGAGGATCGGCGCCGCGGTCGCCGACAGCAGGTTCAGGTCACCGGCCGGCGCAGGCGCAGAAGCGGCCGGCTGCGCACTCCCGGCGGTCCCGGCGGCCGGCGGGGCGACGAACTCGGCGGCCACCTCATCGGGATTGGTCACGTCGATCAACTCGGCCCCGGTACCGGTGTGCCCGCTGAGCTTGGTCGACACGCAGTTGGCGAACTGACCGATCAGCTTGTTGCCCACGTCCACCATCACGCCGCGGCCGAACTGCGCGGGGCGGCCGGTCAGCGACAGGGTGGTGACCAGGTCGACGGCGGTGCGGTTGGGCGCGAGCGCCGTGGCCGTCGCGGTCACCATCATCGCGGCGGTCGAAGAGGAGCCACCCGCGTTGCCGGTCGCCTCGATCTTCGCCCGGTGCGCCACCGGGTCCTTCTCGACGATCCGGGCCGATCCCTTGTAGGTCATCCGGATCGGGCCCAGCTTGATCTTGACCGAGCCGCTGAACTCGTCGCCGTCGACGCTGTCCAGGGTTGCCCCGGGAAAGCAGGTGCCGACCTGCTCGATGTCGAGCAAACTCGTCCAGGCCTTCTCCACGCCGACCGGGACTTCGAACCGGTGCTCCAATTCCACGACAGACCTCCGGGTATCCGGCCGGACGATCTGATCCGCCGGCAGGCTGCGATCGTATGTCGACACCCGCCGGGCCGCGTCCGGTGGCAACGCCGCAGGTGGGACCCCGCTCGTCATTGCGCCGGGGCGCCACCCGCCGACCGTGGCGGAAGTCGAGATGGCGATGATTCCGTGCCAGTATCGAGATGTCGTGCGGCGGCCGGGCGTGTGATCCACTTCCCGGCTGCCGGCGTCGCCACCGTCACCGCCGACGACGCACCTGGGCCTGCGCGTCCATGTCCACCGTCGGTGCCGCTTCCCGGCGATCCCGGGGGTCGGGTCATCGGAAGTGAAGGAGTTGCGCAATGGCAGGCGTTCCACCCGTTCAGCGCCCGGCCGATCAGGACCAGCCACGTCAGTCGTCGATCGGCGCCCCGACCACTGCCGGGGAGGCCGCCGCCCGCGGCGCCGCCGGGCTGCGCGGTCAACCGACGCCGTCCGAGGTCATCGCGGGTCTTCGCGCCACCAGCCACGGTGACGACCTGGTGCAGCTGCTGTCCCCGGAAGGCGACTTCACCGCCCATCCCGATTTCCCCATCGAAGTGAGCGCGGACCTGCTGCGTGGGCTGTACCGGGACATGGTCCTGGTCCGCAGGTTCGACCGGGAAGGCAATGCGCTGCAGCGGCAGGGTCAGCTCAGCATCTGGGTTCCGTTGCTGGGTCAGGAGGCCGCGCAGATCGGCGCCGGCCGTGCGATGCGCCCCAATGACATGGCCTTCCCGTCGTACCGCGAGCACGGTGTGGCCTGGTGTCGCGGCGTCGACCCGACCCAGTTGCTCGGCATCTTCCGCGGCACCGATCACTGCGGCTGGGATCCGAAGGCGACCCGGTTCAACAGCTACACCATCGTCATCGGCAACCAGGTGCTCAACGCCACCGGCTATGCGATGGGGCAGCGCTTCGACGGTGTCATCGGATCGGTGGCCGCGGTCAAGGAGAACGACGACGCGGCGGACCCGTCGGCCGGCCCGGGCGAGGACAGCAACGAGGCGACGATCGCCTTCTTCGGTGACGGCGCGACCAGCCAGGGCGACGTCCACGAGGGAATGGTGTTCGCGGCGGCGTTCGACGCACCCGTCGTCTTCTACTGCCAGAACAACCAGTGGGCGATCTCCGAACCGGTGTCCCGGCAATCGCGGGTCCCCCTCTGGGAGCGGTCGACCGGTTACGGGTTCCCTGGTGTTCGCGTCGACGGGAACGATGTCCTGGCTTGCCTCGCGGTGACCCGCTGGGCGCTGGAGGAGTGCCGCTCCGGCAACGGGCCGGTGATGATCGAGGCTTTCACCTACCGGATGGATGCGCACACCACGTCCGACGACCCGACCCGGTACCGGATGGCGGCCGAGGAGGAGCACTGGAAGCTGCTCGATCCGATCGAGCGGGTCCGGGCGCACCTGTCCCGCCAGGGCCTCGCGGACCAGCAGTTCTTCGACGAGGTGAACACCGAGGCCGACGCGCTCGCGGCACGGTTCAGGGCGCATTGCATCGGGATGGAGAAGCCGCCACCGGAAAGGATTTTCGCGAACGTCTACAGCCACCCGCACGGCCAACTGGAGGAGCAGCAGCGCGAGTACCTGCAGTACCTGGCGGGGTTCGCCGATGACGGTGCCGCACAGACGGGGGCACGGGCATGAGCGCGCCTGACGTGTCGACAGCCGGTGGCCACACCCCCGAAGGGCTGCAGAGCTTCCTCGGTACCGCGCCGCCGCCGCCGAACAGCACGCTGGCGAAGGCACTCAACACCGCGCTGCGGTCGGCCATGGAGGACGATCCCAAGGTCATCGTGATGGGCGAGGACGTCGGCAAACTCGGTGGGGTCTTCCGGGTGACCGACGGCCTGCAGAAGGATTTCGGCGATCACCGGGTGTTGGACACCCCACTCGCCGAATCCGGGATCATCGGCACCGCAGTCGGTCTCGCGATGCGCGGCTACCGCCCGGTGACCGAGATCCAGTTCGACGGATTCGTCTTTCCGGGGTTCGACCAGATCGTCTCGCAGGTCGCCAAGATCACCTACCGGACACAGGGCGCCTGGGCGATGCCGATGGTCATCCGCATTCCCTTCGGCGGCGGCATCGGCGCAGTCGAGCATCACGCCGAGGCGCCCGAGTCGTTCTTCTGCCACATCGGCGGGCTCCGGGTGGTGGCCTGCTCGACGCCGCAGGACGCCTTCGACATGTTGCGTGCGGCGATCGCCTGTGACGACCCGGTGGTGTTCTTCGAGCCGAAACGGCGCTACTGGGAGAAGGGGCCGCTGGACACAGGCTCCCGGCACAGCGGGCTCACCGGCGAGTGGCCGCCCGCGTGTTTCCGCAGCGTGATCCGACGGCCGGGGACCGACGTCACCGTGGTGTCCTACGGACCGAGCATGCCCATCCTGCTGGCCGCTGCCGATGCCGCCGCCACCGAGGGCAGATCGCTCGAGGTCATCGACCTGCGCACGCTGTCGCCGCTGGACCTGGCGCCGGTGGTGGAATCCGTTCGCCGTACCGGCCGGCTGGTCGTCGTGTCGGAGGCGCCGCGCGAGGCGTCCATCACTGCCGACATCGCTGCACGGGTGACCGAAGAGGCGTTCTACTCCCTCGCGGCCCCGGTGATCCGGGTGGCCGGCTTCGACACCCCGTACCCGCCGAGCCGGTTGGAGGACGAGTACCTGCCCGACCTGGACAAGGTGCTCGACGCCGTCGACCGCGCTCTGGCGTACTGAGGAGTGAGATCAGTGAATGCGACAGGAAGCCGCAACGCGGCGGCCGGCACCCGACTGCAGACCTTCGCGATGCCGGACGCCGGCGAGGGGCTCACCGAAGCCGAGGTGCTGAGCTGGCGCGTCGCCGTCGGCGACATGCTGACCGTGAACCAGGTGATGGTGGAGATCGAGACCGCCAAGGCCGCCGTCGAGTTGCCATCACCGTTCGCCGGCCGGGTGCACGCCCTGCTCGTCGAGCCGGGCGTGACGGTGCAAGTCGGTACGCCGATCATCACCGTCGACACCGATCCGGCCGCCGGCGAACTCGAGCCGCCGCCGGTACCGGCCGGCACGGCGGTCGTACAGGGAACCGGTGGTCACGGCTCACCACAGAACGGTGCCGGGGCGAACAGTGCCGGGGCGAGCGGTGCTGGGGCGAGCGGTGCCGAACCGGTCGGCTCGGGCGGTGCCAAGATCGGTGAAGTGTCCGCGGACGGCCGGATCGCAACGCTGGTCGGGTACACCTCGGCGGGGGCCGCAACGGTGCGGCGTGCCCGGCGGGGAGCCTCGGGAGCCGCCCTTGAACCGGTCGTCATGCCGGCTCCGGTCGCGTCACAGGTCCCCGTGGTCGAGGAGGAGCAGGAGCGCGAGCCCACCGCTGCGGCGTCGCTGTCGGGGCGGGGGTCGGCGTCCGGCCGGGCACCACTGGCCGCGCCGCCGGTGCGCAAGCTGGCCAAGGATCTGGGCGTCGCCCTGAGCAGCGTGATCCCCACCAGAGCCGACGGCGTCATCAGCCGCTTGGATGTCGAGAATGCCGCCGCAGCAGGCACTGTCGAGTCCACGGAGGGCGGTCGCTCGCAGCAGGATGGTCGGCGGGAGCGGCGCATTCCGGTGAAGGGCGTGCGTAAGGTGACCGCGGCGGCGATGGTCGCGAGCGCGTTCACCGCACCGCACGTCACCGAGTTCCTGACGGTGGACGTGACGCCGATGATGGAGCTGCGGGACCGGCTCCGGCGCAGGCCGGAGTTCGCGGACGTGAAGCTCTCCCCGTTGGCATTCGCGGCGCGGGCTGTCTGCCTGGCGGCACGGCGGACGCCCGAGGTCAACGCCGCCTACGAGGCCTCGGAGGACGCCGGCGGCCAGGACCACATCGTCGTCAAGGACTATGTCAACCTCGGCATCGCGGCGGCGACACCCCGTGGCCTGTTGGTGCCGGTGATCAGAGACGCCGACCGGTTGGACCTCGCTGGCATGGCCGCCGCACTGCAGCAGCTGACGGCCACGGCCAGGGCCGGGACGACCACCCCCGCACAGATGTCGGGCGGGACGTTCAGCATCACGAACGTGGGCGTGTTCGGCGTCGACACCGGAACGCCCATCATCAATCCCGGTGAGGCGGCCATCCTGGCGCTCGGCTCGATCAAGGACGCGCCGTGGGTGGTGAACGGGGAACTCGCGGTCCGCAAGGTGTGCCAGTTGGCGTTGTCGTTCGACCATCGCGTGGTCGACGGCCAGCAGGGCTCACGGTTCCTCGCCGACGTCGGTGCGCTGCTGTCGGATCCGGGACTGGCACTGGCCTTCTAGATCCCGGTCCGGCGCAGACCGGACAGCCAGTCGCGCGGGCCGATCGTCGTGACCCGGCTGGCCGCGACCCCAGCGGCGCGGGCCAGCCGTTCGGTCGGCGACAGTACAGGGTCGGTACGGAAAAAGGCGTAGGCGCCGTGGAAGGCGTCGCCTGCTCCGAGCGTGTCGACGGCGTTGACCGCAGGCACGGCCACCTCCCCGGAGGCCGCCCCGTCCCACCAGGTCACCGGTCCGGCGCCGTTGGTCGCGGCCACGAACCGTGCTTCCTCGGCGCCGTCGGCCGGCGGGACGGCGAGGATCCGGCGTGCGGACGCGGCGGCATCGGTGCTGCCGGGCCAGCGGAACTCCGCCGAGCAGATGACGTCGGCGGCCAGCGGGATCAGCTCCGACATCACCGGCTTCCATCGGCCCGCGTCCAGCACCACGCGGGACACCTGTAGCAGCGGCTGCGAGCGCAGCCCCGGTGGCGAGCAGCGAATGATGCCCGTCCGACATCACCACGGCGGCGCCGGCCAGCATCTCCTGCCACCACATCGGCACTGGCGAAGGAACCGACGCCCGGCGGCGTCCACCGACGTCACCGAACGTGCCCCTGTCTCGTCGTCGATCAGGATCGCCGAGACGGCCGGCGGCGTGTCGCGTCGACGTCGACGTCGACGACCTCAACCCTGTGCGTCTGCAGCTCATCGCCGATGACGCCGGCCAGCCGGTCGGTGCCGAGCGCCGTGACGAGCCGCGCGCGACCGCCCAACGCGGCATACGTCACCGCGGCGTTGGCGGCAGGGCCGCCGGCGGCGATGTCCTGGCGCAGCGCCGTGACCTTTTCGTCCGGGCCGGGACGGCGGGTCACCCGGTGGATGACGTCAAGAGTGGCCAGACCGACGAAGACACCGAGCGGCGCAGGCTTCTGATGCAACCGAGCCACCTTCCGTCCATGCTCACAGCACCGTGCCCGTGGCCGGCCGATGGTATTCGTGCGCCGTCGGTGACGTCCTGATCGGTGTGGCGCTGCAAGGAGGAGTCATGACGACCGGAGCAACCCGCCGGGTGGCGGACCTGGACTTCGCTGTGGTGACCGCAGATCCGAAGACGCCGTCGCCGTCCGCCTGGGAAGACGAGGTGCTCTACTTCCTGCTGGTCGATCGGTTCTCCGACGGCAGGGAGGACGGCTACCTCGATGACGCCGGGCAACCGGTCGCCGGGGTGACGCCGCCCTTCCGGGTGCAGGACACCGGAAACGCCCTCGGCAGCCCCGACGGAGCGGCTCGGTGGCGGGCGGCCGGCGTCAGCAGAGTCGGTGGCACCCTCGCCGGTGTCACCAGCAAGGTCGGCTATCTGCGCCGCCTCGGCGTCAGCACACTGTGGATCAGTCCGGTGCTCAAACAGGCGGTGCCGCCGGCCGGCGACCAGAGCAACTACCACGGCTATGCGACCCAGGATTTCCTCACGGTCGAGCCCGGCTTCGGCAGCAATGACGACCTGCGTGCGCTGGTTGTTGCAGCGCACTCGGCCGGGCTGCGCGTCATCCTCGACATCGTCCTGAACCACTCCGGTGACGTCTTCGCCTACGACCTCACCGATCCGGAGCGGTATCCCGCCACGGCGAGCTCGCCGATCCGACCGGTCGACCCGCGCTGGGACGGCGCCCCCTACCCGGTCGCCGGCTGGCGGTCGGCGGGCGGGGCGCTGGAACCCTTCACCGTTGACGGAGCGGCGGCGTGCTGGCCGGACGGGGCGGTGTTCCCCGCCGAATTGCATGCGGCCGGGAGGTTCACCCGACAGGGCCGGATCACCAACTGGGACAACTCGCCGGAGTACCTGGACGGGGACTTCGTCGGCCTCAAGGACATCGCCCACGGCAGCGGACCGCTGGACGAGTACCGGCCCTCGCCGGCACTGGTGGCGCTCACCCGGGCGTACTGCTGGTGGCTCGCGTACGCCGACATCGACGGATTCCGGGTGGACACCGTCAAACACATGGAGCGCGGGGCCACCCGGTACTTCTCCTCGGTGGTGCACGAATTCGCGCAGTCGGTCGGTAAGGACCGCTTCCTGCTGGTCGGCGAGATCACCGGCACTCGTCCGGACGCCATCGTCACCATGCAGCTGACCGGGCTCGACGCCGCACTGGGACTGGCCGACGTGCAGCAACAGCTCAACGACACCGCCACCGGCGCGGCGGATCCGGTCGGGTACTTCTCGCTCTTCCGTAATTCCGAGTTGATCGGCAAGGAGTCGCACACGTGGTTGCGCAACACCGTGGTCACGTCGTTCGACGATCACGACCAGGTGCGTCAAGGTTCAACGAAATCACGCTTTGCCGCCGGCAACGACGGTCGCGCCCGCCTTCTCGCCGTCGCCGCGGTGAACGCGACAACGCTGGGGATCCCGTGCTTCTACTACGGCAGCGAGCAACACCTGGACGGAATCGGGGCGGGAGAGAACGCGGACCGGTACATCCGAGAGGCGATGTTCGGCGGTGTCTTCGGCGCTTTCCGTTCGCGCAACCGTCATGTGTTCGACGAGACCGCGGACGGCTACCGCATGCTCGCCGGGCTGCTGCAGCTGCGCCGAGACGAGGCTGCGCTGCGTCGGGGGCGGCAGTTCCTGCGGCCCGTGTCGGGCGACGGAGTCCGCTTCGGGTTGCCGACGGGCTTCGGCGGACCGGTGCGCGGGATCATCGCGTGGTCGCGGATCCTGTCGGACCGGGAAGTGGTGTGCGCTGTGAACACCGACATCACTGATGCCCAGGGGGCCTGGGTGACGATCGATTCCGGGCTGCACAGCGTCGGCGAGGACCTCAGATTGCTGCACGGGGCTGCGCCCGCCGGTACCGGAGCACCGGTCCCTGCCATCGCGGCTCCGGTCGAAGCCCGGAACGGATTGAGCGCTCGGATCAACCTTCCACCGGGTGGGTTCGCCGCCTTCGCATGACGGTGCCGCCTTACGTCGGCGGACGCAGCGACCGCGCCGTGAACGGCGTCGTCGAGCGCCTCGGGTAAGTGGCGAATAGAGTGTGAATTGAGTGTTTGCCCGGACGATCACCGGCGTGTGGCACGCCTCACCGCAGATTCGGGCATCTTGGAGGGGGTAAAGCGTCATAGTTGATGTAAGAACCAAACGCACCAACAGCACACGCAGTGCTTTCAGAAGGGAACTACCATGAGCCGCCTCGGCCAAGCAGTACGGAACCACCGCGACAGCGCCCGCGCCCGCCGCGAAATCAACCGGGCCATCGACCGCGCGGCCACCCCGGCCGTCCGCGACGAGCTGCGCACGATGGCGCAGGCGCAGGGCTACTGGCTTCGCTGATCCAGCGAGGCACACCACAGCGCCCGCGACGCGTCTCGAGCCGGAAGAAATTTCCTCCGGAACGATGTAACGCCGGTCGCGTGCGCGTCGATATGCCAAATGACCCCGGACAGCTGCCGGACCCCCGACCTGGCAGCCGTCCGGGGTCGACCTGTCTTCAGGGCCTCTCCTGGCGCCTCTTCGCGGCCGCTACGCTCGCCCGATGTCATCCGTCGACGCTCCCGCCGATGCCGCGCTGGCCATCCAGATGCTGCACGACCGCATCCTGATCCGCAGGGCCGGCGGACCGGGTGAGCGCACCACCAGGGCGGGAATTCTGATCCCGGCCACGGCCGAGGTGGCCAAGCGGCTGGTCTGGGGTGAGGTCGCCGGTGTCGGCCAGCACGTGCGGTCGGTCAAGCTCGGTGAACGCGTGCTGTTCAGTCCCGAGGACCAGTACGAGGTCGAGCTCGGCGGTGAGACGTTTGTGGTGCTGCGCGAGCGCGACCTGCAGGCGGTGGCCAGTGAGCGCGCCCGGGGTGGGACAGGTCTTTACTTATAGGCGGGTGACCGCCGATCGGCGGGTGATGGCAGCCGGCCACGAGGGAGCAGATCGCCATGGACCACTACGACATGATCGTCATCGGGTCCGGTCCGGCGGGCCAGAAGGCCGCCATCGCCGCGGCGAAGCTCGGTCACCGTGCTGCTGTCGTGGAGCGGTGGGACATGGTCGGCGGGGTCTGCATCAACACCGGCACGATCCCGTCCAAAACCCTGCGTGAAGCGGTGCTCTACCTGACCGGGCTGAACCAGCGCGAGCTGTATGGGCAGTCCTATCGGGTCAAGGACGACATCACCGTCACCGACCTGTCTGCGCGCACCCAGCACGTGGTGGCGCGGGAGATCGACGTCATCCGCAATCAGCTCACCCGCAACCACGTCACGCTGATCGTGGGGACGGCCACCTTCGTTGACCCGCACCAGCTGTCGGTGGTCGACGAGGCCGGCCACCATCACGACATCACCGCGGACAAGATCGTGGTCGCGGTCGGCACGAAGCCGGCGCGGCCGGCCACGGTCGACTTCGACGGGGCGACCATCGTGGATTCCGATCAGATCCTGGGGCTGGACAAGGTCCCGACGTCGATGGTCGTCGTCGGCGCGGGGGTCATCGGGATCGAGTACGCCTCGATGTTCGCTGCGCTCGGCACCAAGGTCACTGTCGTCGAGAAGCGCGCTTCGATGCTCGACTTCTGCGACAAGGAGATCGTCGAGGCGCTGCAGTACCAGCTGCGCGAACTGGCCGTGACGTTCCGGTTCTCCGAGTCCGTCCGCGAGGTGCAGAAGCACCCGGCCGGCACCCTGACCATCCTCGAGTCCGGCAAGAAGATCCCCGCCGACACGGTGCTGTACTCGGCGGGCCGGCAGGGCGTCACCGACGAACTCAACATCAGCGCGGCAGGCGTCGCCGCGAGCAACCGCGGACGGGTCGAGGTCAACGAACACTTCCAGACCGAGGTCGAGCACATCTACGCCGTCGGTGACGTCATCGGGTTCCCGGCGCTGGCCGCCACCGCGATGGAGCAGGGCCGGCGGGCGACCTACCACGCGTTCGGCGAACCCGTCGGCAACAAGCTGGGTGACCTGCAGCCGATCGGCATCTACACCATCCCGGAAATCAGCTTCGTCGGCCGCACCGAGGAGGAGCTCACCAGGGAGAATGTGCCGTTCGAGGTGGGCATCTCGCGGTACCGGGAGCTCGCCCGGGGTGCGATCCTCGGCGACTCCTACGGGATGCTGAAGATCCTGGTGCACGGCGAATCCCGGGAGCTGCTCGGCGTCCACGTGTTCGGCACCAACGCCACCGAACTGGTGCACATCGGCCAGACGGTCATGGGGTGCGGCGGGACGGTGGACTATCTCGTGGACGCCGTCTTCAATTACCCGACGCTCGCCGAGTCGTACAAGGTGGCGGCGCTGGACGCGGTGAACAAGATGCGCGCGATCGCGAAGGTGACCCAGACCGGGTCCTTCACGCCGCTACCGGAGTAGCGAGTTGCAGGTGCGGCCCGGCCCTGATGGCCATCGGTGCAGGGTGTCGCTCATGCACTCTCCGTGACATTCGCAGGCGGAGTGTCACTGTATGTAGCGAACAGCATCGCGTCACGCGGATAGGGTGAACTCTGCCGTCATCACGATGAATTCCGGCGCGTGCGATTGCTCCGGATGGGGCATAGAAGACACTCTTGACGTACGTTACTGCGCCGATCGGGACCGTCCCGGTGATGTTGCGGCCGTAGCGGTTGACGGCGGGGAGGCGGCAATGGTGGCGTCCTCGAGCCGACTGCCGGAGGCAGAGCGAGATCCAGCCGAACGGAAAGTCGCTCGCATGCCGGCCCGTGTGGGTTCGCGGTATGTGCCCACCCCGGCTGACAGTGATGTCGCGCCTGCGCGTTGGCGCCGACCACCAGTCGTCGTGGCAGCGCTGTTCGTGCTGGCGGTCGCTTCCTGCGGCTACCTGACGTCCCGATGGTCCGGCGCAGACTCGGACGCTGCGGCGTGGTGGAGCAACCTCGGGCAGTTGGCAGCCGCCTTGCTGGCGACGGTCGGATCCGCTGTCGCCGTCACGCGTCATCGCGGTGACGATCGGCGTCGCGCGTGGCTGTTGGTCACCGCCGCCTGTGCCTGCTGGACCCTCGGCCAGCTCTACTGGTGCTGGATCGAACTGGTGCTCGGCGAAGAGGTGCCGCAGGTATCGCCGGCGGACCTGCTCTTCCTGTCTTTCACCGCGCTGATGGCGGTCGCCGTCTGGCCGTCCAACGGCCGCCACACCGACCGGCTGCGCACCACACTGGACGCACTGATCATCGGCCTGTCGCTGTTCACCATCAGCTGGGTCACCACCATCGACAGCCTGGCCCAGGCGACGACCGACGACACCGATGTGCTTGGTCTGGTGATCAACCTCGCCTACCCGTGCGGCGACATCATCGTGCTGACCATGGTGCTGCTCAGTGCCAGCCGCCGGGTGGACCGGCGATCCAGCCTGGCCGCGGTGGCGATGGGTATGGCTCTGATCGCGGTCTCCGACGGCTTCTATGCCTACATGAGCGCGTCGGATGACTTCGAGGCCGGTTCGATCACGACCCTCGGCTGGATCCTGGGCTTCGGCATCATCGGCTGTGCCGGGTTGGCCAGTGGCCGGATCGACGGTGCCTCGGCGGCGGTCGCAGGGTGGGCCGACCGGCGTTCGGACGGCGACGGCGAATCGGAGTTGAAGGACCGCGCCCGGCGGGCCAGCTCCCTGCCGTACATCCCGCTGGCCATCGCGCTGCTCGTGGTGGCCGCCGACCGCACCCAGAACGGCGCCGACCGGGTCGCCGCCATCGCTCTGGTGATCACCTTTGTCGGCGTGCTGGCCCGGCAATACCTGACGATCCGCGACAATCAGGCACTGACCAGGCATCTGGAGAACCGCGAGCAGGAGCTCCAGCGGCGTGCGTTCGCCGATCAGCTGACCGGCCTGCCCAACCGGGCGCTGTTCATCGACCGGGTGACCCACGCGCTCGAACAACACCGCCGCAGCCTGCGGCCACTGGCCCTGTTGTTCATCGACCTGGACGACTTCAAGGCCGTCAACGACACTCTCGGGCATCCGGTCGGGGACGAGCTGGTGATCCGGGTGGCCGAGCGGTTGCGCGGGGCGATGCGTGCCAGCGACACGGTGGCCCGTTTCGGCGGTGACGAGTTCGCCATCCTCATCGAGGGGGACATCGACTCGGTGAAGGCCGGTGCCCGCATCGTCGACGCGCTCCGCCAGCCCTTCGTGCTGCGCCGCGACGAGCTGTCCATCGGTGCCAGCGTCGGCATCGCCGACGTGCCCGGCGACACGGAGACGCCCACCGTCGACGAGCTCTTCTCTCGCGCCGACATCGCGATGTATGCGGCCAAGCGGGCCGGAAAGGGTCAGCTGGCCATCTACGACTCGTCGATGATCCTGCCGGAGGCGGCCGATCTGCAGTACCGACCGCTGCTGATCGAGGCGATGAAGCTGGGCGCCATCGACACCGTCTACCAGCCGATCATCGACCTGCAGAGCGGCCGGGTGCACTCCCTGGAGGCGCTCGCCCGATGGCGGGTGGGCGGCGAGACAGTGCCTCAGGCGTACTTCATCCAGCTGGCCGGCCGGCTCGGACTGCTCCCGGAACTCACCGACGTGATGGTCGACCGGGCCTGCGCGCAGCTTGCCGATTGGTCCGTCCGGTTCCGCCGGCACGACATGCTGGTCGGCGTCAACGTCCCCCCTGGACTCATGACCGATCGCGATTTCCCGCGGCGGATCTCGGCGACCATGCGCCGCCACGGGCTCGGGCCGAACCGGCTCATCCTGGAGATCACCGAGGATGCACTGCTGGGCGAAACCGCCGTGGCACAAGAGGTTGCCACCGCGCTGCGCCGGCTGGGCGTGCAGCTGTGGCTCGACGACTTCGGTACCGGTTACTCGTCGCTGCTCAGCCTGCGCCAGATGTCGCTGCAGGCAGTCAAGATCGACATCGCGTTCGTGGCGAACATCCACACCGACCGCTCCGCCGAACGATTCCTCAAGGCGCTGCTGGCCCTGGGGCGGGATCTGGATCTGCTGGTCACCGCGGAGGGCGTGGAGCTGGTGGAACAGGCGGAGATCCTCCGGCAGTTGGGTTGTCAGCTGGTACAGGGGTTCCTGTACGCACGTCCGGCGCCCGCACACGAGCTGGAGCACCTGCTCAACCCCGGCGCCCTGCCCTATCCCTCGCCCGACGTCCAGTTGGCCGGCGCGGCCGCTGTCGCCAACCACACAGCCCGAACGGCGCCGGAATAGTTCTAACGGGGCTACCGTTGAACTACATGGCCGGCCCTGGATGCGAAGGTAGTTTCTGCCGACAGACGGTGTGCCTCGTGCACGCGGCAGTCGAGCTTGGGCGATGCGGGAGGTTCGATTCCTCCCGACGGCACCACAAATCGTAAGGGCACCGTTTCCTCGGGAACGGTGCCCTTTGCGTTGCTGTCCTGACCGGAGCCCCGCGGGCTCAGCCTGGCGCCGGCGATGCGCGGGCCCCCGGGCGGTGACCCCAGGCCCTGGCCATCGACACCGCGTGCCGCCATTGCGCCAGCTCCGCCTGCCGGCGCTCCGGGTCCATCTTCGGGCGCCACTCCCCGGCGCGCTGCCAGTGACCGCGCAGCACCCGGCGGTCGGGCCAGTACCCCTCTGCCAGCCCGGCGGCATACGCAGCCCCGAGGGCCACCGTCTCCGCCATCATCGGCCGCACCACCGGGATGTCGAGGGCGTCGGCGACCAGCTGCATCAGCAGGTTGTCGCCCGTCATGCCGCCGTCGACGGCCAATGACTGGGCGGGCATTCCGGCGTCGGCGTTCATCGCCTCCACCACGTCCATGGTCTGCCACGCGACGGCCTCCAGTACCGCTCGGGCTATGTGTGCCTTGGTGACGTAGGACGTCAGGCCCACCAGGACGCCCTGTGCGGTGTCATCCCAATGCGGTGCGAACAGCCCGGAGAAGGCCGGAACCAGGTAGCAGCCACCGTTGTCGGGAACACCGGCGGCGAGCGTCTCGATCTCGGCCGGCGTCCTGATCAGCCCGAGGTTGTCCCGGCACCATTGCACCAGGCCGCCGGCGACGGCCACCGATCCCTCCAGCGCGTACACCGCGTCCTCGCCGTCGACCTTGTGGGCGATGGTGGTGATCAGCCCGTGTCGGGACCGGACGATCTCCTTGCCGGTGTTCAGCAGCAGGAAACTCCCGGTGCCGAACGTGCACTTGGCCTCACCGGCGTCGAACGCCGTCTGACCGAACAGCGACGCCTGCTGGTCCCCGATCAGCGCACCGATCCGGATTCCGGGCAGCGGGTCGGTGGTGACCCCGAAATGGCCGATGGTGGGCCGAATCTCGGGAAGCATGACGCGTGGGACGCGAAAAGCGCCGAGCAGGCGGTCATCCCAGTCCAGCGTCTCGATGTTCATCAGCATGGTCCGGCTGGCGTTGGTCACATCGGTGACGTGCAAGCCTGCAGAGCCGGTCTGGCTGCAGCCACCGGTGAGGTTCCAGGTGATCCAGCTGTCCATCGTGCCGAACAGCAGGTCGCCCGACTCCGCCGCGGCCCGCAGTGAGGGGTCACTGTCCAGCAGCCACCGCAACTTGGACGCTGAGAAGTACGACGCCATCGGCAGTCCCGTCATGGTGTGGATCTGCGCCGGGTCGATCTCGCGGTGCGGGTTCGCCGCGTCGGACATGCCGGCCAGCAATCCACTCGTCCTGGTGTCCTGCCAGACGATCGCCCGGCCCACCGGGATACCGGTGTGGCGGTTCCAGACGACCGTCGTCTCGCGCTGATTGGTGATGCCGAGGCCCACCACCTGGCGCGGCTGCACGCCGGCTTCGGCCAGCGCCTGCGGGATGATCCGGCGGACGATGGACCAGATCTCGGCGGCGTCGTGCTCGACCCACCCCGGTCGTGGGAAGTACTGGTGATGTTCACGCTGGGCAATGGAGACCAACCGGCCGTGACGGTCGAACAGCATGCAGCGGGTGGAGGTGGTCCCCTGGTCCAGGGCGGCGACGAAGGTCGGGGTCACCAGTGCCGCCCGTGGCCCAGTTCCCGGGAGATGGACCGGCCGGCCCGGCTGACCTGGTTCACCAGCGCCGTCCGCGGCCTGGACCGCTCGTCGCAGAGCCGCTCGATGGATCCTTCGATGCCGACCACTGCCACCACATAGCCGCCGCGGTCACGGATCGGTGCGGCGATTCCGGCGGTGCCCGGGTGTTCCTCGCCGATACAGCCGGCCCATCCGAGGTCCCGGATCACGGCGAGTTCGGTGTGCAGGGCGTGCTTGTCGGTGATGGTGCGGTTGGTCAGTGCGGGCAGCCGATGATGGGCGATGCTTCGCGCCGCACCGGGGTCGAATGCGAGCAGGACCTTGCCGAGGGCGCTCGCGTGCAGCGGCACCTCGGACCCGGTGACCAGCACCTGGGAGCCGCCGTCGCCGCGGAAGACGTGATGGGCGATTTCCGCGCGCCCGCCCGAGAATGCGGCGACCCTGGCGGATTCCCCGGTGCGCGCGGCGAGGGCGTCGGTCCAGTTGAGCGCCTTCGAGCGGAGCTCGTTCTGGTCCAGCCGGGTCCAGCCGAATCTGAACACCTCGGTGGCCACCCGGTAGGGGCCGCTCGCCTCGTCCTGCGCGACGAACCCGACGTCCTCCAGGGTGCGCAGGATGCCGTGGACGGTTCCCTTCGCCAACCCGAGCGCACCGGCGATCTGGGACAGCGCCACCGGCTCGTCCTCCTCCGCCAGCAGTCGAAGGATCGCCGCCGCTCGTTCCACCGACTGCACGCTGCCCGGCACGCCGCCAGGCTATCGGGCGGCCGGAGCACCGTCCCGTTCGGCATTGCCGAACGGTGCAGGTTGTGAGCTGGTGACGGCGGTGAGTACGGTCGCGAGCCGATGGGCCCTGGGCAATGATGTCCTTTCCCGGAAGGAGGCGGTGAGTCCTTGATCGAACTCCACATCCGGTCGTCACCGAACCGGGCACTGCCGCCCGACCGGACGGCGCCCCGAGCGGTTCGCGCTGCATGCGGCCGCCCACCCTGCGGCTTGGCCCGCGACGCCGCACACTTGAGCGGCCTTGCTCCACAAGCCGCATCCCGGCGTCATCACCGATCCCCCTTCCCTTCGTCACCACACCCGCAGGAGTGCAACGGATGAGTTACACCGCAACGCAGATGAGTCCCGCGACGCGACAGCAGGCCCTCGACGACATGGCGGCCACCGAGCTCGATGTGCTCGTCATCGGCGGCGGTGTCGTCGGTGCGGGGGCCGCGCTGGACGCGGCCAGCAGGGGCCTCACGGTCGGATTGGTGGAAGCCCGCGACTACGCAGCCGGCACGTCCAGCCGCTCCTCCAAGCTCGTGCACGGTGGGCTGCGGTATCTCAAGCAACTGAACTTCTCGCTCGTGTTCGAGGCCCTGCGCGAGCGGTCGCTGATTCTGGACGTGCTCTGCCCGCACCTGGCGAAGCCGGTCGAGTTCATCTACCCGCTGGAACGCAAGGGCATCGACCGCGGTTACGTCGGGCTGGGCATCGGCGTCTATGACGTGCTCGGCGCCGGCAAGGGAGTGCCCTCGCACCACAAGCACATGAGCAAGAGCAAGACGCTGGAGAGCTTCCCGGACGGCAAGAAGGGCCACATCCAGGGCGCGATCAAGTTCTACGAGGGGCAGCTCGACGACGCCCGGCACACCATGATGATCGCCAGGACGGCAGCCGCCTACGGCGCGCACGTGGCCAGCAGTGCCCGCGTCATCGGGTTGCTGCGGGACGGCGAACGGGTGATCGGCGCGACTGTGAAGGATCTCGAGTCCGGACGCGAGATCGAGGTCAAGGCCAAGGAAACGGTGAACGCGACCGGTGTCTGGACCGACGACATCCAGAAGATGATCGGCGGTAAGGGCCAGTTCAGGGTGCAGGCGTCCAAGGGCGTGCACATCGTGGTGCCGCGGGACCGGATCAAGTCGAAGACCGGACTCATCACCGAGACCGAGAAGAGCCTGCTGTTCATCATCCCGTGCCCGTGGAGTGAGGACTTCTGGGTGATCGGAACCACGGACACCCCGTGGAGTCTGGACCTGGCGCACCCGGCCGCCAGCAGCTCGGACATCGACTACATCCTGGAACACGCCAACGCCCTGCTGGAGAAGCCGCTCACCCGCGACGACGTCGTCGGCGTCTATGCCGGCCTGCGTCCGCTGCTCGCGGGCGAGTCCGACCAGACCAGCAAACTCTCGCGGGAGCACGCCGTCGTCTCGCCCGTGCCCGGCCTCGTGATCGTCGCCGGCGGCAAGTACACGACCTATCGGGTGATGGCCGAGGACGCGATCGACGAGGCGGTCAAGGGGCTGCCCGGCAAGGTGGGCAAGTCGATCACCGACAAGGTGCCGCTGATCGGCGCCGACGGCTACAAGCCGCTGTGGGCGACCAGGGCGAAGCTGGCGCAGCGGACCGGCCTGGACCTGCCGCGGATCGAGCATCTGCTCGGCCGCTACGGCAGCGCTGTCAGCGAGTTGCTCGACATGATCGAGGCTGAGCCGGATCTCGCGCAGCCGCTGGAGACCGCGCCGAAGTATCTCAAGGTCGAGGCCAGGTATGCGGTGTCCCACGAGGGTGCCCTGCATCTGGACGACATCCTCGCCCGGCGTACCAGGATCTCGATCGACACCTGGGACCGCGGTGAGGCAGCAGCCCAGGAGGTGGCCGATCTGGTGGCTCCGGTGCTCGGCTGGGACGCGGCCACCGTGGCCGACGAGGTGGAGCACTACCGGGCCCGGGTGGCCGCTGAACGGGAGTCCCAGGTGCAGCCCGACGACCGCACGGCGGACGCTGCCAGGCTCGGCGCCCCTGATGTACGAGTGGGCGCTGGGTGATCATCTTTGACGGTGTGCAACCGGTCGTCACGGTGCAATAACACCCGCTCGTCATCAGTGACGCAGGTCACCGAAGTGGCGTAGGTTCCACCAAGATTGGCGTATTACATGCTCGTTTTTCCGGTCTCGATGCCGATGCCGGATGGTTCTCACCAGGAGGTCAGCGTTGGACATCTCGAATGGGACGATCTTCGTCTCGGAAGTCACGGGCACAGCCATGCTGCTGTTGCTCGGCTGTGGTGTTGTGGCCACGGCCATCCTCAAAGGCAGTAAGGGTGAGGGTGGCGGCTGGCTGCTGATCAACTTCGGCTGGGGTCTGGCCGTCTTCATGGGCGTCTATGTCGCTTTCCGAAGCGGTGCCCATCTGAACCCCGCTGTCACGCTGGCGCTGACGATCACCGGCGACATCACCTTCTCGCAGTCGCTGGTGTACTACGCGGCGGAGTTCATCGGTGCCTTCATCGGCGCGATCATCGCGTGGCTGGCCTTCAAGGATCACTTCGACGCAGAAGAGGATCCGGGGAAGAAGCTGGCAGTGTTCTCCACCGGGCCGGCGATCCGCAGCTACGGCTGGAACACCCTCACAGAGGTGATCGGCACTTTCGTGCTGATCTTCCTGATCCTGATCTCCGGCGGCACCCCGTCCGGTCTCGGCCCGCTGTTCGTCGCACTGGTCGTTCTGGGTATCGGTGCCTCGCTCGGTGGCCCGACCGGGTACGCCATCAACCCGGCCCGTGACCTCGGGCCGCGTATCGCCCACGCTCTGCTCCCGATCAAGGGCAAGGGTGGCTCGGACTGGAGTTACGCATGGGTGCCCGTCGTGGGCCCGCTGATCGGTGCGGCTCTGGCTGCGCTGGCCTTCCAGGCGCTGGGCGGGTCCGACCTCTTCGTCGGCGTCGTCTGATCGTGCGACTCGGATCGTGCGACTCGTGCATCTGCCCGAGCGGCGGCCGCGGCTGCGGCTCGGGCAGGTCTGAATCGATGTCGTGACGGCGTCGGCCATGGCAGAGATGCGTGCAGAACACGGACGCCGATCTTCGAGGACAGAAGTACCGAGGACAGAAGTGCAGAACACGCAGTGTCGTTCCGTGCGCCATGCGCGGGAGAAGTCATCGGCCCGTTGGGCCGGTGTCCGGGGCACCAGCCCCAAGAGGACGTCGCGGCATCACCGGTTCTGACCGGACGCCCCGGCTCCACGTCATGTTCGAAGACGCACTGACGAAAGGTGTAGCAAGCAGATGAGCGAGAAGTACGTCGCAGCAATCGATCAGGGGACGACCTCGACCCGGTGCATGGTGTTCAACCGTGAGGGTCGCGTCGTTTCCGTCGATCAGCGGGAGCACGAGCAGATCTTCCCCAGGGCAGGCTGGGTCGAGCACAACGCGATCGAGATCTGGGAGAACACCCGCGCTGTCGCGGCCGCCGCGCTGAGCAAGGTCGACCTCACCGAGGCCGACATCGCCGCAGTCGGCATCACCAACCAGCGCGAGACGGCGCTGGTCTGGGACCGCAACACCGGCCAGCCGGTGTACAACGCCATTGTCTGGCAGGACACCCGGACCGACGGCATCGTGCGTCAGCTGGGCGAGCTCGGCGGCGGCGCCGACCGGTACAAGGCCAAGGTGGGTCTCCCGCTCGCGACCTACTTCTCCGGCCCGAAGGTCAAGTGGATCCTCGACAACGTAGAGGGTGCACGCGCGAAGGCCGAAGCCGGCGACCTGATGTTCGGCAACATGGACACCTGGACGCTGTGGAACATGACCGGTGGCGTCGACGGCGGCCTGCACTACACCGACCCGACGAACGCCTCCCGCACCATGCTGATGGATCTCGACACCCTCAGCTGGGACGCCGATATCGCCAAGGACATGGGCATTCCGCTGTCCATGCTGCCGGAGATCCGGTCGTCCTCCGAGGTGTACGGCCACGGTCGCGCGAAGGGGTCGTTGAGCGGCGTCCCGATCGCCGGCATCCTGGGTGATCAGCAGGCCGCCACGTTCGGCCAGGCCTGTCTCTCGGTCGGTGAAGCCAAGAACACCTACGGCACCGGCAACTTCATGCTGATCAACACCGGCACCGAGAAGGTCCCGTCGAAGAACGGCCTGCTCACCACGGTCTGTTACAAGATCGGCGACCAGCCGACGGTGTACGCGCTGGAGGGCTCGATCGCAGTCTCCGGTTCGCTCGTGCAGTGGGTGCGGGACAACCTCGGCCTGATCGCCACGGCACCGGACATTGAAACCCTCGCCGCCAGCGTCGAGGACAACGGTGGCTGCTACTTCGTACCCGCCTTCTCCGGCCTGTTCGCGCCGTACTGGCGTGACGATGCCCGTGGCGCCATCGTCGGCCTGACCCGGTACGTCAACAAGGGCCACATCGCCCGCGCGGTCCTGGAGGCCACCGCCTTCCAGACCAAGGAAGTCCTGGATGCGATGAATGCCGACTCCGGCGTCGACCTGACGGCGCTCAAGGTCGACGGCGGCATGGTCGTCAACGAGACGCTCATGCAGTTCCAGGCCGACATCCTCGGTGTGCCGGTGATCCGGCCGGTCGTCGCGGAGACCACGGCGCTCGGCGCCGCCTACGCCGCGGGCCTGGCGGTCGGGTTCTGGGAGAGCGAAGAGGACATCCGCACCAACTGGGCCGAGTCCAAGCGGTGGGAACCGCAGATGGACGAGGCGCAGCGCGCGAAGCTGTACGCGAAGTGGAAGAAGGCGGTCACCAAGACCTTCGACTGGGTCGACCCGAGCGACTCGGACTGATCCGTCGGCTGTTTCGCCGGGCTGATCCCCGGCGATAGTTCGCCGGCGACAGGTTGCCGGTGACGGGTTCGGGCAACGCCCGGGTGGGACGCGCACTGCGTCCCACCCGGGCGCTTGTGTGTGCGGCGAATTCGGGTGGGTATCGCCGGGCCTGGACCTTGGGTCGGCCGGGCTGGCTCCCGGTCGGCCGGGGGGTGGGTCGGCCGGGCTGGGTTCGGGTCGGTCGGGGCGGGGTGATCACCGTTCTGGAACATTCGGCGTCACTCCATGACCTGTATGGGACCGAGATGGTGATCAGCGAAAGCTCGGGTCGGCGGGTGCTGTGATTGGGTCGGTCGGGGCGGGGTGATCACCGTTCTGGAACATTCGGCGTCACTCCATGACCTGTATGGGACCGAAATGGTGATCACCAAAGCTCCGGACGACCGGGTCCCGTCACCTTCGCGCGCCGGAGCTCCGCTGCGTTCACCGGGGTGCCGCCCGCTCAGCACGCTCCATCGCTGAGTTCCCGCGCGCGGAGCAGCACCGTGTCCAGCATGTCCGGCGTCAGTCGTCCGGTGAAGGTGTTCTGCTGGCTGACGTGGTAGCTGCCGAGGACGGTCAACCGGCGGCCGTCCGGGTGGGTCAGGCAGACCTCGGCGCCGTGCCCGAACGCCGGCCGGGGCCGCGGGATCGCCCAGCCGGAATCCCCCAGTGCCCTCAGCAACGCGAGCCAGCCGATGGCGCCGAGGGTGATCACCACCCGCACGGTGCCGGCGAGCAGCTCCAGTTCCCGCTCCAGGTAGGACGAGCAGGTACGCAGCTCCTCCGGGGTGGGCTTGTTCGCCGGGGGCGCGCAATGCACCGGAGCGGTGATCCGCAGCCCGGTCAGCCGCAGGCCGTCATCGATTCGCTGCGAGAGCGCCTGCGAGGCAAAGCCGGTGCGGTGCAAGGCGGCGAAGAGCACGTCACCGCTGCGGTCACCGGTGAACATCCGGCCGGTCCGGTTTGCGCCGTGAGCGGCCGGCGCGAGGCCCACGATCAGCACGCCGGCGTCGTCCGGCCCGAGCCCCGGAACCGGTCGGCCCCAGTAGGTCTCGTCCCGGAACGCGAGCCGCTTGACGTGCGCGACGCTCTCCCGCCAGGCCACCAACCGCGGGCAGGCCCGGCAGCTGGTGATCACCGCGTCCAGCTCCTGGATGCTGCCGGCACCGGCCGCGGCCCGCCGCGCCGACTGACCGTCGGGAGCTGGCTGATCGGGCAGCCCGCCGGGAAGCAGCCCACCGGAGTGCGGCCCGCCGGACCGTAGCCCGCCCGGAGCCGGCTCATCAGGAAGTGACCCGCCGGCAGGCAGCCCGTCGGATCTCAGACCACCGCTCACGGTGCCACCGTAAGAATCAGAAGGCCGATTCCGCCACGTCCATCAGGGACAGGTCGGCGTTCTCGATGATCGCGCGGCGGGCGGTCAGCTCGGGCAGCACATTCCGGCTGAACCAGTGCGCCACAGCAAGTTTCCCGGCGTAGAAGTCGGTATCCCTGTTGGACGCCCCGTTGTCGAGGGCGGCTTGTGCAACGGTCGCCTGGCGCAGCAGCAGGTAGCCGATCAGCAGGTCACCGACGCTCATCAGCAGGCTGACCGCGTGCTCGCCGACCTTGTACACCGACTCCGGTTCCTGGACCGAGGCCATCGCGTACCCGACCAGCGACCCCACCATCGCCTGCACGTCGGCAAGCGCGGTGCCCAGCAGCGCCAGCTCCTCCTTGATCCGGCCGTCGGTGTTCTCCGACAGGGATGCGGTGATGAAGGAGCTGATCTCGCCGGCGACCGTGCCGAGGGCGGCGCCGCTGTCCTTGACGATCTTGCGGAAGAAGAAATCCTGCGCCTGGATCGCCGTGGTGCCCTCATAGAGGGTGTCGATCTTCGCGTCCCTGATGTACTGCTCGATCGGGTAGTCCTGGGTGTAGCCGGAACCGCCGAAGACCTGCAGCGACAGCGCAAGGTTCTCGTAGGCCCGCTCCGAGCCGACGCCCTTGACGATCGGCAGCAGCAGGTCGTTGACCCGCTTGGCCACCGCGAGCTCGTCCGCACCCAAGTCGCCGCCGGCGATCTTGTCCTGCCAGCCGGCGGTGTACAGGTACACGGCCCGAAGTCCCTCGGCGTAGGCCTTCTGCTTCATCAGGATCCGCCGGACGTCCGGGTGAGCGATGATCGTCACTCGCGGTGCGGACTTGTCGCCGGCTCTGGTCAGGTCGGCGCTCTGCACCCGCTGCTTGGCGTACTCGAGCGCGTTCAGGTAGCCGGTGGACAGGGTGGCGATGGCCTTGGTGCCGACCATCATCCGGGCGTACTCGATCACCTGGAACATCTGGGCGATGCCGTCGTGCCTGTCTCCCAACAGGTATCCGACTGCGGGCGTGCCGTGGATCCCGAAGCTGAGCTCGCAGGTCGTCGAGACCTTCAGCCCCATCTTGTGTTCCAGACCGGTGACGAAGGCGCCGTTACGCTCGCCGAGCTCGCCGGTCTCCGGGTCGAAGTGGAACTTCGGCACGATGAACAGACTCAGACCCTTGGTGCCGGGAAGGTTCTCGATGCCAGGACCTTCCGGCCGGGCCAGCACGAGATGGATGATGTTGTCAGTGAGGTCGTGCTCCGCGGAGGTGATGAACCGCTTGACGCCCTCCAGGTGCCAGCTGCCGTCGTCCTGCAGGATCGCTTTGGTGCGGCCGGCACCGACGTCGCTTCCGGCGTCCGGTTCGGTGAGCACCATGGTGGAGCCCCACTGCTTGTCGATCATCGTCTGAGCCATCTGCTGCTGCCGCGGGGTGCCGTTCTTGTGCACCACGGCCGCGAAATTCGGCCCGCCGGAGTACATGAACAGCGCGGGGTTGGCGCCCAGCATCAATTCCGCGGCCGCCCACCGCAGGCTCGGCGATGCGCCGTAGCCACCGAGTTCGGTCGGCAGCTCCAGCCGGTACCACTCACCGTCCATGATCGCCTTGAACGACTTGCGGAACGACTCCGGCAGCGTGACGCCGAAGGTGGCCGGGTCGTACACCGGCGGGTTGCGGTCGGCGTCCACGAAGGACGCGGCGACCGGTCCGGCGGCGACGTTCTCCAGCTCGTGCAGGACGCCGGAGGCCGTCTCGGCGTCCATCTCGGCGAACGGACCGGTACCCATCCGCTCGCCGGCGCCGAGCACCTCGAACAGGTTGAACTCCAGGTCGCGGACGTTGGAACGGTAGTGGCTCATGGCCGATGCTCCTTGAACGTGGTGGGTGCCGGCAGGCGATCAGTCGCGTGATGTGTGTCGTGACGCTGGTCTGGTGGCTCGGGGGTCTGGTGGCTCGGGGGTCTGGTGGCTCGGTGCTCTTGCTGCGGACCCGATGCGCGGTGGCTTCGGAGCGACGCAGTGGCGCGTTAACCCAGGTTATCTACTGGCCAGTAACTTACGCAAGGACGATCTGGGACCGCCAGTGGCAGCACAGCCAGGCAGCGGGCGAGCCCCTCAGGTGGCGGCCAGCAGTTCGGCCCGCACCTCACGCCGCAGGACCTTGCCGATCATCGAGTGCGGCAGGTCCGCGACGGCCGTGATCGTCCGCGGCACCTTGTAGGCCGTCAACTGGTCCCGGCAGTGGGCGCGCAACCCGTCGACGTCCAGGGCTGCGCCCTCGGCCATCACCACGGCAGCGGCCACCCTCTCGCCGCCGCCGGGTGCGGGGAGGCCGACCACCGCCGCGTCGATGACGTCGGGGTGCGACCGCAACACCTCCTCGACTTCCGACGGCGAGACATTGAAGCCGCCGGTGATGATGAGTTCCTTGACCCGGTCGACGATCTCGATGAATCCATCGGCGGACACCCGCACCACGTCACCGGTCCGCAGCCAGCCTCCCGGGAGCAGCACCTCGGCGGTTTCGTCGGGTCGGTTCCAGTACCCGGAGAACACCTGCGGACCGCGGACCAGGAGTTCGCCTTCCTCGTCGACGCCACGGTCGATGCTGGGGTCGGCGGGGTCGACGACCCGGATGTCGGTGCTGGGGAAGGGGATTCCCACCGTTCCCGGTCGTCGGCTGGGGCCGATGGGGTTGCCGACGGCGATCGGTGAGGCCTCCGTCATGCCGTAGCCCTCGACCAGCAGGCCGCCGCTCGCGCGCTCCCACAACTCCACGGTTGAGACCGGCAGGCTCATCGCACCGGAGATGGCAAATCGGATGCTGCGCAGGCTGACCTTGCGCTCCGCCGCCACAGCCGCCAGCCGTTCATAGATCGGCGGGACGGCCGGCAGAAAGGTGGCGGGCGCGTGCTTCATCGCGTCGAGCACGAGGTTCTCGTCGAACTTGGGCAGCATCACGAGCCGCGCGCCCATGCTCATCGCGAACGTCAGGCACAACGTCAGGCCGTAGGCATGGAACATCGGCAGGATGCCGTAGAAAATCTCCTCACCAGGCCGCATCCCCACCACCCAGGCCTGCCCCTGCGCGGCGTTGGCCCGCAGGTTCAGATGCGTGAGGACGGCGCCCTTCGGGCTGCCCGTTGTTCCGCTGGTGTATTGCAGCACCGCGGTGTCGGCCAGTACCGGCCCGGGATGGGTACTCGGCAACCGACGGGCACGCAGAGCTGTGCCGAACGCAAGCGCACCGGCACTGAGCCTGCCCGTCGTGAGTGCGGAGCGGGCGTCACGGGCCTTCGCCAGCGGCAGCCGAAGGGCGAGCCGCTTGACCCGCGGCATCGCCGCGGTCAGGTCGACCGAGATCACCGTCCGCACGCCCATGGCAGCCGGGAAACCCAGCACCGTGTCCGCGACCTTGTCCCAGACGATGGCGACCCGCGCTCCGTGGTCCTCGAACTGGTGGCGCAGCTCGCGGTCGGTGTACAGCGGATTGTGTTCCACCACAACGGCTCCCAGCCGGAGCACCGCGTAGAAGGCCACCACATGCTGGGGACAGTTCGGCAGTACCAGGGCAACCCTGTCGCCGTGCCGGACGCCGCGCAGCCAGAGCGCATTCGCCACCCGCCTGACCTGATCCCCGAGTTGCCGGTAGGTCGTGGTGGCGCCGAAGAAGTCGACGGCCACCTTGCTCCCGAAGCGCTCCACGGACTTGTCGATCATCTCGACCAGCGTCTGGTCGACGGGGGCGATCTCCGCCGGCACCCCGGGGGCGTAGGCCGGCAACCAGGGCTTGGACTCGAAGGCGCTCACGCGGTCATCATGCCGCCCGTGGCGCGCCCGCACCCTGCCTCGGCTGTTCTTTCAGGTCTCGGCGACGTCGGGATGGTCAGTGCGCGAGCGGTGATGGTGACGACCTCACCGCCGATCACTCGCGCAACATGCCCATCGCTCCCAAGCGCGGACGCGTCGGCCGTCAGGGCCCCGATCGGGCGAACAAACCTGGATACTCCGGGACCAGTTTCGGGCTCTCTTTGGCAAGCGGTGAATCGTCAGACCAGAGACTTCCAAAACACCACCTTGTCATCGCCCGGACCGTAGAAATCCCGGATCCGGGCCTCTTCAGCGAAGCCGTTGCGCAGGTAGAAACGCCGGGCAGCTTCGTACTGGGCGGTGCTCGAAGTCTCGACCAGCAGCACCCGTGCGTTGCTCTCGCCGGCTTCACGCAGGGATCGCTCGACTTCGGCAACAAGTGCGGCGCCCACGCCCCTGCGGTGCTGATCCGGCTGCACTGCCAGGAAGTACAGATTCCACAGGCGGTCGGCGTACGGCTCCGGCGCGTAGTACGCCGCCCCGGCAAGGTCCTGTTGCGTGCCCGGCGCGACAAGCCACCGGTGGCCCTCGAGGGAACCGTCGAGAAAGCCCGACAGCAGGTCGTCAAACCCGCTCAACTCATCCGCGCCGAACATGCCGTTCCGGACCGCGAGGGCCTTGATCCTGGCAACATCGGTCGCCGCGGCATCTCGGACGCCCGACCTGGCGTCAGGGAAAGGTCCCGGGTTGTCCACGGCGACAGCGTGCCCTTGGTTCTGGGCGTGGCGCCAACGATTTCCTGGGTGACCTTCCGTCGCATTCTCCGCGTTGGGCGACTTCAAGTGCTCTCATCACCGAAATACGCAAATGCGCGGGTGCGGCGTCCTCAAGGCTGCGGTGCTGACGACTGCTGAGCGCCCGGCCAACGGCGAAGCGGGAAACAGACAACAATCACTTCAATGACACAGACCGGACGACGACAACAGGCAGGACGACGACAATGAGCGATTACCCCGATCCGGCACCGGTGAAGGATCGTGTTGCGCCGGCACCGCGCCGGGTGCGTGCGGAGCTTGCCGGTGTCACCGTTTTCGACACACGAGCGGCCAAGTACGTCTGGGAGACCGTCAAATACCCGCAGTACTACATCCCACTGGCCGACGTCACCGCCGGGCTCCTGATCGACGAGAACCACAGTCAACATCTGCGTCGCGGCACTGCGGCCGTGCACGGGTTGCGCGCCGGCGAGGTGTCCATACCGTCAGTCGCACGCGTGTACGGCGCCGACGCCCATGACGGGCTGGCCGACACCGTCCGCTTCGACTGGGACGCCTTGGATGCGTGGTTCGAGGAGGACGAGCAGATCTTCGTCCACCCGCGCAATCCCTACACCCGAGCCGATGCCCTCCGGTCCAGCGCCCACGTCCACATCGAGGTCGACGGCTTGAGCATCGCCGACTCGACCTCCCCGGTACTGGTCTTCGAGACCGGCCTGCCGACCCGGTACTACCTCGATCGGTCAGGCGTCGACATGTCGCGCCTCGTCCCCACCGAGACCCAGAGCGCCTGCCCGTACAAGGGGCGTACGTCGCAGTACTGGTCCATCGACACCGGGGGCCGACTCATCACCGATGCGGCGTGGACGTACACCTTTCCGACTCCTGCCGTCGCATCCATCGCCGGCCTGATCGCTTTCTACAACGACCACGTCACCATCACCGTCGACGGCGTGAGGATCACCGACTCCACTCCTGATCTGTCCCGCTTGGCAGGAACCGAGACAGCGGCGCGGACACCACCAGCCTGACCGTGACACGTACGGAGTTGCGGTGACTTACTGGGCCATCAGCGCGTCTCTGCGCGCGCTACCTCCGCGCAACTTCGACGCGCCCTCAGCCGGTTTTGCCAGCAGGGCGGCGTTCTGCCTTGCGTGCCCGGTACGCCGCCACGGCTGCCTTGTTGCCGCAGGTGCCGTCACAGAACCGCTTCGACCGGTTCTTCGAGAGATCGACCACGACGTCGTCACAGGTGGGCGACTCACAGATACGTAGCCGGGACAACTCGTCGGCGCGGACCACGTCGACCACGGCCATGGCGGCCTCCACCGCCATTCTCGAGGCCAGTGGCGCGGCGTCCGGGGTGGCGTGCAGGTGGTAGTCCCACTCGTCGTGCTTGATCAACTGCGGCAGCGCGTTGAACTCCCGGAGCAGCCCGTTCACGATGCCGACGACGCCGTCGCGGTCGGCGAGCCACATCTCCCGCAACCGGGGGCGCAGCGCGCGGACCTGCTCCAATTCCTGCTGGTCCCCGGTGAACTGCCCGGTCCAGCCCCAGGTCTGGACGAACCGTTGCAGCGCCGCCGGATCGGGCAGGGCTTCGTGGTCGGGGTCCAGGACGTCCTTCGTGTTGATCAGCGCGGCGGCGGCAGCCAGTGCCACCTCGGTGTCATGAGCAAAAAGCACGTTGACTCCTGTCGCCCCGCGGTCCTAGTGTCATCAGCATAAGTCGTTTTGCTCATGACACGTAGGGCTCGCGAGCAGCGCAGCACTCATGACGAGCGCTGCGAAGACCGCAACGAGCAGACCACGCCACTCACCACGCGCACCCGGAGGGTCAGCATGCTGGAACAACCCGTCGCCCGCACCGGGTTCATCCTCGCGCTGCTGTCCGCGGCGACGTTCGGCACGTCCGGCACCTTCGCGAGCGCGCTGATCGACGCCGGCTGGTCGCCGGGGGCGGCGGTGACGGTGCGGATCAGCGTCGCCGCGCTGATTCTGGCGGTGCCGGCGATCGTCCTGCTGCGCGGCCGGTGGACGGTGCTACGCCGCAACCTCGGCATGGTGTCGATCTACGGGCTGGTTGCTGTTGCGGGCTGCCAGGTCGCGTATTTCAATGCCGTGCAGCATCTTTCGGTCGGTGTGGCGCTGCTGCTGGAGTACATGGGCATCGTGCTGATCGTCGGCTGGCTGTGGTTCCGCACGCGTCAGCGGCCGCGGAACCTCACCATCGCCGGCTCTGCTGCGGCCGTGCTCGGGTTGGCCCTGGTGCTGGACCTGACCGGCGAGACCAAGGTCGACTTCGTCGGTGTGCTGTGGGGGCTGGGGGCGGCAGTCGGCCTGGCGCTGTTCTTCATCCTGTCGGCGAACAGCGACGGCGAATTGCCCCCGGTTGCCATGGCGAGCGGAGGGATGACGGTCGGCGCCGTCGCCCTGCTGCTGCTGGGTGCCGTCGGGGCATTGCCGATGGCGGCCAATACCGATGACGTCGACTTCGCCGGGCATCAGGTGAGCTGGCTGGTGCCCGTCATCGGCCTGTCGCTGTTTGCGGCGGCGCTCGCGTACGTGCTGGGCATCTCGGCGACCCGGCGGCTCGGGTCCAAGTTGGCGTCCTTCGTCGGGCTCACCGAGGTGCTGTTCGCCGTGCTGTTCGCCTGGGTGCTGCTCGGGCAGCTGCCGACCGTCATGCAGCTGGTCGGGGGCGTCTTCATCCTGCTGGGCGTGGCGCTGGTCAGGGTGGATGAGCTGCGCACCCCCGCGGCCGACATCGTCGTCCTGGAGAGCCCGGAAGCGGGGACCAGGCCGCACTCGTGAACGGGCGGACGGTGGCGGGCGCCCGAGGAGAATTCACCCTCGGGCGCCCGTACTGGTTGGTGTTGCTCCGGTTCAGCGCGAGGTGCGCTGCAGGAACTCCTCGATGTGGCTGACCATGCCGGCCGGGTCGTCCGAGATCGGGACGTGGTTCAGGCCGGGAAGGAGCTTCAGTTCCGCCCCGGGGATCAGCGGCAGGTAGCGCATCACCTGCCCGGTGATCGGATCTGCGGTGCCCTGCAGGAGCAGCACCGGTTGCCGGATCGTCGGCAGATGCGTTGCGAAGTCGAACATCCCGACCCAGTTGACCGCCTCGTACGCCGGAGCGGCAGCGAAGCCGGTCAGCAGTTCGCGGGCGTCGGCCGGGTCCAGCTGCCACGGCATGCTGCGGTTCCCGGAGAAGAACCACATCCGGCCGAGCGGCGTCCGGCTCAATTCGCCGGCGGCCGGTGCGAGGGCCATGGCGACACCGCGGCCGGCCACCAGGCTGAGGTAGTTCTGCACCCGCTCGAGCGGGGTGCCCAGGCCGTCCGGGCCGATGGCGATGACGGCACCGACCCGCTCGCTGCGGGCCAGCTCGAGCGCCACCCGGGCGCCCAGTGAGTAGCCCGCGACGGCGTACTGCCCGACGCCCAACCCATCGAGCGCCACCTGTACGGCAGCAGCAAGATTCGCCGCCGTCGGGGGCACGTGGGACGGAAGCGCCGGCGACCTGCCGAAGCCCGGGAGGTCGATTGCCAGCACATCGTGGTGAGCGGCCAGCCGGTCGATCATCGGCCGCCACCCGACGTGGGACTCGCCCATGCCGTGCAGCAGCACCAGCGGTGTGCCCGATCCCGTCCGATGCACGAACAGTTCTGCGTCGCCCGGCACAGTTCCCGTTGTCAATGCCGCCGCATCGGTTGCCGAGGTCGGGGTCGTGCTCGGGACTTTCGTGCCGGTGTTCGTCATGCGGTGCGTCCTCCGAAAGGTACTGAGTGCGGAAATGGCTGACGCCGGTGCGGGCTGAAGTGCCCGCACCGGCGTCAGGAAATGCTTTCTGTGGTGCTGATCTGCTCGGGGACGGTGGCCCCGGTCAGCTCACTCGCTGTCGGCGCTCACCAAACGCTCGATGAGCTCGTCGACGTTGCCGGACTTCGGCAGACCGCGCTCGGCCAGCAGGTCCGCCAGCTCCGCCTTGGTCAGGTTCTCGTACTGCTCGCGGGCCTTGGCGTGCGCCTCGCGCGCCTCTGCGCGCTCGGCGGCGCGGGCCTGACGGGCCTGCTCCTTCTCGGCCTGCTCCTGCTCGGCCTGCCGGGCCTGCTCGGCCTCGACCCGCTCCTGCTCCGCCTGCTCGGCGAGCCGGACCTGCTCCTGCTGCACGCGGTCGACCTGCTGCGCCTGCTCGTCGGCGACGTGCTGGACCGTCTCGGCCTGCCGGGTCACCAGGTCACCGACGGTGTCGGCCTGCTCGACGACGATGGAGCTGAAACGCTCGGCCTGCTCGCGCACGACGCCGGACAGGTTGGTGACGGACTCGGCCCACTTGGTGGCCAGGTCGCGGGTCACGTCGACCGAACGCTGGACGTAGGAGAAGTAGCGCTCGATGGGCTGAACCAGATCGACGGTCGGCATCTTGGTGGCGGCGGTGGCCTGCTCGACGACGGTCTTCGCGCTGCGCTTCCACGCCTCGACGGACCGGTCGGTGACCTCGCGGGCCTGGCCGGCGACGTTGGTGTACGTATCGGTGATGGTCATGGAACTCCTTGTGATGACGGCTTGTCTGCCCCCGCAGCCTTGGCCACGTCGGGAGGTTGACCGGGTGGTCGTCGGCACGCCTTCCGGTGTGCCTGTTAGCAAGGTTAGCAAGACTCACCGCTAACTTGCTAACGCCTTTGGTGTGACCATGAGCGGACCCCGATCATGTTTGGATCTCGCCGCACCGGTGAGGAGAGTGCCGTTCGAAGCGGTTGTGGTCGCGCCCGCAGACCGTCGCCCGGTCCGATGACCTCTCACTCCGGGGACCGACGCGATGCTCGGGTTGCAGCACGAGCAAGGCGCAGGTTTCGCGAGTGAGGGCTAGACGCGGCGCTGATCCGGCCGACCCACGGCCCGTCACACCACCTGCGCAGCGGTCCTTTGGCTCAGCCGCCTGCCGGCGCGGTCAGCCGCCGACGATCTCTCGCGCGATCGCGGGATCCACGCCGATGTGGATCAGGGACACGCCGACCGAGTCGTGGAACTCCGGGCTCATGACGTACCAACCCGGGACGACGTCCGGCAGCGCAGAGCGGATGGTGGCCGAGGGCCCCGCGGGTGCCTTACCGAAACGAGCCACGATGGCGACGGCCGCATCGTCGGATGCCCTGGTGCGGCCGCCGGCGACCGCCCCCGGCGCGGTGGACTCGGCCTGGGCCCCGTCGGTTTCCCCGTCCTTGGGCAACGCGTCCGCCACCAGGAAGCGGGTCATCCCCGACGCCACCGGACCCATCGCCGCGCCGACTCCCAGCAGCCCGCCCTGGATGACGGTGCCGCCGATGATCTTTGACATGCCGCCTTCGACGAAACGCAGGCCGCCCGAGGCTGCCATTTGGTCGAGAATCGTGATGGGCAGCATGCGCCCCGCCGCGCCTCCGGCAGGGAGAAGTTTGCTCAGAGTCGCCGCCGGAAGACCGGATGCCTCCAGCAGGGCACCCTGCGCAATGCCGCAGCTGGTCGGGTTGCCCCCCAACCAGCGCAATGCTGCGGGACCGCTGTCCGAGACCCGGGCGATGGCCTGTTCGATAGTCACCGTGCTCTCGCCGGCCTCGATGATCAGGTACGCGTTGGCGCGTTTGGCAATAGTTTGCCCGGTGGATGCCGTCGCTTCACGTGCTCCGGTCCCGAAGAGCACCCGCAAGGGCCCGCCGTGCACCTTCATCACCTGCCCGGCCGCGTTGCGGGCATAGATCGCCGCGTGGTTCAGCCCGCCTTCGGTGACGACGACCAGGCTGCCGCGCTGCAGCGCCGAGAGCATTTCGGATCCGGCCTGGGCCTGGGAGGCGAGGAGCGTGCCGCCCTCCTTGGCAAAGGTGGCCGCCGTCTCCTTGGCCATCGCCTCCGTGGCGATTTCACCGCCCTCCTTGACGGCCAGCACTGCGCCCCGCCGCGCGATGGCGGTCCGGATGAGCGCGCCGGGTGCCTTGATGAGGGCCTTACCGGCAATGCCGGCGGTGCCGAGGGTGGCGCAATCGAGCATCAGGAAGCCCACTCCGAGAACCCGCTGGAAGTAGGAGTCGGCCTCCCGGATCTGCTGCACGGACCCGTAAACGGGGATGAGTGCCCACACTTCCTCCGCCGAATTGGCGGCGCCCGCGGCATGTCGCTCGCGGTTCTCCTCCGGGCTGTCCGACGCCGCCCAGATGACCAAGCCGGCCGCCAGGCCGATGCCGGCCAGGATCAGCCAGGGCGCGATCCGGTGCAGGTCATCACCCGCGGACTCCCGGATGTCGTGAGGCTTGCGTGCCATGGCCGCGACGCCGGCCTTCTCCGCCTCCTGCTCGGCCGGCCACGACGGGTCACTGACCCGCCCGGTTCCGCCGCCGCCCATTCGGGTCTGCACGGTGTGTGCCAGCTCGTGACCCAGCACCTGCTGTCCGGCACTGCTGGACAAGTCGAGGTCCCCGCCGAGGATGACGTGATCGCCGAGCGTGAAGGCCGAGGCCCGAACCGACGCAGCCGCGCGCTGGGCGGTCGGGCCCCGGTGCAGCCGGATGGGCGAGAAGTCGTAGCCGAATGACCGTTCGAAGGGCGCGCGGACCGCCGCGGGGATGTGTTCCCCGCTGTCCAGACTGCTGGTCGGTGCGGCCGTCACCGGCTGATCCGGCGTCTGGGCGGCGCGCAGCAGGTCCACGCCGAGGGATCCGATCGTGCCGGCGATCGCGGCCGGGATGTCGGCCGGCGCGGCGGTGGTTGTCGGTGCGGCGGTGGTTGTCGGTGCGGTGGTGGTTGTCGGTGCGGGGGTCGTCATCGGTGCGGCGGGCAAGGGCCGCGTGCTCGACCCACCGGGCAACGGCCTGACCGGGGCCGGCACCGGGCCGCCGCTCGGCTTCGACGATCGTTGGGCGAGAAGCCTGCTCACTGCGAGGTTTCCGGCTGCCTGCTGCAGTGCCAGGACGGCGGACGGGCCCGATGGGCCGGGCTGCGGCCGCCGGCTGCCTGGCGCATCGGTTCCGCCGGTCCTGGGCACGCCGCGCATCTGCCCGCGGACGTCGACCTCCTGAGGTCCGTCCATGGAGGTGCCGATGGACATGTCCGTTCTCCGCTCGGTTGCAGGCTCATTCCCGCAGCCGGTGCGGTTCTCCACCAGAGCCGGGAGACCGTTCCTTCGGGCAGTTGTGGCTGCCCTTTCAGGTGCCCCTACGGTCAGCCGGTGGCGATGGCGTCCAGCAAGTCAGCGACGGACCGCGCGGAGTGGCCGGAGACGAAGGTGTCGACATGCGGCAGAGCCGCCGCCATCCCGCCGGTCAGCGGTGCGAAACCGGGCGCCGCCTTGCGCGGGTTCACCCAGATGACCCGGTGCGCCAGCCGCGCCAACCGGCCCATCTGCTCGCCGAGCAGGGCGGGGTCGGCCCGTTCCCAGCCGTCGGACACGATCACGACGACCGAGCCGCGGGCCAGGCCACGCCGGCCGTCCGAGTCCAGAAAGGCCTTCACGGCGCCGCCGATGCGGGTCCCGCCGGACGCGTCCGGTGATGCCGCCAACGCCCTGGCAATGGCATCCTCGCGGCGTCCACGGGTCAGCGTGCGGGTGACGGGATGCAGTTGGGTCGCGAAGACGTAGGCGTGTGCGCGGGCGCCGAGCACCGCGCCCTGCAGGATGCGCAGGTAGATCCGCGAGTAGGCCTGCATCGAGCCGGACACATCCGCCAGCAGCACCACGCGGCGCTGCGTCGTTCCCCGGCGGCGGTGATGGATGCGGATCGGGTCGCCCGCGGTCCGGCAGGCCGCCCGCAGCGTCCGTCGCAGATCAACGGTCCTGCCGGAGCCACGGGTCGGCTCCCAGCGCGACGGCCGCAGCGGCGCAACAACTTTCATCCGGGCGATGATCCGGGCGAGCTCGGCGAGCTCATCGGCGTCGCAGTCGGCGAAGTCCTTGTCCCGCAGGATCTCCAGCTCGGAGGCTGCCGCGAGGATGGCGGGCGAGCTGTCGGCGTCGTCCCCGGAATCCTCGTCCGGCGGGTCATCGGAGTCGGCGGTGGCACCGACCGGGCGCGGCTCTTCGGGAGCTGTCGGATGCTCCGGGGGCGGCAGCGCGTCCGGTCCGGTCTCCTTCGGTGGGCCGGGTTCGGTGTGGGCACTGAGCTGGTTCCCGGCCTGGCCCCGGAAGTCGGCGACGTCGACCATTCCACGGAACACCTGCGCGAACACCGCATCGAAAGTGTCGATCTGGTCAGCCCTGTCGATCAAGGTGACGCGGGCCAGCCAGTACAGATCAGGCACGGTCGCCGGGCCGGCGGTCGCGATGGCCTCTGCCCACCAGCTGATCCGTTGCACCGGCACGGTGAGTCCGGCATGCCCGAGCAGGGTGGCGAAGGACGCGCACACCAGAGCGAGATCGGTGCGGGCGAAGGCATTTGCAGCACCTTCGCCCGCACCGTTGACGGTCGCCGCCGGGCCGTTCTCAGCCACCGACCACCCAGCCCAGGCCTGCGCCGACCGCGACCTGTTGGTCCTCGCGGTACTTCAGCACCGATCCGAGAGTGGTTGCCGCTGCGATGCTGTCGAGCTCCGGTAAGCCGAGCACATGCAGAGCCTGCACCCAGTCGATGACCTCCGCCGTGCCCGGTGGTTTCTGCAGATCCAGCGTCCGCAGCCGGCCGGTTGCCGCGGCGGCCTGCGCGGCCAGTGACTCCCGCGCACCGGGCACGCGCTCGCGCACGATGGCAACCACCCGAGCCAGGTCGGGGTGGTCGATCCAGTGATAGAGGCACCGGCGCTTGAGGGCGTCGTGCAGATCCCTGGTGCGGTTCGAGGTGAGGATCGCAATCGGCGGCAGTGACGCCGTGATGGTGCCGATCTCGGGCACGGTGATCGTCCGCTCGGCCAACAGTTCGAGCAGGAAGGCCTCGAAATGCTCGTCCGCCCGGTCGATCTCGTCGATCAGCAGGACGGCGGGGAAGGCGCCGCGATGCTCGACCGCGCGAAGCAGCGGCCGCTCCACCAGATAGTCCCGGCGGAACAGATCGTCGGCCCCGAGCGCATCGCCCTTGGCCTCGGCCAGTCGGATCGCCAACAGCTGCCGCGGGTAGTTCCACTCGTACGCCGCCTCGGCGATGTCGATGCCCTCGTAACACTGCAATCGGATCAGCGGCGTGCCGAGTACCTCGGCGATCGCCTTCGCGGCGGACGTCTTCCCGACCCCGGCTTCACCTTCCAGCAGCAGGGGCTGCCCGAGGCGCAACGAGCAGAACAGCGCGGTGGCCAGCCCGTCATCGGCCAGGTAGCCGTCACCGGCCAGCAGCTCACGCAGCGCGGCGACGTCGGGAACGATCTGCGAGAGGTCCGCCGGCGGGGTCACGATGCAGCGTACCCAGCCACCGGGTCGGACAGTGGGGCGCTGGAGAAGGCGCGCTGGCAGCCGGACCCGCAGAAATACCACCGATGCCCGTCGCGGTCGGTGTGCAAGCTGGCGTCCACGGCGGCGACTGTCATGCCGCAGATGGGGTCGATCGCAGTGGCTGGGCCCGGCGGCGGCTCCGCTCCGACCGACACGGCTGCCACTGCAGACGACTCCGACGCGATGGTCCCCGATGCCGTCGCCCCCGGTTCAGACGCGACCACATCGTCTGGCGCGTCCGGCGCCGCCACCTCACCGGCCCGGCGATGACGCGCCCTTTCCGCCACCACCTCGGCCAGGATCGAGAGCGCGATCTCGGCCGCCGTCCGGCCGCCGATGTCCAGACCGGCCGGGCTGTGCACCCGATCCGCCAACAGCCCGGTGAGGTCCGGCCGGGCTGCCGACAGCTCGGCGAGCACCCCTGCGGAACGGCGTCGGCTGGCCACCAATCCGACGTAGGGGACACCCGCATCGATTGCGGCGGTGAGCGTCTCGAGTTCCTCGCGGCCGTGCGATGCGATGACGACGGCGTGCGCGGACCCGATGTCGGCTTCCCGGGCGGTCATGGTGCGGTACCCGAGTTCAGCTGCCAGCCGGGTGACGGCGGCGGCAATCGGGCCGTGACCGTGTACCGCGATCAACGGCGGCGGCACCACCGGGTCGAGGAAGATCTCCAGCGTGCCGCCGGACAGGCACGGGTTGTGGACCGTGCGGGTGCCGGGTGGAACGTGGCCGCCGTCGCTCCACGGCCCGATCTCCTCGGTGGGCGTGATTCGCAGCAGCAGTGGCTCGCTGGAATCGAGCAGCAGCAGGCTCTGCGCCCGCACGGTGGTCTCCGCGCAGGTCCCGCCGACGAACCCTTCGATCGAACCGTCGGCATGGATGATCGCCTCGTCGCCGGCCTTGGCCGATGTCGGCTTCTCGGCCAGCACCACCCGCGCCCTGACGAACGGGATGCCCTGCTGCCGCAGCTGTGTCGCACGCAGATCCAGTTCGGCGCTGCTCATGGCGCCGCTTCGGTCAGGGACGCCTCGGTCAGGGACGTCTCGGTCAGGGACGTCTCGGTCAGGGACGTCTCGGTCAGGGGCGCCTCGGTCAGGGGCGCCTCGGTCAGCGACGCCGTCGGTCCAGTGGGGCCGGCGATCGTGCAGGCCGTCATGTGACCGCCAGGTCCGTCCGCATCGGGGTGCCCTGCATGGCCATCCAGACGTTCGCCGGGGTCAGCGGCATGTCCGCGTGCCGAACGCCGAACGGAGAGATGGCGTCCAGCACCGAGTTCACCACCGCCGGCGGCGATCCGACGGTCGCCGACTCACCGACGCCCTTGAGGCCGAGCGGGTGATGCGGTGACGGCGTCACCGTCTCGCCGAGTTCCCAGCTGGGGCATTCCAGCGAGGTCGGCAGCAGGTAATCCATGAAGGACCCGCCGACGCAGTTGCCGTCCTCGTCGAAGGCGATCAACTGCATCAGGGCCATACCGATGCCGTCGGCCAGACCGCCGTGCACCTGCCCCTCGACGATCATCGGGTTGATCCGCGGGCCGCAGTCGTCGACCGCGATGAACCGGCGGACCTTGACGACTCCGGTGCCGGCATCGACGTCGGTGACGCAGATGTACGCGCCGAACGGGTACGTCAGGTTCGGCGGGTCGTACACCACGGACGCGTCCAGGTGACCCTCGACGCCGTCGGGCAGGGTGAGCGTGCCGTGGCTCAGCATCGCGATCTCGGCGATCGTCCGGCCCTGCTCCGGGTCGCCCTTGACCTGCCAGCGGCCGTGATCCCACTCCAGGTCGTCGACGCCGACCTCCAGCGAGGCGGCGGCGATGATCTTCGCCTTCTGTCGGACCCGTTGCGCCACAATGGCTGCCGCCGCACCGGACACAGGGGTGGACCGGGAACCGTAGGTGCCCAGGCCGAACGGGGTGTTGTCGGTGTCGCCATGGATGACTTCGATGTCCTCCGGCGGGATCCCGAGTTCTTCCGAGACGATCTGCGCGAACGTCGTCTCGTGGCCTTGGCCCTGGGTCTGGACCGACAGCCGGACCTGTGCCTTGCCGGTCGGGTGCACCCGCAGTTCGCAGCCGTCGGCCATCCCGAGTCCAAGGATGTCCATGTGCTTGCGGGGTCCGGCGCCGACACCTTCGGTGAAGAAGGAGATGCCGATGCCCATCAGCTCGCCGCGGGCGCGCTTCTCGGCCTGCTCACGGCGCAGTTCGTCGTACCCGGCGATCTCCATCGCGAGCTTCAACGCGCGCGGGTACTCGCCGCTGTCGTACTCCCAGCCGGTCTTGGAGACATAGGGGAACTGCTCGGGGCGCAGCAGGTTCTTCAGTCTCAGTTCCGCCGGGTCCATCTTCAGCTCGGCAGCGAGGATGTCGACCATCCGCTCGACCAGGTAGACCGCCTCGGTGATCCGGAACGAGCAGGCGTACGCAACCCCGCCCGGTGCCTTGTTCGTGTAGACACCTTTCACGCTGCAGTACGCGGCCTGCAGGTCGTAGCTGCCGGTGAAGATGTGGAAGAAGCCGGCCGGGAACTTGGTGGGCTGCGCGGTGCCGTTGAAAGCACCGTGATCGGCGAGCACGTCGACCTTGAGGCCCAGGATGGTGCCGTCCTTGGTCGCCGCGATGCTGCCCGTCATGTGGTAGTCCCGGGCGAACGAGGTCGCCATCAGGTTCTCGCTGCGGTCCTCCATCCATTTCACCGGCCGGCCGGTGACGATGGACCCGACGACGGCCAGCACATAGCCGGGGTAGATGCCGACCTTGTTGCCGAAGCCGCCGCCGATGTCGGGGGAGATGATCTGGATCTTGTGCTCGGGAATGCCGGCGACCAGCGCATAGATCGTGCGGTGCGCGTGCGGTGCCTGATTGGTCGAGTAGACCAGTAGTTTGCCGGTCACCGGGTCCATCGAGGCGACCGTGCCGCAGGTCTCCATCGGTGCGGGATGCACTCGGGGATAGAGCATCTCCTGCGTGACGACCACCTCCGCACCGTCGAAGACCGTCGCGGTCTCCTCCGCGGAGCCCGATTCCCAGTCGAAGATGTGGTTGTCCGTCTTGCCCTCGATGTCGTCGCGGATCACCGGGGCGTCCGGGTCGAGCGCCCGCTTGGCGTCCACCACTGGAGTCAGCGGCTCGTAGTCGACCTCGATGAGTTCCAACGCATCCCGCGCGATGTACTTGGTATCGGCGACGACGTAGGCGACCTCCTGGTGCTGGAAACGCACCTTGTCGGTGGCGAGCACCGCCTGCACATCCGCCGACAGCGTCGGCATCCAGGCCAGTCCGAGGCCGGTCAGCGTCTCGCCGGTGATCACCGCATGCACACCGGGAAGTGCTGCTGCGGCGGTGGTGTCGATGGACCGGATGCGGGCATGCGCGTACGGGCTGCGCAGGATGGCGGAGTGCAGCATGCCGGGCATCGTCACGTCATCGACGTACTTCCCCTGCCCGCGAAGGAATCTGGCGTCCTCCTTCCGCGGCATCCGGCCGAAGCCGATCGGGTTGCCGGCCGGCGAGATCCGTGGCGACTTCGGATGTGCTGTTTCGGGAATGGTCGCGGTCACTGGTCAACACTCCTGGATGGCGATGCGGCGGAACGGGACGCGGTGCTGGAGATGGATGCGCACAGCGGCGATGTCACGCCGGCACTTCCTGGCTGGGCTCGGCGACCACGGTGCTGGCGCCGTTCGTGGCGGGATCGGCAGCCGCCTCTCCGGACGGCTGTGACGGATGCCCGGCCGCAGCGCGCACCGCCCGGACGATGTTCTCGTAGCCGGTACACCGACAGATCTGGCCGGAGATCGCTTCCCGGATCGTCTGCTCGTCCGGGTCGGGATTGTGGTCGAGCAGGTGCCGGGCGGTCATCATCATCCCGGGCGTGCAGAACCCGCATTGCAGGCCGTGCTCGCTCATGAACCCTTCCTGCACCGGGTCCAACTTGCCATTGGTGGCCAGGCCCTCGACGGTGCGCACCCGGTGCCCGTCGGCCATCGCGGCCAGCACGGTGCAGGTCTTCACCGGCTCCTCGTCCAGCCACGCGACACACGTTCCACACTGCGAGGTGTCGCATCCCCAATGGGTCCCGGTGAGTCCTCTGGTCTCCCGCAGGTAGTGCACCAGCAGCATCCGGGACTCCACCTCGTCGGTGTGCTCGATGCCGTTCACGGTGATCGAAACCTGCATGTCAGATCCTTCCCTGCGCGCGGGCGGCGGCGCGGTGCAACGCCCGCCGGGTGAGCTCGTCGGCAAGATGCCGCTTGTAGACAACCGGCCCGCGCTGATCCGCGCTGGGATTGGTGCCGGCCGCGGCGATCCGGCCCGTTTCAGCGATGGCGTCGTCGGTGAGAACCTTGCCGCGTAAGTACTCCTCGGCCTCCGGCGCGCAGGAGTGCTCGGCGCCGAGCGCAGCGATACCGATGCCGACGTCGGCGACCCGGTCACCGTCGAGCACCACGAACGCGCCCACGGAGGCGACCGCCCAGTCACCCGCGCGGCGTTCGACCTTCTCGTACGCACTGCCTGCACCCGGCCGGATCGGGATCCGGACCTCGACCAGCATCTCGGCTTCCTCGAGCACGGTGTCGTAAGGGCCGTCCGTGAACTCGCGGGCGGGGACGGTCCGCGTCCCGCCGCTGGACTGGAGGACCAGATCGGCCCGCACCGTCGCCGCAACGGCCGACAGGTCCTCGGCGGGGTCGGCCTGGCACAGCGACCCACCGACGGTGCCGCGGTTGCGGACGATGGGATCCGCGATCACCCGTTCCGCGTCGTGCAGGATCGCGTAATGCTCACCGATCACCGCTGAATCCAGCACGCTGCGGTGCCGGGTCATCGCCCCGATCGCGAGGTGCGGTCCGGTGCCGTCGGGCAGCGGCGCGGTCACCGCCTTGATGTAGTCCAGTTCGGTGAGGTCGTTGATGTCGATCACGCGCTCGGGCTGCGCGATCCGCAATCGCATCATCGGGATGAGGCTGTGGCCGCCGGCGATCAGGCTGGCGTCCGGGCCGTACCGCTCCAGTAGTTCCAGGGCTTCTCGGACGCTGTGCGCCCTGGCGTAGTCGACGGGGGCGGGTGTCTGCATGGACGACCTTTCACGATTGATGCCGGCCGCCGGTAGCTCCGCTCGCTGTCAGATTGATTCAGTCGCATAGAAATATGACCGGATCGATCGCCTGCTGTGGTCTTCACGGCGGTGTGACGGACCTCGACGCCAGTGTGCGCTTTGAATGGCGATCGTGACAACGATCACGAAACCGGCATCGCCGCCAAGTCTCCTTGATCACGCCGGGCGACGAGAGTTGTTGACGTCTTTTCGGTCCCGTCGAGCCGCTCGAAGTGTGGATCTTGCCCGAATGGGTGATCCGCAATCGGTCGCGAGGGCTGCGGTGGGCAACGGGACGAGGATTTTGCCGACCGCAGGGGTGGCAACCGACCCAGGTTGTTTCACCCGGTATCAGTGGGCAGACGAGTGGTGACCGATGGTCGGTTGCCACGTCGGCCGACGGGCGCGAGCGCAGGAGCGGGTGTGTGCAAGGCGGGTGGTTCCTGTCGGTGGCCCGACGTACCGTGAGACCCGCCGGACCGATGTTGCCGGCGAACGTGCCATCGGGGAGGCGGACATGACCCAGGACAGTGACGAAGTATCTTCGGCTGCCGGACCGTCAGGCGACGGGATCACCTCACCCCACGAGAGGACTGCGCCTCCGGACCCGGACAGCTACACGCTTGCCGGTCCCGGTTCGGATCCGGCGGACCCTGCGGTGCGACAGGTAGCCGGGACGCCCGGGCAAGCGGCCGGCCCCGGGCAAGCGGCCGGCGAGGACTCAACCGATTCCCCGACCTCGGCCACCACCTCGGCACCGATCTCCACACCGACCTCGGCACCGCCGGCGGGGGTGTCCCCGAGGCAACCCGCCGGCGACTATGACAAGTACGGCGTCCCGACGCTCGACTTCGTCCGGGACAAGATCGAGGCCCGGTACGCGGCATCGCTCGGGGCCGAGGAGCTGGCGCGGGAGACCGAGGAGGCGAAATCCTTCGAGCAGCGCGCCGAGGAGCGGGCGAAGGCGGCCGAGGCGGCGCTCGAGGCCATCCGGAAGTCGCTCCGAGAGCACCGACAGTCCTGACGTGCTGGCCGTCGCCGCCATCGCAGGTGAAGGTGGCTTTCGGGTTCAGCGACTGTCCGAGGCCGGTGACCCGGCCGGCCCGGTGATGCCGATTCACACTGCGTCGGACCTGGCCCCGCTCGCCTCCGAGGACGAGAGGTGGTTGTGGGAGAACACCGCCGACCTCTATCCCGCGTTGCTCTCGGCGGGCCTTCGGGTCGAGCGGTGTCACGACGTCACGTTGACCGAGCGGATCCTGCTGGGCCGCGCCGGTCGCTTCGGCGAGTCGTGCTCGGCTGCGGCGGTGCACGCCCGCGCGACGGGTGGGGAGGTGCCGGCCGAACCGGCAGCGTCGACCACCGACCAGCCGGTGTTGTTCGACCCGATGGTTCTCGGTGACCGGCCTCCTGACGTGGAGACGCTCGACGTCCTGCGCATCGCCTACGCGGACCAGCGAACTCGGATGAGCGGGAGTGGGCCGGATGGCAGGGCGGCGCTCGGCCTGCTCGTCGCCGCGGAGTCGGCGTCAGGCCTGGCGGCCGCCGAGATGCGCGGGACCGGGTTGCCGTGGCGGGTGGATGTCCATCTGGAACTGCTGGAGAACATGCTCGGGCACAGGCCGCCGTCGGGGCAGCGGCCGCAACGTCTGACCCAGCTCGCGGCGACGATCACCGAGGCGTTCGGATTCCCGGTCAATCCGGACTCGGTCCAGGACCTGCGGGATGCGTTCCGGCGGGCCGGTTTCGACATCGAAAGCACGAGATCTTGGGTGATCAAAGACCTCGACCATCCCGCCGTGCCGGCCGTCCTGCAGTACAAGGAGTTGTCCCGGATGCACTCCGCGAACGGGTGGAACTGGCTGGACGAATGGGTCGACGGTGGTCGCTTCCGGCCGGAGTACCTGCCCGGTGGCGTCGTGTCCGGTCGTTGGGCAACAAAGGGCGGCGGTGCGCTGCAGATCCCGAAGGCGTTGCGGCGCGCGGTCATCGCAGATCCGGGGTACCAGCTGGTCGTTGCTGATGCCGCGCAACTCGAGCCTCGGGTGCTGGCCGCGATCTCCGGTGACCCGACGCTGCAAGAACTCTCGGCCGATGCCGACCTGTACACGGCACTGGCGGACGACGGTTTCGGCGGCAGCCGGCCGCGCGCGAAGGTGGCGATGCTGGGCGCCATGTACGGGGCGACCTCGGGTGAGGCCGGTCGCCTGGTCGCCACTCTGCTACGGCGATACCCAAGGGCGATGCAATTCGTCGAGGACGCCGCACGCAGGGGTGAGGGTGGTGAGGTCGTGCACTCGGTGCTGGGTCGAGCCTGCCCGCCGCCCTCGATCGGGTGGCGTGAGGTGGTGGAGATCGGCTCGCAGCAGGACGCGACGGAAGCGGAGCGGCGCCGCGGAAGTCAGTTCGCCCGCGATCGCGGCCGTTTCACCCGGAACTTCGTCGTCCAAGGCTCGGCGGCCGATTGGGCCTCGGTCTGGTTGTCCGGTCTGCGCCGCGGTCTGCGGGCGGTGCCTGGGGCGCGGCTCGTGTTCTTCCAACATGACGAGCTGATCGTCGAGGTCCCCAGCGGAAGTGCCCAGCTGGTCTCCGATCTGATCGTCACGGCCGCGGATGACGCGCGGCGGTGGGTGTTCCCGGGGGCGTCGGCGCTGATGCCGGTGCGGCCGGTCACTGTCGACTGCTACGCCGACGCCAAGTAGCGCGAGGGTGCGGATGCCGACCGGTTGCCGGGAGGGGCTCGTTCCGACCTCGGGTCGACTGTGATGCGGTACCCCGCAGAAGGTGAACCGGCGCGAGGTCTGAGAGTGGGGCACGAGCACTGATGCGCATCGACGGTGATGACGCCCGCGACCTGTTCGCGCAGGCCCGGGTGTCCCGGCTCGCAACCGTTGGCGCTGACTCGACGCCGCACCTGGTGCCGGTGACATTCGCTGTCATCGCCGAGTCCCATCCCGAGAGCGCTGACACCGCTGCCGCTGAGCTCATCGTGTTCGCCGTCGACCACAAGCCGAAATCGACCACGGCGTTGCGCAGGCTCGAGAACATCGCGGCGAATCCCCAGGTCTGCTTCCTGGTCGACCACTTCGACGAGGACTGGCAGCAGCTCTGGTGGGTGCGTGCCGACGCCAACGCACGGGTTCTGCACGGTGTTGTCAGAGATCGCGCGCTGTCGGCCCTGGCCGCGAAATATCGGCAGTACCAGGACGTGCCGCCGACCGGGACAGCGGTCGGTGCGCTCGTGCGGCGCTGGTCGGGGTGGCGGGCCAAACCCGAGAGCTGAAGCGGCCCCGAGAGTTGATCTGGAGCGGGCGACGAGAATCGAACTCGCGCTATCAGCTTGGGAAGCTGAAGTTCTGCCACTGAACTACGCCCGCATCGGCGCCGCCACTATATCGAACCGGGAGGACGCCGAGCGACGGTCGCCGCCAGCGCAAGCGCCTTCGTCGGCCGAACGGCACCCTGTTGTGAGTGCGCCTTGGCGCAGACAACGGAATCGTCCAGAGGCATGGACCGGGAGCGTTGCTCCGGCTGTGTGCCGGTTGCTCCTGCTGCGGCGCGGGTGAGGCGTGGGTTTGCGGAGTGGGAGCGGGGCTCGGTTGGCTCGGGAGCGATGCTCCGGCTGTGTGCCGGTTGCTCGTGCTGCGGCGCGGGTGAGGCGTGGGTTTGCGGAGTGGAGCGGGGCCGTCATAGCCGGGGAGCGATGCTCCGGCTGTGTGCCGGTTGCTCCTGCTGCGGCGCGGGTGAGGCGTGGGTTTGCGGAGTGGGAGCGGGGCTCAGTGATGGCCGGGGAGCGATGCTCCGGCTGTGTGCCGGTTGCTCCTGCTGCGGCGCGGGTGAGGCGTGGGTTTGCGGAGTGGGAGCGGGGGCTCAGTGATGGCCCGGGAGCGATGCTCCGGCTGTGTGCGCGTTCCTCCTGCTGCGCAGCATGGGGCACGCATGGTCCACGCGAGTGTCGATCACCCCGCTCGGTTCAGCCGGCCGGCCGTCGCAGCTCGTCGACGTGGGTCAGCGTGTGATGCTCAAGGTCGGTCGCGTCAACGGTGGCGCTGACCTGCGGCACCCCGTCCAGGAAACGGTGGTGCAGGTGCAGCGCACAGTCGACACCCTCCCCGCAGGCAGGACAGGGCAATGTGACGAAAGTCTGCGGTGCGCGATCCTGCGACACCGGCACCCAGAGGCAATGGTGGCGTTCGAAGCCAACCCGTTTTCCACGCATATACGCCATCGGAATGCCGACAAGCAGGGCCGTTATCAGCACCATCTCGACCATCGCACGACTCCCTGCTCGTCAGCGCACCGCTGTCCGGGCGCCGTGCTGCCTGTGACGTTTTGTCCGGTTAAGAGTGAATCACGCGGGGTCGCTCACGCAACGCGATAGACGTCACTGTCCGTCGATCGGATGACGTCGGCCGCCGTGCGTTAGTGGAAGTTGCGCGGAGTTATCGCGGCCGAAGGTCCCGTCCGGGCGCCACAGGTCCGCGCAACTCTCAGGACCCGCCCGCGAACGGCACCGGCGGTGGCCGAGAGTGCTGGACCCGAACAGGCCGTTACTCTCCACGCATGTTGCTGTCCGACCGCGACCTGCTCGCCGAGATCGACAACGGGGCACTCGGGCTGGACCCGTTCGATGCGTCGCTGATCCAGCCGTCCAGCATCGACGTGCGATTGGACCGCTACTTCCGGGTGTTCAACAACTCCCGGTACACCCACATCGACCCGAAGGTTCAGCAGGACGACCTGACCACGCTGGTCGAGGTCGACGGTGATGACGCCTTCGTCCTGCACCCGGGGGAGTTCGTCCTCGGGTCGACGTTCGAAGCCGTCACGCTGTCGGACTCGCTCGCCGGGCGTCTGGAGGGCAAGTCCTCGTTGGGCAGGCTCGGCCTCCTGACGCATTCCACCGCCGGATTCATCGACCCCGGGTTCAGCGGCCACATCACGCTCGAGCTCTCGAACGTCGCGAATCTGCCGATCACCCTGTGGCCCGGGATGAAGATCGGTCAGCTCTGCCTGTTCCGGTTGACCTCGCCGTCGCTGCACCCGTACGGGTCCGCGCAGTACGGATCCCGCTATCAGGGTCAGCGGGGCCCGACGCCATCGCGCGCGCACCTGAACTTCCGGCAGGACGACACCCGTCGCTGACCCGCAGGTCGGTATGCGAAAAACCGGCACCGGGTTCCCGTAAAGCCGCGCCCGACGGGCGATCCGTCGACTTCTGGACCGTCCGTCGAGCACGTCGCTCTACGACTGGTTGCCCGTCAGCCCAAGGGTGTGACGGTGATGTCCTCCACGGTGCCCTTGCCGGACCCGAAAACCGACACCGCGTCATCGCCCTGCGCGGGATACACCAGCGTGCTCAGGACGATGCCACCGGCGAAGACCTCTACGGTCGACCCGTCCGTCACGATGCGGACGGGCAACTTGCCGTCCACCAGGCTGACCGGAGCGGCGGAGTTCTTGGAGAACCTGTCGCTGAAGTCGGCCTTGCCGGCGGTGGTGCGGTCCACCTGCAGCACACCCGACTCGGTGAAGTACGAGATCCTCGTGCCCCGTCGGCCCGTCGTGGCGCCGAGCACGGTGACTCCGACCGCCGCCGCGTCGCCGGGAACCAGGGTTGCGTCCACGGTCAGTGCAGTGCCGTTCGCCTCGCTGTCGAGCTTGCGGTTGCCGCTGGTGACGATGGAGTCCTCCTGCACTGCAGGTCCTTTCGCCGTGAGCGCGGCTGAAGTCTCCGCGGGCAGCGTCTGGCTCAGCTGAGGGACCCCGCTGACCGTCGTCAGCGACAGCTCGCGTGGCAGGGACATCGTCCCGCGCCACGGCGACGTCGGGGTGGCCCCGACGTAGGACGGATCCCCGAGCGACCCGAGGGCAATCCGGCGACCGTCGGGTGCGTCGTTGTAGGTGGTCGCTGCATACAGGTCAGGGCCCCAATCGAGCCAGGAGAAGTTCTCGGTCGGCTTGACGGCTCCTACCCCGGCCGGCCCGGTGTGCTCCGGCTGGAAGGTGATGCCGTCGAACGAGCCGACGAAGTACTGGACACCAGACCCGCCCGCCACAGCGCCCTGCGTCGTGCTGACCAGCATCACCCACTTGACGTCGTCCGTGTTGCCGTCCAGTGGCAGCGGGAAGAGGTCCGGGCTGTGCCAGCTGCCGGCCTGGGTGCCGGCGTTCCCGAAGCTGCTGATCGGGTCCCAGCCCCACAGGTCGAACGACTGGAACAACTGCACACGGTGACCGTCCGGGTCGGCGGCCGTCATCACCCAGTAGCCGCCGGGCTCGTAACGGAAGACCTTCGGGTCCTGCAGGCCTGAGGTGCCCTCGACGATGCCGCCGGTCCGCTGCCAGCTCGCACCGTTGTCGGTGCTGTAGGCGGTGCGGATCGACGACTGCTGCGACGCGCCGCTGTCGGTGGTGGAGTAGAGCGCGATCCAAGGCGCGGCGCTGCCGTCGCCGAGGCCGGAATCGTTGGCAGTGTCGATCGTGATGGACCCGGTCAGGACGCCTTCGTCGCCCGGGGGCAACGCCACCGGCTGCTCTTTCCAATGCACGAGGTCGGTGCTGGTGGCGTGCGCCCACTCCGAGGGCGCTGCGTCCGGCTGGGTTGCGTCCGTCTGGGCTGCACCAGCGGCGTCGGCCGGGCTCTGGTGGCGGTAAAAGGTGTGGTAGGTGCCGTTCTCGACGACAAGCCCGCCGGGGGAGCCGGCGAAGCCGGCCTTCGGAGCGAGGTGCGCAACAGGGTGCCAGCGTTCGGTATCCGGCACCGCGGGGGCGCTGGTCGCGGTCTCCGACGGAGCCGACCAGGACGATCCTGTGTCGGACGCGGAGGGGGTCACTGCGGAGGCGGCACCGGAGCCGGAAGAGGCGCCGCCGGCCCCGGGAGTCGTGTCGGCGGAGGAACCGCAGCCGGCAAGGAGTACGGTCGCCGCGGCCGAGGCGGCGAGCAGGGTGCGTGAACGAGAAGTCATGACAGGGCTACCACTTTCGAAAGGGGGTGAGCCACGTTGCACCGGATCACTGCCCGGTCGCGGCGTCGTCGCCCTTCGTGGCCCTCGAGGTCATTTCAGAGGCCGTGCTCTGCCGAGGTCGTGCCCGGCAGTCATGTCAACGCTATGGGCAGCGAGGTGATCCGGGAAATCCAGGATTCGTGCGGGATGTCACTGCGGGGCCTCCAACTGCGACGACGCGGGAGTGGGCGCGGATCATGTGACCATTGGCACGACGAGGCAACCCCACTGCCGTAAGTTACTCGTCAGTAACCTGGCCGTATCGTTCGATCGTCGGCGACGCCCGTCGTCGCGTGCACAAGGAGATGAGCCGTCCCATGGTGCGGTGCCGGATATGACACCCGTTGATCGACCTGCCGTTGTTCTCATTGTTGTTGATTCGCTTCTGGTGCGGGCGGACATCACCCCCGGACTCGATGACCCACGCAGGATTCGGTGGTCACGATGACCTGGTGGTCACTGGTCTGCGGCGTGATCGCGGTCGGCTTCCTGATCGTCGGCTTCGGCATGCTCATCCGGGCCGGATTGCAGATCTACCGTCACGTCCGCTTGGGGCGGCCGGACCCGCACCGCGCGGCACCGGTGGGGCAGCGCCTGAAGACGATGCTCAAGGAGTCACTCGGGCACACCCGGATGCTCAAGTGGGGTGTCGTCGGCGCCGCGCACTGGTTCGTGATGATCGGTTTCGGTGCGCTGTTCCTGACGCTGGTCGAGGCGACCGGTGAGACGTTCTCGCCCTCGTTCGAGATCCCGTGGCTCGGAAGCCAAGCCTGGTATGGGCTTTTCGTCGAGTTCATCGCGCTGACGACGGTCCTCGGGATCGGAACGTTGATCGTCATCCGGCAACGCCAGCACCCGCGGCAGGTGGGCCTGAAGTCTCGTTTCGCCGGCTCGAACTTCGCGCAGGCGTACTTCGTCGAACTGATCATCCTGTCGATCGGCGTCTGCATCTTCCTGATCCGCGGGTTCAAATCCGCGAACGACCTGTTGCCGTACCCGGCCTGGGCCGCGCCGATCTCCACCTGGTTGGGATCCTGGCTGCCGGCGTGGTTGTGGGCCATCAGTGTGGTGGCGCTGATCAAGGTCATCATCTCGATGGTCTGGGCGATCGTCGTCGCCCGGAACCTGTCCATGGGCGTTGCCTGGCACCGATTCCTGGCCTTCTTCAACATCTATTTCAAACGCGAGGACAGCGGCCGCACCGCGCTCGGGGCCCTGAAGCCGATGCTGTCGAACGGCGAGGTGCTCGACCTCGACGAGGCGGACCCGGAGAAGGACACGTTCGGCGCCGGCCGGGTGGAGGACTTCTCGTGGAAGGGCTGGCTGGACTTCTCCACCTGCACCGAGTGCGGCCGGTGCCAGTCGCAGTGCCCGGCGTGGAACACGGCAAAGCCGTTGTCGCCCAAGCTGCTGGTGCTCGCGTTGCGCGATCACTCGTTCGCCAAGGCGCCGTACCTGCGGGCCGGCGGTGGCGTCGACCTGGCGACCGGTGAGGAGAAACTGTCCGAGGCCGACCTCGCCGCCTACGCGCACGCCGACCCGCTCGGCATGCTGGAGGCGCAGCGGCCGCTGATCGGCGGCCCTGAGATCGACGATCAGGGCCGCAATGTCGGCGGCATCATCGATCCCGAGGTGCTGTGGGACTGCACGACCTGCGGCGCATGCGTGGAACAGTGCCCGGTCGACATCGAGCACGTCGATCACATCGTCGACATGCGGCGGTACCAGGTGATGATCGAATCCGAATTCCCGTCCGAATTGGGCGGTCTGTTCCGCAATCTGGAGAACAAGGGCAATCCCTGGGGGCAGAACAACAAGGACCGGATGGAATGGGCGAAGGATCTGCCCTTCGAGGTGCCGGTCGTCACCGACACCATCGACCCGGATCATGAGTACCTTTTCTGGGTCGGCTGTGCCGGCGCGTTCGACGACCGCGGCAAGAAGACGACCCGCGCCGTGGCGGAGCTGATGCACATGGCCGCAGTCGGTTTCGCGGTGCTCGGCACCAACGAGACGTGCACCGGGGACCCCGCGCGCAGGGCGGGCAACGAATTCCTCTTCCAGATGCTGGCCCAGGCGACCGTGGAGACGATCAACGAGGCGTTCGGTGAGCGGACCACCCGCAAGATCGTGGTGACCTGCCCGCACTGCTTCAACACGTTGTCCAACGAGTACGGCGATCTCGGCGGTAAATACGAGGTCATCCACCACACCCAGCTGCTCAACAGGCTCGTCCGCGACCGCCGGTTGATCGTGCAGAAACCGGCCGACCGGGCGGCACGCAAGGACGTCACCTATCACGACCCCTGCTACCTCGGTCGGCACAACAAGGTCTATACGCCGCCGCGGGAGCTCATCGAGGCGTCCGGGGTGACGCTGACGGAGATGCCGCGAAATTCCGCGCGGGCGCTGTGTTGTGGAGCCGGCGGTGCCCGGATGTGGATGGAGGAGAAGATCGGCAAGCGGATCAACCTCGAACGCACCGACGAGGCGCTCGACACCGGTGCGGAGAAGATCCTCACCGGGTGTCCGTTCTGCAAGGTGATGCTGACCGACGGACTGACCGCACGCCAAGGAGCGCCTGTCGAGGCCGGCGCGGGCCGCGACATCAGCGATGTCGAGGTGCTGGACGTCGCGCAGATGCTGTTGGCGGGGGTGAAGGGCGAGCGCTGAGCGAGCCCATTCCCGCCGCGCCGAACAGCGATTGCACGGCTGACGCGTAGTCCTCCGACCGAGGTCCGTGGACGAGGGCCTGCTGGACGACGAAACCCTGTACGAGGGAGATCAGCACCGGCGTGAGCTGGGACGCCGGGAGCGGAAGCTCGTTGCCTTGCTCCGCCCAGCGCACCAACATCCCGGTGATGACGGTGCGCAGATCGCTGAGGATCTCGTCGGCGACGGTGATCAAGGCCGGGTTCCGTGTCGCTTCGCCCCAGACAGCGAGCAGCAACGGATAGATGTCGGCCGGTGCCTGTTCCTGGGCCAGAACCGGCTGACGGACAAGGTACGCGGCAATCTCGGCCGGCGCGGGCGGCGGCTCCTGGGCGGCGAACTCGATCAGCCTGCCCCGGATCCCGTTGAACACCTCAGTGCCAACGGCGACGATGATGTCGTCCTTCGAGCGGAAGTACAGATACACGGCACCCGCCGACAGGTCGGCCTCGCGGATGACGTCCGCCATGGATGTGCTGTGGAAGCCGTTACGGGAGAAGCACTTCCACGCCGCCAGCAGGATCTGTTCGCGGCGGTCCGCACGATGCTGATCGCTGACCCTGGGCATGGGCCCAGTATAAACCGAATATTCGTTCTTGACAGCATCGCCACTGCCCAGTCACCATTGCAAAACGAACGATCCTTCTTGGAAAGGCGGCAACCATGTCTGTCTCAGGACTCCATCGTGTGACCGGACCCGAGTCTGGAGGCGCTTCCGATTCAGGGCGCCCCAGCGGGGCTGCAGAGCCATCCGTCGGCGGGGGCGATCAGCGGCGTACCGCAGTGGCCCTGATCCTCGCGTTGACCGCCGGGCTGTCTCTGGTCCTCGCGCTGTTCGTCGGGGTCGCGGTGAACTCCGGGCCCAACGGGATCCGGCTCGCTGTGGCCGGACCGCCGGCCGCCGTGGAGCAGATCCAGGCCGGGCTCGCTCAGGCTGCGGGTCCCGACGCATTCGAGTTGACGGTCGTCACCGACGAATCCGCCGCCCGATCCGCGCTGGCCGACCGAACAGCGGATGGAGCCATCGTCGTCGGTCCTGCCGGACCGACGCTGCTCACCGCGGGCGCTGGTTCGCCCGCCATCACGCAACTCCTGACGTCGGCTGCGGCACGGATGGGAGAGGCGCCGGGCACCGGTCCAGCGGTTGTCGACGCGGTTCCGTTGCCGGCGACGGACAGCCGCGGGGTGGGCCTGGGGGCGGGATCCTTCCCGATGATCATCGCCGGCCTCGCACTCGGCGCCGCATCCGCACTCGCGCTGCGCGGGCGTTGGTGGGTGCTCGGGACGGTGCTGGGCGGCGCGGTCGCGATCGGTCTCAGCTTCGCGGGAGTCCTTGCCTGGTTGGGTGTCTCGGCGGGCCGGTATGCGGCGGAGGCATCCGCGATTTCGTTGACCGTCGCCGCGTCGGCGCTCGTCGTGGCGGGGGTGGTCCGCATGGTCGGCGCGGCCGGTGCCGGTCTCGGTGCGCTCCTGCTGGTCATCATCGGCAACCCGTTGTCCGGCATCGCCACCTCGCCCCGACTGTTGCCTGCGCCCTGGGGAGAACTCGGCCAGTGGCTGCCAACCGGAGCCGGCGGCACGCTGCTCCGCACGGTCGCGTACTTCCCCGGGGCGTCCGTCTGGCAACCGGTGCTGGTCCTGCTGGGCTGGGCGGCACTCGGAGCGGTCGGCGTGATCGTTGGCCGAAAGACCGGTCAGCCTGCCCGCGTCGCCTCGGCCGTCTGAGCCGACCCCGAAAACGACTGGCATGTCGTCGATGCCGCGTTGTTGGATGATGGCGTGGCGATCGAGTTGGAGACACCGGACGTCACGGGTCTCGATGAGGTCCTCTCGTCCCTCATGGAATGGCAGCGCGACACCTCGCCACTCCAACTGCACCCGGGTGACGTGGGCTGGTTCTGGCGCTTCGGCGACGAGGCGACGGCCGCGGCGGTCCGCACCTGGAGGCGGGGCGAAGAGATTGTTGCCATCGGATTGCTGGACGGTTCCGACCTGCTGCGGATGACGGTGTCGCCGCAGGAGTGGCGGGACGAGGAGCTGGCACAGCAGGTGGTCGCGGATGTGTCGGTACCGGAGCGTGGCGTCCTGCCGGCGGGCCGGGTTTCGGTCGAGACGCCCGACGACACCAGGGTTCGAGAGGTGTTGGCCGCCGGCGGCTGGTACGCCGGCGAGAAGTGGTCGCCGCTGCGCCGCGACCTCGAGCTGCCGGTAGCCGCATCACAGCGACGGATCGACGTGGTCGGGCCGGGCCAGGTATCGCACTTCACAGCGGTTCTCCGGTCAGCGTTCGGCAGTACCCGGTTTACCGATGACCGATGGCATGCGATGGCGGCGGGTCCCGCGTTCGCCGACGCGCGGTGCCTGCTTGCCGTTGACGACAAGGGCAGCGCGGTCGCTGCGGCAACCTTGTGGTCGGCCGGTCCGGGAAGACCGGGGCTCATCGAGCCGATGGGGGTGCACGCTCATCATCACCGGCGGGGTCACGGCCGGGCGATCTGCCTGGCCGCTGCTGCCGAGCTCCGTCGTCTCGGGTCATCGAGTGCGTTGGTGTGCACCCCCAGCCACCGTGCCGCCGCTGTCGCCGCCTACACCTCCGCCGGCTTCCGGCATCTTCCCGAGCGCCGAGACCGAACCCGAGATGCCTGACGGGGGAACGCATTCACGCAGATGGGTTGTGCTGCAGTCGGCGGTTCGCGCACTTCCTCTGCGCGCCGAGATCAGGCAAGATCATCACGGCGCGATGATTTCAGCGGCGCGGCAGCGTCAGAGCAACCATGAACCACCTGCGATGCGTTGCAGCGCAGCACGTTGAGCCGATCGGGAGATGCTGATGGGAAAGATCAAGGTCCACGAGTTCACGACCCTGGACGGCGTCATCGGGGCGCCGACCTGGACTTTCGACTACGCGTTCACCGATCAGCTGGCGGAGTCGATCGGCCAGCTGACCGGCGGTGCCGAGGCAATTCTGGTCGGCGGCACCACCTGGGTGGAGATGGCCCCGGCATGGTCTTCTCGATCGGCGGAGGACGATCCTGGCGTGGCGTTCTTCAACGAGACGGCCAAGTACGTCGTGTCTTCCACCTTGGAAGACGTTGGTGGGTGGAACAACTCGAGCGTGCTCGGTGGCTACGACGTCGAACGCATCCAGCAGTTGAAGGACCGTGTGCAGGGCGACATCTATGTCACCGCCAGCGGAACGCTGGTCCGCGCCATGATCGCCGACGGCCTGGTCGACGAGGTGCATCTGTACGTCTACCCGGTCGCCGTCGGTTCCGGTCCACGATTGTTCCCCGAGGGTGCACCGCAGCGTTCGATGAACCTGGTGGCGTGCGATGCGTTCTCCAACGGCGTCGTGCATCTGGCCTACAGCCCGGTCGCCTGATCACTGCCTCCTCAGCCATCGCCGGGCGAAAGCGGCTGTGGCCGTGAACGTTGTGCAAAAGGTGATCGTCGGTGTTCCGCCGGAGCAGCTGTACGAGGGCGAGACCGCGTTGACGGCAGCGGGTCGGACAACCGATCGCGCCGATCCACTTCCCGGTCCACGGACGGGGTGCGGCCGCCAGGTGGCTGGGGCAACGCCAGGAGAGGCTGACCGTGCTGCCACCCGTCGCGACCGGACAACCAGGCAGGCCGCTGGTCACCTTCGCGCGGCCGCGTGCCGAGCCAGTACGCCCGAGTCATCCAGCCGCGTGTTGGCCAGGCGCCCAGATCTCGCGCCGCTCCGGGAGGCCGAGGTCGGGCATCAACCGCGCAGCCCCGCCGTCAACGGCCGACGCCGGCGAGTTTGCGTGGCCAACGCCGGAGACCGGAGCAACAGCATCTCGATGCTGGACGCCGACACGCTCGCCACCATCGCCGAACTCGCGATCACGGTCGACTCCGGTGCCGGACCCGGCAGCGCACGCCCGTTCCCGTCCGTCACCTGGCCGCTGAAAGTGTGGCTCACTGGCGAGGTTGATTGAACCGCAACATGTTTCCGGACGGATCCCGGAACGAGCAGTCGCGGACGCCGTACGGCTGGTCGATCGGCTCCTGCAGCACCTCGCCGCCGGCAGCGCGGATCCGCTCGAAGGTGGCGTCGACATCGTCGGTGGTGAAGATGACGCCGCGCAGCTGTCCTTTGGCGAGAAGCTCGGCCATCACCTGCTTGTCGGCGGCAGGAGCGTTCGGGTCGGCAAGCGGTGGTTCGAGGACGATCGACACGTCCGGCTGTGACGGTGATCCGACGGTGACCCAGCGCATGCCCTCGTAGGCGACGTCGGCGCGCACCTCCAGTCCCAGGACGTCACGGTAGAAGGCGAGCGCCTTGTCGTGATCGTCGACGGCGATGAAGCATTGTGAAAGGTTGATGTCCATGGCGTTCACGCTAGGGGCGAGCTCGGGTTCCGCGCTTCTCCATTCCTGACCGGTTGGTTCGTGACCACCGGTGCGTTTCTGGCCGGTGCGTTTCTGACCGGTCGCATGTAGGACTTCGCGATGCAGGCGGGAATGGAGGCGCTTTCGTCGTGGCAGCGGCCACGGTAGGAACTCGGGCTCTCGCCGACGAGCTCGGTGAAGCGGCTGCTGAACGACCCCAGCGAGGTACAGCCGACGGCGAAGCACACCTCCGTCACAGACAGGTCGCCCTTGCGCAGTAACGCCTTGGCTCGTTCGATCCGCCGGGTCATCAGGTAGCTGTACGGCGTCTCGCCGAACGCGGCACGAAAGCTCCGCGAGAAATGGCCCGGCGACATGAGGGCGAACCGGGCGAGCGCCGGCACGTCCAGCGGTTCCGCGTACTCGCGGTCCATCAGGTCGCGCGCCTTCCGCAGCCGGACGAGGTCCTCCAACGTCACGTGACCACCATCCCACACTGCGGCTTCGCGCCCGGGGGCATGATCGAGTGGTGAGCCGACCGGACGCTGCCCTGCTGGTGTACGACGGAGACTGCGCTTTCTGCCAGCGGTCCATCGACGTAGGCACCCGCATCCTGCCGGGCGCCTTCCGTGCGGAGCCGTACCAATTGCTGTCGCTGGCGGACCTGCGCCTGACGGCAGATCAGGCCAGCACCGAGGTGTGGTGGGTGCAGCCGAGCCGTCCCCCGCGGGGTGGGCATCGGGCCGTCGCGGGCCTCCTGCAGGCCCAGCCGCGATGGTGGTGGCGAACCGCGGGCTGGATCATCGAGCATCCGCCGGTGTCGGCCGTCGCGGGTTGGGTGTACGCCCTCGTCGCCCGCAACCGGCATCGACTTCCGGGTGGGACGGCCCAGTGCCGGGTGCCGTCGGCAGGTTGACTCAGTCCGCCCGATCGACGCTCTCCCGATCGACGCTCCCCCGCGGGACGGGCACCCGATGGACGGGCACCCGATCCGCCCAGGTGTCGTCGCCAACAGAGGCGGGCTGACCTGCACTGCCGACCTGCACCGCTGACCTGCACTGCCGACCTGCACCGCTGACCTGGTCAGGTCCCCACCCTGGCCAGCAGATCTGCCAGCTGCCGTCGTTCGTCGTCGGTCAACGGCTCGAAGATCCCGGCCCCCGCCGCGGTCCGGGCGTCCGACATCTGCTGCTGCACAGCAGTTCCGCGTTCGGTGAGCCGGACCAGCACCGACCGGCGATTGTCCGGGTCGATGGTCCGCTCGACCAGCCCGGCAGCTTCCAGGGCGTCGACCAGACCGGTCGCCGAACGGGGAACGACGCCGAGCGCCGACGCCAGTTCGCCCATCCGGATCGGTAGCTCGGCCCTGCTGATCGTGCGCAACGCACGGCTCTGCGCCGGCGTGAGCCCGAACGGCGCGAGGGTGGACATCGAGGCGCGCCTGATCAGGTGGGCGACCCGCATCACGCGTTCGGTGAGCTCGGCGGCGCTGACGGCGCCCGCGGAGGCGAGCGGCCCTGACTCCGGTGCTTGACCCTGCGCACGGTGTCGCTTGCGGGGTGGCGTCATCGGACCTCCGGAATACGAGAGCGGGCCGTCGAGTTACATTGTGAGGATGCCTCAGTATGAGGCTCACTCAGCTTAGCAAGATCAGCCAACGAAAGGAGCGCCACATGACCACACCATTGACAGCGTCAATGACGACACAGGCCTCCACCGACACGGCGCCGGCGGTGCGGGCGGCGTCCGCCGCCCCCGCCTTCCCGGCCACCAAGACTTCGGCCACCAAGACTTCGGCCACCAAGACTTCGGCCACCAAGACTTCGACCACCAAGACTTCGGCCACCAAGACTTCGGCCACCAACACTTCGCCGTCACACGGTCGGCCGGACCACACCGCCGGCCGCCCCGCTGACCAATCCTCCCGCCGCGCCGCTGACGAAACCGCCGGTCGCCCTGGCGAGGTGCGCCGGATCGTCTCACTCTTCTCCGAACACCGCGGCCGGCTGCTGTTCGTCGCCGCGCTGATCGTTGCCTCCGCGCTGATCTCCGTCGCGTCGCCGTTCCTGCTGCGGGAGATCTTCGATGTCTCACTGCCCACGCGGGACACCATGCTCACCGCGCTGCTCGCCGGCGGCATGGTGGCCATCGCGATCAGCACCAATGCGCTCGATGTCGTGCAGTCCCGGCAGTCGACCATCGTCGGCCAGTCGGTGATGCACCGGCTGCGCACAGCGGTCTACACCCACCTGCAGCGGCTTTCGCTCGGCTTCTACACCCGGACCCGCACCGGTGAGATCCAATCCCGGATCGCCGGTGACATCGGATCCATGCAGGCCACCGTCACCAGCACGGTGACCAGCGTCGTCTCCTCCGGAACCACCGTCATCGCAACGCTTGTCGCGATGCTCGCGCTGGACTGGAAACTGACGATGGTCTCCCTCGTACTGGTGCCGCTGTTCGTGCTGATCTCCCGCAAGGTCGGCGGCATGCGGCGGGCGATCGCCACCACCCGGCAGGAACGGATGGCCGACCTGTCCAGCCAGGTCTCCGAGTCGCTGTCCGTCTCCGGAATCCTGCTCACCAAGACGATGGGCCGCAGCGGCGCCCTCGGCGAACGATTCGCCGGGACCTCCGCCGACCTGGCCGATCTCGAGGTCCGGTCCGCGATGACCGGCCGGTGGCGTCAGTCGACCATCGGCATCATCGTCTCGATCCTCCCCCCGGCCATCTATCTCGCTGCGGCGATCAGCATCTCCGGGACGACAGGCCCGGTCTCGATCGGCACGCTCGTCGCCTTCACCGCCCTGCAATCGCAGCTGTTCCGGCCGATGGTCTCGCTGCTGCGGACCGGCGTGGACATGCAGACCTCGCTGGCGATGTTCCGTCGGGTGTTCGACTACCTCGACCAACCGGTCGACATCGACGAGCCTGCCAGCCCTCGCGCACTGCCCAACGGCCGAGGCGAGTTGCGCTTTACCGACGTCACTTTCAGCTACCCAAGCACCGGTACCGACACCCTGTCGCATGTCGACCTCACGGTGCCTGCCGGCACTCATGTCGCGGTGGTCGGGTCCACCGGGTCGGGGAAGACCACGCTCGGCTACCTCGCCGCCCGGCTCTACGACCCCACCGGCGGGTCCGTGCTGCTCGACGGAGTCGACCTGCGCGAACTCGGGCTGACCGATCTCGCGGCCGTCATCGGGGTCGTGTCGCAGGAGGCGTACCTGCTGCACGCATCCGTCGCCGACAACCTGCGCTTCGGGCGTGATGACGCCACCGACGACGAGATCGAGGCAGCCGCCCGGGCAGCGCAGATCCATGAGCTGATCGTCTCCCTGCCGCAGGGCTACGACACCGTCGTCGGTGAGCGCGGCTACCGCTTCTCTGGGGGCGAGAAGCAGCGGCTCGCCATCGCACGAATGATCCTGCGCAACCCGCCGGTGCTGGTGCTGGACGAGGCCACCAGCGCGCTGGACACCAGAACGGAGGCGGGCGTCACCGCCGCGCTGGCCGACTTGTTCGAGGGCAGAACGACTCTCACCATCGCCCACCGCCTCTCGACCGTGCGGGACGCCGACCTGATCATCGTGATGGACCACGGCAGCATCGTCGAGCAGGGCTCGCACCAGGAGTTGATGAACAGCGGTGGCAGGTACGCGGCCCTGGTCCGGCGTGACCTGCCTGCGGACGACGGCGCCGAGCCGGATTCCCGCCTGGGTTCCGACCTGGACGTGCTGGCTGCCTGACGGTGAACGACAACCAGCGCGGCGACCCCAGGGATGAATCCTGAGGGGCGCCGCGTCCGCGTCTGCCACAGTGGTCGAGTGAAGATCGGGATCCTGGGGCCCTTGGAGGTGCTGACCGACGGTGTCGCCGTGCCGGTCACCGGCTCCCGGCTGCGGGCACTGATCACCAGGCTGGCGCTGGATGCGCCGGCTGTCGTCTCCACAGCTGCCCTGGCTGACGCGCTCTGGCCATCGGGCGCACCGGCCGATCCGGCGAACGCCCTGCAGTCGTTGATCTCCCGCGTTCGCAAGGTGCTGGGGAACGGCGGTCTGGTCCAGCAGGTAGCGGACGGCTACCGGCTGTCCACCAACCGCACCGACGTGGACGCCATGCTCTTCGAGTCTCTGGTCAGGACCGGACGACGGGAGCTGCGAGAGGGTTCACCGGCGGCGGCGTGGGAAACCAGCCGGCAGGCTCTGGCGTTGTGGCGCGGCGTACCGCTGGCAGATGCCGGAGACGCCGAGTACGCCGCCGGTCAGCGCACCCGGCTGACCGAATTACGGCTCGATGCGCACAGCGATCATCTCGAGGCAGCTCTTGCCCTCGGCCGAGCGGCTGATGTCCTGGCCGACGTCGAAATGCTCGCCGCAACAGAGCCTTTCCGCGAGAGACTGACTCTCCTGTTGATCAGGGCGTTGGCCGCCGTCGGTCGCACCGCCGATGCGCTCGCCGCATACGACCGGTACCGCGACAGGCTGGCCGACGAACTGGGCATCGACCCCGGCCCGGAGATGCAGGACCTGCATCTGGCGGTGCTGCGGGGAGATGCTCCGGCCAGTGACCGTCCGTCAGCCCAGGGTCGCCGCCGCACCAATGTGCCGGCCGCGCTGACGAGCTTCATCGGGCGCCAACAGGAACTCGCCCGAGTGACCGGCCTGCTCGACTCAGGTCGGCTGGTCACGGTGACCGGGCCCGGCGGCGCCGGCAAGACCCGGTTGGCCGGCGAGATCGCCCATCGGCGGTCCGCTGTGGAACCGGACGGGGTGTGGTTGGTGGAGCTGGCCCCGGTGACCGACGATCGTGCCATCGCCCCGGCGATGCTCGCCGCCATCGGGTTGTTGGACACCAAGGTCGTCGAACGGCGGGTGGAGACCCCGTCGCGCGACTCCCCGGAGTATCTGCTCGAGGTGCTGGCCGAGGCGCGATGCCTGCTGCTGATCGACAACTGCGAGCATTTGATCGAACCGACCGCCGTGTTGATCGACCGCCTGCTGGCCGGCTGTCCCGGCGTGCGGATCCTGGCCACCAGCCGGGAGCCGCTGGGTATCTCGGGTGAAGCGCTGTGCATCCTGCCGCCGCTGGGGCTGCCTCCGGTCGGTACGGACGCCCGAGAAGTGTTGCAGTATCCGGCTGTTCAACTGCTCGCGGAGCGGGCCAGCTCGGTCAGCAACGAGTTCACGGTCGACGACGGCACAGTCGCCGACGTCGTGCAGGTGGTCCGCCGGCTCGACGGCCTGCCGCTGGCCATCGAGCTGGCCGCAGCGCGACTGAGAGTGCTTCCCATCCGGGAGATCTCGGCGCGGCTGTCGGATCGATTCCGGCTGTTGACCGGCGGCAGCCGGACGGCGTTGCCCCGCCACCGCACCCTGCGTGCGGTGGTCGAGTGGAGCTGGGATCTGCTCACCGCCGACGAGAAGCTGCTTGCCGAGCGGCTCGCCGTCTTCCCCGGCGGCGCCACCGACGACACCGCGGTGGCTGTCTGCGCGGATCACCGGCTGGCCGCACGCGCGGTGCCCGAGCTGCTGATGGCCTTGGCGGACAAATCGCTGCTGCAGGTGACCGGCGATGAGCAGGTGCGGTATCGGATGCTGGAAACCATCCGGGAGTTCGGTATCGAACGACTCGCCGATCGGGGTGAGGTCGACGTGGCGCGTGCCGCGCACGCCCGGTACTTCGGGGAACTCGTCGGACGGCTGGACCCGGTGCTGCGCACCTCCGATCAGCTCGATGCGCTGGCCACGATCACTGCCGAGCGGGACAACATTCTGGCCGGGTTGCGGTACCTGGGTGAATCACCGGAGGATGTCAGGCGCGCCGCCGCTCTCGATCTCGCGCTGTCACTGACCTGGTACTGGACCATGATCAGCGCCGGCAACGAGGCCCGCCAGTGGCTGGGGTTTGCGTTGGCAGCGGTGGAGGGAATCGAACACCCGCAACGCATCTGGGCTCGCTGCGCCTGGATGGTGGCGACGCTCGCGGCGGGCGGACTGGGCGAGGAGACCACCAGCATCGCCGACCTCCGCAAGGACTTGCTACCGATTGCCGCCGAGCTGACCGATGCGCCGGCTCCGACGCCGGCCGCCTTGCAGATCCTGCGGCCGGTTCTCTGGTTCTTCGGCGGTGACATCGAACAAGCCGACGAGGCGATGAGGTCCGTCCTGCAATCACCGGATCCGTGGATCCGGGCCGCGGTGTTGGCCAGTCGTGCCGGACTTGCGGAGAACATCGGTGACGTCGACATGATGCGCACTGACATCGAGGCCTCCTACACCGAATTCGAAGCCATCGGCGATCACTGGGGACTTGCCGGGGTGCTGTCCGCGCGCGCCCAGCTGCGCACGCTGGACGGTGACCTGGAGGGCGCCGCCGCGGATTACGAACGGGCTCTGCACTACAGCGGTGAGATGGGTTCTCAGGAAGACCTTTCGTTCCTGCACATGCGGTTGGCGGGATTGCGGATCAGAACCGGTGACCTGGGCAGGGCCCGTCGGGACATCGAAGCCATTCGCAACGATGTGGATGGGCCCTGGCAGGGCTTCGAAAGGAACTGGTTCGCCGACAGCATGCTGATCGCGCTGACCGCCGAGGAAGGCGATCTGGAGAAGGCGGCGCTCATGTCGGCCGAACTCCGGGAGGACGTCCAGAGCCGGCGGCTGGGGATGATGCACGGGCACGCAGTCGCCGTCATCGGTGCGATCACGGCCTCGGTCTCGGTGCGCACCGGCAATGTGTCGGACGCACAGCAGGAATTGCGACGCGTGTACCCGGTGGCGGTCGCAACGACCGATCAACCCATCATCGCCACCGTCGGGGTCACCGTCGCGATGGTCGCCGAGAGCGTCGGACGATGGGCAGACGCCGCCGAGATCCTCGGTGCCGCAGCCCGGCTGCGCGGCAGCGAGGATGCGACGGATCCGTCGATCGCCCGGCTCACCGCGTCGCTACGGTCTTCGATGGGCACGCGGTTCGACGAGTGTTACGCCGTTGGTTGGAATCTCGACGGTTCCGCCGCGATTGCCCGGGTGGACCCGGGCCTGCTCGACTAGCAGAGGCGCGCGGAGCGGTCGGGCCAAGGGCCCCACGGCGAGTGTCACGCCAGCAGGGAATTCTTCGCTGCTGAGCGCGATGTGCCCTGCTGGCGTGACACTCGAGGGTGCTGCGGCTACCCCATCAACCGGCGGACGGATGGTGTTTTTCCGCAGCATCGGATTCTGCAGTGGCGATCAATCGCTCGATGGTGACGCCTTCATCAGCGCCCTGAACAGCCCATTCCGCACGGTAGCCGGGGTGTCCGGCGAAAGCCGCGGCCTCGTTACGCAGCGCGGCTGCGACCGTGGTCGGGTCGTCCTGTTCCTGGTAGGCGCCTACCAGGACGAAGATGGCCAGCCGTTGTTCTTCTGGCATCCCCTCGTCGGTGGTGTGGTGCATGAGGAAGGCCGCAAGGTCGTCCAAAGATTCGGTCATCTCAGCCTCGCCGGCAGCCGGAACACGACGCTGTCTGTGTGTGAGTGCTTCTTGTATCTGGAAGCTGGCAGCCAACGGCGAGGCATGGCCGTCGACAGCAACAGTGGGTGATGCGCACGGATCAGCCGGTGAGGAAGGCGAGCAGGTCTTTGTTGAACTCCTGCTCGTGCGCACCGGTCAGACCGTGCGGCCCGCCGGGGTAGATCTTCAGCGTCGCGTCGGGCACGATCTTGACCGACTTCAGCCCGGCTGCCTGGATGGGCACGATCTGGTCGTCATCCCCGTGCAGGATCAGCGTCGGGACGTCGATCTTCTTCAGGTCTTCGGTCAGATCGGTCTCGGAGAAGGCCTTCACGCAGTCGTAGGCGCCCTTGATGCCGACGGTCATCGACATCGCCCAGAACGCATCCCGGGCCCCCTGTGAGACGGTCGATCCGTCGCGGTTGGCGCCGTAGAACGGAAACGCCAGGTCCCGGTAGTACTGCGACCTGTCGGTGAGCACACCGTTGCGGATCTCGTCGAACGGTGCGATGGGCAGGCCTTCGGGATTCGCCTCGGTCTTCAGCATCAACGGTGGGATGGCGCTGAGCAGAACGACCTTGGCGACCCGGGCCGTGCCATGACGGCCGATGTACCGGGTGACTTCGCCACCGCCGGTGGAATGACCGACCAGCACAACGTCTTTCAGATCGAGCGATTCGATCACCGCCGCCAGGTCGTCGGCGTAGTGATCCAGGTCGTTGCCGTTCCACGGCTGGCTGGAGCGACCACCGCCGCGGCGGTCGTGGGCGATGGCGCGGAAACCGTGGGACGCCACGAAGTTGTGCCGGGCCGTCCCAGACGTCGGCGGTGAGCGGCCATCCGTGGCTGAAGACCACCGGCTGCCCGGTACCCCAGTCCTTGTAGAAGATCTCGATGTCGTGACCGTTTTCCTGACCTACGGTGACGTGTGGCATGTGCGGTGCCTTTCTGCTGGGTCCCGGTTGGACTCCGGGTGGGGTGCCGGCCGCCGGAGGGCGACGCCGGGTGACTGGGCGCAGGCTGTCGAAGTGCGAGATCCGTTGTCCTGCAGATGTTCGGCGTCTGGTGGCGCCGGTTGATCTGTGGGTAATACTCGCAACCTCACGTGCGGTGGGACAGCCCCACTGACCGGACATCTGTATCGGGATGTCCGAGGAGACCTCCGGCCAGCCCTACTTGCTGGGCGTGCGATCAGCGCACAGAGCCGCCGCGTGACAGCAGCTCCGAGGACTCCTCGTCGAGCGGGAGCACCGCACGCAGAACGGTTCCGCGGCCGCGTGGGCTCTCGACGTCGATGGTGCCGTTGCCCGCCTCGACCCGATCGAGGAGTCCGGTCAGACCGCTGCCGTCCCGGGCATCGGCGCCCCCTCGGCCGTTGTCCCGGACCTCGATCATCAGAGTTGTCCCGGCCAGGGTGACCTCGACGGACGCATGGTCCGCGTGGGCATGTTTCACCACATTGGTGACTGCCTCGGCGACGATGAAGTAAGCGGTGGTTTCGAGCGTCGGCGACAGTCGGGGAACCTGAACCAGCAGTTCGACCGGTAGTGCCAAGTTGCTCAACAACGATTCGAGGCCGCTCTGCAGACCGCCGCGGGTCAGCGATGCCGGAAGGATGCCTCGGACGATGTCGCGCAACTCCTTGCTGGCGCGTTCGGCGTTGTTCAGCGCTTCGTCGAGCAGGTCCAACGGCACCGGACCAGTGAGTGCTGCGTCCCGCGCCATTCTCAGAACGATGATCGTGTGCACCAGTCGTTGCTGTGCACCGTCATGGACGTCTCGTTGAACCCGGCGCCGCGTCTCGTCGGCCGTTGCGATGACCCGCGCCCGGGACGCCGTCAGTTTGGACTTGTTCTCGGCATTGACGATCGCAACCGCCGTCAGCTCCGCAAAGGGTGTCAATCGTTGCGAGCTGCCCTGCAGGAGCAGTGGGTCCGTTGCGATCACCGTCAGCACACCCCAGGGCCGTCCCTCGACTGTGACGGGTACCACCAGCACCGCGAGGTCTTCGTCCGGTGACTCTGCTGAGGCTCCCGACGGTCGGTGACGGTCGGCCAGCGTCTCGGAGATGTCGGACTGGACCGACATCTCCGTGTCCACGGGCATCGCGGGGTCGGTGCCGCCCACGACGACGGCGCGATGGTCCGGTTCGTACCGCAAGACTGTTGATCTGAGATCGCCGTTGAGAGCGGACGTTTCGGCCGCAACAGCATGGAAGATCTGATCCAGCGGAGCGCTCCGGGCTACCAGCTCCGCCACCCGGCGCACTGCGGCCTGCTCATCGGCGAGCAGCCTGAGCTCGTGACGCGCGTCGGCGGCAGAAACCGCGGTGCCGGCCAGGTCGGCGAAATTCGCGAGGTGTTCCTCCATGGGGTGCGGGAACACTTCCTGCCGGCCCACCACCACCAGGGCTCCCCACAGGTTCCCGTTGATGGTGACCGGCACCGCCGCGCTCGCATTGAAGCCATGGCGGTGCGCCAGTGCGGGCCACAACCCCGACATCTCGGCGAGATTGTCGATTCTGGCCGGCCGACCGGTCTGCCACACCCGTTGGGTGGCGCCGTCACCGGTTCCCGGTGATCGCATCCCCACGGTGATCCCAGCCGGTGCGCCGTCCAACGCCACGATCACGCTGCTGCCGTCCGGCCCGAAACGCAGCAGGGCTGCAAAATCGACACCGGCGAGCGCTGACGCCTCTCGGGCGGTGGCCGCCAGCACCTCGTCGGCGGGCGCCTCGTGAGCGGCAAGTTCGGCGACGCGCCGGAGCGAGGCCTGCTCATCGGCCAGCAACCTGAGTTCGCGACGTGCGTCCGCAGCCGACATCGCGGTGCCCGCGAGTTCGGCGAAGTTCGCGAGGTGTTCTTCAATGGAGGTGGGGATCGCTTCCCGGTCGCTCACGACGATGAGCGCGCCCCACAAATTGCCGTGGATGACGATCGGCACCCCGGTACTGCAGGTGAATCCGCGCTGGTGTGCCAACCTCGGCCACAGACCTCTCATCAGACTCAGGTCGTCGATGCGAGCCGGTCGCCCGGTGAGCCATACGCGCTGCGCTGCACTGTCTCCGGTGCCCGGGGCCTTCATTCCCAGTGAGAACGTGTCGGGGGCGCCGTCGAGCCCGACGATGCGGGTCGCACCGTCCGAGCCCTCATACTGCAGAACCATCCCGAAGGCGACACCGGCCAGAGCTGAGGCCTCCACCGCCAATGCTTGCAGCACTTGATCGTTGGGCGCATCGTGAGCGGCCAGCTCGGCCACCCGGCGGAGCGCGGCCTGTTGGCTGGCGAATCTCTCCAGTCCGCCGCGCGCTTCCGCATTGGCCACCGCGGCGGCCATCAGGCCACCGAATTGCAGCAAGCTCTGCTCGGCCGTGCTCAGGAGGCGCCGGCTGGCGGCGGTCGCGCTGAGCACACCCCACGGCCGGTCGCCGACGATGATCGGAACACCGACACTGGAAGTGAGCCCGTGCAGGTGATAAGCGTTGCGCTCGCTGGTCGGCTCACCGACGTGCTCTACCCGAGCAGGCCGCCCTGTGCGCAGGATCTGAGCCACCAGCCCGTCGTCATCCGGCCCGAGGTCGATGCGGCGGACGGTCTCGGCTCCACTGCTGCTGGCGACCACCCGGTAGGAGTGGGTCCTGCCGGAGCCCGCGTCGTCGAAACGGATCAGCGTCGTTGCTTCGTGGATGATGCCGGCCGCCTCGCTGGTGACGGCGCGATAGATCTGGCTTTTCTCCGCACCCCGGGCGATGAGTTCCGCCACCCGTCGCAGTGCCGCCTGCTCATCTGCCAGAGAACGCAACTCTGCGCGGGCCTGAGCCCCGGCGATGGCGGTGGCCACGGTCCCCGCGAATTGCGTCAACCGGCTCTCGATGTCAGCGGATAACGGCCCGTCCGTCGACGATGCGGCCAACAGGCCCCACAGGCGGCCGTTCACTGCGATGGGAACTCCGGCCGATGCCCGGAGTCGGGCTATTTCGTTCGCGAAGCGATTCCCCGCTGTCTGCCGATAGTCGTCGATCCGAGCTGATCGGCCGGTGCGTCGAACCAGCGCGGTGACGCTTTCCGGATCGATGACGAGCCTTTCCCCGGATGCCGGGATTCCCGCCCCACTGAAGGCAAGGACGTCGGCAACCTTGTCATCGACGAATCGCATCAAGGTGATCGGTAGATCGTTCATCACGGACGAAGCGGACCGGACCACCGCGGCGAACACCTCGGTCGGATCTGCTCCGCCGGCTGCGATCTCGGCCACCTTCAGGAGCTCGGCCTGCTCCCGCGCTCTCTCCCGCAGGGCATCGTTGGCCTGTGCATTGGACATGGCCGTTGAGACGAGTTGGGTGAAGGCTGATATGCCTTCGATGTCGTCGGCGAACGGCTCGTCCTGAGTCGACGCCAGCAGGCTGACGCCCCATACCGTCCCGTGCAGCTGGATGGGGACGCCCACACACCACCGCAATTGATCCGCGGACGAGCCCTCGAGTGACGTTCCCAGGGGCCATGCCGCCGGGCCGAACTGCAGCGAGCGACCACTGTCGCGGACGGCCTGGATGTCGTCGTGCAAATCCAGTCGTCGGCCAAGGGCAGCCGTATCATCGACGAAGTCCGACGCGGCGAGCAACGTTGCCGTGCCGTCGTTCTCGAACCGCATCATCAGGCTGACGTCCACGCCGGCGAAATCGGCGATGACCTGGTTGATGACGGTGACGAGCTCGTGCTCCGATCCGCCGCCGGCCGCTTGGGTGGCAACGCGGCCGAGCGCGGCCTGCCGGTGGGCGATTCGGGCCGCCTCCGCCCGCGACGGTACGAGCGCGGTCGGCGTCCGGTCGGTCGCTGCTGGGCAGTAGTAGCTGTGCAGGGAGACCAACCGATTTCCGTTCAATCGGAGGACCTCACAGGTGACACCGTCCAGCAACCAGGGAACGGATGGTTCGTCGGGAGCGGCGGAGTTCGCCGCGACCATCGACTTCGGGTTGGTGAGCTGGAACTCCGACACCACCGCATCGCTGGACACAGCGACGACCCTGCGGGACGACACCGTGACCCCGGGATAGGCGTGGAGAATGCCCGTGACGTATTGCAGGGCAGCGTCCCGACCGCGCAGCACCCCGCCGTCGACGAGTATCTGAACGTCCTGGTCGAGCGTCTCGAGCCAGCCCTCCAGATTCCGCTCGTTGAATGCGGCGTAGTACCGGTCGGCGAGCAGCAAAGGTGCCGAATTGCCATTGATTCCGAGCGATGTCACCGGAGTGCACGCTCCTGCAGGTAGGACAGCACGGCCAGCACCCGCCGGTGGTCGGTATCGGCGGCAGTCAGATTCAGTTTGCGAAAGATCGCGGTCACGTGCTTTTCCACCGATGCCATACTCAGGTGAAGGTTCTGCGAGATGCCAAGATTGGAATTGCCTTCGGCCATTGCCGCGAGAACTTGGCGCTCTCGCCGGGTCAGAGGATGGAGTGCATCCGCGGTGGTGCGGTTGCCCAGCATCAGCGAGATGACCTCAGGATCCAACGCGCTCCCCCCGGCGGCCACCCGGCGGACGGCGTCGACAAATGCGGGAACGTTCCCTACCCGTTCCTTGAGCAGATAGCCGACCCCGGCCGGGTGATCACCGATCAGATCGGTGACAAAACTCGGCTCGCAGAACTGGGACAGCACCAGCACGCCAGTCGCCGGCAGTCGCCGGCGCACCTCGATGGCGACCACCAGCCCGTCGTCCGCCCGCCTTGGCGGCATCCGGACGTCGACAATCGCGATGTCCGGCCGGAAGGCAAGAATCTTGCTGAGCAACTCATCGGCATCACCGGCCAAGGCGACGACGTCGAGCCCGGCGCCCTGAAGGATCCGGGCAATGCCTTCGCGCAGCAGAACATCGTCCTCGCCGATGACGACCCGGAGCGTGGGTGAGGCTTCCGCTGCAGATGACATCGACGTCAACTGCCTTCGATGAAGTCGCGCATTGCTGCGCCAGCGAGATGGTGCTTGGGGACGAAACCGGTCGCACCGGACCGCAGGGCAGCCGAACCGTTGGCCGCGTCGGAGTCCGAGGAAATGAGCACCACGCACATCGGCCACGGCATCGCGGCCAGCTTCTCCGTCACCGAGAAACCGTTGCCATCCGGGAGCCCGATGTCGACCAGGACCACTTCTGGGCGCATCGCCGAGGCGCACGCAAGTCCTTCCGAAGCGGTCGAGGCCCGACCGACAACGACGTGACCCCAGCTGGTCACCACTCTTGCGGCCAGGTCGCTGAAGGCGTCGTCGTCGTCAATGATCAACACTTCGCGCGCCATCGTCCGAGGATTCCACGGACCAGCGGTTCCCGGGGGTAGGGCTATCCGGAAACTACCCCTGCGCACTGGCCCTGCCGGTGTGGACATGGTTGATGCTGAGCATCACCACCGGCGCAGCGGCTGCCCTGATCGTTCGCACCTTGGCCGCAGTGGCCGGTCACCGATTTCTTCCGCCGGCCGCGGAGCCGGAGACGACATCGAGCGCACCGATGGAGCAGGGAGACGCCGGCGCGAGGGATGTCTCGGCCTCACCGCGCGGCGCAACGCCCCAGCGTCCTCTCGCGATCGGCTGATCTGCGTTCGTCAGTGCCCGGGCACCGGCTCAGGCCCGGCGTCGGTAGCCGCGCAAGGCGAGCGGGACGAACACCACCAACAGGATCGCCATCCAGACCAGTGTCCACATCAGGCTTTCCGCCACCGGACCGCCGATCATCAGCCCGCGCACGGTCGTCACCAGCTGCGAGATGGGGTTGACGTTCACGAAGGTCTGCAACCAGCTGGGCATGGTGTCCGGGTTGACGTAGGTGTTGCTGCCGAAAGACAGTGGCAGCACGATCAGGAACATGATGCCCTGCACGGCGCCGGACGTCCGGGCCTTCATCCCGACGAACACCGAGATCCAGCAGAAGCAAAGGGCGAAGGCGATCGAGATGCCCACTCCGGCAGTGGCTGCCAGGGGGTTGGTCTCGATGCGGAAGCCCATCAGCATGCCGAAACCCAAGGTGACGACGCACAGGATCAGGTAGCGGCCGACGTCGGCGATCACCGCCCCGACCAGTGGCACGGACCTGCCGATCGGCAACGATCTGAACCGGTCGAAGACGCCTTTCTCGATGTCCGCGTTGAGGTTCTGGCCGAGCGCGACCCCGGCCATGGCGATGGTCTGGCCGAGCAGGCCCGGCAGCAGGAACTGCAGATAATCCTCCTGGGTGCCGCCGATGGCGCCGCCGAAGACGTAGGTGAACAGCAGCAGGAAGATGATGGGCTGCAGGGTGACGTCGATGAGCGCCTCGGGGGTTCGCCACATCTTGATCAGGCTCCGCCGGGCCAGGGCGGTGACGTGTCGTGGGTAGGCGGCAGTGGAAACCGCCGCGGTGGCGGGGGCCGCCTCCCGGCCCGTGGTCAGGACAGTGCGTGTGGTGGTGGCCGTTTCGCTCATGCCGCGTCCTCCTCGAATGCGTGGTGGCGGCCGGTCACACGGGCCGACGATGGGCTTGCCGCTGTGCCGGTCGGGGTGCCGGTCGGGGTGCCGGGGTTGGTGTCTGAGTCAGGATCGGAGCCGGGATCGGTGTCGGGATCGGGGTGCGAATCGTCGCCGGCGCGTTCACCGGTCAGCGTCATGAAGACCTCGTCCAGCGACGGCAGATGGAGGGACAACTCCGTTACGGCAATGCCTTCCGCATCCAGGCGGCCGACCGTGGCCGCGAGCGCCGATTCCGAGCTGACCGCGACCGTCAGCTCGTCCCGGCCGGTGGGCTGCGCCGCCGTCCCCGCGATCTCCGCCAGGATCCGGCCGACGTCATCAAGTCGTCCGCGGTCGGTGGGTCGGACCCTGATCCGCTGGCCGCCGATCTGCCGCTTGAGCCCGTCAGGTGTGTCGTGAGCGATCACCCGGCCCTTGTCGATGACGGTGATCTCGTCGGCGAGGGCGTCGGCCTCCTCGAGGTACTGGGTGGTCAGCAGCACCGTGGAACCGTCGCCGACCAGCCGCCGGACGACGTCCCACATGTCCTCCCGCTTGGCCGGGTCCAGCCCGGTGGTGGGTTCGTCGAGGAAGATCACCCGCGGCCGGCCGACCAGGCTGGCCGCCAGATCGAGCCGCCGGCGCATGCCACCCGAGTACGTCTTCGCCCGACGCTGGGCGGCGTCGGCCAGTCCGAACCATTCGAGCAGTTCGGCGGCCCTCGCCTTCGCATCCCGGGTGGACAGGTTCAGCAGTTGCCCGATCAGCAGCAGATTCTGCGTCCCCGTCAGGTCTTCGTCGACGGAGGCGTATTGACCGGTCAGCCCGATGGTGCGGCGGACGGCGCCGGCGTCCTTGACCACGTCGTAGCCGGCGACGGTGGCCCGGCCGGAATCCGCGGCCAGCAGGGTGGCCAGCACCCGTACGGCGGTGGTCTTGCCGGCGCCGTTCGGTCCCAGTACGCCCAGAACGGTGCCTTCACGGGCCGCCAGGTCGACGCCGTCCAAGGCCTGGGTGGTGCCGAAGCGCTTCTTGAGCCCCTCGGCCTCGATGATCATGCTCATGGCAGTACTCCTCAGCTCAGGTGTTGAGCCGAGGATGCGGCCGGCCGCTGTCAGCTCACGCACACGGCGCTGAGACGGCGTGCCAGCGGGCGGTCACCGCCCGCTGGGGCTGTTCGGTGGGCGGCGGACAGCGCCTCCAGCCCCGTGTTCGCCTACGTACCTATGGCGCCCGATGGCGTGGATTGTTCGGCCGGGTAGGCGAGCATCAGCCCGCGCCCCGACAATCGCCCGCGTTGCCAGTCCAACTCCGCCGTGCTGCCCCCCGGGTCTTCTGGCTGGGACTGCATGACGGCCGCGACGGCGTAGGCCGCAGCATGTTTGGCGTGCGCACCGATCAGTGCGACATCACAAGCCTGACCCGCGGCCCGGGCGGCCGAGCGTGCTGCCCGGTCCTCGATCTTTCTTGCCGCATCCTGTGCGGCCAATGCCAGGGTGCGCGCCGCAGCCGTCTCGATGTCACCACGGGCCCACGCCCTGGCACCGTCGATGGCGGCTCTCGGCCGTTGGTCGTCCGGGCATGCGTCCTCGAAGATGGGCAGCACCCGCTCCGCGCAGTCGGCCGCCCAGGCGGCCAGCAGGCGCCGATCGTCCTCGCTCATCGTCAGGGAGCTCGATTGACGTTCCACGGGCCCAAGTGTTTCATCGCATCGCCGGGCGGGGACGTCCGACGGGGGCGACCGCCGTGTCAGACGGACGCCACCCCGTCGCTGCACACGTGAGAAACGATGGGATATCCGATGATGCTGTGCCACCACGGTCTGCCTGGAACGGTGCGATGACGTCCTCCCAGCATTTGCGCGACGCCGACCCGGCCGAAGAGCCGGACTTCGACGTGCTGATCGTCGGGGCGGGCCTGTCCGGGGTCGGCGCAGCCTGCATGCTCCGAAAGCAGTGCCCGGAGAAGACCTTTGCGATCCTGGAGGCTCGGGACGTCATCGGCGGAACCTGGGACCTGTTCCGCTACCCGGGCGTGCGATCCGACTCGGACATGTTCACCCTCGGCTACTCCTTCCGGCCGTGGGACGAGGCGCAGGCCATCGCCGACGGTCCATCGATCCTGCGGTACATCAGGGACACCGCGCGCGAGTACGGCGTCGACCGGGCCATCCGATTCGGCCACCGGGTGGTCTCGGCGGACTGGGACGGAGACCGGGCGCGCTGGGTCTTGACCGTGCGACGCGCGGATGGGACGGCCGCTGCACTCAGCTGCAGGTGGCTGTCCGTGTGCTCGGGCTATTACGACTATGACGCCGGGTACCGACCGCGACTGCCGGGCGAGGAGCGGTTCACCGGGACATTCGTCCATCCGCAGCAGTGGCCGGCCGATCTGGACTGGAACGGCCGCCGGGTTGTGGTGATCGGCAGCGGTGCGACGGCGGTGACCCTGGTGCCAGCGCTCGCGCAGCAGGCCGCGCACGTGACGATGCTGCAGCGGACGCCGAGCTACATCGTCTCGCTGCCGGCGAAGGACGCGATGGCGGAGAAGCTGCTGCGGGTGTTGCCGCGCCGGATGGCGCACGGCGTCGTCCGCTGGAAGAGCATCCTGCTGAACACCGCCTCGTACCAGTTCGCCCGCCGACGACCGGAGCGGATGAAGGCCTTTGTCCGCAGCGGCATCATGCGCGCTCTGCCGCACGGGTTCGACGTGGGCCGGCATTTCACCCCGCCGTACAACCCCTGGGATCAGCGGCTGTGCCTTGTCCCCGATGGGGATCTGTTCAAGGCGTTGGGTTCCGGTCGTGCCGAGGTCGTCACCGACCAGATCGACACGTTCACTGCCACCGGCATCCGGCTCCGCTCCGGTCGTGAGCTGGACGCGGACATTGTTGTCACAGCAACGGGTCTCAGTGTTCTTGCGTTGGGTGGGATGCGGTTGAGCGTCGACGGAGCGGAGGTCGACCTCGCCGCCACCGTCGCGTACAAGGGGATGATGCTGTCCGGTGTGCCCAACTTCAACCTCGTGATCGGCTACACGAACAATTCCTGGACGCTCAAGGCCGACCTGGTGAACCGGTATGTGACCAGGATGCTGAAGTACCTGGACCGCCACAGTGCCGACCGCGCAACACCAGTTACGCCGGTCGGTGAGCCGGCCGATCAGCCGTTCCTGGATTTCCAGGCCGGATATGTGTTGCGGGCGATCGACCGATTCCCCCGTCAGGGCCGACGCGCTCCGTGGCGGCTATATCACAACTATCTGCGGGATGTGCTGCTGATGCGTTTCGGACGGCTGCGGGACGAGGGGATGCTGTTCAGCAAGGGGCGGCCCGCCAGCGCCCGCGCCACGGCGACAGGTCAGACGGAGGTAGCGGCGTGACACGGCCCTTCGACTTCGCCACCGGCACGGCCGTCGTCACCGGCGCGGCGAGCGGCATCGGCGAGCAGGTCGCGTATCAGTTGGCACGCAAGGGATCGGCTCTGGTGCTGATCGACCGCGATGCCGATCGGCTCGACACCGTTGCCAGCGCCGCGCGTTCCCTTTCGTCCAGGCCTGTCGACACCTACGTCGTCGACCTCGCCGACAGTGCCGCCACCCGGGAGATGGGCGCAATCCTGGCCGCGACGCATCCGGACACCACGCTGCTGATCAACAACGCGGGCGTCGCGCTCGGTGGCGCCTTCGAGCAGGTCACCGAGGAAGAGTTCGACTGGCTGTTCGCGATCAACTTCCGTGCGGTGGTGACCCTCACGCGTGCGCTGCTGCCGGTGCTGCGGCGCAACAACGGATCTCACCTGGTCAACGTGTCCAGCATCTTCGGCATCATCGCCCCGGCCGGCCAGGTTGCCTACTGCAGCAGCAAGTTCGCGGTCCGCGGCTTCACCGAGGCGTTGCGCGCCGAGTTGTCGCCGGAGATCGGTGTGACAGTGGTGCACCCCGGCGGCATCCGGACCCGCATCGCCCAGACCGCCCGGATCGCTGCGGCGGTGCCGGTCAAGCAGGCCGCTGTCGGACGGGACGACGTCGGACGCCTGCTGACATTCCCTCCGGAAAAGGCCGCCGCGCTCATCGTCCGTGCCGTCGAGCGACGGAAGCCGCGGTTGCTGATCGGAGCAACGGCGGTGCTGCCGGACCTGGTGGCGCGCGCCTTCCCGTCACGATCTCCGGCGGTTCTGGCCAGCCTGCAACGACTCGGCAACCGGCGCGAGCGCTGCGATTCACCCACGCCGTCACTCAACGCCCGTATTGACTGACCCTGCGCAGATCCGTTCCGCTGACGACATTCTCGTGTGGTTACTGTGGGTCTCATGACTCCCACCAGTGACAAGACGACCAGCGGTGGCCCGTTCAGCCCCGACGTGACACCCGCCCAGGGCAAACCGGTACTGGCCGACGTGGACAAGCCCGAGGAGGTGGAGGTCGCGCTCGGCGATGATGCCGAAGGGGCGATCGGCAGCGGTGCGCCCGCAGAGTCTGCAGGCGTCGACACCGGTCAGGGCGCCTGACGTTTCGCAGCAGCATCATGAACTGTGCGCCGAACACTCTGTGCGGCACACCGAATCCTGTCGTGCGCGTCAGCTGCGACGCCGGCGCGCCGCCAGGACAACGCCGACCACCAAGGCCACGGCCGCCGCCAAACCGTATCGGCGGACGGGTACTTGCGCCGACAACGTGGACGCCAGCACACGGGTCGATCCGAACTGCACCGCCGCACTACCGGTGGTGAGCTGGCCGAGGCGGGACGATGCACCCTCGCCGAGACGAACGATCATCCCGTCAGGCCCGGTGACGTCGAGGGTGATCCCGGTATCGGACAGCAGTCCGGCGGCCCGACCGAGCGCACGCGGACCGTTCACCCGACCCACACCGGCGGGCAGCGCGGCCCGATTGATGGTCGACCAGAATGCCATCGGGCTGTCTGTGTGCAGGACCAACGTCTGCCCGTCACCGACGAGATGTGCTCGCCGGCCGTCGTTGTCGATGCGCAGATCGGCGAAGACCGACACCGCCGGCCGAGGTGCTACCGGCGGTGTCGGGGTGCCACTGTGCACCGTCATGCGGCGGAGGCGCCCTCCGCGGTCGTGATCCGCAGGGTGCCGTTCAGTCGCCAGGTCGCCCGCGGCGCCTCCGGCCCTGTCTCGCGGGGGACCTCGATGTGCATGTCGACGAATTCATAATTGATCGCAGCTCCGCGCTCGGTCAGGTACGACCACAGTTGCGCGGCGAGGTCGGCGAAGCTGGACTGATTCTGCTGCGGCACAGCACGAAGCTCGGTCACGGTGCACTCCTTTGACGGTCCGGTCATCCCCGGGCACGGCAGCTCGAGGATCGAACAGAGCAGGTACCGGCGCAGGGCGCCCGGTGGATGCGAAGTGCAGCACATCCGTCATCGCAGGCCCGTCAGCACAACGTGTTTCCGGCCTTGAGCGGCCGACCGACGGTCAGCTCGCGGCCGCCTTGCGCGGGCGGCCCCGGCGTGCTGGTGGTTTCGGCGCCTCGGGGGCTGAGTCTTCCGCGGGGGCTTCCGTGGCGTCGGCCGGCACCTCGTCGGGAGGGGTGACGGCGGCAGTCTGGCCGGAGCTGGACGGTCGACGAGTGGCCGGAGCGGATCCATCCCGCCATTTCAGCTCGATCTCGATTTCGGTCTCGTCACCGTCGATCTCGATCTCGAGCTCCCACTCGACCCGATCGGCGACGGTGATCTTGATCGAGTCGTCGCCCGCCTCCAGTTCCACGTCGGAGCCCGCGGCCAGGGCATTGCCCCACGCCAGCAGGCGTTCGGCAACTTCCTGTCGAGTCAGGGTTGTCTTGCGGGTGATCTCCAATTTCGGCACTGCGGTTCCCTTCGTCGGCATGGACATCGCGGTGGCCGACCAGGACGTCACTCCCGCCGGTCATCCGGGGTTGACGGTAGGTGACGCGGTCGTGCCGCGGGATCACCCGCCGGGGATGAAACCACCCGCAGCGCAGGGCAGCGGCATCGTTTCCGGGACCCATTCCAACGTCACTCCGACGTCCTCACCTGCACTCGGAACGGACGGCCGCGAACCCGCTGCCGCGTCAGAACCGGCCGCCGCCACCACTGACACTGCCGCCGCCACCCCCGCCGCCGAAGCCCCCACCGCCGAAGCCACCGCCACCAAATCCGCCACCGAATCCGCCGCCGCCCCAGCCGCCGCCGCCGTGACCACCGCGGCCCGAGTTGAGCACCGAGCTCAGGATGATCCCGCCGAGAATGGCGCCGTTGACACCGCCGCCCCGCGGTGCACCGCCGCCGCCCCAGCCGCCGACGTCCTGCTGCGCGATGTCGGCGGCCTCCCGGGCCAGGGTCGCTGCCTGCTGGGCCTCCGTCAGACCCGCTGCTGCATCGGTCGCGGCAAAGGATTCCGCCGCGGCGAGATGACGCTTCGCCTCGGCCAACCGGGTTCGCGCCCGGCTGCCGATAGCGCCGCGGCGGGTGGCGATGAAGTCGTCCGCGGCGGACACCTCTGCCCGCGCTGTCGACAGGGCTTGCGCGAGCAAGGAGCGCGCGCGTTGTTCGCGCTGCTGGGCGTCGCGGGTGGCGGCAAGGATGGTGTCCAAGGCCTCGTCGGCCTCTTGCACCTTGTGCAGCGCAGTCAGTGGATCCGCAGCGCCCTGCGGCGATCTCGCGACGGCGAGCAGGGCCTGGATCTGGTCGAGTTGGGCGCCCAGCGATGTCCCGGCCTGGCCCGCCTCGGCCTCGGACAACGCCCTGCGCGCGGCGGCGAGTTCCTGATCGACAGCGGAGATGGCGGCGGTCAGTTGACCGGCGGCGGCCGCAAGATCGGCCGCGGTTCGTTCCACCGCATCGAGCAGTGTCGTTGCCTGCCCGACCGCCTCCTGAGCCGCCCCGGCGGCCAGCACAGCAGGTGCGGCCGGCGCTGCCGGCACGCCCGGTTGCGGAAGGGTGGGCGGTCCGTCCGGGACAGGTGCGCCGGTCACCGGCCCGTTCGGCAGTGTCGGGTCCTGGTTCGTCAGCTCCACCGTCGTCGGGTCGGCGGTGCCGGGACCGCCCACCACCGGCCGCCGGTGCGGCTGCCTGCTGCGCTTCCTGCAGGCTCGTCCGGGCGAAGGTCAGCCGGGACGTCGCTTCCTGCACGTTGCCCGCGACCGTGGTGAGTGCGGTCGGTGCGTATTGCTGTTGCAGCGACTGCAATGTCGTGCCGACCGTGCTCAGGCGGGACTGCTGAGCCTCGATAGCGGATGGCAGCTCGGCCAGCACCTGAGGCAACCGGGACCGCAGGTCACGCAGGGCGTCGAACCGATCACTCTCGGCGTCCAGTTTCTGCGAGGCATCCGCGCAGCGCTGCAGGATCTCGTTCATCATCGACCGCTTGGTCGCGTCGTCCTCGGGGATCTCGTCGTCGACCCGCTGCCGGATCTCGAAGGCAGCGGTCAACGATTCACGCGCCGCGTCGAACGCCGCCCGGAATTGCGCCACCGCGGCCGGCCCGAAGTCGGACTCGGCGGCCGACAACTCGAATTCGCTGGCGCGGACGGCGTTGTCGGTGTCGATCAGCGCCTGGACGCTGCGCGCCGACAGCTGGTCGAGCGGTTCGAGTGGTTCCTGCGGCGTGCCGTCCGGCCCTACTCCGGCGGCGCCGTTCTGCTGGGCCGCAGCGTTCCGCCGGCGCCGGCTGATCAGGTAGGCACCTCCGCCGACCACCACGGCACCACCGGCGACCCACCACCACACCGACGAGGATCCGCCGAGCGCTTCGCGGTACCCGTTGGCAGCGGCGATGGCCGCGCCGGCCCAGTCGTTCTCGACCAGCTGCGGCCGGATGTCGTTCTGGTCGACCTTGCTCAGTTGGCTGCTGCTGAGCTTGAAGTTCGGCGGCACCTGGACGCTGTACGCCCGGCCGTCGGTGGCGATGGCCAGCAGCATGTCGTTGGCGCCGAACCCGGACAGTCCGAAGGTCTCCCGTGCCCACGCGTCGCCGTCGGACGGGTTGTCGAAATTCTGCACGTAGACCACGAAAAGATTGATGTTCTCCTCGCTGGCCAGCTGATTCAGCGCCGCCTGCACGTCGGCCTGGTCGCCGCCGTTGAGTGCGCCGGCCCGGTCGGTGATCTGCGCCGGGACCCGGAAGGGCGGCTCCGCGGCGGCTGCGGTCGGCAGCAGAACGGCGACGAGGACAGCGATCGCCCCCGCCAGTCCGGCCCACCGCGATCGTGTGTGTGCCATCTCGGTCCTTCCCCGTCGGAAACGCTGCACCGACCTTACCGAGCCACTGATGTGCGGGGATGACCATCCGCGTCGACTGCGCAGTGCGGTCCGTGCAGGCGAGGGATTGTCGCCGGCCGCGATCAGGCCTGCCGATTCGCGGGCGCGAATCCGTGCGCCCGGGAGCTCTCGTCGGCCCTGATGACGTGGGTGACGGCGTTGATCAGCGCGAGGTGGGTGAAGGCCTGCGGGAAGTTGCCGAGATGACGTCCCGTCACCGGGTCCAGTTCCTCCGCATACAGGCCCAGCACGGAGGCGTGGGACAGCAACCGCTCACACAATGCCCTGGCGCGCTTCAATTCGTTGATCTCCACCAACGCCGATACCAGCCAGAAGGAGCAGATCGTGAAACTGCCCTCTTCCCCGGCTCAAGCCGTCGTCGGTTTCCTCCACCCGATAGCGCAGCACCAGGCCGTCGTGCGTCAGCTCGTCGGCGATGGCCAGCACGGTCGCGCGGATTCGCGGATCGTCCGGCGGCAGGAAGCGAACCAGCGGGGCGAGCAGCAGGGAGGCGTCCAGTGCCTCCGATCCGTACCGCTGCACCAGTACCCCACGCTCGTCGACACCGTTGGTGAGGATGTCGGCGTGGATCTCGTCGGCGATCTTCTGCCATTTGTCGGCGATGGCGGGGGAGTCGTGCAGCCTGGCCAGCCGCACGCCGCGGTCCAGCGCCACCCAGCACATGATCTTGGACGCGGTGAAGTGCTGCGGTTCTCCGCGGACCTCCCAGATCCCGCGATCGGGGGCGCGCCAGTGTGCGGCCGCCTGCTCGACCTGCGCGATGACGATCGGCCAGAGCTCCTCCGGCATCTGCTCTCTCGAGCGGGTGTGCAGATAAATGGAATCCAGCAGGGCGCCCCACACGTCGTGCTGCTGCTGGTTGTAGGCGCCATTGCCGACACGGACCGGGCTGGCTTCGTCATACCCCGACAAATGATCGAGAATGACTTCGTCCAGACGTCTCTCCCCGCCGACCCCGTACATGATCTGCAGGTCGTTCGGATTGTCCCGGCAGACGTCATGGATGAAGTAGAAGAAGTCGTTGGCCTCGCGGTCGAACCCGAGCGTGTACAGACCCCACAGGGCGAATGTCGAATCCCGGATCCAGGTGTAGCGGTAATCCCAGTTCCGCTCCCCGCCAGGCGTTTCCGGCAGCGAGGTGGTGGCTGCCGCCAGCAGGGCACCGGTGGGCGCATAGGACAGGCCCTTGAGCGCGAGGGCGGACGACTGCAGGTAGGACCGCCATGGATGATCCGGGAAAGTGCCCTGGCTCAACCATTGTCGCCAGTACTCGCAGGTCCGTTCCATCCAGTCCGTGGCCTGATCGGTGTTCTCCGGTGGCGGCAACTCGGAGAAGGCGAGCGCAACGTAATGCACATCGCCGCGCTTCATCTTGGTGCGGGCGATGGCGGTCCGGCCCTCGAGACCGATCCGCAGCGAGCTGGACAGCTTGAGTTGCGGCTGACCTTTCGCTGTAGCCACCACATCGGAGTAGCCGGACGCGGGGTACTGCCATTTCGCGCCCTTGCGGGCGTAGTCGAACACCGGCTCGCAACTCATCTGCAGGTCGACGTTGCCGTAGATGCAGGTGATCGTCCGGAGCAGCACGTGGGCCGCGTCGTCGTCGGTCGGCGACCGTCGATGGGTTTTCGAGCGCTGATCCGTGTTGTGCCAGGGCGCCATGATCAGCGCGTCACAGACCACCAGCCAACCCGTCGGCGTCTGCCACGTCGTCTCCAACACCAGCGTGCCCGGGAGGTAGCGCCGCGCGGCCGGCACCGCGACGCCGAACGGCGCGACGCGGAAGGACCCGCCGGCCCGGTCCAGCAATGCGGTGAAGACGCTCGGCGAGTCGGGTCGCGGAACGCACATCCACTCGATGGCACCGGACGGCGCGATCAGGCAGTTCGCCTCGCAGTCCGAGAGGAAGGCGTAATCCCCGATGCCCGGGAAGTTGCCAGATCCGTGCATTGCCGGGTGGCCCGGCGCCATGCTCGTCGACGCGACCGGGGAGCCTGCGCCGGCATCCCCGTTCAGCGAGAGCGCGGACGAACCCTGCAGAACAGCGGTCTGCGTCGAGGCATCCCCGTCCGTGCCTGTTGAGGCATGGCTGTCGGTCGACTCCGGTTCCGTCACCGGTTCATTCTGAATCATGGATCCCGGTTTCAGATAGCAGGCAGATCACGAGGATGTGACTGTTTTCGGCCATCGGTGACCATCACCCAACCACGAGGGCGAATTGCTCCCAGGCCCCGATCACCGTCCGGTTGGCGATCAGCGGCTTCGTGCCCGCCGCGTCGGCGCTGACCAACCTGTAGTTGACCTGCGCACGCAGGCTGATGGTGCCGTCGGTGTTGCTGACCAGCGTGAACAGTTGCAAGCCACCGACAAGGCTGCTGCTGGCGATCAGCGGTGACGTCCCTGAGTTCGGCGCGGTCACATACCGATTGTTGGCGTGCGAGCGCAGCACGACCGTGGTGTAGCCCTGGCTGATGAGATCGAACTGTTCCCATTTCCCGATCGCCGTCCGGTTGGCGATCAACGGGGCCGCGCCTGCACTCTCAGCCGCAACGAACCTGTTGTTGGCCCGGGCCCGCAGCGAGACGACGAGGGGACTGGTGCACGCGTTGATGCTCGGGCCGGCGGCGGCCCACGGCAGCGAGATCGCAGGCGCATCCTGGTTGGCGTCGACGTAGGTCGTCGCGGGACCCTCCCACTTGGCATATGCGGATGGGTAGTTGCTGCCCTGCACCGCGTTGGCCGCGGACGTCAGCGCCATGTTCTGCCAGTTGTAGATGTCCAGCAGTCCGCGGTTGGGAGACGCGCTGCGCGGCCCGCCGAAGAATGCCATCGCCTCCCAGCGCGGATCGAGCAGGCGCTTGACCGCGGCCGCGGGATCGGTGATGCCCGTGCTGACGCCGTAGTTCCCCCATCCGGAGGACGGGCGTTGCTGGTACAGGCCGATCGAGTCCGTGTCGTGGGCGCCGTCGGAGTAGCCGAAGAGGTCGTGCGGGAGGTACAACGACTGCTTGGTGACCGCCATCCAGTAGGCCTTGCCCGGCGACGACCAGTAGGTGGACTGCAGGCTCGTTCCGTCGTTGGCGAGGTTGCGAATGGACGATTCCTGGTACATCACCATCACGGCGATGATCTGGCCTTTTCGGGGAACACCCATTGTCTTGGCGATGCCGATCATGGTCCGCACTGCGGCTCTGCCCGAGGACTTGGTGGGAACGCCGGCGGGAATCGGCGTGCATCCTGCGGCGGCCGCTGCTGCCGCTCGTACCGGCATCGCGGTCGCGGACGCCTGACCCGCCAGGCCGAGCGTCATGCCGGCGAGCAACGCCAGCACCAGAGCGAGCAGGCCGAGGCCGCGGGTGCGCGGAGTGCGCACAGGGGAACGGGTGGCGCCGCTGGTCCAGACGGTCATGGATGAACCTTCATTCTGGTCGTCGGCGCAGGCGGCCGAGGTGGGTCGGTGCGGGTGTGCTCGGGTGCGGAGGTGCCGGTGAGCTGATGGTGCGGGAGTGCTCTGGTGCGGGGATGCTCGGTGCGGGGATGCTGTGGGGACTCGGCAAGGTCGAATGGCTGCGCTCGGGCCGCCAGGTTCGGAAAGTCACGGCGTGTCGCTGCCGTAGCATAGCGTAGTGATGTGGTAGCAGTCGGTGACAAAGTTCCCTTTCGGCCTAGGGCTTTCGACCTACCGCCAGCCGCAGCGTCGACGACGGTTTTCGGACGGTCGGTCAACGGGTGTCGGACAGCTGCGACCAGTGGGACCGCGAGCGAGTTGAGCGGATTTGGTTGCGGAATTCGGGCCGATGCCGCGCGGTTTCTCTGCTGAACTCCGCGCCGAGTTGCGCCGGCTGACGCTGGCTGCTGGCGCCATCCCCGAAATCTCGGCCGCGGGGGAATCATTCCGTGCACCGTGCCGTTGTACCGAGCAGTAAAGTTGAGTCAAGCAGGCTCAGGTCAGTTGACACGGTCGACCACCGCGGGCATTGTGGCGTCAAGACCACAGGGATGTGCCTGTTCGGCCGTGCGACCTGAGAGTTGCCGATCGGACTTTCACGTGGGGACCAACCGGTGCTCCGCGAACAGGAAGACCTGCCGAGCATCATCGGCGGGGGTAGCAGCTGGAGGATTGCATGTCGCGTGCCGTCGGTATCGACCTCGGTACCACCAACTCGGTCGTCGCCGTCCTGGAGGGCGGGGAGCCGACCGTCATCGCCAACGCCGAAGGCGCCCGCACGACCCCGTCCATCGTCGCTTTCGCCAAGAACGGCGAGGTGCTGGTCGGTGAGGTCGCCAAGCGTCAGGCGGTCACCAACGTCGACCGGACCATCCGTTCGGTCAAGCGTCATATGGGCACCAACTGGAACGTCGGGATCGACGGGAAGTCGTACACCGCGCAGGAGATCAGTGCCCGCGTGCTCGGCAAGCTGAAGCGCGACGCCGAGTCGTACCTGGGTGAGCCGGTCGTCGACGCGGTCATCACCGTGCCTGCGTACTTCAACGACGCCCAGCGTCAGGCCACCAAGGAGGCCGGCGAGATTGCGGGTCTCAACGTCCTGCGCATCGTCAACGAGCCGACCGCGGCCGCCCTGGCCTACGGCCTGGACAAGGGCGAGAAGGAGCAGACCATCCTGGTCTTCGACCTCGGTGGCGGCACCTTCGACGTGTCCCTGCTGGAGATCGGCGACGGCGTCGTCGAGGTCAAGGCCACCGCCGGTGACAACAAGCTCGGCGGCGACGACTGGGACGAGCGTGTCGTCAAGTACCTGGTCGACAAGTTCAAGCTGGCCAATGGCATCGACCTGACCAAGGACAAGATGGCCATGCAGCGAATCCGTGAGGCCTCCGAGAAGGCCAAGATCGAGCTGTCGTCCTCGCAGCAGACCTCGATCAACCTGCCGTACATCACGGTGGACGCGGAGAAGAACCCGCTGTTCCTGGACGAGTCGCTGTCCCGCGCCGAGTTCCAGAAGATCACCTCCGATCTGCTGGACCGCACCCGCAACCCGTTCCACCAGGTCATCAAGGACGCCGGCGTCAAGGTCGGCGACATCGACCACGTGGTGATGGTCGGCGGCTCCACCCGGATGCCCGCAGTGACCGACCTGGTCAAGGAGCTGACCGGCGGCAAGGAGCCCAACAAGGGCGTCAACCCGGATGAGGTCGTCGCCGTCGGCGCCGCCCTGCAGGCCGGTGTGCTGCGCGGCGAGGTCAAGGACGTGCTGTTGCTGGACGTCACCCCGCTGTCCCTGGGCATCGAGACCAAGGGCGGCATCATGACCAAGCTGATCGAGCGCAACACCACCATCCCGACCAAGCGGTCCGAGATCTTCACCACGGCCGAGGACAATCAGCCCTCCGTGCAGATCCAGGTCTTCCAGGGTGAGCGCGAGATCGCTGCCTACAACAAGAAGCTCGGCATGTTCGAGCTGACCGGGCTGCCGCCGGCACCGCGCAACGTGCCGCAGATCGAGGTCACCTTCGACATCGACGCGAACGGCATCGTGCACGTGTCCGCCAAGGACCTGGGCACCGGCAAGTCGCAGTCGATGACGATCACCGGCGGCTCTGCGCTGCCCAAGGACGACATCGACCGGATGATGCGGGAGGCCGAGGCGCACGCCGAGGAGGACAAGGCCCGCCGCGAGGAGGCCGAGGTCCGCAATCAGGCCGAGGCGCTGGTCTACCAGACCGAGAAGTTCATCAAGGACAACGACGAGAAGCTGCCGGAGGAGCCGAAGGAGCGCGTCAAGAACTCGATCACCAAGGTGAACGAGGCGCTCAAAGGCACCGACATCCCGGCGCTGAAGTCGGCGGTCGAGGAGTTGGCCAACGAGTCGCAGCAGCTCGGATCCGCGCTCTACGCGCAGACCCAGGCGGACCAGGCGTCCGGCGCAGGCGACGGCTCGGCCGACGGCTCCACCGGCGGGTCCTCCTCGCAGGAAGAGGAGATCGTCGACGCCGAGATCGTGGACGAGGCTGAGAAGAAGTGACCGAATCAGGCGCCGAAGGCGCGCACGGAGAGGAGCCGGTGATCCGGGACAAGCGACGGATCGACCCGCAGACCGGCAAACTCCGGGACGGGGGCGCGGGGCCGCTCGGCGGCACCAGCCCCTTCCCGGGGGCCGGCCGGCACCAGGCGCCCGAGCCGGGCAACCCGAACGATGCGGCCCAGCCGTTGTCTGTTGACCTGAGCGCCGCCGAGCTGGACCTGGCACGCCAGGAGGCAGCGGAGCGGACGGCCGATCTGCAGCGGGTGACGGCGGAGTACGCCAACTACCGCAAGCGGGTCGATCGTGACCGCGAATCCGTGGTCACCGCGGCGAAGGCCAGCGTTGTGCTCGAGTTGCTGCCGGTGGTCGACGATCTCGACCGCGCGAGGGCGCACGGCGACCTCGTCGGCTCGTTCGGCGCGGTCGCGGATCGGCTGACCGAGGCCCTGACCAAGCTGGGGCTCGCCCCGCTCGGCGCGGTCGGTGACTCGTTCGACCCGGCGGTGCACGAGGCCGTGCAGTTCGAGACGTCCCCTGAGGTCACCGAGCCCACGGTCACCTCGGTGTTCCGCAGCGGTTACACCCTCGGCGACCGACTGGTCCGTCCGGCCGTCGTCGTGGTGACCGGTCCGGAGCACGACGCAGCGCCCGCCGATCAGGTCGACGGCGACGTCACCGTTTCCGCGGAGACGCCGGTCGAGGCCGGACCCGCAGGAGCATGATCACCAGTGCCGGTCGGCGCGACCGCTGTCGAAGCGGCGCGCCGGCCGGCACGTGCCCGTCTCTGAACTGTCAGGACAGGCGCACACACCATGAGCGAGAAAGTACTCAACTGAACAACACTGGGTTGACGATGCTCGATGTGACGAGCATGCGATGGACAGTGTCCGGCGCGGCGGATGCCGCCGCGACGACAGGGAAGGGAGGTTCCGAGTGAGCGCGAAGGACTATTACGAGAAGGACTTCTACAAGGAATTGGGCGTGACCAAGAGCGCGTCCAGTGCCGAGATCAAGAAGGCCTACCGCAAGCTCGCCCGGGACCTGCACCCCGACAAGAATCCCGGGAACAAGATCTCGGAGGACAAGTTCAAGGCCATCTCCGAGGCCTATGACGTGCTCTCCGACGACGCCAAGCGCAAGGAGTACGACGAGGCCAGGGACCTGATGTCCTCCGGCGCGTTCCGCGGCTTCGGCGGTCCCGGCGGCGCAGGTGGCACAGCGGGCGCCGGTGGATTCGACGTCAACGACATCTTCCGCAACGCCGGCGGCGCCGGTGGTGCGGGCGGTCTGGGCGACCTGTTCGGTGGCCTGTTCAACCGGGGCAATGCCGGCAGCGCACGTCAGCCGCGGGCGCGCCGCGGCGCCGACGTCGAGACCGAGGTACGACTGGCGTTCAACGACGCGGTGACCGGCGTGACGGTCCCGCTGCAGATCACCGAGCGGACCTCCTGCCCGACCTGTCACGGTGTGGGGGCGCGCCCCGGCACGTCTCCCGGGACTGCCCGGTCTGCCAGGGCACCGGTCTGACCACCCGCAATCAGGGTTCGTTCGCGTTTTCCGAGCCGTGCGCCAACTGCCACGGCACCGGATCGGTGATCGACGACCCGTGCCCGACCTGCCATGGCGAGCGGACGGTGGTGCACAACCGCCGGCTGACGACGCGCATCCCGGCCGGCGTCTCCGACGGCCAACGGATCAAGCTGGCCGGCAAGGGCGAGCCCGGACCCGGTGGCGGCCCTGCCGGTGACCTGTTCGTCGTGGTGCACGTGTCGCCGCACGAGATCTTCGGGCGCAACGGCGACAACCTCACCCTGGCGGTGCCGGTGACCTTCCCCGAACTGGCGCTGGGCACCACGCTGACGGTCCCCACGCTGACCGGAGTTGTCAGCCTGCGGGTGCCGGCCGGCACCAGCAACGGCCGCAAGTTCCGCGTCAAGGGTGCGGGCGTGGCCCGCAAGGACACCACCGGCGACCTCATCGTCACGGTGGAAGTGGCTGTGCCGCAGCGACTCACCGCCGAGGGCAAGGCCGCCCTCGAGGCCTTTGCCAAGTCGCAGACCGACGATCCCCGCGAGGCCATCACCCGTGCGCTGCGCTCCCGGAACGGAGCGCAGGCCGCTGGTGCGACCGCCGGCACCGCGTCATGACCGGACCCCGCTCTCGGCGCGGCGCCGGTGACCCGGCGGACGGCCGTACGCCCGGATCGCAGGCCGGCGGGCGGTCGGCCGGCACCTCGGCCGGAGCCCCCGGTCACGGTGCCGGCGTCCCCGGGTCCGATGCCTCCGGTCCCGCAGCGTCGGGATCGTCCCGGCCGGACGCGGGTGGCCGATCGCAGAACCCGGGCGGCGCAAGGCATCCCGGCGGGCGCGGCTTCGAGATGGACGCTCCGCTGTTCGTCATCTCCGTCGCGGCGCAACTGGCCGGCATGCATGCCCAGACCCTGCGGTCCTACGACCGGGAGGGTCTGGTCTCGCCCGGTCGAACAACGGGCGGCGGCCGGCGCTATTCGCAACGCGACATCGAGCTGCTGCGCGAGGTCCAGCGGCTGAGCCAGGACGAGGGTGTGAACCGCGCGGGGATCCGGCGGATCATCGAGCTCGAGGCCCTGGTCGACGTGCTGCGCGAGCAACTGGACGAGGCGACCACCGAGATTGCTTCGCTGCGCGCGGATCTCGTCGAGTCTCGGATGGACGCTGCCAATGCGGCGGCGAACGCGATCGCCGGACTGCGCCGTGACGTGGTGCCGTGGCAGGAGTCGAGCACAGCATTGGTTGCTTGGCGCAGGCAACGGCGCGGTTGACATCAGCTGTTCAAATGCTCGGTCAGATGCTGGTCAGCGCGGCAGGTTGGTCAGCGCAGCAGGTTCGCTGCCTCGACGGCCTCCCGGGCCAGATCGATGATGTTCGTGTACTGCCTGTTCGCCGCTTCGGTCACCCGCCCCGGAAGTGGGACGGCGTCCTCCGGCTGACCTTCGGGGCCGCGCCGCTCCGCGTTCGTGAGCGGGCTGCCGTCCGTGTGCATGTTGCTCTCCCGCACGATCGCCGCGTTGGTCCGGGTCTCGGCATCCTGCTTGGCCGCGCGTAGCCCGGCGAACATCTGCCCCATCACCGGGCGGACCAACGGTTTGGCCTGCTCCGGGTGTCCTGCGTCGATCAGCAGTTTCGCGCGGGACATCGTGTTCACCGCATCGGACTCGCGGATCTTGGCGGCCAATTCGGGGCTGACCTCGTTGTCGACCGGCGTCTTGAAGCGGGCCGCCTCGTAATAGATCATGATCGTGGTCTGACCCTTGTCCTCGTGGCCACCACGACCGGGCACCACCAGGCCGACCACCTCCCACAGTCGCTTGCCGGTGGCGAACGGGATGATGTGTTCGGACTCGGTCCACAGGATCTTGGCCCCGGTGCGGTTGCTGGGTGGCTTCGCACCGTGCTCCTGGATCTCACCGATGCCGCGCGCACTGACCCTGGGATCGGCGTCGGGTGGGTTGGGGTCCGTCCGGTCGTCACCGAGGTTGCGGAGGCGGAAGAGTTCTTCGACGATCGCCCGGCCGTTCAGCACGATCCGTTCCATGTCGATCACCGGTGTTCCGTCGTCACCGGAGGTCAGCGTGGCCCAATCCCCACCCTCGATACCCATCTTGAGCTGCTTGCGCGCCGACGCGCTCACGGTGTGACTCCACAGTTGGCGCTTCACCGAGGCGGGCCGGTACCCCCAGATCATCCCCGCAGCGATACCCGCGTCCAGCCCGATCTCGGGGGTGAGCGTCGCGAACGTGCGAAAGGTCTGTCCCGCAACGAGCCTCAGCCGTCCCATGGACAGTTCGATCTGTACCGGGGCTTCGAAGGCCGCCTTGGCGTTGATCGCGCCGAAGCCGCCGACGGTGCCGTCGACGTAACCGGCGACCGGCCACAGTGTCGGGTTCGCCACCAGCCCCAGATTTGCCCTGGCGCCCGCCTGCAAACCTGCAGTGGCTGATGCGATCAGGGTTGCGGTGCCCTTCAGATTGAGCCCGGCGAGCATGCCCAGGGAGACGGCCTGCAAGCCGGGCGTCATCAGCATCACGGCTGCAGTACCCAAGGTCGCCAGATCCGCGGCGGTGGCCTCCACGATGACGTCCTTGGCCGTCACATCCACCGCCGCGTTGCCGCCCGCGTACGCAGACAGCCCGGCCTGCATCTCGACCGAGACCGGCCCCACCGGCAACGGGAGCGGGAGCATGCCGAGGCTGATGCGCGAGTCCGTCGACGGCCCCGGTTTCTGTGTCGACCAGGAGAAGTCCTTGCCCTGCTGGGCGTGGTGCAGATTGTGCGTGCCGACCCCGAACCGGAACTTGCGTGAGCCGTCGGCCAGGGCTTTCAACCCCGCCCAGCCGGACGTCGGCGGCGCCGGGGTGTCGGCACCGGGCAGCGGCGCGATGGTCGACGGAGTCGGTGGATCCCGTTGGACGCTCACCTCCGGAACCTGCGTGACACCCGCGGAGGAGGCCCGGAGTAGTCCGGCGGCCGCAGCGTTACCGGCAGACCGCTGCAACTGGAGAACCTGCCGGGGCGTGGCATGACGGGACCGAAAGACATTGGGCGGCAACGTGTCAGCCGAGGACGGTTCGACAGGAGCCGACGGTTGCCGTGTCGGGCCTGCCGGGCGTGGACCGTGCTCCGCCCCGTCGGCGGCGCGCCGGACGTCCTGGGTCATGATCTTTTCGAGGGGCTCACCCGCTCCATGATCGTGCCGTTCGGGGGAAGAGGCGAGGCGTCGCCGGGCAGCGAAGAGGGTCACCGCCGATGCCTCTTCGGGCAGCGATGAGTACTGACCGCAGGTGCAGTCCATCAGTCGGCGGCAGCGTCCCCGGTGAGATGGTCGGTCAGGAATCGAGAAGCACGACGGCACGTACTGTTCGATGCTGGACGAATCGGGCCGCCACCGACCGGCACGTGCACGATCGGACGCCACGGATGGAGACAGATGAGCCGCGCCACCCACATCGACACGGACTCCAGTGCTGGGCACATCGCGGACAGCCACGACCTGATCCGGGTGCACGGCGCTCGGGAGAACAATCTCAAGGACATCAGCGTCGAACTGCCCAAGCGCCGGCTGACCGTCTTCACCGGTGTGTCGGGCTCCGGCAAGAGTTCCTTGGTCTTCGGCACGATCGCCGCCGAGTCGCAGCGGATGATCAACGAGACCTACAGCACCTTCGTGCAGGGCTTCATGCCCACACTGGCCCGGCCGGACGTCGACCTGCTCGACGGCCTGACGACGGCGATCATCGTCGACCAGGAGCGGATGGGCGCCAACGTCCGGTCCACCGTCGGCACCGCGACGGACGCAAACGCCATGCTGCGCATCCTGTTCAGCCGGCTCGGGAAGCCGCACATCGGTTCATCGCAGGCTTTCTCGTTCAACGTCGCCTCCATCAGCGGCGCCGGCGCGGTGACGATGGAACGGGGTGGCGAAAAGATCAAAGAACGTCGCGAGTTCTCCATCACCGGCGGCATGTGCCCGCGTTGCGAGGGCCGGGGGTCGGTCAACGACATCGACCTGACCGCCCTGTACGACGACAGCAAATCGCTCAACGAAGGCCCGTTCACCATCCCCGGGTACAGCATGGACGGCTGGTACGGGCGGATCTTCATCGGCTCCGGCTACTTCGACCCGGACAAGCCGATCAGCAAATACTCCAAGCGCGAACTGCAGAATCTGCTGTACCGGGAGCCGACCAAGATCAAGGTCGACGGCATCAACCTGACCTACGAGGGACTGATCCCCAAGCTGCAGCGCTCGATGCTGTCCAAGGATGTCGAGTCCCTGCAACCGCACATCAGAGCGTTCGTCGAACGCGCCGTCACCTTCACGACGTGTCCGGAGTGTGACGGGACGAGGCTGTCCGCGGCGGCCCGCTCGTCCAAGATCAAGGGCGTCAGCATCGCCGACGCCTGTGCGATGCAGATCAGCGACCTCGCCGCCTGGGTAAGCACTCTCGAGGATCGCTCGGTGGCACCGCTGCTCACCGGCCTGCGCGAAACGCTCGATTCGTTCGTGGAGATCGGGCTCGGTTACCTGTCACTGGACCGGTCGTCCGGGACGCTCTCGGGCGGCGAGGCGCAGCGGATCAAGATGATCCGCCACCTCGGCTCCTCGCTCACCGACGTCACCTACGTGTTCGACGAGCCGACCATCGGCATGCACCCGCACGACATCCAGCGGATGAACAGCCTGCTGTTGCAGTTGCGGGACAAGGGCAACACGGTCCTCGTGGTCGAGCACAAGCCGGAGGCCATCGCGATCGCCGATCACGTCGTCGACCTCGGGCCGGGCGCAGGCACGGCCGGAGGTGAGGTGGTCTTCGAGGGCACCGTCGAGGAACTGCGCAGCAGCGGAACGCTGACCGGGCGGCATTTGGACGACCGCGCCCGGCTGAAGGCCTCGGTGCGAAAGCAGTCCGGCGCACTGGAGGTCCGCGGTGCGAGCACGCACAATCTTCGCGGTGTCGACGTCGACATCCCGCTGGGCGTACTCGTTGTCGTCACAGGTGTGGCCGGATCGGGAAAGAGCTCGCTGATCCACGGCTCCGTCTCCGGTCGCGATGGCGTCGTCACCGTCGACCAGGGGGCGATCCGCGGCTCGCGGCGCAGCAACCCGGCGACGTACACCGGTCTGCTCGAGCCCATCCGCAAAGCGTTCGCGAAGGCCAACGGCGTCAAGCCGGCCCTGTTCAGTGCCAACTCGGAGGGCGCCTGCCCAACCTGCAACGGTGCGGGCGTGATCTACATGGATCTCGGGATGATGGCCGGTGTCTCGACCCTGTGCGAGGAGTGCGAGGGCCGGCGGTTCCAGGCCTCTGTGCTCGAATACCACCTGGGCGGCCGGAACATCAGTGAGGTACTGGCCATGTCGGTGACCGAGGCCGAGACCTTCTTCGGTGCCGGGGACGCCCGAACGCCCGCCGCACACGCCATTCTCGCCAGGCTTGCCGACGTCGGGCTCGGATACATCAGCCTGGGCCAGCCGCTGACGACGCTGTCCGGTGGCGAACGGCAGCGGCTCAAGCTGGCGACCCGGATGGCGGACAAGGGCGGGGTGTACATCCTCGACGAGCCCACCACCGGACTACATCTCGCCGACGTCGAGAATCTGCTCGGGCTGCTGGATCGGCTGGTCGACTCGGGGAAGTCCGTGATCGTCATCGAGCACCACCAGGCCGTCATGGCGCACGCCGACTGGATCATCGATCTCGGACCGGGCGCGGGTCATGACGGCGGCCGAGTCGTCTTCGAGGGCACGCCGGCCGATTTGATTCAGGATCGTTCGACACTCACCGGTGAGCATTTGGCGGCGTACGTCGCGGGGTGAGAAGGGCGGTGATGCCGTCCGCTGGTGGCGAACACGACGCCGTGACTGCCCGGGAAGACCTACGGTCGTCGTAACGACCAACGGTCGGCGCAGAGACCTACGGTCGGTGCACAGACCGGGAGGAGCAGGCCATGGGTGATGTGGTGCCGTTCGGTCGAAAGCCGGCCCGGTCGGGTCAGCGCAGGACGCGCCCGCTGGCGCCCGGTGGGCCACCCGCCAGCCGAAGCCGCACCGGCTCTCCCGACATCGCCCGTCTCCCCGACCTCGACATACCCGTTCAGGATCCGGCGCTTTCCTCAAGGAGGCCCGCATCCTCCGGTCGGGAACCGCTGTGGCGCAACGTCACCGGCGCCGTGCTGGCCGACGAGCGCCGTCGCCAGCGGCGGACGCTGGCGCAGGTGGCCACGCGGGCGGGCATGTCGGTCCAGTACCTCTCGGAGCTGGAACGGGGCCGTAAGGAGGCGTCCTCCGAGATGCTCGCGGCCGCGTGTGGAGCACTCGGGTTGAGTCTGGCCGATTTCGCCACCCGGTGCGCCGGATTGCTCGACACGGCCGCGGGCCGCCCGGGTGGTCCCACGCTGCTCGCCGCCTGATCACACGGATTCGGCCGCGGGCCGCAGGAGCCGCCGTCGACCCCAGCGGACGACGGTGACGGCGAGGGCGCCCACAAGCACCAGCCACGCAGCCCAGCTGAAGGCCTGCTTGGCGATCGACGCGAAGCCGAGCAGGTCCGTGCTGGGTCCGCCGTCCGCCGGGTAATTCGTGATCGCGACCCACGCCGCCGCATTCTCGAGGTAGTCAAAGGCGCTGCCCACCAGGGGAAGTGCCGCCAACGCGACAATCCTGCTGTCCGGGCGGGCAAACCGGGTGAGCGTCATCGCCAGTGCAGTGGCGAGGAACAGCCCACACACGGCCGGATAGAACAGATCGGCGAGCTGCAGGTTCTGATAGGCCGCTCGGCCACCGTCCCCGCAGGCGCTCAGGAACTGCCGGACCTGCTCGCCCGACGTGAACATCCGCACATCCGGCGGTGGTTGCCCGCATGCCGCCGTCACGGACGGAATGGCGAACGGCAACGATGAGAAGAACAACGCGACGGCGCAGACGACGAAGGAAACGCCGGTGAGGACCAGGATCCTGATGTCGGCGAGCTTGCGCAACTGCGACGAGATGACGGTCGAGGACGTTCATGAGGCCTCCAGCGCTCGATGTGTAGTGTGAACAGTATTTACACAATGAACGTCGTTGACAAGAGGATTTCGAGATGACGAATCGACCGAGTACCCAGGTCCGCCGGCACGACCGCAATCGGCAGGCGATCCTCGATGAAGCGCTCGAGCTGATCGCGACCTCCGGCCTCGACGGCTGGTCGATGCGGGAGCTGGCCGGGCGGTTGGAATACACGGCCGGCGCGCTCTACCGGTACTTCGACAGCAAGGCCGCGCTCCTGGAGGCACTGACAACTCAAGCGATGCAGGAACTCCGGGTGCGTCTGGCGGACTGCAGGTCGGTGGACGGGCCGCTCCGGCTTCTCGAGGAGCTCGGTCTGGCCTACCTCGAATTCGCGGCGGCCCGGCCCACCTTGTTCCGGCTGGGGCTGGTCCAGATGCCGAGCCGTCGGCAGTCATTGGCTCAGGGGCCGGCGACCGATTCCCCTTACGCCCTCGTCCTGGAGGCAGTGCGCGCCGGTGTCAGCGCCGGTGCACTGACCACCACAGCGGACTTCACCGACGAGCACCTCGCCTTCACGATCTGGGCCGCCGTCCATGGCATGGCGGTGCTGGAGCAGACGCACCTTCGGGGATTCGATGCCGACTTCACCGGCATCCACCGGGAAGCACTGCGACGCATCTTGAGCGGCCTCGGCCACGCGCCCGGCTGACCGCCCGGAGCTCAGGCCGGCCGTGCCACCGTCAGCACCCGGTTGGTGATGATGTGGTCGGCCAGCCCGTAGTCCACCGCCTGTTGTGCGGTGAAGATCTTGTCCCGGTCGGTGTCGGCCCGAAGCTGTTCCAGGCTCTGCCCGGTGTGGGCGCTCAGCACCTGCTCCATCTCGGCTCTGGTGCGCAGGATCTCCTGCGCCTGCAGGGCGAGGTCGGAGATGGTGCCCTGACCACCGGTGGACGGCTGGTGCAACACCACCCTGGTGTGGGGCAACAGGAATCGCTTGCCCGGAGCCCCGGAGGCGAGCAGAACGGCCGCGGCCGAGGCGGCCTGCCCGACGCACGTCGTGGCGACCGGAGCGCGGACGAATTGCATCGTGTCGTAGATGGCCGTCATCGCCGACATGGACCCGCCCGGCGAGTTGATGTACAGCCCGATCTCGCGATCGGCATCGTCGGACTCCAGATACAGCAATTGGGCGACGATGACATTGGCGACGTCGTCATCGATCTCGGTGCCCAGATAGACGATCCGGTCCGACAGCAGACGGCTGTAGACGTCGACGACTCGTTCGCCGGACGGGGTCTTCTCGACCACGGTGGGGACGGTGTAGTGGCCCATGTCAGCTCAGCCCGATCCGCTGCCGGTCGCCGGCCGGGCGGACATCGGCCACCGACTCGAGGACGCCGTCGATGAAGCCGTATTCCAGCGCGGCGGGCGCAGTGAACCAGCGGTCACGGTCGGCGTCCCTGGCGATCGTCTCGATGTCCTGCCCGGTGTGCTCAGCGGTGAGGCGCGTCATCAGCTGCTTGGTGTATTCGAGGTTCTCTGCCTGGATTGCGATGTCGACCGCGGTGCCGCGAATCCCGGCGGATCCCTGGTGCATCAGGATGCGCGCGTTCGGCAGTGCGAACCTCTTGCCCTTCGTTCCCGCCGAGAGCAGGAATTGGCCCATGCTGGCGGCAATGCCCATCGCCAGCGTGCTGACGTCATTGGGGATGAGCCGCATGGTGTCGTAGATCGCCAATCCGGCCGACACCGATCCGCCGGGAGAGTTGATGTAGAGACTGATGTCCCGGCGCTGGTCCTCGGCCGACAGCAGGAGCAGCTGGGCGCAGATCCGGTTCGCCACCGGGTCATCCACCTCCTGCCCGAGGACGACGATCCGCTGGTGCAGCAACCTGGTGGCCAGCTGATCGTCGAACGGCCCGCCCTGCGGTGCCTCGGCCCGCATCTGACTGGTACGCATCGTGTTTTCCCTTCATTTGCATGCCTCCACCCTGGTCTTCCGGTGGCATGCCTCGACGATGCGCCACGGGGAGCGGTCGCAGCACCCCTTTCTGCCTGCGGCGGATCTGCCCTGCGTTGACCGGCCCTGGCGAGTTCGGCGTTGATCATGAGACTCAGCAGACTTCTATCGGCGTGTCGTCGGCGTGTCGCGTGCTGAGCCCCATGATCAACGGCCAGTTGGGCTGGTTGTCAGAGGTTCGCCGTGGCGGGTGTGCCCGCCACCCAGGCCCTGGCCGCGTCGAAGTTCCGCCGGGCTTCTGCGCCCAGGACCGCGGCGCGATCACGGACCGCGGCGGCAATGTCGGCCCGCTGCTCCACCTGCGCACCGAGGTCCGCGGCGAGGTCCTCTGCGGCAAAAGGCTTGTTGATGTCCGTCATCCACCCAGTCAGATCCAGCATCGCGGCCAGCTCGCGCACCTTGACGTCGTAGGCGAGCACGTACGACGGCACTCCCAGGATCGAGGCCATGACGATGGCATGCAGCCGTTCACTGACCAGCAGATCGCAGCTCGCGGATCAACCGGGCGGCGTCGGAGCGGGTGCGCAGCTCGTGCTGGTGCATCGTGATACCCGGGACTCTGGCGGCGAACGCACGAGGATCTTCGCCGTCGTCGTGCTGCTTGAATCCGATCTGCATCGGCAGCGCGTGCACCTCGATGGGATGCACCGCGTGCAGCTGCTCGAGTGCTGCGGCGAGCCGCTCGAGGAAAAGCTCCCAGTTGTCGGGGTTCTCGATGTCGTAGTTGAGGTTGAGCGCGATCCGCAGTGCGCCGGAAGCCACGTCGCCCGCGGGCGCGGCGTTGTCATGCGTCACCAGCCGAGCAACCAGTCGGGATCGGCGGAGAAGACGGCGTCGGTCGCCCGCAGGGGCTCGAGACCAAGAGCGCGGCAGGTCGCCAGCGACTTCTCGTCCCGGACGGTGACCTCGTCGACCTGGGACAGGATCAGCTTCGCGAGCCGGTGGCCGCCCTTGCTGCGCAACGGGCCGACGCCGATGTTGAACATCGCGATCGGCTTGCGGGCGATCCAGCGGGTGAAGGTGACGATCGCCAGGATCATCAGCAGCGTGGAATAGCGGTTGCGGCCGGTGGAGGCGTACAGCTCCTTGATGATCGAGCCGCCACCGAAACAGAGCCGGTCGCAGCGGCAGCAGCTCGCGCAGCAGCTGGACGCGGTCGCGGGCGGTGTCGATGACGTCGACATCGAAGCGCCCCGCCAGTTGCTTGCGGGTGAACTCCGGGTCGTAACTGTTGACCACGTAGTGGTGCTCGGCGCCGAGCTGGGTGAGAAAGGTTTCCAGCAGCAGCTCGTCACCGATGTTGTACTGGCCGTGCGTCCCGAGGAACACGATCCTGCGCGGGGTGGTGGTCATCGTCCTGCCTCCATCGATGGCGTGGTGCGACGGACTCACCGGCGGTTGCCGGTGGTCACGTGCTCCTGCGTGAGATGCGTTGCTGGACAGATCTTCGGCGCCCGCGGATCTGGGGGTCACCATCGCGGGTCGCTGCCCGCGTCCGGTGCGGTCGTCGTCCTCGGTGGTGCGGCGCGCACGCCACCGCACCAGCAGGCCGCTGAGCATCAGCAGCAGCACGGTGGCAGCCAGTCCCGAGCCAGGTCGGGCCGACCACGCCGCCCTCGCCGGGCGTGAGGTCCTGCACGTCGGCGGCGGCCAGGTTGAGCAGTTCGTCCTGGGTCAGGTTCGCATGTTCCGGGTTGGCGGCAGGATCGACGTACCCGTCGGTCGTGCCGGTCGACTTCGTGCGTTCCGAGCAGCCGAGCTTGTTCGGGTCGGTGATCGGGGTGACGTTCGAAGGGAGCGTCAGGTTCTCGTAGGTTTCCTCGGGCACGAGCATCATGCCCTCGACCAGCATGGGATTGCCGTCGGTTTTGTCCACCGAGAAGTTGTGCGTGCCGGCCTTCGCATCGATGACGCCGAGATCCTGGTAGCTGTAACCGAAATTGACCGGCACGAGGGTGTCCGGGATCGCCGCTTCGAGCTCGGCGAGCGTCATCGACGATGTGTCGACCGGCTTGCGGTCCGATTTGTAGACGTCGGCGGCGTTGAAGAACTGCACGTTGCTGGCGGGCGAACGCAGCTCGAAGGTCTTGTCGTAGGACAGTGACGGGGAGGTGATCCGGACGGAATTCGCGGTGTCCGCCGTCCGCATGAGCACCCGGTATCGACCGGCGCTTTTTCACCTTCACCGGCAGGTTGAACTCCGTGGCGCGGGGGACGCCGATGAAGGAACCGCGCAGCGTGCCGAAAACCCCCGGCGTGATGATGTTGGTGCGGTTCCATTTGGTGTTCGAGAACAGCAGGAACGCGCGGAACATCGGCGACAGGTAATAGCTCGATGCCACGATGTTGGGATTGAAGGCGAACATCCTGGTGTCCGGCGGGGTGATCGCCTCGGGATGGTCGAGCAGATACAGGTCGACCGCGGAGGTGTGGACGTCGTCGGTGAGCAACTGGATCGGCGCGCCGGGGGTGGCCTTTGCTGCGTCGTAGTACGGCGTGTACTCGAACTTGTAGCAGCGGCTGAGATTCCGTCGATTGAAGACGAGGTTGAGATAGCTCTGCCAGCTGGAGTCCACCAGCAGCGTCGGCCGGTTGGGCTTCGCCTGATCGGTGATCTCGTACAGCGCGTAACTGTCGTTCTCGAACCGGAGCGCGACATCCTCGGGCAGCCGCTTGAGAGCCGGTTCGACGTAGGTCTCGACCTTCGGCAGATATTCCGCGCCGACGCCGCCGTTGTCGTGGATCTTGCGGTTGACGACGATGTACCGGATGCCGATGTCGCGGGCCTCGTTGATCCACCAATCCTGTTGGTAGTAGAGCCCGCGCAGGATGAGGAAGAACTCGAATTTGTTCTTCACGTCACCCGTCAGCCCGTAATAGAAACTCGGTTTGTCGAGGTAGTAGATGAAGAACTTGTCGATGAATTTGTGGTCGATCCCGTTCTCGTCGCCGACCAGCTTGGCCGTCTCGGTGGGTGGGATCACCACCGTCTTGCCCTCCGGCAGCTCGTTGAGTGCGTGCTTGAGTTCCTTGAGGTCGCCCAGCGGGAAGGGGGCGAGGAACCCGGCCATGTCGCCGGACGCGAACACCCGGCGGTAGGGATCGCTGGACCAGAACGGTGTGAAGAACACCGCCGCGATACAGGCGGTTGCCAGCAATCGCAACAACAGCGCACTGCGGGCGGCCGCCCGTGCGGGGTCGCGGAGGCGTCGTGAGCGCGAGCGGCGAGAGGGACGGGTGGCGCGCCGGGCTTCGGTCGACGGTCCCTGGGATGCCGGCGGCCCGATGCCAGCAGGTGATGCGGGAACGGGTGGCCTTGCGGGTCGGGCCGCAGTGCCCGCCCAGCGGCCGCCGATCGTGTCGATGAAGTAGGCCAGCGTCAACGACATCACCAACGGCGCCAGCATGAACAGGATCAATTGGAACCGATGCGGGAACCGCAGCACCTGCACCACAGTGCCGGCCCCGGTCACGATGAGGTTGCCGATGGCGGAGTGGCTGGAGTTCGCCGCGATTGCCAGGTTTGCCAAGGTCCGGTGGAACGTCGGGAACCAGAGCGGTTGTGCGTAGCCGATCGTGGCCCAGAGCGCGAAGGCGATCGCCACGTACATCACACCCAGCAACTGGCGGTGCGGACGGGTCGGGAACAGCCGCCGGCGAACCGGCGGAACGACGAGCGGGATGAGGATCAGGACTGTGTACAGCGCGTTCAGGTACCGCGGCACCTTGGCCAGGTAGTCGCCGTACAGGATCTTGTCGGTGATGCCTGCCAGGTCCCAGGACAGCAGATGGAGCCAGGAGACGGAGGCGTCCTGGATGAAGTAGAAGTCACCCGGAACGGTGTCGGACAGGTTCGTCACGCCGGCCAGCGCGACGTACTTGACGAACAGCGCGTACGGAATCAGTGTCACCAGCACGTACAGGACACCGGCGAGGATGCAGCGACCGATCACCGTCTGCGTTCCGTGACGGACCGCGCTCGACACCCTGCGCCGGCGTCCGGAATGGAAGACCAGTCGCCACAGGCGCCCCGGCAGCAGACGCATCCGCGCCGGGCCCCCGCGGCGGATCCACCTGCCGATCTCGCCGACCGTCAGGGTCACCACGGTGATGCCGAAGAAGAGGCTGAAAAGGATCAGATAGTGAATTGCCGGATTGAGCAGGGTGGCCAGGCTGGAGAGCAGCATGTAGCGCTTCCATTTGCGGCCCGCGAACAGCAACGCGTACAGCATCCACAGCGACGAGATGGTCATCAGTACCAGGCCGAGGATCAATGTGTAGAAATGTGTGATCTTCGAATAGGTCATGATCAGGTAGATGAGCGTGACCGGGAACGCGGTGGCCAGGTAGATGGCCTGGGTGGACAGGGTGGTGAAGACCTTGTCCATGAACCGCGCGACAGTCAGGTACACGGCCCAGAACAGGGTCGGGATGACCAGCAGGATTGCGAACGGCAGCACCTTGTAGTACCGCAGCCACGTCGTGAGAAACGCGTAGCGCACGCGGAACTCGTAGCCGTTGACCAATTCGTTGAATTGTCCGGCGGCCTGTTCCAACAACTGGCTGCTGGGATTGAAGAAGGGCACCAGTTCGTCACCGGCGATGACGGCGTCACCGCGCAGGACGGAGGGGATGGCCGTGAGGACGTGCCGGAACACGATGAAGGATCCGATGTAGAACGCGGCCCCGACGACCAGCGCGATCGTCCGGGCGGACAGCCCGGCGCCGCCCGCGGGCCGAGCGGCGGGAGCGTCGACGGCAAGGCCGGTGGCCGGCGCTTCCTCGGCCGGGATGACCGCGGTGCGTCCGCGGACCATGCTGATCATCGCGGAACTGCCGTAACAACAGCAGGGCTGGAAACGGTGACGGCGGCCCGCGCGTCAACCACGGCGACCTCACACTTCTCCCGCCGAGCGATCATCCGACGCGGGAAAGCGTCAGCTGCCAACACAGGTACAGGGCGGCCCGCCGACCCGAGTGCCGACGATGCCGCTGCACCACCGGACCTCATCTGATACCGACCGGCTGCTTTGATCAGTCAACCGGCTTGCCACCACGATTCGCTCTGCACCGTGTCAAGATCCGCTCAAGGTCATTCGTGCGGTTTTTGCCGCCACCGATGTAGTTTGCCCCCCGCGCGAATGTCGCCAACCCCACCGCCTTGACGAAATCTTGACGACGCGCAGGACGTGATTTTGACGCACTCCGTCGACACTGATCATTATGACACGAGGATCCGTCAGCTCAGTTTTCACCGTCACTCGATCAGGTAGCGACGACACAGAATTCTCCATCGCGCATCGACGCGTGGTCGCACTGCGCAGATATCGCGGTGCCGACGACGTTGTCCACGGTGCAAGGCATCTGCGAAACACCACCCTGTTGGGGCGGCGTCGTCACAACTCGTGATATTCGGCGAGGCGGCGCCGAATAGTGTTGCCTTCTCTTCCCTGACGTTCTGAACCAGCGAAACTCCCACACTCCCGAAGGCCGGTTTCCCAATGTCGCAGCTCCCGATCGACCCTGACAACGGCGCCACCGATCGGCGATTGCGGGTGGCTGTTGTCACAGCCTTTCCGCCTGGCCGCAACAGTCTGAACGAATTCGGATTTCATCTGGTCCGGCATCTGGCGAACGAGCCGGAGGTCGCGGAGGTCATCCTGCTGGCCGATGAGACGGAGGCCGGTCCGGTCGCGCCCATGCCCAAGGTGCGCACGATGGCGTGCTGGAGGTTCAACAGCGTCGGGAACCTGCTGCGCATTGCTCGGGCAGTCCGCCGTTCCCGGCCGGACGCCGTGCTGCTGAACCTTCAATTCGCGACCTTCGGCGACCGGCGGATCGCCGGAGCGCTCGGCTTGCTGCTGCCCCTCGTCCTGCGATTGATGCGCGTGCCGTCGGTGGTGATCCTGCACAATCTCGCCGACAACGTCGACATGCAGGACGCCGGGTTCGCCGGCTCGGCAGTCACCGCGCGGCTGATGACGATGGCGGGCCGGATCCTGACCCGGGCGCTGCTGACAGCAAATTTGGTGGCGGTGACGATTCCCCGGTACGTCGAGTACCTGCAGGAGAGCTACGGCGCCCGCAATGCCGTCCTCGCGCCGCACGGCAGTTTCGAGGAGGTGGCGGTCCCGTCGTTCTCTGTGCCGCCGGGGCCTCGTCGGATCATGGCGTTCGGCAAGTGGGGGACGTACAAGACCGTCGACATGTTGATCGACGCGTACCAACTGCTGATCGATCGCGGGTACTCCGATCTGGAGCTGGTGCTGGCCGGCGGCGACAGCCCGAATTCGGCCGGCTACATGGCCGGCGTCGCCGAGCAGCACCGTGACCTCCAGGGCCTGGTGCTGACCGGCTATGTCGAGGAAGCGGACGTGGCCCCCCTGTTCAGGTCATCGACGGTCGTCGCGTTCCCGTACACATCGACGACCGGCAGCTCGGGGGTGCTGCACCAGGCCGGTGAGTACGGCCGGGCCGCCGTCCTGCCGAGGATCGGTGACCTGGTCGACATCATCGAGGAAGAGGGCTTCCGCGGCGTCTATTTCGAGCCGGGCGACCCGAACAGCCTCGCCGATGCGCTCGCGACGGTGCTCGACGACCCCGGATTGCAGGTCGAGTTGGGACGGCAGAATTTTGCTGCGGCCGCCGGCATCCCGATGTCCGAGGTGGTGCACTGGCATCTGGTGCACCTGCGGCGGGTGCTCGGGCGCGCGTCGGATCGCGTGACGGTCCGGGCATGAGCGCGGTGAACACCGGCACCGGGACCGACCCCGGCACCGGGACCGACCCCGGCACCGGCACGGGCGCCGGACGACCGCAGGAGCACACCGCCACGGAACGGACCGAGTCGCGGCAACTGGTGGCGGGCGGCAGCCTGCTCGTACTGGCAATCCTGATCACCAACGCCGGCAATTACCTGCTGAATCTGCTGCTCGGGCGTTGGCTGACCCCGGCGGAGTTCTCGGACGCGAACCTGATGGTCACGCTGATGCTGACCTTCACCTCCATCTCGGTGTGTCTTGTGCTGGTCGCGGCGCGGTTCATCGGGACCCGTGATGCGGAAGGGCGCTTCGACGACGCGGAGCGGCTGGCCCGCACCTTCCGCCGCTGGGCGCTGATCGCCGGCCTGGGGATCGCCATCGTCCTGGCCGCCGGATCACCGTTGTGGAGCAACCTGTTCCGCACCGGGTCCGCCGTGCCCTTCGTGATCCTCGCGTGCGGCATGCCGTTCTACTTCCGATGTGCCGTCGGCCGCGGAGTGATGCAGGGGCGCTTCAGGTTTCGCCCGCTCGCCATCACCTACATGGTCGAGATGGCCGTCCGGCTGGGCCTGGGCACAGCGCTTGTTGCCCTGGGATTCGGCGTCAACGGCGCCACTGCCGCGGTGTCGCTCTCGCTGCTGGTGGCCTGGGCCGCTGTCACGCTGCTGAGCCGTCACAAGACCAGGGGCTCGTCGTCGGGCGTCGCGGACACCACCGGTGTGCGCAAGTACGCGCTGTTCGTGTCGGTCCTGCTGACCGGTCAGATCATCATCAACAACGGTGACGTGTTGATCTCCAAGATTTTCCTGGAGCCCACCGAAGCCGGGTTGTACTCGGCGGTCGCCCTGGTCGGCCGGGCCGTCTTCTTCCTGTCCTGGTCGGTCGCCACGGTGGTGTTCCCGGTGGTCGCGTCACGGCATGCGAAGGGTGACAGCGGACAACGGATCCTGGCGGGCGGTGTGGTTGCCGTCATCGGTCTGGGGACCGCCTGCACGCTCGGCGCCCTGTTCATCGGCGGCCCGGTGCTGGGTGTGGTGCTCGGCCCGGAGTATGCGGGTTTGAGCGTCCCGCTCGCCGTCTACGCCCTGGCCACCACCCTGTTCGCGGTGGCGAACCTGATCGCCAGCCATCACCTTGCCAAGCACCGGATCCGGGAGTCGTGGGTGATCGTCGGCGGAGCGGTGCTGCAGACCTGCCTGCTGCTGCTGATGCACGGCTCGATGGCGCAGCTGATCGCGGCGCAGCTGATCGCGATGAGCGTGCTGCTGATCGCCGTCGTCGCCAGTCACTTCCTGCCGGCCCCGGCGCCGTCGAGCACCGACGTTCCATCGGCTGCTGACACCCTGGAGGCCGGGGCCGCCGCCAGTTGATCATGGGGCTCCGCAGGCGCTTTCCGGCGTGTCGTCGGCGTGTCGCGTGCTGAGCTGCATGATCAACGCCAACAACCGGGGGCGGCGCTACCAGCGGGGGTGGATGTCCGCCCTGAGCCGCTCGTCGTACACCGACCGCACGGTGTCCGAGAAGCCCGCCGGCAGCTCCGAGCGACCCGCGTCGGCGTTGCCGCGGGCCTGAGAAGGGTTGCGGGCACCGGGGATCACGGTGGTCACGCCGGGCTGGTCGACGATCCAGCGCAGCGCCGCCTGTGGGAGCGGGACACCCCGCGGCAGAGCAGCTGTCAGCTCGGCCACGGCCGCGAGACCGGTCTTGAAGTCCACACCGGAGAAGGTCTCGCCCACATCGAAAGCGGCTCCGGAGCGGTTGTAATTGCGGTGATCGTTCTCGGCGAATGTGGTGGAGCTGGAGTATCGGCCGGAGAGCAGTCCGCTGGCCAGCGGCACCCGGGCGATGATGCCGACGCCCGCCTCCGCCGCCGCCGGCAGCACCTCGTCCAACGGCTTGAGCCGGAACGCGTTGAGGATGATCTGCACGCTCACCACACCGGGCCGGGCGATCGCGGTCAGCGCCTCGTCACAGGTCTCGACGGACACTCCATATCCGGCAATGGCCTTCTCCGCCTGCAGGGCGTCGAGGACGCCGAAGACAGCGTCGTCGGAGAACGTGGCCGTCGGCGGGCAGTGCAACTGCACGAGATCGAGCGTGTCCACCCCCAGGTTGCTGCGTGAGCGATCGACCCACGACCGCAGGTTTGGCTCGGTGAAGGTCGCCGGCGCGAACGGATCTGCACGGCGGCCGATCTTGGTCGCCACCATCACCTCGCGCGCCGCGGCAGCGTTGTCGCGCAGGAACCGGCCGATCAGCTGCTCGCTGCGACCGTCGCCGTAAACGTCGGCGGTGTCGAAGAACCGCACGCCGGCGTCGAAAGCCGCCTGCAGGACGCCCAGCGCGTCGTCCTCGCTCACCTCGCCCCAGTCCGCACCGAGCTGCCAGCAGCCCAGGCCGATCACCGAGGCGGAGGAGTGGTTGGCAGCTGATCGTGCCAGCCGGGGAAACGGGCGCTGTTCGAGGGAAGTCGTCGTCGCGGGTTCGGTCACGCCTGCACGTTACCCAGTCAGCCGAGGGTCACACGCCGCCATCGCACGCCGGAACCTGTCCCACCAGCGTCATCGTGAGCCATCGTGCTGCTACGCGCAGCAGCATGTTTCACGGTCTCGACGTCGTCGTTGGGCCGCCCGATGCAGGGAAGGCCGGCACCCGGGTGAGTGGGTCAGCGGACGATGAGCACGTGCAGGGTCCGCGGGCCGTGCACGCCCTCCACCCGTTCCAGTTCGATGTCGCTGGTCGCCGAAGGTCCCGCGATCATCGTCAGCGGCGCGGTCGGCTCCAGCATCGCGATCGCTTCCGGCACTGTCTCGACGACCTGATCGGCATCCAGCACGATGACGTGCCGGTCCGGCACCAGGCTGATGGCCCGCCGGCCCTGGCCGGGACCGCCGTCGAGGACGATGGTGCCGCTCATGGCGATCGCCACCCGGGCGGTGGTGACCACGGCATCAACGGCGTCCAGGTCCTGCGGGGTCAGTGTGGTGGGCGCGGTGTCGGTCACCACCTGACGGCCGTTCGCCGCGCACGGGCCGCCGATGACGTCCGGCAGGCCGGGTGCGATGACGATGGTGTTCAACCCGGCGAGGGCATCGTCGATGGCGGCCGCCAAGCCGTCGGGGTCAACCTGTCTGACCAAGGCCTTGTAGTCGACGAGCCGGTCGATCAGCAACTCGATGACCGCGTCACTGCCGGGGGCGTTGTCGGTGTACTTGACGTACTCGCGCGGGATCGGCTGGGCCGGGCCGTCCTTCGCAAGAGCCGAACGGATCCGGCCGAGAACCACGTCGCGGCTGCTCATCAGGCCTCCGCCCCGGTCTGCGCAGGCGGGTCCGTGGGCTCAGACGGCGGCTGCGGCGCCGGTCCAGCCGGCGGCGGTGCCGTGTGTTCCTTGCGCCACCACTCGCGGAACGTCTGGGCGGGCGGTGCGGGCAGGTCACGGCTCGTCGTCCAGGCGGACAGCGGCGGCGGCAGGTGGCGGATGCGTTTGCGCCGCCCGCCCATCAGCCGGCCGACCCCGAGCGTCTTCTCTGCTGCGGCGAAACGCTTCTCGTCACTCATCACCCAGGCGGCGGCGCGCATCGCAGCGTCCCATCCGCCGGGAATCGTGCGCTCACGATCGTTGTCGACCGCCCTCGCCCGCAGTTCCACCAGCAGGCTCGGGATGTCGATCTTGACCGGGCAGACGTCGTAGCAGGCCCCGCACAGCGAAGATGCGTACGGCAGCGACGAGTTGGGATCGTTGTGCCCGTGCATGCCGGTCAGTTGCGGGGTGAGGACGGCGCCGATGGGGCCGGGATACACCGACCCGTAGGCGTGTCCGCCGGTCCGCTCGTAGACCGGGCACACGTTCAGGCACGCCGAGCACCGGATGCAGTGCAGCGCAGCCCTTCCCACCTGATCGGCGAGCGCATTGGTGCGCCCGTTGTCCAGCAGCACCAGATGGAACTCCTGCGGCCCGTCGCCGGGGTGCACGCCGGTCCACAGTGAGGTGTAGGGGTTCATCCGCTCCCCGGTGGACGAGCGCGGCAGCAACTGCAGGAACACCTCGAGATCGGTGAAGGTGGGAAGGAGTTTCTCGATGCCCATCACGGTGATCAGCGTCTGCGGCAGCGTCAGGCACATCCGGCCATTGCCCTCGGATTCCAGCACGCACAGCGTTCCGGTGTCGGCGATGCCGAAGTTGGCCCCGGACACCGCAACCCGGGCGGTCAGGAACTTGCGCCGCAGATGCTCCCGGGCGGCCATCGCCAGCCGGCGTGGCTCGTCGGTGAGATCGGCGGGGGCGTCATCCATCTCGGCCAGGAAGATGTCGCGCACCTGGGTGCGGTTCTTGTGGATCGCCGGAACCAGGATGTGGGACGGCTTGTCGTGCCCGAGCTGCACGATCAGTTCGGCGAGATCGGTTTCGACCGCGGCGATGCCGCGTTCCTCGAGGTACTCGTTGAGGCCGATCTCCTGCGTCGCCATGGATTTGACCTTGACGATCTCGTCGGCGCCGGTTGCCCGCACCAGGTCGTGCACGATGCGGTTCGCCTCCTCGGCGTCCGCGGCCCAGTGCACGACGCCGCCGCGGGCGGTCACGTTGGCCTCGAACTGCTCGAGAAGTTCGGGCATTCGGGACATCACGTCCGTCTTGACCGCCGAACCCGTGTCCCGCAACGCTTCCCAGTCCGGCATCTCGCCGACCACCAGCGCTCGCTTCGCCCGGATCGTCGAGGTGGCGTGCGCGAGATTCCGGCGCAATTGGCCGTTCTGCAATTCACGGTGCGCGGCCTGCGGGAATCGTTCCGTCCCGCGCAGCGGCGACTCCTCCGGCCCGGAGTGGCGGCGCGGGACACCGAGGAAGGTCGTCATGCCGGGTTCTCCTTGGTGGACGCCAGAATCGTTGCCAGGTGGACGGTGCGGGTCGGGCTGTCGTTGCGGGTGAGCCCGCCGTTGATGTGCATCAGGCAGGACGAGTCACCGGCCGAGCAGACCTCCGCTCCGGTGGACAGCACGTTGTCGATCTTGTCCGCGAGCATCGCCGATGACGTGTCGGTGTTCTTCAGGGCGAAGGTACCGCCGAATCCGCAACAGGTTTCGGCCTGCGGAAGCTCGACAAGGTCGATGCCGTCGACCGCGCGCAGCAACGACAGCGGCTTGTCACCGACCCTCAGCATCCGCAGGGAGTGGCAGGTGGGGTGGTAGGTGACCCGGTGCGGGTAGTAGGCGCCGACGTCGGTCACGCCAAGGACGTCGACCAGCAATTCGGAGAGCTCGTAGGTCCGGTGCGACAGGGCGGTGGCCCGCTCGGCGAGGTCGGTGTCGCCCGCGCGCCGGGCGACCATCGCCTGCTGGTGCCGGATCGACCCGACGCAGGACCCGGACGGCGCCACAGCGACATCGAAGTCGACCTTCTCGAAGGCGTCGACGTGGTGCCGGACCACCGGAACAGCTTCGGCGAGATATCCGGTGTTGACGTGCATCTGGCCGCAGCAGACCTGCGCCGGCGGGAAGACGACCTGATGGCCGAGTCGTTCCAGCAACGAGACCGTCGCTTTCGGGACCTCCGGGAACAGGGCGTCACCGAGACAGGTGGCGAACACTGCGATGCGCATGGGCCACTCGTTTCATCGTCATCACCAGCCCGCATGGCGGCGAGTCGGTCCGGTCGTGCTGAGAGCATCCCCTCCGACCCGATGACACCTGCCGGCGGGATGCGGGGCGGTCGCCATTGTCCGTCCCCGGTTCCGGTACCGCTTGCCCGGGGAGCGCTGTGACACCGTGCGACCCGCTCATCGGCGTGACCGGACCCGGGTGAACGGCTCAGTCGGTGCCGCCCCGGGCATAACGACGCATGGCCTCCGCGGCCTCTCCCAGGAAGCGGGTCACCGCGGCCGCCTCGTCCGCGGTCAACCGGGCTGCTGCGGCGTCGATGTCCGCGAGCAGCGGCGACAGAGCGGCAAGGACCTGTTCGGCCGAGTGGTCGCTGGTCACCAGGGCGACGCGGCGGCGATCGTCACCGCGCGGTTCACGACGAACGTGCCCCGAGTGCTCGAGGCGGTCGACCAGCGCGGTGGCGCTCGCGCTGCGGATGCCGAGCCGGTGGCCGAGTTCGACGGGGCCGAGTGGCGTGGTGGCTGAGGACAGGTGCTCCAGGGCGGCCACGTCGGTGATGCCGACACCGAGTCGCCGGGCCAGTTCTTGGTTCGCCTCGATGCCGGCCTGCTGCACCCGTCGAAGGGCGCGCGCCGGTCCGCTGGCCGTGCTGCGCAGAGCGGCGGGAGGATCCGCGGCCGGCTCTTGCACATTGCTGTCCATGGTGTGATGCTAGCCCGCGGTTCACTAGACCATCTAGCTACTCGATGGTCTTGCCAAATGCTGGGAGGATCGGGATGACCGAGCACGGAACGCCCGCCGGGAAAGGCGGGTCGGCTCCGGCCCGCGGCGCACTGCTCTTCCTCGGGCTCGCCACTGCGCTCGCGATCATCGATGCCACCATCGTCAACGTCGCGCTGCCGTCGATCAGCACCGACATCGGACTCACCCTCACCCAGGGCGAGTGGGTGGTGTCCGGTTACGGCCTGATGCTCGCCTCACTGCTGATCAGCTTCGGCCGGCTGGCCGACCGCTTCGGGCAGCGGCGGGTACTGCTCGCCGGTGTGGTCGCCTTCGCGGCCATGAGCCTGGTGTGTGCGCTGGCCCCGAGCGCGACGGTTCTGATCATCGGCCGACTGCTCCAGGGGGCATCGGCCGCCGCGATCCTGCCCACCGTGCAGAGTCTGATCAGCTCGCTCTACCGCGGTCAGGCCCTGCTCGCCGCCTTCGCCGTGTACGGCGCCACCATCGGCACAGCCGCCGCCCTCGGACCGCTGATCGGCTCTGCCCTGGTGGAGTGGTTCGGCTGGCCGTCCGCTTTCCTGATCAACCTGCCGGTGGCGGCCGTGGTGGTGGTCGGCATCCTGCGCACCATCCCGGCCCTGCCGGGACGGGAGAAGGGTGAGGGCGCCGACCCGGCCGGCCAGGTGTTGCTGTTCGCCGGCCTCGCGTTGTTGGTCTTCGGGCTCGTCGAGGCGCCGCGCGCCGGTTGGTTCTCACCGACGTCGGAACTGGTTCTCGGGCCGGTGACCTGGGGGGCCGGCGCGCCGGTGAGCGTCGGGTTCGCGGCGTTGCTGCTGGGCGTGCTGGTCCTGATCGTGTTCGTGGCCGTGGAGCGGGCGAAGGGGGCCGCCGGCAAACCGGCCCTGGTCGACCTGTCGCTGTTCCGGATCCCGTCGTTCTCCGCGGGTAGTTCGGCGGTGTTCGTGGTCGCCCTGGGCGAGTTCGGCATCCTGTTCCTGCTGCCGCTCTACCTGCAGGTCGGCCGCGGGCTGTCACCGCTGCAGGCGCAGCTCGTCGTGCTGCCGACCGCGCTCGGATCCTTCATCTCCGCTCCGCTGACCGCCACCCGCAAGACGGTGCCGGCGAGGACGTGGGTGCTGCTCGGGCTCGCTCTGGAAGTCGTCGGTCTCGTTCTGCTCGCCGTGGTCCTGGACCCGTCGTTGTCGGTGTTGTGGATGGCGCCCGCGCTGATGGTCTACGGCACCGGGGTGGGCTTCGCGATCAGCCAGCTGACCGGTGCCACCCTGCTGGAAATCCCGGTGTGGCGCATCGGGCAGGCGTCGGGACTGTCCAGCACCGCCCGGCAGCTCGGATCGGCGATCGGGGTCGCAGTGCTCACCGCGATCCTGAGCGGCGTGCTGGCCGCGACCCTCGGCGACCGGCTGGCCGCCTCCGCTCCGGGCATCCCCGAATCGGAGCGAACAGCGGTCGCTGCGGCGATCGCCGGCAGCCCGGCCAATCCCGGCGCCGGCGGCGGCGCCTTCGCCGCACTGCCGCCGGACAGCCTTGCAGGCGTGCAGGAGGCCACGGAATCCTCGCTGGCGACAGGTGTTCGGCTCGCTGCACTGGCCGCAGCAGTGCCGATCGCCGGTGCCTGGTTCCTGGCGCGACGGTTGCCGAACCGCCGCCCGGACGCACCGGTCGCGACCGGGGGACCGCCGCCCGGTCCACCGACCAAGGAACAGGTGCCGGTCGACGGGGCGGCGGACGATGCAGCTCGGTGAGGGTCGGGTTCCCCGATCCGGGGAACCGGCGTCATGACCTCTTGAGCAACGCGACCAGATCCCCGTCCTCTATCCGATCCCAGACGTCGGTGAACTCGTCGAACGCGCCGTGCGCCAAGGCCTGCTCGAAGGCATGCAACCGGCCGAAGATGAACCCGGCGACACCGTCGGTCTCGTCCTCGCGGGCCATCGAGGCCAGCAGGGCCGTGGCGTACTGAGCATCCTGGAACTCGCCGAGCGTTTCCTGGATCTCCTCGAGGGCGGACGCGAAGACGACGGCGTCGGCCCCGAGCGCCTCGATCGCCGCCTCGGTCGCGTAGCGCAGGGTCTTGGCGTACTTGCGGACCTCGTGCACCGCGCCGATGTTGTCCGGATCGCCCAGGGCGTTGTCGGCCCGCTCGCGCAGGCCCAGCCACGCCGCGGCGATCAAGGACGGCAACTCGTTGGTCGCGGAACGGCCGCCGCGGCGGGACAGCGGGGGCTCCATCGCCAGGGCGTCGACATCCCGCAGCATCTGCAGGTACTCGGGGGTGTCGAGGAAGATCCGGACCTCGGTCGCCGCGGTGCGGAGTCGCCGTTGGCATCCGTCCTGCAGCCGGACCCGTGCGGCGTTTGCGTAGTCCTCGGGCTCCTCGACCAGCTGCGCGGTCAGCCGCCGGCATGCAACGTCGACGTCACGGGCGGTGCTCAGCACGGATCCGAATGTCCGCAGGGCCGCCCGCAGCTCCGGAGTGTGGTCGGAGTCCAACAGTGGTGCGTACACCGTCAGGATGGCCCGCATCCGGCGGGCGGCCGAGCGCGCCTCGTGCAGGGCGTCGGGAGCATGGGAATGACCCTCCCGCAGCCCCCGGTCGGCGGCGATCAGCAGGTCCTGCTGCCGGCCCAGCGCCGAGAACACCACGGCTGCAGCGGTTTTCGCTCGGCGGACGGTGGGCGGCCGGTAGCCAACTGCACGGGCCATCTTGGACACCGATGACGCCTGGCCGGCCCCGGCGCCGAGCAGCACCTCGACCGTCGCCGCGAGTTGCTCGCGGGTGCCCTCGACGATCTCGGCCTCCAGTTCCCGCCAGGTCGTCGGCTCTGTTTTGCCGTCGAGCAGCCCGGTGCCGGTGACGTGGTCGTCGGCGACCTCGATCAAGGTGGTCCCCGACGCATCGAGCAGGTGACGCACCGTCCGCTCGTTCTGCACCCGGGCGACCGGGGCCAGTTCGCGGCCGCGCGCCGCGCCGCGGACCAGGCCGGCCAGTTCGGCGGGCACCTCACCGGCCGCTCCGGCGTCCAGCGGCAACTGAACCTCGGTCCGGCTGTCTGCGGCGGGCAGCTTCAGGTGCCAGCCGGCGTCGGGCCCGCCGGTGCGTCGACGAAGGGTCATCCGGGAACGCAGCAGGTCCAGGCAGACGGTGTCGTAGTAGGTCGCATCGAGGGCGAAGGATCGCGGTTCCGCCTCGCTGACGATGCCGACGGCCGCCAGTTTGCGCTTACCGGCGAAGACGGGAAGGCTTGCGCCGTCAGGTATCTCGAGTTTCGTCTCGATCTCGACCTGGCGTGACGCCGCAGGCGTGCCGCCGCCGCCGTTGTCGGCACCCGCCCGCGCACCGACGGGCAGGCCGACCGAGATGGCCGTCACCAGATCGGCACCGGACGCCTGGCCGGTTGCGGCATTCTTCTTCTGACGGGTGGCCATACGTTGTTGGTACCCCGTCCGGTTCGTCCTGGCTACTCCGGCTCGCCGGGCGCCACCGCCGGACCGGGTCACCACACCGGTGCGTCTGCAAGATCCAGCGTGATCGGCTCGGCGGCCAGCCCCTCCTGCCGCTGTGTCCAGGACCTTATGTCTTGACAAGAGAACATGTGGGTTGGAAGGCTGCAGTTCCGCTCTTCCGCCGTGACGCGACGACCGAGGGAATGCAATGGCGCACAAGGTGATCACGAAGCAGTCCGATGGCGAGCATCGATGACGGCTGACGCCGGCGCGTCGTCCGGCCGCCCGCTGGGTGTTGCGGTCGCCGGCTTCGGCTGGATGGGACGGGTCCACACCCAGGCGTACGCGCGGTTGATGCACCACTTCCCGCAGTCGCCGCTCGTTCCGCGCCTGGTCGCGGTGGCCGACGAGGTCCCGGGGCGCGCGGCTGCGGCAGCCGGTCAGTTCGGGTTCGGCGCCGCCACGACGGATTGGCGGGATCTGCTGACCGACCCGGCGATCGACGCGGTCAGCATCACCGCGCCCAACTTCCTGCACCTGGAGATCGGTGTGGCCGTCGCCGCGGCCGGCAAACACCTCTGGATCGAGAAGCCGGTCGGGCTGAGCACGGCCGACGCGGCCGCCGTCGCCGATGCCGCCGCCGCGTCCGGCGTGCAGAGCGCCGTCGGGTTCAACTACCGCAATGCACCCGCCGTGGCTGCCGCGAAGGAGCTGATCGCCGCGGGCGAGCTCGGCCGGATCACCCACGTCGGCTTCCGGATGCTCAGCGACTACGCGGCGCATCCGGACGGCGCTCTGACCTGGCGGTACGAGCGGGAGCGCGGTGGCAGCGGCGTGCTCGGAGACCTGGCCTCGCATGGTGTGGATCTGGCTCGTCACCTGCTCGGCGACATCGAATCCCTGGTGGCGGACACCGCGACCTTCGTTCCCGTACGGGCCCGGCCCACCGGTGCCACCAGTGGGCACACCCTCGTTGCCGGCGGTGTGCCCGGGCCGGTCGAGAACGAGGACTACGCAGGCGCGTTGCTCCGCTTCGCCTCCGGTGCGCGCGGAACCCTCGAGGCCAGCCGCGTCGCGGTCGGTGAGCAGAACACCTACGGCTTCGACATCCACGGCACCCGGGGCGCGCTGTCGTGGGACTTCAGGCGGATGGGTGAGCTGCGGGTCGGGTACGGAACGGCCTACCAGGACCAGTCGATGAGCACCCTGTACGTGGGACCGGCGCACGGCTTCTACGGCGCATTCCAGCCGGGGTCGGCCACCGCGATGGGCTACGACGATCTCAAGGTCATCGAGGCCTACCAGTTCGTCCGTTCCATCGCCGATGGGTCACCGCACGGCGCCACCCTCGCGGACGCGGTACGCAGCGCCCAGGCGCTGGACGCCATGGTCGAATCGGTGGCGACCGGCACCTGGGTGCGCCTGCCGTGACGGTGCGGATCGGCGTCATCGGCGCCCGGATCAGGAGGACTGTCAGTGCAGCGTCGGCCGGTAGACCAATTCGAGGGTGCGACCGTCCAACGTTCGCTGTTCGATGAGCTCCAGATCGAAATCCGCTGAGCCACCGAACACCGGCTTCACCCCTGTCTTCCCCGTGATCACCGGGAACACCGTCACCTGCACGCGGTCCACCAGACCCGCCGCCATCAGCGCGCGGTTCATCGACAGGCTGCCGTGTGAACGCAATGGCACGTCGGACTCATCCTTGAGCCGGGCGACGACCCCTACGGCGTCACCGCTGACGACAGTTGCATCCGGCCAGTCCAGCGGCTCGTTCAGCGTCGTCGAGATCACCGTCGCCGGCGTCCGCCACATGAGCGTCACCCAGGGGTCACGCACGTCCGAATCCTCGCCGCTCGTCGCCAGCATCCCTGCGAAGTCGCGATAGGTGTTGGCTCCGAACACCATTCGCTGCGGCCGGTCCTACAGCGCCAGGCGGTGCTCGAGCAACTCCGGACCCTGCTCACCCCAATAGCCGCTCCAGTCGGCGCTGGCGGCAGCGAATCCGTCGAGGCTGGAGAAGACGTCGAAGGTATAGGTCGCGGTCATCTCGTTCCCCTCCCGTAGGGGCAATCGGAGGCACTTGGCCAGTGCGTGCGCGGGTTGGGATTCGACTTCCCGGTCGCGCGGCGCATGGACGGATCGACCCTCGCTGAGCGAGGAAATCATCGGAGGTGGCGCGCCATCGGTCCGCGCGTATCGGACGAGCTCGCCGCTCTCGGCTTCCGCACGGAGTTGAGTGGAATAGACTCAACTTACATGCGTTGCATCGTGTAGACGTCTGCGTAGGCTGTACGTGCCTTCGCCGACACATCGCACCAACTCACTCGATGAGAAAGGCACACCCACCGCCGTGAACCTGGAGAAGCTGACCACCAAGAGCCGCGAGGTCGTTGCCGCGGCCATTTCCGCCGCGACCACGGCGGGTCATTCCTCCGTCGAGCCTGCGCACCTGTTGACCGCACTGCTGGTCACGCAGGGCTCGACGGCACCCGGCTACTGCGAGCCATCGGAGCCGACCCGGGCGCCGTCCGCCAGCAGTCCGACGCGATCCTCGCCCGGCTGCCCAGGGTGAGCGGCAGTACCGTCGCACAGCCCGGGCTGTCGCGTGCCGTGGTCAATGTCATCACCGGTGCGGAGCAGATCATGTCCTCCGCCGGCGACGAGTACCTGTCCACCGAGCACCTGCTGGCCGCGCTCGCCCGTCCCGGCACCGATGTCGGTGATCTGCTCATCAAGGTGGGCGCCACCACCGAAGCCCTGATCGAGGCGTTCCCGGTGGTCCGCGGGGGCGACCGCAAGGTCACCTCGCCCGACCCGGAAGGCAGTTACCAGGCGCTGGAGAAGTACGGCGTCGACCTGACCGAGCGGGCCCGTGAAGGCAAGATCGACCCCGTCATCGGGCGGGACTCCGAGATCCGGCGAGTCGTCCAGGTCCTGTCCAGGCGCACCAAGAACAACCCTGTGCTGATCGGTGAGCCCGGCGTCGGAAAGACCGCCGTGGTCGAGGGTCTCGCGCAGCGGATGGTGGCCGGTGACGTGCCCGAATCACTGCGCAACAAGCGGCTCATCTCGCTCGACATGGGGTCGATGATCGCCGGCGCGAAGTACCGCGGCGAGTTCGAGGAGCGGCTCAAGGCCGTCCTCGAGGAGATCAAGGGCTCCGACGGACAGGTCGTCACCTTCATCGACGAACTGCACACCGTCGTCGGCGCCGGTGCAACCGGCGAGGGCGCCATGGACGCGTCCAACATGCTCAAGCCCATGCTCGCCCGCGGCGAACTGCGGATGGTCGGCGCCACCACGCTGGACGAGTACCGCGACCACATCGAGAAGGATGCCGCTCTGGAGCGGCGCTTCCAGCAGGTGCTGGTCGGTGAGCCCAGCGTCGAGGACACCGTCGGCATCCTGCGCGGTATCAAGGAGCGCTACGAGGCGCACCACGGCGTCCGGATCGCGGACTCCGCGCTCGTTGCGGCGGCGACGCTGTCCGACCGCTACATCACCAGCCGTTTCCTGCCGGACAAGGCGATCGACCTGATCGACGAGGCGGCGTCCCGGTTGCGCATGGAGATCGACTCCCGGCCCGTCGAGATCGACGAGCTGCAGAGGGTTGTCGATCGGCTGACGATGGAAGAACTGGCGCTGGAGAAGGAATCCGATCCGGCGTCCGTCGAGCGGCTGGGCCGGCTGCGCCGTGACCTCGCCGACAAGAGCGAGCAGCTGTCCGCGCTGACCGCCCGCTGGGAGCAGGAGAAGTCGGGCCTGAACCGGGTGGGCGAGATGAAGAAGGAACTCGACGAGCTGCGCATGCAGGCCGAGCGGTTCCAGCGTGAAGGCGACCTGGCGAAGGCCTCGGAGTTGCTGTACGCCAGGATCCCGGCCCTGGAACGCGAACTGTCGCAGGCCATCTCGGCCGAGCGGGAGGCAGACGTCAAGGAAGCTCCGATGGTCAGCGAGGAGGTCGGACCCGACGACATCGCGACCGTCATCGCCGCCTGGACCGGCATCCCGGCCGGTCGCCTGCTCGAGGGCGAGACCGAGAAGCTGCTGCGGATGGAGTCCGAGCTCGGACGCCGGGTGATCGGCCAGCGCGAGGCCGTCGGCGCCGTGAGTGACGCGGTTCGGCGTGCACGGGCAGGCATCTCAGACCCGGACCGGCCCACCGGTTCGTTCCTGTTCATCGGCCCGACGGGCGTCGGCAAGACCGAACTGGCCAAGGCGCTCGCCGACTTCCTGTTCGACGACCCGCGTGCCATGGTGCGCATCGACATGAGTGAGTACTCGGAGAAGCACTCCGTGGCAAGGCTTGTCGGGGCGCCTCCCGGATATGTCGGGTACGACGAGGGCGGCCAGCTGACCGAGGCCGTCCGCCGCCGGCCGTATTCGGTGATCCTGCTCGACGAGGTGGAGAAGGCGCATCCGGACGTCTTCGACATCCTGCTGCAGGTGCTCGACGACGGCCGGCTGACCGACGGTCAGGGCCGGACGGTGGACTTCCGTAACACGCTGCTGATCCTGACGTCGAACCTGGGCAGCCAGGCGCTGATGGATCAGGGAATGTCGGAGGAGCAGCGGCGGAACACCGTCATGTCGGTGGTCCGTACGGCCTTCAAGCCCGAGTTCCTCAACCGGCTGGACGACATCGTGTTCTTCCACGCACTGGACACCGAGCAGCTCGGTGCGATCGTCGACATCCAGATCGATGCGCTGGGCCGCAGGCTGGCGGCCCGCCGGCTGAATCTGGAGGTCTCGCCGGAGGCCAGGGATTGGCTGGCCATCGGCGGCTTCGACCCGCTGTACGGTGCGCGTCCGCTCCGCCGGCTGATCCAGTCGGCGATCGGTGACCAGCTCGCAAAGGAGCTGCTGGCCGGTCGGATCCGTGATGGTCAAACGGTTCTGGTCGATGTCAACGACAACGACCCCGGTGCACTGGTGGTCCGGCCGGCCGATGCCGTGACCGATGCGCCGGCGGCGCTGACCGTCTGAGCCGTATTCCCGCCATACGCAACGGCCCGTCCAGCTCTGTGCTGGACGGGCCGTTCTGGCACGCGGCGATCCGGCGTCGCCGACGTTCTGCCGGGTCCGGTGAGCTGCCGTCCACCGCGCCCGGCGCGCGTCACATGTCCAGCGCCTCGTACACCTGGACGGCGCCACCGGCGGTGAAGATGGGGCAGCTCTTGGCCTTTGCGGTCGCGTCCGACAACGAATCGGCGCTGACGATCGTGTAGCCGGTCGCTGCCGCGGCGCCGGCGGACGACACCGTGCCGTCGTTGCTGATGCCGGCGGAGGCGCCGAACTGGTTGCCGCCGTCGACCAGGGATGCGCCGAGCTCGCCGAACCACGCGCCCCAGGCCTGCATGGCCTCCTGCTGGCCCTCCGGGGTGGGTGCCGCGCTGCCGCCGGTGTAGAGGTACACGAACTTCGCCATCAGATTCTCCTTCGCTGTCCGCCGGTCACCTGATGTGGCCGGTCCGCTCCGTCTGACACACCTCAGACGGACATCGCCGGACGGAATCGACAGCCCGTCGGGAACTTCGGCATGAACTGGTCCGAGCAGCGATGCCGTACAGCGCTCCATCGCATCGATCCGACGAAACCCACAGGACCCGCACAGCTTCCGGCGTGACGGTGGGTTTCATGAGCCAGGACAACTTCCAGCAGCCAGGGACCGCAGTCCCGCCCGATGTCGCGACACCGCCCAACGCGGGCCAGAGCTCCGCCGGCCAGAACTCCGCCGGCCAGAACCCCGCCGGCCAGAGCTCCGCCGGCCACAGCCCCGCCGGCCACAGCCCCGCCGGCCAGGACGAAGCCCCCGGTGGACGGCATTGGTGGGTACCGCAGCCGCCCGAAGCAACCGCGCAACGTCCGGCCGATCCCTGGGGCAACACCGGTGACCACCCGACCGGACCGACGCATCAGGTCGGCGCTTCGACGAATTCGCCGGACTCGGTGCCGAACTCTTTTCAGCCCCCGGCACAGCACCAGGTCCCCACTGCAAGTCAGGGTCCGGTCCCGCCGCATCAGGCCTGGACCCAGGTCGGCTCCTACCCCGGTGCGCCCGGCGGGCCGGCGACTGCCATCGGATCCCCGCTTTTCGGTGAGCGCGGAAATGTCGGCGGCCCTTCTTCGTCGGGTGCCGGCCCGGTCGCGCAACCTGCGGTCAAGACGGCACCGCGCGGCCGTGGAACGCTGATCGCCGCCTCCACCGTCGCGCTCGCGCTCCTTGCCGGGTTCGGTGGCGGTGCGCTGGCGTCGAATCTCAACAACGACTCCGCGGCGCCGGTTGCCAGCGTGCTGACGACGACCGGGACCTCACCGACCGTGTCGTCGGTGACACAGGCACCGACCGGTTCGGTCCAGCAGGTTGCCGAGGCCATCCTGCCGTCGGTGGTGTCGGTGCTGTCCAGCTCGTCCAGCGCCGAAGGGGAGGGCTCCGGCGTCATCCTGTCGGCGGACGGCCTGATCCTGACCAACAACCACGTCATCGAGGGCGCGACCGACCTCCAGGTCCAATTCAACGACGGGACGACCGCCACAGCCACAGTGGTCGGCGCCGACCCGGTGGACGACCTCGCCGTGATCAAGGCCGAGGGCGTTTCCGGTCTGACGCCGGCGACGTTGGGCACGTCCGCCGATCTGCAGGTCGGCCAGGACGTCGTCGCGGTCGGATCTCCGCTCGGCCTGTCCGCCACCGTCACCTCCGGCATTGTCTCCGCGCTGAACCGTCCGGTGGCCACCTCCAGCGCTCAGCAACAAACCCCGCAGCAGCAGCAACTCCCCGGCTTCGGTCAACAGCCGCAGCAGGACCAGAGCCAGGCCGCGCCGACCGCCACCCAGTCGACGGTGATCAACGCGATCCAGACCGACGCGGCGATCAACCCGGGGAACTCCGGTGGCCCGCTGGTCGACATGTCGGGAAAGGTGATCGGCATCAACTCCGCGATCGCGTCGTTGTCGTCCGGAACCAGTGGCGAGTCAGGTTCCATCGGAGTCGGTTTCGCCATTCCGATCGATCAGGCGAAGCGGATTGCAGACGAGATCGTCAAGACCGGCAAGGCCTCGCACGCGGTGCTCGGTGCTTCTGTCGGCGACGCCACCGTCGACGGCCAGGCGCTGCTCACGTCGGGCGCGAAAGTCAGCCAACTCACCGCAGGCGGCGGCGCCGAGAAGGCCGGGTTGCAGGTCGGTGACGTGATCACCAAGGTCGGCGAACAGAAGGTCGAGTCCGCCGACGCGCTCGTCGCGGCGGTCCGATCCGCGGCGCCGAACGGCACTGTTGCGATCACCTATACCCGGGACGGCGAGAGCAAGACGGTCGACGTCACGCTCGGGTCGTCGACCGACTGAGGCCGGCTGATCCGGCCGTTTCATCCACGCCGGGTGAGGCTCACCGGTGGCCCGGCAACGGACAATTGGCCTCGAGCAGGTGCGCAATGACCTTTCGGTCGGGAAGATGGTCATGGACACCGGTTTGTCCTTATGCCGGAATGCCGGGGGGTCGGGTTCTCAGGAGGTCACGTGGACGCTGCCGCATCTCGCGCCGGGCGTGCGCGGGTCCGTCTGGTCACCCCGCCGACCGACGACCCCATGAGTACCTTTCCGACGAGCACCGTCCCGACGAGTACCGCGCCCGTCGACTCGCTACTGACCGTTTCCGCGACACACGGTGTTGAATCCGACCTGACCGCAGCGACCGGGACAGCACCGACCGGAGCAGCGCCGAACGGAATGGCATCGGACGGGCCGCTATCGGATGGCACCGCATCGGATCGCACAGCTGGTGCCGCGCACGGTGACCCTGCCCCTCGGCCGCTGCTGGCTGCTGTCGGCTGGGCGACCGGTGCCGCCTGGCGACTGACCTGGCCGGTTCGCGCCGGGGCGCGTCTCACCCTTCGCGCCGCGGACGCCGCCGCCCGCGAGGTCGGCAGGAGGGTCTTCAGCGGAGCTGGAACCGCACACACCGGTGCCCCAGGGGCCGGAGCGGCCGCCGGCACCGCGACCGACCCCGGGTCGCTGCGCGGTGTGGTGGATGCGCTGGTGCAAGCTGTACTGCGGCCGATCATCGTCCGGGTGGTCACCACTGCGCTGGCTGAGCTGGACGTCACCACCCTCGTCCTGCAGAACGTCGACCTCGATGCGATCGCGGCCGAACTCGACGTCGAAGCCGTCATCGACAGGGTTGATCTCGACGCGGTCGTGGCCCGGGTCGATCTCGACGCCGCCGTCGCCCGGGTCGATCTGGATGCCGTGATCGACCGGATCGACATCGACGGCATCATCGAGACCGTCGATCTGGACGCCGCCGTTGCGCGGGTGGATCTGGATGCCGCAGTGGCCAGGGTGGATCTGGACGGCGCGGTGGCGCGGGTTGATCTGCAGCGGATCATCGATCGGATCGACATCGACGCCATCATCCGCACAGTCGATCTGAACTCCGCAGTCGCCCTGGTCGACCTGGATGCCGCTGTTGCCCGGGTCGATCTCGACGCGGCGGTCGCGAGAGTGAACTTGGATGCCGCAGTGGCCCGGGTGGATCTGGACGGCGCGGTGGCGCGGGTCGATCTGCAACGCATCATCGACCGGATCGATGTCGACGGCATCGTCTCCGGTGTGGATCTGCAGGCGGTCATCGACCGGCTGGACATTGCCGCGATCGTCGCCCTCGTCGACCCTGATCCCGTGGTGGCCCGGGTGAACTTCGACGCTGCCCTGGCCCGGATCGACCTGATCCGTATCGCGCAGGAGGTGGTGGACGGCGTCGACCTGCCCGGCATCATCCGCGATTCGACCGGTTCGCTGGCTTCCGAGGCGGTGCACGGTGTCCGGTTGCAGGGGCAGCAGGCAGATGATGCCGTCGGTCAGCTCGTCGGCCGGATGTTCCGTCGCAAGGGAATCGTCGACGGGTACGCGCCGCCATGACCGCGTCCCGAGCCTCGTGGAAGCTTCCCGATACCGAGCCCCGGCCGGCCGGGATCGTGACGCGCGGCGCCGCGATGGGTGTGGACATTGCGGTGGTCGTCGTCCTCGGCTCGGCCATCTACCTCGCACTCGCCGGGTTCACGTTCGTGTTGTCGCCGACCACCTTCCGCTGGCCCGACGTCCCGGTCTTCCTGACGCTGAGCGCACAGTTCGCGCTGGCCGTGGTGTACCTGACCGCGTCGTGGGCGATCGCGGGCCGCACCTACGGTGATTCCCTGCTGGGCCTGCGGGTGCTCGACCGGCGTGGTGGCATCCCGGGCTGGACGTTGTCGTTCCTACGCGCGGTGTTCTGCGCGTTCTTCCCGATCGGGCTTTTCTGGGTCGTGCTGAGTCCGGAGCGGCGGTCGATCCAAGACGTGGTGCTGCGCACGGTCGTGGTCTACGACTGGCACACCGGCGATGCCAAGCTCGGGTGATCGTCGCTACCGCGTAGGCATCAATGCACGACAGGGGCGATGGCCGGATGGTGGGCCAGCCGCTCGATGACGGCGCGATGCACCAGCACCGGCACGAAGTGCCGGACGGTGGCGCCGTCATAACGCTGCCACTCCTGTTCGACCATGGCGCGGACCTCCGCCTCGCCGATCCGGTCGAGGTGGATACGTCCCACGGTGTCGACGACCTGTTCCGCGACGTACTCCGCGGTTTCGCCCTTCAGGGCCGAGGTCTGCTGGATCGGCGAGTCGACTGACATTCAGACCTCCGGGGCGGGGTGGGCTCAGCGGTTCGATCCGGGGCGTTGCGCGTGCATCTCCAGCGGCAGCGACCGGAAAGAAGTCCGAATAGTCTCATTCATCCGGAGTTCTTCGCTAGTTCATCTTCCCGTTGCGTGCGGAAACGCGCCGTCCACGTTCGGCGTCACCCGTCCTGAGCGCCGGCCCGCTGCAGGTCCGCGGTCCGTGCCCCGCTCGGGTCCATCGCATTGATCAAGGTCGTCAGGCTCTGCCGGAAGGCGACGACGTCAACGCCGTTGGCGTGCAGGATGTCGTCGGTGATGCGTTCGCCGGTGTCGAACATCTCGGCCAGCAGGGCGCTGCCGGACTCGGTCAGTTCCACCGAGCGCCGACGTCGGTCGTGCGGGTCGGCGCGCCGCACCACGTGTCCGGTGGTCTCCAGGTGTGCGATGGTGCGTCCGATCGTCTGCTCGGTGACGTGTTGATCCTCGGCCAGGTCACGCTGGCTGCTGGCGCCGCGCCCGAGGGTCGACATCACGATCAGCCCGGCGTGACTGACGCCGTGTTCGCGGAGTCGGGTGTTCCACGCCTGCTCCACCAGCCTCGCCGCGGTACTGAGCAGACGGCCCGTCACCCATTCCTGCGGACCTGGTTCCGGTGTCATGCGCCTCCTCCCGTCGGCTCCATGCCTGCCGCCCATGCCACCGCTGCCCGCTGCCTGGCCGCCCCGGCCCACTGGATCACGACGGTACCTGTGGCAGGATGACGAATGCTCAGCAGGCTGAGCATCCGATTCGCGCCTTTTCGCGGTAGTGGTTGGTATCCCCCGCACACGACAGAACGGAACCCGTCATGACCACCGGGTCGAACGAGACGACAGCCGGCCCCGCAGGGTCGGGCCCCGCATCATCCGACCGGGCGGTCGACGGTCAGACCGGCACGGCCACGGTGCCCCCGGTCGAGCCGCCGGACGCACGCCCCACCTCGCCACCGCCGTCCAGGCGCAACGCCGTACTGCGGGCCGTCGGCGTCCTCGCCGTCATCTTCGCCTGGCTCGGCATCGCCGGTGTGGGCGGTCCGGCGATCGGCTCGCTGTCGACCGTTCAGTCCAACGACCAGGAATCGTTCCTGCCGGACGGCGTCGAGTCGGTCAAGGCGGCAAACGCGGCTGCTGCGTTCGACAACTCCGGTGAGCTACCTGCCTTCGTCATCTTCGAGACCACCGGTGAACCGGCCACACCCGAGCAGCTCGCGTCCTGGCAGGCCTTCACCACCTCACTCGCCGGACAGCCGGTGGACACCGGTAATCCGGCGCTGGGCACGGTCGGCGACTACTTCGTCGCTCCGAAGGCGCCTGGCCAGCCGGTTGTCGTGCCGTTCATCCCGTCGCAGGACGGGCAGGCGGCACTCGTCCTGGTACCGCTGTCAGCGGACAAGGTCACCGCGGTCGACGCGGAGGGCAAGAATCCGCTGGGCGACGTCATCGACGGCATTCGCGCCTCCGCCGAGGCGTCGGCCGCGGGCGGCACCGTACACATCGCCGGGCCGGCCGGCCTGATCGCCGACCTCAGCGCGGCCTTCGCCGGCATCGACGGGCTGCTGCTGCTGGTCACGCTGTCCGCCGTGCTGATCATTCTGGTGCTGGTCTACCGGGCGCTGGTGCTGCCGTTCGTGGTGCTGTTCACCTCGATCAGCGCGCTCGCGCTCGCCGGCGGTGTGGTCTACCTGCTGGCGAAGAACGATGTGCTGCCACTGAACGGGCAGAGCCAGGGCATTCTGTTCATCCTGGTGGTCGGCGCGGCCACCGACTATGGCCTGCTGTTGGTGTCCCGCTACCGGGAGGAACTGACCAGGGTCGAGTCGAAATGGACGGCGATGGTCCGGGCCTGGCGGGCCTGCCTGGAGCCGATCGCGGCGAGTGCCGGCACCGTCATCATCGGTCTGCTGTGCCTGTTGCTGTCCAGCCTGAACTCCAACCGCTCGCTCGGACCGGTCGGCGCGATCGGGATCGCCTCCGCTTTCATCGCCGCCATGACGCTGTTGCCGGCGCTGCTGATGGCCGGCCGGTGGCTGTTCTGGCCGCGCATCCCGCGGGTCGTCGAGCACGACGAGGAAGGCCATGTCGTCGGCCGCAAGGCCGGCCTGTGGGAGCGGATCGCCGTCTTCGTCGGCCGCCGGCCGCGCCGCATCTGGGCGATCACCGCCATCGCCCTGGGCCTTGCCTGCCTCCTGGTTCCGACGCTGAAGGCCTCCGGCACATCACAGACCGACGTCTTCCTCACCGAGGTCGACTCCATCGCCGGACAGGAGGCGCTGAACGACCACTTCCCGGGTGGGTCCGGAAATCCGGTGGTGATCATCGCGCCCGAGGCGGCCGCGCAGCAGGTGGTCGACACCGTCGCCGGTGTGCAGGGAATCTCCAGCGAGCCGGTGGTGCTGACGGCCGCGGGAACCGGCCCGCAGGCCGCCGGGGCGCCGCCACTGGTGGTGAACGGCGAGGTCCAGATCCAGGCCACGCTGTCGGCCCAGTCCGACAGCGAAGAGGCGGAGAACGCGGTCCGTGCGGTACGGGACGCCGTCCATGCCATCCCGCAGTACGGGGATCAGATCCTGGTCGGCGGCAACACCGCCATCCAGATCGACACCGTGGACACCTCCGCCAGCGACCTCCGGTTGATCATCCCGGTGATCCTGGGCGCGGTACTGCTGGTGCTGATCCTGCTGTTGCGCTCGTTGGTGGCGGCCGTCCTGCTGGTCATCGCGACGGTGCTGTCGTTCGGAGCGGCGCTGGGTGTGTCGGCCTTCGTCTTCAACAACATCTTCGACTTCCCGGGCTCGGACCCGGCGGTACCGCTGTTCGCCTTCGTCTTCCTGGTTGCCCTGGGCATCGACTACTCGATCTTCCTGATGACCAGAGCGCGGGAGGAGGTCGCCTTTCACGGACCGCGGGACGGCGTGATGCGTGGTCTGCGGCTGACCGGCGGCGTGATCACCAGTGCCGGCATCGTGCTGGCAGCGACGTTCGCCGCGCTGGCGGTGCTGCCGATCCTGTTCCTGGCGCAGATCGCTTTCATCGTCGCGTTCGGCGTGCTGCTGGACACCTTCATCGTTCGGACCCTGCTGGTACCGGCGTTGGCGATCGACCTTGGGTGGTTCACCTGGTGGCCGATCCGGCCGAAGCCGACCAAGCACCAGCTGGAGCACCGCGGCCCGGCCAAGATCTCCTCGCCCGTCTGATCCGTCGTCGCGGCCCCGGACGTCCAGGGGCGGCGCAGGGACCTTCGCCTCTGGCCCGGCGCGGTCCTGGGTTCGACGCTGGACTCAGGACCTCGCGGAACAGGTCGCCTGAGGAGTCAGCTGATGAGTGGCATTCGGCACGCTGTGATTGCGGTGGGCATCGACGGCTCACCAGAGTCGATGGTGGCTGCCCGGTGGGCAGCCGATGAGGCCGCACGCCGTCAGCTGTCGCTGCGGCTGCTGCATGCGTACGCAACGACACCGTTGATCGGAGTGCCCGCCTACGGCGTCCCCTCCGACATCAACGAGGGCCTGATCGAGGCCGGTACCGACGCCCTTGCGCAGGCCGTCGCGGAGGTCGAGAAGCAGCAGAAGGACGTCGCTTTCACCGCCGAGCTGGTGAAGTCGGACCCGCGGCCCGCGCTCATCGAGGCGTCCGCGACGTCGATGCTGACCGTGATCGGGCGCAGTGGCGGTGGTCGGATACCCGAGGTCGTGCTCGGGTCCGTCGCACTGCACGTGGCCGCCCACGGCCGTTCCCCGGTCGCGGTGATCTCCGCGCACACGCCTGATCCGTCCGATGGCCCGGTGCTGCTGGGCGTCAACGGATCAGGGGTGAGCGAGGACGCCGCGGCCTACGCCTTCGACGAGGCCTCCCGACGCGGCGCCAAACTCGATGCCGTGCTGGCGTGGGACGACCTGGCGATGCGCGGCTTCGGCGGTGGGCAGCCGGAGATGGCAGTGATGGAGGACGAAGAGGAACACGTCGTCCTGGCCGAGCAGCTCGCGGGCTGGCGGGACAAGTTCCCGGACGTGGAGGTCGAGCAGGTCGTCGTCCGCGGCAAGCCGGCGGAGGCAATTCTCCGGCACGCCGAGGGTCTGGCTCAGGGCCAGGGCCCGCAGCTGATCGTGGTGGGCAGCCGGGGCCGCGGCGGGCTGACCGGGCTGCTGCTGGGCTCCACCAGTCAGCGTTTGATCTGCCACTCGCAGTGGCCGGTCGTCGTGGTCCGTCAGGGCACGCTCGACTGATACCGGATCGGGCGCCACGGGAAGCGTGCCCCCGGCCGTCAGCCGAGGGCACGCCGACATCCCGCTCTGCCCGCCGACCGGCGCGCGGTGAATCTCTTGCACGCGCCTGTTCGGTGCGCAGAGCGCCCGACGCCGTACCCCTCCACCGGCGTCAGGGTGGCTCGTGCAACGGCAATCGCCCAGAACCGCCGCTGCGACACCGGCCGTCTTCTCCGGTACCGCGTCAGGGGTTCGCGGCCGCTGCTGACACGGATGGGTCTGACAGTGCGATTTTTTCGCGCAGCGACAGGGGCCGGCGGCGGCGCCCGCGCCCAGGTTCACCGATCGGAAGGTTCACCCATCGGTAGGTTCACCCATCGGTAGGTTCACCGATCAGTACGGGGGTGCGCCCCAGACATAGACGTTGTCGCCCACCGACAGGGTGTCGTAGAAGGTCTCCGACGCATCCCAGGACAGGTGGATGCAGCCGTGCGACTGGTCCGACAGGCTGCCCTCGTGGAACGCGATCCCGTTGTCGAAGAACACCGAGTTGGGCATCGGTGCGTCGTTGAAGATGCTCGAGCGGTGGTCCTTGTCGAGCCAGAACACCTCGAACATGCCGGTTCCGGTGCGGTGTCCCTCCCGGCCGGAGGTGATCGGTACCGGACCGTAGGTGATCTTGCCGGCGGACTGCAGCCACGCCTGCTCACCGGAGAGGTCGACGCACGCCGAAGCCGCTGCTGGGCAGGGGTTCGAGGCCTGCGCGGCGGCCGCGCCGGCCTGATTCGGGTTCACCGGCGGGGGCTTCAGCGTCAACGTGGCGGACGCCGTGTTGGCCTCGAAGCGGGCGTCACCGGCATACCGCACCTCGATGGCGTGATCGCCCGCTGGGACGGCCTTGGCGGTGCCGCTGATGGTGCCGTCGTCGGCGACCGCCGCGTCGGCGATCGCAGCACCGTCGACGGTGATGGTGGCCCGGCCGGACGGGCTCTGTGGGGTCCCGATGACGTCCGCGCTGATGGTGACGTCCTTGCCGGGAGTTGCGTCCTCGGGCCAGTCGATCGCGATGTCGACGTTGGTCTGCGTGGTCTGAACCTGCACCTGGCCGGCCGACCCGGTCACCTTGGCATTGCCGGAGTAGGTGACCTTGTAGGTCTTGGTGCCGGGATCGGCGGTGTTGAGGAAGCCGAGCGCGACGCTCCCGCCCGCGTCCGTGTCGCCCTCGGCGACGACGGCGGTGCCGTCGAGCACGGTGACATGACCGCTCAGATCACTGCCGGCCGTTGCGCTGCGCACGGTGATGGTGAATGCGGATTGGTCCCCGTAACGGACCTCCCCGTCACCGGCCGTCGCGGTCAAGGTGACGCTCGCCTTGGCGGGCTTCGCGGGGGCCGACCGAGTTGTCGTCTGCGGGGTGGGCTTAGGGGCCGACGGGGAAGTCTGCGGGCTGGTGGTCGTCGACGCCGATGTTGCGGACTGGTCGGGTTTCGGTGACGTCGGTTTCGCTGCCGTTGGTTTCGGTGCCGTTGGCGCTGGTGCGGTCAAGGGCGCCGCGGCGACCGACGGCTGGGACGATGTTGCGCCGGCCACCGACTGCAGTCCGGCGGCTCCGGTTTCCGCCGGGCCGCAGGCGGTCAACGCGACGCACAACACGGCCGCGACCACCCCGACGCCGACGCGCCGTCGTCTTGCTGACATGGACTGCCCCCTCCTCGAACGGCAACCGGCAACCGGCAACCCGCCAATCGGTAACCCGCCACCCGGACGCCGGACGCCACTGTCCGGCAAGACGCGCGGCGAACAGGTGCGTTCCGTCGCGGGACTCGAGGACCATCCGGCGACCGCATGTCCGTTGTGACCGGAGGTTACCGCCTCTGCGAATTCCGTCCCACCGACGGCAGCGCGGATCACGCACGCGGCCGCCGCGTGGGTAGGGGTGGACGCAGCTGGAGCCGGTTCCCTGCCGCGCAGTCAGGGCATGGTCAGTGACGCACACCGATGCGGTCGTGCAGCCGTCGCAGCGGCGCGGGGGCCCACCAGTTCCATTCCCCGAGCAGCGTCATGGTGGCCGGCACCAGCAAGCACCGCACGAGCGTCGCGTCGATCGCGACAGCGACGGCCAGCGCCACCCCGGTCTGTTTGATGACCAGCAGTTCGCCCGCGACGAATCCGGAGAACACCAGCACCACGATCAGGGCGGCGGAGGTGATGATCCGACCTGATCGCTGCAGACCCGCGACCACGGCGTCGTCATTGGCCATCCCCTTGTCCCTGAACTCCTTGATGCGGCTGAGCAGGAACACCTCGTAGTCCATGGCCAGGCCGAAGCCCAGCGCGATCACCAGGATCGGGATGATCGTCTCGATGCCGCCGGTGGACTTGAACCCCAGCAGCGACTCGCCGTTGCCGTCCTGGAACACCCACACCAGAACACCGAGCGAGGCGCCGAGGGAAACGATGTTGATCAACAGCGCCTTGATCGGCACCAGGATCGACCCGGTCAGCAGGAACAGCAGAACGAAGGTCGCAAGGATGACGACGGCAATGGCGGCCGGTGCCTGGGTGGCAAGGGCGTGCGTGAAGTCGATCAGCGCCGCCGTCTGGCCGGTCACCCAGATCGGGTAGTCCGGACGGTCGGCGCGCACCTGCTGCACCACTGCCTTCGCGTCGTCGCTGCCCTGATCGGGGTCGACCATGAACACGTTGATCACGGCGTGGGTATCGCCGACGGCGCGCGGCGGGGCGACCAGTTCGACGCCGGGCATGGCGCTGATCTGCTGGGCGAGCGGGGCCATCTGTTGCGGCGTCGCTTCCCCGACAACCTGCACCGTCGGGATGCCCGAGGCCGGGTACTGGGCGGCGAGGGTGTCGAAGAACTGGCGGTCGGGGGCGCTCGGCGGCAGCAGCTGCGCCCCTGAGCTGCGCAGTTCGAGCCGCAGCACGGGTGCGGCGAGGATGCCGAGGATCAGCAGCACGCCGCCCACCACCAGCCACGGCCTGCGCTGTGTCCAACGGGCCAACCGGGAGAAGAAGCCCTCCTCCGGTGCGACGTCGCCGAAACGATCGGCCGCTGTGCGCAGACCTGGGATGCGGCTGAGCAGACCGGGCCGCACCATCCGGCCGCCCGCCATTGCCAGCAGTGCGGGGACCAGCGTCAAAGCCACGAGCAGGGCGATGACGACGACGCTGACGCCCGCGGCTCCGACTGCGCGCAGGATGCGCGCCTCGAACAGCAGCAGGCCGGACAGGCTGATCGCCACTGTGACGCCCGAGAACAGCACGGTGCGACCGGCCGTCGCCATCGTCGCGACCATGGCGTCCGTGCGCGCGGCCTTCGTCGACCGGGTGGAACGCTCGGCCAGGCGGGTCCGCAGTTCCTCGCGGTAGCGGGACACGATCAGCAGCCCGTAATCGATGCACAGGCCAAGGCCGAGCACGGTGACGACGTTGACGACGGCCGCGTCCAGGTCGATCAGGTAGGAGAAACCCAGCAGGACGGCCAGCGCACCGCCGATAGAGGCGACGGCGCCGGCGATCGGCATGCCGGCCGCGAGGAACCCGCCGAACACCAGCACCATGACCAGCAGGCTGACCGGCAGCGCGATCAGTTCACCGCGCACCAGGTCCTTTTCCACCTGGCCGGTGATCGCGTCGAACAACAACGTGCCACCGCCGACCTGACCGGTGGCGCCGGGGACGGCCGCACTGATCTCGGCCGACAGCGCGGCCAGCCGTTCCTCGGTGGCCGTCAGCGATGAGTCCTCCACCGACGCCGGCAGGTCCGGTTCCAGCGTTGCCGAGACCAGGAAACCGTTGCCGTCCTTCGCGGTCAGTGCCGCACCGGCGGGTGAGGACGGCCCGCCGGGCACGCTCAGCGCATCCGCGACGGTCGCCATCCCGGGGATCGCGAGCAGGTCGGCGCGCGCCGCAGTCAACGGCTGCTCCAGTGCCGGATCGGTGACCGGCGCCCCCTGCACCAGCAGGCTGACCGTCGGACCGACGGTGCTCGCGGAGTTCAGGATCTCCCGACCCTGTGATGATTCGCTGGAGACCGTCGCCTCACCGGCATTCAACCGGGCGAACAGTCCCTCCCCGAACGTGCCGGTAGCAGCGGCGAACCCGGCGATGGTGAGGACGAGCCAGACCATCACCACCAACCCGGGTCGGGCGGCGATTCCCCGCCCCAGCGCGCGCAGCACCCGGTGATCGTGACTGACCGGGCGTTCCACTGCAGAGGTGGGTCACGTCACGGAGCGAAGCCACGCCTCCCGGCGCCACGCGCGAGCCGGGGCTGACAGGTCAGCCGACGTGCGGCTTCGGAATGCATCACCGGTAGGTGGGTGCCGAACGGGCGAGTGCCGATGGCATTGTCACCGAAGACTGCCGACCGCGCCCCGCCCCACCCGCACCAACCGAAAGAGGACCGTCGATGACCAGCAGCGCCGACCGCCCGATCGCCGCCCTGCGCAGCGGGCACGACCGGCTCGCCGAGTTGGTTGTCGGCCTGGCCCCGGGTGAGCTGGCTGCCCCTTCGGCGGCATCGGAGTGGTCCATCGCGAAGGTGCTGAGCCACCTGGGCAGCGGGGCGGAAATCGGGCTCGTACCGGTGCAGGCAGCGCTGACCGGCGGCTTCACCCCGGCGCCGGAATTCACGAAGAGTGTGTGGGCCAGATGGAACGCGATGTCGCGGCAGGAGCAGGCCGACGGGTTCCGCCAGTGGAACGAGATCCTGGTCAGCACCTACGAGGCACTGGACGAGGACGCCAGGAACAGGCTGCGGATCGATCTCGGTTACCTGCCCGAGGCTGCCCCCGTCGCCGGTGCCGTCGCTCTCCGGCTCCACGAGTTCACCCTGCACAGCTGGGATGTGGCGGTCACCCGGGATGCAACGGCCACCCTGGCACCGGAGGCGGTCGAGCACATCCTCGGCGTGTCCGACTTCATGATCGGCTGGATCGGGCGGCCGCAGCCAGGCAGGCCCTTCACCGTGGCGGTGCGGACGACGGCGCCCGGGCGTTCGATGCAACTGGACGTGACGCCCGACGCCGTCCGGCTGCAGCCGGACGGCGATGACCGTGCCGATGACGTTGCGGTTGCTGTTGCGCGGAGCGGCCCGGACAGCACGCTGACCCTGCCCGCCGAGAGCTGGTTGCGGCTGGTGTCGGGGCGGCTCGCGCCGGAGCACACGCCGGACGAGGTGACGATCAGCGGCGCGGTGACGCTGGACGACCTGCGGCAGGTCTTCCCCGGCTACTGAGCCCGTCGGTCCGAGCTCGTCGGTCTGAGCTCGTCTTACTGCGGCCGCAGGGGCCGGTCAGCCCCCGCCGTCGCGGTAGTCGTCATCGGCCGGGACTTCGATCGACTGCTCGAGCACGTCCGCCTCGTCAGCGTCGATGTTGCCGACAACGGACCCGGGGGCAGGGCGCGCGGTCTCCCCGGAACGCTCGTCCGGGTCTTCTGCGAGTGCCTGTGCCTGCTCCAGGCGGTCGACGTCCGGTGTCTCCAGACCGATCTCGTCATCGTTGGCAGTCATCTCGGGGCCTCTCCGGTATCGGGTCCGGTGACGTTATCGCGACCACCGGGTGGTGCGTGCGGCGGGCGACCAGCGCGAAGGCGGGCGCAACCGGGAGTTTCCTGGGCGCGCGGATCAGCGGGGCTCCGCCAAATGGTGCAGTGGCTCACGTTTGTGGCATCGCGCCGATCGCTGGATCCGGGCACGGACCTATGATCCGCGGATGGACACACTCGACGGCGAGGGTCCGGTGCGGCTGGCCGGCGCCACCCCGGTCTCCGAGCAGGATTGGGAAGCGGCCGCGGCCGCAGTGCTGCGCAAGGCGGGCCGAATCGGTGATGACGCCGGTCCCGGATCGGCCTGGGATGCGCTCGCGGTCACTACCGTCGAGGGACTCGTGGTTCCTCCGTTGGGCACCGCCGGGCGGCTGGCTCGCCAGGGCGGACCGGTCGCCCCGGTCGCGGCCGCCGTTCCGGCCGGTCGCGGTGACGATGTCCGCGTCGGGTGGGACATCCGTCCGCTCCTCATCGATCCCGATCCCGGTCAGGCCGCCGCGGCAGCACTGACCGATCTGGAGAACGGGGGTACCTCGCTATGGGTCGCCGTCGGTGGCGCGGGAACGGCGCCGGGCGATCTCGATGCGGCACTGGCAGGCGTGTTCCTGGAATTGGTGCCGATCGTGGTGTCCGCGCACGGCCATGTCACCGATGCGCAGGCCGCCGTCGAACTCGCCGAACTGTTCCACCACCGCGGCGTCAAGCCGGACCCCGGGAGCTGCCTCGGCGTCGACCCGGTCGGTCGCGCGGTTCGCACCGGACAGGTCTCCACCGCATCCGCCGACCTCGACATCGCGGTGGCCGACATCGTTCCGCTGGCAACGCGTCTCGGTGTCCGGGCGCTGGTGGTCGACGGCACGGCGGCGCACCGGTCCGGGGCCGGGGACGCCGCAGAGGTGGGCTTCACCCTTGCCGCCGGCGTGCAGTACCTGCGGGCGATGGAAGCAGTCGGCGTGGCGATCGACGATGCGCTGCCGCTGCTGGAATTCCGGTATGCCGCGACCGACGAGCAGTTCCCGACCATCGCCAAGTTCCGCGCTGCGCGCAGCCTCTGGCAGCGGGTCGGCGAACTGTCCGGAGCGCGCGGTGTCGATCGAGGCGGTGTCGGTCGGCAGTTCCAGCATGCCGTGACCTCAGCCCCGATGTTGACCCGGTACGACCCGTGGGTGAACCTGCTGCGGACCACGGTTGCGGCGTTCGCGGCCGGTGTCGGCGGGGCCGACGCCGTGACGGTGCTGCCGTTCGACAGCCGACTGGGCGTGCCCGATGCGCTGGGCCGGCGGATGGCCAGGAACACCTCGTCGCTGCTGATCAGCGAGTCGCATGTCGCTGCGGTGACCGATCCGGCCGCCGGTTCGTTCGCCGTGGAGATGCTGACCACCGAGCTGGCGGAGGCCGCTTGGACGGAGTTCCAGCGGATCGAGTCGGCCGGCGGAATTCTCGCCGCGCTGACCGACGGATCGGTGCAGAGCCGTTGGGCTGCAACGTCGGCGGAGCGGGAGCGGCGCATCGCCACCCGGCGCCGACCGGTGACCGGCGTCAGCGAGTTCCCACATCTGCGGGAGACGTTGCCGCCCAGACGGAGTGCGCCGGTCGCCGACGAGGACGCGACGCCGGGCTGGGCCGATGCCTTCGAGTCCATGCGTGACCGGCCGGCGCCGGTGCCGGTGTTCCTGGCGACCCTGGGCACGGTGGCCGAACACGCCGCACGCGCCGGGTTCGCCGCGAACCTCTTCGCCGCGGGCGGCGTGGACAGCGTGACGGCCGGTGCCACCGTCGGCGTCGATGATGTGATCACCACCTTCCGGGACAGCGGCGCTGCGGTCGCCTGCCTCGCCGGAACGGACAAGGCTTACGCCGCAATCGGTCTCGACGCCGTCCAAGCGCTGCGGTCGGCCGGGGCGCGGTGGGTGGTCCTTGCCGGCCGGCCGACCGGGGCGCTCGACGGTGTGGTGGACGATCATGTGGCCGCGGGCGAAGACGTGGTCCAGTTCCTCACCCGGACCAGGGAACATCTCCAGGAAGGGCAGGTGGCCCGATGAGTGTGCCGCGCAGTTTTGCCGACATCCCCCTGAACGAGGCCGCGGCCACCGATGCCGTTGGCAATCACGGGGTCTCCTCCTGGCTGTCGCCGGAGGGCATCGCGATCAAGCCGGTCTACACCGCGGCCGATCTGGAGGGTCTTGACGCGCTGGACACCTACCCGGGCTTGACCCCGTTCCTGCGGGGGCCGTACCCGACGATGTACACCACCCAGCCGTGGACCATCCGGCAGTACGCCGGCTTCTCCACCGCCCACGAATCGAACGCGTTCTACCGGCGGAACCTCGCGGCGGGACAGAAGGGGCTGTCCGTCGCCTTCGACCTGGCCACCCACCGCGGCTACGACTCGGACCATCCCCGGGTGGCCGGTGACGTCGGGATGGCAGGCGTGGCCATCGATTCCATCTACGACATGCGGCAACTGTTCGAGAACATCCCGCTCGGCTCGACAAGCGTGTCGATGACGATGAACGGCGCCGTGCTGCCGGTTCTCGCGCTGTACATCATCGCCGCCGAGGAGCAGGGCGTTCCGCCGGAGAAGCTCGCCGGCACGATCCAGAACGACATCCTCAAAGAGTTCATGGTCCGCAACACCTACATCTACCCGCCGCTGCCGTCGATGCGGATCATCTCCGACATCTTCTCCTTCACGGCCGCGAAGATGCCGAAGTTCAACTCGATCTCGATCTCCGGCTACCACATCCAGGAGGCCGGCGCGACGGCCGACCTGGAGCTCGCCTACACCCTTGCCGACGGTCTGGAGTATCTGCGCGCCGGCATTGCGGCCGGGCTGGACATCGACGGCTTCGCCCCGCGGCTCAGCTTCTTCTGGGCGATCGGGATGAACTTCTTCATGGAGGTCGCCAAGATGCGTGCCGCCCGGGCGATCTGGGCCAGGCTGGTCGGTGAACTTGGCGCCAAGAACCCGAAATCCCTGTCGCTGCGAACACATTCGCAGACCTCCGGCTGGTCGCTCACCGCGCAGGACCCGTTCAACAACGTCGCCCGCACCTGCATCGAGGCGATGGCCGCGACGCAGGGGCACACCCAGTCGCTGCACACCAACGCGCTGGACGAGGCGGTCGCGCTGCCGACGGACTTCTCGGCGCGGATCGCCAGGAACACCCAGCTGCTGCTGCAGCAGGAGTCGGGCACCACGGCGATCATCGATCCCTGGGGCGGCTCGTACTTCGTGGAGAAGCTGACCCACGACCTCGCGCAGCGGGCCTGGCAGCACATCCAGGAGGTCGAGGCGGCCGGCGGGATGGCCAAGGCGATCGAGGCGGGCATCCCGAAGATGCGCATCGAGGAGGCCGCCGCCCGCACCCAGGCCCGGATCGATTCCGGCACGCAGGCCGTTCTCGGCATCAACACCTACCGCACCGAAGACGCCGACGAGCTCGAGGTGCGCAAGGTGGACAACCGGGCGGTCCGCACCGAGCAGGTGGCGAAACTGCAGCAACTGCGCGAGGAGCGGGATGCCGACGCGGTGACCCGCGCGCTGGACGCGCTGACCGCGGCGGGCGCAGCGAACAGCGGGCCCCTCGGCGACCTTTCCCACAACCTGCTGGCGCTGGCGGTCGATGCCGCGCGGGCCAAGGCCACGGTGGGCGAGATCTCCGATGCGCTGGAGAAGGTGTTCGGCCGGCACACTGCGGTGATCCGTACGATATCGGGCGTGTATCGCGCCGAAGCGGGCGAGTCCCCGCGCATCCAGGAGGTTCTCGCGGCAACGGAGGCCTTCGCCGAGGCGGAGGGCCGGCGCCCGCGCATCCTGGTGGCCAAGATGGGCCAGGACGGCCACGACCGCGGCCAGAAGGTGATCGTCAGCGCCTTCTCCGACCTGGGTTTCGATGTCGACGTCGGCCCGCTGTTCTCCACCCCGGAGGAGGTTGCGCAGCAGGCGGTCGACGCCGACGTGCACGTCGTCGGCGTGAACTCGCTTGCGGCGGGCCACCTCACGCTGGTTCCCGCGCTGAAGGCGGCGCTGGCGGACCTGGGCCGGCCCGACATCATGATCGTGGTCGGCGGCGTCATCCCGCCCGGCGACATCCCCGAACTCCGGGAGGCCGGTGCGGCCGCCGTGTTCGGCCCGGGAACGGTGATCGCCGACGCGGCCCTGGACCTGCTGCGGGAGCTGTCGGCCACCCTTCAGCACTGACCGCGGGTGGTCGCGTTCTGTGATCAGCGCTACGACTGCCATAGGACCAAGTGCCCTTGGGTTGTGACGCTGCGTCGCCAACGATGGACATGGGACAGGCGGAGATCTGTCATGCCCGACGGCACCCACCGGGCAGCGCCGCCGGTCCCTCCACAGATGGCGGTACCTCATGGGCATCACGCAGCAAGTGCATCCGACTGTCGCGCCGTACGCGGCAGGCGGCATCGACGCCGTGCGCACCGACGGCGGCCTGGTGCACATCAGGCCGGTGCAGCCCGAAGACATCGAACCGCTGCTCAATCTGCACGACGGGGTCTCCGAGCGTTCCCGCTACCTCCGCTTCTTCTCCTTCAGCCGCAACTCGGCCGTTGCCTACGTCCGACTGCTGGTGCAACCGGCGAGTGATCGGCATGTCGCACTGTGCGCATGGATCGACGGCCGGCTGGTGGGCGTCGCCGCGTTCGAGCGGATCAGTGAGACTGCCGCCGAGGTGGCCCTCCTGGTCGCCGACGAGCATCACCACCAGGGCATCGGGACTCTGCTGCTGGAGCATCTGGCGGCGGCCGCCCGGCGGGTCGGCATCCGGCAGTTCGACGCCGAGGTGCTGGCCGAGAACGGTGCGGCGGTGCAGGTCCTGCACGATCTCGGCTTCCACGTCGGGCTGCGCATGGAGGGCTCGACCGAACTCATCGTGATGGACCTGACCACCGACGATCGCGCGCTGCAGGCGATGGACACCCGCGAGCGGTCCGCCGGCGAAGCCAGCCTGCGGCACATTCTCTCGCCCGCCTCGGTGGCCGTCATCGGCGCCGGCAGCAGGCCGCACAGTGTCGGTCACCAGGTGCTGGCCAACATCGTCGACGGTGGGTTCACCGGCAAGGTCTACGCGGTGAACCCGCACCACGACAGCATGCTCGGAGTGCCGTGCGTGCCGACGGCGAGCGAGTTGCCGATGGCGGTCGACCTGGCCGTCATCGCGGTCCCCGCCGAGAAGGTGCCACAGGTGGTCAGGGACTGTGGCGAGCGCGGCGTCCGTGGCCTGTTGCTGCTGACCGCCGGGTACAGCGAGACCGGCGAGGTCGGCCAGGCCCGGCAGCGTGAGGTGATCGGCATCGCCCGCCGCTTCGGCATGCGGGTCGTGGGGCCGAACTGTCTGGGTGTGCAGAACACCGACCCCGCGGTGCGGCTGAACGCCACCTTCGCCGCACTTCCCGGGCTCGGCGGCCCGCTGGGCCTGGTCTCCCAGTCCGGCGCGCTGGGCATCGCGGTGATCGCGGCCGCCGCGCGCTGGGGCCTGGGGATCTCCCAGTTCGTGTCGGTCGGCAACAAGGCCGACGTCAGCAGCAACGATCTGTTGCTCGACTGGCAGGACGACGACAACGTCAAGGTCATCGCGATGTATCTGGAGTCGTTCGGCAACCCGCGCAAGTTCGCCCGCATCGCCCGATCCGTGGCCACCCGCAAGCCGATCTTGGCGATCAAGTCGGGGAGGTCCGCCGCCGGTCGACAGGCGGGGCAGTCGCACACCGCCGCCGCGGCGTCCTCCGACGTGGTCGTCGACGCGATGTTCGAACAGGCCGGCGTGCTCCGGGTGGACACCATGCAGCAGATGCTCGACGTCGCCCGGGTGCTCTGCGACCAGCCGCTGCCCCCCGGGCCGCGAGTGGTCGTCATCGGCAATTCCGGCGGCCCGGGCATCCTTGCCGCCGACGCCGCCGAGAGTGCCGGCCTCCAGGTGGCAGCACTCTCGCCGCGCACTGAAAGCCTTGTCCGGCAGGCGGTTCCGACGGCCGCTTCGTGTCGAAATCCGATCGACCTGGGAGCAGGAATGACGCCCGACAGCATCGGCCGGGCGCTACGGGTGGTGCTCGCGGCGCCGGAGGTCGATGCAGTGCTGACCATTTTCACCGACATCCCGGTGACCGACTCCGACGAGGTGCTGGCGCAGATCGGTGCGGCGCAACTGGTGGGCCACGGCGTCGAAAAGCCCGTCATCGTCACACGTGTCGGCGCCGTTCCCGCCTCCGTGCCGATCCCGGGATCGGGCCCGGCGGAACGGTCGCTGCCGGTGTTCACCTTTCCCGAACCCGCCGCCGCCGCGCTTGCCCTCGCCGTGCGATACGCGGCGATCAGGTCGAAGGAGCAGCCGGTGCTGCGGCGCCCGGCGGTCACCGACGCCGCCGCCGCCCGGGGGGTGGTGACCAGCGCGCTCGCGGCCGGCGACAGCTGGCTGGCTGCCGATGACATCGCGACGCTGCTCGGTTGTTACGGCATTCCGCTGTGTCCGCAGCGCGTGGTGCGGACCGCCGATGACGCCGTCGCGGCGGCCGCAGAACTGGGCTACCCTGTCGCGGTCAAGGTGGCGGTCGGCGGGCTGCACAAGACAGATATCGGTGGTGTCCGGCTCGGTGTCGGCTCCGCAGCCGCGGTGCGGGCGGCCTTCGACGACCTGGCTGGGCTGTGCCCGGACGGCCCGGTCGTCCTGCTGCAGCCGATGCATCCGGCCGCGACCGAGGTGATCATCGGCGCGGTGCAGGACCCGCTGTTCGGTCCTGCGGTGATGATCGGGGCCGGCGGCGTACTGGCGGATCTGATCGCCGACCGCACCTTCCGGCTTGCACCGGTGACCGGTCCGGACGCGGCCTCGATGGTGGATGCGCTACGCACGGCCCGGCTGTTCGACGGCTACCGGGGCGCACCGGTGGTGTCCCGCGCGGCGCTCGCCGACCTGCTGGTTCGCGTCGGGGTTCTCGTCGATGACCTGCCCGAGGTTGCCGAGCTGGACCTCAACCCGGTGATCTGCCGGGGCGACGAACTGGTCGTGGTGGACGCGCGGATCAGGGTGGCGGTGCCGACGCCGAAGCCCGACCCGGCGCTGCGCCAGTTGCGCTGACCGAGCACCGACGGGGTGCGCCCCCGTATCGTGATCCCGTTCGGTGTGTGTGCGCCCTGCACCGCCGGCATGATGCTGACCGTTTGAAGTGTGTGGTTGACTCCGTCCACCACCATCGTCCACCACCATCGTCCACCGCGATCGTCTACCGCCATCGTTCACCGGCCGCTGCCGGTGGCGATACCTCCTGATGTATCGCACGTTCGTCGGTTCTCACGTGAGGGCGCCCATGGTCTCGGATCAACCGGAGCAGCAGCCGGTGCACGACCCGCCGACCGACCCGGTCGACCAGCGCTCCGAGGGCTCTTCGGATCCCGCGCTGACCTTCCCGGACCTGCCGCGGCTGGAACTGGAAGAGCTGCTCAGCCAACTGGTGGCCCGGGCCACCGAGGTGATGGCCACTCAGGGCCGGCTGCGCGGTCTGCTGCACGCCAACCAAATGATCGTCGGCGACCTGGCGCTGCCGGTGGTGCTGCGCAGGATCGCCGAGGCTGCCCGCGAGCTCGTCGGCGCGGAGTATGCCGCGCTGGGCGTCATCGCCCCGGACGGTTATCTCTCCGAGTTCGTCCATGTCGGCATGGGCCCGGACCTGGTTGAGCACATCGGGCGGCTGCCCCAGGGCAAGGGGCTGCTCGGAGCGCTGATCGACGACCCGCAACCGATCCGCCTCAACAACATCTCGGCGGATCCGCGGTCGTCGGGATTCCCGCCGCACCATCCACCGATGAACAGCTTTCTCGGCGTGCCGATCAGGGTGCGGGACGAGGTGTTCGGCAACCTCTACCTGTCCCAGAGCATCCGCGGCGAGTTCACCGCCGAGGATGAGGAACTCGTCAAGTCGCTGGCCGCCACCGCCGGCGTCGCCATCGAGAACGCCCGGTTGTTCGAGGCGGCCCGGACCAGGCAGGAGTGGCTGCACGCAACTGCGATGATCAGCCGTCAGCTGCTGTCCGCTGAGCCCACCCGCCCGCTGGCGATGATCGCCGAGCGGACGAAGGAGATCGCCCGCGCGGACCTGGTGACGGTGGTGTTGCCCGGTCCCACCGACGACGCCGACCTGCGGGTCGATGTGGCGGTCGGCGAGGGCGCGGACAGCCTGATCGGCTTGCGCCTGCCGGTCGCAGAGTCGTTGTCGGGCCGCGTGTTCAGCACCGGTCGTCCGATGCGGCTGGCGAGCCCTGGCGAGCAGCCCGGGCTTGCCCTGGTGGCGGCGCGCGCCCTGGAGGTCGGTCCCGTGCTGGTGCTGCCGATGGTCGGCTCGCAGCGGGTGCACGGTGTGCTGACGGCTGCGCGGCTGGCCGGGCAGCCTGCCTTCACCGCGGAAGACCTCGAGATGGCAAGCGGTTTCAGCAATCAGGCCGCGGTCGCGATCGAACTGGCCGACGCCCGCAACGAGCAACAGCGTGCGGCCATGCTGGACGAGCGTGAACGGATCGCCGCGGATCTGCACGACCACGTGATCCAGTCGCTGTTCGCCGCCGGGCTGACGCTGCAGGCGGTGGCCACCCGCCTCCCGCCGGGCCCGTCGACGGACCGCTTGCTGAGCACGATCGGTGGGTTGGACGACACCATCCGTCAGATCCGTGAATCGATCTTCCAGTTGAGCCAACCGCCCAAGGCCGGGCAGCTCCATGTGCGCACCCGGGTACTGGATGCCGTGGCCGACGTTGCTCCCGCACTGGGGTTCGAACCGACCATCACCTTCTCCGGTTCCGTCGACGAGCTGCCCGCGGGTGACGTCACCGACGACATGGTCGCCGTTCTGCACGAGGCGCTGAGCAACGTCGCCAGGCACGCGCGGGCGTCGTCCGTGTCCGCGGACGTCACCGCCACCACCGAACGCGTGACGGTGGTCGTCCGCGATGACGGCACGGGTATCGGAGACACCCAGCGGCGCAGCGGCCTGGCCAATCTTCGGCGCCGTGCGGAGCGTCGCGGTGGCGCCATGGAACTGCTCGCCGGCGACCCAGCAGGAACCGAGTTGCGCTGGTCAGTGCCGTTGACCTGGTAGTTCGGTACTCGATCGGGTTCCGACGGGACCTTCGGCTCTTGCCGCCCCCTGGCCCCCAAGGCGCATCCTGAAAGGACATTCAATCCAACAGGGCGCATCGTCGATGTGCTGGGGAGATCGCCATGACCGCCATTGCAGAACTGATGGACCTGACCGCGCTGGACCGCGTCGAGTGCTTGCGGCTGCTGGCGTCGGGCGGGTTCGGTCGGGTGGTCTGCACGGACGGTGCCCTGCCCACGGCGGAGCCGGTGAGCTACCTGTTGGACCGAGAGGAAATCGTCTTCCGGGCGACCGCCGGCGGACGGCTGGCCACCGCGGCGAAGAACGCCGTTGTCGCCTTCCAGGCGGACAGCTTCGACAATGACACCGGCCATGGCTGGAGCGTGCTGGGCATCGGCCGCGCGTATGAGGTCTCGGGAGCGCGCCGTCTCGCGGAGATGAGCAATCAGAACCACCTGGCCACCACGCCGGGTCACTGCTCGATCATCATCGCGGTGCCGCTGTGGAGGCTGAGCGGCCGGCGCCTGCTCGTCAGCGGCGCGGACCGGGAAGCGGTCGCTTCTGTCTGAGCGGCACGACGACGGAGTGCGACGGGCCGTCGGCGGTGTCGACAGCGGTGATGGTGCAAACGTCCTGTTCTGGCAGGACCGTCATCCGTCGGTGTGTGCGACAACACGCATTGTGAGCAGATGCGGACGGGTCTATGGTCCGAATCAGTACGACGGGACGCGCCCAGTGCCACATGGTTCCGTCATTCCCGCCGGCCTCGGTCAGGCAGGAATTGTCCTCAACGGGGAGGGATGAACATGACGGCTCCTGCACCTCTGCCGCAGCATGGTCCGGATTTCGATGATCGTCCACAGTGGGAAGCCGTCGAACCGGTGGCCGACCAACAACTGTGGAGTGTGCTCGCCCAGGCCAGAGCCGCGGGCGCTCCGGCCGTGATCGCGGCCGCTGAGGACGCCGTCTTCCGCTGCTACCGGCCGATGGCTGCCGCCATGGCGGCGGCCGCAGCCGAGGCCGCATGCACCGACCGGCCGGCCGGGGTGCAGCCGTCCGCCGCGGCTGAGCTCGAACAAGCCGCCGAGCTGGGATTGGCGCAGGCTGTTCTCGCCTGGCGGCGTGCGGACGGCGTGGGATTCACCGAGTCGGCACGCAGGTCCGTCGGCCATCGGTTGCGGATCGCAACCGTGGGGGGCTGGACAGCGACCGGGTCGGCCGTCAGCGGTCCGATGCCCACACAGCGTGAGGGCAGCGTCGGGGACGCCCCCATGACCAGGCCGACGGCACGCGCCGGTGGCCGGCACAGCACCGAGGTGGCCATGCTGGACAGGGCCGGCGTCATCATCTCGGTCAACGACGCGTGGCGCGAATTCTGCGCGGCGAACGGCGGCAACGGCAGCAGAACAGGTGTCGGCATGTCGTACCTCGCGGTCTGCGACGCAGCCGGTGACGACATGAACGCGCGCCAGGCGGCCGCGGCGATCCGGGCCGCCGCGTCCGGGGACCTGCCCGGTCCGGTGAACATCGTGGTCCCCTGCCACGCGCCGGCCGTTCTGCGCTGGTACGACATGCTCGTCTCGCCGCGGCTGGATCGCAGGTTCCGCACTGTCGGCGTCGCCGTCACGCTCACCCTGCGGGCAGCACGCGCGGTGCACTAGCCGGTAGCAGCCTTTTCCGGCAGCACGTGCCGCCAGCCCGAGTGCCCCTCAGTGGCTGAGGTCCGGTGCGTGCGCCGACTCGAGTTGCAGCAGAGCGGTTTTGGCTTCCGACCCGCCGACATACCGGCCGGTGGAACCGTCGGAGCGGACAACCCGGTGGCAGGGGACGACCACCGGCAGCGGGTTGGTCGCACACGCAGTGCCCACCGCGCGGACCGCGCGGGGGTGCCCGGTGGCCAGCGCCACCTGGGCGTAGCTCTCCGTCGCGCCATAGCCGATCACCCTGAGGTGCTCGAGCACGTCGAGCCGGAATCCGCGGCTGAGCCGGAAGTCCAGCGGCAGTTCGAAGGCCGTCCTGGCGCCGTCGAAGTACTCCGAGATCTGCCGCGCCGCACGGTCCAATCTGGCCGGGGCGAGCAGGATGCGGGGGCTGACGCGTTCGGCCAGGGTGACCAGCACGCGGTCGTGGTCCTCGCACTCGAACGCGACCCGGACCACACCGTCACCGGTGGCGGCGAGCAGCAGGCTGCCCACCGGGGTGTCGAGGGTCCGGTAGGCGATGTCCAGCAGGCCGGCGGAGGCCGCAGCGCCGAGCAACGATGCGCGGAGTCGGGACAGTGCCTCCGGATCGGCGTCGTACAGGGCCGCGGGCAACTCGCCGTCGGACCGGTCGGGAGTAGTGGACGGGACGGTCATCTGGTGCCTCCGAGGCGGGGATCGAGGTAACTTCTGCGCAGCGCTCTGATGCCGTCCGCTGCGGCGCGGCGGGCGGCGTCGGTGCTGCCGCCGACAATGGCGGCGACATCCTTGTGCGGCAGCCCGGCCAGGTAGTGATAAGCAATCGCCTGACGTTGCCGGTCGGGAAGGGCCGCGACGTCGGCCCACAGCTGTTCGTCGCCCGCACCCGGCAGGCCGAGGGACGACCGGCCGTCGGGTGGCCGGTCGACAGGAACCGCGGCCCTGGCGCGGCTGCGGGTGACATCGATCGCCTTGCGGTGCGCGATGGTCACCAGCCAGGCCTCGACATTGGCGTCGGCCGGGAGATCGGGGTACGCGCGCAGTGCCGCGAGAAAGGTCTCCGACCAGGCATCTTCGGCATCGTTCGGCCCGACGACCGCGCGGCAGACGCGCAGCACGGTCGGACCGTGCCGGTGCACGATGCGCTCGAAGGGTTCGGAGATCACATCAGGCAGACGGTGCTCGGTGCTGTTTCGTGAGATGGCGTTTCGTGAGATGGCAGTTCGTGAGCGGAGATCTCGCGCGACATCTCCACTGCACGGTTGATCGTCTCTGGGTTGGTCGTGTCTGGGTTGATGTTCTCTGGGTTGATCGTGTCTGAGTTGATCTTCTCTGGGCGCCCATGGCGACAGCCTGCTGCTCCGCTGTCCCATCCGGAGCGGCGGGGTGTCAACCGATGGTCACCGCCGGTGACGGAGGCGCGACCCCGTCATTGACGACCACCAGTCCGACCTGCACAGTGCCGCGGGCCGGAATGGCGGCCGCCCAGCCGGCTCCGGTGCAGCTGATCGTTCCGGTCGCCACGGAGCAGGTCATCCCCCACGACGACGAGACCGAACGGGCATGCGGGTCCGGCCAGCTCAGCCGCCAGCTGCCGACACCCGCGCCTGGCGCGCGGAGGGTCAGGTTGGCGACGTACCCGGTGGGCCACTGATCACCGAGTTGCCAGGCCGCGGTCAGGCTGGTGCCGCCGGACGTCGTGGTGGTGGTCGTGGGTTTCGTGGTCGTGGGTTTCGTGGTCGCAGTTGTCCTGGTGGTGGCGGCTGTGGTCTTCGTGGTCGCTGTGGTTTTCGTGGTCGCGGTGGTTGTCGTGCTGGTGGCGGTTCGCGGTGTGCTGACTGTGGTGCTGCCCGGCGTCTTCGTGGCGGGGACTGTGCTGGTCGGGGCCGGCGAGGTGCCCGTGCTTCGTGCGGTGCCTGTGCCTGTGCCTGTGCTCGTGCCGGGCGCGGCCGTGCCGGTGCCTGGTGTCCCCAACGCCGGCAGGATCGGCGCCAGCGCGGTGAGCTTCGCCTGCTGCGGAGTCCGCCAGTCCTCGGCGACCAGGCCCCCGGTGTCGCCGCTGTTCGGGTTGTAGGACCAATACGCGAAGCTCATCCGGTTCGCAGCCAGGTAGCCGACCAGCGTTGTCAGCCATACCCGGTCCGACGCGGTCTCCAGCTTGGTGCCGAACTCACCGACGAAGACCGGGGCGAGCCCGCGCTGCTGGAGGTAACCCCAGTTCCGATCCCAGAGGGGAGACAGATTGGCCGGATACCCCGGATCGCTGAACCAGCGCTGTGGGTACACGCTGGCGGGATAGTCGTGGACCGAATAGACCAAGTGGTGCGGCACGGCGAAAGTGATCGGCCGGGAGGCCGCATCGGCCAGCCCGCCGCCCCACCAGGTGCTACCGCCGGTGGCCTGCTGTTCTACGCCCTCCACGAAGATCAGCCAGTCGGGGTTGGCGGCCAGCACCGCGTCACCGGCTCGGGTCGCGGCGGCCGCCCAATCGGTGGCCGCGTTGCCGCATCCCCAGCAAGCCGGCCCGTGCGGCTCGTTGTGCAGATCGGCGCCGATGACCGCCGGCTGGTTCCGGTACCGGCCGGCCAGCGACACCCAGTCCGCGATCCACTGCCGCTCGGGGAACCGTGAGGTGTACCACAATTCGGACTGGCCACCGGAGTCCGGCCGGTGCCGGTCGAGGATCACCCGTAGGTGACGTACTGCGGCGGCCTCGACCACCCGGTCCATGATCTGCAGCGGAGTCAGCCCGATCAGGGTGGGATTGCGCCAGCTGTCCACGCTCGACACGGCGGACGCCGGGGCCGCGATGCATTCGGAGGAGTACGGCAAACGAATGGCGTTGAAACCGAAGGATGCAATTTGATCCATCGCCTGATCGAGGGTGAGTGTCCATAATCCGTGCGGAGCGCAATTGGACGTTTCCATCCCGAACCAATTCGCCGCCCGGATCGTGAATTCCTCACCCGTTGTGGTGACAATTCGGGAACCGTCGGTGAGCAGCCGCGGTGTGCCGTCTGCCGCGGTCGCTGTCGCCGAGGTGCAGGCCAGTCCCGCCACGGACATCACCACTGCGAGCACCGCAAACATGCTGCACACCCTGGCCATCCGACCCGCTCGTGGCGGTCCCGGGAAATGCCTTGTGGTGATGGGCTGCAGGGGTGTTCCGAATTCGGTGCTCACCGGCCCAGTTTATCCTGTTTTCTCCGGTCGAAATGAACGGAGCCGGCCGCGGTCAATATTCCGTGCAGAATTGGGAAATGCCCGCCGCCCGCTGAGCACCGCTCGCGAGCAATTCACGAGTAGCGGTCATCTGCAGCGCCCGACCTTTTCGCGTGTTCTCGTCACGGCCGGGCCGGCGTGCGCGTCGCGAAGTGCCCTCGGTTACCGTCGCGCATGCCCAACTCCCGCACCCCCACCGCACTGGTCACCGGATCGACATCCGGCATCGGATATGCGTTCTCGCGGGCTTTGGCGCGATCCGGGCACGCGCTGGTGATCGTTGCCCGGGACGCCGACCGGCTCGCGTCCCGCCGCACCGAGCTGCTGGCAATGGGTTCGCCGGACGTCCAGACCATCCGGGCCGACCTCACCGATCGCGGTGAACGGGAGCGGGTGGCGGAACGGCTGCGTGATCGCGAACGCCCCATCGACCTGCTGGTGAACAACGCGGGGAGCACGCTGGGCGTCGAGTTCCTGCAGGCAGCGGACGCCGACCTGATCGCCCAGGTCGAGCTGAACTCCGTTGCGGTGATGAGCCTGACCCACGCGGCGTTGCCGGCGATGATCGACCGCGGTCACGGCGGCATCATCAACGTCGCATCGACCGCGGGACTGGTGCCCGGCAGGGGATCGACCTACGGGGCGACGAAGGCGTTCGTCATCTCGCTGAGCGAGGGGCTGGCAATGTCGCTGCGAGGCACCGGCGTGCGGGTTCAGGCGTTGTGTCCTGGCTTCGTCCGGACAGAGTTCCACCAGCGCGCCAACATCGACATGACCGCCACACCGGATTGGGCCTACGTGGATGACGACCACCTGGTCGCGACGTCGCTGGCCGACCTTCGCGCCAACCGGCCGCTGTCGATCCCGGGCGCGCTCTACAAGAGCCTGTACGTGATCACCAAGGTGGCTCCCCGTGGACTGGTCAGGCGGATGGCGTCGAAGGTGAATGCCAAGGGCCGCACCTGAGGAGCGGCTCGGCCGGCGCAGAGCCTGTGGAGCGCCAGGACCGTGACCGCTCGCGGACTCGGGCAACCAGGCCAACGGCTGAAACGGCAGCGCCGCCGGCGCCGTCATCGATCTGACGGGTCACCAGCGGCGCTGTCTGCGTGATGTCTTGCTAGGCGCGGTGCTGACGACGCGCGCGTTCACCGCGCCGCCTCATAGCGCGCTCAGCGACCGAAGACGTCGTTCGCGGCGTCCTTGGCACTGTCACCGGCCTGCTTGACGTTGGCCTTGGCCTGATCGCCCTGGCCCTCGGCCTCGAGGCTCTCGTTATCGGTTGCCTTGCCGGTGGCCTCCTTCACCTTGCCGACGGCCTCTTCGCCTGCGTGCTTGATCTTGTCGCCCATGGTCATGATGTGTCCCTCCTGTGATCGGTTGCGGGACGCCGACCCGACATGGCAAGCGTCAAACAGGTGGTTCCCGGTACGAGCGGGATCAAACACCGCCGTCAATCCTGTTTCGTGGCGCCGAGGCCGGGGTACCGGATCGCCAGTTCAGGTGGCGCCCGACCGAAGGCGTCCGAACAGCTGAGGAGACGACAATGGCGACCCTGTTGTGGATCATCGCGGTGGTGCTGGTGATCGCAGGGATCTTCGCGATCCTGCGCAAACAACTGGTCTGGGGCATCGTGCTGATCGTTGTCGGTCTGCTCGTCGGCCCAGGCGGCGTCAGCATCTTCACCTGATCCGCGGCCGCGCTGCGGGCACGCCGGTGCGGGGGTACCGCTGCCGGGTCGACCCCGTGCGGCCGTCCACCCGCGGAAGCCCCCACGGCCGTCGAGTGACGCGGATGCAGGGTGAAACCGCTTCCCAGGGACGGTATTTCCCTGCAGGGGCGTCAGTGGATCCGCGTGCGTGCGCCGCCCGCCCGTACGGGGCGTGGTCTCCGTGCGCCACTCGCGCCGGGTCGCCTCCGTGTGGGGGACACGGGCAGTGATGTGCCAGGCTGTTCAGGTGAGTCAGAGCCTTGTGCGCGACCCCGGGGACCGGCCGGGCGAACCCGTTCCCGATGCGGCGGCCAAGACCCGGCTCGCCGAGCTCGTCAATCAACTCGCGGTGGTGCGGGGCCGGGTCACCCTGTCCTCCGGTCGCGAGGCCGACTATTACGTCGACCTGCGGCGGGCCACGCTGCACCACGAGGCCGGCCCGCTGATCGGCATCCTGCTCCGGCAGCTGACCGCCGACTGGGACTTCGACGCCGCCGGCGGCCTCACGCTCGGCGCAGACCCCGTGGCCACCGCGATGATGCATGCCCCCGGTCCGGCGCTGGATGCCTTCGTGGTGCGCAAGGAGGCGAAGGCCCACGGGATGCAGCGCCGGGTGGAGGGACCGGATGTGAAGGGGCGACGCGTGCTGGTCGTCGAGGACACCACGACCACCGGCGCCTCCCCGCTGACCGCCGTCACCGCGGTGCGTGACGAAGGCGCCGACGTGGTCGGCGTGGCCACGATCGTCGACCGCGGCACCGGCGCCGACCGGGTCCTCGCGGATGCCGGTCTGCAGTACCGATTCCTGCTGGGCCTGGAGGATCTGGGCCTGCCCCCGATGTGACCGGAGCCGAGCCGAGCGGCGACGGCAGAGCCGGCGACGATCCTGACGACGATCCTGACGACGGGGGCCCGGGACCGACCGAGTGGGTGGGCACGGCGCCCCCGGTGGGTGTCGGACCGCACCCACTGCCCTGGCCCGACGATCCCCGGTACGACCCGCAATTACTGGCCGAGGGTGACGCCCGCAATGTCGTTGACTCCTACCGCTACTGGCGGCGGGAAGCGATCGTTGCCGACCTCGACCAGCACCGGCACCGACTGCACGTGGCGATCGAGAACTTCGGCCACGACATGAACATCGGCACCGTCGTCCGGACCGCCAACGCGTTCGCGGTCGCCGCCGTGCACATCGTCGGCCGAAGGCGATGGAACCGCCGGGGCGCCATGGTCACCGATCGGTACCAGCACATCCGGCACCATCCGGATGTCGCCTCCGTGATCGACTTCGCCGACGCGGCAGGACTGACCGTGGTGGCGGTGGACAACCTCCCCGGCGCGGTCCCACTGGAGACGACAGCACTTCCCGTCGACTGCCTGCTGCTGTTCGGCCAGGAGTCGTCGGGCCTGACCGACGCGGCCCGTTCCCGGGCAGCGATGACGGTCTCCATCGCCCAGTTCGGCTCGACGCGGTCGATCAACGCGGGGGTGGCTGCCGGCATCGCAATGCACGCCTGGATTCGTCAGCACGCCGACCTTGGCGCGGCGCCGTGACCCAGCACTCAGTGGGGCAGGCGTCTCTCGCGTAACGCCGAAGCCGCGGTGAACGACAGAGTGGATAAGGGGGACCACCACAGAGCCCGATCTGCCACGCAGGTCGGGCTCTGTGCTTGTCGGGCTCTGTGCTTGTCGGTCTCCCCGATCATCGGCCCCGGCCCGCCGATATCCGGCTGCGCCCGTTGAAGCGCAGCCCCGGTTGTCGGACTGTGCCCGGGTCCCCTCCGATGTCCCTCACCCGGTGGACGCGCCGCGGGGCCGCCGGTACCGCGCTTGCGTCCCGATAGATTCGTCGGGTGACTGTGGAGCTGAACACCATCCAGACCACGGCGCCGTGGGCACTGATCGCCATCGGGGTGATCGGCATCGTCGCCGCGATCATCATCAAGAAGATCGTCGGGAAGATCATCGCCCTGGTGCTCGCCGCGGTCCTCATCTTCGTCGGCTGGCAGCAGCGTCAGCACGTGATCGATTACGCCAACTCGATGAAGGACCAGACCTGCAAGAGCTCACCGAGTTTCGTCGGCATCGAGGTCTCGCTGCCCGACTCCTGGTGCGACTGACGACTTGCCTGAACGGGTCGGCACCACCCGGCAATCGGTCCGATCAGCAGCGCCGGGAAGGGAGCGGGGACCTCAGTCCAAGGCGCCTTCCGGCGAGCCCGGCTTCGAGGTGGGGCCGGCCACGTCGCCGCCACGCCGGCGCTGCACCCAATGCGCGATCGCCGGAACGGCGCTGAACAAGATGACCACCACGACCGCGATGATCACGATGAGGTCGACATTCTTCGCGATGAAGTCGATCTGCCCGAGGTAGTAGCCGGCGATCGTCACGACACCCACCCACAGCACGCCGCCAATGGCGGAGTACAGCGTGTAGATGCGCGGGTTCATCCGGGACGCGCCGGCCATCACCGTGGCCACCGTGCGGATCACCGGGACGAACCTGGCCAGCAGGATGGTGATCTTGCCGTACTTGGCGAAGAACGCCTCTGACTTCTCGATGTACTCGTGCTTGAGGAACTTCGCGTCCGGGCGGGAGAAGACGGGCGGCCCGAGCTTCCAGCCGATCCCGAAGCCCACCATGTTCCCGACGAAGGCGGCCAGCGACACCAACCCGATGAACACCCACAGGTTGACGTCCAGGGCGCCGGTGGCGATGAACAGCCCGGAGACGAACAGCAATGTGTCGCCCGGCAGGAAGAAACCGATGAGGATGCCGCACTCGGCGAAGATGATCAGCATGATCCCCAGCAACGCCCAGGTGCCCATGGCATTGATCAGGTTCGACGGGTCGAGCCATCCGGGCAAGAGCGCGAGCTGAGTGGTCGCGAGCTGAGTGGTCACAGTCACCAAGGGTATCCGGTGGTGGTCGCCGAAAGGCCCTGTTCAGCGCACCTGAGACGGTTCGCACTCGCACGCAACCCAGGTTCCGGCCGCGCCGGACACGGCCGTGGATCACCCGCCGAAGGGCACCGGGCTGTCGTGCAAGCCCATCAGGGTCCCCACCAGCTGCCGGTCAGAACTGGTGATGTAGCACACGACATTGTTCGAGCGATTCTCGTCAGCAACAGAGAACTCGGGCGGCGAAGTCTTCACCGACAACGCACCGCCGGCGGTCGGATCGGTACGTCCCATTGTCAGCGCCGCGAGTCGCTCGCAGGAGGCACGAAGGCTCGCCGAATCAGCCGTTGGGCCTGCCGAGCCGACAGAAATCAGTTCGGCCACGTGGGGCTGATGACAGCTGGTGAAGGCGGTGCCGGCGCTCACTTGGGTCGAACTCCAGCAGGTGCCGTAGCCGTCGGGTAATCGACCCGATGTGAATGCGTCGGCAAGCGAACCGGTGTAGGGCACATCGGACGGCGGGGCGACGACACAGGCCGCCCAGATCCGCCCCTGCGATCGCAGGAACGGTGACGGGTACACCCACGCGGTCCTGATGTTGATCGACATCCGCCAGCTCACCGGATCATCCGCGGCCTGCCCAGGAGTCATGGAGGCCGGCCGGAAGCCCTCAGCCGAGCGGGTCAGGCCCGCGTAGCGCAGGGCCGCCTCGTGGCAGTCGATGCCGGTTCTGGCGACCTTGCGCTGACGGGTCTCGATATCCCCTGCAGCCGTGATCGTCAGCACCACCTCGGCGGCGACCGCCGAACTCCGGCAGGACACCGCCCGCGGGCCGAGGGGAAGCGACACCGCCGCCGGCGTGGCGGCGGTGCTGACCGACGAACCGGACCGGGGGAGTGCAGGTGCGATGCCCTCGGGCATCTGCAGCAGGCAGTCGCCCATCCGGGGATCACGCGGAACGGCAACCGGTTCGGCGAGGCCGGTGATCCGCCGTCCGCCGAGCAGCGGCATGACAACGGCCACGGCCAGCACGGCCATGACCAACAGCGCTCCGGCGAGCCGCCGATCCATCTTCCCACGGTAGAGCACCGGGTTGGTCGCTGATCGAAAAACAGATGGAGCGATGGGTGCCTGGCCGGTCCAGCCGCCGCGTGAAGCTCAGCAGGTCTCGTCAGAAGAGGGACAGATCAACGCAGGGACAGATCGGAGAACGACAGATCGGAGAAGGGACTGGTGAAGAAGGGACTGGTCAGAGACGGGACTGGTCAAAGAAGGGACGGTCAGAGAAGGGACAGCAACCCCACGGTGATGCCCACCAGCAGTCCGCCGATCGCGGCGAGGAGCAACAGTTGCCCGGTGGTCAACCGCCGGGGCGCGGAGAAGGCCCTCACCTCGCGTGGCTGCTCGGCGGTGCCGCCGCCGGCCATCAGCCGCAGAGCCTGCGACAGCACCTGTTCGGCATGGGAGTCCGCGGGCCCGGGTTGACCGTCGGCCGGCCGGTGGCGGGCAGGTGGGTGCGGGTCGTCGGTCACGAATGCGTCGTCCGCATGATGTCGCCGAGCTTGGCGACGGCGCGGCTCGCGGTGGACTTGACCGTGCCCTTCGAGAGGCCGGTGGCAGCGGCGATTTCCGCCTCCGACAGGCCCCCGTAGTAGCGGAGCACCAGCACCTCGCGCTGGCGCGGCGCGAGGTCACCCAGCGCCGTCACGACGGCCTGGTGCTCGGTGGACAGCATCGCCAGCGACTCCGCGGACCTGGCAGTGCCCGGGTCCGGCGGCACGTACGCCCGGGCTGTGCGCCGACGGCGCAGCATCGAGCGAGATCCGTTGACCACCGCCGTCCGCAGGTACCCGATCGCGGCGTTGCGGTCGCGCAGTCCACCCCAGTTCCGGTACAGCCCGGCAAACGCCTCCTGCACCACGTCCTCGGCGCTGGCCAGGTCGTCGACCAGCAGGATGGCCAGCCGGACCATCTGCATCCGGTGCGTGCGATACAGGTCGTCGATGGTGATCGGCGCGGGCGGACGCTGCTCCTGCGTGTGGTCCAGGACGTACGCGGGATTGAGGCTCGCCAGGGTGCCGAGCGTCCGTTCGACCTCCGATTCGACCTCGGATCCGGAATCGGATCGGGGCTCGTCATCGCGGCTCGGCTCGCTGTCTTCCACCATCCTGCGGATCGCTCCGTTCCTTGGCGCGTGCGCGCGGCTTGACGCTGACGGTTGCCGGCTGATGTCGATCCTGGCACGCCTGCCGTCGGTGCGGGACCGGCCGCAGGAGAGCGGTTTCATCACGTCGCGACCACGCCAACGCCGCCGCGTGCCCGGGGTACCGCCGAACCGCTCACACAAGGTCTTCGTTCCGTGAACAGTGACGAGCGGGTTACTCAATCGTTACGACATGCGTGCCATCTCGACTTGCGCAAGCTCGTTGAAAACGCTTCCATTCCCTGTGGTGTGTGAGCGCCCTCACACGCCCAGACCCGAGAAACGGAGGTCGGCCGAGTGACCTACAGACCGGCAAAGAAGTTCACCGCGGCGGTCGTCGGTGTCAGCGCGCTTGCGCTGGTGCTCACGGCATGCAGCAGCAGTTCAGACAGCAGTACCAGCACCAGTGCGGCGGCCACCAGCGCCGCGGCCACCAGCGCTGCAGCGTCGAGTGCGGCGTCCAGCGCGGCCTCCAGCGCCTCCGGAGGTGCCTCCAGCGCCGCGTCCGGGAGCGCGGGCGGCGGCGGCAGCGCCAAGCCCGCCTCGATCCCGTGGTGCGACACCCTCAAGTCGACCTACGGCGACCTCACCGGGAAGACGGTCGGCGTGTACTCGACGATCGTCGCGCCGGAGGATCAGCCGTACATCGACGCCTTCAAGCCGTTCACCGAGTGCACCGGCGCTGCGGTGAACTACGAGGGCTCGAAGGAATTCGAGGCCCAGGTCATCGTTCGCATCCAGAGCGGTAACCCACCGGACGTCGCGATCTTCCCGCAGCCCGGTCTGCTCAGCCAGATCGTCAACTCGACCGGTGCGGTCAAGCCGCTGGCCGAGGACACCAAGGCCCTCGGCAACGAGTACTTCCCAGAAGACTGGATGAATTACGGCACCGTCAACGGGATTCAGTTCGCTGTCCCGAACAATGCCGATTTCAAGTCGCTCGTGTGGTACTCGCCCAAGACCTTCGAGGAGAAGGGCTACACGGTCCCGACGACGTGGGCGGAGCTCACCGACCTGACCGAGAAGATCGCGGCCACCGGTGAGAAGCCGTGGTGCATCGGCATCAAGTCCGGTGAGGCAACCGGCTGGCAGATCACCGACTGGCTCGAGGAATACGTGCTCCGCCTTGCCGGTCCTGACGTCTATGACCAGTGGGTCAGCCACGAAGTGAAGTTCAGCGACCCGCCCATCGCTGATGCGCTGAAGCAGGTCGGCGACCTGATCAAGAACCCGAAGTACGTCAACGCCGGTCTGGGTAACGTCGCAACGATCGCGTCCACCGAGTTCAACGACGTCGCACCGCTGCTCATCAACGGGGAATGCACGATGTCCCGTCAGGCCGCGAACTTCGACTCGAACTTCAAGGGCAAGGAGATCGGCCCCGACGGCGACATCAACGCGTTCTACTTCCCGCCGATCAGCACCGACTTCGGTCAGGTCGTTCTCGGCGGCGGCACGTTCTGGGCGGCCTTCGCCGACCGCCCCGAAGTGAATGCGTTCATGTACTACCTGGCCACTCCGGACTTCGCCAACACCCGCGCGAAGGCCGGAAGTTGGATTTCCGCCAACCTCGGACTCGAGGCCTCCAGCGTGGCCAGCCCGGTTCAGCAAACCGCACTCACGGTGCTGCAGAACCCGGACACGGTCTTCCGCTTCGACGCCTCCGACCTGATGCCCGCAGCGGTGGGTTCGGACGCCGAGTGGAAGCAGTTCACCGCATGGATCACCGGTCAGGACGATGCAACAACCCTGGCGAACATCGATGCCGCCTGGCCGGCCGGCTGACGGTATGACCATCGACACCTGACCCGCAGTGGGGGCGCCGGACCGGAAGTCCGGTCCGGCGCACCCGCCGCGTGGTCGGTGTCCAGTGCTGGGAAGGAGTGGCAGTGGACTGGTTTCTGAGGCCCGAGTCGATCTTCGACAAGTTCCTCGTGATGTTCGTCGCGATCATTCTGTTCGTCGCGATCATGTCGTTGATCTTGTGGATCATCGACCGCCCCAATGTGCCCAACTGGTTGGTTGTCGTCGGGTTCTTGGGTCCGGTGACCATTGCGTTGGCCATTGGCCTTTTCTATCCGGCGCTCAGTACCGCGTATCGGTCTTTCCAGGTCTCGGAGGCGGCTGTCGGGCCGGACGGGCAGCCGGTCATCAATCCGCAGACGGGTCAGCGAGCCAGCGAGCTCGTCTTCAGCCTTGCCAACTACACCAAGGTGTTCACCGACCCGGGCTTCCAAAAGGTTTTGATCAATACCGTGTGGTGGGTCGTTCTGGTTCCCGTCGTCGCCACCGGTTTCGGGCTGATCTACGCCGTGCTGGTTGACCGCACCCGAGGGGAGAAACTGGCCAAGGCGCTGGTCTTCCTGCCGATGGCGATCTCGATGGTCGGCGCATCGATCATCTGGAAGTTCATGTACGAGTACCGGCAGGCCGGCTCGCCGCAGATCGGCCTGCTCAACCAGATACTGGTGTGGGTCGGGCTGAATCCGTATCAATTCATCATCACCGATCCGTGGAACACCTTTTTCCTGATCGCGGTCATGATCTGGATCAACGCAGGTTTCGCGATGACCGTGCTGTCCGCTGCCATCAAGTCGGTGCCGGACGACATCGTCGAGGCGGCGCAGATCGACGGCGCAACCGGGTTCAAGCTGTTCCGCAAGGTCACCGTGCCGACGATCCGTCCGGCGGTCGTCGTCGTGCTGACCACGATCGCGATGGGCTCGCTGAAAGCCTTCGACATCGTCCGGACGATGACCGGTGGCAACTTCGGGACGTCGGTGGTGGCGAACGAGTTCTACACCCAGTCGTTCCGGCAGGGTGAGGCCGGCGTCGGGGTGGGTGCCGCACTCGCGGTCATCCTCTTCATCATCATCATCCCGGTGATCGTCTACAACGTTCGGCAGATGCGGCTTTCGGAGGAAATGCGATGAGCATGTCGGGTAGTGCTGTCGAACTTCCGATCCGTGATGACGTCACCCCCGAGGAGCGGCTGACCCCGCGCCAGCTCAAGAAGCAACTGCGAATGCAGGATGCCAAGACCAAGCTGTCCTCGCCGTGGGCGTCCGGTATCGCAATCATCCTGGCGATCCTGTGGACCATTCCGACGTTCGGCCTGTTCGTCACCTCGTTCAGGCCGCCGGCGGAGATCCAGACATCGGGCTGGTGGACCTTCTTCGCCAATCCCGGGGTGACCTTCGAGAACTACACGAATGCATGGTCGAACTCGGCCGGTGGCCTGGGCAACTTCTTCATCAACTCCTTCGTCATCGTGTTCCCGGCCGTGATCATCCCGATCAGCCTGGCGCTGCTGGCCGCGTACTGCTTCGCGTGGATCGACTTCCCGGGCCGGAACTTCCTGTTCGTGGCGGTCTTCGCCCTGCAGATCGTGCCGATCCAGGTCACCCTGATCCCGCTGCAGACGATCTTCGTGAACTTCGGCCTGCAGAACTCGTTCTGGCCGGTGTGGATCTCGCACACGATCTTCGGGTTGCCGCTGGCCATCTTCCTGCTGCACAACTTCATGAAAGAGGTTCCGGCCTCGATCGTGGAGGCGGCACGGGTCGACGGCGCGGGCCACGTCAAGATCTTCTTCGTGGTGCTGATGCCGCTGCTCGTACCGGCCATCGCGGCCTTCGGCATCTTCCAGTTCCTGTGGGTGTGGAATGACCTGCTGGTGGCGACGGTGTTCGCGCCGTCCCCGAACCTGCGGCCGATCACCGCTGCGGTCGCGGAACTGTCAGGTACCAAGGGCTCCCAGTGGGAGCTGCTGTCGGCCGGTGCCTTCATCTCCATCGTCGTGCCGCTGGCCGTGTTCATCGGTCTCCAGCGGTACTTCGTCCGCGGCCTGCTCGCCGGAGGCGTCAAGGGCTGATCGGGCTCGGATCGGAAGAGGAAACGCTCATGTCCGGTCCCACCATGGAACCTGCAGGCATCGTCGAAGTCGCTGCGCTGTCAGGTTTCTCGCCTGCCACGGTGTCGCGGGCACTCCGGGGTCTCCCCGGGGTGTCCGCGAGCACCCGGCTGGCTGTGCAGGAAGCCGCGAGCACACTCGGGTATTTCCCGTCGCCGTCAGCTGCCGCACTCACCACCGGGCGGACCAACGCCATCGGCGTCATCGCACCGTGGGTGTCCCGCTGGTTCTTCTCCGCTGTCGTGGAGGGCGCACAGGAGGTCCTCAGCGCCCAGGGCTACGACCTGCTGCTCTACCCGATCGGGGTGGCCGGCGGCCGGCGTGCCGGTGGGCTGGACACCAGGTCGCTCAACAAGCGCGTCGACGGTCTGCTCGCGCTGAACGTCCCGCTCGCGGACAAATCGATCGTCTCGCTCCGCGACCTCCGGGTGCCGGTCGTCACGGTCGGCACGGCGGTCGAGAGCATGTCAGGGGTGCTCGTCGACAACGTCGAGGTCGGTCGGCAGGCGACCCAGCACCTGCTGGACCTCGGCCACCGGCGAATCGCGTTCTTCGGTGACGACCTCGACCTGATGCACGGTTTCACCGCTGCCGTTGATCGCCATCGTGGCTACGACCTGACGTTGCAGGACGCCGGGATCGAGCCCGACCCCACCTTGGTGGAGCGAACGGGCTTCTCGATGGACGGCGGCGAGGCCGCGCTGCACCGGATGTTCGGCAGCGGCCGCGACCCGCACGAGTTGCCGACCGCCATCTTCGCGGTCAGCGACGAGGTCGCCATGGGCGTCCTGTACGCGGCCCGGGAGCACGGGCTCAAGATGCCGAGGGACTTGTCCGTGATCGGCGTCGACGGCCACGACTTCGCCTACCTGTTCGACCTCACGACGATCAGCCAGCCGGTCCGCGACCAGGGCCGGATCGCTGCGCGACTGCTGCTGGAGCAGGTGAACAGCACCCAGCCCCGTCCCCCATCGGTGGTCTCTGTCGGTTCAGGGTTGATCAGGAGGGGCACCACCGGGCCGGTGCGACTGTCCGCTCGCGTCCCCTCCGGGTCACGCGGAAAGCCGGCCAAGGGACAGGCCCGGCGGCTGCCGAGCCCATCGGGACCGGTCTCGCTGCGTTCCGCGCATTCCGATCCTTCATCCGCACGCGAGGACAACGACCGTTCCACCGACGCGACGGCGGGTGGGAAGCCAGCCGGCTTCGCCCGCGCCGTGAACGGGCTACCTGCCGCCGCGGAGGGCGGCGGATCCGCGGACTGACGCCGCCGGTCGGTCAGCGGTCGGCGGGCCGGCACGCTCCCGTCCTGGTCATCGCCCGGACGCCGGCGCCTCGGGTCGGTCAGCCCGTCGGCGGGCCGGCACGCTCCCGTCCCCGTCATCGACCGGGCGCCGACGCCTCGGGGAGCCCCGCGCACGATCTATACGGAATACTGTGCCGCGGGCCGGTTCCGGACCCCGAATCACGTCCGTTCGGGCCGCCGGATGCCGGCTCGGAGTGCGGTTCCAGCCCGGTCCGCGGACCGGTCCGCCGCGGGGCGCCGCCGGCTCCAGCGGCGTCGCCCGGCACGGCATCACCCAGCCAACCAGCAACCCTGGTCGTCGACCCGGGTCACCGTCAGTGGAAGGACCACACGTCATGCCCCTCGCAACTCCGGAGACCTACGCAGCGATGCTGGATCGGGCAAGGGAAGGCGGGTTCGCCTACCCGGCCATCAACATCACCTCGTCGGTCACCATCAACGCCGCCCTGCGCGGCTTCGCCGAGGCCGGAAGCGACGGCATCATCCAGGCATCGACCGGTGGAGCCGAGTTCGCCTCCGGGACGAAGGTCAAGGACATGGTGACCGGCGCCGTCGCCCTCGCCGAGTACACGAAGGTGGTCGCCGACAAGTACGGCATCACCGTCGCGCTGCACACCGATCACTGCCCGAAGGACAAGCTCGACACCTACGTCCGGCCGTTGATCGCGATCTCCACCGAGCGGGTCCGCAGCGGCGGACTGCCGTTGTTCCAGTCGCACATGTGGGACGGCTCGGCCGTACCGCTCGACGAGAACCTCAAGATCGCCGAGGAGCTGCTGGAACTGACCAAGGCCGCCAACATCATCCTCGAGATCGAGGTCGGTGTGGTCGGTGGCGAGGAGGACGGCGTCATCGGGGAGATCAACGACAAGCTGTACACCACCCCCGGTGACTTCCTGCAGACCCTCGACGCGCTCGGTCTGCCGGAGAACAACTCCTACATCGTGGCGGCGACCTTCGGCAACGTGCACGGCGTCTACAAGCCGGGCGGTGTCTCGCTGCGGCCGACGGTGCTGCGGGACGGCCAGGCTGCGCTGGCGGAGAAGCTCGGCCTGCCGGCCGGGTCCAAGCCGTTCTCGCTGGTCTTCCACGGCGGTTCCGGCTCCTCCGCTGAGGAGATCGCCGAGGCGGTGTCCTACGGCGTCATCAAGATGAACGTCGACACCGACACCCAGTACGCCTTCACCCGGCCGCTGGTCGATCACTTCTTCAAGAACTACGACGGCGTGCTGAAGATCGACGGCGAGGTCGGCAACAAGAAGGTCTACGACCCGCGCAGCTACAACAAGCTGGGCGAGATCGGCATGGGGGACAGGGTTGTCGAGGCCTGCCAGCAGCTCGGCTCGGCCGGTCAGTCACTGTCCGCCTGACCCATCCTTTCGCTCCCTGGTGCGGGAGCGTGCGGGATGCATTCGACGGCGCCCGGTCGGTTCACACCGGCCGGGCGCCGTCGGCGTCTGTCTGTGCTCCGTCGGGGTCCGGGAGTGGCACAGCAGATACGGCGGCGGTCGTCGGAAGTGCCGTCGGCAGCTCCTTCGGCAGCATGGTTGATTCTGCCGGTGCCGCGTTCCGTCGGGAGGTCGCAAGTATCGAGCCCACGATCACCAACGGGAAGCCGACAGCCATCCCGATCGTCAGCGGCTCGTCGAGCAGCAGCACGCCCAGGGTGATGGCGACCGCTGGGTTGATGTAGGTGATGACGGTCGCCCTTGCCGGACCGGCCTCGGCGATGAGCGCGAAGAAGATCAGGAACGCCGCTGCGGTGCAGACCACGGCAAGTCCGACGATGGACCAGGCCGCCGGCGCGGAGATCCGGTCCGGCCAGACCGTGACGGTGAACGGCGCGTAGATGACGGTGGCGACGATCAGCGACGCGGCGATCACGCCCATCGGGGGCAGGTCCGCCAGCTTGCGATTGATGATGATCGGCCCGATGGCGTACCCGATGGCAACCAGCAGCAGCGCGCCGACTGCACCAAGGTCATCGACGTGGATGTCCAGTCCGACCAGCGCGGCCACGCCGGCGAAGCCGATGGCCAGGCCGGCAATCCGCCGGCTGTCGAGCTTGTCCTGCCCGCTGAGCGTCAGCACGATCGCTGCAATCATCGGCACGACCGCGATCAGCAGGCCGGCGGTCGAGCTGTTCAGCCGCGTCTCCGCGCGTCCCAGCAGGAGCCACGGCCCACTGATCTCCACCACCGTGTACAGCAGCAGCCACTTCCACCGCCTGATCACCGGCATCAACGCCCGCCGGTACAGCACGATCGGCAGCAGCAGCACCGACGCGAGGAACGTCCGGCCGAAGGCGACGATCAGTGGGTCGACATCGGTGACCGCGACCTTGATCAGCAGGTACGGGATACCCCAGATCACGCTCAGCGCCGCGAAGAGCACCCATCCTCGTCGGGTCATCGTCTCCCCTTGGTCGGTGTTGCTCGATGTGTCTCGGTCTTGACGCCCTCGCGGACGTGGCCGGCGCGGGCGGCGGCGGACCGCCCGGCACAGCATGCTTCATGACGAACATCCGGGCGCTGCGTCGTCATCCGGATGTTCGTGCGGGAAGAACGACAATCCGTGACGCGCATCGTGCAGAGCCGCTGATGAATGGCGCGCAACGAGTGCGCCATGAGGTGCCGCAAGGGGCGATGGCGGCGCTCGGCGCCAGAGTCGATTCGTGCCGACCGATCTGTCATCGCGGTGGGTGGGCTGCTGTTCCAGAACCCTGCGCGCGATGAACGAGACGCTGCTTCCGGCGTGTCGGCACAATCCGGCGATACAGGTGGGACAGGATGTATTTGCTGGGAGCCTTGTGACTGTTGTGACTGGTGATCTACGGTAAGGGCGGGTCGCGTCCTCCGTGACCCGCCCGACGGCGTGGCTCCCCGCTCCGCCTCGTCAGGCGCCTGCATGCGACATGAAGGTCGGGCGGGGCACGCGATCGCGATGTCGGGCAAGGGGAAGAGGCATCGCAGTCGTTCGGGCGCGGCGCTGCCTGCGGTCGCCGCTGCCTTTCGCCGGCGTACCCATGGGCGCCCGGCGACGTGGACGCGACCGGGGAAGGGCGCCCGTGCGGCGTGCTCTGGCCATCGCGACCACGATCGCGACCATGGTGACCTCTGCCATCTTCTTGACCGCGGGCACGGCCTCGGCCGACCCCTCTGCCAACGACTGGTACCGGCTGCGCATGTGCGAGTCGACGAACCGCTACAACATCAACACCGGCAACGGGTACTACGGCGCCTACCAGTTCGACCTGTCGACCTGGCGGTCCGTCGGCGGCAGTGGACGGCCGGATCAAGCGTCGCCTGCCGAGCAGGATTACCGCGCGCTGCGGCTGTATCGCGAGCGTGGCTGGGAGCCCTGGACCTGCGCCCGGATCGTCGGTCTGCGGGAGGACGGCGATGCGGGAAGCAACGTGCAGCCGCCCGTCCCCGGCAATCAGGGCGGCGGCGGCGCGGGTGAGGGCTCCGGGAACCCGCCGCCTGCCAGCAACGGCGTCCCCGCCTACCCGGGCCGGCAGTTCTCCGAGGGGGACTCCTCGGAGTCGCTGAAGGTGTGGCAGCGGCAGATGGGCAAGCGTGGCTACGGCCTGACCGGCACCGGCTTCTTCGGCCCGAAGACCAAGGCCGCCGTCCTCGACCTGCAGCGGAAATCCGGACTCGACGCCGTCGGATACATCGGACCCAAGACGTGGGCCGCTGCGTGGTCGGGTTCCTCGGGTCCCAGCCCGGCGGCCCCGCCGCCGGCCGCCAACTCCTGCGGAGTGGGTCAGGCGAAGGCTCCTGCCTGGCCGGGCCGGCAATTCGTGCAGGGTGACACCGACGCCAAGCTGCAGTGTTTCCAAAAGCAACTGGGCAAGCGTGGCTACGGCCTGACCGGCACCGGCTACTACGGTCCGGCGACGAAGGCCGCCGTGGTGACGCTGCAGAAGCGGAACGGAATCAATCCTTCCGGCATCATCGGCCAGCAGACCTGGGTCGCCGCCTGGCAGGGCAAATGACGCCCGAACGGCCCCTCAGGGCCGCCGTAACATAACGGATTGTCAAAGAACAATGAGATCTGTAACACGTCCGGCCGTGGGGACGACGTGCTCGATAGGGACTTGATCGGTTCCGCTGAGCGCCCGTCATCCGCGAAGCACGCGTAGGACGGTGCACAGAGAGGCCCGGAGCACGCCGCTCCGGGCCTCTCTGCATCCGCCGGTGATCAATTACCGGTCCAGGACGCTTCCACGTTGGGGCCATCGCCCTTGAACTCACGCTGTCAGTCCAGCAGCAAGTCGACCCGGTGGGCAGTGTCGTTCGACGAAGCTTCCAGGCCATCAGCGAAGAACCGTACCCAGCTGTCCCAATCGCCGGTCGCACTGACCTTCGCAGGCAGGTCCATGTAGCGCAGGCGGCGACCCTCGAACCACGGCGAGATGCTGAGCAATGGCACGTGGTGAGATGTTGGTGACTCAGCCCGCAGCGGCAAACACCGGCGGAAGCACCAGCAGCATCGTCAGCGACCACGTGCAGTGGGTGAGGATCGGCCCGAGGATCCCGCCGGTCGCGCGCCGCTGAAGCCCCAGCAGCACGCCCAGCAGGATGGCAGCGAACACCAACATGGCGTTGCCGGTGGCGAGTGTGGCCAATCCGTAGATGGCGGTGGAGATGGCCACCGGGTAGCGCACTCCGATGGCGGCGAACAGCGCTCCCCGGAAGAAGATCTCTTCAGCAACGCCGTTCATCAGCGTCACCATGATGACCAGCGGCAGCGATCCTTCCCGCGCGAACGCGAGCACGTCCTCGGTGAGCTGGCGCAGCGGTTCGATCTCGCGGACCACCACCGCGCCGACGATGAACACAGCTGCTGTGGCGAGGCCGAAGAGGATCGGGATGAGGATGGGGCGCCGCAGCTCACCGTGCAGATTGATCCGGCCCAGATGCAGTGGCCCGGACAGGAAGCCGCCGATGACCCAGGTGAACGCCAGGGTCACCGTCAGCGGGTAGAACCAGACGCTGTCCGGCGGCACGTTGAGCGAGATCCCCAACAGGGTTGCGCCGATGACCAGCGTGATGGCGACGACGATCCGGCGGCGGAGGAATTCGGCGTCGGTCTGCCGATGATCACGCTCGACCTTGTCCACCAGCACGGGTCGCAGAGCATTTTCCAGGCGGTCGGGCCAGATCTTCATGGGCGGGGTCGATCGCGGGCTGTCTCGACCCGAGCTCCCTGGGTCCGCGCCCCCTGGGTCCGTGCGACCTCGGCCCGGGCGTCCTTGGCCAGGGCGTCCTTGGCCAGGGCGTCCTTGGCCAGGGCCGTGCGTCCTCGGCCAAGGCGTCCTCGGCCAGGGCACCCTCGCCCCGGGCGCCCACGACGTGATCCGGCCGGTTGCCGTGGTCCGGTCCCGTTCCCTCGGCCTGTTGGTCTTCCTCGCAGGCGGCTGCTGCCTCGGGCCGGGCGCCGTCATCAGGTGTCGGCCCCTGCTCGTCGGCACGTTCGCGCAGTGCGAGCCGGACGGCATCCTCGTAGGACATCAGCTCACCTGGCAGCAGCCGGGTGATGGCGTCGTTCTTCACCACCACCTCGTTGTTCATCGAATCCACCAGGTTTCGTGCGGTGGCGAGGTCGACGTCGGTCACCAGCGCGAGCCACCTCGACGACAGCCGAGGCGTCAGCAGCGGGACCGGCACGATCGGGGGTGTGCGGCCGTTCTGGATCTGGCCGCCTGCCGCATCATGTCGACGTACCGCAGTACCTCCGGGCCGCCGACGTCGAACACCTCACCGATGGCCTCGGGCCGATCCAGAACACCGACCAGATAACGGATGACGTCCGGCAAGGCGATGGGCTGCGTCTTGGTATTGACCCACTTCGGCGTCACCATCGCCGGCAGGTGGTCCACCAGTTGGCGGGTGATCTCCCAGGAGATCCCGCCGTGACCCACCACCACAGCCGCGCGCAGCACGGTCACCGGAACCCCGCCGAGTCCCAGCAGCTGCTCGACGTCGCGCCGACTCCGCAGATGCGCCGACAGCGCATCGTCCAAGTCGCCGAGGCCGCCCAGGTAGATGATCTGCCGGACTCCCGCGTCCGCGGCCGCGTGGCCGAATGCGGTCGCCGCCTCGGCGTCCCGCTGCTCGAAGTCATCCGTGTCCAGCGAGTGCACCAGGTAGTAGGCGGCCTGCATGCCGTCCAGCGCCGCCCGCAAGCTCTCCTTGTCGGCGACATCCCCGTACACCGGCTCGCCGTCGCCGTCATAGGTGTCAGGGTGGCGGGTCATCGCGCGCACGTGATGGCCCTGCCCGACGAGTTCCGGGACCAGGCGCGATCCGACGAATCCGGACGCGCCCGTGACGAGCACTGAAATGGCCATGATCGTATCTACCGCCCCGTCTGGTCAGTCGGATGCCTTCCGACGCCTTGTGCTCGCTCACACCCGGCGCCAGCATAGGTCTGCCGTCAGACGGTGCGGCTGCAGTTGATCAGCGGCCGCCGTGCGTTCGATATCCGAGGCGCCAAGCCCACTGACCGCGACCATTTGCCCTGGCCTCCGTCGCTGTCCACAAATGCGGCCTGCGGGAATCACTGCAACGGTGAAAGGCCGCACCCTGATCCGGGATCGCCGGCGGAATGTCCGTCGCCGACCGCGACGGTTGGGGAGCTGTGGATGAGCGCATTGAATGTCGACACCGGACGGATAGCCGGGGCGGGCCTGGGTGTTTCCGATGTGGGTGCGTTGCTGGCCGGCGAGATCGCCACCATGCACGACCTGCTGGGCCAGATCAGGGCGGGCTGGCAGTCCAGCGAGGCCGCCCCGCGGTTCGTCCGGGCGATGGAGACCCACCTGGCGGACGCCGCCGCACTGAAGAACACGCTGCTGGGTCAGGGTTCTGCGCTGTCCACCGCGGCGCAGCGCTTCGCCCAGACCGAGACCTCGGTCGCCGACACGGTTCCGGTGCTCGGCTGATGGCGACCATCGCGGTGAACTACGGCGCCATGAGTGGCGGCCATGACGGATTGGTGGCGACCTGGAATCGGATCGAGGCACACCTCGCCGAACTCGACGCACGGGTCGCGGCGACCGCCGACATGTCGGCGGAAACATTGGTTGCCTACCGCGTGCTGAAGGCCCGCTGGGACGCAGCCGCTGCACAGCGGCAGAGCGCACTGCACGGATTGGCGACGGTCGTCGGAAATGCCGGCGAGCAGTACCGGCAGGTGGACATCAGCATGGCGGCCCAGTTCGGGTGATCGGCCCAGTTCGGGTGATCGGTCAGTTCGGGTGACCGCCAGGTCGTCGAGCACCAGCGGGGGCGGCATCGGGACGCGGGTAGGTGGCGTCAGCGCTGGATGGCAGGATCGGCCACATGAGCGCATCGAATCTCCTCGGTCCACCGCCCGTTCAGCTTCCGGTGGACCCCGCAGCCGCGGAGATCGCGGCCGGTGAGCCTGCCGAGCAGGTCGTCCGGCGTCGCCCTGAGTCGTCCTTGGCCTGGGCGGTGCTGGCGGAGGCCGCCCTCGACCGAGGGGATGACGTCGCTGCCTACGCCTACGCCCGGGTGGGCTATCACCGCGGGCTCGACATGTTGCGGCGCAACGGGTGGAAGGGTGCCGGCCCGATTCCCTTCTCCCATGAGCCGAACCAGGGTTTCCTGCGTGCGCTGTCCGCCCTCGGACAGGCTGCGGCACTGTTCGAGGAGGCGGATGAGGTCGCCAGGGTTCAGGCGTTCCTGATCGACGCAGACCCGCAGATTCCCGCTGAACTGCTGCCCTGAGTCGGGCTCACCGAATCCGGTCGCGGTGCCGAGGTGTCCGACGGCGCGGCCCCGCAGTGTGCGACGGTCAACCACGTCGGTGGATTCACCGGACTCCGCGGACCAACCGCAGCGGCTCGGTGTGCTTGTAGAACGTCCAGCGGTCCATCGGCCTCGGGTAGGGGATGCCGTCGCGGACCACCGTGGTGGCGACGGTGCCGATCTGCACGGCACGGCCGAGGGTCGTCCTCGGGCGGCGTCCGACACCCATCACCCGGCGGCGGGTGACGGTCACCGCCAGGCCCTTCTCCCGGTCCGGCTCCACCCGCAGTCGCTGCGCGGCACCGCGGAGCACGCGCTGTTCGTCGACGTAGACCGTGCCGTTCAGCGGCCCGAGATAGCCCGCGGCGACCAGCACCCCGCCGACGTCGTCGCGCACCAGCGGCACCAGATCGACTTCACCTCCGCGCGCCAGGGGGATGGCATCGGTGCCGTACGGAAGGCTCCACAGGTCGGTGGCCGGTGATCGGCGCGGGGAGGCGTGCGCGAGCTCGACGGCGCCCAGCCGATCCTTGCGCAGCAGACGCTGGGCGACCGCTGCCAGGTCAGCATCGTCACCGATCACCACGACCCTGCCGGTGAGCATCGGGTCGACGGCCTTGCCCGGTCTCCGGCCGACGAAGTGCACCTCGTCCGGCGCGCACGCGGCGACCATCCGGTCGATCACCGCGGCGATCTTCGGCTGGTCGCGGACATCGTCCTCGCCGACGCCGCCGGTCGCGGGATCGGTGCGACAGCACAGCACGGTGAGCGTCGACGGAGCTGTCACCGACTACCCTTCCCTCTTGCGTGATCGGCTCGCCATGCTGCGGCCCCGGCAGGACCGTGATCAGCAGCCCATCGACCACCAGTGGGCAGCCCGCCCTCCGGTGGGTGTCGCGGCCGGTTGCCGGGCGCCGAGAAGGTCGACACCAGCGAAGCAACGAGCATGACGACGATCGGAGTGTGCCATGTCGGTGATGGTGCTCATCGGCGCCCAGTGGGGCGACGAGGGCAAGGGCAAGGCCACCGATCTGTACGGGGACCGGGTCAAGTGGGTGGTGCGCTACCAGGGCGGCAACAACGCCGGCCACACGGTGGTGCTGCCGGACGGGCAGACGTTTGCCCTGCACCTGATCCCCTCGGGCATTTTGACGCCCGGCGTCACGAACGTCATCGGCAACGGCGTGGTGATCGACCCCGGGGTGTTGCTCAGCGAACTCGGCGGCTTGGAGGAGCGGGGCGTCGACACGTCCCGATTGCTGATCTCCAACGACGCGCACCTGATCATGCCGTACCACGTGGCCATCGATAAGGTCTCCGAGCGCTACCTCGGCAAGGCCAAGATCGGCACCACCGGGCGGGGCATCGGGCCCGCTTACGGAGACAAGGTGGCGCGGCTCGGTGTCCGCGTGCAGGACCTGCTGGACCCCTCGATCCTGGCGCAGAAGGTCGAGGCCGCCCTGGACATCAAGAACCAGATGCTGGTCAAGATCTACAACCGGAAGGCGCTGGACGCGGGCCGCATCGTGGACGAGGTGCTGGAGCAGGCGGAGGGTTTCAAGCACCGGATCGCCGACACCCGCCTGCAACTGGGCCGCGCCGTCGACCGCGGCGAGAACATCCTTCTCGAAGGGTCGCAGGGCACGCTGCTGGACGTCGATCACGGGACCTATCCGTACGTCACCTCGTCGAACCCGACGGCCGGCGGCGCGGCTGTCGGCGCCGGTATCGGGCCGACCGCGATCACCTCGGTGCTGGGCATCCTCAAGGCGTACACCACGCGGGTCGGATCCGGGCCGTTCCCGACCGAACTGCATGACGAGTGGGGCGAGTACCTGCGCAAGACCGGCGGCGAGGTCGGGGTGACCACCGGCCGGCAGCGCCGCTGCGGCTGGTTCGACGCCGTGATCGCGCGCTATGCGTCCAGGGTCAACGGGATCACCGACTTCTTCCTCACCAAGCTCGACGTGCTGTCGTCGCTGGAGGAGGTGCCGGTCTGCGTCGCCTATGACGTCGACGGCGAGCGTTTCGACGAAATGCCGCCCACCCAAACAGGTTTTCACCACTCCCGACCGGTGTACGAGATGATGCCCGGCTGGTTCGAGGACATCTCCGGGTGCCGCAGCTTCGACGAACTGCCGGCAAACGCTCGGGCCTACGTGCGCCGGTTGGAGGAACTGTCCGGGTCCAGGGTGTCCTCGATCGGGGTCGGACCGGGGCGTGAGCAGACGATCGTCCTGCACGACGTCCTCGCCGAAGCTGCGGAGCGCCCCCACTCCTGAGAAGCTTCGAGCCAGGACTCCCCGCCGCCGGCCCGGGCATGCCGGCGCCGCAGGAGCCAACAGGGCCCGACGCCGGATTCGCGCGGCCACGGCGCACGGAACCGGACGGAGTGTCATGGCGGACTGGGACGGCCGGGGCTACGAACAGATCAGCGGGTTGCAGCGTGAGCTCGCCGCCCGGGCGTTGGCCGATCTGGTGTTCACCGGCCATGAGCGGGTGCTGGACGTTGGCTGCGGTGACGGCTTCGTCACGCGCTCGATCGCGGCGCAGCTGCCGCACGGAGCGGTGGTCGGCATCGATCCGTCACCGCGGATGATCGAGACCGCACGCTCGCGACCGGACCCTGCCGGTGCGGAGGTCCACTTCGAGGTCGGTGACGTCCTCGACCTGGCGTACCGCTACGAGTTCGACGTGGTCGTGTCTTTCAACGCCCTGCACTGGGTCACCGACCAGCAGGCCGCGCTGTCGGCAATCGGCAGGGCGACCCGGACGCACGGCCGGGTGATCGTTCAGCAGGTCTGCGCCGGGCCACGACTGAGCCTGGAGCAACTTGCCATGCAGGTCGCGCAGCGTCCGCAATGGCGATCCGCCTTCGCCGGGTTTTCGGCGCCCTATTTGCATGTCGAGCCGGAGGCATACCCGGAGATCGCGGAGTCCGCCGGGCTGCGGATCGTCGATCTCACCGTTGGTGACTTCCGTTGGGATTTCGGCTCCAGGGAGGCCTTCACCCGGTGGTGCACCGTCGGCTTCGCCGACTGGACGGCCCGGTTGCCCGCCGACCAGGTCGGTGCCTGGGTCGACGAGGTGGTCGACAGCTATCAGGCCCTGGTCGATGCACCCGGTCTGTTCCGGTTCCTGCAGATGCATGCCGAGATGACGCCCTCCGGCTAGCCGATCCCGGCTACCTGACCCGCTGACGATCGGGATGGTTCACCAGGTGACGCGGACCTGCTGCCGCCAATGCCCGAGCGCGTCCACCGTGCCGTTCTCCGCGACGTCGTTCCCGCGGTTCCAGAGCCCCAGATACAACGCGGCGGCACTGCCGGTCAGGACCGAATGCGCGTCCGGATCTGCGCCCGGCTCGACCGACGGCGGCTGCTCGGATACCCGTACGGTCCACGCGGCGTCCGCATCGGTCGGACTGATGACCACCGAGAACGGCTCGTCGGTGCGCAGCCGGCTGCTGCGACGAGGCACGAAACCCGTGACCAGCTCGTCGATGCCGTCCAGCGCCAGTGACGTCCGGATGCCCGCCTCGGAAGTGGACGGCATCCGGCCCAGCCGGGCCGACAGCGCATCGACCCGGTGGATCGTCGCCTCGTGGGCCTGCCGCCGCGCCCAGAAGTGCCTGGCGCCCTGCGCGTTCCGCAGGAAAACCGCCGCACGCAGGTTGTCGGGCGCTCCGCGGAGGGCGTCGGCCAACCGCACCGTGCCGGCCAGGAACCAGCCGACCAGGTTCCCCTCGGGCGCCTCGAAGAAAGCCGCTTCCTCTTCCGGGGTGGGCAACTGCTCGAGGGCGCCGGTGACGACGGCGGCGGCCCATCGTTGGACCCCACCGGTGTGCCGAACGAGGTCGGCCACGGTCCACTCGGGGCAGGTCGGTACCGGGTCCGAGAGCAGCACCCGCTCCGCCTGCTCGGACAGTGACGCCGACTCCGCCTGCAACACGGCCACCAGCTCGTCGGTGGTGAGGAACCCGGACATGGGCGCAAGGGTGACACGGGTGCGCCCTCGGTTGCGCACGGGGCGGCGCGTCGGTAGCTCGCAGCTGCCCGGGTCGGTGCGGGTCGGTGCGGGTCGGTGCGGGCCGGTTGGTACGGCCAGGAGCGCGGGTGATCACCGTTTCGGCAGCTTCCGCGTCATTCCACAACCTTGGATGTTCCGGGGCGTTGATCACCCGGTTCTGGGCCGGTTGGGCGCCCAGCGGGATGACGCATCCGACAACGCACCGGATAAGGGTCGGTCGATACGCTGCCCGACCGCTACTGTGCGCGTCGTGCGCATCCTCGTCATCGGTTCCGGAGCCCGTGAACATGCCCTGCTACGAGCGCTGCGTCGCGACCCTGCCGTCACCGAGCTGCACATTGCGCCGGGCAACGCCGGCACGGCGGCCCTGGCCACCGCGCATCCCGTCGACGACAAGGACCCCACCTCGATCGCAGACCTGGCGGACGCCGTTCAGCCGGATCTGACGGTCATCGGGCCCGAGGTCCCGCTGGTCAACGGCGCCGCGGACGAGTTGCAGCGCCGCGGGTTCGCGGTCTTCGGGCCCACCGCGGCTGCGGCCAGGATCGAGGGCTCCAAGGCGTTCGCCAAGGAGGTCATGGCGGCGGCCGGGGTGCCCACCGCGGCGGCGATCAGCGTCACCGACGTCGATGGCATCGATGACGCGCTGGCCCGCAGCGGTGCTCCCTATGTCGTCAAGGACGACGGCCTTGCCGCCGGTAAAGGTGTGGTGGTGACGCGGGACCGGGAGGTAGCACGGGCGCACGCCGTCACCGTCCTCGAATCCGGGCACCCAGTGCTGGTCGAGGAGTACCTGGCGGGGCCAGAGGTGTCGCTGTTCGCGGTGTGCGACGGAACTGTCGCGGTACCGCTGCTTCCGGCGCAGGACTTCAAGCGCGTCGGTGACGGCGACGCCGGGCCGAACACCGGCGGGATGGGCGCGTATGCACCCCTTCCGTGGGCCCCGGCCGGACTGGTCGATCAGGTGCAGCGAACCGTGCTGGATCCGGTGCTGGCCGAGATGTCCCGCCGCGGAGCGCCTTTCACCGGGTTGCTCTACGCCGGCCTGGTGATCACCTCGGCCGGGCCGAAGGTGATCGAGTTCAACTGCCGGTTCGGCGACCCGGAGACGCAGGTCGTGTTGGAGTTGCTCGACACACCGCTCGGCGCCTTGCTGCACACCGCGGCGGCGGGCCGGCTCGACCAGCGGACCGTCCTGGCCTGGCGTGGGGCGGCCGCGGTGACCGTGGTGATCGCCGCGGAGAACTATCCGGGGCAGCCCGTCACCGGTGACGTGATCACCGGTGCGGACGCCGACGGGATCCTGCACGCCGGCACCCGCCGGGCGCAGGACGGGACCATCGTCTCCTCGGGCGGGCGGGTGCTGTCCGTTGTTGCCACCGGCGGCGACCTCGGTTCTGCCCGAGCGCGCGCGTACGAGCTGGTGGGTCAGGTACGGCTGCGCGGGTCGCATCACCGCTCCGACATTGCCGAGGCTGCTGCCGAAGGCCGGGTGCTGGTGCCGGGGACTGCGTGAGGGAACAACTCCCGACATGACACCCGCACACGAAACCGAACCCGCCACTTCCCCGCCGGACGACGGGCCGTCGGTGATGCGCCCGTCGGATCGGTCCGCGGTGGCGCCGTTCTACGTCATGCGGGTGCTGGCGGCAGCCGCCCGACGCTCCGATCAGGGGGAGCGGGTGTTCAATCTGGCGGCCGGTCAGCCGTCCACCCCGGCGCCCGTGCCGGTGCTGGCCGCCGCCCACCGATCGCTGGACGAGCACATCCTGGGCTACACCGAGACACCGGGGATCGCCCCGCTGCGGGCAGCGATCGCCGGGCACTACCTGCGCAGGTACGGCCTCGAGGTCGACGCAAACGACGTGATGGTGACGACCGGCTCGTCGGGCGGATTCCTGCTCGCCTTCCTGGCAGCCTTCGACGTCGGTGACAGGGTGGGTCTCGCCCGGCCCGGTTATCCCGCGTACCGCAACATCCTGCACGCATTGGGCTGTGAGGTCGTCGACCTGCCCTGCGGCCCCGAGACGCGCTACCAGCCGACGGCGTCGATGATCGACGGCCGAAATTTGGACGGATTGATCGTCGCGAGCCCGGCGAACCCGACGGGCACCATGTTGCCGCCGGCGGAACTCGCCGCGCTGGCCCGTCACTGCGCCGACACCGGCGTCCGGCTGATCTCCGACGAGATCTACCACGGCATCACCTACACCGGCCAGACGGCGTGCAGCTGGCAGACAGACCGCACCGGCTTCGTGGTCAATTCGTTCAGCAAGTACTTCTCGATGACGGGCTGGCGGATCGGCTGGCTGCTGGTGCCGCGGGATCTCAATGACGTGATCGACGCGCTGGCCGGCAATCTCGCGATCTGCCCGCCGGCGCCGGCCCAGTACGCGGCACTGGCTGCCTTCGACGGATATGACGAGTGCGATCGGCACGTCACCCGCTACGCCACCAACAGGGCTTTGTTGCTCAATGGGCTGCGCAGGCTGGGAATCGACAGACTTGCACCCGCCGACGGCGCCTTCTACGTGTACGCCGACGTCTCGCACCTCACCGACGACTCCGCCGTGTTCGCGGCGCGGCTGCTCGCCGAGGCCGGTATCGCGGCGGCACCCGGAGTGGACTTCGACCAGGTGGACGGCCATCGCTTCCTGCGCTTCTCGTTCGCCGGTTCCACCGCTGCGATCGAAGGCGCACTCACCGCTCTGGAACAGTTCCTGGGCGAGTCCCCAGGGCCGGTCGCCCGGCGCTGATCGTCCTCGGCGGACCTGCGGCACCGGTCGTGCAGCCGGCTGTCGAACCCGGGGTTCCGACAGCAGGGAACACGCAGCGGCAGTGCGTCGTTTGTCCGGGTGGAGCCGCCTGACAGATGGGTTCGACGCCGGGCGGCGCCGGGATGAACGGACTGAGGGGTAACCCTCACCCGAAAATCAGGGTCCACACCGGACGCGCACAGCGTGCGGCGGGAGGACAGTAGGACATGAACCGGCCGGTCGGCCGCTCTACAACAGTCCGGGTACCGCAGGAGGAAATCATGGACAAGTTCTTGAAGATCGTCGGCATCGTGGTGGTCGCGTGGATCGCGCTCAGTCTCATCGGGTGGGTGATCGGCGCCGTGTTCTCCGGCCTGTTCTGGATCGCTCTGGTCGCCGGTGGCGTTTGGGCCGGCGTGGCGATCGCGAACCGGAAGAACCGCAATCAGGTGGGGTACCGGCGCTGAATCGTGCCGAAGGGCCGCACGGCCCTGGCCGGCACCGCGCACCTCCACCGACCGGTTGACGACGGCGGGGCTCGCATCCTCTCGGGGGATGCAAGCCCCGCCGTTCCCGTTTTTAGCCTTGGTCCGGCGTACCGGCCGGACCCGGGGTTCCGGTGGTGGGTCGGTCACGTGCTGAGGTGGCCGTCCTGTCACGGAGCGCGGACGATGCGCCCCTCCACCGCCGCCGAGACCGGCGAATTGGCTTTGATGCTGTCGATGACGACGTCCAGCAGGCCATCACCGGGTTGCTGGACGTTGGTTCCACCGGTGAGGGCCGTGTAGCCATCACCGCCGGTGAACATGAAGTCGTTCGTCACGATCCGGATCGTGTCGTTGGGGCCGATGGCGCCGCCAGGGACCTTGGACAACTCGGTGATGACGGGTGTCGTGCCGTTGCAGGTGTAGGAGATCTTGAGCCCCGACACCTGCGGGAACCGGCCGGTCGCGATCTGCGGGTTGCAGGCCGGGGACAGCCCGTTGAGCAAGGCCTGCCCCAGTTGTGCGCCCGTCAACGTCTCGATCACTGTCCGGTTGCCGAACGGCAGCACGGCGAACACCTCGCCCCAGGTGATCTCGCCGGGCTGCTCGCTGGCTGACGGCGGGGTGACATTGAGGTCCGCGCGGAGCCCGCCGGAGTTCGTCAGCGCCGCGTCGATGCCGGGATACTTGTCGCGCATCGCGTCCGCGACCAGATTGCCCATCTGAGACTCGCTCAGCCGCGTCGGGTCTCGCTTGATGTCAGCGGATTGGGTTCCGATCACCTGGTTCCGCAACACAGCCGTCTGGGCGTTCGCGTCGTCGACGATGGCTTTCACGTCCGGTCGCGGCGTGACGCCCAGGGTGGTCGCGACCCGCGTCGACCCGCCGGCCCACGTGACGTCACCGCCCTTGACCATCAACTGCAGCACCGAGTAGCTGGCACCGGCATTGATGCCTTCCGTCACCAGGATCTTCCCGACCATCAGGTTGGACACCCGGTGGGTGTGCCCGGCGATGACCGCATCGACCGTGGTGTCCTGCAGGGCCTGGGTGATGCCGATGATCGGGCCCTCCCACGGCACCGGCGACTTGCCGTCGACGGCGTTGCTGCCGAGCGCGGTCCCCTGGTGGATCACCACGATCTGCACCCGAACCCCGTCGCGGCGCAGCCGTTCGGATTCCTTCCTGATCTGCTCGGCCTCGTCCAGGAACGTCAGGCCCGCGGTGGCACCTGCGGACACCAGCTCGGGTGTCTCTTTCAGGCCGGCACCGATCACGCCCACCTTGACGCCGTTGACCCGGAACACCGCCGACGGCCGCACCCAGGACGGCGCCTTGCCCGTCGCCGTCTCGACGATGTTCGTTGCCAGGAACGGGAAGTCGGCGCGGGCCTGCTGTTTCAGCAGCCGTTCGACGCCGTAGTCGAACTCGTGGTTGCCGTACGACGTGGCGTCCAGCCCCCAGGCGTTCTCGACATCGATGGCGGGGATGTCGTCGAGCAGCGCCGAGTTCGGTGGTGAGGCGCCGACGTTGTCACCGGCGGCGAGCAGCAGGGTCGGCTTCGGCAGCGCCGCGGCGTCCTCGTCGAACAGCGTGGCCAGGGTCGAGGCACCACCGACGTTGACGTTGATGCCGTCGAACGGCAGCGTGGTCGGGTCGAGTTGGCCGTGGAAGTCGTTCAGCCCGATGACGGTCAACGGCCGGACGGATCCGCCGTTGCGGAGAACATTCAGCAGCACCCGACCCTGGCTCTGCTGCGGCAGCGGCACTCCGAGCAGGTAGGCGACGGTGGGCGCGATGTCGATCGTGCGGACCCCGGACACGCGCTTGTGCGAGATGGCGTCGCCACCGGCGAGGAAGGTCGCCCGCATGTTCACGTTGGCGGAGAGGTTCTGCACATCCGGCACGTAGCCGTGCTGCCCGAAGAATGCCGACCGGGCGACCAGGGTGCCGGGTGTCGCGGCGTCGAACTGGTACGGCGGGTAGGCGAACGCCACCACGTCACCGGTCCGGGTCGGGTGCGCCATGTTCGCCGTCGACCCCGCGCCGTTGGGGATGTACCTGGCCTCTGCCTTGGTGTAGGCGCGGTCCATCACCTTCCAGCCCTCGGGCTCACCGTCGCCGGTCCAGTCGTTGGGGTCCGCAACGGCCAGGTAGGCGGCCTTGATCGCCGCGACCGTCGCCGCTTCATCCGCGGCCGCGACCTGCAGCAAACCGTCGCCTACAGGGTCCCGACCCGCGAGGTTGAGGTAGATCTGCACCATGCCGCCGGCCCAGCAGGCCTTGGCCTTACCGATGGTCTCTCCGGTGGCCGGCCGGCAGTTCGACGTCTGCGGCTTGGAAAGCAGGCCCAGATCGACGAGCACCTTGCTGGCGTCGACCGCTGCAAACTGCGGCGCGAACCCGTGATCTGAGGACACGAAGGTGGTCTCGTGACGGAGCTTGCCCTGCACCAGCGACAGCATCGAGTCGGCGCCCTGGTAGGCCCGGCGGATGAACGCCTCTCGTTGCGCCACCCGCCCATCCGGCGTTCCGTTCACCTGCACGTCGTCGTAGGCGGGATTGCGCTGTCCGTTCGGGAGTCGTTTCGAGACCAGCCCGAGGAACTGGTGCTGGAACTCGTCGGTGACGGGGTAGCCGACGAGGGCCAGGTCGGGCTTGTAGGTGTCCATGATGTAGGTCGCGAGTGGCCGGGCGCTCTTCTCCCAGTACAGGCCCTGCTCGACGTACGTCTCCTCGCTGACGATCCCGGCCTCCAGGATGGCGAAGTCCGCGGAGGTCGAACTCGGGAACTTCTGGGCGACGTACTCGGCGAAGTCACCGGTGAAGCCGGCCGCGCCCGGCCAGGTCGGCCAGCTGGCGTTGGCCCGTGCGACCGAGGTGTGGAACAGCCTGACCTGTGAGAGGTCTCGGGTGAGCCGCTCGACCTTCAGCAGGAACCCGGCTGTCTTGCCGTCGAGCGTCCCTCCTTGGACCGAGACCTTGATGTCGGCAGTCTGGCCCTGGCGCAGGTCCGCAACCTGCGCCGCGCCGTCCTTGCCGCGGGCGAACAGCACCCGGTCGTAATTCGTGCGACCGTCGTTTGTCCTGTCATAGAGGTAGGCGTCGAGCCCGTACTTGTCGACTCCGAAATCCAGCACCCGCAGCCGCATCTCCTTGGCCGGGCTGTAACTGGTCGGGACGTTGGTCCAGCCGGTGGCATCGGCGGGCTGTGCGGCCGGGAAGGGGGCGTTGCCGCCGAAACCTGCCGGATGGTCGAACTGCAGGCCGAACGACGCGGTGAACGCCGCATCATCGGTGGCGGAGATGTAGTTGGTGGCGATACCCCGGCCAGAGAGGAATGAACGGAAGTCGAGGGTGGGCCCGTTGATGGTGCCGCTGCTCCCGCCGGCCCACTCGATCTGCGCGACCTTGAGGCCGCCCCGCTCGGCCGACTGGGCGATGGTCTCTGCCTGCAGTACACCCGGGTCGAAGGCGGCGGTGCGGTTGGCGAAGGGCTGTCCGTTGATGTGGAAAGTGTTGTTGGTCGATCCGGTCACGGCCGGCCAGGCGCCCGTCGCCAAACTGAACCAGCCCGCACCGGTGTTCGGCGGGGCTTGGGTGAGTAGTCCGCCTCCCGACGCCGACGCGCCCTTCCTCAGCAGTTCCGACATCGCCGGGAACGCTTTCCTGTCCTGCGCGTAACGCTCGACCATGTCCTGCCGCATGCCGTCGGCCGCGAACAGCAGCACCGGGTCGGGCCGATTCTGTCCGCCGGTCACGCTGACAGCGGCTGGCGCGGGCGGAGCGGCGGCCGCGGCGATCTGAACGTTGACGACGGTCGAGGCCACCAGCAGGCCGACCGTACCGAGAGCGAGCAGGGAACGAGCGGACCTAGCGGTCACCGGACCTCCTGGGGCGAGAAGTCGAACGCGCGTCGCACGATCAACCAAGCACCAGTCAGGACCCCCGTCAACGGTGAAATGTGGTGTGTGTCACACCGAAGCCCCAGGCGCCAGGCATAACCCGAATGCCATCACCGGACGACCGGTGCATCACTCTGCGCTGAACGCCGCCGCCCAGAAGTCGGTGAAGACAGCCGGCGGTTGCGGTGACGGCCACATCTGGTTGGTCAGCAGGACGGCGATCACCGCGGACGCCGGGTCGGTCCACCAGGAGGTCCCGAGGCCACCGTCCCAGCCGTAGCTGCCGGCCTGCCGACCGCCCGGTTCGTCCCGGTCGCGGACCCCGATACCGAGCCCCCAACCCATGCCGCCCACGTCGATCGGTCCGACCCTCGATGTGGTCATTGCGCTGACTGCGTCGGCACTCAGGATCCGACGGCCGCCCGACACGCCACCGGCCCGCAGCATGGTCGCGAAGGCGAGCACATCGCCGACGGTGGAAACCAGCCCGTCGGCGCCGTCCGGGAAGGCCGGCGGGGTCGCCCACTGACCGTCAGCAGGGTCGTAGACCTGCCGTTCGCCGGAGTCGTCCGACGGCATCCAGAGCGGTCCCAACCGGTCGGCGGCATGCGGTGGAACGCTGAACCCGGTGTCGCTCATGCGCAGGGGGGTGAGCAGCCGGTCTTCGAGAACGTCCGGCAAGGGGCGGCCGACGGCCCTGCCGATGAGCACGCCGAGAACGCTGGCGCCCGTGTTGTACAGCCACCGTTCGCCCGGTTGGCAGGCCAGCGGGAGGGTGCCGAGCCGGCGCATCCATTCGTCGGGCTCGGGGTTCCGCTGGGGCGCAGGCGGTCCCATCGGCAGTCCGGCGGCAGCGGCGGCTTCCATCAGCGGGCTGGGCCAGGGTGCCGAGAAGTCCATTCCCAGCCCCAGCCGGAACTCCAGCACGTCGCGCACGCTGATCGGCCGGTGCGCCGGCACGGTGTCGGTCACCGACCCGGCCGGGTCGCTCATCACCCGCCGGGTCGCCAGCTCCGGCAGCAGATCGTCGACCGGACTGTCCAGGTGCAGGGTGCCGTCGTCCACCAGCGTCATCGCCAGCGCCGCGATGATCGGCTTGGTGGTGGAGGACAGCCGGAACACCGTGCCCAGATCGAGCGCGGCGCCTCCGTCAGGCCGGTCGGTTCCAGCGCAGTCCTGGATGACGCCGTCCGAGTCGGCCACCGCCCATACCGCACCGGGCAGGTCGCCGGCATCGAGGTGCACGGTGACGGCATCCCTGACTCGCTGTCGCACCGTCCGCACCACTTTTTCTCCGTGCGCTGTTTCGCGCAGTGTCATGTCCTGCCACCTCTCCGTTCGTTCGTCGTCAGGTCGTTGTCGGGTCGTCGTCCGGGCGTCACGGGGTGTCGTTGGTACGTCGTCGACGGCCGCCCCTGCGGGTGAGGACCGGCCGGACGCCGCCGGATGAGCGGTCGGGGGAGGATCCCAGCCCGTAACGTTGTGCGGGTTATGACGACGGCGCCCGGTTCTGAGGACCCGCCCTCCCGGGCCGTGCTGGAGGACATCGCCTCCGCGGCGGCGCAGGACGCCGGACTCGCCGACGCGGATCTGCTCGACGATTACCTGCCGGCGCTCACGGCCGCCGTGACAGCCGGAAACCGGTTGAGTAGCAGCCACCTTGCGACCCTGAGGGGTGCGGGACGGAGCGCCGCCGCCCGCGGCATCGCATTGCGATCGGTACTCGCGCTGTTTCTGTCCGCCACCTCTCGGCTGTGGCCGGCCCTTCCGGCGGTCGCATCTTCGAGCCCGGACCCGTCCGCGCCGGTCCGTGCGGGTGAGCTGATGTTGCGGGCCACTGCGGACGTCGTCGGCGCACTGACCGAGGGCTACCAGTTGGCCCGCCGTGAGCTCGTCGCAGCGCAGGCCGCGGCCCGTCGCGAGTTCGTCGACGACCTGCTGCTCGGTGGGACCCAGGACCTGGCCGGCCTGGTCGAGCGGGCCGCGACCTTCGGATTGACCCTGGCGGGTCCGCATGCCGCTGTCGTGGTCGATGCGGTGCAACCCTTCATCGATTCCTCGCCGACTGACGGCCGTGCTGGAGCGCTCCGTCCTGGGCCGCAAGGCGGACGCAGACGCCCTGGTGACGACCAAGGACGGGTGCCTGGTGGTGATCTTCGCCGCCCCCGACCGCGCCGCGGTGGACGAGGTGATCGACGGGCTGACGGCGAGCCTGCCGGCTGCACCGACCGTGCCGGGCGTCCAGCTGCGGCGTACCGCGAAGGTCGGCGAGCTGGCGGATGGGCGTCGGACTGCGCCCACCAGGGACCGTCCGGGGTGCGGCTGTCGTACGAGCAGGCGCGGGAGGCGCTGCGGTTGGGTGCTCGGGCCGGCGGGCGCGACCGGGTGCTGGACGCGGCGGACTTCATGGTGCAACGCGTCTTGATCCGCGACGAGGCCGCGATGCGTGAGCTTGTCGACGCCGTGCTCGCCCCGTTGACCCGGGCGCGAGGGGGCGCCGAGCCGCTGCTGCAGACGCTGGAGGCCTACTTTGCTGCCGGTGGGAACGCCTCGCTCAGCGCCCGGTCACTGCATCTGTCGGTGCGCGCGCTGACCTACCGGCTGGACAAGATCGGCCGAGTTGACCGGCCGCGATCCCGCCGACCCGGCGCAGCGTTTCGAACTGCAGACCGCCGTCACCGGTGCGCGACTGCTGGGCTGGCCGGATCACCAGTAGTCATCTGCCGGATATCCGGCAGTCTTCGAGTGGAGAAGACAGCGCAATGTTGCCGTGGATCGGCAGCCGCAGTGCTCGGCACAGTGGAGGGTCGGTGCGCCGAACGCACCGGCATGTCGCCATTCCTTCTTCCATCGGGGACACCTGTGACCGTTCCGCTCTGGGCCTGGGCCGCATTCGGCGCCGTGGTCCTGATCATGCTGGCCATCGATCTGCTCGCCCACCGGGGCGCGCACATCATCAAGTTCAAGGAAGCGGCGATCTGGAGCGCCGTCTGGGTCGGCCTGTCGCTCATCTTCGCCGTCGTCATCTTCTTCACCCTCGGCGCCGACGCCGGCGTCGAGTTCACCACCGCCTGGCTGCTCGAGAAGTCGCTGAGCGTCGACAACCTGTTCGTCTTCGCGCTGATCTTCGCGTACTTCAAGGTCCCGCGTGAGTACCAGCATCGGGTGCTGTTCTACGGCGTCATCGGCGCCCTGGTCTTCCGCGGCATCTTCCTGGCGCTCGGCGTCGCCATCGTCTCCACCTTCACCGCGGTGCTGTTCGTCTTCGGCGCCATCCTGATCTACAGCGCCTATCAAGCTGATCAAGGACGACGACGACAGCATCGACCCGGGCAAGAGCTTCGCGGTCCGGCTGCTGCGCAAGATCATCCCGGTGTCCGACGAGTACCGCGGCACGAAGTTCTTCTACAAGGAGGCCGGCAAGCGCATCGCCACGCCGCTGCTCGCCGTCGTGGTCGCCATCGAGGCCGCCGACCTGATCTTCGCGGTGGACAGCGTGCCCGCGGTGCTCGCGGTCAGCGACAACACCTTCATCATCTACTCCAGCAACGCCTTCGCCATCCTGGGCCTGCGGGCGCTGTACTTCCTGCTGGCCGGCATGCTGAAGAAGTTCCACTACCTCGGCAAGGGACTGGCCTTCATCCTCGCCTTCATCGGCGTCAAGCTGTTCCTGCAGGCCGGCCACAAGGTCATCTCGCACCTCCATCCCGGAGATCCCGTCGCTGGTGTCGCTGGGCGTCATCATGCTCGCGCTGACCGTCTCGATCGTGGCGTCGCTGCGCAACCCGCTGCCCGATGACGAAGCGAAGGACCTGGACGACGTGATGGCTGCGGCTTCCGTGGAGGGCGGAATTGACGTCGCTGTCGATCGGGATGGCGACGCCGGAAAGGACCGCATCGACACCACGGTCCGATCCGATGACGGCGATCCCGTCGGTTCCGGCTCTGCGCACGAGGCGCGATGACCCCCGCCGGGGGTTGACCGCGCAGATAGGTGAAGTTGCGTGGACCTACGGTGCGAAATCCGGAAGGTTCGGCGGGCCAGGTCCGCGCAACTTCACACTTGCCCTCGGGTCGACGCCATTCCAACTCGGCAGGCTGGAGCGCGGTTGTTCACACCCCGCCCTCGAAGAAGCCGAGGAGAGCGGGAGCAGGGTGCACGACGGTGCTGACATTGCCGGCGGTGACCACGGCGAAGAACAGCGACAACGTCACTGTCGCGGCGACTCCAACTGCCAACAGATGACGGCCGCGCTGCGATCCTGCGGTCAACCGGGAGCGTCGCCGCCACAACGTGACCGCACCGATCAGCAGCGCCACTGTCACCACGACGCCCAGGCCGGCCATGGCGAGGTGGTAGGCGGTGAAGTCGTCAACGAGCAACGTCAGCGCCGGGTTCTGAGCACCGGCGGCAAGACCCTCCCGAATCTGGGTGACCGCCTGGGCGAGTACAGGTTCCCGCGTACCGACTGGGAGTAGCCCCAGTGCTGACGACAGGGGTGCGATGGCTCCCTGGGTGTTTGCGACCACAACCAAGAGCGCGATGACCGCTATCAGCGCCTCCAGTGCGAGAAGGGCTCCGGCCAGGATTCTGTTGGCAGTGGTGCCCGCGCGCAGGTACAGGGCCCAGGTCCGCGAGCCGAGCGGCGCCATGACGACGAGAAGCGCAGCGGCAAGGGCGGCCTTGACGATGTGGAACCGGGCCCAGAAGTCAACCGGCACGGCCAGGTCCGCGCCTATCGCCCCGGAGTCGGCCTTCCAGTGGTGAACGAATGCGGTGCTGAGCGAGTCCACCAGGACGGTCAGGTCGGAGTACCCCCGGTCGGAATGCCCACTGTGCAGCCAGGCCGCTGCCAGAGGGAATGGCGTCAGGAACACGGCGAGCACGAGCGCGACGGTGAGGACAATCGGCCAGCGGAGGCTGCGCGGTGGGGGGAAGGGCGCGGTGAGGTCGGTCGACAGGGGCACGTCAGCTCATCCTTTGACAAGGCAGATGGTCCGGTCCGCCCTGTGGCGCCCCGGTTCATCGAGCGTAGGAACCGCGCCGGTCGGCCACATCGGGCCGTGGGAGGACGTCCGATCCGACGAACACCACCCGCAGACTGAGGTGGCTCCGCCCTGGGAAGGACGGTGGCGGGGCAGAACCAGCTGTTCGGGCAGACCCGATCGCAGTATCAGCCGTGCTCGTCGATGAAGGCCATGACCTCGTCGAACCGGGCCGACGCCATCCCGACCCGGCAGTCCGCGGCGCCGTAGTACATCCGCAGCAGGCCCCTGTCGGTGTCGTGGATCAGCCCGCAGGGGAAGACGACACCGGGCACGTCACCGCTGAGCTCGTAATCCTCGCTGGGGCCCAGCACCCACTCGTCACAGCGCTTGAGGACGCGGGCGGGGTCGTCCAGATCGAGTAGCGCAAGTCCGGCCCGGTAGAGCTCTCCGGCCACGGTCTTGCGAACCCCGTGGTAGACGACCAGCCAGCCCTTCTCGGTCTCGATGGGCGGTGGTCCGACGCCGATCCGTGCGGAGTCCCACCACCCGCCGGGTCGGGCCCCGAACACCGGCTCCGGCGTGCCCCAGTTGTGCAGGTCCCCGGACCGGGACATCCAGACATCGGCCCGGCCGCCGGTCACCGCGGCCGGCCGGTGGAACAGCACGAACTCGCCGTTGATCCGTCGCGGGAACAGCGAGGCGTTCTTGTCCTCCGGGACGCACACGACACCCAGATGCTTCACCGACCTGAAGTCGGTGGTGGTGGCGAGGGCAACCGCCGGACCGGCCGGGCCGAACGCCGTGTACGCGATCACCCAGGCGTCCAGTTCGTCGACGCGGGTGATCCTGGGGTCTTCGAGCCCCCACTCCTCCTCGGGGTGGTCCGGGCGTGGCGTCATCAGCGGGTGATCGTCGACCACCCAGTTCGAGACGCCGTCACCGGACCGCGCCACGGTGAGATGGCTGAAGCCGCGGCGGTCCTCGACCCGGCACAGCAGCACCGTGTCGGTCCCCACCGTGGTGGCGCCGGCGTTCATGACGGCGTTGATCCGATAGGGCCATCGTTCCGGGCTCAGTAACGGGTTTCCGCGGGCCCGCGCGAACAGGCCGTCACCCACCACGACGCCCGACGACCTGTTCATAGACTGAAAGGTAGTCGCGCACCATCCGTTCGGCGCTGAACCGCGCGGTGGCCACCTGGTGGCACTTCAACCGGTCCAATCCGCCGACTGCATCGATCGCGGACGCGGCCTCGGCGGCGGTGTCGACCACGAAGCCGGTCACACCGTCGTCGACGATCTCCGGCATCGAGCCCCGCCGGTAGGCGACAACCGGTGTGCCGCAGGCCATCGACTCGACCACCGAGAGCCCGAACGGCTCGGCGAAGGCGATCGGATGCAGCAACGCAAAGGCGCCGCCGAGCACTTCCGCCCGTTGCTGCGGCTGCACCGAGCCGAGGTAGACGACCCTGTCGTCGTCGATCGACGGTCGGACGGCCTGCTCGAAATACTCGGTGTCCTGGACGATCCCGCAGATGATCAGCCGCCGGCCGGCACGGCGGGCGATGTCGATGGCATCTGCGGTGCCCTTGTCCGGGTGGATGCGACCGAGGATGACGAGGTCTTCCCCGCCGTCGGCGGAGAACGGCAGGGCGGCGAGATCGATGCCGTGGTGGACGGTCCGGGCGTAGTCCAGGCCCTGGACCCGGTCTGAATCCGAAATCGACACCAGGAAGGATCGCCCGGATTTCTGGGCGGCTCGGTAGGCCGGCAGGATCTTCGGATCCGAGAAGCCGTGCACCGTCGTCACCATCGGAGCGCGGCAGTGTTCGACGAAGCTCAGCGGCAGCCAGTCGAGATGGCTGTGCAGGACATCGAAGTCGCCGGACCGGCGCAGCGCATGCGCGACGTGCAACGCCTCGGCAACCCGGCCGTCCACGTCATCGCGTTCGGCATACGGCGCGTCACAGACACTCTCGAGCTTCGCCGTGGTCACCGCATCGGCAGTGGCGAACAGCGTCACGTCGACCCCGAGGGCGACGAGGCCTTCGGTGATCAGGCTGGCGACCTGTTCCCACGGCCCATAGTGCACCGGCGGGGTGCGCCAGGCCACGGGCGCCAGCATCGCGACTCTCACGGCTGCGGCAACGACGATTGCAGATCCGGCCGCCTCGAGCGCGATCAGTGCCTGGAAGAACGCCAGCGTGGATTCGGCGCCCTCGTTGTCGTTCAGGCTGCGTGCGGACAGACCATCATGGCAACCACCGGTGGCGAAGTCGTACACCGGTTCGCCCAGCCGATTGCGGCCGAGGAACCACTCGAAAGCCCGGATCGCACGGGCGCCGTGGATGCGCTGGTCGGTGGCCATCTGCGCATCCGTCAGGGCCTCGACCAACGCGGTGGCATCCAGCGCCTGCTCGTCACCGTCCTGGGGCTCGGCCCGGGGCTGCTCCTTGGTCCGGTTCCAGCTGTTCCCGACGAGTCGTACAGCGGGCCCGTCGAGCTGGCACTGCGCGCCGTACCACTCGAGTGCTGTAAGCCCTGCGGCCAGCATGTCCGCCCTGCCCAGCCGATGGCCCGCGGCGATCAGAGCCTGCGGCAGGCGGGCGTTGTCGTAGGTCAGGCTCTGTTCGAACCACTGCCAGTCCGGGGTGCTGAACCCGATGTGGACGCCCAGCAGCCGATCGGCCAGCACCTCCAGGAGCTGTCGCAGTCGCGGGGTCAGTGCGTGCAGCGACGGCCTGGTCAGTCCGATGACGGCGAAGGCCATCGTCCGGATGCTGTCCGTGCGTTCGACGGTGTCGGCCATGTCCTCGAGCAGTCGCAGGCTCGGTGCAGCCACCGCTCGCGGCGGGTGCGCGGCGACGACGGCGCCGAGTGCCCAGACGGTTCGGCCGACGTGGTCACCTTTGTGCGGTTCGTCGAGCCATTTCCGCTCGTAAGACATCATGTTGTGCATCCCGCAGGCCTCCGCCGACCAGGCGTACCGCAGGAAGCTCAGCCCAAGGGTGATCATGCCCTTGAACGTGCGTTCGCCGGCCTCCCGGTCCAGGCCGAGTGCGACGATGACCAGCCGGGCCATGTCGTCGACGCAGTAGCCGCTGGACCGGTTCGGGATGACGCCGTCGGCGTGCTGGACGATGCCGACGTCGTCGACCAGCGTGAGCAGATGGTCCGATCGGATGGACGGTGACGAGGCCACCCGACCGGTGGCGATGCCGCGCTCGGCGGGCGACCCGAGGCCCTGCGCATGCCTGAGCACATCGAGGGTGACCGCACCGACAGCCGGCCAGGACAGTTCGGCGCCGACCCGGCGTGCTTCGGCAGCCGCGGCAGCAAGCTCCGCAGGTGTATCGAGCAGCTGCAGGATCGCCTTGGCGAAGGCCTTCGGGTCGTCGAAGGGCACCAGCATTCCCGCGCCGGATGCGAGCAGGTCCTCGGCGTAGAAGTACGGCGTCGAGACCACCGGGCATCCTGCGGCGATGGCGAAAGTCAGGGCGCCGGAGACGATCTGCTCGCGCGAGCGGTACGGCGTGAGGTACAGATCGGTGCCGCTGAGCAGGTACGCCAATTCCTCGATGTCCAGGAAGCGGTCGAGGAAATAGACATTCCGCTCCAGCCCCCGTTCACGGACGAGTCGTTCGAGGGAAAGCCGGTACTTCTCGCCTTCGTCCTTGACCACTTCCGGGTGGGTCTGCCCCGCGATGAGGTACAGCACTTCAGGGTGCAGCGGGACGACGTCGGCCAATGCCTCGATCGCCGACTCGATCCCCTTACCGGCGGAGATCAACCCGAAGGTGGACAGCACCGTGCGGCCCTCGAGATGTGCCATGGTCCGATGGCCGGTAGGTGCAGGGGCAGACGAGGTCTGCCGGTCGGCCGCTGCGATGGTTCCCACTGCGGTCCGGGTGGCGCGATCCTCGTCCTGCGAGCGGTCTGCCGGGTCGTCCCCGCTCCCCGCGGACGCGATGATCGGCAACAGCGCTGTTGGTGCACCGTGCGGAACCACCCGGACCCGACCGGCCGGCGCGAGGCCGGCTTCGAGCACCATCTTCTTGGCGGTCTCGGTGAACACCGTGACCAGCGCCGCGCGGTGGCACAGTTCGCCCAGCACGGAGGCCTGTTGCTCCGTCGGCTCGGACAACACCGTATGCAGGGTCACCACGAACGGTTGGTGCAGGTCGCGGACCAGGGACAGCACGTAGGCGCCGGTTTCGCCGCCGAAGATGCCGAACTCGTGCTCGATCAGCACGACGTCGGTGCCTCTGCCGTCGAGCACGGCCGGTATGGCAAGGTAGTCCGCCCGGACATCCTGCCGCACCACGGAGAGCACCTCAGGCTCGGAGCTGTGGTGGTCGCGGATGATCGACACCACATCCACCTCGACCGACGGGTCGGACTGCAGCAGCGCGGATCGCAGATCTCTGGAGAAAGTCCCGATGCCGCACGGGCGCGGCGGGTACGTCGACACCAGGGCAATACGGAAAGTCATCGCTCGAACCGGATCATCATGGCGCAGGCCTCTTCCGGTGCTGTAGTTGGTGTGCGATGTGCGGTTCCCGCAAAGACGCGCGGGCAAACATTGTGGTGTCACGGCTATGTGACCGGGATCTCGATATATCCGAAAAAGACAGCCGTCCGATCAGGGTTCAAAGCCCCTGGCATACAGCGACTCTCGGCTCGACGGTGCAAAGGCCGGCCCGAATCGTTTTTTCGCCGTGCCGAATGCGACAAGAGTGGCCGGCGGCGGCGCGGATGACCAAGCGTCGGTGCGGCTGGCCCAGATTAGCAGCTGAAAATGGTGTCGATGACCGGTCTGCACTTTTGCGACCCTCAGTTCTTTTGCGGCGGCTTCATCGGGTTGCACGTCGGGCCGGGAAGCCGACCGACCGCCCGAGCGGTGTGAAACCACCCGCTCGCGGGTACTGGGGCCGATGAATGGCCCGGCAGGTCGTCTTCCTCGCCGGGGCTGTGGACAGCGAGAATCGAGTCGAGCGCCGGAGGGTCAGGAATGGCAGAGACTGATACGTCAGGGGACGGCAACACGTCGGTCGGCACCAACGACGCATCGCCTGCGGCCAGCAAGGGAACGCCTACCGAGGGCAAGCCGGTCGTCAGCAGGACGGTGGCCGCGCCGGCTGACCTCGTGTGGTCGGTACTGGCCGACGGTTGGCTCTACGCCACCTGGGTGGTGGGGGCGTCCCGCATCCGGGATGTCGAGCAGGACTGGCCGGCGCAGGGCAGTCACATCCATCATTCGGTCGGCGTATGGCCACTGGTGATCGACGACAACACGGAGGTGCTCCGGTCCGTGCCCGAGCGCGAACTGGTGCTCAAGGCGCGGGGTTGGCCGGTAGGAGAGGCGCACATCTCGATCACCTTGACCCCGGAGCGCGCGGAGCACACGACGGTCAGCATCAGCGAGGACGCGACGGCCGGGCCGGGCCGGGCGATACCGGTTCCCTTGCGGCAGTTGGCAATCGGGCCTCGCAATGTCGAAACGCTGCGGCGGCTGGCGCTGATCGCCGAGGGCCGCTTCCGGATGAGACTGGAAGGTATTGCTTCTGCAGGGGTTTCGGCCCCGTCAGCCGGTCAAGCGGAGTAGGCGTCGCGTCGCCACAGGGAGTGGCGTCGCCACAGAGAGTGGCGTCGCCTCATGACAGGCAGCCGCTTCATGAAATGCAGGGGCGTCACTTCCCGGACCGGAGCAGCCGCGACCAGGCGGTGCTGTTGAGCTGCCTGCGCACGCCGCCGACCTTGCTGTTCGCGCCCAGCGCGGCCAGCGCGGCGTTCCACCCGCAGGCGCCGTGCACACCGCCGCCGGGATGGGCCGACGCGCTGGCGAGATAAAGCCCCGGGACGGGGGTTTCGGGTCGTCCGGTACCCGGCACCGGGCGGAAGAACAATTGCTGATGGATCCCGGCCGTACCGCCGTTGGTGGCTCCGTGGACGAGGTTCGCGTCCGAGGCCTGCAAACCGGCCGGCGTCTGGACGTTCTTCGCCAGCACACTTGCCGAGAAACCCGGTGCCACCAGCTCGATCTGGTCCTGCACGCGGATGGCGTGCTGCTCCATCTGCTCGGTGGTCCACTGCGGCCCGTGCGGGACGTGCGTGTAGGCCCAGGCGGATTCCGTGCCGTCCGGCGATCGGCTGGGATCGCTCGTTGTCATCTGACCGAACAGGATGAAGGGCTTGTGGGGCAATCGGCCGCAGGTGAGATCGGCGGCGTAATCGACGAATCCGTTGCTGTCGACGCCGAGATGTACGGTGCCCGCTCCTTGTGCTCCCGCCGCGCGCCACGGCACCGGGTGATCCAGTGCCCAGTTGATCTTCAGGGTGCCGTAGTCCCACTGGAACCGGTCGAGCTCGCGACGCATCGCGGTCGGCAGGCGATCCAGCCCGACGAGGTCGCGGTACAGCGCGGGCGCGGAGACGTCGGCCAGCACGGCCCTGGTGGCGCCCACGACGGTTCCGTCTGCGCATCGCACGCCGGTGGCCCGGCCACCGGTCATCTCGATCCCGGTCACCGTCATGCCGGTCCGGATCTGCCCGCCGCCCGCGACCAACCGGTGCTGCATCGCATGCGCAAGCCGGCCGGCGCCGCCGCGCGGGACCGGGAATCCGACATCCTGGCCCAGCATGGCGAGCAGCCATCCGAACACGCCGCTGCCGGCCGCGTCCGGACCGAGGTCGCTGTGCAGGGCATTGCCGGTCAACAACAGGCCGGCGCCCTCACCGCGAAAGTTCTCCTGGGCGAGCCGCCGCACCGGGAGCACTGCGAGCCTGGCGAGGTCGATGGTCCCGGCCGTACCGAGCCGACGGAGGAGCGACAACGCCGAGCGCACGGGCGGGAACGGGGTGAACAGGGCATCCAGCAACGGGTCCCGGATCCGTTGCCAGTGTGTGAACATGTCCAGCCAGGCCTGCCCGTCGCCGGTGGCGAAGCGGTCCAGGCTTTCCGCGGTGCGCTGCGGATCGGTCGACAGCACCGCACAGCGCCCGTCGTCGAGCGCGTGGGCCAGCACGTCCGGTGCCTGGACCCACTGCAGGCCATGCCCTTCCAGGTGCAGGTCCTTGATCACCGGCGACGCCGCGGCCAGCGGATAGAACGCGCTGAACAGGTCGTTGGCGAACCCGGGCGCCGTCACCTCGGCCGTGCGCACCGCCCCGCCGATGCTGTCCTGGGCCTCCAGGACCATCACGTCCCAGCCGGCATCGACCAGGGCGTTGGCCGCGACCAGGCCGTTGGGACCTGAACCGATGACGACCGCATCGACCGTCGTGGTGGCGCTCACTGGCACTTCCCTTCGTTCGCCGGCCCGCAGCAGCGTGCTGCCCAGCCGCTCAGCGTGTACCCGGGCTGGAACGGCATCACGCATGCGCTCGGCGCACCGGTCGGGTGCGGTTCCTGGGGGCGCGGTCGGTTCCTGGGCGCGGTCGGTTCCTGGGCGCAGTCGGTTCCTGGGCGCGGTCGGCTCCATCACCCGGTCGCGGGAACGGGTGGAGTCAGGACTCCACTCCGGTCGCCGAGTGCGGCGCACCGACCGTCTTGGACTCTGGTGAGCCACGCTGCCGGAGGTAGATCGACAACACGACCATGCTGCCGACAGCGAGGAATTCGGACTGCCAGTTCTGCAGGCTGCGGTTCCAGAAATCGGCAGAATGCAGGTAGCCCCCGTGGTCCCGCACAGTCCTCATCGCAGTTCTCCCGGTCGGTCATCTGTTCAGCAACCCGATGGCGATGAAGTAGGTGAGCCCAACCGCGATTCCGGTCAGGTACGTCCAGAAGGCGACGCGCATTTCTCACCCCCGCTGATGGCGCAGACGTACGGCTCGGCGTCACGAGGGCGGCACCCCGCCGCGGTGACCAGCCAGCGATCCCCGAAGCGGGAGAGGAAGAGGACATCGCCGCGAAGCGTTACCTGCGCACTACGGCCGTACGCCGTCGACCCCTGCACCGCGCCGGCTCGGGGCAGGCCCTCTCCGAGAATGGTCTGTGCGCAGGAGCTCCCACCCGACTCGACCTCCGACTTGGTCTCCGGGGCCAGCAGTGCGCAGGCCACCACGGCGTCCTGCTGTGCCAGTGCCCGGGCGAATTTCGACGCCGTGACAGATGCCGCATCGACATCGGGACCGACTGCGGCGCACGACGTCGTCGTCATGACGGCAACGACAAGTGTTGCCGCCCGGGCGAATGCTCCCGCTTCCGGCGTCGGGCCGACCGCCCGTTCATCTCGTCACGACACCTCTGGCTCTTCCGGCTCGAAGGTGTCCGGCTCGCTGTCTGCGCCGATGCCGATGCCGTCGCCACCTGCCGGCAGGTCACTGTCCTGTTCGGGCCGGTCGGCGGGCACCGAAGTGGTCAGGTCGGCATCGTCGCCGGACGGAATTGATCCTGTGCTCTGGCTCATCGTGAGGCCTCTCTGTCGTCGGTGGTGCGCAGATTGTCGGTGGTGCGCTGGTCGTCTGTGGTGCGCCTGTCGTCGCCATGCCTGTCGTCGCCATGCCTGTCATCACCACTGAGAGAGTCACCGCGACTGAGCCGGAGCTGTTCGCCCCGCTCGATGTCCTGCTGCGCCTTGGCTTCCTTCTTCTTGATGGTGGTGGTGTCCCGTGGCGGGAGCTGGATCTCCCGCTCCGCCGGGATGCCGGCCTGCAGCTGCCGGCCGCGTTCCAGTTCGGCATCGAGTTCGGCGCCGAAGAGCAGCGCAAGGTTGGTGATCCACAGCCACAGCAGGAAGATGATCACACCCCCGAGCGAGCCATAGGTCTTGTTGTAGTTGGAGAACTGCGAGACGTAGAAGCCGAATGCCGCGGAAGCGAGCACCCACACCACAATCGCGACGAGGGCGCCAATGCTGATCCAGCGGAACTTGGGCTGCTTCACGTTCGGGGTGGCGTAGTACAGGATCGCGACGACCAGCGCCGCCAGCACCAACAGCACCGGCCATTTGGCGATGTTCCACAAGGTGACAGCGGTTTCGCCGAGTCCGATGGCGTCACCGATCGCCCGGGACAGCGGCCCCGTGACGACGAGCCCGATGGCAACGGCACCGGCCAGGATGACGGCGATCAGCGTCACCACGATCATCAGCGGGCGCAGCTTCCAGAACGGCCGGCCCTCGTCGATCTCGTACACGCGGTTCATCGCCCGGCCGAATGCGCCCACGTACCCCGAGGCCGACCACAGGGCGCCGGCGAGTCCGATGACCAGGCCGATGCCGGCGGCCTGGTTCGACATCAGATCCTGCAGCGGCTGTTGGATGGTGCCGGCCACCGAGCCCGCCCCGACCTGATCCAGGATGTCGAGCAGTGACTGTGTCGTGCTCTCCTGACCGATCAGCCCCAGCAACGACACCATCGCCAGCAACGCCGGGAACAGGGCGAGGATGGCGTAATACGTCAGTGCCGCGGCGAGGTCTGTGCATTCGTCCTTGGAGAACTCGCGCACCGTTTTGCCGAGGATGTATTTCCATGAGGGTTTCTTGAGTTCGGTCGGCGTATCCGGCTTGTCGGCATCGTCTGCATTAGATTGTCGGCCGTCGGCATCCGTGAGTTCTGTGTCACGGGTCCTGTTCGGGTTATTCGTCACGCCTGCGCGGTCTGCCATCTATTACCCCTCGAAGAAAGTCAAAACATCAGACTGCCGTACTAGTACGTCGAGACCACCTGCACGGCAGTGCGTGGACCGACCATCCGGCCCTGGAGTTGTGCCCTGGCCCGTCCTGTTTCAAACCTTTTTCGCAGGCTCACTTGGGTAATCGGGGCGGTTTGGGCAAGTCCTGGCAAAAAGGCCGATGTGATGGCCAGGTCGACGATTCACGACGACATCGGCGGGTACTACTTTCCCGCAAGGCGGCGACAGGGCCGCCTGAGTCGATCCGGCACATCCCATGAAGAGAGGAACGGATCAAATGAGTGAAGGATTCTCCACCACTTCGACCAGCGGGTCGACGTACCCGACGGCCGCGATGGAGTCGCACCCGGCTGACCTTGGCGTGAACACCGGCGGTAACGGCGGGGGCAACTCGACAACCGGAGCTGCCAAGGAGCAGGCGGGAGAGGTCGCGCAGACCGCGAAGCACGCCGGCACGGAGGTCGCAGGCACCGTCAAGGAGCAGGCCGGGGCCGTCACGGCCGAGGCCACCCATCAGGCACGGCAGCTGCTCAACCAGGTGCAGAGCGAGATCAGCGACCAAGCCTCCACCCAGCAGCAGCGGGTCGCGGGTGGCCTGCACTCGCTGGCGGACGAGCTCCAGAGCCTGATCAACGGCCAGCCGAAGGAAGGCATCGCGCAGGACGTGGCCAGGACGGCCTCGGACAAGGTGCATGAGATGGCGGACTGGCTGGACCGGCGCGATCCGGGCAGCCTGCTGGACGAGGTCCGCTCCTACGGGCGGCGGCGGCCGGGTGCATTCCTCGCGATCGCGCTCGGCGCAGGCATTCTGGCCGGCCGGCTGACCAAGGGCCTGACCGCTTCCAATGACCGGCAGCAGTCGGGGTCGACCGGGCAGGGCGGCTACGGCTACCCCGCGACCGGGACCGGCTATGCAGGCGCCGGCGACGCAGGCACGGGTTATGCAGGCACGGGTTCCGCGGGTACGGGAGCTGCCACCGCGGGTTACGCCGGTACGACGGGATACGAGAGCGGCTACGGCACGACCGGTTCCGCCGCGAGCGGGTACGGCCAGGATGACGCCTTGTTGACCGCCGGTGATGTTCCTACCGTGCAGGCCATTCCGCCGGTCGAGGGGTACGGCCCGACCGGTGGGCGGGGAGATCTGAACCGATGAGTTCACCGACGGAAACGGGGAGGCACCCGTCGGACCCGATGGGCGTGAGTGATCGCTCGCTCGGCGAGCTGATCTCCGAGGTCACGCAGGACCTGTCCACGCTGCTCCGCCAGGAGGTGGAGCTGGCGAAGGCCGAGGTGCAGCAATCGGCATCGCGGGCGGGCAAGGGCGCCGGGATGCTTTCCGGGGCAGCCGTTGCCGGCTATTTCGTCCTGCTGTTCCTGTCCTTGGCGCTGTGGTGGGCCATCGGTTCCGCCACCGGACTGGGCTGGTCCGCGCTGATCGTGGCGCTGATCTGGGCCATCGTCGCGGCCGTCCTCGCCCAGGTGGGTCGCAAGGAGCTGCGCAGTGTCCGCGGCATGCCGAAGACGACCGCCACGGTGAAGAAGATCCCTGACGCATTGAAAGGAAACGAGGACCAGGTATGACCAGCGACCCCGAACAGATTCGGCGTGAGATCGAGCGCACCCGCACCGATCTCAGCGACAACGTGAACGCACTAGGCGAGAAAGTCAATCCGACGAGCATCGCTCGTCGACAGACCGACCGGGTGCGGGGAGCCGCAACCACGGTGAAGGAGTCCATCATGGGTTCAGCCACGGACGCGAAGGACTCGATCATGGGATCCGCCTCCGACGTCGGCGATACCGGACATCGGGCAGCCGGAGTCGTGAGCGACACCATCTCCGATGCACCGAACACCGTCGCGAACAAGGCCAAGGGCAACCCGCTTGCCGCCGGCCTGATTGCCTTCGGTGCCGGGATGTTGATCTCCTCACTGCTGCCGGCCACGCAGAAGGAGCGCGAGGCCGCACAGGCGGTCAAGGAGCAGGCGCAGCCGGTCGTCGACAAGGTGACCGACGCCGCCAAGGAGGTCGCCGGGAACCTGCAGGAGCCCGCGCAGCACGCGGTGCAGGAGGTCAAGGAGACGGCGACCGATGCCGCGCAGACGGTGCAGGAACAGGGCGGCTCGGCCGCACAGGACGTCAAGGGCCAGGCCGTCGATTCCAAGGACAGGGTTCAGCAGAACGCCACCAGCTGAGCCGTTTGTCAGCATGACATAGAAAGGGCCCGGGAAGCGTTGCTTCCCGGGCCCTTTCGGTTCTCGTCACGGCAGTCGGGCGCGCTCCGCTCCTGCGGCGCGGGTGAGGCGTGGGTTTGCGGAGTGAGAGCGGGGGCTGCGGAGTGAGAGCGGGGGCTGGGTGATGGCCCGGCCCGGAAGCGTTGCTCCGGTTGTGTGCGGGTTGCTCCTGCTGGGCGCGGGTGAGGCATGGGTTTGCGGAGTGAGAGCGGGGGCTGGGTGATGGCCCGGCCCGGAAGCGTTGCTCCAGCTGTGTGCGGGTTGCTCCTGTTGGGGCGCGGGTGAGGCATGGGTTTGCGGAGTGAGAGCGGGGGCTGGGTGATGGCCGTGAAGTAGTCCCAGCCCTCGCCTACCGGTCCGCGCCGTCCAGGAAGAAGCGGACCATCTCCGCCGAGGCGTCGGGCCCCTGCGGGTCGGTGTAGCTGCCAGCTGGGTGGCCACCGAACCAGGCGTGCCCGCCGTCCTGTACCACCCAGTGCTCGGCGATGGCCCGGCCGTCCCGGTCGGTGTGCACCGTCCGGGTGTGCTGACGATCGCCGTGGCGGCTGTCCGAGAAAGCCGTCGTCCGCACCGGTCCCGATCGTGCGGCGGCCGCGACCCGTGCACCGATGAGCTTCTCGGCACTGATCGGCGCAACCGTGCCATCCGCAGCGCCATGGAAGGCGATGACCCTGGCCGGGCCGGTCTCGACGGGGTGCCCACCGGACCGCATGGCGGCGAGGGCCGAGGGCACGTCCTGGGCGCTGCGGTAGCCGAGGCCGGAGTGCACGCCGACGGCAGCGAACAAAGACGGGTAGGCGCCCGCCATCACCGACGCCATCGCACCGCCCGCTGACAGGCCGGCGACGAAAACCCTGGCGGGGTCGATGGTGTGGTCGGCGATCACCCGGCGGACGATCCCGGCGATGATCGCCGGCTCACCGGCGCCGGCCTGCTGATCCTCGGGGCGGAACCAGTTCCAGTACCCCTGCGGATTCGCCGAGCGTGATTGCTCCGGATAGGCAACCAGGAATCCGTGCTGCTCGGCGAGGGCATTCATTCCCGTCCCGGCGGCGAAGTCGACGGCGTTCTGGGTGCCGCCGTGCAACATCACCACCAGTGGGGCCGGCCGATCTCTGTGACGGCTCGGCACGTACAGGTGGAAGTCCCTGGTACCGGACGGCTCGCTGTGCCGCAACTGCAGGAACTGCCCGCCCGGTGCCGTGGCAACCTGTGCAGCCGCGGCCAGGTCCTGACTCCCGGCCATGCCCTGCAACCGGAGACCGCTTGTCCCAGCCGCAACCCTGCCGGGAAGATCCTTGAGCGCACCGCTCAGGCGGTCTTTCAGCGACGATCCGGCGGCATGGTCCCGCGCCGTCGTGAGCGGTTCCTGGCGGGTGCCGTCAGTGGTTCCGCGGCTCAATCCCAGCTGAGCCAGAATGCCGGTGGGATCGGGCAGATCTCGTCCGCCGTGGGGCATCGAATGCCCCGAGTGTGATGGCAAGCCAACGGATGCGGTGGTACGCCGGACCAGTTCTCGCGCCCGGATCAAGGCCGCGGCGCGATCGGCGACCGACGGAGAATGATCCGGAAGCGGTGAGTTCGTGTGGTTTTCGGGCATGGCTGTTCCCCAAAGGTGTGGTTGATTCGGCTCCGCGATGGCGGAGCCGATGATCGGATGAGCGCGGCATGCGGGTCCCGCCGAGCTTCGAGCCTGGACTGCCGCTGTCAGACGGTGCGGTCCGCCAATGCGGCCTTCACGGCACGCGGCGCCCTGAAGGCGCCGAGCACCTCGACGGATTCGATGGTGTCCAGGGCGAGCTCGGGGGAGACGTCATCGGCGATGCTGCCCAGACCCAGAACACGCAGTTGCACTGTTCGCCCCTCGCGCCGCAGGGCTTCGAGCTGAGCGCGGTTGTAATGCACGCTGCCCAGCGCCAGAGTGCGGCGCTCGACACTGTCTTTGACTGCGCCCGAACGGGTCTCGAGCTGTCGCCGGATGGCCGTCCTGATGAAGTCGGTCCGGTTCGCGTAGAAGCCCTCGCCCACCAGCAGGTCGATCTCGCCGAGATCGACCAGGCCGAGGTTGATGGTGATCTTCTCGGACTTCTCGAGCTCCGCCATGGACACGTCCTTTCCGACCTGGTCACCGTACACCATCCAGCGAGATGGTGGTGGGATGGCAGGATCAGGACGGCCGGATGGGGAGGCGGGACAGGGAGGCGGGACAGGGAGGCGGGACAGGGAGGCGGGACAGGGAGCGGGACAGGGAGCGGGACAGGGAGGCGGGACAGGGAGGCGGGACAGGGAGGCGGGACAGTGATCGCCGGAGGAGTGAGGTGTCCTGGCTCTGGTGGAGGCTCTGATCTCCCAAGGAGAATGAAGCCATGGCTGCACCCCGCAAGTACGACCAGGAGACCCGCGACCGTGCGGTGAGGATGTACCAGGAGCGTCGACAGGCGCATCCGGGTGAGTCGGCGATCGAGTCCCGCCGGCAGGTCGGCGTGTTGATCGACGTGCATTCGGAGACGTTGCGCGGTTGGATCGAACGCGTAGAGGTCGATGCCGGTGCGCGCCCGGGCACGACGACCGATGAGCATTCAGAGCTGATCCGGCTGCGTCGTGAGGTCGGAGAACTGCGTCGCGCCAACGATATTCTTCGCACGTCTGCAGCGTTTTTCGCAGCGGCGGAGCTCGACCGCCGACTCAAGTGATCTGCGCTTACATCGACCAGTACAAGCATCAGTTCGGGGTCGAGCCGATCTGCCGGGTGCTCACCGAGCACGACATCCAGATCGCCCCGAGCAGCTATTACGCCCACCGCCGGCACCCTGTGACGGACGCGCTCCGGGCCGAGGCCGTGCTGGTCAACCTGGTGATCGACGTGCACCGCAAGAACCGTGGTGTGTACGGAATCCGCAAGATCTGGCACAAGATGACCCAGGCCGGGCACCAGGTCGGCCGGGATCAGGTAGCCCGGCTGATGGCCATCGCCGGTGTCCACGGGGTCAGCAGGGGCCAGCACAGCACCACGACCACCCGCCGCGGCAGCGGTGAGGGGCATTCGCGGGCGGAGGACTTGATCGGCCGGAACTGGGCGGCGCCGACCCGGCCGGATCAGTGGTGGGTCGCGGATTTCTCCTATGTGTGGACGCACGTCGGGTTCTGCTACGTCTCGTTCGTCGTCGATGTCTATTCCAGGCGTATTTTGGGGTGGCGGGTGTCGAGGTCGAAGACGACCGCGCTGGTCATGTCGGCCGTTGAGCAGGCTCTGTTCACCCGGCGGCGCAGTGATACCCGCTTCACAGCAACGGGTTTGGTGCATCACTCCGACGCCGGCAGCCAATACACGTCGATCGCATTCACGACTGCGTTGATGGAGGCTGGGATCGCGCCGTCGATCGGAACTGTCGGAGACGCCCTGGACAACGCGCTCATGGAGTCGACGATTGGCCTGTACAAGACCGAGCTGATCGACCTGCACCGGCGGACCTGGAGCGGGCCAGCAGAGGTCGAAACCGAGACCGCCAGCTGGGTCCACTGGTTCAACACTGACCGGCTGCATTCCTCGATCAACTACAACCCGCCGATCACCTACGAGCGGCAGTACCGTGAGGCCAGCGCCCCAACCGTGGAAGCTGCGTAAACCACCGGCCTCCAGCAGAACCAGGACGATTCAGAGGGAGTAGGGACGCGGGATGGCGGGCCGGCCAACGTGACGGACCGGCCGTGATGGCGGGATGGCGGGATGGACGAACTGGTGCGATGGCGAGCTGCGCCACCAGCGTGGGATGGCTCGAGCATTTCGGTCTGGCCGGCGTGTGGGATTCAGCCGGCCAGACCTGGGGCGCGGGGACGTCCGGACGGCCCCACTCCTTGCGGCTCGTGTTCCCCCTGACGGAGTAGTCAATCGGGTGAATGTGCGGTGATACGCGTGCAGAACCCGTTTCCGCCCTTGCTGGTTCGTCTGCGTTGCCCCGGTCGGAGCAACGTCCACCGCTGTTTCGCCGTGTTCACCTGCGGGTATCGCCTGTAGGTCATTTGCAAGCGGAATGGAAGGGAAAACAATGACTGCAGCGATCAAGCCTTTGGCAGTGGTGACCGGTGGTTCGAGTGGAATCGGATATCACCTCGCGGAGAAATTCGTCGAGGCGGAATACGACGTCCTGATCTGTGCGGAGGATGCCGACGTCACCGAGGCGGCTCGGGCGTTGTCACGTCCCATGGCGCCGGTACGGGCAGTGCGGGCGGACCTCGCCACTTTCGCCGGTGTCGAGGAACTTGTCGCCGTCATCAAATCCACCCAGGGCGTCGTCGACGCGCTGGCTCTCAATGCCGGCGTGGGGAACGCCGGTCCGTTCGTCGAGACCTCCCTCGAGGCGGACCTGAATCTCGTTGCGCTCAACGTGACATCGACCGTTCACCTGGCCAAGGCCCTGCTGCCGGACATGGTGGCCAAGGGAGCGGGCCGGGTGCTGTTCACCGCGTCGGTCGCCAGCACCCAGCCGGGACCGTATTACGCCACCTACGCGGCGTCGAAGGCCTTCGTGCTGTCGTTCGCCGAGGCCCTGCGCCATGAGACCAAAGACAGCGGCGTGACCATCACCGCATTGATGCCCGGACCCACGGACACAGAATTCTTCGACCGGGCGGGAATGGAGAACACTCCGGCCGGCCAGGGTCCCAAGATCGACGCGGCCAAAGTTGCCGAGCAGGGTTTCAAGGCGCTGATGGAGGGCAAGGACCACGTTGTCGCCGGACCGAAGGTGAACAAATTGATGACCGCCGCGGCCGCCGTCCTTCCCGACAAGGTCAACGCAGCACTGCACGCCAAGATGACTGCGCCCAAGGGCCAGTCGTAGTCCGGAGGTCGCCGTGCCACGCCTTCGGCGTACGCATCCCGGTCAGCCTGGGCTGACCCGGCGCCGCAGCGGGCGTGGCTGGGCCTATTTCGACGCCGGCGGCGCGCTGGTCACGGATCGGGGGGTGCGCCGCCGGATCGAGGCCCTGGTGATTCCGCCTGCCTGGCAGGACGTCTGGATCACGCCGTTTCCCAACGGCCATCTGCAGGCGGTGGGTACCGACGCGGCCGGCCGTCGGCAGTATCTGTACCACCCGGACTGGCAGGAGAATCGGAACCGGATCAAACATGCCAGGGTGCTGGAATTGGGTGCCGCACTGCCGCGCGCGAGAAGCATTGTTGTAGAGCATCTGTCAGAGAAGTCGTTGACCAGGGAACGGGTGCTCGGCACGGCCTTCCGGCTGCTCGACCGTGGTCACTTCCGGATCGGTGGGCAGATCTACGCCGAAACGAATGGCTCCTACGGCTTGTCGACATTGCGCCGCGACCACGTCCATCGGCGCTCGGGTGCTCTGGTCTTCGAGTACGTGGCCAAGTCCGGCCTCGAACGGGTGGAGCGGATCGAAGACCCGGTGCTGCTGGAGGTGATGGGCTCGCTCCTGAGAAGGCGCGCCGGCGATATCGATGCGCTGCTGGTGTACAAGGCCGGTGGCGACTGGCGGCGGCTCACCAGCGATGACATCAACTCCTACGTCAAGGAAGTCGTCGGGCTCGATGTCTCGGCCAAGGATTTCCGCACCTGGCACGGAACGGTGCTCGGCTCCGTCGCGATGGCGGATGAACAGCTGCATCACCCCGCCGGCAAGGCTTGGAGCCGAACGGCACTGGACAAGGCCATCCGCAGGTCGGTGCAAGCGGTGGCCGAGAACCTGGGCAACACCCCGGCGGTCTGCCGTGGTTCCTACATCAATCCGCGGGCAATCGAGCTGTTCCGTCAGGGAGTGACCATCTCCCAGGCGGTCTCGCGCATCAGTCGTGAGTTGGCGGACGCCGTCTCCGTTGAGGGCAGGATTCCGCCCGACCGGCTGCCTGCCATCGGCGCAGCGCCATCGGTGGAGCGGGCCGTTCTAGAGATGCTTGCCGAGTGATCCCGAATCCGCATCGGTGAGCACGCCTGCCGGCGTGAGCGGTCCGCACTTCCTGCCGGCCACGCGTGTCGGCCAGCTCGTGTGAACCACGCTTGCCGACACCGCTGGTCAGCGGCCGGATGCCGCCCGGCGCGCGCGCGAGCGCAGTTGCAGGATCCGGACCGTGCCCAGCAGTGCGACGGTCAGGGCGCCAGCGACGGCGGCGAACGCCATGGCGACACCCAATGGCAGGCTGCCCTCGAAGCCGAGGTAGCGCACCTGGACCGACCCGGAATTCTGGCCGACGAAGATCAGCAGGAAGACCAGGACGATCGCCGCCACCACCAGCGCCACCCACGCCGCTCCGGTCCTGGAGTGCTTGTGCGGCGGCGGTCCGCCGGAGAAGGACCCACCTTTCGGCGAACCATGATGCGGCACAACGGGTATCGGGCCGGTGGGGTTGCTGTCCGGCGGCGGCTGCTCACCGTGGAACACAGGCTGCTGCTCACCGGGCAGCGGTGCTTGCTGCGCACCCTGGAACGGCGGTTGCTGACCACCCTGGAAGGTCGGGTGTCCGCCAGTCGTGGGTTGCCCGGAAGAGGGCGGTAGCGAGGCTTCGGGGTGGCCGGTACTGGCCGCGAACGCAGTTGCCTCGGGGTGCGGCGACGGACCACCGGCATCGGGGGCGGAACGGGGCGTGTCCCGGGCCGCCGAATCTGACCTGCCACCGGAACGCTCCGGACGTCGCCCGTCATCGGACTGTGGGGTGCTCATCAAGGAAACTGCCTCCGTGCGCTCAGCCGGTGTGCGCTCGCCCGGACGGGTGGTGTGTGCCCATGGGTACCGGCGCCCAAACCGTCACCAAAAGGACTGCCGACGCTTCCACCTGGATGTGCCATCGACCTCGGGCATGCTCGGCGGCGGTCCGGCGTGACCGGGATCGCGACGCACCCTGTTTTCCTGTGTTGCCATCGGGAACAGTGATGGCATCCCGGGAGACATTGGCCTGGACACATTGGCCCGACGGTTGCCCTGGGAACTTCGAGACGAGGCGGCCCGGCAGCGGCCACCACCCAGCCGCGAAAGGGAACACGTGACACTCGTCGACGACTTCGCATCCGCCTATGCATCGATCCGGACCGGAGCGGCCGAACCCGAACTCGCCCCGATCGGCCTGGCGAAGGCGTGCGTCGCCGTGCTCCCTGTCGCCGGCGCAGGGATCAGCATGTTCAGCGGAACCGACATCAGGGTGCCGGTCGGCGCCAGCGATCGTGATGCGGCGGAGGCGGAACGGTTGCAGTTCACGGCTGACGAGGGACCGTGCCTGGACGCGCATCGAACATCATGCCCCGTGCTGGCCACTGGGCCCGTGCTGGCCATCAGGTGGCCGGACTTTCATCACCGTCTGGTCGCCTCGACGCCGTTCCGGTCGATCTTCTCCTTCCCGCTGCAGGGTGAGCTGTCCGGCGTGGGTTCGGTCGATCTGTACTGCAGGGGTGCGTCGGAGGCGGAAGACCTCGACGTCGACGACGTGGATGCGATCGCCGGACTGGTGACCGAAAAGCTGCTCGCAGCAGATGTCTTCACCGAACCTGCCACGGACCCGCGCTGGCTGGAGGGCCCGGGAGCGATCGGCCGTCACCAGGTACTGATCGCCATGGGCATGATCAGCGTGGCCCAGGGCCTCGAGGCTGACGTCGCGCTGGCCGAACTGCGTCGCTACGCCAGCGACAACGACCAAACGGTCGATCTGGTCGCCGGCGCAGTTGTCTCCCGGGACCTCAGCATCCGTGATTTGCAGTGCGACCGCGCCACCTGACGCATCACCCGACCGTTTCTCGAGGTGAGCAATCCAGCCGATCGACCGAACGTCGTCTTTCAGGACAGAAGGGAACCGTGATTCCGCTGCAAGCGCGACAGCTGATGGCCCCGGCGCTGAGGTGCCTCGACGAGTCCGACAGCGTGGTCTTGGCGGCGAGAAGGATGCGCGCGCTCGGTGTGTCCTCGGTGCCGGTCAACGGTGCCGCGAACGGATTCCTCGGGATGGTGTTCGAGCGGGACATCGTCGAACACTGTGTGGCAGCGGCGGTGGACCCCCGGGAAATGCCGGTCGGGGCACTACTGCGGGGTCCGCAGGCGACGATTGCGGCCGACCGGATGGCGGATGCCACGGTGCTCAGCCTGGTGCTGCGACAACCACTGGGCATGCTGCCCGTGGTCGATGCCGGCGAGCTGGTGGGCATCATCACTCTCGCCGGGATCGCTGCTCATCTCATCGACGACCATGACGATGTCGAGGACGACGCGGACGCCTCCCTAGGCCAACTGTGGTGGCCGGCGCGGGATTTCGCGCACATCGCCGAATCAAGCTGATGCAGCGGCTGCCCCACGCGCCGGGCTGACCTGTTCGTGCTGACTCGCTCGTGCGACCTGCAAGAGCAGGTCAGCACGACCTTCACTCACCGTCGAGATCGGCGAAGGTCAGCCGACGGGCGACGACGTCCTCGGCGATGGACTGCACGCTGCGGTTACGGACGAAGGCCGCAGCGCGCAATTGCGCCAGCGCCTCCGGGATGGACACGTTCAACTGCACTGCGACCATGCCGGTGGCCTGCGGTATCTCGCTGCGCCCGAACAGCGGTGCCGCGGTGGTGGAGCTGGGACTGAGCTGGGCATCGGTGAGGTAGTGCAGGACGACCCGGACGATGTCGTCGACCAGCAACAGCGCAGTGACCAGATCGCCCTCGTCCAGCCCACCCGGTGCTACCCGATACATCTCGAGCACGCCGAACGGCACGGCACCGACCTGGAGCGGGAACGCGAAGATGGCTGCCGCCCCGGCCTGAGTGGCTTCCCGCGCGAAACCGGGCCAGCGGTTCGCGGCAGCTTCTCCATCCAGGTGCGGCTCCAGGACCGGGAAGCGGTACCGGTAGGCGTCCAGGCAGGGTCCCTCGCCGAGGACGAACTGCAGGTCGTCCAGCTGGCTGATGATGGCGTCGGAGGCATGGACCATCTCGCGATGATCCAGTCCGCTCCTGACGACGACCGAGACGCCGTCGATGGGCAGAACCCGGAGCGACATCTCACAGAGCCCTCTGGTGTGTTCGGTGACCGTGCTGGTCACCGACCGGGCCGCCTCGGCAGCGCCTATCCCGTTCTCTGTTGCCTCCACGCGCTCCGCCTTCGGTTCGGCCCAGTTGCGTCCGTGCCCTTGGGTTGTCACCTGATTGAACTCCTGCCCGGCGTCGACGTCGAACCGACTGGTCCGAAAGGGCGGCCGACTCTGGTTCTCTGCCCGATTGGGGTGTTTTCGGCGAATTGGCGGTGCGCGATCCATCCTCATCGGCACCGAGATGTGATGATCAGCCGGCCGTCTGAACTGGCGGCCGAAATGTGATGCCGATGACGAGCGCCCGGCTCCGCCGTTGCAGAATTGTCTGGCAGAGAAGTTGGACGGAATCAGCCCTCCGCCGGCGACAGTGGGAGAGATGATGACCAGCGAGCAGCAGTACCCGGAGGCGCAGCCCGAGCGCCCCGGCGACGGTGCTGCGCAGCCGATGTCGCCCGCCCTGTTACGGGCACTCGCCGCGCATCCGGCAGAGATGGCGCAATTGGTCGAGGGTTTGCACGGCGACGTCAGGGACCAGGACAGTCTGCTGGACCTGATGCAGCGGGTCGCCGCTGAAGCGGTCCGGTTGATCGAGGACGTCGATTGGGCCGGGGTGACGGCAGAATTCGGCGGGCCGCCGTTCACCACCGCCCACACGGATTCCCGGGTCCTGGTCGTCGACGAGGGACAGTACGGCCAGGGCGACGGCCCATGCCTGCGGGCCCTTCGCACGGGGCGAACCGTCTTGATGACCTTTGACGAGGTGAGCGCCGCCTGGCCGCATCTGGCGCACGCGGCGCACGCTGCGGGAGTGGTCGCATTCAGGGCCGAGCCGCTGTACGCCAGAGAACGCTCGGTCGGAGCGCTGAACCTGTACAGCGCGCGATCCGGTGGTTTGCGGGCACCGGACCCCTATCTGCTGACGGTGCTGACCGAATACCTCAGTCGCGGGCTGGCCGCCTTCTCGGCGACGCGGCCCGGCGAGTCCGAGGCGATCAAGCTCAAATCGGCGTTGGCGCAGCGCGAGGTCGTCGGGCGGGCGACCGGTGTGTTGATGGCGCTGTACGACATGACGGCCGACGAGGCCAGGTCCCGCCTGCAGGCGACCGCTTCGGCCCACGGTGTGGATGTCGTGACAGCCGCTGCCGATGTGATCACCGATCACACCCGCCGCTGACGCTTCGTCCGACCCCTCGATCTGCGCTCCGGACCACCTGGAGTCGGTGCCCCGATGACGGCACTGACCCCTGTCGGTGGCAGCGAATACTGTGCACTCATGACGCAGGATGCAAGCACTCACACCGATCACACCGACACCGACAATGCCGACACCGCAGGCGAAATCATTGGAAGCGCAGCAGACAGGGAGCAACCGGACACCATTGGCGGAGCGCGGCCGGACCCGTCGACGACGGCTAGTAAGGATCCCGACGAGTGGGTGACCGGTGACGAGCCGATGACGGGTCCGCAGCGCAGCTATCTCGACACGCTCGCACGGGAAGCCGGTGAGGAATTGCCGGCCGATCTGACCAAGGCGGAGGCCTCGCAACACATCGACCGCCTGCAGGGCGAAACCGGCCGGGGCGCCGGCTCCGGCTCAGCAGGGGGCTCCGAGGCAGCAGGGGGAGCCGGCCGGTGACAACCGGCTGACGACCGGCCGGGTTGACGCAGGGCCCGGCTGGGTAACGACCGTGTGCAGTCGGGGGCGACCCTGCCGGCCGACCTCACCCAGATGCGCGAGGAGGGCTCGATGACGATTCCGCAGCCAGGTGCTCCCGGCCCGGTACCGGATCCGGATCCGGTCGCACCGCCGCCGCCCGTGCCGTCACCCGAGCCGCCGTCACCCGAGCCGGCTTCACCCGAGCCGCCTTCACCCGAGCCGCCTTCACCCGAGCCGGACCGTCCGCCGGTGCCCATGGAACCACCGCCGACCGAGCCCGGTCCGATCGAACCCTCACCGGGGCAACCGTTTCCGAGTCCAGGGCCGATCTCGCCCGATCCCACCGCTCCGGATCCGACGCGACCGTCCATCTAGTGGAGGCGGGACTCAGCCCGCCTTCAGTACCGGATGGGCCGGCTGCCCCGGCGTCACAGCATCGAAGCCGCGGTGCCCGGCGCGGCGGATCTGTTCCTCCGCCGCCTCGAGAACTTCCTCCTGCGAGATCGCCTCGAGCGCAGGGTCGATCGTGTCCGCGTGGGCGTCGCCGAGGTAGTTGCGGTCCCCGTGCCAGAGCACCCGGTGTTTCGCCAGATCGATTCGCGGGCCCCACCACCGGACGGGAGTGGGCCCGAACAGCAGGACAGATGGTGTGCCGAGGGCGGTGGCGAGATGGCCGACCCCGGTATCGCCGCAGATGAGAAGCTGCGCTGCCGCCACCACATCGGTCAGGCCGGACAGCCCGAGTGTGCCTGCGGCGACAGTGATCTGCGGGCTCTGTCCACCGGCGAGGTGCAGTCGGTCCAATGCCCGCGCGGCAATGCCGTGGCACAGCGCGATCTCGGACGGCCCCCCGGTGATGAAAACCGGAAATCCCTGTGCGGCAAGCTCCGCCGCCAGCCACGACCAGCGATCCGCCGGCCACCGACGGGATTCGCTGGCTGCACCGGGATGGAGCAGCACAGTCTGTCCGCGATCCTGCTGACCCCGGTGGCGTAGCAACAGATCGGTGGCATCACACCGACCGCCCCAGGCCATCATCAATCGGCACCAACGGTCGACTTCGTGCTCATCGTGCCGCCACTGCGGCCCGTCGACGTGGTCGGCGGGCGCGCAACGGAAGGCGACGAGCTCGGCGGGGCCGGTCTGCTGGAGCAACCGGTGGCTCTGCGGCCCGCTGCCGTGCAGGTTGACGGCGATGTGGCCGCCACCTCTGGCCCGATCATCAGGCGGCAGTCGCAGTGGTGCCAGGCCGTCGGTCGGCAGCACATCGTCGATCACCCCGAGCCCCTGCAGCCACTGTCCAAGGGCGGCCGAAGTGGCCAGGATCAGTCGGCGATCCGGCCATGCCCGGCGGATTCCGCGCAGCGCCGGAATTCCGGTCAGGGCGTCGCCGAGGCCCAGCGCCCGGAGTACGAGCACTGAACCTTCGGTGCCGCCGCTGTCGGCATGGTCCGTCCGCGCCGGCGCTGCTGCCGGACCGATCACGGCTGGACCGATCGGGCCGGACTGATCGCGGCCGGACTGATCGCGGCTGCACTGATCGCGGCTGCACTGATCGCGGCTGCACTGATCGCGGCTGCACTGATCACGGCCAGGAGCTTTCGCCGGACGCCATCACGAGCATTTCCCGAATCTCGCTGCCCACCGGCTGACGCAGGGCCGTCAGGACCGCGTTGGCGGTGTTCGCGGGATCATCCAGGTCTGCATCGGGACCGGGCTTGTACTGCTCCGTCCGGCCGTCGAAGAACGCTGTCCGCATGCCACCCGGGATGAGCAGCGTGACACCGACCCGGCCGGCGAGTTCGGCGGCCAACGCGTGGGTGAACCCACGGACGGCGAACTTGGACGCGCAGTAGGCGGTGGCATCGCTGACGCCCTTGAGGCCCAGCGTCGAGGCGACCGTGACGACGGTGCCCCGGCTCTTCTCCAGATAGGGCAGAGCGGCCCGGATCACCGCGACGGTGCCGAACAGGTTGACCCGGACAACCTTTTCCCAGTCCTCGGTCTCGATGTCCAGCAGCTGCCCGCAGGCATCGGTGCCGGCTGCGGTGACCACGGCGTCGGGAGCCCCGACCGTCTCGACCAGGGAGGTGACGGCGGCCGCAGCGACCGCAGAATCTGCCAGATCGGCGATGACGTGCGGTACGTCGTTCGCCGGTGCCACCCGGTCGATGACAGCAGGGGTGCCGCCGGCAGCAGCGACGGCCGCCACCACGGAGGCACCGAGTCCGCTCGATCCGCCGGTGACGTAGACGGTTCCGATGGTGCGGGGCGCGGCCGCCCCTGTCGCGGAACCCGTCGCCCTGCTGGGAGTGCTGGTGCTGGGAGTGCTGGTGCTGGTCATGTTTCCTCTCACACTGATTGTTCTGCATGCGAGCGGGAGCGCTCGATGATGCTGGTCGTCGATCGGCCGGGCAGGTATGGCAGGAAGACGACCCGGCCGCCGCCGGACCGGACGGTCGCCGTCTCCGGCAGTTCGGTACCTCCGTAATCCCCGCCCTTGACCCAGATGTCGGGACGCAGCCGTTGAAGGACCGCCCGTGGGTCGTCCTCGTCGAAGATCACCACGGCGTCGACGCAGTCGAAGGCCTGCAGGACGCCGGCCCGGTCCTGTGCGTTGACGACCGGCCGCCCCGGGCCCTTGAGCCGTGCGACAGACGCGTCGGAGTTGATCAGGACGACCAAGGCGTCACCGAGTCGGCGCGCCGCCTGCAGGGTGGCCACGTGCCCCGGATGCACGATGTCGAAGCAGCCGCCCGTCGCCACCAGCGTGCGGCCCCGGCCCCGCAGTCGGTCCGCGACCTCTTCGAGGTCAGATGCGCCGCCGGCAGCTCCCGTGACGGGCCGGTCCGCAGCCTGTTCGGCGGACCGCGCCTGCGGCGAAGACGCTGCAGCACGATCGATCTGGAATGACGCGGAACCGCCGGCGCCGACCCAAGCTGAGGCATCCCGGACGCCCGCCGCCGCGGCCTCGGAGACGAGATCGCCTGCAGCGAGCCGCACGGCGGCGGTAGCCGCGAAACGGTCGCCGGCGCCGCACGAGTCGCCGTCGCGGACCGACGGTGCCGGCAGGTAATGCGCGCCCGAGTCCGAGCCGGCCAGGAACGCGCCGTCGGCACCGGCCGTCACACACACCGCGTCCACCTGCCAAGAGGCCCGGAGCCGCCCGGCGAGAAGGTCGGGCGCACCGGAACTGTCGGGCCGCCGGTCGGTCAGGGCCCTGTCCGCAGCGGTCGCCTCGGCGAGGTTCGGTGTCACCAACGCCGCGCCCGGAACCGGTGGGCCGCCGCGAGGATGCGGGTCCCAGACAAGCCTTGTCCGGTGAGCACTGTCGCTCAGGATCCGGCGGATCCGGTCGTCACTGGTGGTTCCGGCGCCGTAGTCGGCCACCAGAATGGCGTCGGCGTCGGCAAGCGCCTCGGTGATCTGCTCGACCGGCAGGTCGACAGGGCGACCGGGGCCGCCGTCGTCGATGCGCAGCAGGGACTGGCCACCGCTGCGTATCCGGGTCTTGCGCCGCGTCGGCCCGTCGTGACCCAGCGGGATCACCTCGAGATGGGGATCGAGCAGGCCACGCAGCGCTGCGCCGGCCGCATCGTCGGCGATCGGCGCGATGAGCGTCACCCGCGCACCGGAGCGGGCAGCGAGCAGTGCGGCCAGGCCGGCTCCTCCTGGGCTCTCGCGCAAATTGGTCACATCGAGCACGGGCACCGGGGCGTCGGGGGCGAGACGCTCGCTGGTGCCGATCAGATCCCGGTCGAGCAGGACGTCGCCGACCACGACCACATGGGGCGGTCGCTGTCCAGAGCCGTTGCGGGCCATCACCATCTTGCCGGCGGTCATCCGGTCAACTCCGAATCGAGTTCGGCATCCAATGCGGCTGCCCGCAGCTCGGACCCACCGAACGCCGGCGAGGCACGGACCGCTGAGTCGATCCCTGAATCGATCGCTGAATCGACCACCGCGCACAGCCCGTGCACGGCGATGAGGTGGATCGCCTGGATCGCGGCGGTGGACGGTGCGCGGACGAGGACGGCGTCATCGCACCGCATGCTCAGCGGGTTGGGACCCGGCCCTGTCATCGCCCAGGTGGTCATCCCGGCCTCGCGGGCCCGATCCGCCGCGTGCAGCACGTTGGGACTGCGGCCGGACGCCGACAACAGGACCAGCACGTCTCCAGGGCGCCCGTGCGCCTCGACCTGCCGGGCGAACATCTCCTCCTGCCCGTAGTCGTTGACGATGGCGGTCAGGCTCGAGGTCTCGGCGCTCAGGCAGATGGCCGACAGCCCGCGCCGCTCGGCCAGGAACCTGCCGACCAGTTCGGCGGTGAGATGCTGTGCCTCGGCGGCACTCCCGCCATTACCGGCGGCCAGCAGTCGGCCGCCCCTGGCGTACACCTCGACGAGATGCTCACCCCAGCTCTGCAGCCGCGGCCAGTCCCGGCGCAGAGCGGCCATGGCCAGCCGGACCTCCCGCTCGTGGTCCTCCAGCCAATTCATGGTCATCATCACGCCGACACCTCCGAACGGCTGTCCGCGGCGACGACGCCTGCGTAGACCCGGTCGGTCGCCGCGGTGACCGATTCCCAGTCGTAGAGCGAGACCGCGCGCTGCCGGGCGGCCCGTCCGTAGGCCAGCCGGCGGGCCGGGTCGTCCAGCAACTGTCGTATCGCGGCGGCCGTCGCGTGTGGGTCCTTCGGCGGCACAAGGGTTCCCGTATGCCCGTCGACGATGGTGTCCAGCAGTCCGCCCACCGCGGCACCGACAACCGGTGTGCCGCAGGCAGCCGCCTCGATCGGCACGATGCCGAAGGGCTCATACCAGGGGGTGCAGACGACGACGTCGGACACTCGCATGAGCCCGGGCAGGGCCTCGTGCGGAACGCTCCCGAGGAGCCGGACACGGTCGCTCACGCCGAGTTCGGCCGCCCGCCGGCGAAGCCGGGTGGCCTCCGGGTCGGTGGCCAGTGCGTTCCGGTCCGGGCCACCGGCGATGACGAGCTGGGTGTCCGGCAGTTCGGCCAGCGCCTCGATCACCGTGTCGACGCCCTTGCGCTCGACGAGCCGTCCCACGCTGAGCAGGGTCCGGCCCGACCAGTGCGACTCCACCAGCGATGGATGCGGGAGTCGTCCCGCCGCCGTCCCGCCCGGTGCTGCCGAGATGCGCGGTGACGGCCAGGTGCTCGGTGACGATGACGTGCTCCGTGCTGATGACGTGATCGGTGACGAAGAGCTGAACGGGGTGAACAAGGTGGTGTCCACGCCGCAGGGCACCACACTGATGCCGTCGATCGGGACGCCCATCCGATCCAGTTCCTCGATCTCATCGGTGCAGGTGGCGATGACGCGGTCCACGCTGCGGCCGATGCGCGCCTCGGTGCGCAATCGCTGTGCCGGGCTGGAATCACGCATGCCCTGGTGCCGGCGTTTCACCGTGCCCAGGGCGTGAAAGGTGTGGACCACCGGGACATCGACGGCGCGCACCGCCTCCAGTGCGGCGATTCCGGACATCCAGAAATGGCTGTGCACCAGGTGTGGGATACCGTCCCTGATCCAGGTTCTGGCCATCCGTCGCCCGAAAGCCGGCATGAACGGCAGCATCTCGTCCTTGGCGATCGGCTCCGCCGGTCCCGCGGGAACGTGCACCACCTCGGCGCCCGGGCCGAGCTCGACCCGCTCGGGCAGGTCGATCGAGTCGCGCCGGGTGTACACCCGGACCTGATGGCCGCGAGCGCCCAGGCCGAGGGCCAGTGCGGCCACGTGCACGTTCTGTCCGCCCGCATCCACACCGCCCAACGCGGCGAGGGGGCTGGCGTGCTCGGACACCATCGCGATCCTCATCCGGTCACCTCCTTCAGTAGGTGCTGCCAATCGGTCAGGAATCGGTCGAGGCCGAAGGCGCGCAGTGCATGTCGGCGCCCGGCGGCACCGCGCGCTGCCGCCTCATCGGGATCGGCCAGCCACCGCAGCGCGGTCGCCGCCAGGACCTCGGGGTCAGAACTGAGTACTCCTGCTTCGGCGGGAACGGATTCAGGTGCTGCGGTCACCGGCAGCGCGAGCACCGGAAGCCCGATCATCATGGCCTCGATCAGCGACAGGCCGAGGCTCGTCCAGCGGTACGGGTGCAGGTAGGCACGGTGGGTGGCCAGCATGTGATGCATCGCCTGCTGCGGGACGTCGTCGTGCAGGTGGCCATCCAGTGCCGGCACCTTCTCGGCCAGCGCCGCCATCCCCATCCCGTACACCTCGAGCGGAACCGTCCCGGCGAGGTGGCGAACGAGATCGGTGCCCGCGACTCGCCACCGCCGCACCGGTTCGTTGACGACCACCGCGACGCGCTCGGACGTCCCCGTGTACAGCGGCCCGGGGTCTGCGATGCCGTGCTCGACCACCCTGGTGGGTGCGGTTCCGCAATCCCACATGAGCTCGTTGAAGCCGGTGACGTGCACGATCGGGATGTCGCCCTGGTCGGCCAGCGGGTGCCGGGAACCGGCGGCGGTGCCACCGGGCGCGTTGTGCTCGACGTAGAGGGCGGGCACATCGACGCCGGCCCGCAGACCCGTCCACTGCTGCAGGAGATCCGCCTCGTGCGGACGCTGCAGCACCACGGCGTCGAACTCGCTGCCGCGCAACTGCTCCGGCGCGACCTCCAGTGCCCCCGAGGGCCAGTTCCAGGTCCGTGCCCGTCCCCGACCGTCAGGTCCGCGGTCCGGCACCACCGGGATGAGGTACTCGTCGGGACCGGCGACGAACGAGGTCATCCAGGAGCCGTGGACGTGCCAGATGAGGACCTTCATCGGGCTACCCCCGCCACCGCCGTGGCGGTCAGCCGTTCGACGGCCGCGACCACCTCGTCGCCCGAGATCTGGCTCAGGCACGGGTGACCGGGGAGTGGGCAGGTGCGCGCCCGCGAGTCCCGGCACGCCGCGAGCTGGTTGCCGAGCACGACCGTCGGCACACCGTACGGGTGCCACCGCATGGCCGGCACGACCGGGGAGAACAACGAGACCACCGGTGTGCCGACGGCTGCGGCAAGGTGCGCGGGACCGGTGTTGCCCACCACGACGCACGCCGCGTCGGCGAGCACCCGGGCCAGACCCGGTAGGTCGGTGCGGCCGGCGAGGTTGATCGCGCTGAAGCCGGCAGCGAGTTCGGCGAGGTCCGCTTCGGCGGGACCACCGGTCACGACCACCGGCCAGCCTGCCCTGGACAGCGCGCCGACGAGACCCGCCGCGTGCTCGGCGGTCAGGGCGCGCGACGGCACCGAGGCCCCTGGATGCACGACGACGTAGGGCTTGATCGGCACCGGGTTGTGCTGCGGGAGATCGTCTTTCAGGCGCAGGGAACCGTCGTCACCGGCCGGGAGCCGGCCCCCTGCGGCGAACGCCAGGTCGAGCGCCGCCTGCACCTCGTGACCGTCCGGCCGCTGGTGCCGGACATCGAGCAGCGAGCCGGGGTAGTCGACGCTGGTGGCGGCGACGAACGGGATCCTGGCCATCCTGGCCAGCAGTGCCATCGGCAGCGGGCTCTGGTGGAAGGAGGTGAAGACGACGGCCCGCGAGTACCCGCGGCGGCGAAGCCTGCGGACCAGTGAACGGATCGCCCGCTGATCGACGCCGGTGGGGGAGTACCCCGTCCACGGTGCGTCGAACACCAGCACGTCCTCCACGCACGGCAGCAACTCTGCGGCCGCGCGGCCGGCGGGCGAGACGAGAAGATCGACACCGTCGGAGGTGTGCGCGAGCGCCCGGATGGCCGGCCCGGTCAGCAGGACGTCGCCGTCGCTGTCAAGGCGGACCGCCAGCAACCTGCTCATGCGGCCTCCCCGGTCGGCTCCGGGCTGGTCCACGCACCCGTTGGTAGTGCACGGGCAGGGCTCCACCGGGCGCCGAAGACGGCTTTCACCGCGCCCAGCAGGTCCGGCGCCACCAGGTCGGCGCGGTCGATCTCTTCGCGGCGGGTGGCCTGCGTCGGCACCAGCACGCCGATCGCCCCAGCCGCTCGTGCGGCGAGCACGTCGGCCTCGATGTCACCGATCACGGCGCACTCGTAGGACGCGACGCCAAGAGTCTGCGCTGCGGCGATGACCATGCCCGGCAACGGTTTACGGCACACGCAGTTGTCCTCCGCGACGTGCGGGCACCGTTGCCAGGAGTCGAACGGTCCGAGTTCGCGCTCGATCCGATCGTTGACCGCGTTGACCTGGTCGTCGGTCAACAGGCCCCGCCCGATCCCGGACTGGTTGCTCACCACACCGACCCGCACCCCGGCGGAGCGCAGGCCGTCGAGCACCTCACGCGCACCGGCGACGGGCCGGACAAGGTCGGGGTCACCGTTGTACGGCACGTCGTGGACCAGCGTGCCGTCGCGGTCGAACAGGACAGCGGCAATGGGGACCGGCCAGCGCGGCGCGGACAGCCCGTGCCGCCGCAGGCCACGCAATCGCGATCGCACCGCGGCGAACGGGATCACCGCACTGGTCGCGAGCATCCGACGAACCTCCGCCGCCCAGACGTCGTCACCGGGTCGGGGACCGGGCGCGAGCCGCAGTCGGGCAAAGTCGGCGGTGAGCAGCGCCCAACCGGTTGCCAGCAGAACTGCGCTGCGCCGTCGCCCGGCAATCAGCGCGGCCGCAGCCGCCCCCGCGGTCGCCACAGTGCCGACGTGCCAACGGAACCGGCCCCGACCGGTTGCCGCGGCGGTGCGCCAGTCCGGGCCGTGCAGCGCACGCAGCAGTGCATCGTCCGCTGCGCCGGCCTGCACCCGCACGCTGACCCAGTCGTCGGCCTGCCGCACCGGATGCGTGGTGACACGGCTGCCGCGTTCGAGCCGCCAACCGGCCTGCTGCACGCGCAGTGCGAGGTCCGCGTCCTCCCGATAGGCGCGGGGGAAACGCTCGTCGAATCCGTCGACCTGCTCCAGCGCGGTGCGCCGGTAGGCCATGTCGGCGGTGATCCAGGCGGCGTCCTGCAACCCTGCGGTGTTCCGCTCCCAGTCGGTCGGCCGCCGCCAGTCGGGCAGCGGTACGACGAGGGAGGCCTGGACACCGGCGACATCAAGTGCTGTGGTGGCGATGTCGGTGGCCAGTCGCCGCATCCAGTCGGCGCCGATCTCGACATCGTCGTCCAGGAAAGCAATCCAGTCGGACGCGGTCGACCGCCAGCCGGCGTTGCGGGCGGCGGCCGGCCCCCGGCCGCCGGTGCGGATCACCTCGAGCGGCCACGGCCACGGACGGCGCTCCAGGCCGAGTGGCCGGGGCTGCAGCGGGAGTGGAACGCCGACGTCGAAGGGCCGATCGTCGACGACCACGACCCGCTCCGGCGTCGGGCCGTCGGAGCAGTCGCGCAGTGCGGAGAGCAACCGGTCCAGGGATCCGCGTCCGATGGAGGGGATGACGATGGAGTACCCGGCGGCCATCACCCGGTGGCCGTCCCGACAGGCTCGACCCGGCTGGTGGTGAAGAACTGGTTGCGGTGGACCAGGTGTGGGCCGAGCACCAGCAGATCCACCGGCGCCGAGCCGAACAGTTCCAGGGCGTCCCGCGGATCGTCGACCATCGGCCGGCCGGCGGTGTTCAGGCTGGTGTTGATGACCACAGGAAGGCCGGTTCTGACCTGGAACTGCCGGATCATCGCAGCCAGGCGTGGCTGGGTCGCGGCGTCGACGGTCTGGATCCGCGCGGTGCCGTCGACGTGTACCGCCGCCGGAATCCGGTCACGCCAGGCCGGCGCGACGTCGTGCACGAAGAGCATGAACGGGCTGGGAACCGGCCCGCCGGAGAAGATCTCGGCAGCGTGCTCCAGCAGCACCATGGGCGCGACGGGGCGGAACTGCTCCCGGCCCTTGACGTCGTTGATCCGCTCCAGGTTCTCAGCGCGACCCGGATGCGCAAGCAGCGACCGGTGTCCCAGCGCGCGCGGCCCGAACTCGCTGCGCCCATCGAACCAGGCGATGACGCCGTCCGCCGCGAGGACGTCGGCCACCTCACCGGCCAGATCGTCCGGGGTGCTGAACGGGACCGCAGCCGCGCGCAGCCACGCCGCCAGATCCTGGTCGCTCCAGCCCCTGCCGAGCGCGGCCGTGGTCATCCTGCCCGCCGGTTCGCGGTGGTCCGCGGCCACCTGCAGTGCGGCGCCCAGCGCCGTCCCGGCGTCACCGGCGGCGGGCTGTACCCAGACGTCCTCGAAGGCGGTTTCGCGCCAGATGCGGGAGTTCGCAACGCAGTTCAGGGCCGTGCCACCGGCCATGGTGAGCACCTTCTCGCCGGTTTGCTCGTGCAGCCAGCGGGCAAGGTCGACCAGGACCTCCTCCAGTCGGTGCTGCACCGAGCAGGCCAGATCCGCGTCGTCGCCACCCCAGGTGCCGTCATCGACACGGGGCGCCGACCACCGTGACCAGTCCGGGATGTCGGCGACGAAGCCGCCGTTGCCGTCCGCGTACACCGATTCGCGCAGTTCCTCCAGGAATCGGGGCTTTCCGTAGGAGGCGAGCGCCATCACCTTGTACTCGTCGCTGGACCGCAGGAATCCCAGGTGCTCGGTCAGTGATTCGTACAGCAGCCCGAGCGAATGCGGGAGTTCCTGGGACGCAAGGATTTCCAGCCGCCCGTCGACGTACCGTCCGCCCAGGTGGGAGGCCCGCTCGCCGCGGCCGTCCAGAACGAGGACGGCGCTGCTGCGGTGCGGTGCGGCAAGTCCCGCGGAGGCCGCATGCGCGACATGATGCGGGACGTAGGTGACCGCGTCACGATCCAGGCCGGGCAGGGCAGTAGCCAGGAAACCGGGGGCATGTTCGGCATAGGTCAGCCGCAGGTGGTCCCAGGGGTCCGACAAACCCATCGCATCTGCCGGTTTCGCCAACGCCGGGTCGAAAGAGTACGCCACCGCGTCGATGTCCTGAGGGTGCAGACCGGCTTGCGCCAGGCACCAGCGCATGGCCGATTCCGGCAGTTCCCACGCCGCGAACGGCACGGGTCGTTTGCCGTGCTTCCGCCGGCTGAACCGTTCTTCCTCCGCTGCCGCCACGATCTCGCCGTCGACCACCAGGGCCGCGGAGGGGTCGTGAAAAATCGCATTGACGCCGAGCACGCGCATGCATCAAACCCTCGGACTAGACCTTGTGGAGCGTGCTTCTTACGCCCCGGTATTCATGTCCCCCCGCGGCAACGTTCTCAAACCGTGCCGTAGGTGCCATTGGTCCTGCGACGGGCCGTAACGGCGGCATAACTCGCGCCGCAACTTTCACCGGGTGAGTAACGACGTCGCCGGGCCGTTCGCGGGCTCGGCGGCTTGCGGTCAGCGCTGCAGCCAGGTGTCCTTCGAGCCGCCGCCGCGGGAGGAGTTCACCAGCAGGCCCTCGGAGTCCAATGCGACCCGACTGAGCGCCACATCCGGGACGGTGACCGAATTGTCGGCTCCGGCGAAGGCAAATGCGCGGAGGTCGACATGCCGCGGCGCCAACCCCCGAGGCGTCAGGGTGGGGTGCGTGGAGAACCGGATCACCTCCTGCGCGATGTACCGCTCCGGCTCCGCCGCTACCCGCGCGCGCATGTCGCTCACCTCCGCTGCGGTGAGGTCAGGCCCGATCATCACGCCAGCGCCGCCCGATCCGTCCACCGGCTTCACCACGAGCTCGTGCAGGATGTCCCGCACACCGGCGTACTGGTGCGGGTCGGCGAGCACCCAGGTGCCGACATCGCCGATCACCTGATCCTCACCGAGGTAGTACCTGATCATGGTCGGGACGAATGCGTACATCGCCTTGTCGTCGGCGACGCCGTTGCCCGGCACATTGACCAGGGACACCGTCCCGGCCCGGGCCGCCGCGGCCAGCAGTGCGTTCGCCGACGCGGAAACCGCCGGTCCGTCGACGATCTCGTCGTCACCGAGCCGGCGATAGAGCACGTCGACGGGCAGCCTGATGCTGTCCATCTCCGCGCAGATGCCGTCCGCGTCACCGACGATCTGGTCGGGTCGTACGACGGGCACCCCCATCGCCTCGGCAAGCAGGCGGTGCTCGTACCAGGCCGAGTTCTCCGGGCCGTCGGAGAGTACGGCGACGGACGGCGGCGTGCGCCGGCAGGACGGCGGAGCTGCCGTCTGCAGGGCCTCGCGCAACTGCCGACCCAGCGATTCCGGTGAGACGAGCCCTGGCCACGGGTGCAACACCGGCAACGCACCGATCGCCGTCCGGCGATTCGCGATCGCGTACCCCAGGCCCGATGGCACCCGGAGGTTGTCCTCGAGGACCACCCAGCTGCCGGTCGGGGTGTGCAGCAGATCGAAGCCGAGGACGACTGCGCGGGGTCGGCCACCCGGAGCGAGATCTGTTGCGGCAGCGAGATAGCCGGGGCAGTTCCGGACGACCGACGCGGCGATCACCCCGTCCCTGACGATCTCTGCCGGCCCGTACACGTCGGCGAGGAAGGCGTTCAGCGCCCTGGTCCGCTGCTGCAGACCCGCGGAGATGGTCGCCCAATCCGGCGCCGACAGCAGGCGCGGGATCGGGTCGAGGGGAAAGGGCTGCTCGCGCAGTTCGCCGTCGACGTCGGCGATGAAGGTGATCCCTTCCGTCATCCTCGCGCGGTCCAGTTCCGACGATGCCGCCCGTAGGCCGGCAAGGCCGCCGACGTCGAGGCGGTCGAAGATCTCGCGGTAGGGCCCTCTGATCCCGCCCTCCGGATCAACGGTTTCGTCGAGGGGGCCGGCGGGGTAGTCCGCGAGGATCCCGACCGGGTCGGGAGTAGCGCTGCCGGCGGAAGTGTCGGCGGAAGTGTCGATGATGGAGTGGGTGCGGTCCGGGGCGCTCACCGCAGCCACCTCAGGTGCCAGTCGACGATCGCCTTGGTCGAGGCGATCCTGCCCTCACGACCGACGATGGTGTGTCCTTCACCGGGCAAGAGCAGCATCTCGGTCCGCTTTCCGGCGGCCAAGAGGGCCTCGTGTGCGCGGATCGATTCGCCGACCGGGACATTGGTGTCCTGCATGCCGTGCACGAACAGGGTGGGCGCGAGCACCCTGTGGAAGGAGTGGATCGGGGACAGCGCTCTGAGCAACTCGCCGTCCCGCATCGGGTCCCCGTACTCGGTGATCGAGGCCGCGGCCATCCACGGTTCGGTCTCCGCGAAAAAGCCGTGCAGATCGGACATCCCGGCGTGGCTGGATCCCGATGCGAACAGCTCCGGCCAGCGGGCGACGGACACCAGCGCCAGGTAGCCGCCGTAGGACCACCCGTGCACACCCACCCGGCCGGCCGTGGCCAATCCGGCGGAGATCAGGTGGTCGACAGTGGCGGGCACGTCCTGGAACGAGGACTCCCGGTCGTGCAGATCGTCCATCACGGTGAAACGCCGGCCGTAGCCGGTGGACCCGCGGACGTTAGGCGCGAACACCGCGATCCCGGCCGCCGCGAGGGACTGGATGAGGATCGAGAATGCCGGCCGCTCCTGACTTTCCGGTCCTCCGTGCAGCAGCACGACAGTCGGGACTGCGCCAATGGCGCCGTGCGGCCGGTACAGCAGTCCCTGCAGCGGCAGACCGTCCCGAGACGGGTAGCTGACCGAGGTGGGGACGACCATGGCCTCGCTCGGGAGTTCCGGGATGGGCAGTCCGGTGATCCGGAGCGGGATCTGCGCTCGCGGTGCGGTCGGGCCTGGGTGCACGAGATCGACGTGGTAGAGGCTGCGCGGTGCGACCGGCTCGGTCAGCTCGAGAATGCCGGACCTGCCGTCACGGTGGACGGACCAGCCGGGCATCACCTTCGGCCCGATATCGACCCGGTAGGACGCGCCGACATCCCCCGCGTCGCCGCCGGCGGCCGCCACCGGCAGCGCGGCGACCTCGAGATCACTGATCCCGCCGGCGTTCCAGACCAGCAACGCCTCCAGCGGTTCCGCTGCAGCGTCTGTTCGCGGTTGCCCGGGCGCGCCGCTGGTTGCAGCGGTCCGGCGGCCCGCGCCGAGCACCGCGTACGACTCGAGGTCGGCGTCATCCCTGGCGGCGAGCAGCCGGTACTGCCCCGGCCGAGCCTGTTCGTCGAGCTCCACGATCCCCAGCGCGGTCCGTTCCCGGCCGGCCGCGGCCCGGACGAAGACGCTGCGCCCGTCGGCAGAGAACCGCCCGTCCTCCGCCAAATCCGTTCCCGGCACAGGGAAGTCGGCAGCGAGAAGGCGCTCCGGCGCTGCGGGTGATGCGGCGGAACTGTCGTCGGGAATCTCACCCAGGACCAGATGACGGCGCCCGCGCGCTCCCCGTCGCGCCACGAATCGGCGACCGTCCGGTGACACCGACGTCACCGTATGGAATCCGCCGTTGGTCAACCTGCGGATGCCTCCGGTCACCACGTCGACCATGCAGACGTCCGCGTCAGGACCGGTGCCGTCGGCCAGCGAGAAGGCATATGTGTTCGGGATCATCGTCCAGCAGCCGGCGAAAACAGTTGCCAGCGGCTCGGTTCCGGCGAGTGCGCGGTGGTCGGTGCCGTCGGGCCGGATGGCATGCAGTTCGGCGCGGATGAGCCCGTCAGGAGAGACCAGATACGCCAACCATTGTCCATCCGGCGACCACGCCACGGAGACGACCTCCTGGGACGGCAACGAGACCGTCCGCGGTACGGCGTCGGCATGCTCGCCGGACCGGTCGAGATGTGCCACCTCCAGACGGGGTAGCCCGGACCGATCGGTCACATAGGCGATGCGGTCGCCCGCCGGGGACAGTGACGGACACCAGGCACCCACCACACCGGCGATGTCGGTGATGTACGCGTCAAGTTCGGGACGCTGCGCGAGGGCGGGCAGCAGACCTGATCCTGTCGGCAGAGCCGAGTCCGGTAGCACGGGGAACGACCCGTCGAGCACGACCGTCATCCGATCCCGTGCTCTTGCAGCCACATCTCGAGCAGCCCCAGCTGCCACAGCTGGTTTGACCCGAGGGTGGTGCGGTGCGTGTTCGGGTCGGCCAGCAGCATCTCGACGTAGTCGGTGCGGAACAGTCCCCGATCCCGGGCGGCCGGTGCCGACAGCGCGGCACGCACCCGCTCCAGGTACGGACCCTCCAGGTTGATGATCGCCGGAACCGGGAAATGGCCCTTCTTCCGATCGATGATCTCCGCGGGCAGGACCTTGCGGGACGCCTCCTTCAGCACTCCCTTGCCCCCCTGCGCCAGCTTCAGGTCCGGCGGGATCGCTGCTGCCAGTTCGGCGAACTCGTGGTCCAGGAACGGTGTGCGTGCCTCCAGTCCCCAGGCCATCGTCATGTTGTCGACGCGCTTGACCGGGTCGTCGACGAGCATGATCTGCGAATCCAGCCGGAGCACCCTGTCCAGCGCGGTGGTGGCGCCCGGCCGGTTCAGGTGCTCCCGGACGAACTCGCGGCTGGGGTCGTCGGTGGTCATCCACTGCGGCTGCAGGATGGTGCCGAGGGTGCCGTGGTCCCGGTCGAAGAAATGTGCGGAGTACACCTCGAGAGCACGCTCGGGGGCGATCCCGTCCAACGGCGGGTACCAGTCGTAGCCCGCCAGCAGTTCGTCCGCGCCCTGCCCGGATTGCACCACGGTGAGGTGCTTCGAGACCGCCTCGGAGAGCAGGTAGAACGCGATGCAGTCGTGGCTCACCATGGGCTCGCTCATCGCGGTCACCGCGCCGTCCAGGCCGTCCAGCACCACGCTGGAGGGCATCAGCAGCTGGTGATGGTCGGTGCCGAACTCCTTGGCGACGATGTCGGAGAACTCGAACTCGTCACCCTCCCGGTCACCGACCCGCTCGAATCCGATGCTGAAGGTCTGCAGCCCGTGCTGGCCGGCGTCGGCCAGTAACGCGACAATGACGCTGGAGTCGATCCCGCCGGAAAGCAGCACCCCGACCGGGACGTCGGCGACCATCCGCCGCTGCACCGCCGTCTGCAACGTGTCCAGCGTCAACTGCTGCCAGTCGTCCTCGGTGAGCCCGGCGTACTTGTCCTGCCGGGTGTGGGACGGCGACCAATAGGTGACGTCGCTGCTGGTGCCGTCGGGCTCGACCGTGCGCACGGTGGCGGGCGGGAGCTTGCGAACGCCGGACAGGATGGTCAGCGGCGCCGGTACGACGGCATGGAAGGTCATGTAGTGGTGCAGCGCAACGGGATCGATGGACGTGTCGACGTCGCCGCCGGCCAGCAGGGCGGGCAGCGATGACGCGAACCGGAGCCGGTCCGCCGTCTGTGACAGGTAGAGCGGTTTGATCCCCAGCCGATCGCGACCGAGGATCAGCCGGCCGCTGTTCTGCTCCAGGATCGCGAACGCGAACATCCCGAAGAAATGGTCGACGCACCTGATGCCCCAGCGGTGGTATGCCTTCGCGATCACCTCCGTGTCGGAGGTGGAGAAGAAGCGATACCCGTGGCCGCGCAGTTCCTCCCGCAGCTCCCGGTAGTTGTAGATGCAGCCGTTGAAGACGGTGACCAGCCGCAGCTCGGTGTCGACCATCGGCTGTGCGCCGGTCTCGGACAGGTCGATGATGGCCAGCCGCCGGTGAGCCAGAGCAACCGGGCCGTCGTGCCACAGGCCGTGCCCGTCCGGCCCGCGCGGTTCCATCACCGCGGAGATCCGATCGACAGCGGCGATGTCTGCAGCCGTTCGGTCGAACCGGAACTCACCGCTCAGTCCGCACACATCGGTCCCTTCGTCCTGGCCACCACCGGCTGCTGCAGCCGGCCCGGGTTGTGCTGACGAACGAACCCGGATGCACGGGCCGCTCAGTGCGGCGAAGCTACACGGTCCATGTTTCGCGGAATTAACCTGCGGATTCGGGCAACGCCTGCGCGAGCTGTCCGTTGCGGGAGTCGTCGGTGTCCAGACCGAACAGCTTTCCGGTCCTGACCAGCTCGTCGGCGATCACCGCCAGTTTGCGGTTGTGGTCCTGCGAATAGCGCCGGAGCACGGCAAAGGCCCTTTCCGGATCCAGACCGAATCGCTCCATCAGGATGCCCTGCGCTTGCCCGATCAGGTTCCTGGAGTCGATCGCCTGCCAGAGGTTCTGTTCCGAGCGGGCGTAGGCCAGCACCACGGATGCGTGTGCGGCGATCACCCTGGCGACTTCGATGTCGGAGTGGTCGTAGTCCCGCGGCTGCATCGAGTACAGGTTGATGGAGCCGAGCGCGCTGTCGGTGAACAGGTGCACCGACAGCACTCCGCGGACCCCCAGTTCGCCGGCCTGCGGTGCCCACTGCGGCCATCGACCGTCCTCCTGCAGATCCTTGACGACGAACAAACCGTCGGTCCAGACAGCGTCCAGGCATGGTCCCTGGTGGAGTTCGTACTGCAGCTTGTCCGCGCGGTTGATCAGTTCATCCGATGACGCCACTGTTGTCAGCGTTCGGTTCTTGCCGAGCATCGTGACCGACGCCCCGTCACACGGACCGGACTCGGTCGCCATCTCGATGACGGTGCTGAGCGTGTCGACCGCTGTCCGGCGGGTCGCAGCCCGTCGCACCGCCTCGGCGAGATTGCTCGCAGCCAGGCGCTCACCGTCCAGCCCCCAGGTGCCCATCCGAACTCCCATCACCGTCCGGCGGCTCGTCCCGCGCAAGTCACCACCCGCCAACACTGACCGCACACAGCGCCGGATGCAAGGCGCCCTGCGCAAGGAAGACGTCACCGCATCAGCGACGCGCCCGGCGCGGGTGGGGGTGTCAACTGGGACGACCTGGCGAAGATGTCCCCGGCGACGGGGGGTGAAACGCAGCTCACCCGGGCTAGCGCTGAGCGCGCCTGCTCCCGTTGGACGCCGCACGGAGCACGACCCGACCGGCAATGGCGAGCGCCGCGACGGTGACCACCATGGGCCGGTGCGCCCCCTTGCGGAGGTCGCGCCGGTCGATCAGCCGCGGGATGGCGGTGACCGTGAAGTACTTGGCGCCGACGGCCACGGGGACCAAGTAGTACCGCCGGGGACGCACGGCGACGGAGATCATCGATTTCCCGAAGGAGGCCGGCCCGCGACGCACTTCCCGTTCAGCGGCGCCATCGCGCTCGTTGCGTCGTGCGGACATGGCGGGTGCACCTCGGTGAGCTGTCGTGTCAGCCGGCTCCGAGCTTGCGGGGTCGGCTGTGGTCTGGGAAACCACGTCTCATTGTGGGCCGCGGGTCGTCCGCGGGCACTACCTCAGTCGGGTGATTGGTGGGGTTTGTCCGACTGCACCATGTCGTAACGACGGCAGTGGTGGCGCAGTTGGCCTCCGACGATTTTCACCCTGTGCGCGTGATGCGCGTTTCCGCGGGTCAGGCGATGGTGGTGCGGGCGTCATCCCCGGCCGGTTCACCGTCTGTCCCGGTCGGGGTGCCGTCGCCATCCGAAAAGCGCCACACCGAGAGGCAGCGCCATGCCTCACCGCTGAAAGGACTCCACGATGACGGACCGCAATGTCAGCTTGTTGGTCGCCGCCTACGGCGATGACGCCTCGGCTGCAGGACAGGACTTCAAAGATCTCAAGGACGTCGACGACCTCGCCGTCGTGGCCGCCGTGGTGCTGAGACGGGATGCCGACGGGAAGGTCGAGGTCACCGAGCACGGTGGTGGACTCGTCGCATCGGGCACGGCCGTCGGTGCCGCCGCCGGTCTGGTCGTCGGCCTGTTTGCACCGCCCCTGCTGCTGGCCACCGCGGTCGGCGCCGGTATCGGAGCCGGAGTGGGCGCGATTCGCAAGCGGCACGAGGAGAAGGCCATCGGTGTCGACGCCGATGAGTGGCTGCCGGCCGGCGGGTCCGCGATCGTCGCCGTGGTCGACGACGTCTACCTCGACCGGGTCGACAAGGCCATCCAGAAGGCCGGCAAGAAGGTCACCAAGGCGATCGACAAGGGTGACTACGACGCGGTCGTCAAGGCGGTCAACGAGGGCAACGACAAGATCATCGAGGCAGCCGCGGGCTGAGTTTCATCCGACGTGCCGGGCGGGACGACCGTCCTCGCGGACCCGGTGCCAGATGTTCGTGACGTGCGGCAGCACCTGAACCTCAGTGCGTTCCAGTCGCACCTGACGTCCCTCCGGGTGGGCGAACAGCGGGGTGCCGCCACCCAGCAGCACCGGCGCGATGATGGTCAGTACCTCGTCGATCTCACCGAGTTCGAGGTAGCCGCGCGCCAATTCGGCACCGAGCACATTGACGTACCCGGCGCCGGTGGCCGCCCTGGCCGCTGCCAGGGCGGCCCGCGGCTCATCGAAATAGCGCAGGTTGCCCTGGTCGGTGGACGGCCGCCTGGTCACCACGAAAACTGGCCCGTCCCAAGTCCCCTCGAAGGCACCTTCGCGGTCGGTCCCACGGTGCGGGTCGTCCCCGCGGTGGGTTCGCCCGCCGACCACGAGGGCGCCGATTTCCCGCTGGAGTCGCTCGATCGGCGGATTGGGCTGCAGGTACGGCCGGAGCCAGGACATGTCGCCGCCCGGGCCGGCGATGTACCCGTCCAGCGACATCGTCGCCGAATACAGCACTCTGCTCACGCGTCCTCCCGATCGCAGCATCGTCCTCGGTCGGACTCCGGGCGACGGGCGGACTCATCGGCACGCGACCTCATGTCCACGGGATCGGGCGATCGCCGAGACCGACCAGGGATCCGGCGAGTTCTCGTGATCCGGTCGCCGTGATGATGCAGGCGGCATGCCTGTTGAGGGTGCCCTCGTCGCCGAGGCCTTCTTCGGCGACGTCCATGGCATCTGCCGCCGTGTGTTGCGCCGGGGCGCTGACCTTCAGCCCGTCATGGCTGGACAGGTTCGGGATGCCGGTTCGCCGTGCGGCCAGCGATCGGCAGGTCGCGTCAAGGTCTCGCTGCGTGACGCCCTCGAGGTCTTCAGGGCCGGCCGTCATGCCGATGAGTTCGATCGGGTGCGGCCCGTCGCACGCCGCAGGCATCCAGCCGTCGGGCTCTGAGTACATGCTGGCGCAGGCCCCGAAGGGTCCGGGCAGCGGCCCGCCATCCCGTGGCGAGCGATCGTAGGGCGGTTGCGCCTCCCGGAAGGCAAACCCTGGATGCACAACGCACGCCATCCACGCCTGGCCGGCGGCCCGCTGACGAGGGGTCGGTGCGTAAAACGTCACGTCGGCGTTGATCATCGGGGTCCAGTACGTGAACTCCGGTCGCAACAGCATTGTTGCAGTGTCGACGGTCGCACCGAGGTAGTTCAGATAGCTGATCGCGCACTGCTGTTGGATGGAACTTCCCGGTGTCGTGCCGGGTTCGGGCTCGCTCTGGTTGAGCGGCAGCGGCCCGGTCAGTGTCCCGGCCACCTCACCGAAGCGGCTCTTTGTGCACGGCTCGATCCGGCCGGTGACGTACCGCGGCAGACCGTTGCTGTCGTAGGCGACCTCGAATCCGGGCACCGGCTCGAGAAGGCAGTCTCCGACTCGAGGTGGACCGTCCACCGGGACTGCTTGCGCCTGTCCGGCGATCGGCCGCCCGTCGATGTTGGGCAGCACTGCGGCCGTGACCACGGCCAGAAGCACGAGGCCAACCCCGAGCCAGTGCCGCTTCATCCGGCAAATCTAGAGGTCACACGCGCTCATTCGGAGGTCGTGAGGATCGAGGTCGGCGCAACGCAGGTGAGCACCGTTTTCAGTCGGGCGTGGTGAGGTCGTTCAGGACGATGGTGACGAACCCGAGTTGTCCCCGGTAGCCACCGATCCAGCCGTCACGATGCTGCCGGGCGACCTCTAATGCCAATTGCCGATCCTGCTCGGTGGGCGCTTCGCGAAGTGCCCAGGTGGTCAACGAACCCGTCCAACACCATTCGTAGTCGTCCCATTCTTCGGCGGTGCTGATGTGCCCAAAGGTTGGCTCGAAATCATGATCGCGGATCTGCGCGAGAAGCCCTGGGAGATCGGGGAAATCGCCCGGATTGGCGTCCAGCGCCTGTTGAGCGGCGAGGCTCGGCGGAACCTGCCAGATGGCGTCACCCAGCACCACCTGGCCACCCGGAGCCAGGTGCTGCCGAAGCACTCGCAACGTGTTGTCGAGGCCGCCGAAGGCGTGGCTGGCTCCGACGCAGATCACGACGTCGAACAGCCCATCCGACCATCCCGCCACATCGGCCTGCTCCCAGCGCACGCGATCGGTGAGGCAGTAGCGGGCTGTGCTGCTGGCGGTCTCGGGAGGGAGATGCAAATCGACGCCCACGCCGGTGATGTCGCGCTGCAGCTGAAGCAATGTGAGAAGCCATTCACCCCAGCCACACCCGAGGTCAAGGGCTCGCCCACCATGAGGTGGCTGGAGTCGGCTCAGCAATTGCGCAACGCGGGCCGCGCCCAGGGGAGCCGCGATTCGGTGGTCGCGGTGGGCGATGCGGCTGAAGTCGGCGCGTTCCATTCCCGACATCTTTGTGTGATCCGGTGACCGGTCCAAGTCGACGGCGAAGGCACAGTCTCTCGGCTGGCCCTGAGCAGCCTTGCCAGTAGGTCACCGACGGGGGATCACCACCTCAGCTCAACGTATTGACCGCGTTATTGACGGTCGTCGAGAACCTGGTGGACGAGATCGCTGAGCGAACCCAAGTCTTGTCCGAAATCAACGATGAGTGACAGTTTTCGGACGCCAACTCTGGCGCGCTACCGGTGGTACATCGCACTCGCGGCGCAGATCGCTGAAACGAGAGACCAGATTGATGACAGGGTGCCGTCATTGGGGCTGATCGGACCAGGACGTCATGTCAAGATCGGTTGATCCTGAGCGACGGACTCGTGGGTGACTGGGTGGATTGCGGCTCCGGCCGGCGAGGGATTCCGTGCCGGCGCAGCGAACTCCTTGCGCTGAGCCGGAACTGCAGCGCCGCGGCATGGATCCCACCCATAGTCATGGAGCATGCTCAACCCGCCCCCACTGACAGGGACAGCGACTGACACGACTCGGTCCCCGGCGCGCTGGCAATAGCATCACCATCTGCCCGCAGAACGGAGCTGTGACCGATGACCGCTGAGGACAGCCGGCACTCGCTCGGCGGTCTCGACATCCTCGCTGTCGGCGACCGCCAAATCGTGATGACCAGGAGCTTCGCGGCACCCCCACCGCTCGTGTTCGATGCACTCGTCGATCCCGCTCTGCTGCTCCAATGGATGCACGGGCCTGCCGGCTGGCGCATGGTGGAATGCGAGTTCGACGCTGTCGAAGGCGGTCTCTACCGTTACCTGTGGCACGGACCGACCGGTCAGTCGATGGCGGCGAAAGGCGTTGTCCGAGAGATCATCCGGCCGCAGCGACTGGTCACGGCCGAGGTATTCGACGACAACTGGACCGGGGGTGAGGTGACCGCAGTGTGCGAGTTGACCACCGGTGGGGCCGGCACCCTGCTCACCACCACGGCCACCTACCCGTCTCGCGCAGCCCGCGACGGCGCCCTCGACTCCGGGATGGAACGGGGCCTCGCTGCCGGATTCACTCATCTCGACCGCCTGCTCGGGAATCGCATCCGCGAAGCGACAGCCTGACTGCCTGGCGCAGTACAACCTCTTCCTGCACCACCCGTAGAGTACGGCAGCTGGTGGGCAGCAGCGATTGTGGCGCTCACGCGGTGGGTCAGATCCCTGTAGCACCGGCGTGGACGTGTCAGCGGAATACGCTGCCGGATCATGTCGAGGTGTCCTATTGCATTGCGAAAGGGCCGCCGACGGTGATCCGTCGACGGCCCTCGCGCGTTCCCACCCACCGGGCCCGCGCAGGGCGGATACTGGTGGGCGTGGTGATCAACTGCTCGGCGGGGTGAGCACCTGGTCGATGAGGTAGACGGTCGCGTTCTTGGTCTTGACGCCGCCGCAGATGACGGTCGCGCCGTTGACCTTCAGGTTGTCACCGGATCCGGTCACGGTCACCGTTGCACCGTTCGCGGTCGGGTGGGTGCCGACGACATCGCTGGGCGAGAGCTGACCGGGGACGACATGATAGGTCAGGATTCCGGTCAGCAGTTTGTCATCGGTGGTGAGCGTCTTCATGGTGGCGGCGTCGATCTTCTTGAAGGCATCGTCGACCGGTGCGAAAACGGTGAATTCCCCGTTGTTCAGCGTGGTGACCAGGTCGACCTTGGGGTTGACCTTTCCGGACACGGCCGCGGTGAGCGTGGTCAGCAGCGGATTGTTGGAGGCGGCGGTGGCCACCGGATCGGCGGCCATTCCCTCCACCGAGCCGGCGCCGGTCGGCACCGCTTTCGCGTAGTCGGCGCAGCCGGCGCCGACGAGTGCGGGCGCTGCACTGTCACCGGAGGACATGGCGTCGGAGGACATGGCGTCGGAGGACATCGCTTCTGAGGACATGGCGTCGGAGGACATCGCTTCTGACGACATCGCTTCTGACGACATCGCTTCTGAGGACATGGCGTCCGAGGACATCGGCGCGGACGTCATCGCCTCGGCGCTGGATGCGGCGGAGGAGGTGCTGCTGGACGCGGTCGTCGAGTTCGAGCCGCAGGCCGCGAGCGTCACGGCCAGAGCGGCTCCTGCGACCAGGGTGAGGGCGCGCTTCATCTTCATTTCTTGCTCCTTGAACTGTTGGTGCCGGAATCGGCGGCCATGTGGACGATCAGCCGGCTCGGTCACCGAGCCGGGCTTGTTGCTCAAAAGGTGTTCGGCACGGGTGCTGCTGCGGATTGGTTCGGGGCGGGAAAAGATGACGGTCTTTTTCCGGTATTGAAATGTGGACGACAGAGCTCGAAATCGCGCTAAGCGTTGGTCGCAACAGGGAGCGTCACGCGGTGACGGTCACCGAGCGGGAATCCCAACCGGTCGCACCGTCCGGCATGACCCCCTGTACCTGGTCGGTCTGCACGCCGTTCGGGTCGACGGCCCTGCACCGGATCGTGTGCGTGCCCGTCTCCGTCGCATCCCACCGATACAGCCATTGGCGCCAGGTGTCGGTGCTGACTTCGCCGGACAGCGTTGCGTCCTTCCATTCACCGTCATCGATCTGCACCTGCACCCCGGTGATCCCGCGGTGCTGCGCCCAGGCGACACCCGCGATGGCGACCGTGCCCTTGGAGATCTGTTCGAAGCTCTTGGGAACATCGATGCGCGACGCGGTCTTGATCGGCGCCTGCGCCGCCCACCCTCGGTCCGTCCAGTACGCACTGTGGTCGGCGAAATTGGTGACCTCGAGATCCACCACCCACTTTGTTGCGGAAACGTATCCGTACAAGCCGGGCACGACCATCCGCACCGGGAATCCGTGTTCCACCGGCAGCGGTTCGCCGTTCATCGCGAACGCCAGCAGTGCATCACGGTCGTCGGTCAGCGCATCGATCGGCGTCGTGACGGTGAAGCCGTCGACGCTGGTCGAGAGGACGCAATCCGAGCCGGATGCCGGACCCGCCATGGCCAGCACATCCGCGATGCGGACACCCTGCCACCGTGCGTTGCCGGCCAGGTCGCCACCGACCTCGTTGGAGACACAGGTCAGTGTGATCATCCGTTCGATCGACGGCATAGCGACGAGATCTGCGTAGGACAGCGTGATCTCCTTGTCGACGGCGCCGTGGATCTTCAGCTGCCAGTCGTCGGTGGTCAACCGCGGCACCACGAAAGCGGTGTCCACGCGATAGAACTCGGCATTGTCGGTGACGAACGGTGTGATGCCCGGAGTGTCGATCTGTACCGCGGCGAGATCGATCTTCTGGGCGTCGACCGCGGTGGGCAGCGCCACCCGGTCGCGACTGGCCGCCACGTCGGCGGCGCTGGGAATCCACCGGGTCAGCGCGCCCGCGGCGACCGCCACCAGCGCGCCGATGCCCGCGATCCTGAAGAACTGCCGCCGGTTCGCCAAGCCAACGCCGGCCCGGGCCATCGGGTGAGAAGCACCGCTGCGGGCCGATTTGGGGTTGTCCGGATCCATGCCCGGGGCGGGAGCCGATGTGCCGGCGACGAGGTCATCCTGCGTTGTGGCGGTGTCCGTCTCGCGGGCGCGGACCGCGGTGGTTGCCGGAGCCCCTGCCACCTGCTGCGAGAAGATCGAGACGAGGAAGTAGATGCCGACGGCGCCGCCGAGCAGGATCGGCAGGGTGTCGAAGACCGAGGCGCCGGTGCGGCTCAGCACGGCTGCGGCCGTGACGAGGATCAGCACGGCCGTGATGCCGACGGCCAGCCGGGGACTGCGGCGACCGACGATGCCGACGACGATCGCGACCAGCAGCAGGGTGACGCCCATGCCTGCCCGCAGTGCGTTCTTGTCGTTCTCGCCGAAGGTCCTGATGGCGAATTCCTTCAGCCATTCCGGGGTGAACTGGATGAAGGTCTGACCGAGCGATGACACCGCCGAAGCCGGCGCATTGAGGAACCCGAGCCACTGGCCCAGTGCGGCGAGCAACTCGGCGATACCGATCGCCAACCCCATCGCGATGACGCCGACCAGTGCCGCTGCCGCGATGCCGGGCCGCCATGGAACACGGGGAGGCGGGGCCTGGTCCGTCACGCGGCCGGGCTGCACGGCGCTTGCCGGCGTTGGTGAAGTCATGTCGGGGATTCGCGCTACGCGACCGTTCGGATGGGCCGAACGTGAGGCTTCTTTGACGGGGTACTGCGGCGTCGGCTCGGTCACGTCCTTCATCGTGCGCTCAACGGCCCCCGCGGCGCGCCGACGTCACTGTTTCGTAAGGAAAGCCCGAACCTGATGACCCGGACTTGTAAGGTCCGCAAACGACACGCCACCTGCTGATGTGAGCCATCCGGGCGGCGCCCTGCGCCGAATCACCGGCACATGCACCCGTCCCGCGCGTTCTCGTGCGGGCCCGAAAGGATGAGCCGATGCCGCCCCCGGAATCCTCCTGGCCGGACCGGTCAGCGTCCGGAGCCGGACGGCGGACGCTGTCCGCCGTGCCGGACCGACCTGCCGAGCCCGCCAGTCCTGAACAGCTCCTGCAGCTCATCGCCGTAGGACGGCAGGACGCGTTCGAGCGCCTCTACGACACCTTCGGTGCGCGCGTCTTCGGCCTGGCCAGGCGGATCGTGCGCGATCCCAGTCAGGCAGAGGAGGTGTCACAGGAGGTGTTTCTCGAGATCTGGCGGCGCGCGAGCCGGTTCGACGCGTCGAGGGGTTCGGCGACGTCATGGGTCATGACGCTGACCCACGCCAGGTCTGTCGACAGGGTGCGATCCGCGCAGGCCGCCAGCGACCGTGACGCCAAGGTGGCGCACTCCTCCACCGAACGGGACATCGATACCGTGGTGGAAGCGGTCGAGTCGGCTTTCGAGCGCAAGGCGGTCCGTCGGTGCCTGGGCACGCTGACCGACCTCCAGCGGGAGTCGGTGACGCTGGCTTACTACAGCGGTTACACGTACCGGGAGGTGGCCGAGTTGTTGACGGTCCCGCTCCCGACGATCAAGACCCGGTTGCGTGACGGCCTGATCCGGCTGCGCGACTGCCTGGGGGTGGCGTCATGACCGCCGATCCGCATCTGGACACCGCCGCGTACGCGCTGCACGCGATGCCCGCCGACGAAACGGCGGAGTTCGAGAGCCATCTGGACACCTGCGAGTCCTGCTCGGCGGAACTGATCGGTTTCCTGGAGACAGCGGCGCTGCTCGGCTCCGCCGCCGCCGAAGGACCGCCCGCCTCGTTGCGCGCGTCCATCCTGGCGCGAGTCGCGGTGACCCCCCAGCTTCCGCCGCTCACCGCTGCCGACGTGCCGAAACCGACCGTCCAGGACGGTGATGCACAGCAATCACGGTCCCGTACGGGACCGAAGCGGACCGGTTCGCACCGGGCGGACGGGACACAGCAGCGGTGGTACCGGCGGCCGGGCGCGTTGTTGGCCGCGGCGGTCGCGGCGATCGTCATCGCGGGCGGCAGCATCGTGGCGGTCAACCGGGTCGGCCAGGACAACGAGGTCGCGCAGACCCCGGAGCAGTGCGTTGCCCAGGCTGCGGATCAGCGGCAGATCACGCCCGCGCAGGGCGGTGGAACGGTGCGTTACGCGCCGTCCTGCGGCGCCGCGCTGCTGGATGTCACCGGGCTTCCGGCGCTGCCGTCGGACCGGACCTATCAGCTCTGGGCGCTGGCCGGGTCGACTCCGCGGTCGCTGGGCACCTTGCCGGACGCCACGGCGGGGAAGCCGCAGGTGATCGCGGCGCAGACGCAGTCCGGCGAGAACGCGGTGGCCATCACCGCTGAACCGGCGGGCGGTTCGCAGTCACCGACGCTGCCGATCCTGTGGCAGGCGGCGCTCACCTCCTGATCGACGGCCCCTGATCGACGCCGCCTGATCGACACTCGGCCGAGAACCCCGAGCAGAACGCGGAACATCCGGTTGCTCAGAGCGAGCTGCCCTGAGCGGCCGGATGTTCCTCGTCCGCCGCTCTTTGCGTCGTGATCGCCGAACATCGTGCTGCTGGGAGCAGCAGGATCCTTCACGGTGTGGGCTGCGCGAGGTCGCGCGACCGCGCGCCACGCGCCTCCAGTACCGCGTCCGCCGCTCTTAGCGTCGTGATCGCCGAACATCGTGCTGCTGGGAGCAGCAGGATCCTTCACGGTGTGGGCTGCGCGAGGTCGCAACCCCGCGCGCCACCCGCCTCCAGCACCGCATTTGCCCGGCCGCGCATACGCCCGGCAGCGCACACCGTTTCGGCCCGCCCGGATCCCAGCGCCGTCAGGATCCCGTCAATGTCGGCGCCGGCGGCGTCAAGGATGCGTCAAGATCCCGTCCCACGCCCCGAAGTCGGTCCTACGTTCGGAAATGGCCCTGGCACACCAGGGTTCTGACGAACGAGGTTCTGGAGGACCGATGACGGTCGTCGCGGGGTTGGTTGCCCTGCTGCTGCTCGCTTACCTGGTGGTTGCGCTGCTGAAGCCGGAGCGGTTCTGATGAGCCCGGCATTAGCCGCCGGGCTGCAGATCCTGCTGGTGGTTGCCGCGCTGGCCCTGGCTCACGTGCCGCTGGGCAACTACATGGCCTCGGTGTTCACCCCGTCGCGGCACAACCGCGTCGAGCGGGTTCTGTACCGGACGCTGCGGATCGACCCGAGCGCCGACCAGCGGTGGAGCACATATCTGGTGTCCGTGCTGGCGTTCAGCGCGGTGTCGATCCTGTTCCTGTGGGGCTTGCTGTCGATCCAGTCGTGGCTGCCGTTCGGCAACGGCACCCCGAACATGCCTGTGGCGCAGGGCTTCAACACCGCGGTCAGCTTCGTGACCAACACCAACTGGCAGTCCTATTCCGGCGAGACTGCGCTCGGGTACACCGTGCAGGCGCTGGGCCTGACGGTGCAGAACTTCCTGTCCGCGTCGGTCGGGATGGCCGTTGTCGCCGCGCTGATCCGTGGGTTCACCCGCCGGGGTACCGACCGGCTGGGCAACTTCTGGGTGGATCTGACCAGGATCAGCCTGCGCATCCTGCTGCCGTTGTCGTTCGTCGCGGCCGTGCTGCTGATGGTGTCCGGGGTGATCCAGAACCTGAACCCACCGACCGACATCAGCACCATCGCCGGCGGCACCCAGACCCTGCCCGGTGGGCTGATCGCCTCACAGGAGGCGATCAAGGAGCTGGGCACCAACGGCGGCGGATACCTGAACGCCAACTCCGCGCACCCCTTCGAGAACCCGACCGCCGTCACCAACCTGCTCGAGATCTTCCTGCTGCTGGTGATCCCGTTCTCGCTGCCGAGGACGTTCGGTGTGCTGGTCGGCAATGTCAAGCAGGGGTACGCGATCCTCGCGGCGATGGTGGTGCTGTGGGCCGGTGCCCTTGCCGCGACCATCGCAGTCGAGAGCGCCCATCCCGGTACTGCCCTGCAGGCCGCCGGCGCGGCCACCGAGGGCAAGGAGGTGCGCTTCGGCGTACCCCTTTCGGCCATGTTCGCGGTGTCCACGACGCTGACCTCGACCGGTGCGGTCGACTCGACGCATTCCTCCTACACCGGCATTGGCGGCGGCGTCCTGCTGCTCAACATGTTGCTGGGCGAGATCGCGCCGGGCGGCGTCGGTTCCGGCCTGTACGGGATGCTGATCCTGGCGGTGATCACGGTCTTCGTCGCCGGGTTGATGGTCGGGCGGACCCCGACCTACCTGGGCAAGCGGATCGGCGGGACGGAGATGAAGTTCGCTGCCGGCTACCTGCTGGTGACGCCGGCCGTCGTCCTGCTGGGATCCGCGGTGGCGCTGGCCCTGGCGGCCGGCCGGGCGGGCCCGTTGAACGACGGTCCGCACGCGCTGACCGAGATCATGTATGCGTTCGGGTCGGCCGGGAACAACAACGGCTCCGCCTTCGCGGGCCTGTCCGCCAACACCGACTTCTACAACATCGCCCTCGCCGTGGCCATGCTCGTCGGCCGGCTGCTGCCCATCGCCCTGGTCCTCGGATTGGCGGGATCGCTTGCGCGACAAGGCAACCGGCCCGACGACGCCGGCACACTTCCCACCTACCGACCGCAATTCGTCATGATGCTGGTCGGCGTGGTGGTGCTGGTCGCGGCCCTGACCTACCTGCCCGCGCTCGCGCTCGGGCCCCTCGCAGAAGGACTCAGTTGATGAGCACCGCCCCCGTTCTTTCCCGTGATCCGGAGCCGCGCGTCGACCACGACGCGGCGGCGGGACGTGTCCGTGCCGGGGTGTTCAACCCGGTCAGTTTGTGGCGTGCGCTGCCGAATGCGCTGCGCGCGCTGGACCCTCGGGTGATGTGGCACAACCCGGTGATGTTCGTCGTCGAGGTCGGCGCCGCGTTGTCCACCGTGCTGTGCTTCACCGAACCGGGTGTCTTCGTCATCAGCGTGACGGTCTGGCTCTGGTTGACGGTGCTCTTCGCGAACCTCGCCGACGCGGTGGCCGAGGGTCGCGGCAAGGCGCAGGCCGCGACGCTACGGGCCACCCGGGTCACCACCGTCGCACGCAGGGTCGACGCCGAGGGGAACGAAACCGAGGTCCCGGCGGCGGACCTGCGGGCGGGTGACATGGTGGTCTGCGAGGCCGGCGATGTCATCCCCGGCGATGGCGAGATCATCGACGGCGTCGCAAGTGTCGACGAATCCGCGATCACCGGCGAGTCAGCGCCGGTGGTCCGCGAATCCGGCGGTGACCGGTCGTCGGTGACCGGTGGCACCCGCGTCCTGTCGGACCGGATCGTCGTCAGGATCACCACCGAACCCGGGCAGTCCTTCATCGACAGGATGATCGCGCTCGTCGAGGGTTCGGTGCGACAGAAGACGCCCAACGAGATCGCACTCAACATCCTGCTGGCCGGCCTGACGATCGTCTTCCTGCTGGTGGTCATTGCCCTGCAACCGATGTCCGAGTTCGCCGGCTCCGCGCAGTCCATCGTCATCCTGGTCAGCCTGCTGATCTGCCTGATCCCCACCACCATCGGCGCGCTGGTCTCGGCGATCGGCGTAGCGGGCATGGACCGGCTGGTGCAGCACAACGTGCTGGCGATGAGCGGCCGGGCCGTCGAAGCCGCGGGCGACGTCTCCACCCTGCTGCTGGACAAGACGGGCACCATCACCTACGGGAACCGCCAGGCAGCAAGAATTGTCGCCGCGCCGGGCGTCGACCCGGACGCCATGGCCGCCGCGACGCTGGTCGCGAGCCTTGCTGACGACACCCCCGAGGGCAAGTCCATCGTCGAGCTGTGCCGCACCGACCATGACGTCGACGGGCAGTGGCTCGACGCCGCCGCCCGCGATGGTGAGGTGATCGAGTTCTCCGCGCGCACCCGGATGAGCGGGGTGGATCTTCCCGACGGCGGCCATGTGCGGTCGATCCGTAAGGGCGCCGTCTCCCAGGTCGCTCTCTGGGTGAGCAGCAACGGTGGGACGGTGCCCCCCGAATCGCTGGCCATGGCGGACGAGATCTCGGCGGACGGCGGCACCCCGCTGCTGGTCGCCGAGAGCGATTCACGGTCGGCGGCAAGGGTTCTCGGCGTCGTGCACCTCAAGGACGTGGTCAAGCCGCACATCGCCGAACGCTTCGCCGAGTTACGGGCGATGGGCATCCGCACCGTGATGATCACCGGTGACACTGCACTGACCGCCAAGAGCATCGCTGCGGAGGCGGGCGTCGACGACTTCCTGGCGGAATCGACGCCCGAGGACAAGCTGGCGTACATCCGGTCCCAGCAGGAGGGCGGGCGGATCGTCGCGATGACCGGCGACGGCACCAACGACGCTCCGGCCCTCGCCCAGGCCGACGTCGGGGTCGCGATGAACTCGGGCACCGCGGCGGCCAAGGAGGCCGGCAACATGGTGGATCTGGACTCCAGTCCCACCAAGCTGATCGACATCGTCGAGATCGGCAAGCAGTTGCTGATCACCCGCGGCGCGCTGACCACATTCTCCATCGCCAATGACGTGGCGAAGTACTTCGCGATCCTGCCGGCCATGTTCATGGTCGCCTACCCGGGCTTGGCCGGTCTGAACATCATGCGGCTGTCGTCCCCGACCTCCGCGATCCTGTCAGCGGTGATCTTCAACGCGTTGATCATCGTCGTGCTGATCCCGCTGGCCATCCGGGGTGTCCGGTACCGGCCGTCCTCGGCGGCCGCGCTGCTGAATCGCAACCTGCTCATCTACGGGCTCGGCGGCCTCGTCGTCCCGTTCGTCGGCATCAAGCTCATCGACCTGCTCATCTCGCTCATCCCCGGAATCGGCTGATCCCCATGTCACTGTCCTCGAGTGTTTCTCCAGGCTCGGTTGCCGCGCGCGCCGACGCCAAGCGTCCTGCGGTGACGCCACCGCCGTCCGGCTCGGCCCTGGTCTCGATCGCCGGTCGCCAGGCGCTGGTCGCCCTGCGGTTCCTCATCGCGATGACCGTCGTGCTCGGCATCGCCTACCCGGTGATCGTTCTCGGGGTCGGCCGGCTCGTCGCGAACGGCCCGGCCAACGGCTCGCTGATCACCGACGGCTCCGGAACGGTGGTCGGTTCGCAGTTGATCGGACAGCAGTTCGACGGGCCGCAAGGGAACCCTGGACAGTGGTTCGCGGGCCGCCCCTCCGCGGCGGGCGACGGCTACGACGCGATGTCCTCCGGTGGCTCGAACCTGGCGGCGGACAGTCCGGACCTGCTCGCGCAGGTGGAGCAGCGGCGGGCGCAGATCGCCGCCGACAACGGCGTGGACCCGGCCGATGTGCCGCCCGACGCGCTGACCGCATCCGCTTCCGGCCTCGACCCGCACATCAGTCCCGCGTTCGCGCAACTGCAGGTGACCCGGGTGGCCGAAGCGCGCAATCTTCCGGTTGACCAGGTCCGCAACCTCGTGGAGGCGAACACTGAAGGCCGGACGCTCGGATTCATCGGAGAGGAGCGGGTCAACGTGCTCGCCTTGAACCTCGCACTCGCACAGCTCACACCCGCCGGGAGATGACGACGCAGGAGCCCGCGGCCGGCCGCCCCGCCCGCGGCGAGTCGAACGGTGGTCAGCCCGGCGTGCTTCCTGGATCAGGGCGGCCTGTGCCCAGGGGCACGTTGCGCGTGTATCTCGGCGCGGCACCCGGTGTCGGGAAGACCGTGGACATGCTCAGCGAGGGCCGGCGCAGAGCCGGCCGCGGCACCGATGTGGTGATCGGGATCGTCGAGACCCACGGCCGCGAGTTCACCGCCGAACAAATCGGGGACCTCACCGTCATACCGCGTGAGGTGAGCGAGTACCGGGGTGTGCAGCTCACCGAGATGGATACCGCTGCCGTCATCGCACGGCGCCCCCGAGTTGCCCTGGTCGACGAGCTGGCACATACCAATGCGCCGGGCTCGAGGCACGAGAAACGTTGGCAGGACGTCGAAGAGCTGCTCGACGCGGGCATCGAGGTGATCACCACGGTGAACATCCAGCACCTGGAATCGCTCAACGACGTGGTCGCGGCAATCACCGGCGTCACCCAGGCCGAGACCGTTCCGGACGCTGTTGTCCGGGCCGCCGACCAGATCGAACTCGTCGACATGACGCCGCAGGCGCTGCGCCGTCGCATGGCGCACGGTCACATCTACCCGGCCGAGCGGATCGACACCGCGTTGGGCAACTACTTCCGTGAAGGCAATCTCACCGCGCTCCGGGAACTTGCTCTGCTCTGGGTGGCGGACCGGGTCGAGGAGGGCCTGGACCGGTACCGCGCTCAGCACGGCATCACCGGGACCTGGGCGGCCAGGGACCGGATCGTGGTCGCGCTGACCGGCGGTCCCGAGGGCTCCACACTGCTCCGGCGGGGTGCCAGGATCGCCGGACGGGTCGCCGGCCGATCGCTGATCGCGGTGCACGTCGTCCGGTCCGACGGCACCGCCGGCACCTCGGCGACGGAGATCGAACGCCAACGGCTGCTTGCCGAAAACCTCGGCGGCAGCCTGCAACTCATCGTCGGTGACGACGTCGCAGCGACGGTCCTGGAATTCGCCCGGTCGGTCAACGGCACCCAGATCGTCGTCGGTGCGTCCCGCCACGGACGCTTCGCCCAGCTCGTCCGGCCCAGCGTCGCCAATGCCATCGTCAAGGGCTCCGGTGACATCGACGTGTCCGTGGTGACCCACCAGCGCGCAGCGCGGGCGCGTGGGCCGCGGGCATCGGCGGCGCCCGGCGCCGGCAAGGTCTGGTCGTGGGGAGCGGCCGTGCTGCTGCCGTTCGTGCTGGCCGCTCTGCTGTTGCCGTGGCGGGATAGCCTCGGTCTGACCACCGTTCTGCTGGTGTTCCTGCTCGGAGTGCTGGGCAACGCGCTGATCGGCGGTGTGCTGCCTGCCGCGGTGGCGGCCGTCATCGCGGGTCTGCTGGCCAATTTCCTGTTCACCCCGCCGTACGGCTCGTTGACCATCGCCAGGCCCGAGAACGCCTTCGCGCTTGTCGTTTTCGTCGTCATCGGGGTCACCGTCGCGTCGGTGGTGGACCGCAGCGCGCTCCGGGCCAGGCAGGCCGCCCGAGGACGCGCCGAGGCCCAGTTGGTCGCCGCCGCTGCGACGAGCGTGCTGGATTCGACTGATCCGGTGCACGCCGTGCTCGAGCAGGCGAGGGTCGGCTTCGGCATGCGCTCGGTGCTGCTGCTCGCCCGTCAAGAGGCACCACCCGATCGTCACCGGGTGGTTGCCGCGGCCGGTCAGCAGGTCACCCCGGCCGCCGACGAACGCATCGGTCCGGATACCGCGGACGTCGCCGTCACCGCCGGACCGCCGGACGCGGGATGGGTGCTGGTCATGCAGGGCCGCCCGCTCACTTCGTCGGAGCGCCGGCTGGCAGAAGTGTTCGCGGCGCAGGCAGTACTGGCCGTCGACCGTGAGAGCCTGACCAGGCAGGCCGAAGAAAGTGAGCGGCTACGGCAGGCGGACAGCGTCCGCACCGCGGTATTGGCCGCTTTGTCGCATGACTTGCGCACCCCGCTGTCGACCATCAAGGCGTCGGTGTCGAGCCTGCGAGACCGGAGCATCGCCTGGACCGAGCAGGATCAGAGCGAGTTGCTCGCCGCGACCGGTACCGCCGCCGACCAGCTCGACGCACTGCTGGAGAACTTGCTCGACCTGTCCCGGTTGCAGAGCGGCGCCGTGGTTCCGTTGCAGGAGGCGTCATCGGTGCAGGAGGTCGTGCACCGAGCCCTCGTGGGCATCCCGGGTGACCGCGTGCGGGACTGCATCCCGGACGAACTCCCGCTGATCGACACCGACGTGGGCCTGCTCGAGCGGGTCATCGCGAACATCGCCGCCAACGCGGTGCGTTATTCGCCGCCCGGGATGCAGGTGCGCCTGCTGGCCGGCGAGATCGCCGACGAACGTGGCCGGCGGGTGCAGATCCGGATCGTCGACCACGGTCCGGGCGTACCGGCGCAGCAAAGGGAGATGATGTTCGCCCCGTTCCAGCGGCTGGGCGACGTCCCGCAGGGTGACGGGGTCGGCCTCGGCCTGGCGGTCGCCAGGGGGCTAGCAAACGCCGTCGGAGCGACCATCGAAGTGGACGACACCCCTGGTGGCGGTCTGACGATGATCGTCTCGGTGCCGGTCTGGTCCGATTCACCGCGACCGGACCGGACCACCCCCGGCGACCTCACCCCGGCATCCAGCACCGGAGTGTGATCAGCGAGTCGCAGAGCAAGTGCCCGATTTGAGCATTTCCATCTACCCGGCGGTTGAATGAATCATGAGAATCGATCCGGTTCTACAGGCCCACCGACCCCTCGTCATCATGGTGGCCGCGGTCGTTCCGGTCGGGGCGTGCGCGGTGCTCGCCCTGTTCCGCGACAGTGTCGCGAACACCAACGCCGCGCTCGGTCTGGTGCTGCTGGTCGTCGCCGCCGCTTCCACCGGGATCCGCTGGGCCGGCATCGTGGCAGCACTGAGCAGTGCGATCGCGTTCGACTACTTCCTCACGGGGCCGTACTACACGTTGACCATCACCGACCGCGCAGACATGGAAACCGCAGCGCTGCTGTTGCTCGTCGGTGCGGCGGTCACCGAGGTCGCGCTGTGGGGTCGTCGACAGCAGGCCAGTGCCAGCAAGGAGCAGGGCTACCTCAACGGAGTGCTCGGCACCGCTGCGACCGTCGCCGCCGGCCGATCGTCGACCGATGAACTGATCGCGCGGGTCTCCGCGCAGATCGTCGAGATCCTGCAGATCGACAGTTGCCGGTTCGACCCGGCGCAACGGTCCGGTCTGCCGTCGCTCGACCCGTCCGGAACGGTGAGCCGCGGTGGACACGAGGTGAGCGTTGCCCGTCAAGGACTTCCGACGGATTCCAACATCGCCCTGATGGTGCGCAGCGGTGGGATCGTGCACGGCCATTTCGTGCTGACTGCCTCCACCAGAGTGGTGCGTCCCACCACCGAACAACTCCGGGTGGCGGTCACCCTCGCCGATCAGGTCGGGGCCGCCCTGGCCGGCGCCGCAGCCGAGCACGCCCGCACCAGCGAGTGATCTGACAGCCCGCGGCGCCTGCTGAGGCCACGGGTCGGTTGCGCTCGGCCAGCCGTTTTCCATTGCACCGCTGCCTCACAGAAGTGGCATGTTTGCGGTCCCGCTGCAAGGGAGGAGTTCACCGGATGCGGGCTGCCGGTCGGCTGACTGGGGTGTGAACCGCTCCACCGTGCGGGTCTGCGCCGGTTGGCTGAGGATCAAGGGGTTCGCCATCCCCCTATCCGGAGGTCTTCGCTCATGGCCCGCCAGCGCAGCGGCGCGCGCAGGGTCGCGCAGCCGAAGGAGCAGGCATCCCGGCGGGGGTCATGAGGGCCGCGGCGTTGGTGGTGGGCTGCGACGACTACCCGCATCTGGGCGGCCTCGGACCATGGCCTGCTGAACCAAGCGGTGCCGAACCAGGCGGTGCTGAACCAAGCGGTGCTGAACCAAGCGGTGCTGAACCGGGTGGCGCCGTGTCGGCTGCCGTGGCGATGCGGGACTGGCTGCGGGGACCCGGCGGCGTCGACCCGTCCAACGTGCGGACATTGCTCAGCCCGCTGCCGGAGGCCGCGCGGGCGGGCGGGCGGCCGCTCACTGCGCACGGTCGCGTCGGCGGTGCGCTGCGGGTCGACGGCCCGGCGGATCTGGAGTGCTTCACCACGGAACTCAGGAGCCTGCTCAGCACGATGACGGGGGATCGGCTGTACGTGTACATCGCGGCACGGAGTGCAATGAGCGACCCGGGGCGCCCGTTCCTCGGCAGATCACTGATCCTGCTGAACGATTTCGATCCGGCGGCGCCGGGGACCGGCGGCTTCTGTCTGGAGGAGTTGTCGGCACATCTGTCGCACGCAGACTTCCGGGAGGTGCTCACCCTGCTGGACTGTGCGCCCGGGTCGCTGCTCCGAGAGCGGATCACGCCGGCGGGTCTCGGCAACGGGTGGCTGGGCCGGCGGCGAACCGGCGCGCCGATGCAGTACCGCATTCAAGAGCCGGCCGAGACCCGTTGGGGCGTCGGCGACGTCGTGGGGACGGCACGGGCGGCGTTGACCGCGGCATTCCTGTCGGCAGTGGCTCCGGCGGCCACACTCGGGGCCGGGGTGTTGTTGCCGCTGGGCGCGCCCGACGGCAACAACGGAGCCGGCGAGCCACTGCGCTGGTCGGCCCTGGAGCGCCATCTCATCTCCGTCATGCAGCCCCCGCCCACGGTCAGCGGACCGAATCCGGGCATGACGCTCACCCCTGGAATGGCGGCCGGCCGGTCATCGGCCGACCGAGCACAGGAGGACGACGATGGCGGCGCCGCCGGGCGTGAGAACGGCGTCATCGACGGCGAAGTGGAGCTCCGGTGCGCCGACCCGCACGCCATGTTGATCATCGAGGACGGCGCGGGCGTTCGGCATGCAGTGGGTGTCGGATCCATCGCCGGTCGGCTGCCGATCGGCCGGTACACGGCCCTGCTGGCCGATCCCTGCGGCGCCGATCCGCGGGTCCCGCTGACGGTGACGTCATCGGCCTCGGCACGCGTGGTGCTGGAGCCGCGGCCAAGAAGGGACGGGTTCAGGGTCATCGACGATCCTGCCGTTCGGTGGTCCTCACCGGCCGCGCAGCTGGCGATGGTCACCTCCGCGCTGTGGGCAAACGGTCATCAGTCGTTCCTGCTCGTCGGTGGTGATCCGTCGTTGCCGCCGGCCACCGAGTTGTTGGGCGGGTTCCCCGATCGGTTCGCGGCCCAGGGATCCCTCACGGCCGCGGGTGCGGGTTGGTGGGTGGCCCGGCCGGTCAGCGGTCCATGGCACGGAATCGGCGTGGACGGGCATCTCCTGACGGTGCCGGCTGCACCGGATTCGGTGACGGCGGTGGCGATATCACCGTCGGCGATCAGTGTTGCGCTGTTCGACACCACGCATCCGGAGCCGGCCGAGATCGCCGCCCAGGACAGAGTTCAGGAGTATCTGGCGATCGGTCGGCTCGGGGCGGCGGACCTGACATCGCGATCGGTGGTGCACGCCGGTCAGCGCTGGCCATGGGGGGCAAGTGCGGCGATCCGGCGGTTGATCGACCGAACCCGAGCCTCCCGCGCCGGTGAGCTCGCCACGCCGCAGCCCGCCGCGCCGGTTCGCGACGGCGTCCCGCCACATCAGTTCAGGGCCGATGTCCCGCCGGCGTTGCGGCCGTACCTGCAGGGCCGTGGGCCGTGGGCGGTCTGGCTGGATTGGCCGGCCGAAGCGGGTCGAGGTGAGGGGCGGCTTCGCGCCGATCCGAGCGGCTTGACCCCAGCAGGCTGACAAGACCGCGCTGACCCTGCACGTGGACCCGGCAGGGTTCGACTCCGGCAGCGTGACCGGGGGCCGGCGGACCACATCGGGAGTGGGTGACGGGGCTGTGGTTCAGCCGGTCCCGGTGGGCGTCGGCAGCGTTGTGTCTTCCTGATCATGTGGTGGTGAACCGGATTCCACGGTGATCATCGCGGCCAGCATCAGCCCCCCGCCCACGGCCGTCCGCCAGGTCAGCGGCTCGTGCAGGAACAGGATCGAGAACAGCGCCGCCCACGCCGGTTCCGTGGACATCGTGATTGCGGCCCTGGACGGCGCGAGGTGCGCCTGGGCCCACGACTGAACGATCATCGCGACCGCCCCCGAGACGACGGCCATGTAGACGATGGCCACCCAGTCGAAGCCCGTACTCGGCAAGACCACGCCACCGTCGGCGACAAAGGCGGCCACCACACTGACCGCGGCCGTCACCGCTATCTGCACGGTTGCGAGCCCGAACGCATCCCGTGCATCGGCCCAGGCGCTGAGCCCGACGATATGCACCGCGTACACCAGCGCCGAGGTCAGCGTGATGGCCTCGCCGAAGCCGATCGAGAGCCCGTTGAGGCCCAGCAGACCCAGGCCGAGGGTCGCGATGCCGGCCCCCAGCCACACCCGTGGACTGATCCGCACCCGCAGCAGCACTGCGGCGCACAACGGTGTGAGGACCACGTACATGCCGGTGATGAATCCGGAGATGCTGGCCGGGGTGTACTGCAGCCCAACGGTTTGCAGCAACTGGGCGACGCCGTAGGCCAGGCCCAACCAGAGGCCGCGGACGGCCGCGCGGCGGGACAGCCGGCGCAGCGCCGGCAGGAACACCAGCGACATCAGCACCGCCGCCAGGGTGAACCTGACCGCGAGGAAGTTGACCGCCGTCATCCGGTCCAGCAGGGCCTTCGTCAGCGGAAAACTGGACCCCCAGGCGGCCGCCACGGCCAGCAACCCGAACAGCGCCCACCCGGTGGTGCGGGGCGACATCACCCCGGAGGTGTTGTCGGGGTTGGTGGTGGGCACGAGGAATGATCGTGCCCGATGACGACGCCGTTGCGCGAACGAGCCGCGACGACCCCTCGTCGAACCGGTGTGCTCCGCCGGGCGTCGACCGAAGCAGGCGTGGTGAGCGGCACTGGATGAACCGGTGAGCGTGCTGCGTCCGTGCAACCATCCAGCGGACAGCGTCCGTCTACCCGATACGGCTGGAGGCCCGGTGAGTCCGGAGGAGGAGGCGGAGTTTGCCGCGTACGTCACCGCCGGGCGTGACCGGGTGCGCCGGACGGCGTACCTGCTGTGCGGTGACTGGCATCGGGCGGACGACCTCACCCAGATCGCTTTCGTGAAGCTGTACGGGGCGTGGGGCAAGGTCCGGGATCGGGCCGCACTCGACGCGTACGTCCGCACCTGCCTGGTCCGGGCCACCGTGGACGAGTCCCGGCGGCCGTGGCGCCGGGAACGGTCGGTCGACGAGTTGCCGGAGCATTCCGGGGCGGCCGACGTCGGCGTGGATCTTGCGTCCGGGGTCGTCGACCGGGAGTTGATGCGGCAGGCGCTGGACGTGGTTCCGCCCGGCCAACGGGCGGTGCTGGTGCTGCGGTACTACGAGGGAATGGACGTCGCCGCGACTGCGGTCGCGCTGGAGTGTTCGGAGGGCAACGTGAAGTCGCAGACCGCCCGTGGTCTCGCGGCGTTGAAGGCCGCCCTCGGCCAACTCGGCTCTGCGCCCCGGGGTGGTGAGTGACATGCCGATCGATGACGATCGCGACGCCTCGGACCTGTCGGCGGCCGACGCCCGCGCCCTGACCACGGCGCTCACCGGGATGGCCGACGATCCCGATGCTCCGCCGTCCACGGTCACCGCCGAATCCGTGCTGGCCGCGGCGCGCGCCCCACGCGCGGGGAGAAACGGACTGACTGCTGTGCCGGGCCAGGGCCGCCCCGCCTGGACGCGCCGGCGAACCGGGCTGGTTGCCCTGGTGGCGGCGGCGTCGCTCGCCGGGATCGCGGCCATCGTCGTACCGCTGACGCTCGGTGGAGTCTCGACGGACACTGCGTCCAACACCGCCAGTGAGGTCGTCGTCGGCTCGGCGGCTCAGCAGAGTGTGGCCGGCGACCAAGGGGCCGGCGCAAATGCCGCCGGCGCCGCCCCCGAGGTGGCCGCCGGCAGTGCGGCGTCCAGTGCGGCATCCAGTGCGGCGTCCAGTGCGGCGGCCGGTGCGGCGGCGGCCGCGAGTGATGCTGCCTCGGGCCCGGCCGCAGTATCAGCGCCGGCCGGAGCAGACGCCGGCCAGCTCGCGAGCGGCGGTCAGGCAGCCGCCGCGCAGGCCTGCTGGCCACCGCTTCCCGCTGCTGCGGCAACAGCGCTGATGGCCGCCCTGCCACCCGGTGCGTTTGCCGCACCCGTTCCCCTCGACGGGGGGTGCGCGGCGGACCCGGTGGCCGGCGCAGTGCTGCCCGGTGCGGTTCCCGGCACCGAACTGGTGGTGCGCGTGGTGACGGCGGACGCAGGGGCCTGCGCGCGCAGCGTCGGGGAGGCGGGGTCGCGGTGCGTCGCATCGGGCGATGACAGCTATACCGCCGCCGATCCTTCGGGTGGGCTGACGGTGCTCGTCTACGGCGGCGGGAAGGAGGTCGCCGTCGGCGGGCTGACCTCGGTGGACGGGGTGCCATCGGTGCCGACCGGCCTGTCCGCCGACCAACTCGCCACTGCCGCCCGTGCCGTCCTCGAGGCCCTGCAATGAGCGCCGACCGGACGACGATCACCGCCACGCGGCTGGTCACCCAACGACTGGTTCTGGAGCCGCTCCGCATCGATCACGCGGACGAGATGGCGCTCGCCCTGGACGACGTCGCGCTGCACACCTTCATCGGCGGGACGCCGGCCGACGCCGACGAACTGCGCAGGCGCTATGCCGCACAGGTGAGAGGTGTGTCGGCGGACGGCACCGAGGACTGGCTCAACTGGATACTCCGGCGCATCGATGACGAGCGTGCGATCGGATACGTGCAGGCGACCGTCACCGGTCCACCGAGCAACCTCACCGCCGAGATCGCCTGGGTGATCGGCGTTCCCGACCAGGGACGCGGATACGCCGTCGAGGCGGCCGTGGAGATGGTCCGATGGTTACGGGACCAGGGCATCACCACGGTGATGGCGCATGTCCATCCCGACCACGCGGGCTCGGCTGCCGTTGCCCGCCGGGCCGGGCTGAGCCCGACTTCGCTGTTGCAGGATGGCGAGGTCCGTTGGCTGGGTTAACCTGCCAGCGGCTGACAGCGACACGATTCCGTGCTCGGGCCGACCATCTCTCGGGGGTAGGAAGATGACCTTGTCGTCGATCGGGTCCGGACCGGGATCGGCCGGGGGCCAAGCACTGTCGAACTGGGCGGGCAACTACACCTACCGGGCGCCGCGCCTGCACCGGCCGGAGTCGGTCGACGAGTTGCAGTCCATCGTCGCCGGGAGCGAACGGGCGAAGGCTCTGGGCAGTCGTCATTGCTTCAACGACATCGCTGACACCGCAGGTGATCTCATCGACACGTCGGGTCTGCCGGATGCGATTCGTATCGACCCGGCCCAGCAGACGGTGACGGTCAGCGGCGGGATCAACTACGGCCGGCTGGCCACGGCGCTGCACGAGCGGGGTTTCGCCCTGCCGAACATGGCCTCCCTGCCGCACATCAGCGTGGCCGGCGCGGTGGCGACCGGAACGCACGGGTCCGGAGTCTTCAACCAGGGGCTGGCCGGAGCCGTCCGGTCACTGGAGATCGTCCTGGGCGGCGGTGAGCTCACGACGCTGAGCCGCGGTGACGACGGGTTCGACGGCGCCGTCGTCTCGCTCGGAGCGCTGGGCATCGTCAGCACGGTCACGCTGGACGTGGAACCCACCTTCGACGTCCGGCAGGACGTGTTCGAGGACCTGCCGTGGTCGGCCGTCGAGCAGCACTTGTCCGAGATCGTGTCGGCGGCCTACAGCGTCAGCTTGTTCACCGACCTGCAGGGCGACACGGTCACCCAGGTGTGGTGCAAGTCGCGGATGGATGCGCCCGCCACCGACTCACTCGTGTTCGACGATGCCGGGCGGGTTCGCGGATCATTTTTCGGTGCAACCCCGGCGACCGCGTCGCGTCATCCCATCCCCGGCCTGGCCGGCGACGTCTGCACCGGTCAGTTCGGCATCGCGGGTGCCTGGCACGACCGGCTGCCGCACTTCCAGCTGGCGTTCACGCCGAGCAACGGGGACGAGGTGCAGACCGAGTACCTGGTGGCCAAGGACAGGGCCCCGCAGGTGGTGTCGGCCCTGCGCGGCCTCTCGGGCCGGATCGCGCCGCTGTTGCAGGTCTGCGAGATCCGCACCGTCGCCGCCGACGACCTCTGGCTCAGCCCCGCCTACGGCCGCGACACGGTCGGTTTCCACTTCACCTTCCTGCGGGACGAGCCGGCGGTGCTGGCGCTGCTCACCGAGATCGAGGCGGCCATCGCCGACTGCGATCCGCGCCCGCACTGGGGCAAGCTCTTCGTCGCCGACGCGGCCGCGCTGACCGCCGCTCATCCCCGGTTGCCTGATTTCCGTGCGTTGGCGGGCCGGATGGACCCCGAGCACGTGTTCCGTAACGACTACCTGGACCGGCTGGTCTTCGCCGGCTGATCCCACGGGCCGGCCGCGTCAGGTGCTGGGTGCCGCGGCGCGCTCGATCCGGGCGGCTTCGTCACAGCGCCTCCGTCACGGGACACCTCCGGGGCGGTTGGTCCGTCATGGCGCAGGTTGTTCCGATCACCGGTGACGACTCCGCTCGGCCTGCGGCCGCTCGTCCGACCAGGAGTCAGGTCAGCAGCGCGATGGTGAGCGCGACGATCAACGCGCTGGATCCCAGGCCGGTGATCAGCCGTCCGGTGCGGCCGGTCAACGCGCGGCCGAGGGCGACACCGCCCGCCACCAGCAGCAGTTGCCAGCTCGCAGACGCCAGGAAGGCGCCGATGACGAACGCTGCCGAGGCGGACCACCCGGTTCCGGACCCGTCCCCGAGACCGTTGGCCTGCCCGCCGAGCACCAGCGCGCTGAAGTAGAGCACCGTCACCGGGTTGAGCAGGGTGATGCCCAGCAGGGCGGCGAAGGCCCTGGCCGGTGTCCGGGGGCCGCCGCCGGCGACCACCAGCTCACCCGACCGGTGGTCGCGGACGGCGGTCCACGCGATCCGGGCGGCCAGCGCGAGCAGGACCACGCCCGAGATCCACCGGAGGGGATCGGCGATCCGGTTGATCACGCCGGTCAAGGCCGTCCCACCCACCACCGCCGCCAGCGCGTAGAGACCGTCAGCGGTGGCAACGCCCATCGCGCCCGATGCACCGACCCGCGCCGACGACCGGGCGGTCAGGGCGACCAGATACGTCGCGACCGCGCCGACCGGGATGGCGATGCCGTAGCCGGCGATCACGCCGGCCACCAGCGCGGACGTCACGATCGTCGGTGAACGCCGCCGACCCGGCCATCGTCCTGCTGCCGCCGCGCCGGATCGTCGACGCGTCGCGGACAGGACGTCAGGGTGGTCATGGCGAGATGGTGCCCGGTCTGCCGGTGCCGCGGCAAACGGAAAATCCGCCGAGTGTCACGCCTGCAGGTTCATGCCGCCCCTGACGCTGGGAACACCCTGCACACGCGTCGGTCGACGACCCAGGGCGTCGGTGAGCCGGCCCCGCGGCTGGGACAATCGGGCGGTGAGCACACGCACCGTCGAAAATGTCCTTGCCCAGCGGTACGCCTCCCCGGAGATGGTGGCCATCTGGTCGCCCGAGGACAAGATCATCGCCGAGCGACGGTTGTGGCTTGCCGTGCTGCGCGCGCAGACCGCGCTCGGTGTCGACGTCCCGGACGGCGCCATCGCCGATTACGAGGCCGTGGTCGAGCAGGTCGACCTGGCGTCCATCGCTGCCCGCGAGCGGGTCACCCGGCATGACGTGAAGGCCCGCATCGAGGAGTTCAACGCGCTGGCCGGCCACCAGCAGGTGCACAAGGGAATGACCAGCCGCGACCTCACCGAGAACATCGAGCAGTGGCAGGTGCTCAGTTCACTGACCCTGATCCGGGACCGCTGCGTGGCGGTGCTGGACCGGCTGGGCCGGCGGGCGGCGGAGTATGCCGACCTGGTGATGGCGGGCCGGTCGCACAACGTGCCGGCACAGGCGACGACGCTGGGCAAGCGGTTCGCGTCGGCGGCGGAGGAGGTGCTGCAGGCCTACCTGCGGGTCTCGGACCTGCTGCAGCGGTACCCGCTGCGGGGAATCAAGGGCCCGGTGGGCACGTCACAGGACATGCTCGACCTGCTCGGTTCGGCGGCGGCCGTGGCTTCCCTCGAATCTGCTGTGATGACCGAGATGTCGCCGACGGGAGAGGTTTTCGTGAGCGTCGGGCAGGTCTACCCGCGCTCGTTGGATTACGAGGTGCTCTCCGCGCTGGTGCAACTGGCCGCCGGGCCGGCGTCACTGGCCACCACCATCCGGCTGATGGCCGGTGCGGAACTCGCGACGGAGGGCTTCCGGCCCGGGCAGGTGGGGTCTTCGGCCATGCCGCACAAGATGAATGCCCGATCCTGCGAACGGGTGTGCGGGCTCGCGGTTGTGCTGCGCGGATACGCCTCGATGGCGGGCGAACTGGCCGGCAGCCAGTGGAACGAGGGTGACGTGTCGTGTTCGGTGGTGCGGCGGGTCGCGCTGCCCGACGCCTTCTACGCGATCGACGGCCTGTTCGAGACATTCCTGACGGTGCTGGAGGACTTCGGCGCCTATCCGGCGGTCATCGATCGCGAACTTGAGCGTTACCTGCCGTTCCTGGCGACGACAAAGGTGTTGATCGCTGCCGTCCGGGCGGGTGTCGGCCGGGAGACCGCCCACGAGGTGATCAAACAGCACGCCGTCGCGGTGGCCCTGGCGATGCGCGAGAAGGGCCAGGTCGACAACGATCTCGTGCAGCGGCTGGCCGCCGACGAGCGGCTTCCGCTGTCCCGCGCCGACCTCGACGAGCTGCTCGCCGACCGGCTTTCGTTCACCGGCCTGGCCCAGCAGCAGGTGTCCCAGGTGCTGGACCGGATCAGGGCCGTCGTCAGCGAGCACCCGGCGGCGGCGGGTTACACCCCCGGCGCGATCCTGTAACCGGTGTCGTGGGCTCGGGTGAGATACCGACCGGCCGTCCGGCCCCGGTGACGAACCGGCCGGTCCGGGTCTTCGACAGCCACCTGCACATCATCGACCCCGCGTTCGAGTTGGTCGCCAACGACGGGTACGTCCCGGACCCGTTCGGCTGCACCGACTACCTCGATGCCGTCGCGGCGCTCCCGGTCGTCGGTGGCGCGATCGTCTCCGGATCGTTCCAGGCCTTCGACCAGAACTATCTGCCGTCCGGGCGCTCGGCCGCCGGGTGTTCGGCCGCTGGGTGTTCGACGTCGCCGGATGGCACAGCAAGTTCTATCTCCGCAATGCCGACCTGCCGGAGCTCGCGAGCACGCTGACGGTGTTGCCGTTGATCAGCATCGATCATCTCGGGCTCACCGGCGAGGGTGTTGACGTCCTGTACTCGCTCGTCGATCGGGGAGCCCGGGTGAAGGCCTCCGGTTTCGCCCGCGGGACGATCGACGTCGGCCCGGTCCTGCGCCGGATCGCCCGGCTCAACCCCGCGGCGCTGATGTTCGGCACCGACCTCCCCGGAACCAGGGCGCCGCGCCCGTTCGCCGGATCAGACCTGGTCCTGCTGCAGGATGCGCTGAGCGATCACGACTTGGCCGATCGCGTCCTCTATCGCAATGCGCTGGATCTGTACGGCCACCGGAAATGACCCGGTTGAGCCATCCGCGCCACGAACGCACCTGAGGCCTGCCAGAACTATTACGCAGCGTTTGTTTCGACAATTGACATATCGGACACACCGTGGCGGCGAAAAGCCGTGCCAGAGCACGGGTGTGGGCCGAACGGTCGGAAACCGGATCAATTCATTCCTTGAATCGGACAGCCGCGCTAGTGTCGTGGCACACTGCAGTTGGTCCGGTTGGGGCGAATCTGCGTCACCTCTTCGACCGTCACCCGTTGTCATCGCAAATCCGTCCAAGATCGCCCTTCCGGATGGTTGGGACGACTCGGGCCGCACTATCGGGTCGTTTCTGCACCGGCGAGACGATCAGGGGAGATGCTGCCGGGACAACATCTCTGCCGTCACCGCACGCCGGTCGTCGATGCCGAATTCTGGGGAGGACATGAATGAACCAGGAAGGTCAGATTTTCACCGCCGTGCAGGAGGACGCCACCTCGTTCTGCATGGATTGGCCGGTCGTCCAGGGTGACAGCGGCCAGCGCGACGGTTCGCGTTCGCACGGTGAGATCTTCGTTCTGGACTGCGGAGGTGTTCGGGTCAGCGATACCCCGCTGGTCGCCTCGAATGACGACGCCGCGGACGAGGCTCTGCATTCGATCGGCTGGGTCCGTTGCGGTGCCTGGCAACGCGATGGCTTCGGTCGCAGATCGGCCAGGGTGATGGCTGCTGGTCACGCTTCCAACGCCCAGGAGAATCGGGAACACGTGCGCGCCGGCCGGCTCGGTTCGCTGGTCGACGAGACCGTTTTGCATTTGTCCTGACCCATCGCTGAGCGCTCGCCTTTCGCGGAGGGCGCTTCTTGCGGGGCTCGGTGTGCCGAACCACCGGGTTCCGGTCGGGCCGCCATGGTCAGTGACGTCGCGCACACACAGAACCTCCCAGGCCGATGGCCCGGGAGGTTCTGTGATGTCAAGCCGAAGGGATGGACGGACGGGGCCACCCATCCCTTCAGGTTCTGGGCCCCCTGGTTCGGGGCGGTGACGCTACTTCAGCAGTCCACCGGTCTGATCGATCGATGCCTGGACCATCTCGTTCATGGCCTTGGCGTTGCGCCGGGTCAGATCACTGATCCACTCGACATTCATGGCCTCGGCGAAAGAGATCGTGGCGCTCAGCGAACGCTCCACCGCCACCTGGTACGAGTGCATCGAACGCGCGGTCCACTCGGAGAACTGGCCGGAGAAGTTGTCGCTCCACTGCCTACCGGCGGCCTCCATCTTCTTGAATTCGCCGGCATAAACCGCGGTGATCTCCTGGGTCTTGGCCTCGGCGCCCTTGACCTCGTCGGTGAACGTCTTCAGCAGTTCCTGGGTCTTCGTCTCTGCCTTCTTGACCTCGGCGGTGACGGTGCCGGACAGCTCCGACAACCGAGCCTCGGCCGACTTGACGACGGGAGCGAAGGCATCGGCCGCGCGGTGGACCATGTCGGTGGCCGCGGCCGTCGCGTTCACGACCGAATCGGTGACCTGAGCGGCAGCCGCATCGCCCGCGGCGATGCCGTTGCTCGCGGCTGTGGTGGCGGTGGCGGTGGCCATGGTGACTCCTTCACGACGGGAGGTTTCGGGTTCCCGATCCCTGTCGGCAAATCTGCCTGTTAGCAGGTTAGCTACAAGCTAGCTAATCTGCTAACAACCGGAGTGTGACGGCGCCCACCGCTGTCAGGTGCGGTGCGCGGCCGCTCGTTGCCGCTTGAGCAGAACCATGCCCGTCGTCGAGACCGTGCTGAACAATGACGCGAGTGCCGCAGGCCGGCTCGCGAGGCGATTGCCCAAAAGGTGATCGATGGAGATCCGGCCGGGACCGGCAACGGTCAGGGCGGCGGCTGCGAGACCGAGGACCGCGGGGACCTCGTAGCCGCCGGACATCCGGTGCGCGCTCGGATCGCTGCCACCGGTCGCGGTGAGGGCCATGCTGCTCGCGGCGGCCGCTCCCGCCGCGGGTGTGGCGGCACCGAGCATCAGTAATATCCCGCCCGTCGCCTGACTGATTCCGGCCGCCAACCCGGCCCGGCGCCCGCCTGCGGTGGTTGCCACTGCAGGATCCGACGCGGCCGCAGCAGCGGACGCGCGGCCGCGGTACCAGATCTGGATCTTCTGGTAGCCGTCGACGGCCAGCACACCGCCGACTCCCACACGCACTGCCAGCCGAACGACGTCGCTGAACACGGATGCCACGATGCGATCCTTCCTGTCATGTGCCACACCCTCGATATCGGGTGTGACCGAGTGCTTCGTCCGGACGTCGGGTCGCGCATCGGCCCGCAAGCGGCGCGACATCCGCTATGTCCCGTCGGTACCCGCTGCCCGTTGCGCGAAACGGTAGACATGGCCGGCCGGCCGGCCGCCCTGTGACGCGGGCGTTTCTCCAACGGCAACCCTGTCTCGAACGGCAACCTGCGGCGCCGGGCTCGATCGGCGCAGCCTCCGCTCACGGACGGTTGTTTGGCGGGCCCCGGGCGGGGTACTTCACTCCAGCAATCGGGCGATCTACGCCCACCCGCACCATCGGCGGGGAACTTCCATCGTCCCCGCCTCAGATCTTTAGGGAGAACGCACCATGCTCGGTCTCATCATCAGCCTCATCGTGATCGGCCTCATCGCCGGTGCACTGGCGCGGCTGCTCGTACCGGGGAAGCAGGACCTGTCGATCCCCGCGACCATCGTGCTGGGAATCGTCGGCTCATTCGTGGGCGGTTTCCTTGGTTACCTGCTGTTCCACAAGGACGGCAATGACGGTTTCCTGCAGCCTGCCGGCATCATCGGCTCGGTCATCGGGTCGGTCATCGTCCTGTTGCTCTGGATCAAGTTCGGCGGTCGCTCGCGCGTCCGTTCGTGAATCACGTCCGTTCGTGAATCACGTCCGTTCGTCAAACACGTCCGTTCGTCAAACACAGCGGCTGCCGAGCTGACGTAGCCGCGCAGCAGTGAAAAGGGCCCCGGTCGGAATTCTCCGATCGGGGCCTTTTCACGTGCCGGCCCACGATCGGCAGTGCAGTTCACTGCACGCCGTTCCCGCCGATGCACGGTTGCCTCAACGGTCACGGAAGCACCCTGCCGACAGCTCCTGCCGCGGTTGTCCGTGCAGGTCGCGGCGCTGGCCCCGCTGTGTCGAAGTCGCGGGTTTGTCGATACCGTGACAGCTCGAAGCAGGTGTTCGAGACCGACCCACCGCAGCCGATTTTCGGCCGCGGTCAACCGGAAGGAACTTCCATGTCCTCGCCCCAGGAGCAGTTCGCGGCCGCCGTTCGTTCGACGCAGGCACAAGCGGTCGACGCGGTCGAGACGTGGACCCGGATCACCCAGGATGCGCTGGGAAAGGTCGGCGACGTCCCGCGGCCCACGGCCAAACCCGATCAGGTCATCGACCAGGTCTTCGATTTCGCGGAGAAGATGCTCGAGGGTCAACGGGATTTCGCCAAGCGAATGCTCGGAATGAGCGAACGCGCCGGTGAGGCGGCCCGGGAGGAGCTGGAGTCGGCCGGGCAGACGATTCGTGGACAGGTCGAGTCAGGTACGGAGGCAGCCCGCCAGCAGGGTGAGGTGATCCGTTCCCAGGCGGAGGCCGTGCGCGACCAGCTCGAGGAGCGCACCGAGGCTGCCCGTCAGCAGGCGGAATCGATCATCGAGGCGGCCAGGGAACGCGCCGAAGCGGCCAGTAAGGCCGCTCGGGATCAAGCGGAGGCCATGTTGCAGGTCGCCCGCCAGCAGGCCGAAGCCATCCTGGAAGCGGCACGCAAGCAGGCCGCGGCGGTCAGCCGGCCGTTGACAGACCTTGCAGCGGGTGCCAGAGCAACGACCTCGGCGGTGATGAAAGCCCCTGCCACGCAGCCCAAGCCGGTGCCAGTGGTCCCGCCGTCGGTCGATGTCGAGGCCGAGATGGCAGGCGTCGCAGCCGATTCGGCTGCTCCGGCGACTACTGCGACTGGCGACACCGACCAGTCGGCCGTTGCTGACGCACCCGCTCCGAAACCGTCGCCGGCAGGTGATGACGCCGCAACGGGAAACAAGGACACGGCAGCCACTGGCTCGTCGTCCAAGCCGAAGGCCGCAGCGAAAGACTCGGCGCCTGCAGACGCCTCGCCGGAGAAGAAGCCCGCAACCCGCAAGAGCGCGAAGAAGACCGACGCCTACGACGGCTGGACCAAACCTCAGTTGCAGGCGGAGCTGGTCAAGCGCGGACTGCCGAAGTCGGGCAATGTGCCCGAGCTCCGCGAGCGTCTGGTCGCCGCCGACTGACACCGGCCGGTGCCTGGGCGACCGGTACCGGACGGTGAATCGGCGCTGGAGGGTGAATCCCGGCTGGTGACCCCACGGCGGTTCAGCCGCCGGCCGGCGCCGAGCCGGTGTCCGCGCCGCTGGCACCCGGCGCCGGGGCCGTCGTCGGTCCCGCCGAAGAGGTGGCCGTCGTCGTCGGCGGTTCGGTAGTGGTCGGCGTGGTCGGAGTCGTGGGTGTGGTCGGTGTGGTGGGCGTCGTCGGCGTGGTCTCCGCCGTTGTCGGTGTGGTGGGCGTGGTCTCGGCGGTGGTCGGCGTGGTCGGAGTCGTCTCCGCCGTTGTCGGTGCAGTTGAGATCTCCGTGGTGATCTCGGTTCTCGTGATCACCGAGGGCGCAGCGCTGCTCGTGGCGGGGGTCGTCACCACCGGCGGGGTGTTGTTGCCGTTCTGCTGGAGCAGAGCGACGATGCCGACGATCACCCCGGCCGTCACCGCGAGGACGAGCAGGGTGACCAGGAATGTGCGGCCGGCCGACGGTGTCTTGCGCGCGGTTGACGGCTGCGGCGGCGGGGGCAGGACCGGAACCGGTTGCGGGAGCGTGGCTGTCGCCGGTGGCGCCGCCACGATGTCGCCCCGGCCGGTCAGCGCGGCCTCGACCTCCGCCGACGTCGGCCGGCGGGCCGGATCGGACTGGGTCATCGCGCGCAGCAACGCCGGCCAGGAACCCGGCAGTGTCGGCGGGACCACCGGATCCCGCAACAGCCGGGCGACGGCGGACTCCACTGCGGTTCCCGGGTATTCCCGATTCCCGGTCAGGCTTTCCAGCAGCACCAGACCCAGCGCGTAGACGTCGGTCGCCGGGCCGACCTGGGCACCACGCGCCTGCTCAGGGCTGAGGTAGGCAGCGGTCCCGATGACGTCGGCCGCAGCCGTGAGTCGTTCCGCCTCCAGCTCACGGGCGATGCCGAAGTCGCTCAACTTCACGTCGCCGCCGGTGGAGATCAGGATGTTCGCAGGCTTGATGTCGCGGTGGACGAGCCCGTAGCTGTGTACGGCGGCCAGCGCTCCGGCCACCGCTGCGCCCACCCTCGCGACGTCGGCCGGCGGCATTCCGGTGGGAGTGATCCGGTCGGCGAGCGTGCCGCCCTGCACCAGTTCCATGACCAGATAGGTGAGGTCGTCATCGTCGGAGCCACCGGGATCCCGCCCGTGGTCCACACCGAGTTTTGCGTCGTACACGGTGACCAGATGTGGATGGTGCAACTTCGCCAGCACCTGCATCTCGGTGCGCTGCCGGGCGACAGTCGTCGCATCCCCGATGCCGCGGTGGAAGACCTTGACGGCGACCGATCGGCCGAGCAACTCGTCGGTGGCGCGGTAGACCTCCGCGGTGGCGCCGCGGCCGAGCAACTCACCGAGCCGGTAACGGTTGTCCAGCACGATGCCGGGAATGACGTCCGGCGTCGGATCGTGCTCGGTGGGCGCCGGCTCCGTGGCCTCACCCGGCTGTGTCTCGCTGGGCTCGGTCGATTGCTGCGGTGAGCCCCCCGTCTCGGTCGGCTCGAGTGAGTAGGCCGCCGTCTCCGCAGGCTCGTCGTCGGCTGCCACGCGGATCAGAGTAACGGTCGAGCCCTGGCAACGACCGCGTCCGTCCACTGTGGTGCACTGGTCGACTGTCGAGAGGAGCTCCATGTCCCAGACCCAGCCCGCCGCCCACTCCCTCGGGCCGACCGACACGAACCCGCTGCTGCGCGAGTCGGATCTGCCGTTCGCGTTGCCGCCGTTCGGCGCCATCGCTGAGCGGCATTTCCCGGAGGCGTTCACCTTCGGGATGGCGGAACAGCGCGGCGAGGTCGATGCCATCATCGCGGACCCGGGACCGGCCACCTTCGAGAACACGATCGTCGCGCTGGAACAGTCCGGCCGGGCGCTACAGCGTGCTTCTGCAGTGTTCTTCAACCTGACGTCGACCGATTCGACGGAGGCGCTGCGGTCGATCGAGACGGAGTACTCCCCGCAGCTGACCGCACATTCGGACGCCATCAGGTTGGATCCGCGGCTGTTCGCCCGAGTGGCGCAGGTGTACGAGGCGGAGCGGTCCGAACCCGCTCTGGGTCCGGAGGAGGCCATGCTGGTCGAGCGGTACCAGTTGGACTTCGTCCTCGCCGGCGCCGCCCTGGACGAGGCGGGGCGGGTTCGGCTGGCCGAGTTGAACCAGCGGATCTCCACGCTGTCCACGACGTTCCAGCAGAATCTGCTGCAGGCCACCGAGGCCGCTGTGCTGTTCGTGGACGACGAGAAGGAACTCGACGGGCTCAGCGCGGACGCCATCGGCACCGCGGCCGCGGCCGCACGTGCACGCGGTCGGGACGGGTCGTACGCGATCACGCTTGTGCTACCGACCGGTCAGCCGCTGCTGGCCGCGCTGCGCAACAGGGAGGTCCGACGGCGGCTCTTCGAGGCGTCCGTCAACCGGGCGTCGACGGGCGAATACGACAACGGACCGATCGCCGTCGAGTTGGCCGCCGTGCGTGCCGACCGGGCGCGGCTGCTGGGCTTCGCCACGCACGCAGATGCCAAGGTCGCCGACCAGACGGTGAAGTCCACCGCAGCGCTCGACGAGTTCCTCGGCCGGCTGGTCGGTCCGGCGATGGCCAATGCCGACCGGGAGGCGGAGTTGCTGGCCGCCGTCGCCGCCAAGGACGGCGTCGAACTCGAGCCGTGGGACTGGGCGTTCTACTCCGACCGGGTGCGGGTGGAGCGCTACGAACTCGACACCGCCGCGCTGCGGCCCTATTTCGAGTTGGAGCGGGTGCTCGCTGACGGTGTCTTCGCGGCGGCGAAACGGCTCTACGGCATCGAGATGGTGCAGCGCGAGGATCTCGCCGGCTATCACCCCGATGTCCGGGTGTGGGAAGTTCGCAATGCCGATGGTTCGGTGACCGGCCTGTTCCTGGGCGACTACTTCGCCCGGGAAGGGAAACGCGGTGGCGCGTGGATGACGAACTTCGTCGACCAGTCCTTCCTGTTCGACCAGAAGCCGGTCGTGGTCAATGTTCTGAACATCCCGCACCCGCCGGCCGGCGAGCCGGCGCTGCTGACGCTGGACGAAGTGCGCACGCTGTTCCACGAGTTCGGCCACGCGCTGCACGGGCTCTTCTCCCAGGTGCGGTACCCGCGGCTGTCCGGCACCGGGGTTCCTCGTGACTTCGTCGAGTTCCCCAGTCAGGTCAACGAGATGTGGATCCTGTGGCCCGATGTGCTCGAGCACTACGCCCGGCACGTGACCACCGGAGAGCCGCTCGATGCGTCGGTGGTGGCTGCGATCCGCGCGGCAGAGCAATGGGGCGAGGGTTTCCGGACCACTGAATATCTCGCTGCGACGGTGCTCGACCAGTCGTGGCACCGGATCTCGCCGGACGACGTCATCACCGACGCTGCGCGGTTCGAGCGGGAAGCGTTGGAGCGCTACCAGATTCGCCATCCACTGGTGCCGCCGCGCTACCGCACCACCTATTTCCAGCATGTCTTTGCCGGCGGTTATTCGGCCGGCTACTACTCCTACATCTGGTCCGAGGTGCTCGACGCGGAGACCGTGGAGTGGTTCAAGGAGAACGGCGGCCTGCAGCGGCAGAATGGAGACGCCTTCCGCAGCAAGCTGTTGTCCGTCGGCGGCGCCGTTGATGCGATGGCTGCGTTCCGGTCGGTCCGCGGCCGGGACGCCAGGATCGAACCACTCCTGCGCCGTCGCGGGTTGGACGGAGCCGCGTGACCACGGGCGGACCCGGGGCGGCCGCCGCGTCGCTGGACCGGTACCGGCATGTGGCGTCCGGCAAGGTCCGCGATCTGTACCAGGTCGACGAGGAACTGTTGCTGATGGTCGCCTCCGACCGGATCAGCGCCTACGACCATGTGTTGCCCAACCCGATCCCGGACAAGGGCCGGATCCTGTGCGCAATGAGCGTGTTCTGGTTCGAGTTGCTCTCCGATCTGGTTCCGAATCACCTTGTCGCGGTGGACGATCCGCGGATTCCGCCGGAGCTGCTCGGAAGGGCACTGCTGGTGCGCAGGCTCGGCATGCTGCCCGTGGAATGCGTTGTCCGCGGGTACCTCACCGGGTCCGGGATGGCCGACTACCGGCAGACCGGGACGGTGTGCGGCATCGAGCTCCCTGTAGGACTGGTCGAGGCATCGCGGCTGCCCGAACCGATCTTCACCCCGGCCACCAAGGCGGAGATCGGCGAGCACGACGAGAACGTTTCCTTCGAGACCGTCGTGGGGGTGGTCGGGCCGGAGCGTGCCGAACAGCTTCGGGCGGTGAGCCTCGCCCTGTATTCACGGGCCGCCGATCACGCCGCCGGGCGGGGACTGCTGCTCGCCGACACCAAGGTCGAGTTCGGGATGCTGGGTAACTCCATGGTGCTGGGCGATGAGGTGCTGACGCCCGACTCTTCGCGGTTCTGGCCTGCCGACGGCTACCGGCCCGGCCAGGCCCAGCCGTCCTTCGACAAGCAGTACGTGCGGGACTGGCTGACGTCGCCGGAGTCGGGGTGGGACCGGGCGTCGGACGCGCCGCCGCCCCTGTTGCCCCCCGAGGTCGTCGCCGCCACCCGGCAGCGTTATGTCGAGGCGTACGAACGGATCTCCGGGCTCGCCTTCGCGCAGTGGCCCGGCTGAGCGGAGGGTCCGGTGGGGAGCGGACGGCGGTACGGGCCGGGCTGAGCGGCTGCGTCATGGCCTGAGCACCACCACGGCGTCGGCCGGCCGGTAGCTCACCCGGTGTCCCAGTTCGGCGAACCCGACGGACACCACCCCGGGCCCCGGCCCCTGCACCCTCGTGGACGTCACGGTCAGCATCCGGCCGTCGGCCTGGAGGACCGTGTCCCCGATCCGGATCTCGCCCGCCCTGCGCTGCAAAGTCTGCATGCGGATGTCCTACTCCGGGGCACCGACAGTGATCCGGGCTGCCATCGATCAGCCCCGAGGGCAGGCTCCGGGCTCCGAAGCCGGAGCCCGCCCGTCGCCGGTCGAGCTGACGGCACCGCTGGATTGCACGGCCATGGGGGCAGGCCGGGACCGAAGCGGCGCCGTGCGTGGCTGTCGCCGCCGGCGGGTACTGTCCGCTGGTCGACCGCCGGCCGCGGACATCGCGGATCGGGCAGGTCACATCGAGCAGAAACTCAGGTGAGCGATGCGTGCTGGGCTGGTCGTCGGAGCCGTACTCGTTGCCGCAGTGGCATTCTCCGCGCCAGTCGCGGCGGATCCGCTTTCCGTCAGCGCCCGGTCGGGGCCCGCTGCATCGCCGGCCGCGGGTGCACCAGGCGTCGGTGATCCGTTCTTCCCGCTCGGTGGCAACGGAGGGTACGACGTCGCGCACTATCGGCTGAAGCTGGACTGGCGTCCGGAGGGCAACGTGCTGACCGCTTCGGAAACCGTGCTGGCCACGGCGACTCGGAACCTCAGCTCGTTCAACCTCGATCTGCGTGGGTTCGAGGTCGGCGGCGTGACGGTGAACGGCAAGGCCGCCAAGGTGTCCCGCGCGGGTCAGGAGCTCACCGTCACGCCGGCGCGGACGCTGCACAGGCACGTGCCCTTCGTGGTGCAGATCCGCTACGCCGGGACACCCGAGGTCGTCACCGATCCCGACGGGTCCGGCGAGGGCTGGATTCCGACCGATGACGGCGCGTTCGTGGTCGGCGAGCCGCAGGGATCGCCGGGGTGGTTCGCCGTCAACGACACCCCCACGGACAAGGCGACGTACGACATCGCGATCACCGTGCCGAAGGGCCTGACCTCGGTGGGCAACGGCAGCCTCGTGTCGACGCGCACAGCGGGCGGCAGGACGACGTTCCGCTGGCTGGAGCGCTATCGGATGGCGCCGCACCTGGTGACCATCACGACCGGCAAGTTCCAGGTGGCCACCGGCCGCACGCCGCGCGGCGTGCCGACCTACATCGCGGTCGACCCGTCGCAGGCGGCCGACGCGGATCCTGTGCTGGCCAAGCTGCCGGGCATCGTCGATTACTTCTCCGGCGTCTTCGGCCGGTACCCGTTCGAGACCGTCGGCGCCATCGTTGACAACGCGCCCGAGGTCGGCTACGCGCTGGAGACCCAGACCAAACCGGTTTTCGATTCCGCGCCTGACGAAGCGACTCTGGCTCACGAACTCGCTCACCAATGGTTCGGTGATGCAGTGACCCTCACCCAGTGGCCGGATATCTGGCTGCACGAGGGTTTTGCGACCTGGGCCGAGTGGCTGTGGGCCGAGCACACCGGTGTGCAGTCCGTCCACGACAAGTTCGCCGAGCTGTATGCCACCCCCGCCGACGACGACTTCTGGCAGTTGCCACCGAACGCACTGTCCGACCCGGCCGATCTGTTCTCCGGTTCCGTCTACGACCGCGGCGCCATGACCCTGCAGGCGCTTCGGGAGAAGGTGGGGGACAAGAAGTTCTTCGTCATCCTGCAGCGCTGGTACACCCAGCACCGCTACGGCAACGCGACCACAGCCGATTTCATCGCGCTCAGCGAGAGGGTCAGCGGTGCCGACCTCGACGCGTTCTTCACCGCCTGGCTCCGGACCCCCGGCAAACCGGCACTCGGCTAGCCGGCGCCCGCGGCCGCCGCCCGCCGCCGCTGGTAGCCGCCCGCCGCCGCCGCCGCCCGTCGTCGGAGCCGGGACGCTGGAAAACGGGCGCCGTCAGTGGCCGGCGCCCGCCAGCTGCAGACCCACCACGCCGGCGATGATCAACACGATGGAACCGATCGTGACGGCATTCACCGGATCCTTGAACGCCACGATGCCGATGACCGCCGTCAACACAGCGCCGATCCCCACCCAGACCGCGTACGCCGGACCGACGGGCAGGGTCCGCAGGGCGAACATCAGGCCTGCCATGGACGCGATCAGCAACACGACGAACGCGACCGATGGCCACAGCTTCGACAGGCCGTCAGATGCCTTGAGCGACAAGGCCCAACCGGCCTCCAGCACGCCGGACACGATCAGTACCAGCCAGGCCACGGTTACCCCCGCTCGTCGTCACTGCGCGCGCCTCTGCGCTGCTGGAGCGTAACGAGAAGGTCCTTGCCCTTACGTCCTGCCGGCGGTCCGGACCTCCCACCGTCAGATGACCGATGCAAGCCGGTGCCCTCTGCCCGACACTGAGCTCCATGAGCAGGAATGTCCCGTCAACGGTCGACGGCGCGCCGGATCCGCGGCGCGTCGCCGCGATGATCTCGCCGGCTCCGGCGCCGGATCCCTACGACGTTCTGCTCGACGTGGACCCGGTGCTACGCGGTCTGTCGGACAGGGTCGGACGCCCCGACCCCTTCCGCTGGAACACCGGCGGCAGAACGGGTTCCAGCAGGTTCGCCGGGTTGGTCGTCCACATCCTGAGCCAGCAGATCTCCACCGCGGTGGCGTTCGCGATGTTCGACCGCATTGCCGCGGCGACCGGGGGAGTGCCGGATCCGACCGCAACGGCCGCCCTTGGTGTCGACCGGTTGCGGTCGTTCGGTCTGTCCGGTGCGAAGGCCCGTTACATCGACGCACTCGCCCGCATGCAGCTCGACGGTTCTCTCGACATCGACGAACTCGATGCGCTCGACGACGCCGGGGTGGTGGCGGCCCTCACGGCTGCGCCCGGGATCGGCCCGTGGACCGCCGACATGTTCCTGATCGATCAACTCCACCGCCCGGATGTCCTGCCTGCAGGTGACCTGGGCATCCGGCACGCCGTCCGCAACGCGTGGGAGCTCTCCCAAGTGCCGAGCATCGATGACGTCCGGCGGCGCGGCGCCGAGTGGTCGCCGTACCGGACGTACGCCGCGGCCCTGCTGTGGGGCTCGCTCAGCCGCGCCTGACCGGCCGGCGGCGGATCACTCCTCGGGCATGCATGACTTTCTGATCGCGGTGTTCTCCGCCTTCAGGGCGGCGATCTCGGCCCGCAGCGCACCCAGCCGTGGTTCCAGTTCGCTCGCCGAATATCGGGGTGTGATGTGCTGCGGGCAGTTCCAGTCGAAGGCCTCCACCGTCACCAGCACAGCGCGTTCGACAACGGAATCGTCACCGGGCACGACAAGGCGGGCGAGCAACGCGGGGTCGTCGGGCGCGACCACGACCTCGGCGCGTCCGTAGATCTTCAGCCGGCGCCGGTGGGGGTAATCCATGAAGATCGCCGACACCCGGTCGTCGGTGCTCACGTTGCCAGTGCTGATGTACTGCAGATTGCCGCGGAAATCGGCCCAGCCGAACCTGTGGGTGTCCAGTACGCGGACGAAACCCGGTGCGCCGCCGCGGAATTGAACGTACGGCCAGCCCGTCTGGCTGACGGTGGCGAGGTAGAAGCCGTCGCGTTCGGCGAGGAACTCCGCGACGTCCGGGGTGATCGGATCGGGACCATCATGGCCGCTGCCGCGTGCCCGATGGCGGGCGTAGAAATGCCGACTGCCGTAACGCTCCTGGACATCCTGGACCGGGTCGGTGAACGCGATGTCGCCGTAATGCCTACTCACGTCGCTTCTCTGCTCCTACACCCGGATCGGCCGATGCGAACAGGTGAAGTGTGTCATCGCCGACCGGGCACAGCATCGGCCGGCTGACTCTCACCTGGGAGGCTGAGGACAGTCAGATGACTGTGGACGACCGGCTACGCCGATGGTTTCACTCCGATCGGATGGTTCGTGGGTCTCTGCCACGGAGGACCATGCGCAGGAGGGGATCGTCGGCGCAGGTCCAAGCTCTCTATCCTGACCGACAGGACAAAGCCGACGCTGCGGAAAGGTGCCACCGATGAACCGAGCCGGCCCGGTGGAGCCGGCCGAGGTCGGCGCAGAGCCGGAACCGACGGCCCTCGCGGTGCGGGCAAAGGCACTGGCCCGCCGTTCGGCCGAGCGCCTGGATTCGACCGGTGTCGGTGACCTGTGGGGCCGACTGCTGGAGATGGAGTTCATCGACCGGTCGATCGCGCTCGCCGCGAAACTGTTCGTCTCGTTCTTCCCGATGCTCGTGGTGGTCGCCGCCATCTCGCCGACCTCGGTCCGCGAACAGATGCTGGAGGCGATGCGGACCCGTCTGGGCATCGACGGAGCCTCCATGGACCTGGTCCGGCAGGCCTTTGCAACGCCTGCCGCCACCAAGGCCGCCACGGGATTCTTCGGTGTCCTGATGACGGCCTTCTTCGCGATCTCCTCGACGACGGCCCTGCAGCGTGTCTACCTGCGGGCGTGGCGGCGGCCGCCGGGAGGCGGTGTGCGAAACAAGGGCCGCGGGGCGTTGTGGCTCGGAGCGGTGCTGTTGTTCTTCGCGCTGATCGCCTCGGTTCGCACCGTCATCGGTACCGAGTCGGGTACCGCGATGGCCTGGATCGTCAGCTTCCTGGCGGGCATCGGGTTGTGGTGGTGGACCGCCCGTTTGATGGTTCGAGGCGAAGTGCGCTGGCGTGCTCTGCTTCCGACCGCTGTGCTCACCGCCGTCGGTGGGTCGTTGTACGCCATGCAGTCCGACCTCTGGATGCCAACGACGATCCGGAACAACTTCGGTCAGTTCGGCGCGTTCGGCATCGCGCTGTCGCTGGTCACCTTCCTCACCGGCATGGGGTTCATCGTCGTGGTGGCAGCGGCCGTGAGCCCGGTGCTCGCCGAACGCGAGGACCGCTTCGGGAGATGGTTGCGTTCGGGCCAACCGACTGCCCTCGCACCCGGTGCGAGTCCCCCGCTGCCCGGTCCCGGTCGGCGGGTCAAGCTCGCCGACGCCTTCGGTCGTGGCAACAAGGGCTGGGGTGTCCCGTCGAAGCCGTCGCAGCAGGCGGACCGGTCGCCCGCCGGCCCGCAAGCCCAGGAGGTGCGCAATGACGATCTCTGAGCACAGCGAGAACCACCGCCGCAAAACACCTTCTGGGGCCGGTGGTGACGGATCACCGCCGAGCAGTGATCACCCCGACGACGGCACGATGATCACCCCGACGATCCCCCCGGCGCCCTCCGCGCCGGACACGGTGCGTCCCGCTCAGCGTTGGCTGGCCCGCCTCGCGTTCGCTGCGATGGTCGCGGCCTTCCTCGTCCTGATTCCCGCCGAGGGCGCCGCCGGGCTGCGGTTGGTCCTGCTGGGTCTCGTCGGCGCCGGCTTGTTCCTCGCGGCAGGGTTCTGGTTCCTGGCGCACAAGGGCGCACAGCGGTGGGTCGCGCTGGTCGTGGCGGTGCTCGCTCCCGTCGCCGTCGTCATCGGCTTCTTCCGCGCGGATGCCGTCTTATGGGCGCTCGCCTCGGTCGCACTGCTGCTCATCGGTGGTGCGGCCGGCCGGCACGCCCTGCGGCATACCGATCAGCGGTGGATGCCGACGGTTCCGGCGACGCCGCCGGCGCATGCGTTCATCGTGATGAATCCGCGGTCGGGTGGGGGGAAGGTCGTCAAGTTCGGTCTGGCGCGCAAGGCCGAGGAGTTGGGCGCCGAGGTCGCGCTGCTGGACGGCCCGGGATATGTCGATGTCGGGGCGTTGGTGCGGGATGCGGCCGATCGGGGCGCGGATCTGCTCGGGGTGGCCGGTGGTGACGGGACGCAGGCGTTGGTCGCGGGCATCGCGGCGGAGCGGGATATCCCGCTGTTGGTGATCAGCGCGGGTACGCGTAATCATTTCGCGTTGGATCTGGGGCTTGATCGGGATGACCCGTCGACGTGTCTTCGGGCGTTGACCGATGGTGAGGAGGTGCGGGTCGACCTGGGGATGATCGGTGATCGTCCGTTCGTCAACAACGCCTCGTTCGGTGCGTACGCCGAGATCGTGCAGAGCCCGGAGTACCGGGACAACAAGAACCGCACCATGCTGGAGATGCTGCCGGACCTGCTCAGCGGTCGGCGCGGAACCGATCTCACGGCACACGTCGGCGGCGAGTCACTGGACGGCCTGCAGGCGGTGCTGGTCAGCAACAACCCCTACGGGTCCGGCCGCATGCTCGACCTGGCGCGCCGGCCCCGACTCGACCAGGACCAGCTGGGCGTGCTGGCCGTCAAGCTCAACACCGCCGGTCAGGCAGTGAGCCTGCTCCGGCGGGCCCGCTACCGGGGGATCACCAAGTTGGTCGCGGGCGGCGACGTGATGATCGACGCGGCGGGCCCGACCATTCCTGTGGGCATCGACGGGGAGGCTGTCATCGTGGACACCCCTGTGAAGTGCTCGGTGAGGCCGCGGGCGCTGCGGGTGCTGCTGCCCACGGACCGGCCCGGTGTTCCGCCGCCGCGTCCACGGATCGACTGGAAGCGGTTGTGGCGCATCGCCGTCGGCCACGGAACCGGCAGCGCCTGACCCGGCCACTCGTCAGCCTCGCTGGACATCGGTTCGCTGCGTCATTCCTGTGTGCCGGCGCCGGCAGGCCTACGTCACGAAATTTCCTTTCTCATCACCCATCTCGCACCGCAGGGTGATGTATGGCGGGCTGTCCTGTTCGATGCCGACGGGCTGCGGTGCTTCCGCCGTGGCGGCGCTCCACGGGAGCTCCCAGATGGTTGATGGGACAGGAGAGAGGGCCACGGCCACCCCCACGATGCCGTGGTCTTCATTTCGGCGGGTGGTGATCAGCACGTCGTACCAACCGGACGCGTCTGGTGGGTCGCAGGAGACGCGGATGGCGGCCGGTGCCGGGCATTCGCCCTTGGCGGCGCGGCGGATCGCCCGGGCGACCATGCGGCTGCCGCGGTCAGGAGCGGCCGCGTCGCACACCGCGAGGTAAGAGGTCCCGGTGCCCGATCGGCCCGGCACTGCCCCATTTGCCTTGCCGAACGCCTCCCAGGCGTCGTTCACCCAAACGATGACGCCCTCCCGGTCGAGCAGTGCGACCTCCACTCCTCCGGCAGTGCGTTCAGCGGTTCCCTTCTCCACCACTCCCATCGGCTCGGCAGGATCGGGCTCGTCCCCTGACGTGACGTTGTAGTGGCGCTGATGGTGGAAACCTGCAGGAATTCGTCTGATCTGGTTCAGGATGGATCGGCGGGCGAAGTCATGGAATCGTCCGTCACCGCCATGACGCCAGGCCAGCACGGCTTGCGCCAGGCCCAATTCGGCAGCATCCCGGTACGGCGCGGGATCCGGGGCTTGCAGGTGCGCGGAGCACGCTTCCTCCGCGAAGGACATCGCCCACGGGAGGTAGTGGCGAAAGACGGCATCTTCGGCCTCCGCGATCCGCCGCGCGGAGCCACTGGTGCTGGCCTCGGTGAACGACGCCCACAGTCGGCGGCGCTCGGCGTCGCCGGACGGCATTGTTGTCCGCCCGCCTTCCATCAGCGGGCCCACCGCCCACCCCCGCTGCGATATCCGGCGGGAGCCACGCGGTAGTAGAACACCACCCAGCCGTCGTAGCCCCGGTCGTCCAGGCCGCCCTGGCGATGATGCCGACTGTCCGCCGCCATCCCGATCCCGACGTACACGCGCGGACCATTGGACACCGGTTCCACCACCCAGGTCAGCTCGACACGATGGCCGCGCACGACGGGCGTCGGGTCGACCCCATACGGGTGCACCCACCACCGCAGTTCCCTGCCGTGCGGGTCGCTGCCCTCGCAGGTGAAGACCACGCGGTCACCAGGCAGCAGCAGCCTGCCGGTGTCCACCGTGACACCCAAAGGCTGATGTCCGGTCGCCGGCGTCCGGAGGCCGGAGTCGTCTTGAACGTGATGGACCCAGGAATAGCGGAAGCCCAGCGGATCCCGCGCGTTGGTGGTGCGGTCGTCGTTGAGGTGCAGCACTGGCATGGTCGTCGGCTCCTGTCCGTACGGGTGCGCTCGTGACGACGCGACAGCGGACGGTGAGGGTAGGTGCACAGATGAGATGTCCCCCCAACAACATTGACCCGGCGCCCATGTTTCGGGACAGCGGACCTGCTGATCTATCGGTCCATCAGGGGTCGTCGCTTCGACCTCAGCACGGCCAAGGGGTTGTGCCACGACTCAGGTCGTCGACGGGGAAGCGGCCACCGGGGTCCGGGGTGGCGCACTGATAAGAACAGTAAGCCAGACACGGTGTCGATGCAATCAGAGGACCACGTTGGCGCACTCGACATTCGAATTGCTTGGCGCGGGCGGACGTCGAGAAATCGAGGACGTGAAGAACCCTCGGGTCAAACCGCGGGGCCGACATCGATTGCGGCCAAGAACTTACGCGCGCCTTGCCCGATTATCGGCCCTGTTGATTTCAGTGGGTTGTGCACTCGGTGCCCGAATTCGTCGATGTAATGGCCGCAAACTATTGCGTATGTTCACGCCGTCTCTTATTCGCGGTGACGCCGTGCTTCCTGCAGGGTGGCGTCAGAAATAGGTTCAGGACGCAACTGCTCCTCCACCACCCGCCGGGACACCTCGCGGACCGCGAGATGGTGACGCCTGGCGTGACTTCGCAGTCGCTCGAAGGCCTCCACGGCGTCGTTCCCGTCGTGACCCATGAGAAAGCCCTTGGCCCGCTCGATGATCAGCCGTGATTCCAGCGCCGTCTCGAGTTGCTCGATCCTGGCCCTTGCCTCCGACGTCACAGATTGGCCGCGGCGCAGATTGCACACCACTCCGCGGACGATCGGGTCGTCGAGCAGGTTGGTCAACGCAGCCTCGGCCCAGACGAACCCTTCGTCGGGGGTTTCGACCCTGAACTCGATCGGTGGATGGGCCCCGGCACGCTTGAGCGCATGCTCGATCAGCCGTCCCAGGCTCGCCCGATCATCGGGATGGATCCGCGGAACGATCGACTTGCCGGTGACGTCGTCCTCCTGCCAGCCGAAGAGCTGACGAACGGCCGGGCTGGCATAGGTCACGACGGCGTCGGAGCGCAGCACCAGCGCTGCGTCGGTGGATCGTTCGAGCAGTGGCCTCAGCGCGGTGCCGAGGTTGGTGGAGATGCCCACAATGCCCACCAGCGTCCCCGCATGCCGCAGCCCCGAGTCGGTCACCAGCGCCGGGAACCTGCTGCCGTCCTTGCGTCGGACAAGAAAACCGCCGGACCAACTCACTCCGTCACGCAGGGCTGCGATGATGTCGGCCGCGACGTCCTGGGTGACCTCCGGAACCGTGAGGGTCGTGATGGTGCGTCCCAGCGCTTCTTCCGCGGGCCACCCGTACAGCTGCTCGGCGGCCGGATTCCAGAGGACGACCACACCGTCCAGATCGGTGGCGATCACCGCCTGGCCGATGCAATTCAGCACGTCCTCGGCCTTGAAGGAGAAGGCATCTGTCGCGCCCATCGGATCACCCCACCATCGAGGACGTCCCCTGGCCGGACCATAGCCCGAGGGGGTTCCCGACACAGGAGGCGTTGGACCTGTCCGGCGAGGACGTCCTTGGTGATGGACCGCCACCGCGCGCGGTCCACCCCCCCTTTCCGACCGCCGCCGATCAGCTCTTTGCAGCCTCCACCTCGGGACTGAAGTCGGCGCTGGTGTCCGAGAGGGGAGCGGCCGGCCCGTCCCCGGTTCCAGTGGCGGATGCCCACGTCCAGTCCCGCACCGACGGGATGTCGTCCCCGTACTGGCGGGTGTACCGCCGGGCCTGCGCTCGGGCGTCGACCATTTCCTGACGGAGCAGGGCGGCGGACGAACGAAGTGACGGCACCCGATCGATGACGTCCATCACCAGATGGAACCGGTCCAGCTCATTCATCATCACCATGTCGAAAGGCGTCGAGGTGGTGCCCTCCTCGCGGTATCCGCGGACGTGCATGTTGTGGTGGTTGTTGCGGCGGTAGGTCAGCCGGTGGATCAGCCACGGGTAGCCGTGATAGGCGAAGACCACCGGCTTGTCCATGGTGAACAAGGTGTCGAAATCCCGGTCCGACAGGCCGTGCGGGTGTTCTGTGTCCTGTTGCAGCCGCATCAGGTCCACCACGTTGACGAAACGGATCCGCAGTTCCGGCAGCTTCTCCCGCAGGATGCTCACCGCGGCAAGGGCCTCCAGGGTCGGGACGTCGCCGGCGCAGGCGAGAACGACGTCGGGTTCACCGTTGTCGTTGGACGCCCAGTCCCAGATGCCGACCCCGCGGGCGCAATGGTCGCCGGCCTCGTCCGGGGTGAGCCAGTCGAAGCACGGCTGTTTCCCGGCGACGATGACGTTGATGTAGTTCGTGGAGGCAAGGCAGTGCTCGGTCGTGGACAGCAACGTGTTCGTGTCCGGCGGCAGGTAGACGCGCACCACTTCGGGCTTCTTGTTGATCACGTAGTCGATGAAACCCGGGTCCTGGTGCGAGAAACCGTTGTGATCCTGCCGCCAGACATGCGACGTCAACAGGTAGTTCAGTGACGCGATCGGTCGCCGCCAGCCGATTTCACGGGTGACCTTCAACCACTTCGCGTGCTGGTTCAACATCGAATCCACCAGGTGGATGAAGGCCTCGTAGCAGGAGAACAGGCCGTGCCGCCCGGTCAGCAGGTAGCCCTCCAGCAACCCCTGGCAGGTGTGCTCGGACAGGATCTCCACGACCCGGCCCGATGTCGCCAGATGCTCGTCGATCGGCAGGATCTCGCCCTGCCAGACCTTGTCGGTGATCGCGTAGACGGCATCGAGCCGGTTGGACGCGGTCTCGTCGGGGCCGACGATCCGGAAGTTGTCGGTGTTGTCCGTCATCACATCGAGCAGGTACTGCCCCATCACCCTGGTCGGCTCATGGACCGAGGCGCCGGGTGCGGAAACCTCCACGCCGCGCTCCCGGAAGTCCCGCAGCGCAAGGGGTTTGAGCAGCAGGCCGCCGTTGGCGTGCGGGCTCGCGCTCATCCGCCGGTCTCCGGCCGGGGCGAGGGCGGAGACCGATTCGACAACCGTCCCGTCCTCGTCGAAGAGTTCCTCCGGCCGGTAGGACAGCATCCATTCCTGCAGAAGCTTGCGGTGTTCGTCGTTGTCCCGGGTGCCGGTCAGCGGCACCTGATGGGAACGCCACGTGCCCTCGTACTGCAGGCCGTCGATGATCTTCGGCCCGGTCCAGCCTTTGGGGGTGACCAGCAGGATCATCGGCCAGGGCCGGCGTGCCGTCTCCCCGCGCTCGCGCACGCCCGCCTGGATGTCGCGGATCCGGTCGATGACGACATCCATGGTGGCCGCCATGGTCTGGTGCACGATCTGCGGATCGTCGCCCTCGACGGTGAACACCTCGTGCCCGTAACCGGTCAGCAACGCCTCCAGTTCGGAGCGTTCGATCCGGGCCGGCACGGTGGGGTTGGCGATCTTCCAACCGTTCAGGTGCAGGATCGGCAGCACGGCACCGTCGTGCAGCGGGTCGATGAACTTGTTGGCGTGCCAGGATGCGGCCAGCGGGCCGGTTTCGAACTCGCCGTCACCGACCACGGCGGCGACCACCAGATCGGGATTGTCGAACGCCGCGCCGTAGGCATGCGACAACACGTAGCCCAGTTCACCGCCCTCATGAATGGAACCCGGCGTCTCGGGCGCCACGTGACTCGGGATCCCGCCGGGAAACGAGAACTGCCGGAACAGCTTTCGCAGGCCCTCGGCGTCCCGGGTGATCCGCGGATAGACCTCGCTGTAAGTGCCGTCGAGGTAGGCACTGGCGACCGCGGCCGGTCCACCATGTCCCGGGCCGGCCAGGAAGATGGCGTCCACGCCGCGCTCGCGGATGACCCGGTTCAGGTGCGCATAGACGAAGTTCAGTCCCGGAGTGGTTCCCCAATGTCCCAGCAGTCGCGGTTTGACGTCGTCAGGGACGAGGTCCCTGCGCAGCAGAGGATTGTCGAGCAAATAGATCTGTCCGACCGAAAGGTAGTTGGCTGCTCGCCACCAGGCGTGGATCTCCGCCAGTTGGTCGGGCGACAGCGGGCCCGGCCCGACGGTCGAGGTCACAGCGGAATCAGGTACGGCAGTGTCCAGCACGGATGTCTCCAAGGCGAGTCGGGCAAACCGGCAAGAGCCGGACGATACGCCCCCGAAGCGACGCCCGGGTGACCGCCGGGCGACGGCCGCGCGACCCGGAGCCGTCGGCCGGCGGACCGCTGCCGACCGAGCCGCTATCGGGTCTCAGCGCTGCGGCCGGTGCGCAGTCACCGCCGCCACCAGCTTCACCGGGTTCCGCACCAGATACACCGCGGCCACCCGGTTGCCGATGATCTCGGCGGTGGCCACCGTCTCGAGGCGGTCGTCGACGTACATCAGCGCGCCGGGCCGTCCGTTCACCATTTCCGGTTCGAACCGCAGCCTTGCGCCGGCGTTGTCCCGCAGCATCTTCTCCCAGAGCCCAACCAGCAGCCGCGCAACATGGTCCGCCGAGATCACCGGTCGCAGAGCGGATCTGACCTTCCCGCCGCCGTCCGCCAGGAGCACCACGTCGGGGGCCAGCACGTCCATCAGCCCCTGCAGGTCGCCGGTGGAAGCCGCCAGCAGGAACCGCTGCGCGACCTCGGGCAGGTCCTGCAGCGTCGGCTCGGACGGGCGCGGAGTCCGGGGGCGGCGCGCCCGTACATGGGATCGGGCGCGATGGGCGATCTGCCGCACCGCCGACGGTGATTTCCCGACCGCCTCGGCGATCTCGTCGTGGGCGAAGCCGAAGACCTCATGCAGCAGGAAGACGGCACGTTCGTCCGGGCCCAGACTCTGCAGGACCAGCATCATCGCCATCGAGACGGAGTCGGCCAGCACCACATCATCGGCGATGTCCGGGCCGGTCACCAACGGTTCGGGCAGCCACGGCCCGACGTACTCTTCACGCAACCTGGCCCGGCTGCGCACCCGGTTGAGGGCCTGCCGGGTGGCGATCCGGGCCAGGTAGGCGCGCCGATTCACCACCTCGCCGCGGTCGGCCGCCGACAGTGCCGCCCACCGCAGGTAGCTGTCCTGGACGACGTCCTCGGCGTCGGCCACCGACCCGGTGATCTCGTACGCCAAGGTGAACAGAAGGTCGCGATGGGCGGCGAACTCGGCCGCATCAGCTGCGGCATCTCCAGCTGCGGCATCTTCAGCGGTGGCATCCGCGGTGGGGGCTTCGGCGCGGTCAGCCCGATCACTCGGCAGTGTCACGGCCGGTCCCGCCCGGAACCGGCTGCAGCACCGGGAGTGCCGCCGGACACCGCGGCGTCAGCCGGTACCGGCTGCAACGGCACTCGGCACGAGTCCGAGAAGCCTTGGGAGCTCAGGCCCAGGGCGGCGTTGACGCGGGAACGGAGGTTCTCCACAGCCACCATCATCGTCAATTCGACGAGCGCCGCATCCCCTATTTCTTCACGCAGGGCATCGACCAGTTCGTCGGAGACCGTCGGCGGTGTCGCCGTCATCGCCTCCGTGAACTCCAGCACGCCGCGCTCGAGGTCGGTGAAGACCGCCGAGGTGCGCCAGGTCGGGACGGCGGAGATCTTCACCAGGTCAAGGCCCGCCGAATGCGCGAGGTAATAGCCGAAGTCCATGCACCAGCTGCACTCGATTGCGCTGGCCGCGGCCATCTCGGCCAGGGACTTGAGCTGCGGGTCCAGTGCGTTCCAGCCGGCCAGCGACATCTCATGGCGCGCCTGGGTCCTCAGCACTCGTGGGTTCGAGGACAGGGCGAGCATGCTCTCCGGCACCTGGCCGAATCGGCGGCGCGCGTACCAGGTGATCAGCCGGCCGACGATGCCGGTCGGCGGATCCAGCGGAAGCCGGGCGCGGCTCGGCCTGCCGGCGACCGGTGCGGCAGCGGGGGTGACGGCTGTTGTGTCACGGTGAAACACGGTGTTTGTCATGGTCATGAGACACCGCGAGGCACCCAGGTGTGACAGGTCGCTATGTCTACACCGAGACGAGTCCCTTCCGCGGCGCCAGCAGGAACGCGATCAGGTACAGCCCGGCGACCAGCAGCAGCAGGTTCCGGTACCCGGTGAGCAATGCCATGTACTCCAGGCAGCCGCCGAGCATGGCGCCCAACAGATTCAGCCCGAAAGCCGATCGGGAATCGTCCGAGGCGCCGAACCGCTTGGAGAACGCCACGTTGGCCAGGTAGATCGGGATGAACGCCAGCAGGATCGCAACGATCAGCCGGGGCAGGAACGGCAACGTCAACAGCCAGGACGGCTCGATGAAGTACGACACCGCCAGCGACACGGCGATGCCCGCAAAGACGATCGGTAACGGCGGCGTCCTGAACCGTCGGGTCGTCTCCACCGCGGCGAGCACGATGATCAGCACGCCGGCGAAGACCAGCGCGTTCACCAGCCAGGTGGTGCCGAACAGCAACGCGAAGGTGGCGATGTTCTTGGTCTCCAGCAGCAGGAACGCCGCGCCCATGAAGAACAGATCCGCGTACGGCCGCATCGACCGGAACGGCCCGCCGAGCAGCCGGACGGCGATCAGCGAGATCAGCAGGATGCCGCCGAGGGTCCACAGGTACAGCGACGGGATCGACCCACCTTGGTAGTACAGGAACGGCCGGTCGTCGGTGGCCGGGGCGATGACGGCGCCCGCGGGGGCGTACGGCGCGGCGCACGCCTGCTTCGACTCGTCCAGGGCAGCGGTGACGACTGCCTGGCCGCCGCCGACCTTGTCCACGCACGGCTGGTGCCCGAACGCGGCCGCCGCGGTACCGGCCAGCCGGTCGATCAGCCAATCCTCGCGGTAGTAGTTGTACATCGAGAACGAGCCGTCGGGCGTCAGGTGCTCGGCCGCGGCTTGCAGCGCCTGTTCGGTGAACAGGAAGCTCTCCAGCCGGATCTGCGAGGCGCCGGTGACCAGGGCCAGCGAGTCCGGGAGCGCGAACAGGATGAGGTCGTACTTGGTGTCGGTTGTCTCCAGGAACGCCCGACCATCGTTGACGTGCCGGGTAGCCGCAGGTCGTCGTACGGATGGTCGGGTTCTTCTCCTTGCCGATGTCCATGATCCGCGGGTCGATGTCCACCGCGTCGACGTGCTTGGCGCCCTTGGACAATGCGATCGCCACATCCGAGCCGGAGCCGGCACCGATGATCAGGACGTTGTTCAACGGGTTCTGCGGCGACCGTTCGTACGGCAGCCCGTACTGCGGCTCCTCGAGCAGGCGCTGCTGGGCGGCCCGCATGATCTGGTGCGGCACCCCGTTACCGAGATGTCGGTCAGTGTGGTACCGCCGACGATCCGATCTTCGGTGGAGATCTTGTAGTACGGCGACCACGAGATTCCCGGGGTCAGCGACTCCATCACCAGCACAGTGATCATCGCCGCGCCGGACAGCAGCGCCAGGTAGCGCTGCCAGCTGCGATCAGCACGACGAACGCGACGGTCACCACCACGCCCCACACCACCGACGGGGCCCGCAGGAACGACATCAGGGTGAACGCCCCGATGCCGATCAACGATCCGACGAGGTCCCATCGGTAGGCGGTCAGCGGGCGCAGGTGCGCGAAGCACCGCCCGACGACCTCCGACGGGCCGGCCAGGCACGCCGCGACCAGCACGAAGATCACCGGCAACACCAGCCAGGCCGGCGGCCCGGTGTGCTCAACGAGGTGAAGTAGATGACCTGGTCGCCGACGGCCCGGTCGATGGTCACCGGTTCCATGAAGGTGAAGATCACCAGCAGCGCCAGGATCACCGGCGTGAAGGGCAGCACGGACCAGCTGCGGCGGGCGATCAGGAAGCCCAGCCCGATGCCGAGGAACGAGCCGAGCAACACGAAGTTGGAGAAGTAGCTCAGGTGCACGATGTTCGACCCGAGCCAGCGGATCAGCGCCAGCTCGAGGAACAACATGAGGGCGCTGCCGAGGATCAATCGCCGGACGACCGCGTAATCCGGCTTCTCCGGATCGCTGTCGATCGGCAGCCGCCAGGAGCGGCGCGGCGCGGCAACCGTGCCGGCGCCTTGTGGCTCAGTGGTCGGCTGTCCGGGACCGTCGGCCATGTCGTACTTCCGTCCGGCCGATGATCGGCCGGCTCGTCGCTCGGTGACGGAATTTCTCATGTTGGAATTCTCGGTGTCGGGACTGTGGTGTGGTGCTCCGGTCTCAGGTATCCGTCCGGGTGGTGCCCGCGGTCCGGCACGCCAAGCCGGCCGTCACAGATCTTCGGTGTGCCCGTCGTCCAAATTGATCCAACGTGCATCCTTCGGGCCCAGCCTCGTGAGCAGCCCGTAGGCCACGTCGGTCGAGGCGAGAATCTTCTCGTGGATCGGGATGGCGACCGCAGGATCGACCTCTCGGTAGAGTCGATCGCCTCTTTGACCGCCATCCACGGTGCCGAAGCCGGCAGGGCGAGGATCTCCACCGGTCGGTCCAGCACCGTGAACCTGTCACCGGGGTGCAGCAGCCGTCCGCCGATCAGGTAGCCGGCGTTGGGGATCACCGGGACGTCGAGATGGATGATGGCGTGATCGCCCCCGACGACCTCGACCCGGGTCCCGACGTCCGGCACATCGCCGGAATGCACGCCGGTGGCCGTCATCCCCGCCTCTCCCAGAACGCCGACGAGCCGCTGTCGGCAAAGAGGGTCGCTCGGGGTTGGCCGGCGAGCACTCCGGACAGCCGGTCGCGATCGAGGTGATCGGGATGCTGACGGGCGACCAGCATGGCCCGCGAGATCGGTCAATCCCTCGAAGCCGGCGGAGAACGTGCCAGGGTCGATCAGGATGTTCGCCGATCCATCGACGACGCGCAGGCACGAATGCCCGTACTTGGTG
>CAWCUA010000018.1:0-329218 GCA_963798625.1 uncultured Actinomycetota bacterium
GCTGAACACCTCGCGGCCGAAGCCACCGCATCCAATGATCACAACGGCCCGCGTCATGCAACAGCCCGTGCGCTCTGCGGTGTTCCCATGAACTCGGACTTGGTCGGCTCCCCGACTCCGGTCACTCCTTTGCCGCCAAGAACACAAGCAACCGTCATCGCAATGATCCGCAGATCCCCACGAAGGGAAACATCCTCCACGTACTTGACATCGAGACTGAGCTTGTCCTCCCAGGAGAGCGCATTCCTCCCCTACACCTGTGCCGCCCCAGTCAGGCCCGGTTTGACTTCGTGCCGGCGCGCCTGCTGCGGCGTATAACGCTCGAGGTACTGCATGAGTAGTGGCCGCGGGCCAACGACGGACATCTCTCCACGGACGATGTTCCACAAGGACGGTAGTTCGTCCAGACTGGTCGCACGGAGAATACGACCCATCGGGGTCATGCGCGATGCGTCGTCGGTTTGACCTTTGCCGATATCAATCGGGAGCATGGTTCGGAACTTGATGAGCTCGAACGGTTCGCCGTGCAGGCCGGGCCGGTGTTGTCGGAACAAGACCGGGCGACCGAGCTTGATCGCGACGGCAGCGCCGACGAGAGCCTGTACCGGCAGCGAGAGAACCAACGCAGGCAGGCATATCGCGAGGTCGAGGGCGCGCTTGCCGCGGTAGCCGGCCATCAGCCGTATCCGAGGGCGGTACGGGTAGCCCTGATCACACGGTCGACGTCGTTGTCGTCGAGTCTCGGGCCGCTCGGCAAGGACAATCCGTTCGAGAACAGCCATTCGGATGTACCGTTCAGAAACGAGCGCGAGTCCTGGAATACCGGCTGAAGATGCATCGGCTTCCACAGGAATCGTGCCTCGATGTCGGCGGCATCGAGCTCTTTGATGAGCGCCCCGACTGACATGGGCACCTTCACCGGGTCGAGGACGATGCTCGTCAGCCAGCAGTTGTCCTCTCGGTCGCCGCGGTCCGAGGCGCGACCCAAGAGTGAGACACCGGGCAGATCGGCGAAGCCCTCAGCGTAGAGCCGCCTGATCGCCCGTCTCCGGGCGATCATCTCGTCCAGGCGGGTCAGCTGTGCTCGGCCCAGCGCGGCAAGGATGTTCGACAGCCGGTAGTTGTAACCGATCTCCGTGTGCTCGTACCACGGTGACGGCTGCCTGGCTTGGGTCGATAGGTAGCGACAGCGAGCCAGTAGCGCATTGTCGTCGCTCAGGAGCATGCCGCCCCCGGACGTGGTCATGATTTTGTTGCCGTTGAACGACAGCACGCCTGCCCTACCAAAAGCGCCGGCAGCCTTGCCGTTCTGCGTCGCGCCGAAGGCCTCTGCCGCATCCTCGACGAGCGGAATGGACCGTTCTTGCGAGCGCTTCGACGATTCCCGAGTAGTCGACGCACCGACCGAACAGATCGACCGTCATGACGGCCGACACGGCTGCGCCTTCGGCCCTCAACATGTCGATCGCTTCGATCAGCAACTCGGGATCAACGTTTCCGTCTGACATCTGCGAATCCACGAAAACCGGAGTCGCACCGGTGTGCACCACCGCATTCGCGGAGGCCGCAAACGTCATGCTCGGCAGTACTACAACGTTTCCAGGCCCGGAACCGACTCCCAGCAGCGCGACATGTAAGGCAGCGGTGCCCGACGACAGCGCGACGGCACCCGCAACCCCCACCCGCTCGGCTACTTCACTTTCGAACGCGTCGACGTGTGGCCCGAGCGGAGCGACCCAACCGGATCGGAGTGCATCCAGGACATACTCTTCTTCGACTGAGGTGACGTCGGCTTGTGACAGCAAGATCCGAGACATTCAGCCCTATTCTTTCCCGACGTTCTTGGAGCCTCATCCGATACGGGGAGGTGCCGGCCGAGATCGTGCCTCGACCGGCGATGCCTCTCCTAGACGGTCTGTGAGTGCCTGCGACGCCGCACGCCGCGGGTGCCGAAGAACAGCAGCGCGAGCCCGGCCGCCAAGGCGATGAAGCCGATGGCCAGCGGCCCGGCGATGCTCGCACCGGTGTAGGCGAGGCCGCCATCACCGCTCGTGGTGCCGGCCGATCCACCGCCGCCCGTACCCGAGGAGCCATTGCCCACCACGACACCTGAGCCTTCAGAGGAGCCGCCACCGGATCCGGTTGAGCCGCCACCCGATCCGCCGGTGCCACCGCTGGTACCCGCGGCCACGACATTGACGACCAGACTGGCTGACTTACCGCTCGCCTCTCCGGTGGCGGTCACTGTCGTCAGGCCAGGTTGATCGAAGCTGATCACGGTAGAGAAGGCGCCGGTTGCGTCAGCCGACACTCCAGCCGCGGCAACGAGCTGTTGGAGACCGGCACTGTGGCGCAGCCCCGAAGCGCCTCCGATCGAAATGGCGATGCCCTTCCAGCGGGTCGAATCCCTGACCCGAGAACGTGTACGGCTCACCCACTTGCACCGTGATGTTCCCGTCGACAACGGTGATGTTGTCTCCCCCGAGATCAACCGTTGGCGGCTGGGTCGGTGGATAAGGCACCGCGGCGTTTGCGATTCCCGCAAAGCCGAACAGGGTGAGCAGAGCCGCGAACATGACAGTGACGAACTTGCGAAGCATCGCGATTTCCATCCGCTAGGTGGTGCATGAACCTCGGGCCCCCGGCCTCATGGCTGCCTCCGTCACGGGAGCATATTGCAGCGGTTCACATCCCACCCTGGGTCATCGGAACGCATCGTCACTGACGAGAGCCGTTACCCATCAACCGGTTGAGCCTGATGAGGTTTGCTCGGCCCGCTCAGTTGTTAGCCGACCAAAGTTCGTTGCTGTGCGTGAGATCCGGATGAGTCAACGGCGCAGAGTGCGTTCAGAATTACCCGAAAGTGTCACCGGAGGTCTGGTCGCGAGCCGTGACGGCGGGACTAGGAATTGGTATCCCGCAGTCGACACGGCTCGAAAGGCCCACGGGACTCGGCCCAAGGATTCACTCCCGGTGTCAGAACCAGCTCGGGATTGAGGGAGGACGGCGCCGTGGCCGGACTGAGTACGGCGAACGATGATCTCAGACGTCGCTCCGGGCTTGAGGACGCTGGTGACCGTCCCCACCTCGATAGCGCCGTCCACTCCGACCGATGGTCCGGTGAAGACGCCATCGACAACGGCGTGTTCGACCCGACCGCCGAACGGCGCGAACACCGACACATTTGTCTGAATTGAATAGGGCTTCACCAGATCCATCGGACCGGTCACATACTTCGGCAGGCCCGACGCCGGCGCACTCGAGTGCATCGTGACCGTGACCTGCAGCCGGCGAAGCCCGTCGGCGGTGCAGCCACCTGCGGTCACAGACACCTTGTTATGCAGGTAAACGCCCATCTTCCCGCCGGTGCCATCGTTGAGCATCACACCAATGGTCGGGCCGGCCCGCCGACTGCGGGAGTTTGCCGCCCAGTTGGGTTGTCACGAGGTCGGCTTGCTCGTCGGCGTCCGCGCTCCACACCAGCAGCCGTCGCTCGTCTGCCGCCCGCACGAGGCCTTTCATGGCCTCCTGCGCATTGGCGCCACCGCGGGATACCGACGTGAACGCCGCAGCTGCCGCTCGGGCCAGGAAGGCATCGCGGGGCGCCTGGTCCGTACCGTCAGCGAAGCGCTGGTACGCGTCAGACAACAGCACCGACACCACGTTGTCGGAGGTGAGCACCACGCCGTCACCGGCATCGACCGGTCCGGTGCCTTTCATCAGGTAGGACAGCGCGACCGGGTCGATCGCCATCAAACCGTCCACTGCGCGGCCGGTCCGCTCTTTGTACATCTTGGTGAAGAGCTCGGCGGCAAAGGGGAAGTCGGGGGTCAGGTTGACGTCGCCTGGATATACCGCCGGGCGGTCGGTGTAGAGCGCGCGCTGATCTGCAGAGAGCTGCGCAATCGGTGGATCGAACACACCGAGCGTCCGGGCCGGTGTTCCCTCGTCCACAACAGTGACCTTGCCTCGGTCGACATGGACCACCGCGAACGAGCCGAAAATGCCTCCCGTGGCGCGCGGCTCGGCGAGGTTCTGAAACACCACGAGGTAATCGCGTGCACCTGACGCGCCCAGCATGGGCGGAATCAGCCGGGCGGCCCGCGCTCCGGTCGCCGTCATTCCGGCCGCACTCGCCAGCTTGTTGGACATTGCCGCAACGGCGTCACCAATGGGTCGGATGAGTTGCGATCGATCGATCGCGTCAATGGTGGCCCGAGAGGCCACGACGGCAGCATCGGCATTCTGCAGTGCGTCAGAAGCCTGTTCGATGGGCCGGAGGTTGATCACGCCGTCCTTTGGGGCGAGATCTGCGGGCTGCACAGTGCCGGCCACGCCCACCAGGGACGGCATGACCTCGGTGGCGAGCGTGTCGACCGTGACGGTCACCTGCCGGACGGCGTCCAGATTGGGTCCCAGCCACGGCAGCACGGTGGCCGCGCGGAACACGGGGTCATCGACCGCCGACCGCGCAGCGGCCGATTCCTCCTGGAGGTGCGCAACTGTCGCAGCGGTCGCCGGAATCGCGACAGCACCGACGCTCTTGAGCTCACCCTCGAGCCGGCTGACATCGGCCGAGGCGTTGTTGAGGTGCGTGTACGCCTGATAGCTGCGCCAACCGAGCCAGGCCGACGCCGCGAGGATCACCACACCGGCGACGATCATGCCCCAGGCGACCACTCTCGCGACGCGCCGAACCGGTCGTCCAGTCGGGTCGGGAATTGCAGTCCGACCAGGACCACCGGCTCCGGGCTCCTGCGCGGGCGGGTCAGGCGTCACCTGCTCCGAGTCCATAACATCCGTTCCTCGCGGCCATACGTGGGCTGGACCCGAACCGGGCCAACGTCCCCTGGCTGCTCAGTCGCCCTCAGTCGCCGCGATTCTCGATGGGAGGTTTCTTTGGATCAATGGAACTCAGTTGACCCCTCCCTCTGACGGTTGACCGCAAAGGCGTAACTGGGAGTATCGTACCCGTAACCTACGGTAGAGCCCTCGGGGGACCGCCTCACCTCGGTCAACGGGAGCCGTAAGGGCTGTTCCGTACCGCAACGCTGCCACCACCACCTTGGGGGAAACAATTGGACCTGCGCGACTATCTGCGGGTTCTCCGGCGGCAGTGGCTGGTCATAGTGCTGTGCGTGCTGGTCGGGACAGCAGCAGCGGCGCTCGTCGTGCTGCGAACTACGCCGTTGTATGCGTCGACGGTGCGACTGTTCGTCTCGACGCCGACGTCCGATTCCGCCAATGCCCAGGCGTATCAGGGAGGCCTGTTCTCACAGCAACGGGTCACGTCATATGCAGACCTGATCAAGGGATCGACGGTCGCCGAAAAGGTGATCGACAAATTGAACCTGGACGTCTCACCGGCGACGCTGGTCAGCCAGATCAGCGCAACCGCGGCACCTGAATCAGTGATTCTCGAAGTGACTGTCACCGATCCCAGCCCCGCCGAGGCGCAGCAGCTTGCACAGACCACGGCCGAGGTCTTCACCGATTACGTCGCGGTTCTCGAAGGAGCCTCCAGCGCGTCGACCGCACCGATCCGCGCCAACATCGTCGACGCGGCCAGCCTGCCGACCACCCCGGTCGCGCCCAGGCCCCTTCTCACCATCGGGTTGGGTGCAATTCTCGGCCTGTTGATCGGCCTGGCGGTCGCGTGGTTGCGGGAAACCCTCGACACCACCATCAAGACAGCGTCACAGCTCGAAGACATCACCGGCGCCGCATCGATGGGGGCTATCTTCTACGACCCCGCCGCAGTCAAGGCGCCGTTGGTCACCGACCTGGATAATCACGCGCCGCGACTGGAATCGTTCCGTGTGCTGCGCACCAATTTGCAGTACATCGATGTCGACCAGCCGTCCAAGGTATTCGCCATCACCAGTCCCATGCCGGGTGACGGGAAATCGACGACATCCATCAACATCGCCATCACATTGGCCCAGGCCGGCCAGCGCACCCTCTTGCTGGAGGCCGATCTGCGCCGTCCCCGGGTCGGTGAGTACCTCGGACTGGAAACGGCGGCCGGGCTGTCGACCGTTCTGTCCGGCCGGGCCGACTTCGCAGACGTCGTGCAGCCCTGGGGCACCACCGGGCTGGACGTGATCACCAGTGGGGCGCTGCCGCCCAATCCTGCGGAACTGTTGCAGTCCAACGCGATGAAGGCGCTGCTCGAGGAGATGCGAACGAGCTACGACATCGTCATCATCGACGCCCCGCCGCTGCTGCCGGTCACCGACGCCGCGCTCCTCGGGGCGGAGGCCAACGGCGCCATCATGGTGATCCGGCACGGCAAGACGACGAGAGATCAAGCTGCGCAGGCGAAACAGCGACTCGACTCGGTCGGCGCCGCGCTGGTCGGCACCATCATGAACTTCGCGCCCGAGCGTGGAGGCAAGGGATACGGCTACGGGTACGGCTATGGGTACGGCTACGCGCCGAAGCAGGGCGCGGTGACTTCACCGAATACAGCGCTTCCCGCCGAGCCCGCGCCTCCGGCGGACAACGCCTCACCTTCGGCCGTGGTGAACCAGACGAATGGCGTCGAACACCCGCATGCCGCCAACGACCCGGGCTTGGACATCTTCGACGGGCCGTCGGAGAATGGAACGCCACGGCCGGATCGCGGCGCCCAGGTCAATTTCCCGACTCCCCGCCACGTGGCGGAAGCCAACGAGCCCACCGGCAATGGAGCGCTCACCCCGACCACCCCGTACCCACGCTGACCGCGCCTATTCGGCCGGCGAGCACGTCCGGTAGTCCGCCACCGACGTCTTCGTCGGGTGAACGCCCGGCGTCACGATCAGAGTCGGTGGTTCTTCCGACGACTCGCCGGTCCCGCCGCCGGCGGTCAGCACCGTGAAGGTCAATTCCGTGGCCGAACCTGGCTTCAGCAGCACGGTGGACGTGCCGACCTGACGGGACTGGTCCTCGCCACGCCCGATGTCGATCGCCTTGCCGTCGCGGTCCGCTCCCACGATCCCGCCGCCGACCGGGGCGAACACCAACACGTTGGTCTGCAACTCATGTCGGAGCCCGACGGGCAAAGAACCCGTCACATAAGCCGGCAGCCCGCTGGCGGGGGCGTCGTACTTCATCACGACCCGGACCAGCAATTCACGCCGACCGTCGGTCCGGCATTCGCCCTCGGTGACATGGACCTCGTTGCGCAGGTAGTAGCCGAGCTTTGCGGCGGTGCCGTCGTTGAAGAAGACGCCGATGCTGGGCGGCCCGTCCTCGGGCGTGATGGCGCCGGCGACTGTTGTCGCGGCAATGTCGGCCTGTTCGGCGGGATCGGTGCTGTACATCAGCACCCGGCGCTCCCCCACCGCCTTGCGAAGGCCGTTGATGATCGACGTCGCGTTTCCCTTGCCCGACATGACGTTGGTGAAGACCTTCGATGTGGCGTCGGCGAGAAACGCGTCCCGGGCGCTCTGATCGGGGTCGTCGTCGAACTTCTTGTAGGCCGTCGACAGCAAAATGGAGACAAGGTTGTCGGAGGTCACCTCGACGCCGCCGCCCACGTCGATCGGCTGGGTCCCCTCCAGCGTGTAGGACAGCGCCACCGGGTCCAATGCGAGCACGCCGTCGACCGTGACACCCTTGCGCAGCCGGTACATCTCGATGAACAACGGTGCGGCGGTCGGGTAGTTCGGCGTGAAGTTGACGTCCTGCGGGTATTGCGCCATCAGCTGGCTGTACAGCTCGATCTGGTTCGGCGGCAGCTTCGCCACCGGCGGGTCGAAGAACCCGAGGGTCCGCGACGATGCCCCCTGCTCGCCGATCGTGATCTTGCCATTGTCGGCTTTCACCAACGCATAGGAACCGAAAATGCCTCCGGTGGCACGCAGTTCGGCGGGGTTCTGGAAGACCACCAGATAGGTCCGCGGCCGTTCGGACCCGAGCATCGGCGGCAAGCAGGCGGGCGATTCTGGCCGCCGGTCCGGTGACATCGGCGGCACGGTCGAGCTTCGTCGAGAGGCTCAGCACCGCGTCACCGATGGGCTGCAGGACCGCGGATCGATCGATCGCCGCCACCCGCTCACGTGCCGCCGCGACCGCCGCGTCGGCATCTTGCAGCACCGGTGAGATCTGTTCGATCGGTGTCAGGTCGATGGTGCCGTTCTTCGGCGTCAATTGGCTGGGCTGCAGCGTGGCGGCAATGTCGACGAGCGACGGCATCACGTCGTTGGCCAGCGAGTCGACGGTCAGGGTCACCTCCCGCAGGGCGTCGAAATTCGCACCGAGGAACGGCGTCACGGTCGCGACCCGGAAGATCGGGTCGTTGACCGCGGACCGTGCGGCCGCCGTCTCCTCCTGCAGGCGCTGCACCGTCACGGACGCCTGCGCCGGGTCGGAATCGGTGAAGTTCTCGAGATCCTTCTGCAGGGTCGACACCTCATCCGAGGCTGTCTTCAGGTGGTCGTACGCCTCGTAACTGCGATAGGCGACCCAGAACACCGACAGCAGGAGGAACACCCCGGCGCCGAGCATCAGCCAGCCGAGGATCGCCCGCCGCCGTTTGCGGCGACGCCTGGCTTGATCGCCGTCTGCCGGCGCCGACTGCAATGAGTCGTCGGTCGTCGGTTCCTCGGACGCGCCAGGAGGCGAATCATCACCGTTGGTCACCGGAAGAACCCCCTTCTACACGCAGCGCGACGATACCTGTCGATGGTCGTGATCCCCTCCCGATGCGATGCACCGACGGGGACCCGTGCCAAATCCACGGAATCGCTCGACCTCCGGATCGCCGCGAATTCAGCAACGATGTACCGCTTTCGGCACGTCGCCACGGGCAAGCACGTGTCTCGCGGTACACCTTCTGTAGCACTCGGTCGACGAGGGCCGGGTGCGGCATTGCCGGAAGACGAGAAGGCCGAGCATGGGTTACCAGATTGTTGCGGACCGCTACCAGGTCGGCGATGTGGTCGGACGCGGCGGCATGTCCGAGGTCCACCAGGGCCTGGATCGGCGGCTGAGCCGGGACGTCGCCGTCAAGGTGCTGCGAAAGGACCTCGCCCGCAACCCCGCCCACCAAGAGCGCTTCCGCCGGGAGGCGCAGAACGCCGCCTCGCTCAACCACCCGAACATCGTCGCCGTCTACGACAGCGGCGAGATGACCGGGCGCGATCTCGCCATCCCCTACATCGTGATGGAGTGGGTCGACGGCGAGGTGCTGCGCGACGTCCTGCAGCGCGACGGCCCGCCTTCACCGCACCGGGCCGCGGAGATCGTCGGGGACGTCTGCCTGGCGCTGGACTTCTCGCACCGGCACGGCGTCGTCCATCGCGACATCAAGCCCGCCAATGTGATGCTGAGCCGCAGCGGCACCGTGAAGGTGATGGACTTCGGCGTCGCCCGCGCCGCCGGTGGTGACTCCGCACCGACCACCGCCACCGCCGTGATCGGCAATGCGCACTATCTGTCGCCGGAGCAGGCCAGCGGCCAGCCGGTCGACGCCCGCTCGGACATCTACGCCACCGGCTGCATGCTGTACGAACTGCTCTGCGGCACACCACCTTTCACCGGACGGTCGCCGATCGTCGTGGCCAACAAGCACGTGCGGGAGGCACCGCGACCGCCCAGCGAACGCCGGGCCGGGATCCCGAGAGACCTCGACGCCGTCGTGCTCAAGGCGTTGAGCAAGAACCCGATGAACCGGTATCAGACCGCGGCGGAGATGCGGACGGACCTGCGCCGGGCGGTGGCCGGCCTGACGGTCGCCGCGACGCCGGTGATGAGCGAACAGGAACGCAACGCTCTGCACGGTGCGCCGGTCGCGGTCGGGGCCGGCGTCCGGAGCGAAAGGTCGACAGCCGAGCGGCCGGCTCCGGCGCTGGCGGGTCCGGCGCTGGCGGGTCCTGCACTGCTCGCCCCGGTCCGGGCCGCACCGCCCACGGAGCCCGAGCCTGAAACGCAGACGGGACAAGATCCCGCCCGGAGGGTGTGGCGGCTTATCGGGCTCGGTGCGGTGGGTTTGGCTGTCGTCGTCGCCCTGGTGCTGACCGTGCTGGTGGTCACCGCGCCGCCACCGCCGGCGAAGGTCGCCGTCCCGGACGTCACCGGCTTGTCGGTCTCCGACGCAGTGGCGCGACTGCAGGAGAAAGGCTTGACGCTGGGCACCGTCGTCAAGATCGATTCACCGCAGGACCTCCCCGGGAAGGTCGTCAATCAGCGACCATCGGTGCGCACCCAGGTCGACGCCGAAACGCCGGTGAACCTGGAGGTCGACGCCGGATAGTTGGTCGGCGCCGCGACTCCACCCGGCGGGTGGGCCCGTCAGCTCGCGTCGGGTGTGCACGCCCGGAACCGGTCGACCGACGTCCGCCACGGGTTGACCCCGGGCGTGAGGACCAAAGCCGGCGTGGAGACGCTGCCGCGTGGCGGTTCCCGGCCCGGCCAACACGGTGAACACCAATTCGGTGGTGGTCCCCGGGGCCATTTCGATCGTCACGGCGCCCACCGACCTGCCCCGATCAGCCCCCTTCTGCATCCCGATCGCCTTGCCGTCGCGCTGCGCGCCGGTCACCGAGCCGCCCACCGGAGCGAAGGTCAGGACGTTGGTGCGGAGCACGTAAGGCTGCCCCTGTTCGGTGGTCCCGGTGACGTAGGCCGGGGCATCGGCGGGGGGTGCGTCGAAGGTCATGGTGACGCGCACCTGAATCTCCGAGCGGCCGTCGGTCCCGCACCGTCCCTCGGTGAGGTGCACCTGATTGCGGAGGTAGTAGCCGAGCTTCGCTCCGGTCCCGTCGTTCAGGAAGACCCCGATGCTCGGCTTGTCCGGGTCCGCGTCAAGTGCCCCGGAGAGGCTGGTGAACCTGATGTCGCGCTCCTCGGTGGGGTGCGTGCTGTAGATCAGCACCCGCCGCTCACCGGCTGCGCGTTGCAGGCCCTCGATGATCGCGGCCGGCTCCGCCTGGCCGGACATCACCCTGGCGAACACGCTGCTGGTCGCGGAGTCGAGGAAGGCGTCGCGCTCAGCCTGGCCGGGCTCGTCGAACTGCGCGTACGCCGTCGACAGCAGCGTGTCGACCAAATTGTCCGCGCGCAGCGTGACGCCGTTACCCACGTCGATGCCGGGAGTGCCCTCGAGGGTGTACGACAACGCGACCGGGTCGATGGCCAGCACGCCGTCCACCAGACCGCCGGTGCGTTCCTTGTACATCTCCGCGAAAATGGCTGCGGCCCTGGGGAAGTCGGGGGTGAAGTTGACGTCCTGCGGATACCTGGCCATCAAGCCCCCGTACAGCGCCTGCTCGGTGGGTGACAGCTCCGCCGCCGGTGGATCGAAGTAGCCGAGCTGACGGGAGGCGGCGCCCTGCTCGCGCAAGGTCAGCTTCCCGTTGTCTGCGGACAGAACGCCGTACGACCCGAAGATGCCGCCGGTTGCCCGCAGCTCGGACGGATTCTGGAAGACCACCAGATACGTTCTCGGCGAGTCGGAACCGAGCATGGCCGGCATCAGCCGGGCTGCCCGCGCGGCGGGTTCGGTGACGTCCGCGGCCTCCGCCAATTTGCCGGACAGGGTGTCCACGGCATCCGCGAGTGGCCGCATCAGTTCGGACCGATCGATCCCGGCGAGCTGCGTGGTCGCCGTCGGTCACCGAATCGTCGGCCGACTGCAGCAGCGGCGCGATCTGCTGGATCGGCGCCAGGTCGATGGCACCGTCCTTGGGGGCCAGCGTGGAGGGCTGCAGGGTGGTGGCGACGTCCACCAGCGACGGCATGACGTTCTGCGCGAGCGCGTTCACGGTGCTGGTGACCTGGTCGATGGCCTCCAGGTTGGGGCCGACGAACGGCAGCACACTGGCAGCCCGGTACACCGGGTCGTCGACCGCCGCATGCGCCTGGGCGGCCTCGGACTGCAGCCCGGACACCGTTTCTGCGGTCAGCGCCGGGTCGACGGCGGTGATGTCCGTCAGCTGGGACTGCAGTGTGGTGACGCCGGCCGAGGCCGCCTGCAGGTGCACGTAGGCCTCGTAGGTCCGCCAACCGACCCACGCCGCCCCGGCGATGACCAGCACGCAGGCCGTGAGCAGGGTCCAGCCGATCACCCTGCCCAGGCGCAGGCGCTTCTTCTTGGGTGCCTTCCGTTTGGGTTCGGCGCGCTGCGACCGGCGTCTCGAAGATCCCGACGATCCTGAGGATCGGTGCCGGGGCGATGACCCGGCGGAAGGCGGCCGAGGCGAGGACGGCGGAGCCGAGGAAGGCGGCGCTGACGACGGCGGGCGGGTGACGGCGGCCGCGGGAACGCGGCCCCGATCCTCGGCATGTCTTGCCCGGCGCGGGGGTCTCGGCTCGGGCTCGACGATGCGCCGGGTGTTCTGCGCCGGTTGCGGCACTGAATCGGCCCGGACCTCTGCCGCGCTCCGCCGGGGCCGTGCCTCGGGCTCGGCGGCGCGGAACACGTCGTTCGACTGGGCGGCGCGCGCTTGCGGAGCCCGCGGGGGAACGGGCGGCTGGAGCCCAATTCGCGGCGAGCGACCGCTCCCGGTTCTCCCGGTACCAGTTGCGTTCCTGCTCGGCGAACTCCCCGGCTCCCGCGACCCGGCGCTTGCTGACCCATCCCGTGGTCACCGGCACCCTGGCCGGCAGGGTCGGCCGCAGCGGTGCACTCTGCCGCAGCGTGGCCGCCGGTGGGATTCGGCCCGCGACACGAGTGGTCGTCCTACGCGCGGGACGGGAAGTGACCGGGCTCGAGGACCGGGCAGTGGGCTTGGCATGGGCACGTCGCGCGCGGGAAGCACTCACTGCGGAAGTCGGGACTGCGGGAGTTGGGCGCGACACGCGCCTGCCGGCGGTCGGCTGTCGCCGCACCCTGCCGACGAGGAAAACGCGTGGCGACATGCCCCTCCTCATCGAGCCCCCTCGCAACCGGCGACCGGGCCGCGACATGCGGCGGCCGCCTTCCGGATACGTCCCCCGAGCGCACCCTGGTCGGGTGTAACGACGCAAGGATCACACGAGAGGGGCGACCGTCGGTCACCGATGCGGCCATTTGCCCACCGGAGTCACCCGTATGACGTAAGGCTTTGATGGATACCGGTCGTTCCGGTAGCGGCCAGGCAGGGCTCAGGACGCAGCAGCATCTTGCCGACCAGACCACGCAACGAGGAGTGTCCCCCGCTCAGTAGGCCGGAAGGCGGTCGGTCGACCGCAGCCACAGCTGCTGGACCAAACCGGCGGTACCGAGAGGTATCGGCCACTGCGCCCACAGCCTTCTCAGGGCATCGCGATCCACTCGCGTCGCGTCCGCACCCTGCCCGTCCCAGGTACGGGTGAACTCTCTTGTCGGCTCCCGGAAAAACACCTCGTGGAAGTGCGCCTTGGGTCGCGCCGCGGTGGACGAATCGGGAAAGGCGCCACCGGAGACCCCCCTGAGGATTTCGGAACGCGACAACGTCGCGCGATCAGAAAGCGCCGAGCGCAACGAAGCCACGAACACTTGATCAAGGAACGGGTGAATCAAGTGCACTTGCTGGTCTGCGGCGACCTCGGCCAATCCGGCGTTGGCGAGGACAACGTCCCGGCTGATGACCGCGTGATCAAGTCTCTCAGCAGGCGACCAAGAGTCTCTCCTCCGTTCCGCTCGGACGTCGCGTATCAGTTCCCTCGACACTGATCGACGCAGCCATGGAAACGGATCGTCGCGATGTTGACGCGCTACGGCCACCAACCTGTCCGGCACTTTCGCCCGCAGCGCGCTGCCCATCTTGGGCCGTCGACTGGGGCGCCACCCGGTCAGCACCTGATCGCCACCCCACCCGGTGAGCAGCGACCCGCCGTGTGCCATTTCCAGCAGCGGGACGTGAAGATGCGAATTCACCGGATACCGGACTCCGTACCGAGTGAGCATTCGTCGTGCGACGGGACCGATCAGGTCGAGATCATCGTCCGCGGTGAGTATGTGCCAGTCGACAATTTTCAGATCAGCCACGACCGAGTCCTGCCAGGACGACTCCTGAGCCCTGGGTGCGCCGATGAACCTCCAGGTCACCGGTACCGGATCCGGAAGTCCTTGTTCTCGGGCCAGTTTTGTTGCAACCGACAACACGAAGGACGAATCCATGCCCCCGGAGAAACTCACCAGGCATGGCGGTCTCGCGACCGCAGGCAGTATCGCCGCCTGCAGCGCAGCCAAGGGCCTCGGCATTGGTTCTGGCGATACGGACGGGCCGCGGGCGTCGGCGACGCCGAGCACAACATTCGACGCGATCTCGAGCATCGACGGTTCAAGGGTCTCTGGCTCAATCATTTTGGTGGTTTCTGACCGATGCATCGGGCTTCGACTCCATCGGGGTGCGGTCTGACCGTCTTGTGGCGGACGGACTCAATAGCGCTCCGTAGCGTACATGTTACGATCCGTTACAGCCCCTGCCATCATCACGTCTGCCTCTCTTCGTGGCCGCGAGTGTGAACAGTTGGCCTGCCGACCACACACAAGGAGTACTGCAATGGTGGACACCGAATTGACGGTTGCAGAGAGTGCGGACTCGGCATACGAGGCACCGACGATTGCCCGGCTCGGCACACTTGCTGAGCTGACTATGGGTCCTCTCAAGGGTGGCAATTCTGTCGATGGATTCGGGAATTTCGGCTCTACGTAAACCGCTACAAGCAGTTCAAGGTTCAGCACTGTGCGCAGAAGTAAACCTGTTCGGACGGGTGATCGGCGCAAAGCGTCTACTCAGGAGTTCACGCTGGCCCAGCATTGGCTGCCGATTGGAGCCACAGATACTGGACCAGCGCCGCCGAGTAGGCAGGTATTGGCCATTGCGACCACACCCGCCTCAAGGCATCGCGGTCGACAAGTGCTGTGTCGAGACCTTCCCCATCCCAAGACCGGGCGAATTCCCGGGTAGGCCCGCGCAGGAACACCTCGATGAAGTAGGCCTTCCGGCGTGCTGCGGTTGCCGATTCAGGGAAACTGCCGTCGGCGATGTCGGCCAGAATGTCGGACCTCGTGAGTGTCTGCCGGTCGGTGAATCGCAACCCCAGCGACATCACAAAAGCGGGATCAAGCAACGGGTGGATCAATTCGACGCCATGATTCTGGGCCACTTCATCCAGACCGATGTTGGCCAGCACCACATCGCGACTGCGCACCCGTCGGTCGAGACGTTCACTGAGCCCACGTGGTTCGCCCCGACGCTCCATTCGCATGCGGCGAATCAGATCGGCGCACACCGACCGGTGCAGCCAGGGAAACGGATCAGTTCGATGCAGACTCGCCGCGGCCACCAATCGGTCTGGCAGCACGGACAGCAGAGCCGACCTGGGAGTCGGCCGGGGTGGACGGCGCCATCCGGTCAGCACCTGGTCACCTCCCCATCCGGTGAGCAGAGCCCCACCTTTCGCCATCTCCATCAGCGGGAGCAGCAGATGTGAGTTGACCGGATACCTCACCCCGTGCCGGGTGAGCATTCGGCGGGCGATCGGCCCGACCAGATCGAGATCGTCTTCAGCGGTGAGCTTCTGCCATTCGCCGATTGCGAGATCGGCGATCACGCGCTCCTGCCAGGCCGACTCCTCGGCCCTCGGCGCACCGATGAAGCGCCAGGTCACCGGGATCGGATCGGGCAGACCTTGCCGGCGGGCAACCCTGGTGGCGACCGCCAACACGAAAGAGGAATCCATGCCACCTGAAAAGCTCACCAGGCAGGGCGGCCGGACGAGTGCGGACACTACTGCTGATTCGAGAGCGGACAACGGGTCCGGGGCCGCTTGTCGCGGAAGCGAATCACTCACGCTCGGAACATGTCCGAGCACAACACCGGAGACGATTTCCAGCATCGTCGGTTTCAGCGGCTCATTGGGGTCGGCTGTCGATCGGCCACTCTCTGCTAGGTGGTCGGTGGCTTGAGTTGGTCGGCGACCGATCCCTCCGCCGTGAATGTGCCGCGCCATCTGCTCGGACATGCGCCCCTTGTCGTTTCCGCTGCGAGAGTCGACCAAGTATCAGCTCAGGCTGGCTGCGTTCAGTGACTCTTTGATACTATCCGTAACGCTCGGTCGACTCGGGATCGCCGAGTTCTGCGTCCGTCGATGGGGGTCCGCTCATGAACGATTCGCGTCCAAGCTTGGTCATTGATGATGAGCAGGCCTACAAGGCACCGGCGATCGCTCGACTAGGCACGTTGGCCGAGTTGACCTTGGGCGGCACCGTCGGGCCCGATGACGGCTTGGGCGGTAATGGCGACGGCTCGGTTGGATGAGAGCACCCTGATAAGGCAGCGACTGGGCCCTCGTGCCCCAACTCAAGGGATGGCGCGAACAGATGCATGACAGTGATTTCACCCTCGTGGACGAAAAGAATGACGCGACCGAGGCGCCGGCGATCACGCGACTCGGCACACTGGCGGAGTTGACGCTGGGAGGCGAGTTGCCAATTGGCGACGGAGTCGGTGGTTCAGGCGCCTCGGTCTGACGACCGACCGGACCTGCGGCGTCATCGATGCCTTCAGAAAATAGAAAGGCTCCGTCAATGCCTGAGATCAACGCCAGCGCGGTCGATGATAAGAATGAACAGCGCGAGGCGCCGACGATCACCAAACTGGGGACTCTCGCAGAGTTGACCCTGGGCGGCGTCGTTGGCGCGGACGACGGACTCGGTGGCGGAGGCCCGTCGGAATCCTCTGTCTAGCCGACGACTCCCACGGATCGTCACGGTTGACGGTCGGCGAGCCAGGCCACCGGCGTCTCATGCCGGACGATTTCCTTCAACTCTGCGTCCGCATGCTCCCCCTCCAGCCATGCATGGGCGCGGAACCCTCGTTGCGGTGCCGTCACCCCGATGATCAGAGCCCGCGGGACGCCAGCCGAAGCGTCGAACCGCTGCAGCACCAACGATCTTTCTAAGCACGTCGCCGTCACCGATCGCAGGAGAAGGACCGTGACTCGACGGTCCTTCGGCCGCGCGGACGGAGGCCGCGGAAGCTGGACGTCGCGCACACCAGAGAGTCTCAATTGCTTGCGGACCGCGACCCGCGATTGAAGCGTCCACAGAGCTCCGCGCGCCGTTCCTAGGTCGATCGAGACCGCGATGCGTCTCAGGCCGGCGACCGTGCTCCGAACACTCGGGGTGGACGGGGTCGAGTGCAGTGCGCGCTGGGCGGTCATGACTTCGCCAACCGCCCGAGGCATCGACCACGCGGCAGTCGCCAGCCTGACGACGTACGCAGCCGCCATCCACGGACGTCCCCGGCGAGCAAAGGGGTAGGAAAGCCGCATGGCTGCGAGCGACGGCAACAGCCTTCGCGCAAGGTGCCGGAGCCGCGCAGGCATGTTCGGCTTCGCGAGCATCAACGCAACACTGACGCTTGTCTTCGATGCGCGTCGCCCAGCAAGCCAATCAGTCAGGCCGACCGAGCCACGCACCGCGAGCTCATCGGCCAGAACGTTCCCGTTGGGCAGCAGACCAAGCCCAGCCCGAAAGCCCGACTCTGCGTCACAGTCACGAGCGAGCTGGGCGGCGCCCAGCCACACGTCTACGTCAAAGACCTCGCGCGCCCGGTAAAGGTCGACCAGGGGCTTACCTGCCCGGCCCGGATGTGCCGCGTGCATGACGATGATGAATGCGGTGGCGACCTGTCCGGGAATGTCGATCGCCGAGCATGCGAGCGGCAAACTGTCCGCCGAGGCCAACAAGCGATCGAAAAGGATTGTTGCTCGACCAACTCCGGCCACGCTCCTGTGGAGGTCAACCACGAGTGACGAATCCGGCGCGCTCCAACTGACCTCGTGCCACAGCATCTCGTCGTTGCGGAAATCACGCTGCTTGCAGCGAAATCCGTTGTCCTGCAATACAGATTGCGCATCGTCGAACCGGTCGTCGCGAACCAGAAGATCCACGTCGGTGTACGTCCGCACATTCGGATCATCGGGATACAGCCATCGGGACGTTGCGGGCCCCTTGATCAACAGATGTAGGAATGCCCGCCGCAGTGAACAACCGCGGAAGTACGCGCGGCAAGAGCATCCAGAGCGAGGCAGGTGGCGGCGTTCGCAACCCGGACGGTGGTCGGCGTGCTCATCGCAGAGCCATCCTCTCGGGCGAGCGCGACCTGCCGGAAACGGCCGTGGTGACCAGAGTTTCGACGGTGTCGGGCAAACGTGACCACGATTTCGGTCGACGGAGCACCCAGCCGGGAAAGCCCGCCAACGTGAGCAGTTGACCTGGATCCGACGGCATCCCTGGGGCGCACCGACCAGCCGAAAGCATGTTCAGGACCGCTGAGATCGATAGCGGTTCGATGGACAGTTGATCGGCCCAACCGAGGAAGAACCAGCCACCCAGCGGCCAAGCGGAGAGCGTCGGCGGCAGCACCACTCGTCGGCGGGTGCCGAGCCGGGCCGGCCCGGAACTGAGTGCAGAGCCGGTCAATGCATCTTCCGGAATCGGATCCCGTAGATCGATGCAGCGAGGCCCGGAAAAGACCGTGGCACCGTCGGTCACCACGATGTCGTCAGCAAGTATCTCGACACTTGCTGCGGAGAGTGCCGCGGTGAGCGTGCTCTTCCCCGCTGTTCGAGGTCCCAGCACGACCCAGGCCTTCGCGTCGGCGACAAACGCTGCGGCGTGGAACACTTCGCGACCCGCCCAGCGATTGAAGGCGACGGCCACAGGACCGAGATAAGGGTGCGCAAGTTGATCAGGTGACAGATGCGGACCGAAGAACGTCGCCCGCGCATCACTGCGATCCAATTCGAGGACATGACCGGTGAGCAGCACCCGCACGACACGGTCTGCACCAGACTCGATTGGTGGCGGCGGCCGACGTGCTGACTGAGTCACGTGGACGAGGGACCCGCCGACCGGACCATCGATCGGATCGCGCAACTCCACGACATCGTCGAGACCGGTGACGCGCATGCCGTAGACGAACCGCCCGCCTGAGTCCGGCATCGTGGCTTCGCTCATCTAACGTCGGAACAGAGCAGGTTCTGATCGTCCAAGGCGCCGAGAAAGTCAGAGATCTCCTTCTCCGCCTGAGCCCTGGTCGGCGGGGGCGGCACGGAGGTCAGCAGCGTTTCGGTGAGCTGGTCGTGGGTGGCACCCTCGATGAGCCGCGGCCAGAGAACGCCGGCAGCGCGGTTGAGTGCGAAGTACACCGACGTCTCGAGATCGAGTACGACTCCCTCACCGTCCACCTCCCGCCAGGCGGTTCGTTCCGGGTCCACCCGGTAGGTCAATGATCGATCCGGGTCATTGGCTCTTGTCATTGCAAGTTCTCCTTGGCCGCAGTCACTTTTCATGCGCGAACGAGTGTTCCAATTCGGCGTGCCCGCCGTAACGCACGAGCGAACACGACGGCCGACAACGGAAGACCGACAGCAACCCAACCGGCCAGCAACACTGCGCCGGGAACCCATGAGGCTCCCGCCAGCGCGGCCCGCAGGGCATCAATGGCCATGGTCGTCGGCAGTGCCGCACTGATCGCCGGCAACGGGAACGGCAGCGCGCCGGCTGGAAAGTAGACACCGGACAGCAGTCCCAGCGCCACGATGACCGTCTTGCCGACTGCAGAACCCAAACGGAAGGCAACAGCGAACGCAGCCAGGAAGCTGCCGATGGCCAGGGCAGCGGCTGCTCCCAGAGTCAACACGACAACCGCGCCGAGCCAGTTGGCATTGTCCAGATTGAGTCCCAGCAACACACCCGCGAATCCCAGGTACACGGTCGAGCGCAGCATCCCGAGCAAAGTCGGATACGTCCCCATACCTAGTACCAACAGAGCCGGTGGTGCGGGCGAGGCAACCAGCACTTCCAAGGTGCCGGAGCGCTGATGCTCCTGCACCCGGGCCAGGAGCTGGGTACAGGTCGACTGGACCACCAGCAGATAGGCGAGCCCCACTGCGACGAAGTCGAAGTATGTTGCGGCGCCGCCCAACGCGGCGCCGGGATGATGCAGCACTTTCGAGATGAACATGAAGCTGACCAGGTTCAACAGGCCAAATGCGAGATCGAGCAGCAAGGACGCACGGAACATCTGACGGTCGGCAAGATCTCGTCGCAGGAAGATCAGCACCGTACGGGGAAGCACGCGTGCGCGGGATGCACCGCCGCGCACCGCACTCCACGCTCCCGTGTCCAGCGTCGGATCGATGCCGGTCACGTCGGCGGTCCCGTCATCGCGATGGTCCGGTCGCATCTGAGCCGGTCGTCCGGCAGATGCGTGGCGATGAGGCACGCTGCCTCCGGGCGTCGACGCACCGCCGCCCAGAACAGCTCCCGTCCGTCCTCATCGAGGCTTCGTGTTGGTTCGTCCATCAGCAACAGGGACGGGCGGCCGAGTAGCGCGCGCGCCACGCTGATCCTCGCTCGCATCCCGGCCGAGTAGTCGTGGGCCGATTTGCCAGCGAACGGCAGGATGCCGAGTTCCTTCTCAACCTCGCTTACGGCATCGGCCACGCGGGCCTCCGGCATGCGCAGTCGGGCGGCGAACATCAAGTTGTCGTGGCCGGACATGTGCAGGTGCAGACCCTGTTCTGGATTGACACACAGGCCCGTCAACACTCTCGCGCGCTTGCTGCCGGCCGGTGACCCACCGATCGAAATTTCACCCCGGTCCAGCAACATGGTTCCGCCGATACATCGAAGGACCGTCGTCTTACCGGAGCCGTTGGCGCCGCTCAAATGGACCCGCTCACCGGGTTTCATGGCGAAGGTCAGGCCGCTGAAGATACGGAGACGACCAACCGTGCATCGGGCATTCTCCACTTCGAGAACAGCGCCCCGCCGTTCGCTCGTTCTACTCATCAACGGCTTCCCCTGACGCCGGCCACCCGGTACCCCGACGTCGTGAACCAGAGTTACTCAGAGTCGTCCCGAATCACACATCGTGATGGAAGATAGCAGACGATTCGGACAGCTGCGCACGAGAAGGGCATCATCCTGGTGCCGGTCTTTCAACGTTCGCCGGCGGGAACGCCAGCTCCACCGACAGCCGCCGGTGGTCACTGCCCGGGCTCGGCTGCACCTCGGCGGACAGCACCTTCACCGTGTCGGTGACGACCACATGGTCCAGCCGCATCACCGGGATCATCGGGTTGTCCCATTGCGGCCAGGTCGCACCCACTCCTCTGCCGACCTCGGTGAAGGCGTCGCGCAGCCCGTGGGCGGCCAGCAGCGCGGACATGGGCTCGTGGTCGCCGGTGGCGTTGAAGTCGCCGGCCATCACCAGCGGATCGTCGGTCTGGCCGGCGAACCGCGGCCAGAGCGCTCATCTGGGCCTGCCAGATGGGTGTGTTCTCCTCATTGACCGGGGCCACCGTATGCACGCTGACGACCCTGACAGTGCCTGCTGCGGTGACGATGTCGGCCTGCGTCATCGGTGATCCGGCGACATCGATGGGGCCGCCGTCCGCGATCGGCAACTTGGACAGGATCGCGGAGCCGTGGAACTTGGGCTGCGGATCGAGCACCTGGTAGGGATACGCGGCGAGCAGTCCCGCCCCCCGCAGTTCGTCCAGGTGCTGCGGGGTCAGCTCCTGCAGGGTGATCACGTCGGCCCCGGTCAGCAGCAGATCCGCGGCGAACCCGGTGACGTCCGGGTTGTCGAACAGCATGTTCGCCGTCACCAGGTGCATGGTCGTCGAGCCGGCCGGTGCCGTGTCGGCCGTTCCGGTCCGATACATGTCGTTGACCCACACGACGTTGCCCAACGCCAACGCCACCGCGACCGCTGCCAGGGCCCGCTTCCGCGTGACGGCGGCGACAACGGCCAGCGGGTACGCGGGGAGCAACAGCCACATCCCGATGCCCTGGACGCCGATGAGCAGCGGCTGATTGTCCGACCGAACAAGGCGGATCAGCCCGACACCGGACATCGCGGCGGCCAGCGTCCAGCCCGCGGCGAGCGCTGCGGTGCCGAGACGTTTCCGGGTGATCAGAGCCACGGGTCAATGATCCTGAGTCGCGAGCACGTCTCGCAGACAGCCCCGGACGGCGCGGGTGCTGACGGGCTTGGTGAGGTAGCCGTCGATCGTCCGGCCGGCCGGGACGTCGAACCGCTGAGCACCCGCGGTCGCGGGGTCGGTGGCGCCGTTGACCGCGTCGGGGGCGATACCGGTCACCAGGATGAAGGCGGGCCGTTGCGCCGTCGGCAGCTGGGCCAGCAAGTGCAGTCCCGTGCCGCCGGGCATCGCGTAGTCCGAGATCACCACCTGGAATTCAGACTCCGCCGCCAGTTCCACTGCAGGAGCGACGTCGTCGGCCTCGACGACGTCATAGCCCAAGCGGCGCAACATGTGCGCCAGGACCAGCCGGGAGACGGTGTCGTCGTCCACCACCAGCACGGACGTTGGTCGATCGGAGGGCAATTCAGCAGACATCAGCGCGCGCCCCGCACCTCGACCATCCGGAACACCTCGTCGAACTGGGTGAGCCGGAACACCCGCAGCGCGTCGCTGCGCCTCGGGCTGACCAGAACAATGGCGCCACCGGCGCTCTCGACCTCGCGGCGGGCACGGATCAGGGCGGCGAGCCCTGCGCTGTCGACGAAATCCACGTCGGAGAGATCGACCAGCAGGAAGGTCGCACCGGTCTGCAGCACGGCACCGAACTCCTGCCGCAATTGCACGGCCTCGACGGCATCCAACCTGCCGGCGAGCACCACCACCGCCGACGATGCACGGTCGGCGACCTCGCCGGGCAGCAGCGAGACGTTGATGGTCAACGCCGCCGCGCGACCCGCGTCCGGGGTTGTTGCAGCAGACGCGGTGCGGGACGGTGTGGTTTCGGGAATGGTCATGGTGTGAGCTCCACAGGCTGTGTCATTGCAGCGTTTCGGACATGAGACCCGGCCGGGCGAACCGCAGGTCCCACACATTGGTGTCGGAGATGCGTTGGTAGGTCAGCTCTTCGACGAGCTTCTCGACGATCACCAACCCGTACCCACCGATGGTGGGGACGTCCGGTGTGGGTGTGCTGCCGACGGTGCGCTCACAGGCGCTTCCGTTGTCGCGCACCGAGACGATCACCGCCCGGTCGTCGAACCTGCCGTCGACGGTGATGTCGCCGTGTTGCGGCAGGTGCGCGGGACCGTAGGCGTGGTCGATGACGTTCATGCAGACCTCGTGCACCGCCAGTTCCATCGAACCCTGCAGCGCCGGAGCGCCGGCCGAGGCGAGCAACGTGGTGACCCAACCGGTCAGCTCGCGCAGGGCCAGTGGGTCCCCGCGGAGTGACAGTGTTGCAACAGCTCCGGCGCCGGGTGAGTTCACGACGCTGCCCGCAGCAGCACCAGCGTGCGATCGTCAGAGGCCGGGGTGCCGCCCGCGAAAGCGGTGACCTCGGCGATCACCGACTCCCCCAACTCCGCCAGCGGCCGCGAGCTCCGGTTGAGCACCGCGCTCTCGAACCTGTCGTATCCGAACAACTCTCCCTCGGGGTTCTGCTGTTCGGAGAGCCCGTCGGAGCCCAGCACCAGAACCTCACCTGCGGCCATCGGCACGCAATGATTGCGCCCGGGCCGGCCGCGGATCACCCCGACCGGCGGGGTTGACGGCGGAATGGCCCGGGCCGTTTCACCGTCGAGCAGGAGTACCGGCGAGTGGCCGGCGTTGCAGATGGTCGCGACACCGCTCCCGGGACGGTGCGCACCGACCACGAGCGTGATGAAAAGACCTGTGTCACTGAGGTAGTCGAACAGCTCATCGGCAATGGCATCGAGCGCCGCGGCGGCATCGTCCTCGTCGTAGCGGTAGAAGGCCACCCGGGCCGCACTCACCGCCTTCGTCATCACGACAGCCGCGGGCAGCCCCTTTCCGGCCACATCCCCGGCCGCGAACCACAGCACGCCGTCGCGTTCGGAAAAGACGATGAAATCGCCGCCGGAGACGGCTGCCGGCTGCACGGTGGCGAAGATCTCCAGTCCATCCAGCCGTGGTGGCTCCGTCGGCAGCACCGCCTGCGCGAGTCCCGATGCCAACTGGTGCTCCCGCTCGATGCTGGCCTGCGCGATGTCGCGGTGATACATCGCGGTCAGCGTGAGCAACTTGTCCGTCGCGGCCACCACGGCGTCGACCAGCTCCAGATCACCCGTCGAGTACTGGCCCCCGGTGCTGCGGGCGAGGCCGAGCGTGGCCCAGCCGTCGCCGTCCGACAGGGCCGCGACAACGGCTGCCCCACCCGGGAACTCGATAGGGAGAGGTTCGCGTCGGAGCAACTCCGGTGGCACCATTCTCCGCCGGAGCGCGGCACCGACTGCGTCGTCACCGACGATCAGGAAATCCGACGTGGTGATCAGCACCGCGCAATCGGAGTCGGTCAGTTCCAGCGCTTCGGACAACATCGCAGTGAGGGCCTCGGTGTGATCCAGCGAGTTCACCGGGACCGCGATCAGGGCGCGCAGCGCGGCCATCCGGTCGTGTGATTCGACCAGCGCCTCGGTCAGCCGAACCTGCGACTGGTCGAGCCGCCGCACGGTGCGCAGCACTCGCTCCGCCGCCGACACCGCATCCACGATCGCATCATCGGCGCTGACGGTGCCGTCACGGCCGATGGTCGGAGCCGATGAGCCGGCGGCGCGGAGCAACGCCAGCACGGGGCCGTCGATTGCGGAAGTCACGGCGTCCGGCGGCCGGACGTCGGGCCGCACCTAACCGTCACCCCTGACGCCGGCCGGCGACTCGGTCCGCAGCACCTGGTCCAGCGCAGTCAATTCCAGGATGATCCGCACTGGGTCCGACGGCTCGACGAGCAGCACATCGCCGCCGGACGCAGCGGCCGCCCGCTGGGCGCGCAGCAATTCCGCCAGTGCACTCGAGTCGACGAAGACGACGCTGGACAGGTTGATCCGGACGGTGCAACCGGTGTCGGCGAGCAACGCGTCGACCGCCGTCGCGAATGCCGGAACCTCGTGCGCATCGAAACGGCCCGCCAGCGTCATCAGGTGCCGACCTGCGCCGGTCTCGGTCCGGATCCTCATGAGTGGGCTCCCTGAGTCTGCGATGCAAGGCTGTTCGAGTTGAGGCTGTTCGATGCAAGGCTGTGTGCGGCACGTGCGTGTGCCACGGATTCGTTCCCGTTCTGGGTGTACCGGCCCCGCAGGTCGTTGATCCTGATCCGGAACAGATCACGCAGGAATTGCGCGGAGACCTTCGCGGCGTCGACCGTGGAACCCGGCGCGTCGATCCATTCCACCGGGACCTCGGCCACCCGCAGGCCGACCTTGCCGCTGAGGTACAGCACCTCCAGATCGAACGAGAAGCTGTCCACGATCTGCAGTTGGAACAGGGTGCGGGCCGCGTGGCCGGTGAAGAGCTTGAAACCACATTGGGTGTCGGTGATGCCGATCCCGAAACCGATCGAGACCAGGGCCCGCAGACCCGCACTGAGGACCTTGCGGGCAAAACTCTTCCCGCTCACCGCCGCGCCCGCCAATGCGCGGGAGCCGACCGCGATGTCATAGCCCTGCGCGATCTTGGCGAGCAGCGCGTCGACCTGTTCGATGGGCGTCGACTGGTCCGCATCGGCGAACAACACGAATTCACCGCGGGCGGCGAGCATGCCGCGCCGGACGGCACTTCCCTTCCCACGGTTACGGTCCGCCACCAGAACCCGCATATTCGGGAACCGCAATTCACTCAAGAGTTCAACGGTGCTGTCGGTTGACCCATCGTCGGCCACGATGAGTTCCCACGGTTCGCCGCGAGCGCACATATGGGTGGCAATCGCTCCCACCGTCGGCAGGATGCGCAATTCCTCGTTGTAGGCCGGGATCACGACCGAGATGAGTGGGCGGAGCGCCAATTCCTCGCTGATCCAGGTTCGATACGCCTGGTAGGTCGTGCTCTGCCCGGACGTCATGACCACCGCAGTTCCCCCTCAACAATCACGATCTGCCGCGCTGGAACCGGTTGGCCGCTCTGGATCATCCTTGCACCGCAACGGCTATTCGCCAGGCAGAGTCCGCCGCCGTGCGGCAATCCCCCGCGCTGCACGCCGACCGCGTCACTGAGATTACGCTACGTTCGTCCGATTTTGCCGTCGGCCGGGACCGTTCGACGCGATCGACGACCGCCCAAAGCGGTGGCTGTTACCGATGTCAGCCGAAAGAGACTCACCATCACCTTTTCGGCGAGAGGAATTGCTGCAGCGGATATCGTCGGTCACCACGGTCGGTCCAACGGAGTGGCGCTCGACGCCTTTGCGGTTCATAGCGATCCCTTTCCGGTGACCTCGGATCACCATCGGTGCGGCGGTTCCCTTCGTTCATGGAAAGCATGGCCTTGCTTTTCCATGAAGTGTTCTACTGCAGGTCAAGATTGGGTCAACGAGCGGGCTCCGGGGTCGCGCTCAGGTAGGGGGTGCCCGGACGTGTCCAGTTCAGCTGCGCCGCAACCCCAGACCGATACTGCGCCGGCACCGGCTGCGCCCACATCGAGTCCACGGCCCGTCATGCCGCGATGGGTCCGGGCGGGTTTCGTGGCCGGCGCGATCGGCAGTGCGCTGTATCTGGTGTCCACTGCGTTCACCGTGCATACGCAGCGGCCGGGCTGGTGGGACACCTGGTTCTATATCGGCGTCGAGCTGCTGCCGGCAGTTCTGATCTTCATCCGCGTGGCTGCGCGATACGCGGGAACGTCTTGCCTGGAGCCTGTTCGGTCTTGCGGCCCTGAGCATCCCGATCGGTGACGCCGTCTTCTCGATCACCGCCGAGTCCAGCGGAGAGACGCACGCCGTCACCTACTTCTGCTACGCGGCTTTCGTGGTGCTGTGCTTCATCGGCCTTGTCCTCACCCTGCGCCGGCGGCTCCCGGTCGCGCCGGCTGCTGTCTGGCTGGACGGCCTCATCACCGCATTCGGATTGACCGCCGCGGTGGGAGCCATGATCTTCGAACCGATCTCGGCGCAGGCGCCGACGATGACAGACGCAGCGGCGGCCATTGCCTATCCGCTCGGGTTGCTGGTGCTGGTCGCCATGCTGCTCAGCATGCTGACCGTGCTCGGGAGGAGGCCGAGCCGCGTCTGGTGGATGATGGTCATCGCCTTCGGCGTGATGGCAACGGCGAACACGGTGCTGCTGCCCGACGTCGCCGCCGGCACCTACGTCCGCGGCACCCCGCCCGATGCGCTGTGGTTGGGCGCCCTGCTGTTGCTGGCGGCGTCCATCTGGAACGCCGGCCTGCCCGCCCCGAGCAAGTCCCTGGCTTCGGCCATCTCGCTCGTCATCCCGGCCTGCTGTCTGGCCGCCGCGGTCGTGGTGCTGATCGCCGACCAGTTCACCGAGCGTCCCGAACTCGCCGTCGTGCTGGCTTTCGCCACCCTGATCCTGGGCACGGTTCGGCTGGTGCTGGCGGTGGAGGAGGCGATCGCCGCCGGTCGCCACGAGAAGGTGCTGCGGCGGAGCCTGCAGATCGCCCGCGACGAGGCGTTGGCGGCGACCGAGGCGAAATCGGAGTTCCTGGCGATGATGAGTCACGAGCTGCGGACGCCGATGACAGCCGTCATCGGGATGACCGAACTGTTGCTCGAGACCGACCTCGACGCCGAGCAGCGCTCCTACGCAGAGACAGTCGACCGCGGCGGCAACCTGCTGCTGTCGGTGATCAACAACGTGCTCGATTTCTCGAAGATCTCCGCCGGACGGCTGGTCCTGGAGGACGCGCCGTTCTCACTGGTCGCCACCATCAACGACGTGGTGCGTTTGCTGACACCCACCGCCAGGGTGAAGGGGCTGGATCTGCGTTGCTCCATCGGTCCCGGGTGCCCGGACCGGGTGACCGGTGATGTCACCCGCCTGAGCCAGGTGCTGGTCAACCTCACCTCGAACGCCATCAAGTTCACCGACGCAGGCGCCGTGTCCATCACGGTGGAGCGATCGAACAGCCAGGACGACGACTTGTCGGTCATCGCAACAACCTTCGCCGTGACCGATTCGGGCATCGGCATCAGTCTCAGCGAGCAGCAGCGACTGTTCACGGCGTTCGTCCAGGCCGACGCCACGGTGACCCGCAAGTACGGCGGCACCGGACTCGGCCTGGTGATCAGCCGGGACATCGTGCAGGCGATGAAGGGTCAGCTGACGGTGGACAGCACGCCGGGCACGGCTCGACGTTCTCCTTCACCGTCCCGCTGGCCGTTGCACCAGTTGACTACCGCAGCGACTGACGACGGAAGTCGCTGCCGCAGAGCGCATTCCGGTCGGCGACTCCGCACCCGAGCGCCCCCTGCGGATTCTGGTCGCGGACGACAACACCATCAACCTGCGGGTGGCGGCCTTGCTGATCCGCCGGCTGGGACATCACGTCGACACCGTTGCGGACGGTCGGCAGGCCGTCGAGCGGGTGCTGCGCGACGGCTACGACGTCGTGCTGATGGACGTTCACATGCCGGTTCTCGACGGCCTGGACGCCACCCGGCGGATTCGGCGGCTGCCGATCCGGCAACCCCGGATCATCGCGCTGAGCGCCAGTTCCGGACCCGCTGATCGGCGGGACTGCGGGGCGGCCGGAATGGACGACTGGCTGACGAAACCGCTGCGCAAGAGCGAGTTGGCAGCGCGACTCGCGTTGGAATCAGCCGGCCAGTGGCCCGTCCCGGCACCCGAACCTGCGCACCTGGAGGGCACCCGATGACCGAACGACATGCGTTGCTGGTCGAGGACACCGAGGAATATGTCTCGATCGGTACCCGCCTGCTGCAGAACGAGGGCTACACCGTCTCCGTCGCCAGGGACGGCGGCACGGCGGTGCAGCTGGCCCGGTCGGGATCGCCCGAACTGCTCCTGCTCGACATCAGCCTGCCGGTGCTGGACGGTATCGAGGTGTGCCGGCAGGTCCGCGAGTTCACCGATGCGTACGTGATCATGCTGACCTCACGGGACGACGAGATCGACCGCGTCCTGGGATTGGCCGTCGGCGCGGATGACTATGTCACCAAACCGTTCTCGGCCCGCGAGCTGTCGATGCGGATCAAGGCCATGCAGCGGCGCCCCCGCGCCCCCGCGGTCAGTGCCGACGTCAGGGACTTCGGGAACCTCGTCATCGACCCGGTGGCCAGGGAGGTTCGGGTCGACGGCGAACTCGTCGACCTGACCCGCATCGAATTCGAACTGCTGGACACGCTGGCCGCAACGCCGCGCCGTGCGTTCTCCCGCGGGACGCTGATGTCCAGGGTGTGGGGGCAGGATTGGTTCGGTGACGACCACGTCATCGACGTCCACCTGGCGAATGTCCGGAAGAAGATCGGCGAATCCGCCGCCCAATCACGGCATATCACCACCGTGCGCGGGGTCGGCTACCGTTTCGATCCCTGATTCATCGACGGCGGCTCATTCATGCACGGCCCATTCCCGCATCGCGCTGTCCGTCCGGTCGCAGGCGTCATCCCACGCCCGCATGAGGGCCGCCAGCTCATCGGGATCCACGGCCACGGCACCGTGCTCGATGGCGCGGCAGGCGGCCGCCAGCGCGGTACCGCCCAGCATGGCGCTGGAAGAGCCCAGACTGTGGGCGATCTCGACCAGGGCGGGGCGGTCCGAGGTCGTGTACGCCTGCTGCATCAGCGATCTGCGTCCCGGCAACTCAGACAGATACATCTCCACCGTCTCGCGGAGGAAGTCGGCGTCGCCGAGGTCGTCGCCGAGGGCATCGAGTTGTTCACGATCCAGCACAGGAAGCATGCCGTTCATCGTGCACGGCAACATCGCCCGTGCGCGCCGTCTTGACCAGATATTGACCTTTCCCTGAACGGCCGCTGTACCGCGGCGCCTTGACTTGCCTCATGCGTCGAATGCGAATTCTCCCGGTCGCCGTGTGCGCGGTGCTGCTCACCCTCACCGCGTGCGCCGGGGCTTCCGGCACCGATTCGCCGGCGGTAGCCGTGATCAGCGACTCCACGACCGTCGCGGACAGCCTGGCCCGGGGTGACTGCCGGAGCGTCGCCGCCCCCGCCGCGTCGACCGCCGCGGGAGGGACCGTGCTGACCGTCACGCCACCCGTGGGATCGGGCCGGACCGGCGCGGTGTCGCTCTCCATCGCCCAACTCGATGCGCTTCCGCAGGTGGAATGCACGGTGGACGACCGGATCGCCGAAGGCAAGAAGGTGCAATTCCAGGGCGTGCTGATGTCCACCCTGTTGACCCATCTCGGTGCGGATCAGGCGACCACACTGTCCGCGTCCGCCCTGAACGACTATTCCGTCGACCTGCCGATGTCCGATGTCCAGGATCTCCCGGTGCTGCTCGCCACCCGGATGGACGGCAAGCCGATGTCGGTGGCGCACTACGGACCGCTGCGGGTGATCTATCCGACCACCGGTTACGACCTCGACCCGACGGTGTACGACCCGCGGCGGATCTGGCAGCTGTCCTCGATCGACATCCGATGACCCCGATCCGCCGGCGGATCTGGACCCCCAAACTCGTCGGCAGCACGCTCCTCGTCCTCGCCGTGGTGATGCTGCTGGGGACGTCCTGGCTGGGCGTTCTGCTGGTTCAGCAGACCCGGACCCTGCGCAGCAGCGTCGCGTCGACCCAGCAGGCCGTCGACGCCAACTTCCGCACCCTCGGCCAGACCCAACGCGAACTGCTCCGGTTGCGGGCGCACGTCATCACCACTCCCGTGGATCCCGCCGCGACCGCCAACGCCGAGGCCTTCGTCGATCAACGGGTCCAAGAGGGGGCACTCGCCTACCAGGGCCAGACCCTGGGCTCAGACGCACTTCTGGAGCGATCCGCCGCCCTGGCCGAGCAGTGGCGGACGCAGGTTCGGCCGCGGCTCGACGCGGCGCTCGCGACCGGGGATCCGGCGCAGTTCGCCGCCGTCGCCGCCGACCTCGTGGAGTTGGAGCAGCAGTACAACCAGCTGGTCAGTGACAGCGAGATCAACCGCAAGATGCGCGCCGCCCGGGCGAACGAGGAAACCCGGCAACTCCTCGGGCAGACCGACACCCTGATGGTCTGGCTGGGCGTCACCACCGTCGGATTCGTCGTCTTCCTGGCCGTGGCCGGGTATGCCTCGCAGCGCGCCCGCCGGCAGCGCGAGAGGGCTGCCGCCGAAATGGTCGCGCTGAATGCGGAATTGCGGACCCACGCCCTGGTCGTCCATGCGACCGACAATCTGGTGATCATCACCGATGAGGCCGGCCGGATCGAATGGGTCAACGACGCTTTCGTCCGCACCACCGGACACCCGCTCGCAGAGGCCCTCGGCCGTCGGCCGGGGGAATTGCTGCAGGGGCCGGACACGGACCCCGACACCGTGGCGATGATGCGTGAAGCTCTTGCCCGCGACGAAGGTTTCGTCGCTGAGGTGCTGAACTATGCGGCGTCCGGCCGGCAGTACTGGGTGCACATCGAGGCCCACCCGGTGCGCAATGACGCCGGCCGGGTCAACCGGTACGTCGCCATCCAGACCGACGTCACCGAAAGGCGTCTCACCGAGCAGCAACTGCGGGAGGCCACCGACACCGCGCTGAGTCTGGCGGAGGAGAAGTCGGCATTCCTGGCGACCATGAGCCACGAGATCCGCACACCGCTCAATGCGGTGCTGGGCGTGACGTCGCTGCTGCAGGGCACCCGACTGGACCCCGAGCAGCAGGAGTACGTCGACACCGCCGAGCGCAGCGGCACCTTGCTGCTCGCCGTCGTCAACGACGTCCTCGACTTCTCGGCGCTGGACTCCGGCCGCGTCGCCATCGAAACCCGGCAGTTCTCGGTGCGCGACGTCATGGAGGACGTCCGCTCGCTGTTCGCCACCACGGCGTCGGGCCGCGGCCTCGAGCTCGATGTCCGGGTCGCCGATGACATCCCGGCCATCGTGCAGGGCGATGAGGGGCGGATCCGTCAGGTGCTGCTGAACCTGGTGGGCAATGCGCTGAAATTCACCGACAAGGGCGGCGTGTGGGTGACGGTCGAGCGTGCGGACGCCGACTCGAATCCTGCTCACCCCAGCACCAATGCGGCCCTGCGATTCGCCATCCGCGACTCCGGCATCGGCATCGACAAGGACCGCCAGGACCGCATCTTCCTGCCGTTCACCCAGGTCGATGCCTCGACCACCCGCAGGTTCGGCGGAACCGGTCTGGGACTGTCCATCTGCCGGCTGATCGCCGACCACCTGGGCGGAACACTCGACGTCGTCAGCACTCCCGGTGCCGGATCGGTGTTCACCTTCAGCGTCCCCCTGAACCTCGCTGCATCGGAGATCGCCGCCGTTGCCGAACCCGGGACCGTGACCGCCCAAGGCCCGGCCGTGAAGGACCTGCGGGTGCTGCTCGCCGAGGACGACCCGACGAACCGGATGGTCGCACTGCGCATGCTGACCCGGCTGGGCGTCACCGCGGACGTCGCAAAAGACGGCATGGAAGCGGTCGAGGCCATCCGAAACAAGGATTTCGACGTCGTGCTCATGGACGTGCACATGCCACGGCTGGATGGCGTGGCAGCTTGTGCGACGGTGCGCGCGGAGGCCACCCCCGAACGGGTGATGCCGAAGATCGTGGCAGTCACCGCAAATGCACTCGAAGGAGACAGTGAACGCTTGATCGCGGCGGGAATGGACGGCTATCTCAGCAAACCGATCACGCTCAGCGCCATTCGAGACCTGCTGTCCACCATAGCGGCGGGAAATCCCCTGCCAGGCGTGCGCAATACGGCACCGAGGTCCGGGGAGCCATCGTTGCTCTGAGCCGCAAGCTAGACTAAACGGACGCACATCACCCGTCCGGCGGAGTATGAAGCCTTCGGTTTTCGTCGCAATTCTCTGATGATCCGACGGCCTCGAGCAGGAGAAACACATGACCGTCGCCGTACCCACTCGCCCTACCACCGAGCAGCCTCCGCCGCCGCGACGGCAGTGGGGTGCCGACAAGCGAACCGAACCGTTGCCACCGGTGGCGCCGCAGGCCAGCGACGGCCGCATGGCAATGGGCCGTATCGCCATCGTCTTCACCGTGCTGGCGTGGCTGGCCTATGTCTTCTCGTACTTCTTCACCGGGATCATCAACAATTCCTATCAGGGCAACCCGCGCTTCCTGTGGGAGACGATCACTTACGTTGCGATCACCTCGTTCCTGGCCCTGTCCTCGCTGCTCTACCTGGTGGCGCGGCAGGGCGCGCTGTACCGGACGCGGGCGCATCGTAGGGTTCCCAGGGCCGTCATCGACGAGTCGTTCGACACCCATCAGGCCTCGATGACGGTGCTGGTGCCGTCCTACCGCGAAGAGATCGCCGTCGTCCGGATGACGTTGCTGTCGGCAGCGCTGCAGGAATATCCCAAACTCCGGGTCGTCCTGCTGCTCGACGACCCACCGCACCCGACCGCGGCATCGCACAAGGCATCTCTCAAGGGTGCCCGCGAATTGCCCGGCGAGTTGATGGAATGGCTCCGCATTCCGCGGGAGCGGTTCGACGCGAGCCTGGAGAAGTTCGAGACCTGGTGCGAACTACAGGACGAGAACGGCACCGAGGACGCGGCCGACGAGGATCCACGGGGCGGCGCTTCCCGCACCGGGGACGCTGACGGCCCGAGCCGTGAGGTCTCCGTCGATCAGGTGCTCGAACTGGCCCGCCAATATCATTGGGCAGCGGAATGGTTCCGGGAGCGAGTTGCCGAGGAGAGAATCAACGACCACGTCGACAAGTTTTTCGCGGAGCAGGTTCTCGGTGTGCTGGGCAACGACTTCGCCGATGTGAGCCAGGCTTTGATGACGGCAGCCTCGGAAGAAGCGCATTTCACCAGGGATCGGCTGCTGCAGCTGCACCGCCGGCTGGCGTGGACCTTCCGCGCCCAGATCACCTCTTTCGAGCGCAAGCTGTACTCGTCGCTGTCCCAAGAGGCGAACAAGGCGATGAACCTGAACAGCTACATCGGCCTGATGGGCCACAGCTTTCACGTCCGTAAGACCCCCGACGGCCAGGTCCTGGCGCCGGCGGAGGGTTCGGAAGGCGCACTGGCCATTCCCGACTCCGAATACCTGCTGACCCTGGACGCCGACAGCATCATCCTGCCGGAATACTGCCTGCGGCTGGTGTACGTCATGAATCAGCCGGAGAATTCCCGGCTCGCCGTCATCCAGACGCCCTATTCCGCGTTTCCCGGTGCCGCCACCCGCATGGAACGCCTCTCCGGTGCCACCACCGACCTGCAGCACATCGTGCACCAGGGGATGAGTTACCACGGCGCCACTTTCTGGGTCGGCGCCAACGCCGTCATTCGGAAGCGCGCGCTGGACGACATTGTCGAGATCGAACACCAGGGCGGATTCGAGATCCGGCGCTACGTCATGGATCGCACCGTCATCGAGGACACCGAGTCCAGCATCGACCTGGCGATCCACGGCTGGAAGCTGCTCAACTACCCCGAGCGGCTGAGCTATTCGGCCACCCCGCCGGACTTCGGTTCGCTGTGTATCCAGCGCCGCCGCTGGGCCAACGGCGGGCTCATCATCATGCCGAAGTTGCGGGTGCTGCGGAAGGCGCGGCTCAAGCGGGCGGAGCCCAACAGCACCATCACCACCCTGCTGCGGGTCAACTATCTCGCGTCGACCTGTTGGAGCAGCATCGCACTGGTGCTGTTGCTGGCGTACCCCTTCAACAGCCAGTTGCTCAGCCCCCTGGTACTTCTCGCGGCGGCGCCGTACTTCATCGCGATGTCGTCGGACCTGAAGCGTTGCGGCTACAAGCGTATGGACATCTTCCGGGTCTACGGGTTCAACCTGATCCTGTTGCCGGTCAACCTGGCGGGCGTGGTGAAGTCGATCCAGCAGGCCATCACCGGCAAGCGGATCCCCTTCGCCCGGACCCCGAAGGTCGCGAACCGCACCGCAACCCCCTTGCTGTTCGCTCTCTCACCGATCCTGATCATCGGGTTCTCCGTGCTGACCGTGTGGCGCGATGTGAACATGCAGTTCTGGGGCAACGCCACCTTCGCGGCGTTCAACGCCATCACCGCGAGCTACGCGCTGTTCGCGCTGGTGGGCGCCCGACACGCCCTGGTGGACATCTGGCTGGGATTCGTCGAGCGGCTGTACGTCACCGACAAGGCGAGCAGACCCACCGTTGCTGTGCGCCGGGCCAGGAAGGAGCCGCCGGCCCCACGGCAGCCCACCTGGCAGGACGTGCTGTATCGCGGCGCACCGGCAACCGCGACCGGAGAACACATCTCGGACGGCACCGGCATGTTCCGGATCCTCGCGGAGGTCCCCGAACCCGTCATCAAACACAACAGGCGAGCGAGCGACCGGGCCCAGTCGGGCGGCGGGCAGCAGTTCAACAGGCGGGCGTCCGATCGGGTCGACGCCGGCGGGCAGGAGAGCGTCCGGACCGGCAGCGCCGCCGACCGCCGCCCGGGCGACCGAACCGGCCGTGACACCGGCGGCCGTGACACCGCGCCGTGACACCGAACGCCGTGACACCGAACGCCGCGCCGTCCCGGCCAACACCGGCAACCGCGTCAGCGATGCCGGCGAATCTCGGGCAGGTGACCGCGCCAAGGGCAGCAGGGCCACCGACCGGGCCAACGCCAACGGCGGCGGCCACCGGGCCAACGAAGGGGGCGGCAACGGGACCCGCGCCACCGAGCATGCCGTCGAGCACGGCCCCGCCCACCACGAGCATGCTCCCGACGCCGTCGAGCAGGTTCCCGTCGCCGTCGAGACCGGGAGCGATTCCTGATGAACGAGAACGACATCATCCAGTTCGAAGAAGCCATCCGGGATCCCGACGGACCCAACGCCGAACCCGAGGCCGACGACGGCACCACCATCACGCTGCCACCCGCCGACGGGCCCACCGGCGACGGCCGTCACCTGTCCTGGTTCCGGATCTTCCTGGTCTTCGCCGTCGTTGCGGCACTGATCTACGGCGGCTGGTATTTCGTGCAGAGGCAGGAAGCCGTGGCCAACGCACCGGTTCCGACGGCGTGCGTTCGCGCCGTACGTGGACGTCACCGCAACCCCGACCTACACCTTCGAGAATGTGCCCAACGCAGACCCGACCTCTGTGGTGCTGGCGTTCGTCGTGAGCGCGAAAGCCAATGCCTGCGAACCGAGTTGGGGCGGCGCCTACACGATGGCTGCCGCCGGCGACCAGCTCGATCTGGATCGTCGCATCGCCAGACTGCGCCAGCTCGGCGGGCAGGTGACCGTCTCGTTCGGCGGCGCGGCCAATTCCGAACTGGCGATCGGCTGCACGGATCCCAAGGCGCTGGCAGCGGCCTACCAGTCCGTCATCGACCAGTACAAGGCCACCGAGATCGACCTCGACGTCGAGGGTTCCGTCGCCTCCGCGCCGGATGTCAACAAGCGGCGCGCGCAGGCCATGGCCACCGTCACCAGCAAGGCCGCCGCCGCCGGAACGCCGCTGGACGTCTGGCTCACCCTGCCGGTCAGCCAGAGTGGTCTGACCGCAGAAGGTCTCGGTGTCCTGAACTCCATGATCGGCGCCAAGGTGCCGCTGGCCGGCGTCAACGGCATGACGATGGACTACGGCGAGCCGCTGCCGGCGGGCCGCACCATGGCCGACGCCGCGGAACTGGCGCTGAACGCGCTGCAGCAGCAGATCAAAACGGCGTACGGCACCGCAGGTACCGATCTGACCGACGCGCAGAGCTGGCAGATGGTCGGCGCCACCCCGATGATCGGGCAGAACGACATCCCCGACGAGGTCTTCACTCTCGCCGACGCGCAGCAGCTGGTGCAGTTCGCGCAACAGGTCAAGCTGGCCCGGTTGTCCATGTGGTCGGCCAACCGCGACCAGTCGTGCGGACCGAACTATCCGGACGTGAAGGTGGTGTCGGACGCCTGCAGCGGTGTCGACCAGAGCGTCGGGCAGTTCACCAGCATCCTGCGAACCTTCGGTTCCGATCCGGCATCCGGCACCACGGCCACTGCGGCGACGGCCGCCGGGACGACCGCCCCGGCAACCGCTTCGACCGGCGCATCGGCGACGGCGTCCACATCGGGCACAGCCGTCGTCGACGACCCGGCGAAATCGCCGTACCAGATCTGGAACCCGAATGTGGCCTACTCCAAGGGAACCAAGGTGGTCTGGCACCGGAACGTCTACCAGGCGAAGTTCTACACCGTCGGCGACATGCCCGACACAGCCGTCGCGACAGCGGATCAGACACCGTGGACGCTGATCGGTCCGGTCCTGCCGGGCGACACACCGGCGCCCACACCGACGCTGCCCGCCGGGACCTACCCGCAGTGGGATCCCAAGACCGTGTACGTCGCCGGCAGCAGGGTGTTGCAGGACGGCATCGGATGGCAGGCGAAGTACTGGACGCAAGGTGACCGGCCGGGCGCCATTCCCGCGTCACCGACCGACGACTCGCCGTGGCAGCTGCTGCAGGCGCCGAAGTAACGACGGTCGGTACCGGGCCGCGTCGGCACCGGTGCGGGTGCCGATGCGGAAGCCGGTGCGGGTGCGGAAGCCGGCGCGGGTGCGGAAGCCGGTGCGGAGTGCGAGTGCGGGTGCGGGTGCGGGTGCAGGTGCCGGTGCGGGTGCGTTTGCCGGTGCGAGTGCCGGTGCGAGTGCGGGTGCGGGTGCGGGTGCGTTCGCCGGCGGGTCCGCGCTCTCGACCGTCGCTCCTGCAGGGCGATCGAGCCGAAACCGGCGAAATCTCCCTGCGGCAGCGTCACTCGAGCAGCGCGGGGCGCCCCGCCCGGGCACGGTTGAGTCGGGAGATCCACTCCCGGGCGACGCACCACAGCAGCATCAGCACCAGAACGTCGATGGTGACGGCGAGCCCGATCCACCCCGTGGTGTCGTAGGCGAGGCCGCCGGGCAGCAGGATGACGGTCAGGCTGAGCACGATGTAGCAGTCCAGCGCGTGCCGCCCGATCAGCGCGATCGGCACGAACAGCGGCCCCGTCCTCGGGAGCATCCACCGACAGATCCGGTACCCGACGAGCACCGCGGCGAAGGCCATCAACAGTCGGCCGGGTCCGAGCGTCCCGTCACTGAATGCGGAGGCGGCTTCGATCTTCCAGTCCGCCGGCGACCCGGTCGTCGCCACCCAGCCCAACGCCACACAGGCGAGCACGAAAACTGCGGCGCCCCAGACCATCCCGCGGCTCTGGATCGCCGTCCGGAGAACGGGACCGCGCCAGTACCAACCGACAAGCAGAGCCGCCATGAACAACAGCTGCCAGGTCGCCCAGTTGACCGGGGACGGCACCCCAGGTCGCTCGGCGAACGTGAACGGCTCCGGCCACACCATGCCCGCCCCGTAGAGGGCGAGCGACGCCGCTGCGACGGCCGCGGGTGCTCGCAACGACAACGCGAGCACGGCCGGGATGGCCATCAGCAGGAGGACGACGTACAGCGAGAGGATCGAGGTGTAGTACGGGTTGACCTGTAGTCCGAGGGTTGCCAGCGCCGCGGGCACCGGACCGCCGAGAGCGCCGACCCCGGCATACATGTCACCCCGCGCGGGGTCGGCGGCGACGACCAGCATGCCGACGGCACACAACGCCACATGCGCGAGGTAGATCAGTGCGACCCGGCGCAGCAACTTGCGCGCTCCGGCCGATGGACCGGCCGCGTCGATGGCACGACGCTGCACTCGTCCGACCATCACACCCGACAGCAGAACGAAGCCGACAGCACCGTCGATGAAGACCGGTGCGTGCGCGATCTTGTACGGAAGACTGCCCGCTGCCACGTGGGCAGTCGTCATGCTGACGATGCACAGGCCGCGCAGGACATCGATCGCGGTGTCGCGGCGGGACGTGCTCGTGGAACTGTGTCGCGCGGGTGCTCCAGGGCCGGCCGGTCGGGCTGTTGAGGCGTCGGTCGGCACTGCACCGGCATGGTCCTTCAAGTCCACCCCTGACGCCGTCGATCCCGTGACGGCCCTTCAGACCGCTGACATATTGTGCCCGAACAAGTGCCCAGCGTGGTCGTCGTCGGCTCCACTCTTGCGGCGGCCGGCTCGTACCCTCGGGGGATGAGCTTGTTCTTTCGCAAGACCAGCCTGCCGACCGCCGACACCGCGTTGAAGGGCCGGGACGAGCCGGTCACCATCGACGGGACGCACACGGTGCTCGGCAGCAGCATGCTGCCGCCCTGGCCCGCCGGCTCGGCGACGGCCGTGTTCGGAATGGGCTGCTTCTGGGGCATCGAGCGGTTGTTCTGGCGGATGCCAGGTGTCGACACAACGGCCGCCGGATACGCCGGCGGATTCACCGCGAACCCCGGGTACCGGCAGGTGTGCAGCGGCCGCACCGGGCACACCGAGGCGGTGCTGGTCGTCGTATGACCCCGCCAAGATCAGCTACGCCGAGCTGCTGCAGGCCTTTTGGGAGAACCACGACCCGACGCAGGGAATGCGGCAGTACAACGACGTCGGCAGCCAATACCGTTCGGCCATCTACACCACCGATGACGAGCAGCTGCAGTTGGCGCGCGCCAGTCGTGACGCGTACGCGGCGTCGCTGAAGGCGGCGGGGTACGGCGACATCACCACGGAGATCAAGCCGCTCGACACCTTCTACTACGCCGAGGACGAGCATCAGCAATACCTGGACAAGAATCCGGGCGGGTACTGCAACATGCACGGCACCGGCGTCAGTTGTTCGATCGGTGGAGCCACCGGTCTCGGGGTGTCCGCGGGCTGACATGCCCCTCGCATTCGGGAAGCCGCTGCCCGAAAGTGCACGCCGGTCTGCCTGAAAGCGCGCGCGGTCGTCATTGCCTCAGCGCCTGACTGCCTGGATGCTGAAGGGACCCCGGGTCGAGAGGAGTGCGCCGCCGTGTCTTCCTCCGCCCGCGCCGAGGCGCTCGCCGACTCGGGTCATCGCGACCGCATCGGCAGTCCGGCCAAAGCCGCGCGTGCCACACACAGGGACGCCGGGCCGACACCAGCCCTGTCCGGTCCTGGCACGGTCGGGCGGGTGATGGCCCTCCAGCGGCTCGCCGGAAATGCCGCCATCGGCTCACTCCTGGGCGGCGCACCGAAAGCCGCTGCCTCTCAGGCTGAGTCGGTCAGCAACGGGTCCGTGAATGCTGTGGCGACGCTGGAAGCCGAAGCGGACCGCGCTGCCGACGCGGCCGCAACGCCACCGTCCGGGTCGCAAGCGCGGACCTGCGAACCTCCGAGATCCCGACCTGCGCCCGGCGTCGGCCGCTCACTCAGCGAGCCGATCCGGCAGGAGGCCGAGCAGCACTACGGTCACAGCTTTGATGACGTCACCATCGAGCAGAACGATGCTGCGGCAACCTCTCTCGCCCGGGCAGGTGCCAAGGCGGTGACCGCCGGGCGGCAGATCAGCGTCGCGCCGCACCTCGGGGACATCGAAGCGCCACAGAACCGGCACCTGCTTCATCACGAACTCGCCCACGTCGTCCAGCAGGCGGGTGGTCGTCGTTCCTCGGGGGCGGGCGTGGGCGAGCTCTCGGCCGCCCCTGCCGTCGCCCAGCCGGCCCCGACCGTCACCGCCGTGAACACTCCGGCGGAACTGGGCTCCGGGAAGAATGCGAACGTGACCGCGGTCGCCGCCGGAAACGGTGCGCTGACCTGGACGGTGGTCGGTGCACCGGCCGGGGTCACGGTGGTGCCTCGCGGGCGACGGGGAGCGACCGTGCGCTCCACGGCGTCTGCGATGGGCGCCGCTGTGCCGGGAGCCGGCTCCAACTTCCAGGTGAAGGCTGCGCTCACTGCGACCCCGGCCGACTCGGCGACCTCGGCCAACGTGCTGTTCGTGGGTGTGAACGCTGTGACGGTGGCGCCCAACCCGGCGATGATCCCGGTGCCGCGCGCCGGTGGCACCACGGCGCCACCGGCCAACATCCTCGATCCGAACAGGGACGGGCTGACCGGCAACACCGGTGTGGTCGCGGCGGCGACGCTACCCGCGGCACGCCCGGTCACGGTGACCCTGCCGGTCGCCGGTGGCGCCACCGCTGCCGGCACCACCATCACTCCGGGCGCCAGAACCGGGCCCATCAAGGTTCGCGCCCAGGACACCGCCACCGGCACCTTCAACGAGCTGCCGATGCGCATCGATTCCATGCCGACCAAGGTCACCCGCATCGGGCCGGCCGGTGCGCCACCGGCCGGCGTCTACGGCTCGATCAATCCGATCCGGTTCGGCGCCACGGACAATGCCGTGCCATCGACGAGGGTGATCGGCGAAACCATCACCGCCGGCGGCTCCGACGCGTTCGCACTGACGCCCGCTGTGAACGCCGGAACCGGCGGACCGAACCCGGCACCGCGTCCGGCGCTGTCGGCGCCGGCGAACGGATGGTCGGACCAACTGTTCACGGGCCAGGCGTCCGTGGATGCCAACCGCTTCACCGGGAAGAACCCACCCGGCGGCCAACTTCCGGCAGTGTGGCAGCTCCGGCAGGGCTTCCATGCCTTCGGCTGGAACGGGGTGCGGGCGCCCGTCGAGTTCGACAACGGTTTCCACATCCGCTCTCTCATCCGTCAGGGCAACGCGCTGTTCTTCAGGACCGAGCACAAGTTCCCGGGCGGCGGTGTCGTCGCCCCGCTGCAGCCGTACGCCGCGGTCAACCCGCTGATCACCTTCACCAACATCACCCTGGCGGCCAACGCGCCGGCCGCGGTCGGTGGCGTCGCTGCCGACGGCGTGGCCACCGGCAACGCAACGGCCGTGTCGAGCGTCGCGGGACGCACCGTCATCTGGAGTGTGGTGTCCGGACCGATCTCCATTCCGGCGGCACCGACCCCGGTGGCGACGCCGGCAGTCACTCAGGCCGGTCTGGTCGCGGGGAGCTTCCCGGTGAAGGTGGTCGACCAGGCGTTCCCCAACCGGGAGGGGCTGGGCAACGTCCGCATCGTCCCGGTGTCGCTGGCCAGATTGGTGTCCGCACCGGCCACCGTGCCGGCCGGCACCAACACCGCCAATCTCACGGTGAATGCCGCGCCCGGCGGCAGGACCGTGACCTGGACCGTGGACGCGGCGGCCGCTGCTGCCGGCGTGACCGTCGTCGGTGTTGCCGCGGCGGCGGCCGTTGCCACTACCGCGGTGCTCACCCGACCCGCCGGATTCACCGGCACGGTGACCGTCACTGCGGCAGACAGCGTTCTGCCGGCCAAGCGGGCCACCGCCCGGGTGCGGTTCACATGACGCCGCGGCCGTTTGACGGGGACGTCGCGTGAGCCGGCCGGCGCATGTGCAGGGGCGGTCAATTTCCGTCGAGTTCCGGCCGACGACAACACCTTTGCTCGCCGGTGGGCCCGTCGAGGTGAGTGCGACACTCCGGCTGCTCGATGGCGATGCGGCCACCGTGACGACGAGTGTCGAGCGCTCCACCGGCCGCAGCCGCGACTACCGGTTCGCCGTCGACGGCCCGGAAGGGGTGTCGTTGGGTGATCCGTATGCCGCCGCCATCGAAATGGGTGGCGTCCAGACCAGTGACCAGCTGACCGTGGATGCGCCCCTCGAGGACACGGTCCTGCTCAATCAATTCCTCGAGCTGGAACGGCTGCGGTCGACCATCAACGACGGCGACACTGCCGAGGTACGGGTGCGCGGTGAACGTGTCGTGCATCTGGTCAGCGATCAGGGTGATGACGACACCGTCACTGCGACAGCCATTTTCACGCTTCAACTCCGGCGCGACGACGCGGCACTTGCGGCCGTGTTGGCGCAGATGGCCGAGTCGATCTGCGCCACGCCCGGCAACACCACCAGTCGAACTCGAGACCTGTTGCAGCTCAGTACCATCCGTGATCCCATCGCACAGCAGGCATTGGAAATGCTGGCCTCTCATCCCGACCCAGAGGTGACGACCGCCGCCGCGCAGGCTTTGGCCGGCCTTCGCGGATAACCGTTGTCGGGTACTGCCGCGAGCCACGGCGGCGGCTACCGTCGGTCCGGCCATTGCTCGACGGGGAGGGGCTCGTCGGGGCTGGTGTAGGTGTGTCCGGTGGGGGTGGTCCACCGGGTGGCATGCGGGCCGTCGCGTTCGCAGCGGTGCCCGCCGTGGGTTTTCGCCCGGTGCTCGTGCCGGCATTCCGCGCTCAGGTTCCCCGCCGTGGTGGGCCCTTCCGGGACCGGGATGAGATGGTCCAGATCACAGCGGGCGGCAGGCACCGTGCAGCCCGGGTTCGCGCAGACCCCGTCCCGGAACTTCACCGCGGTCCCGAGCCTGCGGGACGGGAACCGGCCCATCTCTGTGACATCGAGCAGGTTCCCGACCGGGTCGGTCAGCAACCGGTAGAACAACGTCCCCGGCTGCGCTGCCAGCTGCCGGACGATATCGGCCGGCACCGACGCGGTGCGGTCCATCAACTGCCCCGGGGTGTCGGTGACACCGAGCAGCGACTGCACCGAGACCACCACACCGATCGTCACCGGCAACGGCCGCGGGTCACCACCACCGGTGCACCTGGTCACCCGCGCCACCCCCGACCCCGCCACCCCAGACCCCGCAACCCCACCCGCACCGGCTCCCGGCCCGGGACCGGGCGGCGGGCCGGCACCGATCGGCGGGCCGGCACCGATCGGCGGGTCGCTACCCGGCGGGCAGTCGCTGTGCGGCGGGTCGTCGTCGATGGACGCGGCCCGGTAGTCCGGGCGGAACGCCGAAGCGGGCAACTCCCACTCATTCACGGGCGGGCCACCCGGTCCGGCGCAGGCGACGCCGGCAGCAGCATCCGGGCGGACGGCAATGACGTGGTCGGCACCGGGATCTCCGTCGTGACCGGGCTCGTGCCCGGCGGCAGTCTCATGGTCGGCCGCACCGTCACCATCGCCATCGCCATCGCCATCGCCATCGCCATCGCCATCGCCATCGCCATGATCGTCGTTCGCCGCTGGAGCGGCGGCGGCGTCCTCGACGCCGTTCCCATCGGTGCCGCCGGAGCTGGCAGAACCGTCGGTGTCGGGCTTTTCATCACCGAGGCGATCGTCGTCGCGGTCGCCGTCGAGGTGATCGTCGAGGTGATCGTCGATGTCGGTGTTGGTGTCCCACACCACATGGCAGCCGTTGCTGACCCGGCCCAGCAGGATCTCCACCAGGGCATCAGCCCGCCGCTGCCGCAACGTCCGCTCATCCCGTGGGTCGGCAACCGCAGCGAGCGCGGTCAACACCTGATCAATCGCATGCGCATCCACCGACGACACCGCCGCGGACAGGAAGCTCACCCCATCAAGATCCGGGCGCACCGACACGTACCTGTCCTCCAGCGACCGGTGCAACCGCTCATCCTGCAGATCCGGTTCCACCCGCACGATGAACTGGTTCAAACACCTGCCCAGGATCTCCGGGGTGCGGCACACCGCCAGATCCACCACCACAGTGTTCAACAGCTGCTTGGACGAATCCCGCACCAGGCGCCGCAACGCCCGGTTGATCCGCACCACCTTGTCCTGATCGATATCCCCCGCCACCCACGCATCCCACGCCTCCGGTGCCTCCGCCCGCACCCGCCGGGTCATCGCCACCGTCCGCTGCACCGCGAATCGCGATGCCGTCACCGCCACACTGATCTCCGTGCACGCGAACTCACCGGCCTTGAACTGCGGTCGCCCACCCAATGCACGCGTCTGATCGATCCGCTCCTTATCCAGCCCCTCGCGAATATCAGTGAACTCCGTCATCAACAACGCCTGCCGAGCCTGCGCCCGCGCCAAAACCCGACACCCCGCCGCCAATTCATCTATCACCCCCGCCGCCGCACCGCCAGCAACACGCACACCCCGGCGGCGCCTACCCGATTTCTTCATACCAAAACCCTAGCGGGCACCACCGACAGCCCCCTTTTTCGCGGGCAATGGACGAGCAGCCTCGTCGCCGGAGGTGTGAGCGATGACGATCAGGAGACGAAATGTACTGACTAACAGCGGCTTTTGTTACTCCGAGCCGTTCCCGGACCCGTTGACCGCCAGTCGTCTTACCGACGCCGATCACCGACGGCAACGGCCGATCAATATCCCGCGACTAACCGCGCGCATTTGTTGTCGAGCGTGAGCGAGAGTCGAGGACTCATTCTCTGGTTCAGCACTGTCGGTGAATTTCACTCTTTTGCCTGTGACGCGCACCCACTGACTGCGCGAAATAGTAGTTCCGCCATTCGCACGCCACCGCACAAGCCGCCGTGAAACGGCCCGCCGACCAGCGCCCGCCCGCTGACAGCAGCCGTCACAAGCCCAGTGAATCTGCCACTCCCCGCACCTCGGCGGCGGAGGCCCTGAGCAGGTCGAGTTCATGCTCGGACATCGGGACGTCCAGCATCGTGCCGACCCCGGTGCGGTTGACCACGGACGGCAGTGACAGACAGACGTCGTGCAGGCCGTACTGCCCGTCGAACAGGGAACTGACCGCGAGCACGGCACTTTCGTCGCGCAGGATCGCCTCGATGACCCGTGCTCCGGCCAGCCCGACGGCGTAATTCGTCGCGCCCTTGCCCCGGATGATCCGCTCGGCCGCGGTCACGACATCGGTGCCGATCCGCTCCTGCGCGTTCTGGTCGAGTTTGCTGCCGCCCGGCATGAAGAATTTTTGCACCGGCACCGAGCCGACGGTGGCGCTGCTCCACAGCGGGAATTCTGAGTCACCGTGCTCACCGGCGATCCAGGCGTGCACGCTCTGCGGCGCGACGCCGAGGTGACGGGCGATCAGGTGCCGCAGTCGCGCGGAGTCCAGCACGGTTCCGCTGCCCAGCACCCGTTGCGGCGGGAGGTGCGAGAACTGCAGTGCCGCAAGGGTCAGCACGTCGACCGGATTCGTCACCATCAGCAGCACCGCATTGGGAGCGACGTCCAGCAGGCGCGGGATCAACGATCGGCAGATCTCCACGTTGACGCCCGCGAGCTCGAGCCTCGTCTGTCCCGGCTTCTGTTTGGCGCCCGCGGTGATGGCGATGACGTCGGCACCCTCGCAGACGGCAACGTTGTCCGAGCCGTGCACCTCCGCCGGTGGGCAGAACAGCAGACCGTGCCGCAGGTCCAGCACCTCCGCCTCGACCTTGGCGGCGTTCATGTCGTAGAGCACCACGTCGTGCGCGAGTCCGCGGATCAAACACGCGTACGCCAGGGTGGCGCCGACGGAGCCGGCCCCGACGATCGCTACCTTGTTCCGCCGGACGGAGTAGTCAGCCATGCCGTCACCGTACGACCCCCACCCGCGAGGGGCCTGGGGACGGCAGATGCGCGAGCTCGACCGGGCGGTCAGTTGTCGGTGAGGGGGGAGGATCATCCCTTGACGGCAGGCGAGGGCGACCGGGCAGTCAGTTGTCGGCGAGGATCATCCCTTGACGGCAGGCGATGGCGACGATGTGCGCCCGATCGCCGGTGCCCAGCTTCCGGCCAACCCTGGCGAGATGGTTCTTCACGGTCAGCGCCGACAGCGAAAGCTGCTCGCCGATCGCCTTGTTCGAGAGCCCGTCGGCCACCAATCGCACGACTTCGACCTCCCGGCGGGACAGTTGGCAAGGCAGATCCAACGGGTGCCGACGCGGGGCGCCACCGTCGGCAACGCGGACGACACCACCCGCACCGGCGGTGAAAGCGGCCAGGATCTGACCGATCTCGGTGCCGCGGTCGGTGAGCGCCAGGATCCGTTTCCAGCCGGCCGCACGGAGCCCGGCGATGATCTCGGCGGCGGACCCGGATTGCTGCATGTTGACCATGGCCAACGGCCCGGGGCCGGCGGTTGCCGTGAGTCGCTGGGCCTCGGCCAGCGAGCGAGCCCTGACCACAACAGGTCCGGCGAACACGGAACGCAGCATCTTCTCCATGCGGTCATCGGGATCGACGACCAGCACGGCGGGCACCTGCCGGGCGTCCCCCGACGCCGAACGCCCGCGCTGTTCCGGCAGCCTCGATCCAGCAAGCCGCGATTCAGGACGCCGCGATTCAGGCCGCCGCGATTCGGCGACGTCCGGTTGATCCAGCAGTTGGGTGCTCTGCATTGTCACCATTGGTGTTCCTTCCCCCGCATATCTGATGTCGGTACCGGTGAGCACCGGCGCGAGGCCTCACGGACGCACAGGCCCCAACGCATGACCCACACTGGTTCGCGTTGAAAACTTTTCCTGCGGCCGAGAAACTTTCGGCTGCAACAGAATTGAGTCCTGGCGCTTGCCCGGACCGACTCGTCGCCGGTCCGGTCATCGCGTCACCCGAACCTCGTGGCGGGCCACTGGTCAAAAGCACCACGGAGCCGCGGTTCCTGCGAACGGCGACATCGTTCCCACCTGGGCTGTCACTTTCAGCAACCGAGACATTACAGGACGGCAAACGTTGCGTGTCACACAAGAGGGTAGGAATGGGTGTTACGAATAGATCACAGACAAAGTCCGGTCAGAGCCGCAACCGTCAGGCTGTGACCTGCGCCGTTGGGCCACAAGGGCTTTTGCCGCCGACCTTCGTTCAAGCAATCGCCATCACAGGTCGTTACCATGAGCAACAATCTGGCGGCGCGACACCGGAACCCACCCGTACGGGGAGTGACATCGCAGCAGGCCGTGTGCAGAGCGTGCGCCCGCTGGTCGATCAATCCTGGAACTGGTGCGGGTACCTGATCGATGTCGGCGCCACGAAGGTTTCCTTGATCGAACGCGGAGAGGTCCAGCGGGCCAGGTTGGCTGCGGAGCCCGCCTTGTCGTTCGTCCCCGACGACCGCGCACCGCCGAACGGTTGCTGGCCGACCACCGCGCCCGTGGGCTTGTCGTTGATGTAGAAGTTGCCCGCCGTGTACCGCAGAGCCTCGCTCGCCGTCGCCACGGCCAGCCGGTCGCGGGCGATGATGGAGCCCGTCAGGCCGTACGGGGTCGCGCCGTCGACCTCACGAAGGACGGCGTCGAAGCCCGCGTCGGGGTACACGTGCACCGACAGGATCGGGCCGAAGTACTCGTTGCAGAAGATCTCGTCGCGCGGGTCGGTGCCCTGCAGCAGGGTGGGCCGCACGAAGTAGCCCACCGAATCGTCATAGGTGCCGCCGGCCAGCACCTCGATGGAGTCGGTCACCTTGGCCCGGTCCAGCACCTGCTTGAGCCGGCCGAACGAGCGATCGTCGATGACGGCGCTGGAGAAGTTGCCGAAGTCCTCGACGGAGCCGATCGTCAGCTCCTCGGTCTCGGCGATCAGCCGGTCCTTCAATCCGGGCCAGAGCGACTCCGGGATGTAGGCCCGCGCGGCCGCGGAGCACTTCTGCCCCGAGTACTCGAAGGCGCCGCGGACCATCGCGGTGCGCAGCACGTCGACGTCGGCGGAGGCGTGCGCGACGATGAAATCCTTGCCGCCGGTCTCGCCGACCAGCCGGGGGTAGGCCCGGTAACCGGCGATGTTGGCGCCGACGCCCGACCACAGCTGCTGGAACACCCTGGTGGAGCCGGTGAAGTGGATCCCGGCCAGGTCGCGGTGGGCCAGCACGACCTCGGAGACCTCGGGCCCGAGGCCCGGCAGCATGTTGATCACGCCCGGCGGTAGTCCGGCCTCGATCAGCAGGTCCATCACCAGGGAGGCCGCCAGCTGCTGCGTCATCGACGGCTTCCACAGGACCACGTTGCCCATCAACGCCGGCGCGGTCGGCAGATTGCCGGCGATCGCGGTGAAGTTGAACGGCGTGACGGCGTAAACGAATCCTTCCAGCGGGCGGTGGTCGGTGCGGTTCCAGATGCCCTTGGCGTTGGCGATCGGCTGGTCGGCGAGGATCTGCCGGGCGAAGTGGACGTTGAACCGCCAGAAGTCGGCGAGCTCGCACGCCGAGTCGATCTCCGCCTGGTAGGAGGTCTTGGCCTGCCCGAGCATCGTCGCGGCGTTGATCCGGGAGCGCCAGGGTCCGCTGAGCAGCTCGGCCGCGCGCAGCAGGATCGCTGCCCGGTCGTCGAAGTCCATCGCCTGCCACACCGGGGCCGCGTCCAGGGCCGCGGCGATGGCTGCCTCGGCGTCCTTCTGCGTGGAGTTCGCCGACCTTGCCAGCACCCGCTGATGGTCGAACGGGGCGACGACGTCGAACGGCTCACCGGACGGTCGCCGGCTGACTCCGCCGATCACCGCACCGAGCTCGACCGGCTCCTGCACCGCGTGCAGAGCCTGCACCAGGGCGGCCCGCTCGGCCGATCCGGGCGCGTAGTCGAGCACCGGCTCGTTCACCGGGGCTGGTGGGTGGGTGACGGCGTCCATGGAGCGGCCCTTCTGATGGCTGGGAACTGGGAGTGTCAGCAGGCAGAGTGTCGGGAGCTGGTCTGTCGGGAAGTTGGGTTCGCGAGACGGTCAGCCGCGGGTGGCCACCGACCGCAGGAAAAACAGCAGGTTGGCGGGCCGCTCGGCGAGGCGGCGGGTGAAGTAGCCGTACCAGTCGTGCCCGTACGGCACATACACCCGGACCGTCCGACCGGCCCTGACCAGCCGCTCCTGCTCGTCCGGCCGGATACCGAACAACATCTGGTGCTCCCAGCGATCGGGAGTGCGGCCGGCGTCCTTGGCCAGCTGATCGGCGATCGCGACCATCCGCGGGTCGTGTGAGCCGATCATCGGATAGCCCTTGCCGTACATCAGCGTCTTCATCGCACGGACGTAGGCGAGGTCGATGTCCTTCGGATCGGTATGCGCGACAGTCTCCGGCTCGTGATACGCGCCCTTCACCAACCGCACCCGCGAGCCGGGCCCGGTCAGTGACTGCAGGTCCTTGGGGGTGCGCAGCAGCATCGCCTGGATGGCGACGCCCACATCGGGGTGGGTCCGGCGCAGCTCGAACAGCACCTCGAGGGTCTGGTCGATCGTGGTGTGGTCCTCGATGTCCAGCGTCATCCGGGCACCAGCGGCATAGGCCGCGTCGGCGATCCTGCGCGCCCCGGCGAGGGCGTAGGCATTGCCGCCGTTCGGCAGTTCGGGGGAGGCGATCAGCGCCTGGCCGACCGCGGACAGCTTCACCGAGACCTCTGAACCGGCGACCTGGCCCGCATCGGCGAGGCCCTGGATCAGGTCCAGGTAGGCGGCGACGGTGGCGTCCGCGGCGGCCGGGTCGGTGGTGTCCTCGCCGAGGTGGTCGAGGGTGACCTGAAGACCCTTCGCCCGCAACGCCGTCACGGCGGCGACGGCGTCGGCGGTCGTCTCGCCCGGGATGAACCGGTCGACGACGGACTTCGTCAACGGCGCCTTGGAGACGGTGTCGCGGACCGCGGTGCTTCCCGACATCGCCAGGATGGGCTTGCGCAACAGGAACATCGTCACCTTCTGGGCGTTGCGTGCGGGACTTGTCCTCAGGGAACTGGCCGGCCGGCATCACCGGCCTCTCGCAGCCTGTCCCACCTGCGGCGGCGGCGTCAAACGAGGGGCGTCACACGGGCTCGCATCACCCGCGAAGGGCGAGGTCGGCGGCCGCGGTAGCGCACCCCCAGGACAGCATGACGCCGTTACCGCCGTGCCCGTAGTTGTGCACGACGGCACCCTCCCGCTGCACCCGAACCGTCGGCCGGCGAGGCCGGATCCCGACCTCCACGCCGACCACCGGGGCGCCACGCAGTTGCGGCACCGCAGCGGTGCACCGCCGCAGGATGCCCGCGGTGACCGCCGGGTCCGGCACCAATGACGTGTCACCGGGCTGCGAGACACCGCCCAGCACGACCCGACGCCCGTGTGGCATGACGCCCACCCACTCCCCTGTCCCGGCCGGGCCCGCCCCGCCGAGCTCGTAGAGGAAGTCGGTCAGCGCCGGGGCATCGACGATGACGTGCTGGCCGCGGACCGGCGTCATCTCCGGGTCACCGGCCAGCTCCCCTGCCATCGAGCCGGCGCAGTTGACGACCACGTCCGCGTCCTTCGTGGCGGCGTGCAGGTCCAGTACCGGACGGAGTTCGATCCGGCCACCGAGCCGGCCGACCCGATCGGTCAGCCACCCCAGATACACCGGCATGTCGACCATGGGCAGCTCGGCACGGAAGCCCGCGGTGAAGCCGGCCGGCAGGTCCGCCGCGGTCAGCGCCCGAAAACCGGGGACGGTGTGTGCACCCGCTGGAAGCGCGTCGCCGAGCACCGGCGCGGACAGCAGCCGCCCGGTGCGGAGCCTGACGCCGGCCCCGGGTTCGGCCGCGAGCTCACGGAACACCGCGTCGGACTCGGTGAGCCAGCCCAGGCTGGGGTCGGCCGGCGCGGTGGGGTCGGCCGGCGCGGTGGGGTCGGCTCGGGTCGGGGAAGACCGGGCCGATCATCGCCCCGGCCACCGCCGACGTGGTCCCGATCGACGACGCCGCGGTCCGCACCAGCACGTTGGCGCCCGCCTCGAGCAGGCGGATCGCGGTGGTCAGGCCGGACACACCGGCGCCGATGACAAGGATCGCGGGTGCGGCCTTCACGGCGTGCCCCTCCCGGGTCCAGTGGGTGTCTGCGTCACGTCGCGAGGGTATTGGGGACGCCGCGACGGGTCGGCCCCGGTGCACGGCCGATGTGGCCTCGTGCCAGTCTTTCGGCATGCAGATTCGAGGCGCGTCGGCCATCGTCAGCGGAGCGGCATCAGGCCTGGGCGCGGCGACCGCGACCGCTCTGACCGCGGCGGGAGCCCACGTCGTCGGCATCGACCTGGCCGCCGGCTGGGAGCGCACCGGCGGCCTGGAACGCGAATACACCGCGATCGCCGGTGACGTCACCAGTGGCTCCGATGTCGCCGCGGCGGTGGCAGCGGCGGGTGAGAAGGGACCGCTGCGGGTGGCGGTGAGCTGCGCCGGGGTGGCCACCGCGGGGCGGATCCTGTCCCGCAAGGGCGTGCACGACCTGGACCTGTTCGGCAGCATCGTTGCGGTCAACCTGCTCGGCACGTTCAACGTGCTGCGGCTGGCGGCCGAGGCCATGTCCAGCACCGAGCCGGTCGACGAGCAGGGTCAGCGCGGGCTGATCGTGAACACGGCGTCGGTGGCCGCGTTCGACGGCCAGATCGGCCAGATCGCCTACTCGGCGTCCAAGGGCGGCGTCGCCGGCATGACGCTGCCTGCCGCCCGTGATCTCGCGCAGTACGGGATCCGGGTGATGACCATCGCGCCCGGCATCCTGGACACCCCGATGATGGCCGGCGTGACCGAGGAGTTCCGGGTCGGCCTGGCCGCGAACGTGCCGTTCCCCAAACGCTTCGGCAAGCCGGAGGAATACGCGGGTCTGGTGCTGTCGATGGTGTCGCAGGACTACCTGAACGGCGAGGTCATCCGGCTGGACGGCGCGCTGCGGATGCCGCCCCGCTGAGTTCCTATGCAGGGCCCGGAGTTTCCAGCTCGGCCACCGTCGGCAGCTCTGCACCATGGGCGGTGATCCAGTCGCGGACGGCCAGCGTGGCGAGCACGTCGTCCTCGTTGTAGCGCAGCAACCGTTCCACCATCTGTCGTGCCCGCACGTTCCCCGGGTCGACGGCCTCCCGGTACCAGGCCATCGAGTTCTCCCCGCCGGGCTCGGGATCGCGCCAGCGAAAACCCACGGTGCCGGCCAGTTCCTTGAGCCGCAGTGACCCGGGGACGATGAACTGCCGGCGGATCTCCAGCAGCACGTCGACCCACTGGTCGGACGCACAGAAAGCGGTCACGGCGGCGGCGTCCGGAATCCCCGGCTGGCCGGCGTACCTGCGGCTCAGGCCCATCATCCAGCGCTCCTCGGCCTGCCGGGCGTAGCAGAACGCGGCGAACGTCAGCCCCCGTCGAGCCGCGGCCGCGCGCACCCGCAGCAGATAGGCGAAGAACTCGCCGAACACCGCTCCCTGGCGGGCTGTCGGCAACGGATCCCAGGTGACGAACGAGCGGTATCCGTGCGGCAACCCCACATCGGCCCCGGACAACGTCGCGCCCCACAGGTAGGCCCCGTCCTCGCCGTAGGACTCGGCATCGACATCGAGCTCAACGTCCGCGCGCCGGATTGCGGCCCGCCGGCCGAGCCTGACCAGCGGCACCCCGCGCAGCCACGCCCGTGCCCTGACCTGGGCGTGGCCGGGGCTCGCGACGACCAGCGGGAGTTCGGCCAGGGCCGGCGGCGGAAGCGCAGCAAGGTCGTCGATGGTGCTGACGCCCGCCGCCCTGGCCGCTTCGACATCGGCGCCGGTCAAGAGGAGCGAGACGTCCCTCGCCGCCACCAGTTCGTCGCCGCACCGCGGCCACCACGGGCACCGCCGGCACTCCGCGATCCTCGACGGCTGAGCGAGCGGCTTCCCACCGCTGACCGCAGCGGTCGCCACCGCGAGCCGGTCGGCGAACCGGCGGTCGTAGTCGTCCAGCACGGACGCGCCGGGGCCGTCGAGCCGGTGCCAGACGATGACGGTGCTGTCGTCGTCGCTGCCCCCCGCTTCCGGCCGGCCCGCACCGTCGGTGGGGCTGCCGTAGCCGATGACGCCGCCGTAGGCCGAACTGGAGGCGCAGCCGAGTTCGGCCAGCTGACGGTAGTGATGGGCCAGCGCCAGCCTGTCCCCGCGGTGGCGCCGGGCCCGGTGCACCGGATCCGGTGTCACGGTGAACGGGTCGCGGATCGGGGACGTCAGGGCACCGCTGCCCGGGTCCCGCGTCCGGTGCGCCTTGACCACGACGGGCACATACCCGTCCGACGCCCACACCAGCAGGTCGGGTGACCCGGTCCGGCGGCCGGTCTCGGTCTCCGGACGCAGCACCACCGGTCGCCGGGCGTTCCGCCAGTCAGCCGTGTCCGTTGGCGCGTCGGCCGCGGTGGCCCCGAACCCGGTGAGGACGACGTCGCGGTGCGAGGTCAACTCCTGCAGCGCCCGCCGAGCCGCCGCCGGCATCTCGCCGCGCAGCTGTGAGTCAGCGGCATCCAGGTGGATGCGGCGGCGGCATCGCCCGGCTGCCGACGGCCCGAGCCGGATCGCGGTCGGGGGCGTCATGATCGAAGAGGGTAGGCGGTTTACGCTTGCCGCGAGCCCGGCAGTCGCCGGCCCGAGGGAGGAGCAGCGTGGCACTGCGTCGTAAGGCACGCACAAAGTCCTCGAAGGTGTCGTCCGCACCGTCGTCCAGCGGGGCGTCATCGGGCGCATCGAAGTCCAGCGGTGCGTCGTCCAGCGGGGCGTCGTCCAGCGGGGCGGCGGCCGCGAAGGCGTCGTCCGGGTCAGCCGGGATCATCGCCCAACTCAGCGACCCGAAGACCCTGCGGCGCCTGCTGCTGGCTGCGAAGGTGGTCGGCCCTGCGGTGGCCGCCGGCGCACTGAAGACGACCACCACCGTTCGCGGCGCGCTCGACGACCGCAGGGCGCGACAACTCGGCGTCCCCATCGATGACGTCGCCCTCTACAAGGGCCCGGCCGGACAGGTCCAGGCCCGAATCACCGGACTCACCAAGGCCGTCAACGATCTTCGCGACCGCCGTGGCGGTGACCAGGGCGTCGCCCGGTTCGTGAGCACCAGCGGAATCCGCCTGCAGGAGCTGTCCGCAGCGGTCGCCGCAACGCACTCGATGCCCGCGGCGACCCAGAAGTCCGCGGTGCGGGCCATTGCCGCGGACCTCGACCAGCTGGATGCCGAGCTGATGACGTTCCTGGTGGGTCCGCCGACGGCATCCACCTCGACGGACGGCCGTCGGGAACTCACGTCCTGATCGGGTGGCGCATCCGGTCGCCGATCGGTCACCCCCGAATTCGCGGTGTGTCGAACCCCCCAATCGCGGTGTCGACCAGATCTGCGGTGATCGGTAGCGTCGGTGCGGTGGGGACTCCGACGAGCAGAGGTTGGCGACTGTTGCGCGCCGGCCTGTTCGCGGTGATCGCCACCCTCCTCGCTGCTCTCGGGCACCTGCTGGCCGGTGGCGCACTCCCCGACCCGGTCGTCCTGGTGACAGTCACCGTGTTCCTCGGTGGGTCGGTGTCCGGGTTCACCGGCCGGCGCAGTACCGGACCGCAGATTCTCGCGGCGATGCTGACCAGCCAGCTGGCATTCCACCTTGCGTTCTCGCTGATGGCCACCCCGATGGCCGGGCACGGCATGGCGGGGCACGGCATGGCTTCGGGCGGCCTACCGGCGGGGACCGGCGAATCGGCGGGAATGGTCGCGTTCCATGTCGTCGCTGCCCTGGCCACCTCGTGGGTGATGACCGGCGGCGAAAGCAGCTTGTTCCGGCTGTTCGCGGCCCTGCACCGGGTACTGCTCGACGCGGTCCGCACTCCACCGGTCGCTCTGTCGCCCGGCTGGACGGCGCTGGTACCGGCGGCTGCCGCAGGTCTGCAGCTGTCGGTAGCCGAGCTCTCCGCAGGGTCCCGGCGGGGGCCACCGAGCGGGCCGGCCTCGCTGCTCGTCTGAGCAGCGCAACCCGACCCCGCTTCCGGCCCGACCGCAGTTGCGCGATGACGCCTGCCCTCGGCCGACCCAATCCCTTCTCCCCCTGCGAGGATTCCCATGACAACTTCTCCGCGCGCGCGCCGCTGGCGACGCCTGCTCACCGTGTTCTCCCTGTCAGCCGTCGCACTCGTGGCCGGCGCCGGCGTCGCATCCGCGCACGTCACCGTCAACCCGTCCGATGCTGCCGCCGGCGGCTACACGACGCTGACCTTCCGGGTGCCCAACGAATCACCGACCGCGGGCACGGTCGGCATCACCGTCCAGCTGCCCGCCGACCACCCGTTCGCCTCCGTTGCCGTCAAGGCCGTCCCGGGGTGGACCGTCAAGCCCAGCAAGACCACGCTGCCCGCCCCCGTCACCGAGGGTGACACCACCATCAAGGAGGCCGTCACCTCGGTCACCTGGACCGCCGACAAGGGCGTCTCGGTCGGGCCCGGCGAGTTCGCCGAGTTCGAGCTCTCCGTCGGACCCGTACCCGCAGTCGACTCGTTGACCTTCCCCACCACGCAGACCTACGACGACGGCAAGGTCGTGGAGTGGAACGAGCCGACGCCGGCGTCGGGCGAGGAGCCGGAGTACCCGGTTCCGACGCTGACGGTCACCCCCGCCGGAACCGGTGAGGGCGACGAACACAGTCACTCCGATGACGCTTCCGCTGCCGGCACGTCCGGGGCGGACGCGTCCGGGGCGGGCGCGTCTGGGGCGGCCACGTCGGGGGCAAGCGTGTCCGAGGCCGCAGTCAGCCCCGCCGCCGGGTCGGACACCACCGCCGCTGCTCCCTCGGACAGCAACGGTGCCGCGACGATCTTGGCCGTGGTCAGCCTGGTGGTCGCCGCGGCGTCGCTGGTGGTCGCCGCGGTCGCGCTGCGGCGTCGGCCGACTGGCGGGCGGGCCTGATGCGCGCGCCGGTCCGGCTCGCCGTCATCGCGATCGTGGCGCTGGTTGCGGCGATCGGTCTGGCCGGACCGGCGTCGGCGCACAACGTGCTGATCTCCAGCGATCCGGCCGACGGTGCGGTCCTGAATTCCGCGCCGGCCACGGTGCGGTTGACCTTCGACCAGCCGGTGCAGGACTTCGAACCGGTGGTGACCGTGCTCGGTGCGGACGGGCAGCGCTACGAGTCCGGCGCGCCGCAGGTCGACAGCACCGAGGTCACGGCTGCCGTCGCAGCCCTGCCGGGAGCCGGTGACTACACCATCGCCTATCGGGTGGTGTCGGCCGACGGTCATCCGGTGCAGGGCGAGATCAAGTTCCGGCTGGATGCGCCGGGCTCCGCGAGTGCCGGTGCATCTGCCTCGGCGACCGGCTCGGTGGCGGACTCGGCGACCGGCTCGGCGGCGGACTCGGCGACCGCCGGCAACGCACCGGCATCTTCTGCAGCCCCGGCGCCGCCGGCGACCGCGGCGGTCGCGCCGGCGTCATCGTCGTCGGGATTGTCCGGGTGGGTGTGGGCGGCGATCGTGCTGGCCGTGGTGCTGATCGCTGCGGCGATCGTGGTCATCGTGCGGCGACCTCGGTCCGATCAGCAGTAGGCGACCCGGCGGCCTGCGAACGGGACCTCCGATCGTTCCGGTCTGGGCCAGTCGCCGTGGCTGAACGCCGCTGTCCGTTGCGTGTTTCGACGGACAGCGGCACCCCAATCGCCGAACCAACGAACCGCTGTCGATATCGGTGCTGGCGCTGTTCAGATCTTCGGCTCGACCCCGGTGAGCCGCGCCGACTCGGCCCAAAGCCATTGCGCCTCCTCGGTATTCGTGACCGATGCCGGCGGCGTGATCGGGCGTGGTTCACCGTGCATGCCGAAGCGCGGGCCGACGAACACGCCGCCGGCCAGGTCCGGGGCGGTCGCTGCGTAGACCTGCGGGCGGGCACCGGTCCGCGCGGACGTCCCGAACAGCGCGGTCGCCCGGCTCGCGAGGCGCACCGAGACGGGCCGTTTCACCGACCGGGCCGGGTGGGCGGGGCGGCGACCACCGGTGGCCGACCAGCCCGGGTGGGCCAGCACCGAGGACACCGTCGAGTCGGCAGCCCGCAGCCGCCGTTCCAGCTCGGTGGCGAACAGTGCGACGGCAAGCTTGGACTGCGCATAGGCGGTCGACGGGTTGTACGGGTCACCGGAACCGAGCCCGAGCCCGTGGTCCAGCGTGCGGGCGGTGCGCAACATCAGGGACGTCACCGAGACGACACGGCCGGACGGGGCGGCGAGCAACGCCGGCAGCAGTTGCGCGGTCAGCGCGTAATGGCCGAGATGGTTGACGCCCATGTGCGCCTCGAAACCGTCGACGGTCAGCTCGCGGCGCGGCACCAGCATCAGCCCCGCATTGTTGACCAGCAGGTCCAAGGGTCCGTCCTCGACCTGGGCGGCCGCGAAGTGACGCACGGAGGACAGATCCCCGAGGTCGAGCAGGATCACCCGCACCTTGGCCAGTTCGATCCGCTCCCGGATCCGCTGTGCGGCCTCCTGCCCCTTGTCGAGGTCGCGGACGCCCATCACCACCTCGGCACCGGCGCCGGCCAGGGCGAGCGCGGTCTGGTAGCCCAGGCCTGCGTTCGCCCCGGTGACCACCGCACGCCGGCCCGTCTGATCGCGCACTCCCAGATCCCGCCAGCGATTCACGAGCGCTCCTGCATCGGCATGATGACTTCTCTGACCACCAGGATGATCGCAGCCGCGACCGGGACCGCGAGGATGGCGCCGGTCACGCCGAGCAGTGCGGCGCCGATCAGAATCGCGACGACGACCGCGCCGGTGGAGATGTCGACCGTCCGCCGCATCACCCTCGGGTACAGCCAATAGGCCTCGAACAGGTGCTGCCCCAGGTAGAAGATGCCAGCGATGATGCCGATCGCCAGACCCTGGGTCAGGCCCAGCAACGTCATGCCGACGCCGACGGTGATCGGCCCGACGACCGGGATGAAGTCCAGCACGGCGGCCGCCAGTGCGATGGCCCATGGGTAGGGCAGCCCGACGATAGATGCGAAGATCCCGGCCACCAGACCCGCCTGGATCGCGATGATGGTCGCTCCGGAGAGGTAACCGCCCATCTGCTTGAGGATGCGGTCGCCGAGGTCGGTGACCCTTGCCCGCCGGGACGCCGGCACCAGCCGGTAGGCGGACGCCTTGATCTTCGGGAAACCGGCGAGCAGGTACAGGGTCAGCACCAGGATGATCAGCAGGTCGACGAAGACCGACGCCACCGTCACGCTCGCGGTGAGCAGCCCGCCCGCGGCGCCGCTGCCGAGGTTCTGCACGATGTTCGAGTTCCGCAGCGCCTCCAGCACGCCGAACTTCTGGTCCAGGCTCTTGATGCCCGGGTCGTTCTGCAGGTTCGTGATGGTGTCCGGCAGCGTCGAGACGAAACTGCCGACCTCGTTCACGATCGGCGGGATGATGGCGTAGATCGCGGCCGCGATGATCGCCAGCAGGCCGATGAAGACGATCGCCACGCCTGCTCCGCGGCGCATTCCCCTGCGGGTGAAGAAGTTGACCAGCGGGTCGAGCCCGATGGACAGCAGGGTCGCGATCGCGATGAGCACCAGCGTGTCCCGGATGGTGTCCAAGATCAGGTAGCTGACATAGGCCAGCAGCACTCCGACGCCGCCGAAGAACCCCCAGTGGAACGCCGAACGCCGGCCGCGCTCCTGCATCTCGGTCTGCCCATCGGCCAGCTGCTGCGCAGCTTCGGCACTGGCGGACGGGGCCGCCGCGGCCGCCTCGCTGGCCCGCACCACGCGCTCCGACATCCGGCTGGTCAGTGATCCCAGAGTTCCACGCAGTCGCGCCCTGGACCGGCGCGCTTCGTCGTCCGGTCCGTTGTTGGTATCGGTGCGGGCGGAATCGTCAGGTCGGGGGGAATCGTCAGGTCGGTAGGTGTGGGCGGGCTCGGTGGAACCGTCGCGGTCGGCAGGTCGGGAAGTGTCTGCCGCATCGGAGTCAGTTGCTGGCTGGGCCAGCGGGATGCCGTTGGTGACGACGGGCGCCGACGCGGTTGCAGTCCCGGTAACGACCGGGTCGGGGACCTCCCGCGCCGAATCCGTCATGCGGCCGCGACGAGATCTTCGTAGCCGTCGTGCCGCTCGATCCACCAGGAGACGTACGGGCACGTCGGGATGACCTTGACGCCTTCCTCACGGGCGGTGTCCAGCGCGGCGCGAACGAGATCGGACGCGACGCCGTAGCCGCGCGAGGCCGGGTCGGTGTAGGTGTGCACGATGTTCCAGGTGCCCGGCAGCCGGCGGTAATCGAGCACGGCCACCTCCCGGTCGTCGATCAGCAGCCTGAACCGGCCGTGCTCCTGCAGGTGCTGCACGACGTTGGTGCGGGTGGGGCCGGCGCCCACCTGCTCCATGGACGAAAGGTCCTGCGTGCCGGTCGACGGGCTCTGATCGGTCATTGCCGACCCTTTCTGCGGTGACGGATGTCGGGTGGCGGGATGTCGGGTGCTCGGATGTCGATGGTGCGCCCAACTGGTGGGCCGGTGGAATCGTGGCACATTCCCGGGGCATCACCATCATGCGACGGACCACCGACAAGCCGGGCGTCACCTACCCGGGCATCACCGCACAGGCGTCACCAAGCCGGCGTCACCCGACCAGCCGTCACTGCGCAGGCGGGAGTGCTTGCCGCCCGAGGTGCACCACGGCCTGCGAACCCTCCAGCGGCCGGCGGGCGCTCTTGGCCTCGTAGAGCGCGGCGTCGGCCAGTGCGATCAACCGCAGCGGGTCGACACCGGCCTTGGCGGCCACCGCAACACCGATGGACACGCTGACCGTCACCGACGCACCCTGCAGCGGTATGGGCCTGGCGACGGCTCGACGGATTCGGTCGATCACCTCGTCCAGCGTCGACTCCGGCACGGTGCCGGCCGGCACGATGACGAATTCGTCGCCGCCGTAACGGGCCACCAGATCCTCGGCCCGGGTGGCGTCCTCGAGCCTGCGGGCGACCTCGACCAGCACCATGTCGCCGGCCAGATGGCCGTACAGATCGTTGACGTGCTTGAAGTGATCGAGGTCGGCCAGCAACAGCGTGACCGTGTCGTTCGGCTCGCGCAGGCGGGAGAGCCGATGGCCCAGCTGGACCAGCAACCGGTCGCGGTTCGCGGTCGCGGTGAGTGGATCTGTTCCGGCGAGCGCGGTGCGCGAGGAGACCGCATTCATCCCCGACTGTGCGGCCACCATCGCGACCGCCAGCAGCGGCAGCAGAGCCGGCTGGTTGAGCGCCAGCACCGCCGGAATCGGGGCGATCAGCGAGAGGCTGGCGATCGCCACCTGCCTGGGCCAGTCGGACAGATACTCCCGGCAGCTGGTGGCGCCGGCCAGCACCTGCGATGTCATCACCAACACCACATTGAGGATCTCGACCACCACCGCCAGCAGCAGCGCGACCGCGACCAGCACACCTTCGGACATCGGCTGAGCGATGTCGAAAACCGCCGTGACGAGCATGAGGACGCCGGCTGCTGCTGCGCCGAGCACCCCCCACACCGCCGCGTTGAGCACGACACGCCACCACACCATGCCGTAGGGCAGCGTCATCGCCAGCCCGGCGAGGACGAACGCCACCGCGGCGTGCGGTCCGTACGCGACGACCGCCGCGATGACGAGCGGGGTCGACAGGACGAATTCCTCGTACGGGTTGGACTTGCGGATCGACGGTAGGGCCGGGGTGACCTCGGCGACGATGACGAGCACGAGCAGGATGACGAAACCGGGCTCGTGCAGCAGCTGCCAGAGATCAGGTCCCGGCGCCCACACCGCGATGGCACCCTGCGCGAGAACCACGACCACGACCGACTTGACCCACCACCACCTGAAGGCAACGGGCGTCCGGCGCAGCGGCACCGACATCCGTTCCACATCGATCACACGCGGCCGCCTTCGGGGGGTGCCGGAGCCGGCAGCATGGCGTCAACCGTGGCCGCACGCCATGCCGACGACACCGACCACTGCACGCCCGGCCACTGTGCGCCGGCCGCGGCGGTGGCGGCACCCTGCACGGTCACCGACCACTGTGGCAGTGGTTGTGGGAGTGGCTGTGGCAGCGGTTGTCCCAACGGCTGTTCCAACGGTTGTCCCAGTGGTTGCCGAGGCAGCGTGGCGGACCGGCGGCGGTCGACGATGGCCGGCGGGCGCGGCGACGGGTCACCGGCGAGCCGCTTCGCCCGGTACATGTCGCGGTCGGCTTCCTCGACGAGCATCAGCACATCGCCATCGGGCTCGGCACACTGCGCGATGCCGACGGCGCCGCCGACGACGACCTGCACATCACCGACCGTCAACGGCACGGCGAGCGCGTTCCTGACATCGGTGGCCACCGAGTGCGCCTGGGTCATGTTCGCGCTCCGGCCCAGGACGATCGCGAACTCGTCGCCGCCGTATCGGGCCACCAGATCGTCCGGCCCGGCCACCGACGACAACCGCCGGCCGACCTCCATCAATACCTCATCGCCCAGGAGATGTCCGTAGGTGTCGTTGACGTCCTTGAACCTGTTGAGATCGATGAGCAGCAGGGTGGCGTTGTGGCCGGCTTCCAGCGCCGAGATGGGCGGACGCCAGCCGGCGGGTCAGTGTCAGCCTGTTGGCCAACCCGGTCAGACCGTCGGTCTGGGACGCCACGGTGCTGCGGAACATCGTCCGGCTGGCATGGTTGAGCGCCACGATGACGACCGCCATGGACAGCAGCGCCAACGGACCATCGAGGGCGACCACCGCCAGCAGTGGTGCAGCCACCATGCTGCTGCCCCAGATGCGCATGGTCTTGGGCAGCCGTGCGCGTTGTTTCGCCCAGGTCGACACCCCTCGGGCGGTCAGCAAGACGCCGGTCAGCGCCGCGCACACCATGACGACGACCACCGCCAGCACCAAACCGCGGGCGGCCAACCGCCAACCGCCCGGCGGCAGCAGCTGCAGCTGCTCGGCGCCCTGGAAGGCCCAACCGACGACCAGACCGATCAGGCCGAAAATCGTCACATTGCTGACGACGGGCCACCACCTGCCGTTCCAGCGCGCCAGTGAGGTGGTCAAACCGGTGAGCAGGAACAACACGGCGGCGTTCGCCCCGAACGCGAGCACCGCGGCCAGCGACAGTGAGGCGGACCAGGCGAAGGTGACGTGGGCCCGGACGTCCCGCATCCAGGGCAGCAGCGGGTACAGGTCGGCGAGCAGCAGCAGCACGACCAGAATCGCGAATCCCGGCTGCCGCAGGGTGTCGGTCAACGGGGCAACGACGCGGCGAGGTCAGCAGCAGCGGGTAACCGACAATGACGAGCAGGACGCCGGCGAGCAACGACAGTTGAAACCGCCGTGGAGTCTCGCGGAAGGGCACGGCGGAGACCGCCGATCGATGCAACACCGAGGTCCCCTTCCCCCAAGGATCTTCGCCAAGGGTACGGCGGGCGCGGTCCAGCAGGTTCTTCCCTAACGGGTGAATATCGTCACGAGTTGGCTACTCTCCGGAATCGTCCCAGTTCAGCGGGTCGCCTATTCAGAGTCATGTTGGCGACGACGATCACGTTCAGTGATGTGGAAATGCGCCACGTGAGCATGTCGAACAACCCGAACGGCTCACCGAAGGCGGCCTATCCGTGATGCTCCGTGCCAACCCTGCGTGACGTCGGCACCCTGTGGCAGGGTCGGGCGCATGACGGACGCGGACATCATTGTCGTCGGAGCCGGCCTGGCCGGGTTGGTGGCGGCCGCCGAGGCCGCGGACGCCGGCCGTTCGGTGATCGTGCTCGATCAGGAAGGCGCGGCGAGCCTGGGCGGTCAGGCCTGGTGGTCGCTCGGCGGCCTTTTCCTGGTCGACACACCCGAGCAGCGCAGGCTGGGTATCAAGGACTCTGTGGATCTGGCCCTTGCCGACTGGCTGGGATCAGCCGGTTTCGACCGGCCGGAGGACCACTGGCCGCGGCAATGGGCCCACGCGTACGTCGACTTCGCCGCCGGTGAGCAGCGGTCCTGGCTGAGATCCCAGGGGCTCGCGCTGTTCCCGATCGTTCAGTGGGCGGAGCGCGGCGGTTATCAGGTCGGCGGTCATCAGTTGGGCACGGCAACTCCGTGCCACGGTTCCATGTCACCTGGGGTTCCGGGCCGGGCGTGCTGACGCCGTTCGTCCGCCGGGTGACCGAGCACGTGCGGGCGCGCCGGATACAGCTCCGGTTCCGGCACCGGGTGACCGAGCTGTTGCGTGGGGGCGACGGCGTCACCGGCGCCGCAGGTGAGGTGCTGGAGCCGACTTCGGCGGGCCGCGGCGAACCGACGTCCAGGGTCGCGACAGGAGAGTTCACACTGACGGCGGGCGCCGTGATCGTCACCTCCGGCGGCATCGGCGGCAATCACGACCTCGTCCGCCGCAACTGGCCCGGCGGTTCGGATCTGGCTCCGTCCGAGATGCTTTCCGGCGTCCCTGATTCCGTCGACGGGCTGATGCTCGGCGTCACGCAGCGTGCCGGCGGGCGGCTGATCAACCCCGATCGGATGTGGCATTACCCCGAGGGGGTGCGGAACCATGCGCCGGTGTGGACATCGCACGGAATACGTATCTTGTCCGGTCCGAGCCCGCTCTGGCTCGACGCATTCGGACACCGGTTGCCCACTCCGTTGTTCCCCGGCTTCGACGCGCTCGGGGCGCTCCGGCACATCCTGGGCACCGGTCGGCCGCATTCATGGTTCCTACTCGACCAGCGCACGATCGGCCCGGAATTCAGCCTGTCCGGCTCCGAGCAGAACCCCGACTTCGCCCAGAAGTCGATCAAGTTGCTGCTCACCACGAGAGCCGGCGGGAAGATCACCCCGCCGGTTCAGGCGTTCCTGGACAAGGGCGTCGACTTCCTGACCGCGGACACCGTCGGTGAACTCGTGCAGAAGATGAACGACCTGGTCGGTGAGCCGCTGATCGACGCCGACGAGGTGGCCGCGACTGTGGTGGCGCGGGACGGACAGGTGCGCTCCGGGCTGGGCAAGGACCCGCAGGTGATCGCCGTCAAGGCGGCGAGGGAGTACTTCGGTGACCGGCGCATGCGCACCGTCGAGCCGCACGAGATGCTCGACCCCGCGGCCGGCCCGTTGATCGCGGTCCGGCTGCACGTGATCACCCGGAAGACCCTCGGTGGGCTCGAGACCGACCTCTCGGGTCGGGTGCTCTCGCTGTCCGGGGAACCCGTGGTGGGCTGTACGCGGCGGGGGAGGCCGCCGGGTTCGGCGGTGGCGGCATGCACGGTTACCGCAGTCTGGAGGGCACGTTCCTGGGGGGCTGCATGTTCTCCGGGCGGATCGCGGGACGGGCGGCCGCCGCGGGGGTGTGACCGGCTCACGGCCGACCGGCTCACGGCCTGCCGGCTCACGGCCGACCGGCTCAGGGCCGACCGGCTCAGGGCCGACCGGCTCAGGCCAGCAACTGGTGTTCGGCCAGCTCCAGGTACAGCGGGCTGCTCGACAGCAATTGCTGATGGGTGCCGACCGCCTGCAGGCGGCCGTTCTCCAGGACAAGGATCTGGTCGGCGTCGACGACGGTGGCCAGTCGGTGCGCGACCAGGATCAACGTCCGGTCGTGCGAGATCGCGTCGACGGCTGCCCGGAGAGCCTGCTCGTTGCGGCCGTCGAGGCTGGCGGTCGGCTCGTCCAGCAGCAGCACCGCCGGTGACGCGAGAAGTGCCCTGGCGATGGCGAGCCGCTGACGTTCACCACCCGAGAGGAGGATGCCGTCCTCACCCACCTGGGCGTCCAGGCCCTTCGGGTCGCGGTGCAGAACGCCGTCGAGGTTCACCGCGGCCAGCACGTCCTCGCAGTCGCGGTCAGTCGCGCCGGGGGCGCCGAGGACCAGGTTCTCCCGGATCGTGCCGGCCAGCACCGGCGAGTCCTGCTCGACGTAGCCGAGCGCGGCGCGGGTCTGAGCCCGCGTCATCGTCCGGACGTCGACGCCACCCAGCTCGATGACGCCGGCGGACGGCTCGTAGAACCGCTCGATCAGCGCCAGGATCGTCGACTTGCCCGCGCCGGAGGGACCGACCACGGCGGTCTTGCTGCCCGCCCGCACGGTGAAGCTGACGTCCCGCAACACGTGTTGGTCGCCGTAGGCGAAGCTGACTCGGCGGAAGCTGACCGCGGGCGCGCCGGGGGTGAGCGTGGGTGCATCGGGGGTCAGCGTGGGTGCATCGGGGGTCAGCGTGGATGCACCGGGGTCAGCGTCGGCGCACCGGGGGTCATCGTGGGCGCCACCGCAAAACGGGAACCGGCATCTGCGCTCGCACCCTCCTCCGGCAGCGAGGTGATCTCCTGGATCCGCACCACGGCGCCGAGCGCGTTCTGCGTAGCGGTGTACGCCTGGAACACGCGGCCCAGCGGCATGATCATCATGAACAGATAAAGGATGAAGGCGACCAGTTCGGCGACCGACATGGTGCCGTCCGCCACCAGGTACCCGCCGACCGCGAGCACCGCGATGAACGCGCCCTGCATGCGCGATCCCGATGATCGGCGCGATCAGCGCCATCACCTTCGCCAGCCGAACCCCGGTCCGGTAGGCGTCGGTCGTGAGATCGTCCAGCACCTCGGTCTCTCGATCGGTGGCGCCGGCCGCCCTGATCGTCCGGATCCCGGGAATCGCGCGGGCGACGCCTGAGGCGAGCGCACCGACCTGGGTCTGAGCGGTCAGCGTCAGCTTCTGGATGCGCCCGCCCAGCCCGACGACGACGCCGATCGCGATCGCCACCACGACCAGCGTGAGGGCCAGCAGCGGGAGGCTGATCAGCGACATCGCGATCACCGAGCCGACGAACACCAGCGCTCCGGAGACGGCGTCGACGAGCCCGGAGGTGACGACCGACCGCAGCAGCGTGGTGTCGGACCCGACCCGGGAAACCAGGTCACCGGTGCGCCGGGTGTCGAACTCGGTGATCGGCAGCCGCAGCAACCGGTGCACCAGGGACTGCCTGGTATCACGCACCACACCCTCGGCCGTGACCTGCAGCAGGTACTGCTGGATTCCGCTGATCACGGCCGTCGCCAGCACCAGGGCGATGAGCAGCGCGACGACCCCGCCGAGCGGTCGGGAGTCCTGGACGGACCCGATCACGACGCCGACCATCGCGGGCTGGGCGACGGACAACGCGGCACCGACCACCGAGATGGCGGTGACCAGGAGCAGGACGGCGCGGTGCGGCCGCAGGTACGGCCACAGGCTGCGCAACGGGATCCGCGGCTTGGCGGCGTCCGTGCCCTGCGACTCGGTGTCCGACGGCTCCTTGATCGACGACTCGGTGCTCGACGACTCACCGTCCGACGACTCGGTGCTCGACGACTCGGTGATCGGCGCGGTGATCGGCGCGGGGATCGACGCGGGGCTTGGCACCGGAGCAGCGGCCCGCTCGTCAGCTGCGGACAGCTCCCGGCCCTGCGCCGTCCTGTCGCTCACGCTCACCCTCGTCACGGTAGTGACCGTTCGGGCTGCGACGACCTGCATCCGTTGCGCCGACGGCGGAAGTCGGGACCCCGACCCGGGCCGTTGCGGCTCGGCCGGTCGGGGCACGATGGTGCGATGACCTCGCCTGCCACGCCGATCCGCATCGGCATCCAGATCCAGCCTCAGCACGCCGACTACCGCCAGATCCGGGACGCCGTCCTGCGCGCCGAGGACCTTGGCGTCGACATCGTCTTCAACTGGGATCACTTCTATCCGCTCAACGGCGACCCCGACGGCAAGCACTTCGAGTGCTGGACGATGCTCGGCGCCTGGGCGGAGCAGACCGAGCGGGTGGAGATCGGAGCGCTTGTCACCGGCGGCGGCTATCGCAACCCGGATCTGCTCGCGGACATGGCCAGGACCGTTGACCACATCTCCGACGGCCGGCTGATCCTGGGCATCGGCAGCGGCTGGTTCGAGAAGGACTACGACCAGTACGGCTACGAGTTCGGCACCGCCGGCAGCCGGCTGAACCTGCTGGGGACGTACCTGCCGCGGATCGCGTCCAGGCTCGAGCAGCTGAACCCGGCTCCGACCCGCGAGATCCCGATGCTCATCGGCGGTGCCGGCGAGCGCAAGACGCTCCGGTTCGTCGCCGAGTACGCCACCATCTGGCACGCGTTCGGCAGCGCCGAGACGCTCCGGCACAAGTCGGCCGTGCTGGCCGGCCACTGTGAGACCGTCGGCCGCGATCCCGGCGAGATCGAGCGTTCGACCTCGGCTCCGGGCACCGATACGGCGGCCGCCGATGCACTCGTCGCCGAGGGCTTCACGCTGCTGACCGTCGGGACGTCCGGTCCCGACTACGACCTGTCGGACGTGCCGGCGTGGATCGCCTGGCGGGACCAGCGCAACGCCGACCGCGGGTAGTTTCTTACCGTCACTCACCGTTCACCGATCGTCACCAAATTGTCACATCACAGGTTGGTATCAAAAGGGGTCCGACCGTCCTCCGGTGGGCATATAACTGCTGCGTGAGCCATGACGTATGACCGTCGTGCTCCCGGGGGGATTGACGCAATGACGATCAGAGATGGCTCCCGCTTCGCCGTGCGGCGGAGACGGTGGGTGACCAGCGGGCAGGGAAAGTTCATGACTGCAGTGCAGGACGGGCGCATCGGTGACAAGCGGATCCAGCCGGACTTGTTCGACGACGACGACATCCTGCTGCCGCTCGCGGAACGGGCGCCGCATGGAGCCCTGCGGCTGCCCGACGGCCGGGCGATGGCCTGGGCGGAGTACGGCAGCGCCCGTGGGTTGCCGTGCGTCCTGATCCCGGACACGGCCTCATCGCGGCTGGCGCCCGGCTGGTTGCTGCACGACAGTGCTCTGCCGGCCGTGATCCGCATGCTGGCGCTGGACCGGCCCGGGATCGGCGTGTCCGATCCCATCGGACTCGGCGGTGCCGAGCAGCCGGCCGAAGACCTGCGGCACATGGTCGAGACATTGGCCGTCGGCCGCGTTGCCGTCATCGGCATCGGCCGCGGCGCTGATGACGCCTTCGCGTTCGCGGCGCGCTACCCGGCGCTGGTCACGTCGGTGTCAGCGGTGTCGGTGCGCCTGCCGCGCAAGGGTTCCGAGGGGCGTGGCCGGTCGCGGTTCGCCCGGCGTCATACCCGCTCGTGGACCGGCCCGCTGGCCGCCTGGGTCAGCGCAGCCGGCCGGGGTGCCGACCTCACCGAGCAGCTGACCTGGTCCCGGATGCTCGACAGGTTGGACCCGGTGGCCGCCCAGGTGCTCGGCGACCGCTGGCAGGAGTCCGACTTCCGGGACGCCGTCGCCGCCGACGCGGCCCAGATCAACCCCGCATGGACGGCGCCGGCCAGGCCCGTCGGTCCCCCGCAGTGGGTCGCGGACCCGGCGGCCGTGCGGGTGCCCGTGCACGTGTGGCACGGCAGGCACGAGGCCGGCACCACCCTGGAGGCGGTGCAGGACTTCGCGCAAGGCATTCCGGGGTGGACCGTGCACACTGCGGCCGGCAGCTCCGCGATCCTCGGGTCGTGGACCTCGATCCTCGGTGCCGCGGCATCGTCGTTCCCGGGCGTGGTCGCGGCCTGACCGGTCAGCCGATGGTGGCCGCCCGCACCGACAGCACGTCCGGCAGATTCTCCGCGATGCAGCGGAACTGCCCTGCCTGACCGTCATCGATGCCCGCGTACACCGACCCCGACCGGGTCCCGAAATACAGGCCGGTCTGCTCGAGGTCGTCGACGCAGGCCGCGTCCCGCATCACGGCGGTGTAGACACCGGCCTGCGGCAGCCCCTGAGTCAGCGGCTGCCAACTGTCACCCGCATCGGTCGACCGCCAGATCGCCATCGCCCCGCCCGGCGGGAAGCGCTCGATGTCCGCCACCAACGGGATGACATAAATCGTGCCGGGCCGGCGCGGATTCGCCAGCACCGGGAACCCGAATGACGCCGGCAGGCCTTCGCTGATCTCTGTCCAGCGCAGGCCCGCGTTGTCGGTCCGGAAGACGCCGCCGTGGTTCTGCGCGAACAGCTGGTCGGGGTTCGCCGGATTGCGGACGGCCTTGTGCACGCATTGGCCGTGGTCCGGTTCGGGATCCGGGAAGAAGTCGGCGCGGATGCCCTTGCTGCGCGGTTCCCAACTGCCGCCGCCGTCACCGCTGCGGTAGACGCCACCGGTGGACATCGCCACCATCAGGTCGTCCGGGTCGTCCGGGTGCGGCAGGACGGTGTGGATGGCCTGTCCGCCGAAGCCGGGTGCCCAGCTTTCCCGGTGCGGGTGGTCCCACAGGGCGTCGTTCATGGTGAACGTCTCGCCGCCGTCGAGGGAGTGGAACAGCGCCGACGGCTGGGTGCCTGCCCAGACCTCCCCGTCGCGCACGCCAGGGGTGATCTGCCAGATCCGCTCCAGCGCCACCCCGGTCCGCTCGGGGAACTTGACCGCGTCCGCGGGATGCCCGACGAAGGTCCGCCCGCCGTCATCGGAGTGCAGCAACCTGGTCCCGTAGGGAAAGCTGGTGCTGCCGGCGAACAACCGCGGCGGTGCGCCGGCGATGGCCGTCCGGGGGTCGACCCCCACCGCCGCAACCTCCTCCATCTTCAGTTGCGGCGGGTCCAGCTCCCACTCGGTGCGGTCCTTCGACGAACGCGCAATCCACAGACCCTTGCGGGTACCGATCAGCACCACCACTTCAGGCATCGCCGTCGACCTCCTCGTCCCAGCGCACGGTTGATCCCGGCATCACCGTGCCACCCAGGTCTGACAGCCGCCATCCACCGGACTCATCGGTCCACCGCAGGCCGGCTCGAGGTCAGATCTCGAACGCCACCACGTCATCGATCGGCGGCAGCTGGCCGGTGCGGATCAGCTTCGTGTACCAGAACGCAGAGTCCTTGACGGTGCGCTGCTGGCTGTCGTAGTCGACCCGGATGATGCCGAACCGCCGGTCGTAACCCCAGGCCCATTCGAAGTTGTCGAGCAGCGACCAGAGGAAGTAGCCGCGGACGTCGATCCCGGCGTCCATGGCCTGGCCGACGGCGTCGATGTGCCCGTGCAGGTAGGAGATCCGGTCCGCGTCGTGCACCCGGCCGTCGGGCGAGACCTCGTCGTAGAACGCCGCACCGTTCTCGGTGATCATCAGCGGCAGCTCCGGATAGCGGGTGCCGAGATCGGTGAGCAGCTCGGTCATCCCGCTCGGATCGATGTTCCAGCCCATCGCGGTGTGCGGGCCGGGCTGCGGCAGGAACTCGACATCGTCCGCGCCGACCCAGGGGCTCGCGTCGGAATCGCCGTGCCCGTCGGCCTGCGACTTCGGCCCCTCGCCGCTGTACCGGCGGGCCCGCGAGGTCGAGTAGTAATTGATGCCCAGCACCGTCAGCGGGACCGCGGCCGTCTTCTCGTCGCCGTCCTGCACGAACGACCAGTCGGTGATCGCAGCGGTGTCCTCGATCAGGTCCTTGGGGTAGGCCCCGTCGAGCATCGGGCCGCTGAACACCCGGTTGCCGACCGCGTCGAGTTGGCGGACAGCGTCCCGGTCCTCGGCGGATGCGGGGTTGTCGGGCCTCGTGACGTGCACGTTCAGCGTCACCGACAACGGGGTTTGTTCACCCAGCACGGAGCGGATCGCGCGGCCGGCCAGTCCGTGCGCGAGATTGAGGTGGTGTGCGGCCTGCAGGGCGGCCAGCGGATCCTTGCGGCCCGGCGCGTGCACTCCGGCGCCGTAACCGAGGAAGGCAGAGCACCACGGCTCGTTGAGCGTCGTCCACAGCGAGATCCGGTCGCCGAGCTGACCGGCCAGGTACTCGGCGTAGTCGGCGAAGCGGAGCGCGGTGTCCCGGTTCGGCCAGCCGCCGGCGTCCTCGAGCTCCTGTGGCAGGTCCCAGTGATACAGCGTGGCGACCGGCTGCACGCCGGCCTCGAGCAGTCCGTCGACCAGCCGGGAGTAGAACTCGACGCCCTTGGGATTGAACGGTCCGCTGCCGCCGGGCTGGATCCGCGGCCAGGCGACGGAGAACCGGTAGGCCTGCAATCCGAGGCCCTTGATCAGTCCGACGTCCTGCTGCCAGCGGTGGTAGTGGTCGTCGGCAACGTCACCGGTATCCCCGTTGAGCACCATTCCCGGTGTGCGGCAGTAGGTGTCCCAGATGGAGGGGGTCCGCCCGTCCTCGTCGAAGGCGCCCTCGATCTGGTACGACGCGGTGGCCGACCCCCAGAGGAAGTCCTTCGGGAACGTGCGCCCGGGGCCAGCGGTCGTCGGGTCGGTCATCGGTGCGACTCCTCCTTCAGTGCCGGCGCCTCCGCCGTTGCGGGCGCCACTGTGATGGCGACCGTATCGGACGTGGCCTGCACGGTGGAAGCGCTTCCGGCCACCGACCATGTTCCGGACCCGGCAACCCGGGTGACGGTGACGGTGTTGCCGGACCTGCTCACCTCGAACCGGGCGTCCGGCGCGCCGGACGCTCCGGGCACCTCCACCGACGTCGCGGCCAGTACCTCCGGCGCGAAAAGCCGCAGGGTGACGCCGTCGGAGTAGTCGTAGTCCGGTCGGTCGTCGCGGGCACCGATGGGCAGCACTGTTCCCGGCCGGACGAACACCGGCACCGAGTCGAAGCCGTATTGCTCGGTGATCCAGCGCGGGCCGGTCACGCGTGTGGCCGTCCAGCAGGTGCGTCCAGGTGCCCTCGGGCAGATAGAAGCGGACCGAGCCGTCGGCACCGAAAACCGGTGCTACGAGCAGGGAGTCGCCCAGCATGTACTGGGTGTCCAGATGTTCGACAGCAGGGTCGTCCGGGAATTCCAGGATCATCGGCCGGAGCATCGGGGTGCCGTTGTTCTGCACCTGCCGGGCGGTCGCCGCCAGGTACGGCATCAGGGTCATCTTGAGCTTGGTGAACCGCCTGGCCACCTCGACCGCTTCGTCGTCGAAGGCCCACGGCACCCGGTACGAACCCGACCCATGCAGCCGACTGTGGCTGGACAGCAGCCCGAACGCCAGCCAGCGTTTGAAGACCCCGGCGTCCGGAGTGCCCTCGAAGCCGCCGATGTCGTGCGACCAGTAGCCGAACCCGCTGGCCGCCAAAGACAATCCGCCACGCAATGTCTCGGCCATCGACGGGTAGTTGGATTCGCAGTCGCCGCCCCAGTGCACCGGGTACTGCTGACCCCCGGCGGTTGCCGAGCGGGCGAACAGCACCGCCTCGCCCACACCGCGCCGCCGCTCCAACAGGTCGAAGACCGTCCGGTTGTACAGGTGCGTGTAATAGTTGTGCATCCGCTGCGGGTCCGAGCCGTCGTGCCAGCTGACGTCGGTGGGGATGCGTTCACCGAAATCGGTCTTGAAGGCGTCGACGCCCTGGTCGAGCAGGCGCTCCAGGTGCGAGGCATACCACTGCGCAGCAGCGGGATTGGTGAAATCGACCAAGGCCATTCCGGCCTGCCACATGTCCCACTGCCACACGCTGCCATCGGCGCGGGTGACCAGATACCCCTTCGCCATGCCCTCCTCGAACAGCCTGGAATGCTGCGCGATATAGGGGTTGATCCAGACGCAGATCCGCAGCCCCTTGTCCTTCAGCCGGGCGAGCATCGCCTCCGGTTCGGGAAATGTCTCCGGATCCCACTCGAAATCGCACCAGCGGAATTCACGCATCCAGAAACAGTCGAAATGGAAAACGGACAAGGGAATGTCGCGTTCGGCCATGCCGTCGATGAAGCCGGTGACGGTTTTCTCGTCGTAGTTGGTGGTGAACGATGTCGAGAGCCACAAACCGAACGACCAGGCCGGCACCCGTGGGGCCCGTCCGGTCAGTGCGGTGTAGTTCGCCAGGATCTGTTTCGGCGTCGGGCCGTTGATCACGAAGTACTCGAGATACTGCCCCGGCACCGAGAACTGTGTTCGAGACACGGTTTCCGAGCCGATCTCGAACGACACCCGCTCGGGATGGTTGACCAGGACGCCGTAACCGCGGGTGGTCCAGAAGAACGGCACGTTCTTGTAGGCCTGATCGCTGCTGGTACCGCCGTCGGCGTTCCAGATGTCCACCTGCTGGCCGTTCTTGACGACCGGACCGAAGCGCTCACCGAGGCCGTACACCTTCTCGCCGACGCCCAGCGCCAGCTGCTGGAAGACATACGTGTCACCATCCGGTCCGGTGGCCAGGCCGATGGTCTTCGGCCCAGCGCCGGTCAGCACCTGATCCCCGTCGAGAAACTCCAGCAGCCAGGCCGTCCCGCGCTGCAGCCGGGCGGTCAGTGAACCCGAGGTCAGTGAAGTGGCCTCGTCGGTCAGGTTGATGTCGACGCTCGGGTCGTCGGCGCCGGGCAGCGCGAAGTCCGGCCCGGCGTCGCTGTGTCCCGCGTGATGCTCGATCCGTACCCGGATGACGTCCGCCATCGGCGAGGACAGGGTCACTGTTGCGGTCGGCCGGTTCAGCGTGTCGCCGCGCTGAGCGATCAGCCTGGTCGAGGCGAGCACGGTGATCGACCGCTGGTCGCTGCTGACGTCCCGCACCTGCGCCGGGTGCTGGAGGTCGAACCCCTCCCGGACGTGCCAGTAGCCGTCGCTGAACTTCATCTCTTGAGACCTTTCGATGCTGACAAGATGGTGTTGATCATGCAGCTCAGCACGCGACACGCCGACGACACGCGCGAAAAGGCCTGCTGAGCCGCATGATCAACGCGAAATTACTTGATGGCGCCAGCGGTGACCCCGCGGGTCAGGGTCCGCTGGAAGATGAAGAAGAAGATCACCGCGGGGATCAGGCTGATCAATGCTCCCGCATTGGTGGTCGGGGCGTCCATCAGCCGGTCGCCCTGCAGCGAGGCCAGCGCAACCGGGATGGTCTGGGTGGCGTTGTCGATCAGCATGACCAGCGGGATGAAGAACTCGTTCCACGTCCAGATGAAGAAGAAGATCAACAGCACCGACAGCGTCGGCCGGACGATGGGGAAGACCACCTTCCACAGGATCTGCCATCGCGACGCGCCGTCCAGCGCGGCGGCCTCCAGCAGCGCCTTCGGGAACGTGCCGAGCACGGAGGCGAGAAGGTAGGTGCCGAAGGCACTCTGGATGACGGTGAAGATGATGATCACGGCGAGCCGGGTGTTGTAGAGCCCGACCTCCTTGGCGAAGAAGTACAGCGGGTAGACCAGCGCTTCCTGCGGCAACATGTTGCCGAGCAGGAACAGTGCGACGATCCAGAGCCGGCCCTTCACCCTGCCGACGCCGATCGCGTACGCGTTGAGCAGCGAGAGCAGCACCGCGGCGACCGCCACGACGCCGGCGATCAGCGTGGAATTCCACAGCTTCTCCGGGTAGTTCACCTGATTCCAGTACGTCACCAGGCCCTTGGTGTAGAACTCGGTCGGCCAGCTCAACGGACCGTTGTTGGAATAGTCGGCCGGCGACTTGAAGGCGTTCAGCACCATCAGCGCGAACGGGATCAACATGAGCAGCGCGGCGGCGGAGATGCCGACCAGCACCACCCACCGTGCGGTGCCGCGATGGAACCGGTCGCGGGCCTTGAGCGCCCGCTCGTCGGCCCGGCGCTGGCCGGCGCTGACCTCCGGTCGGTCGGGATGCAGTACGGGGACAGTCATCTCAGCCCACTTCCTTCTTCTCACTGTGGGCCTGCCAGCGCATGATCACCGCGGCGACCAGGACGATGATCAGCGTCAGGACGGTGGCGATGGCAGCGCCGTACCCGACGTTGAGCTTCTTGAAGAACGTGAAGTACGCGAAGTACGACGGCACGTTGGTGGCGTTCTCCGGGCCACCCCTGGTCAGCGCGTAGATCGGTCCGAAGACCTTCAGCGCGGCGATGGTGCAGGTGAGTGCCACGACGAAGGTCTCCGGCCGGATCTGCGGGACGGTGATGGCGCGGAATCGGGCCCAATATCCCGCGCCGTCGATCTCCGCGGCCTCGTAGATCTCGGGATCGACCCGTTGCAGGGCCGACATGAAGATCACCACGGGATAGCCGATCTGGACCCAGACCATCACCAGCATGACGACCGGCAGTGCGGTGTTCGGGTCACCCAGCCAGTCCCGGGTGAACCCCTGCAGCCCGATCGCGTCGAGGAAGGCGTTGAAGGCGCCGTCGGGCCGCAGGATCCAGCCCCAGACGATGCCCGCCACCACGACCGGCAGCACCTGCGGCAGGTAGAACACCGCCCGCAGCACGCTGACACTCGAGCCGCCGAAACGCTTTCCGAGGTAGTCGAACAGCACCGAGGCCAGGAACAGGCCGATCACCGTCGGCACCACCACCATCGCGATGATCATCGCCAGCGAATTCTTGAACGACTCCCAGAACACGCTGTCGTGGCGAGCCGGATGTAGTTGTCGAAGCCGATGAACCTCGGGCTTGCCGACACCCGACCACTTGGTCAGCGACAGGTAGACGTTGTAGACCAGCGGCCCCAGGATGATCGCGGCGAAGGCCACGCCACCCGGGATCAGGTAGAGCCAGTAGCCGCGTGAGCTCGAATCCGACGGAGGCATTCGCACGTGCCCGTCGGCGTGGTTGTGCATCGGGCGCCGGACCGGGGGTCGGGCCGGTTCGCCCACCGGTTCCTGCGAGTCGAGACCGTTTCGGTGGACACGGGATCAACCGGCCTGGATGGAGGACACGCCCTCCTCGTACGGACCGGAGATCTGGTCGAGGACCTCTTCCGGCGACTTCGACTGGTTGATCAGCGACTGGAACCCGGACACCAGCACGTCGTAGTAGCCGGGCACCGGCCAGTCCGGGTAGAACGCGAGACCGTCATCCGCGGTGACCTTGTTGAAGTTCGCGATCAGCTCAGAGTTCTTCGGGTCCTTGATCTTGGCGGGATCGGCCGCCACCGGCACGCCGCCGCTGTTGCCGAGCAGTTCCTGGACCTCCGGGCTCATCGTGATGTCGATGAAGTCGTAGGCCAGTTCCTTGTTCTTGGAGGCCTCCGGCACCACCCACAGGTTGCCGGACGAGCCGAGGCTCAGTTTGCTGCCCGGGAACAGGAAGGTCCCCCAGTCGAAACCCTTGATCTCATCGGTGAACCGGCCGTACCACCAGCTTCCGGACACGATCATCGCGCACTTTCCACCGATGAATCCGGTACCCATGTCCTCCGCCTTCAGTGAAGCGGAGGTCTTGGAGATGTAGCCCTTCTTCACCCACTGGTCGAAGGTGTCGGCGCCGTATTTCAGCGGGTCGGACTGGAAATCGACCGGGATTCTTGTAGAGCTGGTAGTTGTCGACGAACTGCCGGTCGGCCTTGGTGAGCGCCAATTGGTAGGCGAGCTGCCCTGCGGGATACTCGGCACCCGCCATGCACAGTGGTGTCGTCCCGGCCGCGACGAACTTGTCCATCGCCGCAGTCAACTCGTCCAGCGTCGTCGGCACCGTGATGCCGTTCTTCGTGAACAGGTCCTTGTTGTAGTAGACCATCACGTACTCGCCGTAGTTCGGCACGCCGTACCAGTTGCCGGAGCCCATGACGCCCTTCTCGTCGTAGCGGGCGGTCGTCTGCAGGCTCGGCGGCAAGCTTCTGGTCCCAGCCGCGACTGGTCGCCTGCTCGCTCAGGTCGGTGAGCAGGCCCTGCGATGCGAGCAGGCCGGCGGTGGCGTTGCCCTTGTTGTACTCCATGATGTCCGGGCCCTCATCGGAGCTGATGATCATGCCGGCGTTCTGCTGGATCTGCTCGAACGCCTTGCGCTCGAAGTCCACGGTCACCCCGGGATGCTGCTGCTTGAAGATCTCGATCGCCTTGTCCCAGGCGATACCCATGGCGCCGTTGGCGCTTTCGTAGTGCCACAGTTTCAGCGTGCCGGTTTCGGGTGTACCGGACCCTGCCGCGGCGGAGTCGGCAGCGTCACCGGAGCCGCCGGAGCAGGCGGCCAGTGTCAGCGAGAACGCTGCGAACGCGGCGACGAGGCCGGCTCGGTATCGGGAAATTCTCATGCGATTCCTCCTGGTGATGCGGGGGATGGGCGGGAACTGGTGCCGGACGGATGGCCGGCCCAACGGACGTGCTTGATGCGCGCCGCCTGCGGCCGCCGTTTGCTCGGCGGGCGCGTGGCGTGCGGGTGGCGTGCTGGCAGTTCAGGTGCGGTCGATTCAAGTGCTGTCAGTTCATGTGCGGTCGGTGCGACGTACGGGGCAATGGCGAGATGCGGGGCTGGACGTGCTGGGGAGTGACGGTTGTCGGGGCCGGGGACGTTCAGCGATGCCGGCAGCGGGTCCGGCGGGACCGGCGCCGTACTTCGGCCGGCCTCCCATCGGCAGGCGAGCAGCACCGGTCCACCGACCGGTTGCCTGCCGTCGAGTTGGTCGAGCAGGGACTGCACGCCGAGGCGTCCGAGTTCGGCGCCGGGGGCGTGCAACGTGGTCAGGGCCGGTTGAACCATCTCAGCCATCAACGGTGATGAGACGATGGACAACACCGAGAAGTCCTGCGGCACCGACAGTCCGCAGGTGACGAGTTCGGAGACGGCGCCGATCACGGCATTCTCGTTCATCGCCACCATCGCGGTCAGATCCGGCAGCCGGCCGAGCAGTCCGGCGGCGGCGACCCGGCCGGCGGCCGGTGACTCCTCGCACCAGACCACCTCGGCGATCAGCCCGCGGCGCCGCATCGCGGCCTCAAAGCCTTGCTGGGCGCGCAATGTCGGTCCATAGCCGTTGTCGCGGCTGGACTCGGAGTGGTTGAGCAGGACGATGCGCCGGTGCCCGAGGGCGACAAGATGATCGACCGCCATCTCGGTCGTGGCATCGAAATCGATGTCCACACAACGACTGTCACCCGAGTCGTCGGCGCGGCCGATCATCGTCAGCGGTACCTGCGCACCGTCCAGCACCCGCACCCGCGGGTCGTCGCGCCGTACCTCCATGACGATGACGCCGTCTGTCAGGCCCTGCCGGCTCATCTCGAGCATCTCGTCGGCCTGCGCCGGTGCGTACGGCCAGACGACAAGGTGATAGTTCCGGGCGCGGGCGGCCTCGGCGGCACCGGTGACGAACTCCATCACCGTGCTCCCCAGACTGTTCTCGATGCCCGGGAAGGTCAGCGCGAGGATCCGGCTGCGCCTGCTCGCGAGTCCCCTGGCCATGGCGTTCGGGCGAAAATCCAGTTCCACCATGGCCCGCTCGATGCGTTCCCTGGTGGCCGCGGAGATCGGCCGGGTGTTGTTGATCGCGTACGACACAGTGCTGATCGACACGTTGGCGAGGGTGGCGACGTCCTGCATGGTGGCCATGTCGCCTCCTCCGTCGTCGGTGACCCGTCGTGTCGTGCCGCATATCGAAGCGCTTCGATCACCGCGAGAGACAAACCTTGCCTCGCCGTGATCAGGTTCCCGCCATCCACAGCGGGCACCCGGTGCTCTCTCACGATGTCGAAGGCGTCTCGCCGATCCTCGTCGAAGCGCTTCGATGGATTTGAGTATCAGGTGAACAAACGCGTTCGTCAAGACCCTGAGGTCATGAATATTTCGGGGCGCCTGGAGATCCGGACAAAGCGGTTGCGGTCGCTGTGCCGGCTCTCGACGCGGCCGTGTCACCTCATCGCGAGACGACGGTCGCGCCGGCCTGACCCAGCGCCGACATGAACGCAGCATGCACCGTCCTGCCCGGCACCGTCTCTTCCTGGAACACCAGATCGGGTGCGGCACAGCCGTTCTCCACCACAGTCACGGACAGTCCGAGATCAAGAGCGGCGCGAGTGGTCGCATCCACGCACATGCTGCTCATCATCCCGACGATGGTCAGCTCGTCGATGCCCTGCTGGGCCAGGGTGGCTTCGAGGCCCGTTCCGATGAAGCTGTTGGGAGCGTGCTTGACGATCACCTGTTCGCCGTCGGCCGGGGCCAGCAGTGGGTGGATCTCGATGCCGGGCGTCCCCGCCACGAAGAATGTGGCATCCGGTTCGGTCGCCTCGTGCTGCATGTGCAGGACCCGGCCGCCTCGGGCCCGGGCTTCGTCGACGACGGACCTGGCGACTTCCGCGGCCGCCTCCGGCTCGACGAGCGGGTGGGCACCGCCGGGGAAGTAGTCCTGCTGGATGTCGATCACGAGTACGCCGTTGGCCATGGCACCACTCTTGCAGACGAAATCAGGCCCAGAGTTCGTCCAGCGCGGGCAGTTCGACGCGGGTGTGAGCGGTTCGGGGCGGCACCGACGTCGCGCGCGCGGGTGTCAGGTCCTTGACCAAGAGGGTCTGCTGGGCGGCGTCGTCGAGGAACCGGGTGAGCTGCGCGTAGCTGTGTTTGTCGTTGCCGCCGAACCGGTGGTGCGGCATGCGGAGCGGGGCGTACAGCGACAGCTCCTCGGCCGCACGGGTGACGGCGACGTAGAACAGCCGCTGCTCCTCCAGGAGACCTTCCTGCGAGCCGAGTGACATGTCGGATGGGAAGGCTCCGTCGGCCAGGTGCAGCACGTGCACGATCGGCCACTCCAACCCCTTCGCCGAGTGGACCGTGGACAGCACCAGGTAGTCCTCGTCCAGATGCGGCGGACCGGCCAGATCCGACGTGGACGCCGGCGGATCGAGGGTGAGCTCGGCGATGAAGGCGGCGAGGTCGGGCGCCGCCGCCGCCGCGCCAACCAGCCGGTCCAGGTCGGCCAGACGGGCAACCGCGTCCCGATGGCGAGCGGTGAGCAACGGCCGCAACAGATTCAGGCACCGCGCGGCCCGTTCAGCAACGGTTGCGGCGGCCCGGGCCGCGACCACCCCGCCGAGGGTGACGGCCAACGCCGAACGGCTCATCGCGGGTGCGGCGGCGACGGACTCGCCGACCCAGTCACTGGTCAGGTCGGGAGCCGCGACGTGCTGCAGTAACGCTCGGGCGCGGGCCGGACCGATTCCGTCGTGCAGGCGGAGTAACCGGTACCACGCCACTTCGTCCACCCGGTTGATGGTCACCCGCAGCGCCGCGACCAGATCCTTGACGTGCGCGGCCTCCAAGAACTTCAAGCCACCGAACTTGACGAATGGGATCCGCCGCGCGGTCAGTTCGACCTCCAGCAGGTCACTGTGGTGTCCCGTCCGCATCAGCACGGCCTGGTCACGGAGCAACCGACCGTTGGCGGCATGCTCGAGAACGGCGTCGGCCACCGCCCGAGCCTCGGCGGGCGCATCGTGGCAGCGAATCAGGGTCGGGCGCTCGCCACCGGTCCGCGCCGAGTGCAACTGCAATCCATGATCGGCGGAGCCTTGCGGCCGAACGGCATTGGCCAGATCCAGCAGCGGTTGGCGCGACCGGAAGTTCTGTTCCAGCCGTACCACCGTCACGTCATCGAAGGCTTCGGTGAGGTTCAACAAATGAGCACTGTCGGAACCGCGGAAGCCGTAGATGGCCTGGGCGTCGTCGCCCACCACCGTCAGGCCTGTCCCGCTCGGCCTGAGCATGCGCACGATGTCGACCTGGGTCTGGTTGACGTCCTGGTACTCGTCGACCAGGACGTGGTCCCATCTCGCGGCGATGCCGGCACCCACCTCGGCATCTGCCAGCAACGATCGCCACGCAAGGAGCAGGTCGTCGAAATCGAGCAGCCCACGGCTGCGCTTGCGTGTCACGTAGCCGCGGAAGAGCTCGACAATGGCGTCCACATGCGGCTCGAGCCACGGGAAGTCGCGAGTCAGCACCGTCCGCGCCGGGGTGCCGGTGCTCACTGCCCGCGAGTACAGGTCGACGAGCGCCGAGGCGGTCGGCATCCTGGCGCTCCCATCGGCCAGGCCGTGATCGTGCCTGAGCAGATCCATCGCATCGACCGAGTCGGAGCGATCGAGGACAGACATGGCTTCGGGCAGTCCCAGGGCTTCGGTGTGGGTGGAAACGACCTGGTGCGCGACGGCGTGGAACGTGCCGCCCTGCAGGCGACGCGCGGCCTCGGGACGGGTGCACACTGCAGCGGCCCTGGCCATCATGTCGTCGGCCGCCCGACGGGTGAAAGTCAGCAACAAGATGCGCTCGGGCGGGACACCGCGGTCGACCAGACTCGCGACCCTGGCGGTCAACGTTCGTGTCTTTCCGGTCCCGGCGCCCGCCAGGATGACCAATGGCATCTCGCCGTGCGTGGCGGCCGCCAGTTGCGCGTCGTCCAGGCCCGCGTCCCAACCGGCATCGAACATACGTTTGATGATAGGTGCTCTGCGGTGATCCGGCGGTGCACCGCGCGGATGATCGTCGGTTTGCTGGACGACCTGCCTCTACGAGCGCGCCACCGGTCCGGTCCCCAACTTCGCCACGCGTTCCTCAGCCGCCGTCAGGGACATCGTCCTGAGTCTCTGAATGTCGGCGGCGGCGATCCCAGCCGACAGCGCTCGCTACCCGCAGCTGAGCCGCCGAGTGTCGCGCGTGCAGGTTCTTTGGCCTCGCGGGGCGTCGATTTCCCTGCTGACGCGACAGTCGATGGATTGCGTTTTTCGGCAGCGCTTGACCCTGACACCGTGTCAGCCCCTATACCTAAACCATGTTCGGCATCGGAGAGTTTGCTCGGCACGGGCGGGTCACCGTTCGGATGCTGCGTCACTATGACGCGGTGGGCCTGTTGCCGCCGGCGCAGGTGGACCGGATCACCGGCTACCGCTCGTACGGGGCGGCTCAGCTGTCCCGGCTGAACCGCATCGTGGCGCTCAAGGAACTGGGATTCACGCTGCAGCAGGTGCAGTCGATCCTCGACGAGAGCGTCACGGCCGCCGAGCTGCACGGAATGCTGCGCCTGCGCCGGGCGGAACTGCAATCCCGGATCGCCGACGACACCGCCAGATTGGCCCACGTGGAGGCCAGACTCCACATCATCGAACAGGAGGGCACCATGCCAACCCAGGACATCACCATCAAGACCATCCCACCGGTGCGGGTGGCCGAGATGACCGCCACCGCAGGGGGTTTTGCGCCCGAGTTCATCAGCCCGGTGATCGGCCCGCTCTACGACCGGCTCGTCCAGCGACTGCACGCCGCCGGTGTCACCCCCGTCGGACCGGCCGTCGCGTACTACGAGGACGGTGGAGACGGCGAGGTGCTCGTGCACGCCGCGCTGCCCGTTCCGGACGACACATCCGGCACCGACCTGACTCTCGTCGACCTCCCCGAGATCGCCACGGCCGCAACGATCGTGCACCACGGATCGATGGATGAAGTGATGGGCAGCATTCAGCAACTCGCCAGGTGGATCGAGGCCAACGGCTATCGCTCCACCGGGTACAACCGTGAGCTGTACCTGGAGACCGGTGAGGACCCGGCCACCTGGGTGACCGAACTGCAGGAACCGGTGATCGTCGGCGGCTGACCCGCCCCCGCGGAGTTCGAGCAGGGACGAACCGGCGTCCCGCAGTCCGGTCTCGCCCGGCTCAAGCGGCGACGGTGACCACGTTGCTCTCCCGGCTGATCGCCACCGGGATCTGCGGATTGAGGGTCACGACGGCGCGGATCTCGTCGTCGGTGTTGCCTGCCTGGTCATCCTTGTTCAGGTTGGAGAAGGGCACGGTGGCGGTCTTGACCCGGTGGGTGCTGGCCGCTCCGTTGGAGCTGACCGGCAGGGTGAAGACCAGGCCGACGGAGACGGGATCGTCGCCGACAGGCAGGTTGTCGCCGTCCTGATTGGTGTCGTCCTCGATGATCCGGAACGTGTCCCGGTACGGCAGATTGGTCAGCTGATCGAAGTTGCTCCAGACGATGTCGTATTCGATCCGGATCTCCGCGTTCGCGACATCGCGCACGATCGTGAGGACGAGGTTGCTGATACTTGCCATGGGTTCCCCCCTGTGGGTGGAGCCGGGCGACGCCCGTTGGCCTCGCGGTGACCGGCTCGATCAGGGGTACGTGGCCGGTGCCAATTCGGTTCTCGCGACATCGAATCTCACGACATCGGATCACGACGTCGATCTCGCGCGCCTCAGAGGTGACGGCCGGTTGCCACCGCGCCATAGGTGACATCGGCGGACAGCCCGAGGATCTCGCCGGTCCGTTCCGCCTCCGCGCCCAACTGGGCACGCTGCGTCGAGGTGAGGTCCCTGAGCAACTCGATGGTGATCCGCACCCCGCGACCGGACCGCTGGTGCCGCCAGACTCCGGCGACCTCCCCGTGCAGCAGCACGACGGGCACGGTGCCGGCCTGGCCCCGGGTCAGCGCACGGTCGGCGGCGGAACCGCGGAACACCCGGTCCCGCGGGTGGCAGCCGATCACGTACGCGTCGAAGTAGGGCAGCAGGCGGACCCCGGCGGGGCGGCGGCTGGGCGGGTCGCTGTCATCCCGCGGAACCCACATCGGTTGCCCCGCATCGCATCCAGCGACGTCGACAGCCTGCAGTTCCTCGGCGAGGGACTCGAAGACCTCAGCGCTCCAACCGGGTGGCGCGGCGAGCCACTGCGCGAAGTGCCGCGCGGTCGCCGGTCCATAAGAGGTGAGATATCGAAAAACCAATGCGCGCAGCGCGCCTCGCGGGTCGGCGGGTCGGAAGCCCGGCCACATCGCTGTCGGGGACGTGAAAGTCGCCGCCCGTCCCCGCGGCGGCCCGAAACACAAACAGCCTCGGGTGGCGGCGATCTCGACGGCGGCCCGCCACCGCGGCCACCAGTCACCGAAGGCGGGGACCACCGGGTCGGCGGCCCACGGACCGGTGGCGGCCACCACCACCGTGCCGAGCTCGTCGACCGTCATCGGGCCGGCGCTGTCGAGCGCATCGCCGATCGCCGCGACAAGCTCATCGCTCTGCTGCGGCGTCAGCAACGGCTCACGTCGGGAACGGCCCGCGGAGACGTCCGTTCGAGATGGGATGGCGGACAACGCACCTGTCCACATCGGCAGTTCCGCCGCGGCTAACAGGTGCACTGTGCCGCGCGGGCCGAAGGTCTTGACCAGCTCGCGACGGTCCCACAGGGCCTGCCGCACATCAGTTGTCGTGCCGCCGGCCATCCGCAGGGCAACGGACAGCTCGGCGGCCGACATCACCTGCGCCTGGGCACCGGCCATCGCCGACACAATGTCGCCGACCCCGGCCGAGGACCGGTCGAGAAGGTGATGACGCTCGATCCGGCGGCTACAGACCTGCGACCAGGTCCACCGCCGGATCCCGGGTGAGCCGGACGTCAGCGACCGCCGAGGGCGTGCTCCACCGCGAGCTGGTTCAGGTGCACGAAGGCGTAGGAATGCTCGGCCGCCTTCTCCGCGTCATAGGTCTCGAAGGCAGCGTCGTCGGCCAGCAGATCGGCCACCGACTCCCCCGCGGACAGCGTCGGCACGGCCAGTTCCGCGATGCCGGACGCGGCCATCGCCTGCTGCACCTCGGGATCGGCGCGGAAGGCGAGGGCGCGCTCCTTGAGCAACAGGTAGGTTGCCATGTTCGCCCGGGCCGATTCCCACACGCCGTCGAAACCCTCTGTGCGGGAGGGCTTGTAGTCGAAGTGCCGGGGACCGGTGTACTTCGGCCCGCCGTTCGGGAAGCCGTTCTCCAGCAGGTCGACGGTGAAGAAGGCGGACAGCAGGTCGCCGTGCCCGAACACCAGGTCCTGGTCGTACTTGATGGACCGCTGGCCGTTGAGGTCGATGTGGAACAGCTTGTCCGACCACAGCGCCTGTGCGATGCCGTGGGTGTAGTTCAGGCCGGCCATCTGCTCGTGGCCGGTCTCCGGGTTCAGCCCGACGATGTCGCCGTGCTCGAGCTGGGCGATGAAGCCGAGCGCATGGCCGACGGTCGGCAGGAAGATGTCGCCGCGGGGCTCGTTCGGCTTGGGCTCCAGGGCGATCTTGATGTCGTAGCCCTTGTCCTTGATGTAGCCGGCGACGGTGTCGACGCCCTCCCGGTAACGGTCGAAGGCGGCGTTGAGGTCCTTGGACCCGTCGTACTCACTGCCCTCACGACCACCCCACATGACGAAGGTCTTGGCGCCGATATCGGCGGTCAGATCGACGTTGCGCAGCACCTTGCGCAGCGCGAAGCGGCGCACGGAACGGTCGTTGGAGGTGAGGCCACCGTCCTTGAACACCGGGTGGGTGAACAGGTTCGTGGTGACCATCTCGATGGTGATGTTGTTCGCCGTGCAGGCGTCGCGGAATGCGCCGAGCAGCCGGTCGCGGGTGGCGTCGTCGGAGCCGAACGGGACGACGTCCTCGTCGTGGAACGTCACGCCCCAGGCGCCTGCCTCGGCGAGCTTCTCCACGGCCTCGACCGGGTCCAGCGCCGGCCGGGTGGCGTCGCCGAAGGGGTCACGGCCCTGCCAGGAAACGGTCCACAGACCGAACGAAAAACGATCTTCAGGGGTGGGCTGCGGAACCATGCAGGACTCCTTTGTCGGTGCGGTAATTTGTTGGTTCGTTGAACATATCCCAGGTGACCGCTAAGGTCAACCCATGCCGTCGCGCCGATCGACTCCGCTCGGCGCTTCAGCCATTCGCCAGGCCAACCTGCGTGAGCACAACCTCGGCCTCGTGCTACGCCTCATCATCGATGCTCAGGTACCCATTTCGCGCGCGGACATCGCCCACGCAACCGGCCTCACCAGGGCCACCGTGTCCTCCCTCGCCGATCGGCTGCTCGCGGCCCACCTGGTCTCCGAACTGCCGCCGGTGATGTCGCAACGCGCGGGACGGCCAGCGGTGCCGCTCGTACCCGCCAAGGGAACCCTGGCCGCAGTCGGCATGGAGGTCAACGTCGACTACCTCGGCGTCCGGGTGGTGGACCTGTCCGGCGCGGTGCTCGGGCAACAGGTGGCCGCTGCCGACTTCCGCGGGAGCGAGCCCGGCCTCGTCCTCGACCGACTGGCGCAGATGTATCGCGATGTCATCGGCACGCTGCCGGACGGCATCCGGATGGCCGGCAGTTGCCTGGCCGTTCCGGGTCTGGTCGACCGGCCCCACGGTCCGGTGCGGATGGCGCCCAACCTGGGGTGGCGTGACGTGGACGTGGTCACGCTGTTCAACGCAGCACTCTCCAGCGCACTGCGCACTCTCCAGCGCCGCACTCGCGCGCTGTCCAACGCCGACCTGTCCAACGCCCGGGCCGGGACGCCGGAGGTCCCGATCCGGCTGGACAACGAGGCCACCCTGGCGGCCCGGGCGGAGGCCGATGCCCTGCGACCGGCCGGGCGGTTGTCCTTCCTCTACGTGTCGGGCGAGGTCGGAATCGGCGGCGCGCTGGTGGTGGACGGCGCGGTGTTCGGCGGCCGGCACGGGTGGTCCGGCGAGATCGGCCACACCGTCGTCGCCCCCGGCGGTCGACAGTGCCGCTGCGGCTCCGCGGGTTGCCTGGAGCAGTACGCCGGCAAGGACGCGCTGATGCGCTCGGCGTCACTGCCACTCGACCGGCCGATCGGCGACCTCGAGGTGGCCGCCGAGGCCGGTGACGTCGGCGCCCTGGCATCTCTGGCCGGAGGTGCACGAGCCCTGGGGACGGCGCTGGCCAACGCAGTGAACCTCATCGACGTCGAGGACGTGGTGCTCGGCGGCATCTACGGACCGCTGGCACCGTTCCTCATCCCCGGTATCGAAGAGGTCCTGGCGACCCGGGTGCTCGCGGCCCCGTGGTCCGGACTGCAGGTCCGGCCGGCCACCGTCAGGGATGACGCGGCCCTGATCGGCGCGGCATCGGCGGTGCTGTCGGACGTCATCGACGACCCCAGTGGCTGGCTTGCTCACTGAGTCCCACTGCACTGCAGGGGATCTCGCTCCAATTTCGCCCGATCGGGTACTGGCACTCGACATTACTGAGTGCTAATCTCGGTTCTGCACAGCTTGAAACGGCGCCCGCCAGGGTGGCGGGCACCTCGAAGTCCCAGGAGGTGGTTGCTGTGCTTGGTTTCGATCCGTTCCGTGACATGGATCGGCTTGCTTCCCGGCTCACAGCCTTCCCCGGATCCTCGGCGCGCACGCCGCAATTCATGCCGATGGACCTCTACCGCGCGGGCGATCACTATGTCCTGCACGCCGACCTGCCCGGCGTCGACCCGGGTTCGGTCGATATCGGTATCGACAACAACACGCTGACCATCAAGGCCGAGCGCACCGCCCGGTCGACGGAGGACGTGCAGTGGATCGCCGGCGAGCGGTTCACCGGTACGTACCTTCGCCAGCTGTCCCTCGGTGAGGGTGTCGACACCGAACACATCAGCGCCAGCTACGAGAACGGCGTCCTGACCGTCACCATCCCGGTCGCCGACAAGGCCAAGCCGCGTCGGGTGAAGATCGAGACCCGTGACGAGCGGCAGGTTGTCGAGCAGAAGAAGCCCGAGGCCGTCTCCGCGTCCTGACGCCCGCGTGCGGGTCCGTCAGCCCGCACTGATCGGCAGCCGCAGGCGGCCACCCCGTCGGCCGGCCGCCACCCGCTCCTCCGACACCTCGCCGTAGAGCGTGGTGCGCTGGCGGGCGGGCCGGCCGGCGGACGCCGCGATCGCCTCCAGATCGGCGACGGTTTTCGCCGAGCCATGTTGTGAGCCGGCCATTCTCGAGATGGTCTCCTCCATCAGCGTGCCACCGAGATCGTTGACGCCGCCTTGCAGGACCGCACGGCAGCCGTCGGTGCCGAGCTTGACCCATGACGTCTGGATGTTGTCGATCCGGCCGTGCAACAGCAGGCGGGCCATGGCGTGTACGGCCCGGTTGTCCCTCAGCGACGGTCCGGCGGAGGCCACCCCGGCGAGGTAGATCGGTGAGTTCTGGTGCACGAAGGGCAGCGCCACGAACTCGGTGAAACCGCCTGTGCTGTCTTGGATCCGGGCGAGCAGCTTGAGGTGCGCCACCCAGTGCGCCGGGGTGTCGACGTGCCCGTACATCATCGTCGAGCTGGACGGCAGGCCGACGTCATGTGCGGTGCTGACCACCTCGATCCACGATGCGGTCGGCAGCTTGCCCTTGGTGAGGATCCAGCGGACGTCGTCGTCGAGGATCTCGGCCGCGGTTCCCGGGATCGAGTTCAGTCCCGACTCGCGGGCCTTCACCAGCCAGTCGCGGATGGACAGGCCGGTCCGTGACGCGCCGTTGACGATCTCCATCGGTGAGAACGCGTGGATGTGCAGATCCGGTTGCCGGCGCCGGATCTCGGCTGCGATGTCGAAGTAGGCGGTGCCGGGCAGGTCCGGGTGGATCCCACCCTGCAGGCACACCTCGGTGGCGCCGACGTCCCACGCCTCGTCGGCGCGCTTGCCCACCTCCTCCAGCGACAGGGTGAACGCGTCGGCATCGGTGCGCCGCTGGGCGAAAGCGCAGAAGCGGCAACCGGTGTAGCAGACGTTGGTGAAGTTGATGTTCCTGTTCACCACGTAGGTGACGCCGTCGCCGACGACGTCGCGCCGGATGTCGTCGGCCAGTGCGCACAGCGCGTCGAGCTCGGGACCGTCAGCCTGCATGAGATCTAGCGCGTGCCGGTCACTCAAGCCGGCCGGGTCGCGCTCGGCCGCGCGGAGGGCGGCGCGGACGTCGGCGTCGAGGACGTGCACCGGAGCTCGTGACGGCCGCGCCGACACCTGTTCCCGGAGCACGTTCCAGTCACCGTAGGCGGCATCGAAATCGCTGCGGGTCTCGGTGCGCCGGCCCTCGGTGTCGATCGCAGTATGGAGGTCGAGGCGGCCCGCGGAACCCCAGTCGGGATCCGGCTCCTGCCATGGGATGCCCTGCGGCACAGCCCCTTCCAGAGCGAGTCCGGTCTGCGGGTCGGCCAGCGCGGCGACATGCGGCAGCACCCTGGGGTCGAGCCACGGCTCACCGGTCAGCACGTACGAGGGGTGGGCGGTGAGTCGCTCCCGCAGGGTGAACCCCTGCGCGGCCGTCAGCTCGGCAAGCGTGTCCAGCTGCGGCCACGGTCGTTCCGGGTTGACGTGGTCGGGGGTGAGCGGTGAAACCCCGCCCCAGTCGTCGATCCCGGCGGCAATCAGGCCGGCGAGCTCCTCCGTCGCCGACAGGTTGGGCGGCGCCTGGATGCAGATCGACGGCCCCATCACCATTCTCGCCACCGCGACGGTCGCCAGGTATTCCTCCCGGCCGGCATCGGGCGCGGACCGCATCGCGGTATCGGGCTTGGCCAGGAAGTTCTGCACGATCACTTCCTGGACGGCGCCGTACTGCCGGGCGACCTTGCGAATCGCGAACAGCGACTCGGCCCGATCGGCGATGGTCTCGCCGATACCGACGAGCACCCCGGTCGTGAACGGGATCGTGCTGCGGCCGGCGTCCTCGAGCACCCGCAGCCGGATCGTCGGGTCCTTGTCCGGCGACCCGTAGTGCGCGCCCGACGGGTTGGTGAAGATCTCGGTCGACGTGGTTTCCAGCATCATCCCCATCGAGGGCGCGACCGGCTTGAGCCGCTGCATCTCCTGCCAGCTCATCACGCCAGGGTTGAGGTGGGGCAGCAGCCCGGTCTCCTCCAGCACCCGGATCGCCATCGCCCGCAGGTAGGAAAGGGTGCTGTCGTAGCCGTGGCTGTCCAACCATTCCCGGGCCTGCGGCCAGCGGTCCTCGGGCCGGTCGCCGAGGGTGAACAGCGCCTCCTTGCAGCCGAGCGCCGCTCCCTGACGAGCGATGTCGAGCACCTCGTCCGGGGACAGGTAGGCCGCGGGCAGCCGCCCTGGAACGGTGACGAAGGTGCAGTAGTGGCACCGGTCGCGGCACAGCCTGGTCAGCGGGATGAAGACCTTGCGCGAGTACGTGATGACGCCCGGGCGGCCGGCGTTGGCCAGGCCCGCGTCCCGCACGCGCGCCGCGCTGCGGCACAGGTCGGTGAGGTCGTCTCCCCTGGCATGCAACAACACGGTCGCCTCGGTGACGTCGAGCACGGCGCCGTCCCGGGCTCGGCGCAATGCGCGCCGCATGGCGGATGGACCAGGCACCGACGGACTGGGGCGATCGATCGGCTCGTCAGGCATGAGTCTCCTTGTCGCGCAGGCCGCGGCCCGGGGCCGACGGTCGTCTGTCGACCACGGCGCCGTGGCTGTCCGGACCAGGGTAGGCGTTGCGATTCCGCGGACCGACCGTCCCCGGAGCCCCGCCCGGACCCGCCGCGACGGGGCAGCAGCGGGCCCGACAGATCGACGCCAGATCCGCGGCAGATCCGCCGCAGATCTGGGGAAGGCCAGGGGACGACGGTGGTCGGCGAACCCGACATCTTCGGAAGGCCGTCATGCCCGTCTGCATTGCACCCACCACGCCCGGCGCCACCGCGGACGAACCCCTCGAGCCCGGCTCCGGTGATTCGCTCGGCGATCTTCGGATACGCCCGCTGCATCCCGCCGAGGATGCCCCGCTCCGGCGGGTCTTCGAGGGCCTCTCGCCGCGGTCGAGGTTCCTGCGCTATCAGCGGGCGGCTCCGGTCCTGTCTGCGTCGATGGTGCGGGCACTGGTCGACCTGCGGCCCGGACACCACGTCGCGATGGCCGCCGAGATCTGCGGCGAGCCGGTGGGCATCGTGCGCTGGATCCGGCACGGCCCTGATGATCCGCACGGCGCTGGTGGTCCGAACGGTGACAGCGCGCACGCCGAGATCGCCCTCGAGGTGATCGACGAACAGCAGGGCCGCGGGGTCGGCCGCCGGCTGACGGCGGCGGCAGCCCGTTCGGCGTTGGACGCCGGGATCGAGTGCTTCACGGTGTGGGTCGACGCGGCGAACGAGGGGCTGCGCCACCGGCTCGTGTCGCTGGGCGCTCAGCAGGCGGCGGACGATCCGGACCACTTCCGGTTGCACCCGGCCGTTCTTCTCGCGGGAATGGTGGCCTGAGATGCACGTCGACGCCCGGCCGCTGTCCACCTTCTCCACCGGAGCGACCGAAATTCGGCTGGATCCGGACGGGCTGCAGCTCACCAGCGCCACAAGCCGGGTCAGCGTGGACTTCTCGTTCCCGGTGCTGGGCCGCCCGGCCTTTCCACAGCAATCCGGTCCACAGGGATCCGGTCCACAGGGATCCGGCGCGGCCGTGCAGGTGCTCGGGCGATCGGCGATCACCGCGACCGGAGAGGCCGTCTCGGAGATCGCAGGGATCGTGGTCGAGGCTCTCCGCGGCAGGGTGGGATTGCGCCCGGTCGGTGGCGGGGAGGTCGTCGCGCTGCTGGCTCAGCCGGTGTCCCGGGACGAGGCGGAAACCGTCGGCTTCGCGCTGCGCGTGGACGACGGGGCGTGGCGGGTGGTTGCCCCGCACGCCGTGTACCACCGATCCGGGTGGTCGGACTTCGGGTTGGCGCACATCACCGACACCCATGTGGCCCGCCGCATCGACCGGTTCCGCGAGGCCCTGATCAGGTGGGGATGAGACGTCACAGATCGCACGGGCATCGCTGCGTTCGACAGGCGGCTACCGGGACGGGGCAGCTCCGAGCACCTCGGTGACGACTGGCATGACCTGCGCCGCCACCTCCGTGCTGGCCGAGATGTCCGGAACGTTCTCCGTGACACCGGCTGCGGCACCGGCGACCTGGTCGCCGACCGCTGTCAGACCGTCGAGCGAATCTGCCGCCGCGTCGGTGACGCCCTGGGTCGCGCTCGCGACGGAATCACCCAAAGATCCGAGATCGACCGGGAGGCCCGGGATTTCGATCCCCAGGGAATCGGTGACGCCGGTGACGGCCTTCTTCAATGCTGCCCACATTTCGATCTCCTGCAGTAACGGGGAACTTCGCGGTGAATGTTGCTGCTGATGCGGCACTGCCGGGCTACCGTCCGCGGTCAGGTGGTCTGGCTCGCGGCCCCGTCGGGTACGAGACTGAACGCGCCCTCCTCCTCCTGGGCGTTGTGCAGTCGGAGCACGGCGTAGAGCCCGTAGAGCAGCCGGCGAAGTTCGATCACGTCCTCGGGTTGGGCGGGATCCTCGCCCTGTGCTCCCAGGAGCCGGTCGAGCCGGGACACCTGGTGTTCGATCTCCGCGTGGGTGCGACTCATCGCCGCAGTCGCGTCGGTGCCGCCCAGCGCCCGGTCCACCAGCGGAACCAGCAGTGCTTCGTCGGCGCGCTCGTGCGGTAGCAACTCGCCTTCCAGCCGCCCCAGCAGGACCCGCACCGGTTTCAGATCACAGTTGTGGGAGGACAACTCGTCGGCCACCGATCGGATCTGTTCGATCAGCGGCAGCGTGGCGTCATGTTCGGCCCGGAGCCGGACCGCGGTGGCGATGTCCTCGGCGGGCATCGCGATGGTGTGCACCCGGCCGGGCAGGACAGCTCGCAGCGCGATGCCGATCGCCAGCACATCGATGACCTCCTGGACGACGGCGCCCGCTGCGGGTGGCAACAGCCCGAAGGCGGCCGCGACCATTGCGACCAGCGACAGTCCCATACCGACCAGAACCGCCTGCAGTGCAATCTTCTTCGAGCGGCGCGCGATCAGGATGGCGTCTCCCAACGCGTCGATGCGGTCGACCGTGAGCACGACATCGGCGGCCTCGGACGACGCGGTCGCGCCGCGCGCGGCGAGCGCCACTCCGACACCGGCCGCGGCGAGCGCCGGAGCATCGTTGACCCCGTCGCCCACCATGATCGTCGGGCCGTTCGCGGACTCCCGTCCGATCGCGGCGAGCTTGTCCGCGGGGTCGCAGTCGGCCAGCACGGTGTCCACGCCGACGATGCGCCCGATCATGTCCGCGATGTCCGGCCGGTCACCGGTGACGAGAACGACGCGGGTGATCCCCGCTGTGCGCAGTGTCCGCACCATCCGAGGGGCGTCGGGCCGGATCGCGTCCTGGAGCAGGAACGCGCCCGCCGGCTGGTCGTCGACGGCGACGAACACCGTGAGCGAGCCGTCCAGATCGGCGCGTCGGCGCACCTGACGGACCCAGGCCGGCGTTGTGTCACCGACGATCCAGGACCCCTTGCCGAGCCTCACCGGACGGCCGCCGACGGTCCCCTCGAGGCCGTAACCGTGCACCTCCCGGACGTTCTCCGGCATCTGCAGGGCAAGCCCCCGCCGGGTACCACCGGTGACGATCGCGCTGGCCAGCACGTGCGGCGACACCTGGTCAAGGGACGCGGCCAGTCGCAGCACCTCGTCGGCATCGAAACCGCCCGCGGTGATGACGTCCGCCAGCACCGGGTGGCCCTGAGTCAGGGTGCCCGTCTTGTCGAACAGCATGACCCGGCCGGCCGCCAGGGCCTCCAGAGCGCCACCACCCTTGATGACGACGCCGATGTGCGCGGCTCGGGAGAGCCCGGACATGATCGCAATCGGAGCGGCGAGCAGCAGCGGGCACGGTGTTGCGACGACCAGCACCGCGACGGCCAGCACCGGATCACCGCTGACCGCCCAGGACGCCCCGGCCAGGACGAGCGTCAACGGCACGAAGAAGATGGCGAACCTATCGGCGGCGCGGACGAACGGGGCCGATGAGGCCTGGGCCTGCTCGACCAGGCGGACGACGCCCGCGTACGTGGATTCGGCGGCGATCGCGGTCACCAGCAGGTCGATCGGCTGCCCAGCGTTGACCACCCCGCTGCGCACATCTGCGCCGGTGATCCGCTCGACCGGTAGCGGCTCGCCGGTGAGCGCGGACTCGTCCAACACGGCAGTGGTCAGCAGCCGGCCGTCCACCGGGACGATCTCACCGGTACCGACCAGCAGCCGGTCACCGATCACCACGTCATCCACCGGGACCTCGACGACGGTGCCAGCGACGTGGCGGCGCGCCGACCGCGGGGCCCGCTCGACCAGCATGCTCAATTCGCGGCGCGCCCGCGCCGCAGCCCTGGCCTCCAACAACTGACCGCTGGCCAGCATCACCGTGATCATCGCTCCGGCGAACGGCTCGTTGACCACCAGCGCTCCGGCCAGGGCCAGCACCGCGATGACGTCGACGCTCAGCTGGCCCTGACGGATGGCAGAGACGGTCCAGCCCACCGAGAACACCAGTCCCAGAACCGTTCCGGCGATCCACAGGGCTGTCGCTGCTTCCGATGCGGACAGCAGCCATGCGGCGCCGCCGGCCAGCAGCAGCACCGTGGACGCGACGAACAACGCGCGCTCCTTGTTCGCGGCCCAGACGTTTCGCATCGCCGTCATGACTGCCGGCCTCCCACCATTGACACACCTGTATCGAAGTGTGATCCAGGGCCTGGTAACCCGTCAGGGGCGAAGGTCCTCTCCACTGCCGGCGCACGGTCTGCGGTGACCACCATCACCAGCGTTCCGAGCCTCCTTACCTGAGCTTCAGGTTGGGCCAGGGTTCGTCTTGCCTGCGACCTGTTGGCTGGAGCCAACGCTCGCCGATGAAAGGACCGCAGATGAAACCAGGCCGGATCGCAGTGGCAACTCTGGGAGTGGGGGCGGCCTTGACCGTGGGTGCGTGGACGCTGAGTGCAGCGGCTGTCCCGCTCCCCGCAGAGCCGGTCAGCATCCCGATTGTCGTACCGTCGCAGACCCTTGTCGCCGGCCCGGCGGCCGCTCCGACCTCCGATCCTGCGGGAGCGCTGGCGGACGCCGAGGCGCGCCTCGCGGCGATCAACAGCCGACTTCAGGCGTTGGTAGGGCAGGCCTCCACGGCGTCCTCCTCTGTCACGACACCACCTGCCGCCACCGCCACGTCCCCGCCCACCCCAGCCGCGGCCACCCCTGGCGCGGCTCCCCCGGCCCACACCGTGACCGGAGCGTCCGGTTCGGCGAGCACCGGCGGGGACGACGGTGACGAGGCACTTCACGACACGGATGTGCAGGAAGGGGATGAGCAGGATGACTAGCCGGCCGTCGTGGATGTCGCTCGGCGTGGTGGCGCCAGCATCGCTGGCCTTCCTGGCCGCGACCGTGATGTGGGTGAGCGGACACGACCCACGCGCCGCCGACACACCGCCGGTCCCTTCCGTCGAGGCCGCCGCAGGATCAACGGCGGCCGTTTCGAGCGCCGCCGCACCCTCTGGCGACGTTTCGCTCGGGCTCGAATCGGCTACCTCCCTGCGGCTCTCGCGGTTGCAGGTGCTCCTCGGACAGGCCGAAGCGCAACTGCTCCAGCTCGACCGGGGCGCAGCAGACCTGGTCCAGGCGCCCTCGCCCGTGCCGGTCGATGTTCCACCGCCCACCGCCGCGAACCAACCGACCAGCGCCCCGGCCCCCGCACCGGTTGCGCACGCCACGACCGGGGCATCCGGTGCCTGAACCGATCACCACCTCGGTCGCGGCGCTGCGCACCCACAGCTTCCGTGCCATGGCCTCTCAGGTGACGGTGCAGCTCGTCGGGGTCGACGCCAATGAGGCTGCGGCCGCGGCCGACCGGGTGGAACACCTCTTCGGCGAGATCGAGTCCGCATGTACCAGGTTCGACCCGTCCAGCCCACTGATGATCGCCAACGCCGCGCCGCGCAGCTGGCATCACGTCCCGGACAGCTGTCTCGCGGCGATCCACGAAGCCCACGAGGCATACCGCAGCACCGGCGGCCTGTTCGACCCCAGGGTGCTGCGATCACTGCAGGCCAACGGTTACGACGGTTCGTTGCCGTTCGCCACCGGCAATGTGCAGGTCGACGGCCGCGGAGCCACGTCCGTGCATCCGGAGCGTCGGCCGTGGCGGCCGAGGTTCGACGACATCGCGGCCGGGTCCGTTTAGGGCCGGCGCCGATCGACCTGGGTGGCATCGGCAAGGGGTTGGCCGTTCGCTGGGCCATGAGCATGCTCGAGGGTTGCGGGACGGCCGTCATGGTCGAGGCAGGCGGGGATCTGGCAACCCGGGGAACCGGCCCGGAGGGCACGGGATGGCGCGCAGCCGTGGAGGACCCACTGGTTCCGGTCGGAGCCGAACAGCGCCAACCGGTTGCGGTGCTGGACGTCTCGGACCATTCAGTTGCCACCTCGTCGATCCGGTTACGAACTTGGCGGGTAGCAGGAAACGTTGTCCATCACCTGATCGACCCACGCACCGCCCGCCCGGCGACAACGGGCCTGGCGTCGGTCACGGTCATCCATGCCGACCCCGGCTGGGCAGAAGTATGGAGCAAGGCTCTCTTCGTCATGGGTGCCGGGAACATCGCAGCCCATGCCGTTTCCAAGGGACTCGCCGCTGTCTGGGTCGAGAACTCGGGGCGGGTCCGGGTCAGCCCGGCGGCCCGCGACCACGTCCTGTGGCAGGTCGACCATGCCGGCTCCTGATCTCCTCCGGGCGGCCGGTCGGGTCACCGGGATCGCTGCATCCACCGCAGTGTGTGGCGGTCTCACCGGGCTGGTCTGGCTCCAGCTCAGCAGCAACCAGATGCCGTTGTGGCTGGTCGCGCGGGCAGCCGGTGCCTCCGCGTTCGTGCTGCTGACCGCGGCCACCCTCGCCGGAATCGCGCTGTCGCATCCGGACCGGGCTCGGCTCCGGTGGCCACGGCCGGCGACTCGGCTGCGACTGCATGTCTCGCTCACGGTTTTCGCGGTGGTGTTCACCGTCCTCCACGTCGTCGTCCTCGCACTCGACCCGTACGCCGACGTCGGGTGGGCCGGTGCCCTGTTGCCGATGGGCGCCGGCTACCGACCGGTGCCGGTCACCCTCGGTCTCATCTCTCTGTGGGCCGGGATCGTCGCCGGACTGTCCGCCGCACTGGCCGGGAGGGTGACGATGCGGTGGTGGCGCAGTCTGCACCGGTTCGCCGCCCTGGCCTGGTTGACCGCCTGGGCGCATGCCCTGCTCGCCGGGTCCGACACCCGGGCGTGGACTCCGGCCTACCTCGCAGCGGGCCTGGCGGTCCTGGCCGCGGCCTGGTGGCGGTACGCCGCCACCGGACCGGTGCAGTACCCGCAGGCTGCCGTATCGCAATCCGTAACGGTCAGGACGGGCCGTCGATGAGGGCGACGACGTCCCCCGCAGGGCTGATCGGCGGCGGTGTTTTCCCCGTTCGCGACGGGAAGGCAAGCGGCCATCGACACGATCACGCCGAGCACGCGTTCGCCTTCGGGGCCCTGCCGGAGATCAGCGACCCGCAGTGGCTGGAGCGGCAGCTGCGGGCGGTGGCGTTGACCGGCCGGGGTGGGGCGCACTTCCCGGTCGCCACCAAGCTGGCGGCCTCCCGGACGGCATCGGTGACCGGTTGGACACTGGTCGCCAACGGCGCCGAGGGCGAGCCCGCCTCCGGGAAAGACGCGACGCTGCTGCAGTTGCGCCCCCACCTGATCCTCGACGGCGCCCAGATCGCGGCCGCCATGATCGGGGCCCGGCGCATCGTGATCTGGCTGGCCGAGCAGGCTTCACCGTCGGTGGAAAGCATGCACAAGGCCATCGCCGAGCGTGCCGCATGGCCAGGTCCGCGACCCGAGATCGTGACCACCGCCGAGCGATACCTGTCCGGGGAGTCCTCGGCGATCATCCGCGCCATCCAGGGCGGACCGGCACTTCCTCGAGCGGCGTTCGAGCCGGGTCGATCGTGGGCCGGCGGTCCACCGGTGCTGGTCCACAACGTCGAAACGCTCGCCCGGCTGGGGTTGCTCGCCCGGACCGGCGCCGAATGCCACGAGCCGACCTCGCTGATCACGATCACGGACCGAGATCGCCGGCTCGTCGTGGAAGCCTCGGCGAGCGAGACGTTCGGCGAGGTGTTCGACCGCGTGAGAGTGCCTGCACCGCAGGCGGTTCTGCTCGGCGGCTATGGCGGCGAGTGGGTTGCATGGGGGGACCTGGGCGGGTTACCGATCGATCCGCAGGCATTGCTGGCCTCGGGGCGTTCGCTGGGCGCCGGTGTACTGCTGACCCTTGGCCACGGTGAGTGCGGACTTCGGACAGCCGCCGCGATCGCGGCCTGGCTCGCCGGAGAATCGGCGGGTCAGTGCGGGCCCTGCCGGTTCGGCCTGCCGGCCATCGCGGAGCTCACCACCCGTCTGGCCGGCCGGCCACGACGGCGGGACCTGGACAGGCTCCACGAACTTCTGGGACTGGTCGACGGTCGGGGCGCCTGCCGGCTACCCGACGGCGCAGTGCGGATGCTCCGGAGCGCCCTGGCAACCTTCGCAGCCGAGGTGGAGCTGCACCGTCGCGGTGACTGCACCGCCCGTGACGCTCACCGGAGGGAAGCGTCATGAAGCAGGCACCTGCCGGGCCCGGCAACCTTGCCGTCGATCCGGTGGCCTGCGACGGCATCGGGATGTGCGCGCACCTGGCCCCCGACCTGATCGCCCTTGATCGGTGGGGTTTCCCGGTGCTCCCCGAGGGTCGCATCGAAGGAGCCGACACCCGTGCGGCTCTCCGAGCGGTGCGTGGCTGCCCACGAAAAGCCCTGCGATTCAATGGAATCGCCGCACGCTGATGGTCGGCGGCGTGGGCACGGGCCGCGGACGGCGCGAGGGATCAGTCGTCACCCTCGTCGGTATCGCCGTCGGACCGGTGATCGTCTCCGGGACTGTCGTCGGTGCGCATCGTGTCGGTCGCGGACGGATCGGGAAGCCCGCCGGCGGCCGTCGGCGGCGGCAGTGGAACTGCAGGCGAAGGCACCGGGACCCGGGACGGGATACCGGTGGCTGACGCCGGGACGGCGATCGGGATTGCCGCTGGAGCCGGCTCGGCGGCTGGCATCGCCGCGACCGCCGCGACCGCGGCTCCGGCGACGCAGACTGCGACGAGCGCGACGGCCAGAGACGTCCACCCGACCCGCATGAGCATGATGGTAGACACAGCACGATCCGGACGGAGGCGGCACCGATGAAAGCTCTCGTCGTCGAAGACGATCCCGCCGTCGCCGAACCGCTGCTGGAAGGGTTGCGGCGCAACGGGATCGAAGCCGAGCATGCCCGAACGGCAAGCGAGGTCTTGCCCGCTGCACACCATGTCGACGTCGTGTTGCTCGATCTCGGACTACCGGACGGCGAAGGGCTCGATGTACTCAGGGCGCTGCGACAGTGCAGCGATGTCCCGGTGATCATCGTGACCGCCAGGGGTGACGAGACTGATCGCGTCGTGGGGCTCGAACTCGGAGCCGACGACTACGTCGTCAAGCCTTTTTCGGTGCGGGAGCTCAGCGCGCGGATCCGAGCGATCGCGCGGCGACGAAGGATCGAAACGCCGCTGGCAACAGGTCGCCTGCACGTCGACCGGATGCGGCGGGTCGCTGCCGTCGACGGGGCGCCGGTGGAACTCACGGCCAAGGAGTTCGACCTGCTCGCTGTACTCGCGGAGGAGCCCGGCCGGGTCGTCCCACGTCACGAGTTGCTCGCCCGGGTCTGGGATCCGATCTGGCACGGGACAGGGAAGTCGCTCGACGTCCATGTTTCGGTGGTCCGACGCAAACTCGGTGAACCCGGGCTGATCGAGACGGTGCGCGGGGTGGGATATCGCCTGGTCGAGCCGCGGGCATGACCAGGCGGCTGGTGCTTGCCCTGGTGGCTCTGACCGGCGCAGTGGCGATCGCGCTCGCCGTACCGCTCGGCATCATGGTCGATCGCGACCAGCGAGCGGCGTTTGTCGCCGGCCTGCAGATCGATACCCTGGTCACCGCCGCACAGCTCGCCGCTGCGCCCGAGTCGTCCTGGCAGGCAACGGTTTCGGCCGCAGCAGAACGCACCGGGGCGCGGGTTGTCGTCGTTCGGCCCGACCGCACGTTGGCGGCGGACTCCGATCTCAGCGCCCTGGACCGCACCTTCGACCGACCCGAGATCGACCGGGCGTTGGCCGGTGATCTCTCCTCCGACATCCGCAGTTCGGCAACCCTCGGCGGCACCCTGCGGTTCGTTGCGGCACCGGTCGTCGACCAGGGACAGGTTGTTGCAGCAGTGCGACTCTCGCTGCCCGAGAGTGAGGTGGACGCCGTCGTCGCCGCAACCCGGCGTTCGTTGGTGGCCTTCATCGTCAGCGTGGTCGCGGCTGCGGCCCTGGTGGCCTGGCTACTGGCCCGTTCGCTGGCGGCCCCGCTGCACCGCCTCGCCGGTGTCGCACGCGGACTGCCGGACGACCTCACGCTTCGGGGCGACGTCGAACACGGGCCGAGAGAGGTGCGTCAGGTCGCCGGAGCACTCAACTCAACAGCGGGCAGACTCGGTGATCTCATCGGCCGGCAGCAGCGGGTGGCCGCGGACGCCTCGCATCACCTGCGGACACCGCTGACCGGAATACGGCTGCGGTTGGAGGCCATCGAGGACTTGGCAGGAAGATGAGCCGTCCGATCCAACGCGGCATCGGCACTGTCCGAGGTCGACCGGCTCACCAGGCGCCTGGACCAGGTCCTGGAACTCGCGCGCTCCGATTCGGGGGCGAAACCGACGCGCATCAACGCCTCCGTCGTCGTCGACGACCGCGTCGCTGCGTCGCAGCCGGCCGCCGTGCAAGGCGCCGTCCATCTCACAGCGACTGTGGAACCCGGCCTCACGATGCGCGCGCCGGTCGGCGTGCTCGACCGGGTGGTCGACGAACTCGTTGGCAATGCCCTGAAGTACGCGAACCACCAGGTCGGCGTACAACTCACCCGAGCAGCGAACCAAGTAAGGCTGACCGTGACCGACGACGGTCCAGGACTAGCCGCTGAGGAGCGGGAGGCAGTTTTCGAAAGGTTCGCCCGCGGCTCACAAGCCAAGCCGGGCGGGAGCGGACTCGGCCTCGCTTTGGTCCGCGAGAGCAGCCGCGCGGCCGGCGGCGACGCCGTCGCCGAGGCATCGCCAACCGGCGGGCTCCGGATCACCACCACTTGGCCGATGTGACGCGTCGGGAACGATGACCCGGTCTGTGACCGGACGGATGCGAGTGCAGTAGGAGTGGGTCAACCAACGTGGCATGACCGTGACGGTCGTGCACACCGCAACCTGAACCTTCCAGTCCGCCACCCTGAAGACCGGCCAGCCGACCTCGGTCCGCCACGCTGCCGGGCGGCCGGCCGGTTTGTGATTCGATACCGGGATGCGAGTGGGAGTGCTGGGCCCGCTGCTCGTAGAGATCGATGACGGTCCCGTCAGCATCCCCGGCCGGCGGCAGCGCGACCTGCTCGCCGCCCTGGTGTTGCGTCGGGGAACTCCCGTACCCCCCGAGACACTGTTGGATCTGGTGTGGCGCAACGAGAACGGCATGACGGCGACTGTCGTCCACACTGCCGTGGCCCGGCTGCGCAGGCTCTGCGGGGCGGCGGCCGTCGAGCGCCGCGAGGCGGGGTACCTGGTCGGCCGGAGCACCGTCACCGACGCCGATAGGTTCACCGACCACCTGCAGTCCGCCCGGCGGGCGAGGCGGCGCGATGACGTCACTACGGCGTGCGACCTCTACCGCCGGGCGATCGCCGACTGGCGCGGCCCGGAGCCCTTCGGCGGCGTCACCGGGCACCTCGTCGATGCCGATCGGGCCCGACTGTTCGATCTTCGGATGGCCACCCAGCAGGAGCTCGCGGAACTGCTGCTGGACCACCCCGAGGCCGGTGACCCCGACGAGGTGGGAGCGCTGGCTGCGGCGGTGATGCGGGAGGAACCGCTGCGCGAGCGCGCGCACGAACTCGCGATGCTCGCCGCCTACCGGGGCGGCAGCCAGGCCGCCGCGCTCGCGGTCTACCGCGACCTGCGCCAGACCCTCCGCGACGAGCTGGGAGTCGAGCCCGGGCCGTCGATCAGTCGGCTGCACAGCCTGATCCTGCGCCAGGATCCGTCGCTGTCGCCTGCCACTGCAGGTGCGATCCGAATATCGGACAACGATCACCGGCGCGCACAGATCCGACCCGAGGCGCCGGCCCGAACCAGGGAACCGCGGCGTCCACCGGTACCGCTCACCCCCCTGATCGGGCGGGAAACCGCGCTGGCCGGCCTGATCGACGCCATCGACGCGGGCCGCAAGCTGATCACGCTGGTAGGTCCCGGTGGCGTCGGGAAGACCCGGCTGCTCTTGGAGATCGGTGTGCGGTACCGCGACCGGCGGCCGATCGAGTACGGCGAGCTGGGCGCCGTCACGGCCGCCGACGAAGCCGAACTGGCGGAGACGGTGGCGTCGTCTCTCGGGCTCGAGGTGTCGCGACGTGGCGCCGTCCGGTCGCTGGTCGCGGCCCTCGCCGACGACCCCTGGCTGCTGCTCGTCGACGAGGCGGAGGTGGTGGCCGACGCGCTGGGAGCGTTGGCCATGAGCGTCCTGGAGGGAAACCCGGCAGCCCAGGTCGTCGTGTCGTCGCGCCGACCGCTGGGCGTTCCGGGCGAGCTGGTCTGGCCGGTGGAGCCGCTCGGCATTCCGACCGCCGACGCCGACCCGTGGACGGCACCGGCGGTGCAGATGCTGGTGCAGCGGCTCGCCGACCGGGCCGTCCCGGTCGACCGCGGCGGGCCGAGCACCACGATGCTGGCCGAAATCGCGGGGCGCGTCGACGGTTTGCCGTTGGCGCTCGAACTCGTCGCTGGTCAGGGATCCGGGCGCAGCCTGAGCGAACTGGTCGACATGGTCCGGTCACCGCTCGATGTGCCGGCCGAGGCCAGCAGAAGGCACCGGCAGCGATCACTGCGGATGACCTTCGCGACCAGTCTGGACCAGCTGAACCCCTTGCAGCAGAGGACATTCCGCCGCCTGGGCATCTTCGCCGGGAGCTTCGATCGCCAGTCGGCCCGGGCGATACTGACGCTCGACGGCGAAACCGTCGCGGATGTCGAGACGGCCCTGCCCACGCTGGTTCGAGACGCCCTGGTCCAGGTGGATAGAAGAGACCCGGGCCGACTGCACTTCCGGCTGCTCACGGTTCTTCGCCAGCTGGCCATGGACGCCGTCCCGACTGCCGAACTCGGGCAACTCCGTTTCGGGCACCGGCGATGGTTCGCCGACCGCTGGAGCTCCGAACGCGGCAGCGACGAGTTGTTCCACGACGTCCGGGAGCATCAGGAGGACTACCTCCAGGCCCTGGCCGACGCCCTCGTCGACGATGACGGCGACGCCGCTACCGAGATCTGCCTGACGCTCGCCGAGTACTGGCAGCTGTCCGGGGCGCGACTTGCCGGGACGAAGTGGTTGGGCTCCGTGCTGGCCGCCCCCGCCCTACCGGCACGCGGACGGGCTCGGCTGCAGGTCCGCCGCGCGGCCCTGCTGCAGAACCACGATCCCGCTGTCGTTCTCGCCGACACCACCGACGCCATCACAGTTCTCGACCCGTCCGAGGACACCGAATCGGTGGTGTCGGCCTATCGGGTACGGGCTGTGGAGCGATGGCTCAGCGGGCATCCGGCGGCCGCCGCGGCCGACGCCGACCTGGCCGTGCAGATCGCCGCACGATGGGACCCGCAGCTCCTGGCCCAGGCGTTGAGCACCCAGGCGCTCACGCACGCCGTGATCGGCGACCGGGCAACCGCGCTCGCGGCGGCCGAGCGCGCAATGGAACTGCTCCCGGAACTGCCCTGGGCGTCCCGGCGGCTGACCGCGGCGCTGGAACTCTCTCTGGCGCTGGTCAATCTGGGCTGTTTCTCCGATGCCCTGGGCATTCTTGACGCCGCAGCACTGGATCTCCCGCAGACAACCGGCCGGGATACCCCAGCACCATCGCGGTTCGCCGTCAACCTGGGCTGGGCCGCGCTCGGTGCCGGTGAACTCGGCAGGGCGCGAGAGAACTTCGTGCACAGTCTGCGCCGGGGCGGACCGGTCGCCGCTGACCCGGAGAGCGCCGAGGTACTACTGGGTCTCGGCTGCGTCCTGGCAGCGCAGGCCGGTTCGGTGGCCGCCCCGCTGCTCGCCGGTGCCCGGGAGTTGATGCAGCGGCTGGCCGTGCCGATGTCCCTCGAGTGGAAGGCGGCCATCGATCGGGCCGAGCGAGCCGCCGGGGGCATTTCCGTCGTCGCGGTGGGCGCTGCGGATGGGGCCGACACCGAATCCGATGCTGCGTTGACCCGCAGACTGGGCCGGATCGTCGACGACCTGCTCAACCGTTCATGACGTTCGCCGATGACGGCAGGCGCGCGTAGCGTCCTGAGGCGTGCACAACGAGCCCGACGCGTTGCCGGCCCTGCTGTCCCGTGCCGCTGACGCCGCGGCGAGATACCGCGGTTCGCTGCCGGATCGAGCGGTCGCGTCCAACACCGGCATCGAGCAACTTCGCGCCGCGTTCGGCGGTCCCCTGGGGGATGGTCCCACCCCGCCCGAAGACGTCGTGCAGCAGCTCATCGAGGCGGCCGAACCCGGGCTGGTGGCGACCGCAGGGCCGCGGTTCTTCGGTTTCGTCATCGGTGGCTCGCTGCCGGCCGCGACGGCCGCCGACATGCTCGCCGTCGGATGGGACCAGGTGGGGTTCAACGCGGTCCTGTCACCGGCGGCCAGCGTGGTCGAGGAGGTTGCCGGCGGCTGGCTCAAGGAGCTGCTCGGCATCCCGGCGGACGCATCGGTCGGCTTCGTCACCGGCGCGCAGGCGGCCAACACGATCGGACTCGCCATCGGCCGGCACGTGGTGCTGGAGCGTGCCGGATGGGACGTCGAACAGGACGGCCTCAACGGTGCACCCAGGGTGCGGGTGCTGGCGAGCATCGAGCGGCACGCCACCATCGACCGCTCCCTGCGCCTGCTGGGACTGGGCAACAACAGCGTCGAACCCGTCCTTGCCGACGTCTCCGGTGCGATCGACATCGCCGATCTGGCAAGGCTCCTGGAAGCCGGACCGGCGGGGCCGACGCTCGTCTGCCTGCAGGCGGGCAATGTCAACACCGGCGCCTGCGACAACCTGCGCGCGGCGTGTGAACTCGTCAGGGCCCACGGAGGTTGGGCCCACGTCGACGGCGCCTTCGGGCTCTGGGCGGCGGCGAACCCGAGTACCGCGGGTCTGGTCGACGGCATCGAACTGGCCGACTCATGGGCCTGCGACGGGCACAAATGGCTGAACGTCCCCTACGACTCCGGCTTCATCTTCTGTGCGCATCCGGCGGCGCACGTGGCCGCCGCCTCCTACACCGCGTCCTATCTGGTCGGGTCCGGCGCGGTGCACTCCCCCTCCGACTTCGCCCTCGAGTCGTCACGCAGGGCAAGGGGTTTCGCGGTGTGGGCGGCGTTGCGGGAACTGGGCCGGGACGGTGTCGGAGAACTCGTCGATCGGTGCTGCTGGCTTGCCCGGCGATTCGCGGAAGGCCTCGCCGCGGGCGGTGCAGAAGTGGTGAACGACGTCGTCCTCAACCAGGTGCTGGTCAGCTTCGGCTCCGATGCCAGGACGGACGCGATCGTCGAAGGTGTCCAGCAGGACGGCACATGCTGGCTGGGCGGCACCACCTGGCGCGGTCGCCGGCTGATGCGCGTGTCCGTGTCGAACTGGTCGACAACCGAAGCTGATGTGGATCTCTCGGTGGCTGCGATCCTGCGAATCGCGGAGGGCATCGCCGAGGAGATCACAGCGTCTGAATAGCGCAGGGTAGACCCGGGACCCCGGCGATACGGCGGTCGCCGGTCAGCAATGGAATATCCAGCCGCGCAGCGAGCGCGACGTACAGAGCGTCGTAGAACGACAGATTGTCCCGCCATTTCCACGCCACCGCAGATAGCGCACCGAAATGCGGATATCGGTAATCGATGACATCCCGGGCGGTGCTGATCGCGACAAGCGCCTGTTCCGAGCTGATGTCGCCTGACCGCGTTCGTCGGCGCAACACGTTGCCGAGCTCGGCGTCGACGAGATGGGGTGCGTGACAGATTGTCCCGGTCAGCACTTTTCGCAGTTCGGTCGCTTCGGTGGTTCGGCCGATCAACGCGTAGGCCAGCGCCGAGGTATCAAGCACCAGGTCGGTCACCGTCGGTCGGCGTGGACATCACCGACGATGTCGTCGAGGGTCGGGCCCGGCGACCCAGCAGTCGCCTCCTCGATCGCAGCCCACGCTTCGGCCTTGGTGCGTCGCTGGGTCATCTCGACGATCTGCTCGCGCATGTAGGCCTGGATGGACTGTCCCGACGCCCGCGCTCGACGGCGGATGGTCTCGTAGGTCTGCTCAGGGAGGTCTCGGATCTGAATCGTCGCCATGCCTACAGTCTAGCGCTCTAGCGCTGATTTAGCGCTATGCTCACTGTTCTAGATACCCCCGACCAGATCGGCGCTGACCTCCCACAATCTCCGCGCCAGAGCCTCGTCATAGCTCGCCGGCGCTGATTTCTTCGGCTTGCAGTTCGCGAAGTACAGCCCGGTGAGGCCGGCCACATCCGGCGACGACGCCAGGTAGATCGAGGTCTCAGCGCCCTTCTCCGGGCTCTTCATCAGCCACTTGCCCAGTGGGACAAACAGTTTCTGCAGCCGCCCCGGATCCTCCGACCCGAACCCGGTACGCACGACGCCAGGGTGCAGCGCGTTGGCCGTCACAACTCGCCCGGACACCCGCCGGGCGAGCTCGCAAGAGAACAGCACATTGGCCAGTTTGGACTGGTTGTAGGCGCGGGCGCCGGAATAGTGGCGCTCGCCCTGCAGGTCGTCGAAGTCGATGCGGCCCATGGTGTGTGCCTGGGACGAGACGGTGACGACGCGGGCCGGTGCGCTGACGGCGAGCCGGTCCAGGAGCAGGTTGGTCAGCAAAAACGGGGCCAGGTGGTTCAGCGCGAAGGTTCGCTCGAGGCCGTCCGCGGTGAGGTGCCGGGTGTTCCAGTAGCCGCCCACGTTGTTGACCAGCACGTCCATCCGCGGGTAACGCTGCAAGAGCTCACCGGCAAGTCGGCGCACCTCGGCCAGTGAAGACATGTCCGCGACGACGACGTCGACCCGCGCCGTCCCAGCACGCATCTCGTTCGCCGCCGCCTCTGCACGGGCGGCGCTCCGTCCGGTGATCACCACGTGCGCACCGAGCCGGGCAAGACCCACCGCTGTCGCCCCGCCGATGCCGCTCGTTCCACCCGTGACGACGACGGTTCGACCCGCCATCGGCCCGGTGCTGTTCTCGACCATGTCAGTTGCGCCTTCCGCCGGCGGCTGCGACCTGAGGTGGTTCGCCGCCGGATCGCAGCCTTCCACGCGGCACCGCAGCCGGCACCATCGCAACTGGCACAGTGGTCACTCGTGCCTGCCTCACCCCCGCCCGACGGAGCTCCCCAATCGGCCACCCCTGAGCCGACCCTGAACCGGCAGATCCTCCGGCTCGCAGTACCCGCGCTGGGCGCCCTGCTGGCCGAGCCGACCTTCCTGATCGTCGACGCGGCGATCGTCGGCCACCTGGGCACCGCCCAGCTCGCCGGGGTCGGCCTCGCATCGGTCGTGCTGGGCACCCTGGTCGGGCTGTCGGTGTTCCTCGCCTACGGCACCACCGCGCAGGTCGCGCGATCGCTGGGCGCGGGCCGGACCGACCGGGCGCTGCGGTTCGGGATCGCCGGCCTCTACCTGGCGGTGATCATCGGGTTGCTGGTGTTGCTGGTGGGCTGGCCGCTCGCGCCGACCGTCATCGACTGGTTCGGGGCCGAAGCCGACGTGTCCGCCTATGCGGTCACATTCCTGCGCCTGTCGTTGATCGGGCTGCCCGCAATGCTGACCGTGCTCGCGACGACCGGCGTGCTGCGCGGCCTGCAGGACACCCGAACACCCTTGCTGGTCGCCGTTCTCGGCGCGGTGCTGAACGTCGGGCTGAACCTGTGGCTGGTCATCGGTCTGCAACTCGGCGTTGCCGGCTCGGCGATCGGCACCGTGATCACCCAGACCCTGATGGCCGTGGCCCTCGTCGCGGTCGTGATCCGGGAGGCTCGCGCCGCCGGCGCACCCCTGACCCCGCATGCCGGCCTGATCCGCGGCGCCGGGAGGGCCGGGATCCCGCTGTTCATCCGGACGCTGACCCTTCGGTTGGCGATCATCGTGACGACCGTGGTCGCGGCCCGGCAGGGTGTCGTCGCGCTGGCCGCCCAGCAGGTGGTGCTGGCGATCTGGAACTGGCTGGCCCTGGGGCTCGATGCCTTGGCCATCGCGGCACAGGCCCTCACCGGTAAGGCGCTCGGTGAGGGCAATCGCGCGGCCGCAAGGGCCTTGACCAGGGCGATGCTGCGCTGGGGCGTGTGGGCCGGCGTGGTGATCGGGGTGGCCATCCTGCTCGTGCATGCGGTTGCGGGTGCCGCCTTCTCGCCCGATCCCGAGGTCCGTGCGGCGGTCGCCGCGGCACTGATCGTGGTCGCCGTCTCTCAGCCACTGTCCGGCTGGGTGTTCGTGCTCGACGGCGTGCTGATCGGGGCCGGTGACGGCGTCTACCTGGCCGGGGCCGGCGTCGTCACACTCATCGTGTATCTGCCGGCAGCGGCCGCGGTGGGAGCATTCGCGCCCACCGGCGCCGCCGGGCTGGTCTGGCTGTGGGTCGCCTTCACCGTGGCGTTCATGGGGGCGCGTGCAGTCACGCTGGGTCTGCGGTACCGGGGCGACCGCTGGATGGTCACCGGGGCCGACCGCTGATGGCGGAGGCCGACTTTGGTGACCCGGGTTGCCGGCTCCTGAGCGGTGATGCTCGACTGTGCCGATGGATTCCAACGCAGTAGTGGCAGTCACCGGCGGCAGCGGCAAACTGGGTCGCGCGGTCGTGAAGGATCTCCTCGAGAACGGCTCCCGGGTGGTCAATCTCGACCGGGTTCCAGGTCCCGATTCGGGCGCGCTGTTCGTGAAGGTCGATCTGACGGACTACGGACAGACGGTTGCCGCCCTGCAGGGTGTCGACGACCGGTACGACCGCATTGATGCCGTCGTCCATCTTGCGGCAATTCCGGCCCCTGGATTGACGACGAATTCCGCCACGTTCGAGAACAACATCACGGGCACGTACCACGTCTTCGAGGCCGCCCGGGCCGCGGGCATCAAGACCATCGTCTGGGCCTCCAGCGAGACCGTACTGGGGCTCCCCTTCGGGCCGGCCACGCCGCCGCCGTACATCCCGGTGGACGAGGAATACCATCCCAGGCCGCATTCCGCGTACTCGCTGGCCAAGACGCTCGAGGAGGAGATGGCCCACCAGTTCTGCCGCTGGGATCCGGAGTTGTCGATGACCGGGTTGCGGTTCTCCAACGTGATGGAACCCGCCGACTACGCCGACTTCCCCGGATACGACGCCGATCCGGCCACCCGGGTGTGGAACCTGTGGGGGTACATCGACGCCCGCGACGGCGCCCAGGCGGTCCGGCTGGCGCTGCACGCCGCGCGGCCGGGGCGGGACGTCTTCATCGTCGCGAACGCCGACACCGTGATGAGCCGCAGCAGCGCGGATCTCGCCGCGGAGGTGTTCCCGGGCGTCGAGGTGAAGAAGGAACTGACCGGGACGGAGACCATGCTGAGCATCGACAAGGCGCGCCGGGTGCTGGGTTTCGAGCCGCAGTACAGCTGGCGGGATCAGGTCCGGGCATGACGAGGGACCGGCTGACCGGCGCCCTGCTGGCCGGCGGTGCGCTGGCCGGACCGGTGTTCCTGACGACCGCGCTGATCGAAGGCGCCCGCCGGCCCGGGTATCGCGCCCTGCGTCACCCGGTCAGCTCGCTCGCCATCGGCCGGCGGGGCCGCGTGCAGAGTGTGAACTTCATGGTCGCCGGAACTCTTTACAGCGGCGCGGCCCTGGGTTTGGCCCGCGCGGCACGCGGCGCCGACCGGGGGATCGCCGTGCCGGCGCTGGTGGCGACCGCGGCACTCGGGTTGATCGGGGCCGGTGTGTTCACCGCCGATCCGGTCAGCGGGTACCCGCCGGGAACGCCGGATCAGGCCACGGAGCGGACCAGGACCGGTGTGATGCACGATCTGGCGTCGGCACCGGCGTTCCTCTGCCTCCCCGCGGCGGCGATCGTCGATGCCACCCATTCCTGGCGACACGGGCAGCGTTGGTGGGCGGTGTATTCGGCGAAGTCAGCCGTCGTCGCGCTCGCCAGCGTCGTCCTTGCCTCGGCCGGATTCGGCCAGCAACCAAGGCTTGTCGAGCGCGCAGGCCTGTTCCAGCGGATCTTCGTCGGGGCCTCGTTCGGCTGGGTGTCGGCGCGCAGTGCCCGGCGGTTACTCGAGGGGCGGGACCAGGTCGGCGACTGACTTGTCCGGCCGCAGCCCGCGCCAGCTCGGTGCCCGCAGCCGTCCCTCCGGTGTCCACTCGCTGTAGGTGACCTCCCCGACGAGCGTCGGATCCACCCAGTTGGCATCGCGCGCATCCATCCGCGGCACCGTGTCGGCGACGGGAGAAGTACTGCGGTGCAACGGCTGCAGGATGGTCATCAGCTGATCCAGCACCGCGTCGGTGAAGCCGGTGCCGACCTTTCCGGCGTAGCGCAACCCACCTTCCGCGGTCGGAACCGCCACCAGCAGCGCGCCCAGCGAGCCGGCCCGCCGACCGCCGCCCGGACGCCACCCGACGACGACCACCTCGACGTCGGTGAAGTTCTTGATCTTGAGCCAGCTGCGGGATCGCTTGCCGGGCAGGTACAACGACTCCGCCTTCTTCGCGACGATGCCCTCCCACTTGAGATCGACGCTGTGCTGCAACGCCTGCCCGACCGGACCGGGCAGTTGCGGTGGCACCAGGCAGACCTCCCCGGACAGCGGCAGCACCTCCAGGATCCGGCGGCGATCGTCATACCGCTTGTTCAGCAGCGACACCCCGTCCAGATGCAGCACGTCGAACACCCAGAACTGCACGGAGACCTTCTGCCGGACACGGGCCACGTCCCGCGCAGCCGCCAGGTTCATTCGCTGCTGCAGCCGGTGAAAACTGGTGCGGCCGTTCGCATCCAGCGCGACGATCTCACCGTCCAGCACCCCGCTGTGCCCGGCGAGCAATTCGGTGAGCACCTGCACTTCGGGATAGGCGTGGGTGAAATCGTTGCCGGCACGGCTGTGCAACTGCAGTCCGCGTGAGCCGAACGACGCCAGCGCCCGGATGCCGTCCCACTTGCCCTCGAACCGCCAGGTGTCGTCGTCACCGACCTGGTCGGCGGTGGCTGCCGTGGCCAGCATGGGACTGAGGTCCGCCGGCGGGTCGGGCGGCCGCCGGCGTCCGGGGGAGCAGGTGGCGGCGTGGGAGTGCGCGGTGCCGCGGAAGAGCGTCGATGGCGCGGCGGAGTCCGACGTCGCGGCGCGCAGATAGGCGGGCCCCTCGACGCTCTGGTCCTTCATCCGATTCATCAACCAGGAATTGTCCCGGGTCCGGATCAGCACGTAGCGTCCGCGAGCCCGCTCGCCGTGCAGGACGATCATGATCTCGTCGTCACGCCATTTCTCGGTGGAATACGTCCCGGCATCCCAAATGGTGACGGTGCCGCCGCCGTACTCGCCGCGCGGAATGATGCCCGCGAAATCGGCGTAATCCAGCGGGTGGTCCTCGGTCTGCACGGCCAGCCGGCCCTGGCCGGTCTCCGGTGGGATGTTCTTGGGCACGGCCCAGGAGACCAGCACGCCACCGCGCTCCAGCCGGAAGTCGTAGTGCAACCGGCGGGCGTGGTGCTCCTGGATGACGAAGGTGTTGTCGTTGCCGTGCGGCAGGAAACCGGGTTCGGGCACCGGCTCCGGGGTCTTGGACGCCGACCGCATGGAGCGGTACTTGTCGAGCTTGCGATCGGGGACGGCGGCCGCGGTTTCCTGCCCGACGGGCGGTGGTTGCGGAGCCCGGGTGATGCCGCCGATCGAATTCCGCGCGAGCCGCCGAATCGCGCGGGACTCGGCGCCATCGTTGTCACCTTCTTCCAGTCCCAGCATCGGGTCCGGCGCCAGGGACAGCAGTTCGAGCACCTCGCGGTACTCGAGCTGCCGCAGCTCAGGATCAGCCAGTTCCTCCCACGTGCGTGGGGCGGCGACCATCGGCCGGTCGCGACCGCGCAGCGAATACGGCGCGATGGTCGTCTTCGATGCATTGTTCTGCGACCAGTCGATGAACACCTTGCCGGGGCGCAACGACTTCGCCATCTTCGAGACGACCTTGCCGGGCATCTCGGCCTCGATCGCCTCGGCGATCTCCCGGGCGAAATCGGACGCCTCGTCGGAGGTCATGGAACCGTCCAGCCGGGCATAGAGATGAATGCCCTTGGAACCACTGGTCACCGGGACGAGCGGACCCTCCATCCGGGCCTTGACCGCACGGGCGACGACAGCACAATCCACCAGTTGGACACCCGGGCCCGGATCGAGATCGAAGACCACCCGGTCGGGCCGGAGACCATCGAATCCGCGTTCCTCCGTCGGACCGACATCCGGGAATCGCCATTGCGGGACGTGCAATTCGAGGGCAGCGACCTGGGCCAGCCACGCGAGTGTCGCCGGCGAGTCGACGATGGGATAGGCCTTCGGCCCGTCGGAGTGCCGAATCGTCCGGCGGGTCACCCACGACGGAACACCCTTGCCGATGTCCTTGTGGAAGAACGGCGTGGTGTTGACCCCGTCGGGCCAGCGTTTGCGCGTCACCGGTCGTCCCGCCAGGTGCGGGATCATGGCGTGCGCGACTTCGGCGAAATAGGCGATGACGTCCGATTTCGTCGTCCCGGTCTCGGGATAGAAGACCTTCCGCAGGCGGGTGAGGGCCAGCCGGTGACCGTCGAGCTCAATGGTGGCCGAATCGCCGGGCACGCCGCACACCTCCTGTTGATCTTCGCTCGCTCACCGTGCATGACGGGGAATCGGTCTGGCTCGGCTCACCGGGAAGGTCCATCATGGGCACATGCGATCGATCTGGAAAGGTTCCGTGGCCTTCGGGCTGGTCAACGTCCCCGTCAAGGTGTACGCCGCCACCGAGGAGAAGGATGTCCGGTTCCACCAGGTGCACGCGCAGGACGGCGGCCGGATCCGGTACAAGCGGGTGTGCGACATCGACGGCGAGGTCGTCGAATACGCCGACATTGCCAAGGCGTACGAGAGCGACGACGGCCGCACGATCATCCTCACCGACGACGATTTCGCCCAGTTGCCGGTGAATGCGAGCCGCGAGATCGAGGTGTCGAGTTTCGTACCGGCCGATCAGATCGACCCGCTGTATTTCGACAAGAGCTATTACCTGGAGCCGGCGTCGTCATCGACGAAGGCGTACAAACTACTGCTGCGAACCCTGGAGCAGACCGACCGGATCGCCATCGTCAATTTCGCGCTACGGCAGAAGACGCGGCTGGCGGCGATGCGGGTCCGGGACGACGTGCTGGTGATCCAGACCCTGCTCTGGCCGGATGAGGTGCGCGCGGCCGAGTTCGCGTCGCTGGACGAGTCCGTGACGATCAAGCCCGCGGAACTGAAGATGGCCTCGATGCTGGTCGACAGCTTCGCCGACGACTTCCGCCCCGAGGACTACACCGACGAGTACCGGGTGGAGCTGGAGCAGCTGATCGAGGCGAAACTGGAAGGCGGCGAGGCGTTCCCGACGCCGGAGAAGGAAGAGGAGGGTGAGGACGCCGAGGTGGTCGACCTTCTCGCCGCCCTGCAGCGCAGTGTCGAGCGGCACAAGGCCGACGCCAAGGGTGATGGCGAGAGTTCGTCGCGCAGTCGGAGTTCGTCGGCGAAATCGTCGGGGTCGGGATCCGGCCGAACCAGCCGATCCCGGGCGAAGAGCGATGATGACGGGGCCAACGACGGCGATGCCAAGAACGGCGCCGCGGAGACGAAGCCGAAGACGACCCGCAAGCCCAGGACGAAGGCGGCCGGCTGAGCGGTCGGATGCCGTTACATGTAACATTCTGATGTGGGCGGCACACGGGATCGAGTACGCGAGCACCGACGCCGACTGCGCGCCCAGGGTCTGCGGCCGGTTCAGATGTGGGTTCCGGACGTGCGCACTCCGGACTTCATCTCGCAGGCGCACCGACAATCCATGGCCATCGCCGCCGGCACCGGCGATTCGGATGATCAGGAATTCGTCGACGCGATCTCTGAAGATTGGCCGAACGAGCCAGAGTCCTCTGCGTGAAGCGAGGGGACATCCATATCGCCGCTGCACGGGGCACGTACTCGGGCACACCACGCCCCGTCGTCATCATTCAGGACAATCGTTTCGATGCAACATCTTCGGTGACGGTCTGTCCCCTCACCACAACCGCCGTCGAAGCACCGCTGGTACGGATCCCGGTTCAACCGACGGCGACGACCGGCATCGATCAGCCCAGCCATGTCATGGTCGACAAGATCACGACTGTGCCGCGGACGAACGTGCGCGAGCATCTCGGTCGCCTCCCCGATGCCGATGTGGCTCGGCTGGACCAGGCGCTGGTTGTCTTCCTTGGATTGGCCGACTGACCGGCGGGGTCGAGAACGTCACTCGAGCGTGCGCTGTGCGGCGTGCTGCACCACATCGGTCAGCCGCCCGCGGCGGGCGAATTCGGCACGCTGTAGATCGGCACCGGTGCCGGTGCGGCGCAACCGGTCCAGTTGCTCCAGGACGAAATCCAGGTCGTCGTTGGAGCGCAGCGCGGCAAGGGCGTGCTCGACCAGCCCATCGATGAGTGCCCACGCCGGAACCAGCTCCCGGGTGCGGTAGTCGAACAGGGACCCGGACAGACCGAAACGCGCCGCGCGCCAGATCGCCCCACGCAGCACGTCGACCCGGATCACCGGCGCCGGCCTCCCGTGCCGCCACTCCAGCACGGCTGTATCGACCAGACCCCTTGCCAGCGCGGCGATCAGCGCGGCGTCCCGCACATCGGTGCAGACGTCGGGCACCCGGATCTCCACCGTCGGGTAGTGGGCGGACAGCCGGGCGTCGAAGTAGATCATCCCGTCGTCCATCGCAGCGCCGGTGGCGAGCAGGTCGGCGATGGCTCTTTGGTAGCCGCCGATGTCGCCGAACGGATCGGTCGGACCGGCGGTGGGCCACTGACCCCAGACGATGGACCGGTAGCTTGCGTAACCGGTGTCCTTGCCCTGCCAGAACGGTGAGTTGCCCGACAGCGCCGTGAGAACCGGCAACCAGCCGCGGATCCGGTCCAGGGCGGCGACACCCTCGTCACCGGACACCACCGAGACGTGAACGTGCTGACCGCAAGTCAATTGTTCCCGGGCGATCAAACCGAAGGTCTCGGCCATCCGGTCGTAGCGCTCGTCGGGCGTCGCGGTGGGGCGGACCTTGAACGGGTTGGTGGCAACGGCAACGACGTGCACACCGGTGCTGCCCGCAGCGGCGGCGACCGACCGGCGCAGCTCGAGCAGATCGTCCCGGAGCGCGGTGATATCCAGCGCCGGCGACGATCCGATCTCGGTCTGCTCCATCTTGAATTCCTGCTCGACCCGGCTGTCCGCACCGAGCCATTCCTGTGCGACCTCGAGAACGCTCGCACCCGCTGACGCGGGCCGGCCGTCGGCCGGATCGACGAGCATCAGCTCTTCTTCGACACCCACGGTGCGCTTCGCCACCGGGTCAGTCTGCCCCCCGAATGTTTCGGCAGAAAGCAGCAGGGCACGCTGGTTGAAACGGCGACCATCGGAACACGACCACAGGACAGGCAGGCGAATGTCACCCGCAAACGAGCTCGGCAAGGCCAACGGCGGCGAGTTCATCCGGGACGCCAGGTACATCACCACCCGGATCACCACCGACGCCCGCGACGGCTACCCGGTCGAGCCGGGCAGATATCGGCTGGTGGTCTCCCGCGCGTGTCCGTGGGCCAACCGATCGACGATCGTGCGTCGCCTGCTCGGCCTGGAAGGCGTGATCTCCCTGGGAGTCTGCGGACCAACCCACGATGAGCGCAGCTGGACGTTCGATCTCGACCCCGGCGGCGTCGATCCCGTGCTGGGAATCGAGCGACTGCAGCAGGCGTATCTGGCGCGAGACCCGGAGTACCCCCTGGGCATCACCGTTCCCGCGATGGTCGAGATCTCCACCGGCCAGGTGGTGACGAACAATTACCCGCAGATCACCCTTGACCTGTCCACCCAGTGGCGCGAGTTCCATCGGGACGGCGCGCCCGACCTCTACCCGCAGGCGCTCCGCGAAGAGATCGACGCCGTCAACGATGTCGTGTTCCGGGACGTCAACAACGGTGTGTACCGGTGCGGTTTCGCCGGCGCACAGGAGGGTTACGACCGCGCCTACGACAGGCTCTTCGCACGACTGGACTGGCTGTCGGAGCGGTTGACGCATCGCCGATACCTGGTGGGCGACACCATCACCGAGGCCGACGTCCGGCTGTTCACCACCCTGGCACGGTTCGACCCCGTGTACCACGGCCACTTCAAGTGCAACCGGAGCAAGCTTGCCGAGATGCCGGTGCTGTGGGCGTATGCGCGAGACCTGTTCCAGACTCCGGGGTTCGGCGACACCACCGACTTCCTGCAGATCAAGGATCACTACTACAAGGTGCACAGCAATATCAATCCCACGCAGATCGTGCCGAAGGGCCCCGACCTGTCAGGCTGGTTCGAGCCCCACGACCGGGCCGATCTCGGCGGACGCCCGTTCGGCCATGGCACCCCACCGCCGAACCCGCCGGTCGACGAGATGCTCACCGCCTCCTGGTCGTGGACTCCGGCGCGGCGGCCGGCGGCGACGAAGTGACTGCCGCTCAGCGCATCTCCAACGGCTGAGCCGTCGACTCCAGCACGCTCAGCCACAGGTCGCCGTCCGGAGCGACCTGGTTGCGGACCGAGACGACGATGTCGATCGGCACGTGAACGAAACGGTTGTGACGACGCCCGACCACCATGTCCGTCCGGCCCGCCATCCCCGCGTGCACGGCCGCCTGGGCAAGCCGGACGCAATACACCGAATCGTGGGCCTTGGCCGGGACGGAACGGATGGCATAGCCGGGCTCGATGTACTTCAACGTGAGATCGGTTCCCACCGAGGCGAAGTGGTCGTTGATCGCAGCCTCCAGAAACCGCCCGATACTGCCGAGCGCTCTGTTCCCTGAAGCATCGGTCCCTGCCTCCGCCCGCGGGAGCAGATCCTGGCCGGCACCCTCGGCCACCACCACCACGGCACTACCACGGTCGGCCACCCGCCGCTCCAGCGCGGCGAGGAAGCCCGATTCACCGGCCAGTGCGAAGTCCACCTCGGGGATGAGCACGAAATCGGCGTGGTGATTGGCGAGTGCGGCGTAACAGGCGATGAAACCCGCATGACGGCCCATCACCGTCACCAGCCCGACGCCGTTGATCGCGGATTGCGCCTCGACCTGCGCCGCGGCAATGGACTCGGCCGCCACCGTGAAGGCCGTCTGGAAGCCGAAACTCTGCCCGATGAAGGGGATGTCGTTGTCGATGGTCTTGGGGATGCCGATGATCCCGATCGGCAACTCACGGCGGCGGCACACTGCGGCGATCCGGCCGGCACCACGCATGGAACCGTCACCACCGATGACGAACAGCATGTCGACGTCCAGTTCGACCAGCCTGTCGACCATCACCTCTGCGTCCTGCGCACCGCGGGAGGTGCCCAGGATCGTGCCACCGTGGCTGTTGATGGTCCGCACCTTCTCCGGCGTCAGCATCATCGGCTGGTGGCCGAGATCAGTGACCAGACCGGCGAAGCCGTTGCGGAACCCGATCACATCGTCGATGCCGTAGTGCGTGTGCAATTCCATCACCAGCCCGCGGATGACGTCGTTCAACCCGGGGCACAGCCCGCCGCAGGTGACGATGGCCGCCCTGGCGGCGCCGGGCGGATGGAACAGCCTCCGCCGCGGGCCGCCCGGCTCGAGTGTCGGCACCTCGTCGAGCGGGACACCGTGACCGCGCAGCAGCGACAGCGTGTCGTCGAACAGCACCCGGTCGGATTCCTCGACGTAATGATCGTTGCTGGTGCGGCCGGCGACGTACTTCGCCAACGCGGATTCGTGCCGGCACTCACCGAGCTGCCTGACCTGGAGATCCGCGAGCCACACCATCGGTCAAGCGTCCTGCGGCGGTGTGACCGCGGTGTGTCGGGCGCGGAAATTCCGTCTAGATGTGACGGACGGACCCCGGCTCAGGGAACCGCTCGAAGGGCACGCCGGGACCAGCTGTCGACGAACGCGGTCCATCGCGCGGTGTCCTGCTCGGCCGGCTGCATCAGCACGACCTGGAGCTCCCCGCCGTCGACGTCCATCAACTCCGTAACGAAGTCGATGGCGCCGGCCTTGGGATGCCGCCAGGCCCGGCGGCGACTACACGCCCGAGCGACCTGCCGCTCCACCCACTGGTCGCGGAATTCGGCGGATTCCTGACCAAGCTCGTCCACCAGTGCGGCCGTGGCCGGGTCGAAGGCGGCCTCGGCGAATGCCGTCCGCAGCTGGGCGACGGTGTCACGGCGCACCAGGTCCAGATCCGCCCACCCCTCGCCGTCCCTCGCGGCCCTTTCCGTGGACTCGGAGAAAAGCATCCGAACCTGGTTACGACGTGCTAACGGTTGATCCTCCAGGCCTCCGAGCAGCGCAGCACCGCCCCGGTTCCAGGCCAGAACATCGCGACGCCGGTTGAGTACCCACGCCGCGTCCGGCTCGACCTGGACGAGCAGACGTTGCAGCGAGGAGGGCACGTCGGTCCGGACGGTGAGCGCCGGTCCGGGGTCACGCCGCCCGGCCAGCGCAAACAGGTGCCCGCGTTGTGACCGGTCAAGGCCGAGACACTCGGCGAGGGTGGAAAGCACCTGCACGGACGGCTCTGGGTGGCGACCCTGTTCGAGCCGCACCAGGTACTCGATGGACACGCCGGACAGCGTGGCCAGCTCCTCGCGCCGCAAACCTGGGGTCCGCCGGTTCCCGCCGCCGCGAAGACCGGCCGCCTGCGGCGAGCGGGCGGCGCGCCTCGACCGCAAGAACAGGCCCAGCTCGCGCGCATCGTTGGTGGCCACGTCGCCATTGTGCGGCCGTGCTGATCGCGGTGCCTGGCCCGGACAGGGCCACTCCTGAGCGGGCCTGGTTGATGACGTCGGACCGGCGCACGGTCATGGCCATGACATCCGTGACCAGCCAGCAGTCAGTGGCCGCCCAGCAAGCCCCGACAGACCAGCGGCAAGTCCTGACCGACCAGCATGTGGTGATTGCGGGTGGCAGTTCCGGTATCGGGCTGGCCACCGCGGGCGTCGCCCTCACGTGGGGGGCGCGGGTCACCCTGCTCGCCCGGTCCGCAGCTCAGCTCCAGCAAGCGGCGGACGGCCTGCGCACCGACCATCCGCATGCCGAGGTCGCGGTGCGCATCGCGGACGTGCTGGATGAGCAGCATCTCCGCACGGTCCTGTCCGACGTCGGGCGCGTCGATCACGTCGTGAATGCCGCAGGTTCCGCACATCTGGGTGCAGTCCTCGCGCCCGACCCCATCGACGACCACTTCACCGCCATCGACACCCGCCTGCGGGGCAGCGTCCAGCTGGTACGCGCGGTCCACCCGGCGCTCCGGCCGGACGGCTCCGTCGTTCTCATCGGCGGGATCTCCACTGACCGACCGGTCGCCGGCGCGTGGGCGTCGAGTGTCGGCACCTCCGCCGCCGAGCAGCTCGCACGGGCACTGGCGCTGGAGCTGGCACCGCTGCGAGTGAACGCCGTCTCGCCAGGCTGGACGGACACCCAGGCGTGGTCGCGCCTGCTCGGCGAGCAACGTGATGCGGTTCTCGGCCGCGCCGTCCAAGGCCACCTGACCGGTCGGATCGTGCGTCCCGATGACATCGCCACCGCGATTCTGCTCCTGCTCACCAACCCGTCGATCACCGGCGAGGTGCTGCACGTCGACGCCGGCGCTCGGTTGACCTGACCGGTCCAACCCCTCCGACCCCGACTGGAGCACACCAGAACCCCTGCCCGACCCCACGAGAACCCCTGCCCGACCCCACAAGAAAGGAATCCACATGGACGCCATCTGGATCGAGTTACCCGCCTTGGACCTGGCTCGGTCGAAGATCTTCTACGAGGCCGTGTTCTCCCACCCTGCGACCGAGATCATCGACAGCGGTTCCCGCACCATCACTGTCATCCCCGGCACGCCCACCGTTTCGCTCAACCGGACTGCCGGCTTCACCCCGCACGCGGACGGCACTCTGCCCTACTTTCAGGTGCCCGACCTGGACGCCGCGGTCACGGCGGCGTCGGCCTACGGCGGCCGGGTTGTCGAGCCCCGGCACGAACGGCCGGGGTTCGGCTGGTTCGCGTTGATCCTGGACAGCGAAGGCAACCCGCTCTACCTGCACGCGGATCAGTGACCGAACTGCCTCAGGAACTGGCTGCCGACTCGTCGCCTCGGGTGATCTGGGTCAGCACGCGGACCAACGACGGCTTTTCCGGCGTGGACCCGAAGCCGAACCGGACCGGCGGGCTGACCGGCTGGAGCTCACCGAGATCAACGCCGTCCAGCCGCGCGCTGACGGAGCGGATGCGGTGCAGATCCAGCGCCGCGTACCACTCGCGACGACCGCCACCGGTCGTGCCACGGGTGCGGACACCGTCCATCACGAGCTTGGCGACGGGGTCCTGCACGGTCGCCCACCAGCGGGCCCGGGCGAGCCTGCGCGGCACCGCGAGCAGCACCCAGCCCAGCGGCGGCCGGCCGTCGACCTCGAAGGTCATCGCCAGCTCGTCACTGCTGACCATCCACTTACTGCCGTCGCGCACCCGCAGCACCGGCGTCACCCGCACCTCGTCGAACTGGTAGGTGCCCGCGACGAAGTCGGCGAGCTCCTGGGTCGGCGCGAGCAGGATGCGGTGCCCGTCGGGGTGCTCGATCATCACGTCGGTGACGGACCCGTACGGCGACAGCGGCCACATGCCGACGACCAACCGGGTGCCCGACGTGGTGCCCATGCCGGCGATTGCCCCGTCGAACCTGAGGATGTCGGACTTCAGCATGGGCACCACCGTAAGGCAGCGATCAGGTGGGCACGTTCGCGTCCGTCGTGACCACCACGTGCCGCACCGGAACGTCGAACTCCTTGCGGGCGCGCTCCACCACGTCCTGCCGCAGCCACCCTGAATGGCCATGGCTGTGGGTGGAGATCACGATGCGATCAGGCGAGAACTCCCTCACCGCGTTCTCCAGGGCGTGCATCGGCCGGTGATCGCCGAGTTCACCGGTCGCGTGCAGACCCTCGGCCTGCAGGATCCGCAGTGTCGAGTCGAGCCGCTCCTGGGCGGCCTTGGTCGTTTCCTCCCACACCCAGACGGCCCCGGAGTGCTCCGCCTGCCCGGTATCGACGGGGTTCGCGGGCACCGAGACGAAGTACTCGGCCTTGCCCTCGGCGTCGATCGCCCGCAGTGAGTCGAGCAGCTCCGTGGCGCCCACCGTCTGGTTCGCCAGCACGAGCACCTTGGTCCCGCCGGCCTGCGGCGCGTCATCGAAGTCATTGCCGACCGAGCCACCCCGCCACTTGGTCAAGCCGTACAGCAGCAGCACCACGGCAAACGCGAGCAGGCTCAACAGCAGTTGCGGGCGCACCGACGCGTCGGTGTACATCAGCACCAGCACGGCGAGCATCGCCGCGATGGTGGCGATCGTCAGGAACGGATACAGCCACATCTTGACCTTGAGGTCTTCGGGGTTCGTTCGCCGGCGCAGCACCAACTGGGAAATGGCGATGAGCAGATAGACGAACAGGATGATCGCGCCCGAGGAGTTGAGCAGGAACGCGAAGACGGTGTCCGGGGACACCGCCGCGGCGATCACGCACAGGAAGCCCACGATGGTCGAGACCAGGATGGCGACCATCGGGACGCCGCGGCGGTTCACCGTGATGAAGGAGACCGGTGCCTCCCGCCGGGCGGCCAGCACGAACAACATCCGCGAGGCCGTGTACAGCCCGGAGTTCAGGCAGGAAAGGACGGCCGTCAGCACGACGGCGTTCATCACGTGATCGGCGTACGGGATGCCCATGGCGGTCAGCGCGCTCACGTAGGGCGAGGCGCCCTCCTCATTGGAATTCCACGGCAGGATGACGCACAGCAGGAAGATCGACCCGACGAAGAAGATCGCGATACGGGTGATGACCGAATTGGTCGCCTTCGCGATCGACCTGGCGGGATCCTTCGATTCCGCGGCAGCGACGGTGGCGATCTCAGCACCGACCATCGAGAAGATGACCACCACGATGCTGCTGAAGACGGCCCCGACACCGAGCGGGAACAGCCCGCCGTGTGCGGTGAGGTTGGAGAAATCAATCTCCTTGTCCGGCCAGATCCCCAGCACGTACAGCGTGCCGAGCACCATGAACGCAACGATCGCGAACACCTTGATGCCGGCGAACCAGAACTCGAACTCGCCGTACGAGCGGACCGAGAACAGATTGGTCGCCGTCATCAGCACCATCAGACCCAGCGACAGCAGCCACAGCGGTGCGTCCACCCAATAGGTGATGATCTTCGCCCCGGCCACCGCTTCGAAGCCGACGACGATGACCCAGAAGTACCAGTACAGCCAGCCGACGGAGAAGCCCGCCCAGCCGCCGAGCGCACGCCGCGCGTAGTCCGCGAAGGACCCGGTGGAGGGATTGGCCACCGCCATCTCACCCAGCATCCGCATCACCATGATGATCAGCACGCCGGTGATCGCGTAGGTCAACCAGGCCGCAGGTCCGGTGTCGAGGATGACCAGCCCGGAGCCGACGAACAGGCCGGCTCCGATCACCCCGCCGATCGCGATCATGGTCAGGTGCCGCTGACTCAGGCCCTTGTGCAGCTCTGCCGGTGCAGCCACGTCGGACTCCTTCAGTTGTGACGCCGAGTGAGTGAAGCGCTCCGCTTCGACGCAGACAATGCTCTTTGCCGACGGCCCGGGCAAGAGCCGAAACAGAGCGGAAACAGCTGGCTGCTGAACGGTTCCCATTTGGCGGGGACGACTCGGACTTCTTGTACGAGAAGCCTCGAATCGCCGGATCCAGATGACGCTCAGCGACGGCTCACTGCGCCGTTCGAGGAGAACTCAGGTCAAGGCCTGGCCGGATATCGCGAACAGTACGACCGCGATCAGCGCGGTGACGATGACGATCCCGAACAGCCCCCGGCCGGCCGGCCGGCGCAACGCCAGCACTACCCCGGCCGCCGCGAGCAGCACCAATCCCGCCGCGGCCACCCATCGCCACGGTGCGATGCCGGCGTCACCGGCGGTACCGAGGAGCACCACCAGGCACGCCGCGGCGAGCAGGATCGGGCAGGCCACCGCGGTGGCCCGGGCGCCGATCCGGTGCGGGAACCCGCGGACGCCGTTGTCCAGGTCGTCATCGAGGTCGGGTAGCACGTTCGCCAGATGCGCCGACACCCCGAACAGCGCGCCCATGACCATCGCCCAGGGCGCCGGCCACTGCGGTACCGGCGCGGACAGCGTTGCCACCGCCGGCAGGATGCCGAAGGCGATCGCGTACGGCACGAACGAGATCGCTGTGCCCTTGAGTCCGAGGTTGTAGGCCCACCCGCAGGCGACGACGGTGAGGGCCGCCAGGCCGGGCAGCCAGCCCAACGCCAGCGACAGCACGACCGCAACGACGAGGGCCACTGCAGCTGCGATCCCGACGGTGCGCGGCGACACGGCACCTCGGGCAACCGGCTTGTCCGACCGGGCGGTGGCCTCGTCACGGGCCGCGTCGATCGCATCGTTGGACCAGCCGATGGACAACTGACCGGCGAACACCGCGGCCACCAGCAGCACTGCGCGGCCGAGAGACAGCCCAGCCAGTGCAGCCAGACCGGCGCTGATGGCGGTGACGGCGATGGTCGGGACGGGATGGCAGGACAGAGCCAGGGCTTTCACCGCGCCGGTCGCCGAAGGCGCGACCGGCCGTGGTCGGGTCATCGCCACCTCCCGCTGGACCGTTCTCAGGGCGTCGTCTGCGTCACCGTACTGTGGCCTGCATGACCTGCATTGCGGCCGTGCACGGAGTCCTTCCGCCTCACCGTTACCCGCAGGACAAGATCACCGAGGCGGTCGCCGAGCAGGTCCTGCAGGAGGGCACCAACCACGAGGTGGTGCGCCGGATTCACACCAACACCCGCGTCGGCAGCCGGTACCTCGCCCTTCCGCTCGAGCAGTACGGACAGCTCTCCGGGTTCACCGCAGCGAACGACGCCTTCCTCGAGGTGGCTGTCGACCTCGGTGTTCGAGCGGTGAACGGCGCCCTGGCCGAAGCCGGTATTGAAGCCGACGAGGTCGACGTCATCTTCTCCACCACGGTGACCGGCCTCGCGGTGCCCTCGCTGGAGGCGCGCATCGCCGCAAGGGTCGGATTCCGCAGGGACATCAAACGAGTGCCGTTGTTCGGGCTGGGCTGCGTGGCCGGCGCTGCCGGGATCGGCCGGATGCACGACTACCTGCGCGGCTGGCCCGATCACGTGGGCGTCCTGCTGTCTGTCGAACTGTGCTCGCTGACGGTGCAGCGCGGCGACGTCTCGATGGCCAACCTGGTGGCCTCCGGGTTGTTCGGTGACGGTGCGGCCGCGGTCGTCGCCGTCGGCTCCGAGCGTGCGGATCGACTCGGGACGAGCGGCCCGCGGGTGGTCGCCAGCCGCAGCCATCTCTATCCCGACACCGAGGGCGTCATGGGTTGGGACATCGGCTCCAACGGCTTCGGCATCGTGCTCACCGCCGAGGTGCCCGACCTGGTGCACCGCTACCTCGGCGCGGACATCCGCGAGATGCTGGCGGCCCACGACCTGACGGTGGCCGACATCGGCGCCTGGGTGTCGCACCCCGGCGGCCCGAAGATCATCGAGGCGATCGAGGAGGAACTCGGGGTCGGGCCAGAGGCTCTCGAGATGACGTGGCGATCGCTCGCGGAGATCGGCAACCTGTCCTCGGCGTCGGTGCTGCACGTCTTGCGGGACACCCTGCGCGACCGGCCGCCGCCGGCCGGCAGCCCCGGTGTGCTGATGGCCATGGGCCCGGGCTTCGCGTCCGAGTTGGTGCTGCTGCGCTGGTGACAGGCCTGGTGCGGCACCATGGGTTCTTGATCCAGCAGGGTTGATCCAGCAGGGTTGATCGAGCAGTGTTGATCGGCAGGCAGCGGAGGGAGACGGCGTGATCGCGTACACGCTGTTCGTGCTGGCCGTCGGCGTCGAGCGGATCGTCGAACTGGTGGTGTCCAAGCGGAATCTCGCCTGGGCGTTCGCGCACGGTGGCCGTGAGTACGGTCGCGGTCACTACCCGGCGATGGTGCTGCTGCACTTCTCACTGCTGGTCGGCTGCATCGCCGAGGTATGGCTGCTCGACCGCCCGTTCTTCCCGGTGTTCGGCTGGACGATGGTCGCGGTTGTCCTTGCGGCACAGGCGCTTCGCTGGTGGTGCATCACCACGTTGGGCCGGCGCTGGAACACGCTCATCGTGGTCGTGCCCGGGTTGCCGTTGGTCGATCGCGGGCCCTACCGCTGGCTGCGCCATCCCAACTACGTCGCCGTCGTCGTCGAGGGCATCGCCCTGCCGATGGTGCACACCGCCTGGATCACCGCGCTGACGTTCACCGTGCTGAACGCCGTCCTCCTGACGGTGCGGATCCGCGAGGAGGAGCGCGCACTCTCGTTGGCCGTTGCGTCACCTCAGCAGGCCTCCGACTCGAGCTCACACACACCGTGATCGACGTCCTGGTCGCCGGAGCCGGACCGGCCGGACTTGCCACCGCGCTGTACGCGGCCCAGGCCGGGCTCGACGTCGCGGTGGTGGATCCGAGGGCCGGCGAGCAGAGCTCGGTCGGCACCGCGGCCACGGCCACGCGGACACCCATCGGCACCGCGCCCGCGGCCACCCGGACACCGCACTCGCGGCCACGCGGACCATGACGCGCCCGCGGCCACCCGGACGCCCATCGATAAGGCCTGCGGTGAGGGCCTGATGCCGGGGGCCGTGACCGCGTTGCGCGCGCTCGGTGTCGAACCGCCGGGGGTTCCGTTCCGCGGCATCGGTTACTTCGCTGCGGGACACCACGCGGAGTCGCTGTTCCGGTCAGGAATCGGGATCGGATCCCGTCGAACCGCCCTGCAGGCCGCGCTGCTGACAGCGGTCACCGCCGCGGGCATACCGGTCCTCGGGCGCCGGGTGACCGACGTCGAGCAGGACGAGACCTCGGTGACGGCAGCGCAACTCAGGGCCCGATTCCTGGTGGCGGCAGATGGCCTGCACTCGCCGATCAGCCGGACGCTCGGTCTGGACCTCCCGGTTCGAACGAATCGACCGCGATGGGGACTGCGCCGCCACTACCGGGCGGCGCCCTGGACCGACCTGGTCGAAGTGCACTGGTCGGACCGCTCGGAGGCGTACGTGACGCCGGTCGGTCCGGACCTCGTCGGCGTCGCCGTGCTGAGCAGCGACCGCGGGCCGTTCGACGATCAGCTCGGCCACTTCCCTGCGCTGTCAGCACATCTCGACGGTGCGGAGGGCGGTGCCGTGCGCGGGGCCGGTCCGTTGCGACGCCGCACCAGCGCCAGGGTCGCCGGCCGTGTGCTGCTGGTCGGCGATGCCGCCGGGTACGTCGACGCGCTCACGGGCGAGGGCATCGCGGTGTCACTGGCCTGCGCCGGCGCCCTCGTCGGATGCCTGACCGCCGGTCGGCCAGGCGACTATGAGTCTGCGTGGCTGCGCCAGTCAAGGCGCTACCGGGCGCTGACGTCGGCACTGTTGTGGGCCAGTGGCCGGCCGGCCCTGCGCCGCACCCTGGTGCCTGCGGCGCAGCGGCTGCCGTGGATGTTCGACGCGGCGGTCGGTCAGCTCGCGCGCTGAGCCGGTCTCATGGCGTCCGTCCCCGGCCGGTGTCGCCGGTCGCACGCAGACTCGGGATGAGCTCGTGACGTTTCTGGTAGACCTCGCCGAGGCTCAGCACCATCGCCCCGACCGGGATGGCCAGCAGCGCACCGGCCACCCCGAACAGGGCACTGCCGAGCAGCACGAACGCGAATGCCGCCGCCGGATGCACATCGACGGCGCGTGCGCTGATCCGCGGCTCGATCGTCAGGTTCTCCACTTGCTGGTAGATGATCCCCCACGCCAGGGCGGCGACACCGATCCACGGGCTCGGCGACAGCAACCCGACGAGCACGGGCAGCACGATCGCGATGTAGGTACCGATCGTCGGAACGAACTGCGCCACGAAACCGGTCCAGATGGCCAGCGCCAACCACGACGGCAACCCGATCAGGGCGAAGACCACGGCGCTGCATGCGGCGTTGATGGACGCCAGGATCAGCCGGGCCGCGACGTAGCTCCCGGTTTTCTCCGCGGTGATGTCCCAGACCGTCACGGCGCTCCGTTGCATGCGCTGCGGGAAGAGCGAGGCGATCCACAGCCGGAACCGGGGGCCGTCCGCGGACAGGTAGAAGGTGAACAGTGCGAAGGTGAACAGGCCGAACACCGAACCGACGACCGAACCGATGATGCCCAGCACGCCGTTGAGCACGGTGGTGGCGTACCCGGCGACCTGGGCCGGATCGATGTGCAGTGAGGCGATGACGCCGGCCACGTCGTAGTTGCTGCCGGTGCGCTTGTTGATCTGCGCGACGACGCCCTGCACCAGGTCGGGAAGGCCACGCAGCAGTTGCGCCACCTGTTCGACGAAAAGCTGACCGAATGCGATGACGAACACCACCAGGCCCAGCGCCAGGCCGAGCATCACGATCGCGGTGGCCACCCCGCGGCGCATGTGCCTGGCCAGCCGATCGACGGCCGGCGCGAGAGCGATCGCCGCGAACCACGCCATCAGCACGCTGAACAGCACCGATCCGCCGTCGGCGAGAACGAACTTCCCGAACAGTCCCACGGCGATGACGGCCAGCACCGCGAACCCGACCCGCCAGATGTTGTGCGGGATCAGTGCCACCCGCACAGCGTCGCGCTCATCATCGGGCGCCGTTGCGCCACCCTCGGTGCCCTCTGTGGGACCGACCGATCCCGTGACAACGTCGGTAGCCATGGCAGCCTCCCGTCAGACCCCCCAGCCGGTGGCCGAAGGCAATCGAGCAACGGGGACCGTCGGTCGGTGCCCGGTGATTCGGACGGTAGAGCCGTGGGCGAAGGTGCACCTCACCCGGTGGGTGTGAGTGGGTTCGCCACCGGGAGGCACGATGGGCGGCGTGGCGGAAGAACTGCGCGGCGGGCGGGTCAACAGCGTCCGGCGATCCGGGAACGCCGTTGTTCGCACCCTGTCGCCGAACAGCGGTTTCGTCCACGCATTGTTGGACTTCTTCGCCGGCAGTGGCTGGCCAGGCGCACCCCGGCTGCTCGGCACCGACGGCACTGAAGAGGTGGTGTCCTTCGTCGACGGTGAGGTGCCCTGGGCCGAACCGGTTCCCGACTGGGCGTTGACGGACGACGCGCTGCGGGCGCTGGCCCGTTTGGTGCGCGGCCTGCACGACCTCACCGCTGGATCCTCGCTCGCGGGCACCGCCGAAGTGGTCTGCCACCATGACCTCTCGCCGTCCAACACCGTCTATCGCGAGGTGGGCGGCGCGCTGACCCCGATCGCCTTCCTGGACTGGGACCTGGCCGGTCCCGGTCGGCGCATCGAGGACGTGGCCCATGTGTGTTGGCAGTGGCTCGATCTGGGCCCGCGGGTCACCGACATCCCCGAGGCGCGGCGACGGATCGCGATCATCTGTGACGCCTACGGGCTCGAGAACACCGGCGACCTGCTGCCAACGGTGGTGTGGTGGCAACACAAATGCTGGCGTGGCATCGAAAGTGCCGCCGATCAGGGTGATCCCGCGATGCGCCGGCTTGTCCTCGACGGCGTCAGTGGCGGCGTGCGGGATGCGGAGGTCTGGACCAGGGCGCACCTGACTGCCCTGACCCCACTGCCGGCTGACCGACCGCTGCCGGGTTGACCGACCGCTGTCGGTGGCGCCGATATGGTCCGCGCATCACCCGATGGGTCGGCGCACCACCAACAAAGAGGAGGCCACCGATGGTCGAAATGCGACTTGAGCTGATTGCCGTTCCGGTGTCAGATGTGGACCGTGCCAAGGACTTCTACGTCAAAGCCGGTTTCAACGCCGACCACGACCACCGCGTGTCGGACGACGTCCGGTTCGTGCAGCTGACGCCGCCGGGATCGGCGTGTTCGATCGCCATCGGTGAGGGCGTGACGACCGCCGCACCGGGATCGGTCCAGGGATTGCAGGTGGTCGTCAGCGACATCGAGGCCGCCAGGGCGGATTTGGTCGACCGCGGCATCGAGGTCAGCGACGTGCAGCGCTTTCCGTGGGGCGCGTTCGTCTTCTTCACCGATCCCGACGGGAACGCCTGGGCGGTGCAGGACCTGTCGAGCGGAGGCTGACAGGATCACCTGATCCGTCGGGCGCGCAGCACCAGATCGTCTGCGTGGTGCGCGCCCGCGCCCCCGTCCGGCACAATCCTGGGCCGCGTCTCGTCGACCTCGACGACCCAGTCGTCGTCCAGCATCGCCGTGACCATCGACGGCCAGACGTAATCGGCGGGATCGAAGCCGCTGTCGTCGACGTCCCGGGCCTCCATCCCCGCATGGTGCACCAGCAACAGCAGGCCGCCCGGCGCAACGGCGGCCAGCAGGGCGTGTTCGGCGGCGGCGTCCGGTGTCCGCAGCAGGGCCGGGTATTGCGCGGAGACGAGATCGAACGACGCCGACGGCAGCGACGCCTCTGCCAGCCCCGCGTGGACGAAGTCAATCAGCACTCCGGCGTCACGCGCATGACCCGCCGCCCGCTGGAGCGCCACACCCGATACCTCCAGCGCGGTCACCGCCCAGCCGAGCTGCGCCAGCCAGACCGCGTCCGCCCCCTCGCCGCACCCGACGTCGAGCACGCGCCCGGGAGCCAGATCTGCGACCTCCGTCACGAGCGCGCCATTGGGCCGGCCGCTCCACAGCTGCTCCCGGTCCGTGTAGCGCCTGTCCCACTCCGCCTGCACCGCAGGGTCTCCGACATATGAATTGATCACCGGCCCACTGTTGCCCACCTCGGACCGCAGGCGCCAACCCTGTTGCCGATCCGGCAATCAGTTGCGGCCCTGCGCGAACATCTCGACCGACTTCTCGATGCGCCGCTGCCGTGTCTCGGCGGCCTTGGCACCGTCGATGGCCAGCACGTGACGGAGCTTATTGCTGTACGACAGACCGTCGAAATATGCACGGGCGGCCGGGTTCGCATCGAGCGCGGCCGAGAGGTCCTCCGGCACAGTCACTTCTCGCGGCGCCGTGTCCAACTCCAGCTCGACGTCGACCTCGTCGCCCGCGGACACACCCGCTGCGTTCCGGTGTTCGGCGCTGACCGGCAGCATGAACGCGCCGCCCATCGAGCCCACACTCGATCGGTAGGTGTGACCGCCATTCAGGGTGACGGTGACCGCCGGTTTCTTGCCTGATCCGAGGCCGGCGACCACGTCGGCCGGTACCTCGATACCGGTGGCCGTCTTGCCGGCGAGGGTGAGCGTGCCACGGAATCTCATGGCGAGGAGTATGCCGATGCGGCGGGGAGGGTGCCGGCCGCGTCATCGGCGCGACGGCACCCGAAGCACTCGATGATTTGCGCCGCGGGAGCCGGTCTGTTGGGCGTGGACCTGACGGCAGCGTTCGACGCGGGCGATCGATGCCGGCCCGGTTTCACCGTTCGGACCGTCGTCCTGCCCGGCTCGTCCTCCGTCGAGTACGACGAGGCGATGTGGCGGGGAACGCTGGTCATCCTGCTGGCGGGTCGCGTCGAACTGGAAACGATCGCCGGCGCACGCCGCAGTTTCGATCCCGGCGATGTCCTGTTCTTTGCGGGTCTGCGGCTGCGGGCCCTGCACAACCGCAGAACCGAAGAGGCAATCCTGCAGGCGATCTCACGGACTCCGTCGTCTCGGGGTCACGGCTGACGTTGAGTGGCCGCCCGGCTGGGCCGTATGGGTGTTAATGTCCGGGCGTGCCGGACGCACTGTCCTTCTGTGTCCTCGGGCCCATCGAGGTGCGGCGACCGGACGGCGCCGTCATCGACGTCGGTGGGCCCATGCCCCGGCTCGTCCTCGGTCGGTTGATCATGGCCGAGGGGCGCATCGTTCCCGCCGATGCTCTGCTCGAGACACTCTGGGGACCGGAGCCGCCGGAGCGGGCCAACGCCACCCTGCAGACCTACATCTCCCGGCTACGTCGAGCGCTGGGCAGCGAAGAATCGAAGGCGTTGCGCTACGAAGCATCCGGGTACCGGCTGGATGTCCCTGCCGATCGGGTCGACGCACGCAGGTTCGAGGACCTGGCGGATCAGGGCGCGCGGCTGCTGCGGACAGGCGATCACCTCCAGGCGGCACGCGTGCTGCGCGAAGCCCTGGGTCTGTGGCGCGGGCAGCTGCTGGGTGACGCCGACGCCGATTTCGTCCGGGCCGCCGCGGCCAGGCTCGACGAGCGGCGACTGACCGCCCAGGAAGACCTCTACGACGCCGAGCTGCGTGGCGGCGGGTCGGCGGCGGTCATCGCGGACCTGTACGACGCCGTCGCGGCGTCGCCGCTGCGGGAACGGTTGCGTGCGTTGCTGGCCCTCGCGCTGTACAGGTCCGGACGCCAGGCCGACGCCCTGACGGTGCTGGACCAGGGGCGCCGGATCCTGCGCGACGAACTCGGCCTGGAGCCGAGCCGCGAACTGCGAGATCTGCAATCCCAGATCCTGGAGCAGGACCCGGTCCTGGACGCTCCGTCCGGCGCCCAGATGGATGCGCCGCAACCGGCGACGGCCCCGGTTCCCCGGGCCGACGGGCATCAGCGCAACGGGGATGCGACCAACGGCGGGTCGGCCGACGACCGCCCTTCGGACAGTGCCGGCCTGCTGATCGGCCGCGCGGGCGAACGCCGACTGCTCGCCTCGGCCGTCGATGAGGCGCTCGGTGGGCAGGGTCCCCGCTATGTGGTCATCGAGGGCGAACCCGGCATCGGCAAAACGACCCTGGCCCAGGAGGCGGTCCGCATCGCCGAGGCCCGCGGCGCGGTCGGTCTCACCGCGGCCACCCTGGAAAGCGGAGCCGCGCCCGCCTACGGTCCCTGGCTGCAGTTGTTCCGGGTCAGCGACCAGCGACCGGCGAACCTGCTCGACGCGGCAAAGCGATGGCTCGACGGCTCGGCGCAGGTGCTGGCCGGCACGGCGCCGTCCGTCGTCGCAGGCGCACTGGCCGACAGCGTCGCCGAGACGATCGTGGCGCTGGCGGGCGATCGGGGGCTGGTCATCCTGCTCGAGGACCTGCAGTGGGCCGATCCCGCCTCGCTCGACCTGCTGAGCGGGTTGGGCCCCCGGGTGGCGCACGCGCCAGTTCTGTTCGTGACGACGGTGCGCGACCTGGAGGTCGACCGTGACGACGCCGTCGTCGACACGCTGGCGCTGATCACCCGTCAGCCGGGCACCCGGCGGATCCACCTCCATGGCCTCACCCTGGCCGAGTCGCGTGAGCTGCTGACCAGAACGGCCGGTGCGGAGCTGCCCAACGATGTGGTGGCGGCGGTGCACGCGCGGTCAGAGGGCAACCCTTTCTTCAGCACCGAACTCGCCCGGATGCTCGGCGAGCAGGGCCAATCCGGGGCCGCCGCCGTCCGGGCGACCGCAGTGCCCAACGGGGTGCGAGACGTGTTGCGCCGCAGGGTGAGCCGGCTGCCATCGGCCACCGCCAAGCTGCTCGAGGTGGCCGCCGTGCTGGGCCGGCAGATCGACCTGGAACTGCTGGCAGCCGTTGCCCAGAGACCGCTGGAGGATTGCCTCGACGAGGTCGAGCCCGCCCTGCTGCACAGGCTGCTGGAGGTTCCGGCGGAAGCTCCCGGCGCCATCCGCTTCACCCACGCGCTGGTCCGCGAGGCGCTCGCGGAAGGGATGTCCTCACTGCGCCGGGCCCGGCTGCATCTGCGGGCGGCCGACGGCATCCTCGCGACGATGGGCGAGAACGACGACACCGCAGAGATCGTCGCCGATCACCTGTGGCATGCCGCTGCCGTCGGCGCGAGCGGTCGCGCCGCGGCGGCGTTGGAACGCGCGGCACAGGTGGCGTTGAAACGGCAGGCCCTGGTCAGTGCGGAATCGCTGTTGGAGCGGGCGGTTTCGCTGTACCGCAGCGCAGGCGAATCCGGTGCCCTCGCCGAACTGCGGGTGTTGCGGCAGTTGGGTTTCGTCAACGCCGCCCTGCACGGTTACGCCGTCAACGCCGACTCCTCGCTGGTGCGCCGGGCCCGGGAACTGGCGCGGGCGACCGACCGGCCGGACATTTTGCTCGACGTCATCTGGGCCGATTGGGCGGGCTGCGACACCGGCGGCCAACCCGATCGGGCGGAGCGCCTGGTGCTGGAGGCTGAGACGCTGATCGCCGGTATCGACGATCCCCTGCTGCAGGCCGGGGTCGCGTCGATGCGGGCCTTCAGCGAACGTCATTTCGGTCGGATGCAGCAGTCGGTCGAGGAGATCGAGCGGGCCATCGCACAGTTCTCCGAGGCAGGCGAAGCACAGGAAGCCGGCTTCTACCTCAACGGCTACCTCACCAGCCGCGGCTACCGGTTCTGGGCGATGGCGCTCACCGCGGAACTGAACCGGACCGAGCTCGAACACGAATACCGTTCGCAGGACCTGCCTTTCGGGCGCATCGTGATCAGCCTCTTCGGTGCGGCAGCCACCCTGGCGGTCGGCGACCAGGCGGGACTGCGCCTGTTCGCCGAGCGGATGACGGCCGCGGACCCGGACATGCTGCTGTCCTTCTGGTCCGCGGCGGCAGAGCTGTACACCGCCGTCAGCATGCTGCAGCGGGGCGAGATCGCCGATGGTCTCGCCGTTCTCGCGCGGGGCCAGGAGCACATGCGGGCGGGCGGCGGCCGGACGATGCTGACCGGCATCTACGCCGCCGCGGCGCAAGCCTTGAGCGCGGTGGGCGCGCTCGACGACGCCCGGCGGCTGCTCGCCGATGCGCGGGCCGAACTGCAGGAGACGTGGGAGATCGCCTACGTTCCCTTCGTTCTGCTCGCGGAGGCTCATGTCGCCGCGGCCGAGGGTGACGCGGACAGGGCCAGGGAACGTCTCGCCCGTGCCCGCGCCACCGCCATGGAGCACGGAAGTCTCGGGGTGGTGAAGAGGATCGACCGCGAGGGGGCTCGGCTGGAGGGCCAACAGGCGCCCGTCTGACGCTGCGCCTTGTCGTGCCTATCCCGCCGGCTGACCGAGGGCGGCCACCTGCTCGGCGACGTCGGCGAACCCGGCCAGTTGCTCGTCGAGAGTGCGTGCGTCGGGAAACGCGATCACCACCTCGTCGGCGCGAGCGTGTAGCGCACTGCGGAGGTCACCCAGCCGCACCCGGTCGCTCGTCGAGGCCTCCAGACGCAGGATCAGCAGTAGCGACGAGCCGGCCGGTTGCCAATCGGGACCGATGACGCCGGCCGCGGCTGCCGACGGGCTCCAGCCGTCGACGTTCCGGCGGGCCCCGGCCGGCTGCCGCGGCGGCGGTCGATCGGAGGTGTCGAGCAGCACGGCGCCCGGGAGGTGTCGTCGGATGACTCCGTGCGCCAGCGGCCGCGCGCCGACGTATCGCAGCCTCGAGCCCAGGCGCCTGGCAAGGGCAGGAGAGTCGGCGGGTTCGTCGGGCTCGATGAGCAGGCCGACGGGCAGCCGCTGCGCGTGGGCGGTGACGATCAGCAGTTGCCGAAGAGAGCTCGACCATACGGACGCGTAGTCCAGCTGCTCCGCCGCCTGTGCGGTGGCCACCACCGCCGGGTCGTCGGCCAACGGGCCGGAACCAGGCAGGGCAATTCCGAATCGCATGGGAGCCTCCGCGGGCACCGTCGTTCCCGAGCCCCTCGGCCCAGATGACGCCACTGTGCCGAAGCGGGCTCAACGCACGCTTGACGGTCGCTGACAACACCACGGGCGTCGCCGTCACCCGAGGCGGTGCAGCACGAAGATCCCGCCGTGCGCGGGCTGCTCGGCTCGTGACGCGTCGGTCGAGGCGTACTCGTCCAGCACCGCCTGGATCCGGGCGGTCAGCGCCGCGAGATCATCGGCGGACAGGCGCAGCACGAATCGGGACATCGTCGCGATCGACCCGGGACCGGTCTCCGCCAGCTCCGCGCGGAACGCCTCCAACGGCGCCATCGCCCCGCCCGGCAGGTCACCTGCAGGAGTGGAGTCGATCCACCACGACCTGCCGGTGGAGCGGTAGGGCTTCTCCAGTGCGCCGCTGGACCCGGCGCGCACCGGCGCCGCTTCCAGGAAGCCCGCCGCCAGCAGTTGCCGGACGTGGTAGAGCACGGTGCCGGGGTCGCGGCCCAGCCGGTCCGCCAGCTGCTTGTTCGTGAGGTCCTCGACGCCGCACAACCGGATGATGCGCAGCCGCAAGGGGTGGGCAACCGCCTTTGCCTCCTGCACGGTTGCCATCGGCCGCTCGGCGCCTGGCGCCTGCGCGACGGGCTGATCGTCTTCCGTGCTCATGCACGTCACCCTAATGCCGACAATGAAAGAAACCCATCACCTTGAAGAAACTCCACCACAATGTCAGGCTGCGCGGATGGGCGCGACCTCGGGGAATCAACCGGCTGCAGCGAAGCAGCCGTCGGCATCACTCGGCCCGCGTTATTGGCGGTTGTGGACCTCGTCGGGCTTGTCGAACGTGGCCGATGGCATCGTCAAGGTGGCGATGCCACTGGTCGCGGTCAGGTACACCCAGTCGCCCACCCTGATCGCCGGGTTGGCCTTCGCGCTGTCGTTGCCGTGGTTGCTGTTCGCGCTGCCGGCCGGCGCCTTCGCGGATCGCTGGGACCGCCGGAAAACCATGCTGGGCGCCAACTCTGCACGGGCGTTGCTGCTGGGCGCATTGGGCCTGGGGCTCGTCCTCGGCTTCGGCTCCATCTGGGCGCTGTACGTCATCGCCTTCTGCGTCGGCACCGCAGAAACGCTGTACGACACGTCGGCTCAGTCGTTCCTGCCCAACATCGTCGACCGCGACCAGTTGTCCAGGGCGAACGGACGGCTCTACGCCGTTGAGCTGACGGCGAACCAGTTCATCGGGCCGCCGATCGGCGGCTTTTTGGTGGCCGTCGGCGCGGCCGCCGCCTTCCTGACGCCGGTGGCCCTGTGGATCCTCGCGGTCGGCGCGCTGCTGATGGTGCACGGATCCTTCCGGATCGAGCGGCACGGACGGACCACGCTGCGCTCGGACATCGCGGAGGGACTGCGCTTCCTCTGGGGCAACACGGTTCTCAGGACGCTGGCGGCGATGACCGGGGTGATGAACCTGGCCACCACCGCGGGCGGCGCGGTGCTGGTGCTGTATCTGGTCGGCCCGGACTCGCCGGCCGGACTCACCGACCCGCAATACGGGCTGCTGATGACCGCGATCGCGATCGGTGGGCTGCTCGGCTCACTGATCGCCGACCGGGTCGAACGCCGGATCGGCCGGTCGCGATCGCTGATTCTGACCGTCCTCGGCAGCGCGGTGCTGGCCGGGGTCCCGGCGTTGACGGCCAACTCCTGGGCAATCGGGGCGGCCTTCTTCGTCGGCGGGGTGACGGTGGTGATCTGGAACGTCATCGTCGTGTCCCTACGGCAGCGCATCGCGCCGGATCGGCTGCTGGGCAGGGTGAACAGCGCCTACCGGCTGGTGGCCTGGGGAACCCTGCCACTGGGCGCGGTGCTCGGCGGCGTGCTGGCCAACCTGTTCGGCCTCCGAGCTGTCTTCGCGGTCGCCGGAGTGCTCGTGCTGAGCCTGCTGGCGCTGATGCCGCTGCTGTCCGATGACGCACTGGACACCGCCGAACGGGCCACCCTCCCCTGACCGGACGGGTCGGAGGACGGTCCCACGTCTGGGAAACTGAGCGGCATGTCGACGACCGCGGGCGACCCCTCGCCGCCCCCTGCCGCCTCGCCGCCCCCGGGCGCCTCGCCGGCCGCGCTGCGCAAGTGGCGCGGGAGATTGGCCGACGAACGCGAGGAATCCAAGGTCTACCGGAGCCTCGCGAGCCGCCGGACGGGCGAGGAGCGCGAGATCCTGCTCGAACTGGCCGACGCCGAAGAACGGCACGCCGCCCACTGGGAGAAGCTGCTGGGTGAGGACGTCGGGCCGGCGAAACGCGGCGACATCCGGATGCGGCTCCTGGCCTGGCTGGCCCGGCACTTCGGCTCGGTCTTCGTGCTGGCATTGGCCCAGCGGGCAGAGACCCGGTCGCCGTACGAGCACGACAAGGACGCGACCCCCGCGATGGCCGCCGACGAGCGGGTGCACGAGGAGGTTGTCCGCGGCCTCGCAGCGCGTGGGCGGGCAAGGGTCTCCGGCACCTTCCGGGCCGCGGTGTTCGGCGCGAACGACGGCCTGGTCAGCAATCTCGCGTTGGTCCTCGGTGTCAGCGGTGGCGGCGTCTCGAACCAGGCGATCCTGCTGACCGGACTCGCCGGTCTGCTGGCCGGCGCGCTGTCGATGGGCGCCGGCGAATACGTCTCCGTGCGGTCGCAGCGCGAGCTGCTCGCAGCCTCGACCCCGGGGCCGTCCGCGCACGCCGCAGTGCCACTGCTGGACGTCAACGCCAATGAACTGGCGCTGGTCTACCGGGCACGCGGGATGCCGCCGGACGAGGCACACGAGCTCGCTGCCGAGCTGCTGCAGAACTATCCGGGTCGGCTTGAACACCCAGGTGAACCGGTCGGCGACGGCCACGACGTGGTCGGCACCGGCATCGGCGCTGCGCTGTCCAGCTTCTGCTTCTTCGCCACCGGCGCGGCAATCCCGGTGCTGCCCTTCCTGCTCGGGCTGACCGAGACCGCCGCGCTGATCACCGCTGTCGTGCTGGTCGGGCTCGCGCTGATGCTGACCGGCGCCATCGTCGGTGTGCTGTCCGGCGGCCCCCCGCTGCGCCGGGCCCTGCGCCAGCTGGCGATCGGGCTCGGTGCCGCGGCCATCACCTACGGCCTCGGCCTGGCCTTCGGCGCCACGCTCGGCTGACCCGGCGTCGCGCCGGACCGGGCGGGCGCCGGCAGGAACTGCCGCCGGAACTGGGCGGAAACCTCGACGGAGACGATCCGCCCGATCATGAAGCTCGGCGCCCTGACGCCCAGGCTTCTTCGGTCGAACGTCGTGGTGCCGCGCACGCTGATGTGGTCCCTCACCGGGCCGCTGACGAGTTGGGCGTCGACCGTCACGGGCGTGGTGTGTCCGTGTGCCGCGAGGGTGCCGTTCAGCTGCCAGCCGCCGGGCACCACGCTGACGTCGGTGCAGTCGAAGACGAGTTGCGGATGGCGTTCGGTATCGAGCAGGCGTGGACTGCGAAGGTCCTTGTCGCGGCGGCTGTTCGCGGTGTCGATGGCCGCCAGGTTCAGCGTCATCCGCACCGCGGACAGCCCCACACCGTCGTCATCGGCGGAGATTTCCACGGCGCCATCGAGAACCGGGATGACGCCGTGGACGGTGCGAAGTCCGAAGTTGCGGACGGCAAAGGCGGCAGTGCAATTTTCCGGCACGATGGCCCAGCCACCGACGGATTCGACGTCCGGGCGGATGTCGACACCGGTTGCGGGCGCGCCGATCGAGGTGTCCATGGCGGGCCGCCTATCGGGCCGCGGCGGCCACCGGGCCGCCGGTCAGCGTCTGCACGACCTCGTACCGCTCCACCCGGTCCGGCCCCGGCAGCAAGGCCGGATCTTCGCCGGGCAACAGCGTGGTGCTCATGATGACGTCCTGCGCTTCCTGCAGCGTGTTCTCGTCCCTGACGATGACGATGGTCACCTGGGCGCCGTCCGGCTGGCGCAGCTCGTACAACGCGACCAGGTTGTCCCACAGCTCCGGTCGGCTCATCACCGCCGGCATGACCCGCTCGTGAGTGGCTCGATCTGCCGCCGCGATCAGCTCCTGGGTTCGCGGTCCCTCGAAATGCATCACCTGCGCGTACATGTGGTCCTCCCGGTTCGGCGATTGGTTCTCACAGAGTCCCGTCGGAGCCGGCGGATGCCATCAGTGCCAGTACGGAAAGCGGTACTGCTTCGGGCACCGGACCGACATACTTCCCCGGTGGAGGAGATGGTCGGGCGTGCTGCAGCGCTCGCCACGGCCGACGACGCACTGACCCGTGCGTTGGCCGGGTCGGCAGGGCTGATCCTGATCAGCGGTGAGGCCGGGATCGGGAAAACTCGACTGGCGCAGGCCATCGGTGACCGCGCTGCCGGCCGCGGAGTACCGCAGGCCTGGGGGTCTGCTGTCGATCAGGCCGGTGCACCGCCGCTCTGGCCGTGGCGTCACGGTCTGCGTGACATCCCTGCCATGATCGAGATTCTCGACGGCAAAAGAGCGACCGGGGTCAATGATCCATCGGCGCGTTTCCAATTGTTCAGCGATGCGTGTGACGCACTGGTAGCTCACGCCGAACCGCTCGGCTTCCTGTTCGTGCTGGAGGACCTGCACTGGGCGGACACCGAATCGTTGGCACTGCTGACCCGGGTCGCGACCGAACTTCGCCGGTCCCGACTGCTGATTGTCGTCACCTATCGGCCCCGACCGGAATTGGAGGCGGCGCTGAGCGGGTTGATTCGTTCGCCCGAGGTGACCCACCTACCGCTGACGGGCCTGACCACGGCCGACATCGGTCGATGGCTACGGCACCTTCCCAACGGCGCCGCCATCCCCACATTGGCCGGCGATCTCCGCGACCGTACGGACGGGAACCCGTTGCTGGTCAGGCTCGTCACGCAGGCACTGCGAGCCGCCCCTGCCGGAGCCGCCTCCTCCGCACTGGACCGGATGCTGAACGATCAGGAAGACGTCCGTCGGTTGATCGCCTCACGAACGGCCGTCCTGCGTCCGGCAGCCCGTCACATCATCGACGCGGCAAGCGTTCTCGGTGAGAGCTGTTCGGTGGATGGGCTGGCTCTGGTGATAAGCCATGCTGGCGCAAGCCCGGCGGCGTCGGTCACGAAACCGATCACCGAACTCATCGGAGAGGCGATCGACGCCGGCGTCCTCCGGGAAGGCGCGCATCCGCCGGGATCCATCCAGTTCCTCCACGCTCTCGTCCGGGACGCCGTCTACGCCGAATTGCCGCCGGGCGCGCGGGCCGATTGGCACCGGAGATGCGCCATCGCACTCGAGACCCGTTCTCCCTCAACACCCGCCGGCATCATCGCGGCGCACTGGGAACGGGCCGCAGGGTTCGATGCCGTTCATCGCTGCCTGGAATGGGCGCTGGCAGCCGCCAACGAGGCCGAGGGTGCGTCCGCCTTCAACGACGCCTCCCGGTTCATGGACCAGGCACTGCAGTGTGCCCGGGCAGAACGGGTACCGGATGGTGAGTTGGCCGCGCTGAGCGTCCGGCTGGCCGAACTCCAGTTCGCTGCGGGCAACATCGAGTCGAGCCTCACCGCAAGTGCCGATGCGATCGAGATTGCAGCCGCGGCAGCACGTCCTGACCTGATGGCCAACGCCGCCCTGGTCGTCCAGGGCATCGGGACACCAGCGGTGAACCGCACCGTCCGAGCGCTCTGCCGGCGGGCGTTGGCGGCCGTCAGGGAGGAGCCGATCGCCGTGCGGGCCAGATTGCTCGCGCACATCGCCGCCGCGACCGCGGAGGACGAGGGTGGCCCGTTGGCCGAACGGCTCTCAGCCGAAGCACTGACCGCTGCCGAGCAGACGGCCGATCCCACCGCAATTGTCGAGGCCATCGCCGCGCGCCATCTGGCGATCTCGGTCCCCGACACGGTGGCACAGCGACTGGAACTCGGACGTCGGGCGATCGAGTTGGGTTCGTCCGCGGAACGCCCGCTGACCGCCCTGTGGGGTCACCTGTGGCGCGTCGATGCAGCATTCCAGCTCGGCAACATCAACGAGGTCGACCGCGAGGTGGCCGAAATCGACCGCATCGCAACGGATCGGCGCTCCCCCTTGGCCCGCTGGCACTGGCACCGACTCCTCGCCGGTCGGCATGCGTTGCTGGGCGAGTTCGGTCTGGCGAGAGAGCACAACGAGCAGGCCAGGGAACTGGCCACCCGGATGGGTGATCTTTCGCTGGCCGGGATGTCGTACGCCTTCAGTACTCAGCTCGCCTTCACCTGCGGTGACCCTGCCGAACTACCGGCGGACTTCCATTCGATGCTCGCCAGAATGCCGCCCATGCCGCTGGTGCAGGCCGGCGCCGTCATCGCGCTGGCGGTGCAGGGTGAACTGACCACCGCCCGAGCGCAGTTCCAATCCCTTCGCGATCTGCCTGCGACGTTTCCGTACGGGACGAAATGGGCCGGCACACTCTCCCAGATCGGGACCGCGGCATTACTTCTCGGTGACACGGAGACCGCAGCAGAGGTCTTCACCGCGCTCGCACCCACGGCGCTGTACTACAGCGGCGACGGCTCGGGCGCCCTGTACAGCCACGGCGCCAACGCCGCCTTCCTGGGCGAACTCGCCTTGACCGCCGGCCTGCTCGGCGACGCCGTGCGGTTGCTGCGTGATGGGATCGCGATGAACAGCCGTATCGGTGCGCGGCCGGCGGCGGCCCGCGCCCGACTCGCCCTCGCCCGGGCCCTGCTCGCCGCGGGCGGCGATCCCGGCGAGGCACGGCAACAGTTGGCCGACGCCGCGGCGGAGTTCCGGCGACTCGACATGCCCGGCCCGTTGGCGGCCGCCCAGCTCCTGCAGACCGAGCTCCCCTCGTCAGCTCCCGCCGTGCTGTCGCGGCGGGAGGACGAGATCGCCGCGCTGGTCGCCGAGTCGCTGTCGAACCGGGCGATCGCGCAGCGACTCTTCCTCTCCGAACGCACGGTGGAGAGCCATGTGCGGAGCATCCTGGCCAAATTGGGCTTCACCTCGCGCACCGAGATCGCGGTGTGGGCCACTGAGCGACGACGGCACACCGCGCCGGACCACAGCTGATCCGGCGCGATAAGACCTGCCGCGACACGACATATGGGGGTCCCCGGCAGACGGCATAGGAGATGGCCACCGGGTATGCGGACTATTTCCGCAGGTATCTGGCCCGCGGCCTGGAACTCGGCCAACTCGACCCGGTGCTGGCAGGGAGCCACTGGGAGTAGCGCTGATCCTCGACTGTCGCGCCAGCAGGGAAATCCCCGCCCCACCGACCCGAAAACCCTGCACACGCGACACTCGGCGGTGGGCCGGCATCAGTCGAGCGGCGGGCGGGTCGGCATCAGTCGAGCGGCGGCCGGGCCGGCATCAGTCGAGCGGCGGTGGGGTCATCGGGCGGCCGGCCGAGCGGTGAATCGGATCCACCCCGCGGATGGCGGCGTCGACCAACTCGACCGGGTGGAGCAGCGGAACACCGTCGTCCAGGTAACGGCGGATCTGCAGCAGGCAGCCGGCGTTGGCGGTGACCACAGCGTCGGGACGGGTGGTGCTGATCTGTTCGACCTTCCGCCGGCCGAGCCGTTCGGCGGCGTCGGGCTGCACCAGGTTGTAGATGCCCGCTGAGCCGCAACAGATGTCGGCTTCGGGGATGTCCATCACCTGCAACCCCGGGATGGCCCGCAGCACGGCGCGCGGGGCTGCGGTGACGCCTTGGGCGTGCCGCAGGTGGCAGGCGTCGTGATAGGCGACCTGCGCGGTCATCCGGTGTCGCGGCGCGACGGGTCCTAGTTCGTCGAGCACCTCGGAGATGTCCCGCACCTTCGCGGCGAACGCGACGGCCCGGTCGGCGTACGCCGGGTCGTCGCGGAGCAGTTCCGGGTACTCCTTCATCGCCGACCCGCAGCCGGCGACGGTCACCGCGATGCTGTCGACGTCAGCGTGCTCGAAGACCTCGATCATCGCCCGTGCCCGCTGCGCCGCCTCCTGCTCGCGGCCGGCGTGGCCGGACAGCGCGCCGCAACAGCGCTGGTCCTTGGGTGCGATGACGTCGCAGCCGTCGGCGGACAGCACCCGGGTGGCCGCCGCGTTGACATCACCGAAGAACACCCGCTGCACGCACCCGGACAGCAGCCCCACGCGGCGCCGTGGACGGCCGACGGCGGGAGTGAACACGGGTTGGTGGGCGATGACAGCCCGCATGGACAGGGTCGGCAGCAGCGCTTCCATCGCCCGCAGGCGCGCCGGCAGTCGTTGCAGCACACCGGTTCTGCTGAGCAATCGATGCAGGCCCAGGCGCTGGTACAACGCGCCGAAGAAGGCGGCCGGCCGCAGCCTGGACGGGTACGGGAACAGCGCGAAGATCATCGCCCGGAACAGCCGGTCACCCGGGCTACGCGCCCAGTTCCGTTCGATCTGCGGCCGGACAGCGGCGATCAGCTCGTCGTACTTCACCCCGGACGGGCAGGCCGTCACGCACGCCATGCAGCCCAGGCAGGCATCGAAGTTGCCGACGAACTCGCTGTCCATCGGCACCTCGCCGGCGTTGCCCATCTTCATCAAATAGATGCGGCCGCGCGGCGAGTTGGTCTCGTTGCCCTCGAGCAGGTACGTCGGGCAGGTGGGCAGGCAGAACCCGCAGTGCACACAGTCGTCGATGAGGTTCTCATCGGGCGGGCGGTGCGCGTCGAACGCCGAGGGCCCGCGGCCGACAACAGCGGCATCGGCAACCGCGGCATCGGCAACCGCGGCATCGACATCGGCGGCGGCATCCGACGACGGGCTGCCGAGCATGGCCAGCACGTCCAGACCCTCGGCGTTGTCAGGCTTCTGCGTCACCCGCGTACTCCTCCCAGTCCCATCCAGTACCACGAGAGACTCAGTACCCCTCGGATCAATACCCTCGGCTGAATACCCCGTGTCAGTTACCCATCGGCTCAATACCATGGCGCGAACCGGCCGGGCGCGAGTCGGCCGGTCGGGTCGAACTGTGCCTTGATGGCCCGGAGCAGCGGCCCGGTGGACGGCGCCGGTCCCAGCGGGTCGACCACCTCGTCCACCTCGGCCGGGCGCTCCCGCAACAGCACGCCGGCCCCGCGGGCGAGGGCGTAATCCCGAACGTCAGCGAACGCGTGAGCCTGGGCCTGTGGTGCGCCGCCGCCGAACCGGATGGTGTGCAGACCGACCGCGGCACTGGACACCGCTTCGACCCGGATTTCCGCCCGGCGCGCCGCTGCGGCAGCACGGCCCACCAGATCCGCGACGTCGCTCGGTCGGCCGGCGATGCGGGCGACGGTCTCCCCGTCCGACCCGCGGACCGCGGCGGCATGGGCCGCCCAGGTGCTGGCAGCTTCGGCGCTACCCAGGACGGACCCGGAGATCCCGGCCGCCTGCAGCAGTTCCGTCAACTGGTTGCCCGAGGCGTCCAGGTGGACGGCGCTACCGTCGATCCGGACCAGCAGCGTCCCGGAGTCCGCGTTCGACATCCATTCCACCGCAGCAGGTTCCACCGGGCTTGCGGCAATCGCCAGGCAGGCAGCGGTGGCCTGCTCGGCGTCCGCGGTGCCGGCAACGGTGATCGAACCCTCGGGCAGCGGATGCAGCCGGAGCACCACCTCGGTGATCAAGGCCAGCGATCCGAGGGACCCGTGCACCAGCTTGGCGAGGTCGTACCCGGCGACGTTCTTGATCACGTGGCCACCGGCGCGGGCCACCGTCCCGTCCGCCAGGACGAGGGTGACCCCGATGACCAGGTCACGGATGCCGCCGTACCGGAGCCGGGACGGACCGGAGTCCCCCGCCGCGAGCAGGCCGCCGACGGTGGCGTCGGCACCTGCTGCCGGCGGGTCGAGCGCCAACCACTGGTGGTTGCCGGCCAGGTGGTCCTGCAGGTCGGTCAGGCGGGTGCCGGCGCGGACCGAAGCCGTCATGTCCGACGGGTTGTAGGTCAGCACACCCTGCAACCCTGTGGTGTCCAGGACGACGTCCGGGTCGCGCACCCGGCCCGCCCACTGGGCATGCGTGCCGGAGCCGCGGATCAACACCGATCCCGGCGTCTTCCGCAGCACCGCGGCGGCCTCGGCGGTGCTCGCCGGCCGCTCGGTCACCACATGGGCCTGCGTCGTCACAGTCGCTCGATCAGGCCGGCCGCTTCCAGCGGGTGCTGCCGGTACGGACCGGGCCGCTCGCCGCAGAGCCGCGGGGTGGGAAAGATCTTGCCCGGATTGCAGATACCGTCCGGGTCGAACGCGGTCCGTAGCAGCTTCATCACTGCGAGATCGTCCTCGGAGAACATCTTGGGCATCGAGCACGCCTTGTCCGAGCCGACGCCGTGCTCGCCGGTGATCGAGCCGCCCATCTCGACGCAGAGTTCGGCGATCGCGGTCGAGAGCTGCTCTCCCCGTTCGGATTCACCGGGGACACCGCCGTTGTAGAGCACCAGCGGGTGCAGGTTCCCGTCTCCGGCGTGGAAGACGTTGGCCACCCGCAGTCCGGCCGCGTCGGCCATCTCCTGCATGCGGGCCAGTGCCTCACCGAGCCTGGTCCGCGGGATGACGCCGTCCTGCACGTAGTAGTCCCTGCTGATCCGGCCCATCGCCGCGAACGCAGCCTTGCGTCCCTTCCAGATCAGGGCTCGCTCGCCGGCATCCGCGGCCACCCTGATGTGGGTGCTGCCCGCGCTGAGGCAGATCTGCCGGACCAGGGCGAAGTCGTGCTCACAGCCCGCTTCCGGACCGTCCACCTCCACCACCAGCGCAGCCGCGGTGTCCAGGGTGTAGCCGGCGTGGACGGCCGCCTCGGAAGCTTCGATGGCCAACGCGTCCATCATCTCGACGGCAGCCGGGATGACGCCGGCGGCGATGATCGCACTGACCGCGTCGCCGGCGGCCTCCGCGCTCGGGAAGTCCGCCACCAATGTGCGGACCGCCTCGGGGATGCGGAGCAACCGGACGGTGATCGCGGTGGCGATCCCCAGGGTCCCCTCGGATCCGATCACCGCACCGCGCAGGTCGGGCCCGACGCCCTCCTCGTACTCGCCGCCGACGGTGACGACCGATGCATCCGGCAGCACCAGCGTCATCGCCAGCACGTGGTTGGTGGTGAAGCCGTACTTGAGACAGTGCGCGCCACCGGAGTTCTCGGCGATGTTGCCACCGATGGTGCAGACCGTCTGGCTGGACGGATCGGGCGCGAAATAGAGGTTGTGCGCGGACACTGCTCGACTGATGTCGGCGTTCGTCACCCCGGGCTCGACCGTCATCCGCCGGTTGGGCACGTCGATGTCCAGCACCTTGCGCATCCGGGCCAGGCTGATCACCGCGCCGTCGGCGACCGGCAGGGCGCCGCCGGACAGGCCCGTACCGGCTCCCCGGGCCACGAACGGCACCCCCGCCTCGGCGCAGGCCTCGACGACAAGCGCGACCTCCTCGGTGGTTTCGGGCAGCGCGACCACCGCGGGCACCACCCGATGACCGGTGATGCCGTCACACTCATATGTCCGTAACCGAGTCAGGTCGGTGATCACCCGATCAGCGGAGAGTGAGCGGCGTAACCGGTCGGCGAGAACAGCCATCAGCGTCCTCCCATCACCTGCCGCGTCCCGACTGCAGCGTCCGACTGCAGCGTCCGACTGCCGCATCGCGAATGCCCCATCGCGACTGAGCATCTCGACTACAGCATCCCGACTGCCACATCGCTGTCCTGTGAGGACACCACGAACTCGAGCCGGATGCTGCCTGGAACAGCGCTTGTCCCCCGACCGCGCTCTGGGTCGGGGAACCAAATCGGTGCAAAGCCGACAGCGAACGGGCTCGAATCACGGCCTCCCGCGGGGTGAGGATGACAGGGTGACCTCTCACCCGCCCCAACGCCATGCCGGCGCCGCCATCGCACTGACCGCTGCAGCCGGTGCCGCCGCCCTCGCCACCCTGACCGGCATCGGTCGCGCGGCCCGCGGCCTGCCCGAGTCGATGGGGGCCGGCCTTGCGAAGATCCGGCCCACGGCCGCCGGATCGCCGCACTTCAAGGACGGCACCTTCCACAACACCGAGCCGTCACATGTGGTGGCACCCGGCGAGTTCGCGTCGATGATCCCGGCGTTGATCCGGCACCGCGGAGAGGGCAAGCCGCCCGGTCCGGTGCCATTGGCCACCGTGCCGCCGCCGCCGCAGGCGGCCGCGCTCGCCATCAGCTGGCTCGGTCACGCCACCGCACTGCTCGAGGTCGACGGCCACTTCGTCCTCGCCGACCCGGTGTGGGGCCGACGGGTCTCGCCGTCGCCGTCGGTCGGGCCGGCCCGGCTGCATCCGGTGCCGATCGCCATCACGGACCTGCCGGTGCTCGATGCCATCGTCATCTCGCACGATCACTACGACCACCTCGACCTCCCGACCGTCCGGGCCCTGCTGGCCACCCAGCAGGCGCCGTTCCTGGTGCCGCTGGGCATCGGGGCGCACCTGCGCGGGTGGGGTGTGCCGGAGTCCCGGATCATCGAGCTCGACTGGGAGGAGCAGGCGACGGTCGGCGCACTGACCCTGACCTGCACCGAGTCGAGGCACTTCTCCGGCCGGGGGCTGCGTCGCAACACCACGCTGTGGTGCTCGTGGGCGATCGCCGGGCCTGCACACCGGGTGTACTTCGGCGGGGACACCGGCTACACCGCGGCGTTCAGCGGGATCGGTGAACGGCACGGCCCGTTCGACATCGCAGTGCTGCCGATCGGCGCCTACGGCGACCAATGGCCCGACATCCACCTGAACCCGGAAGAGGCGGTGCGTGCGCATCGCGACCTCGGCGGCAAGGTATTCGTGCCGATCCACTGGGCGACGTTCGACCTTGCGCTGCACTCTTGGAGCGAGCCTGTCGAGCGATTGCTGACCGCTGGAAAGGGCGTCCGGTTGGCACTCCCCCGGCCCGGCCAGCGGATCGGGGATCTGGACGCGGTGGCCGCCGATGACGCGGAGATCGATGCCTGGTGGCGCACGATGCGCTGACCGCGCCACCGCTCGCCGGAGGCGATCAGTCCGCCGAGCCGCCGCCGACCGCGGCACTCGCGGTCCCGGGCCGGCCGGGAGCGGTCTCCGGTGAGCGGATCACCGCAGCCACTGCGGCAACCGCCCAGACCACCAGGTACAGCGGAACGGCGGCGGCCGGCGCGTTGCGGGCCAGGGCGAGGGCGATCACCGGCGCCGTCCCGCCGATGACGGCACTGCCCACTCCGTAGGCCAGCCCGATACCGGTGGCGCGCACGCGGGTTGGCAACTGCTCGGCCAGAAAGGCGGGCAGCACGAACGCCCCGAGGGCGATGCCGATGGCGATGCTCACCATGACCATCGACACCGTCGAGCCGTCGCGAACCCACAGGTACCCGGGAACGCAGATGACGGCCAGCGCACCGGTCGCGGCTACCAGCACGGGGCGCCGGCCGACGGTGTCCGAGATCTTCCCGAACAGCGGCGCGGTGACGGCTGCGGCCACCAGGCCGGTCAGCGAGCAGGTCAGTGATGCCTGCAGGGACGCGACCCCGGTCGTCACCAGGTAACTGGGTAGGAACAGGAACCAGAGGGTGAAGGTGGCGCTGTAGGCACCCACCACCGGCAGGCAGCGGCGAATGACCGGCCAGTGGCCGCGGAGCACGGACAGGGGGTCGACCCGCTCCGGCGGCGCCTGGAACAGCGGTGATTCCGCCAGCCGGCCGCGCAGATAGAGGGCCACGGCACCCAGTGGCAACGCCAACCCGAACGCCAGCCGCCATCCCCACGCCTGGAGATCGGCGGGAGTGAGCAGTGCCGTGACCAGCGCGCTGACGCCGATTCCGGCGGCGAAGCCGACCGCAAGCGTCGAGATGTACCACTGCCCGTACCGCCCGCGCTGCCCCGTCGGGCTGACCTCGGCGAGGTAGCTGACGGCCACACTGATCTCACCACCGGCGGCGAAGGCTTGAAGCGCCCGCAAGGTGAGCAGGCCGGCCGGCGCCGCGACCCCGATCACCGCCCATGGTGGCAACACCGCGATGCCCACGGTCGCCGCGGTCATCAGCACGATCGTGCCCACCAACACCGGGCGCCGCCCGACCCGGTCGGCTCGCAATCCGGCCAGCATCGAACCGACCGGGCGGAAGAGCAGAGACACCGCGAAGACGCTGAACACCGTCAGCAGCCCGTCCCAGCCGCCGGGAGTGAGGACAGCGGCGAGCACGGTCGCGAACCCCGTGTACAGGGCGAAGTCGAACCACTCGACGACATTGCCGAGGCAGGCGACCAGCATTCCGCGGGGAACCGCCGGTGACCCCGCCGATGACGCAGCTGCTGACGCAGCTGGCGACGCAGCTGGAGACGCAGCTGATGAGGATGATGAGGCGGCACGCATGGTGAGAACGTATCCACTTCGGATGAACCGGACAATTCACGACGGCCGGACGACGAGCCGAAAGCCAACTGGCTGCCAGCACCGGAGGGTGCCGTTCTCGCTCCTGCTCCGGCTGTACGCCCCGCGGCCGCAGGCCCTGGACGGGCGTTGGCAGCCGCCCGTCCTCCAGCTCGCCGACTGACCACCAGATGCCCAACTGACCACCAGATGCCCAACTGACGACCAGGTGCTCGACCGACTACCAGATGCGCACCCGGTCGGCGGGGTCGAGCCACAGCCCGTCACCCTCCTGCACACCGAAGGCCTCGTGGAACTCGGTGAGGTTGCGGACGACCTGGTTGCAGCGGAACTCCTCCGGCGAATGCGGGTCGATGGACATCCGGCGGAGCAGTTCCGCGTCCCGGATCTTGCTCTGCCATCCCCTCGCCCAGGACAGGAAGAACCGCTGCTCACCGGTCTGTCCGTCGATCACCTCGGGGGTCCGGCCGGCCAGCGAGATGCGCCACGCCTGGAATGCGACGGCGAGGCCGCCCAGATCGCCGATGTTCTCCCCCACGGTCAGCGCGCCGTTGACCTGATGGCCCGGCGTCTGGAGCGGTTCCAGCACCGAGTACTGGTCGATCAGCTTGCGGGTGAGCGCGTCGAAGGCATCCCGGTCGTCCGCCGTCCACCAGTCGCGCAGCGCACCGCGGCCGTCGTACTTGGACCCCTGATCGTCGAAGCCGTGCCCGATCTCGTGACCGATGATGGCCCCGATGGCCCCGTAGTTGACCGCGTCGTCGGCTTCGGGGTCGAAGAACGGCGGCTGCAGAATCGCTGCCGGGAAAACGATCTCGTTCATCCCCGGGTTGTAGTAGGCATTCACCGTCTGCGGCGACATGAACCACTCGAGCCGATCGACCGGCGTGCCGATCTTGGCGAGTTGCCGGTCGAGCTCGAAGGCCGCCGCCCGCGCCGCGTTACCCACCAGATCATCGGCGTGGACCTCGAGCGTGCTGTAGTCCCGCCAGCGCTCGGGATAACCGATCTTCGGGTTGAACGTCGCGAGCTTCTCCAGTGCGCGGGCCTTGGTGTCCGGGCTCATCCAGGGCAGGTCGTTGATGTTCCGCCGGTAGGCCTCCAGCAGGTTCGCCACCAGTTCGTCCATCCGCTGCTTGGCGGTCGGCGGGAAATGGCGCTCGACATACAGCCGGCCCAGCGCCTCACCGGCCGCCCCCTCGACGAACCCCACACCGCGCTTCCACCGTTCCCGCAACTGCGGAACACCGGACAGCGTCCGGCCGTAGAAGCCGAAGTTCTTCTCCACCAGGTCGTCGGGCCCGAACGGCGCGGCGGACCGGATGATCTGCCAGCTCAGCCAGGCCTTCCAGTCCGGCAGCCGCTGGGGCGTCAAGAGTCCGGCCAGGGCGGCCACGAAGTCGGGTTGACGGACGATCACCCGCTCCAGCAGGCCCTGATCGGCACCCAGACCGGTCAGCCACGCATCCCACAGCTCCGCCGGGAGCAACTCGTCGAGCTCGGCCCTGGTCTTCGGGTTGTAGGTCAGCGAGCTGTCCCGCGAGCGGACTCGATCCCAGTGCGCCGCGGCCAGATCACCTTCCAAGGCGAACGTGGCCCTGGCGATCTCCGTGGGCACCTCGATGCCCGCGAGGTCGAGGATCTCCGGCAGGAAAGTCTCATACGCCCCTCGCACCTCTGCGTGCTCTGGGCTGGAGTAGTACGACTCATCCGGCAATCCCAGGCCACCCTGGTACAGGTTCAGCACGTACTGATCCGGCTCGTCCGGATCGGTGTCGATGTCCAGCAGGAAGATCCCGCTGACCCCCGCGCGTCGAAGGCGGCCCACCTGCAGCAGCAGTGACCTCGGGTCGTTGACGTCGTCCAGAGCGCTCAGCAACGTGCGGATGGGTTCCAGGCCGCGACGCTGGACCGCCCCGGTGTCCATGAAGCTGCGGTACAGGTCGCCGATCAGTTTCTCGGGAGAGCCCGGCGCGGCACTGTCGGCGTTCGCGGCGGCTTCCTCGACGATCGCCCGGCTGTCCGCTTCGGCGCCGTCACGCAGGCGGTAGAACGAACCGTCCACCGACCTGTCGTCGGGGATGACGGCGGTCGCCAGCCACTCCCCATTGACGTAGCGGAACAAATCGTCCTGCGGGCGGACGCCGGTGGCTCCGCCGCCATTTGTCGCGGTCTCGGAGACTGCGGTCACAGATCTTCTCCTCATCAAGGTGGCACACCCGGCGCGGTTCCACGGGCCGGATCGGCAGCACGCTGCGGCGCCGACGCACGTCATGCGCCGTCATGGCAGCATCGGCTGCTTCGGGAAAACGCTACCCCGGCGTCCGGACAGCGCGAATCGGCCGGAAGCACGCCCGCCGCGTCACCCGATCAACGAGACGATCGGAAGACCGCACCGATGAGGATGTCCGGGACGGGCGGTCGGCCTCGACGTCACCGGTGAAAGGCACCACCCGGGTGCCCGACAGGGAGGACAGCCATGAAGTACATGATCCTGCTCTACGGCTCGCAAGAGGACTACGACGCGATGACCGGGCAGTCCACCACCAGGCAGGCCTGGTCGGGCGAGGAGCTGGCCGCGATGGGCGAGTTCATGCAGCAATGGAATGACGAGCTCGTCAGCTCGGGTGAATTCGTCGACGCCAAGGGGCTGTCCGCGCCGGTGCACACCAGACGGGTACAACTGCGCAACGGCGTCGCCGCGGTCACCGACGGCCCGTACGCAGAAACCCAAGAGGTGCTCGCCGGTTACACCATCGTGGAATGCGAGAGCTTCGACCGGGCAACGGAAATCGCCGCCCGGTTGGCCAAGTGCCCGCCCGGTCCGGGCGGCGGCGAGGGTCAGTACGCCGACGTCAGGCCGATCGACGAGAGCTTCTCGACCGGCGACCAGGTGCCGGGAGCCTGAGTCCTCGTGACCATGACGCGGGTCGAGGACCTGTTGCGCACGCAGGCGCCGCAGGTCCTCGGCGCGCTGGTCCGCCGCTACGGCAACTTCGACATCGCCGAGGACGCGACACAGGAGGCTCTGATCGCCGCGGCGACGCAGTGGAACGCCGACAACCTGCCGGACAACCCCCGGGCGTGGTTGATCACCGTCGCGTCCCGCCGGCTCACCGACCTGCTGCGCGCCGACCAGGCGCGTCGGCGGCGCGAGGACACCGTTTCCCGCTGGGTTCTCGCCGAGACCCGGCAGCCCGACGAGCAACCCGTCCCCCGCAGCGGCGCCCCCAGCGACGACTCGCTGACGTTGCTGTTGCTGTGCTGCCATCCGAGCCTGCCGGCCCCGGCACAGATCGCCCTCACCCTGCGGGCCGTCGGCGGCCTGACGACCACCGAGATCGCCCGGGCGTTCCTGGTGCCGGAGGCAGCGATGGCGCGCAGGATCAGCCGCGCCAAGCAGCGCATCAAGGACAGCGGCCTGCCGTTCCGGCTGCCACCGGTCGGCGAACTCGACCAACGGCTGGCCGCGGTGCTGCACGTGCTGTACCTGATCTTCAACGAGGGCTACGTCAGCACCACCGGTCCCGCCTTGCAGCGAGCTGACCTGGCCGCCGAGGCCATCCGGCTGACCCGGCTGTTGCACCGTCTGCAACCGCAGGACGCCGAGGTGACGGGTCTGCTCGCTTTGATGGTGCTGACCGACGCGCGCCGCCCCGCCCGTACCGATCACGGCGGTGCGCCGATCCCGATGGCCGAACAGGATCGTTCACTGTGGAACGCCGACCAGATCGCCGAGGGTGTCGCGCTGCTCACCGACGCCCTGCCGCGCGGCAGCACCGGCCCCTACCAACTGCAGGCGGCCATTGCGGCGGTGCACGACGAGGCGCCGACCGCGGCGGACACCGACTGGCCGCAGATCCTGGCGCTGTACGAACTGCTGCTGCGCACCGGAGACAACCCGGTGGTCGCGTTGAACCACGCGGTCGCGGTGGCGATGGTGCACGGACCCCGCGCGGGCCTCGACCGGCTCGACCGGCTGGAGAGCACCGGAGTGCTGAGTGGGGCGCTGGCCGAGCAGGATCACCGGCTGCCGTCCGTCCGCGGGCATCTGCTGGAGCTGGCCGGCGACGGCCCAGCGGCCGTGGCGGCCTACCGGGTCGCGGCCGCGCGCACCTCGAGCCTGCAGCAGCAGCGCTACCTGCTCAGCCGTGCGGGGCGGCTCACCTGAACCGGAGTTGCGTGGCCCGACGGGAATCGACCACGAGTGACCACTGTTGGTCACATCGTGCGGCGGGCAAATCGTGCCCGCGACGTGGAAAGGGTCTGCCCGATGCGAGCTGTATGGAACGACACGGTCCTGGCGGAGAGCGACAAGACGGTCGTCGTCGAAGGCAACCACTACTTCCCGCCGGATTCGGTGAAGTGGGATCTGCTCGAGTCGACGGACACCTCGACCCGGTGCCCGTGGAAGGGCCAGGCCAGCTACTACTCGGCGAAGGTCGGCGACAAGGTGGGCACCGACGTCGCATGGACCTACCTCGACCCCAAGCCCGCTGCGAAGGAGATCACCGAGCACGTCGCTTTCTGGAAAGGCGTGCGGATCGAGTCCTGAGGCCCCCGGAGGCGGTCGGCGCTTCAGGTCAGCGGCACAAGTCCCGGCACGGAGTCCGGCAGCCACGCCGACCACCGTCGGGATTCTTGCGCTGCCACCTGTTCAGCGCCGGCGCCGACGAGGTAGCCGCGCACCAGGACCGCGGCGCCCGCGTGGTCGAACACCCCGAATTCCACGATCCCGGCCTGCGGCTGGTCGGTGCGCAGCGTCACGGTTCGGGGCCCCACATCGACGACGGTGCCGGTCGTCAACGGCGCACCGTGGTCGAGGTGGACGCGCGTACCGATGGCGACATCGGTCAGCCGGAGAGCCCTGAGCAGCTCCCGCCCGACGTCATCCGGCGATCGGTCGGTCACCGTGCCGGTCGCGACCAGGTGCGCGGACGGCATTCCGGCGAAGTGCGTCATCATCAGTCGCAGGTTCTTGAGGGCAGCCGACCAGCCCTCGTCGGCGCCCTCGAGGTGCTTCTCCCACCCGTCGCCGTCGGTGAAGAACCCGCTGACGAGCCGGACGACGCAACTGCCACCGTCCCGAGCGCTGACCAGCAACTCGGTCGCCCAGGCCGGGGCGTCGGGCCTGTCGGGATTCCAGTTCCGCTCCTGGTACCCGAACCGGCGCGGCGGATCCCACCGGGTCACGACGCCCTCGGACAGCCCGTAAGGACCGTGATCGGTGGAGATCCGGCCGCCCTCGTGTTCCTCGAGCTCGGTCGGGACGAACCAGGTCGAGATTCCGGCGCCGGTGGCGATGGCCCGCCAGACCTCTTCCGGGCTGCCGGGCACCTGCACCTCGTGGGCGCTGACCCTGGCCGTCGCGTCCTCGGGATCGAATTCGGTCACGTCTCCTCCTCGGATGACGAGCCGACAGCACTGTCGGCGGGAACGGGGACGTCACCGGGATCGGGGACGTCTGGCGGGAACGGGGACGTCACCGGGAACGGGGACGTCACCGGGAACGGGGACGTCACCGGGAACGGGGACGTCGGCGGGAACGGGATGCACGCCGACCACGACGCGGTGCCAGCGACCGTCGGGCGCGGCGTCGTCGTGATAGCGCGCAGCCAGCCGAACCGTTGCCCTGGCAAGCTCGTCGGCGAACGCAGCGCGGTCCTGGGGGGATCGAAAGCGGATGTCGGTGTCCAATGCCAGAACCGGCAACCGGTCCCCCTGTGCCTTGGCCCGTAGCGACATTCCACCCACTTCGCGGATCAGTCGTCCGGCCAGGGCCAGCAGATAGGCCGCCGAGAGCCTGTCCTGGGAAGCCCGCGGATCGGCGGCTGCTTCGCCGAGCGCTTCGGGCGACACCACGTAGCCGAAGGCGGACGCGATCAGCCGGCGCTCGGTCAGACCGCCCCATCGTCGGGTGTCGGCCTGCGTCACCAGCCCCTGGTCCTCCAGCTTGCGCAGGTGGTAGTTCACCTTCTGCCGACTCAGACCCACCCGGTCCGCGAGCTCGGACGCCGACGCCGGAACGTGAAGCTGCGCAAGCAAGGCGGCACGCACCGGGTCCAGCGCCACCACGGCGGTGACCGGGTCACTGATCACTTCTACCGCTTCCATGACGGGCATCATCTGCCTTGACAGGAATTCTTGTCAAGCCCCAGACGGTCCACCTCGACTCGACGTGTCCGACGATCGGTCGGGACGACCCGTCGGATGATGGCCGGCGTGACCGCCCGGCACCGGCGCGCGACGGGCGCAGGGCGGAGTCACCGTGAATTCATCCGCTGTTCATCTGACGCCCGTTCGAGCCGGCCAGCGCGCGCGCCGGAGCCCGCCGGCCACCCCGCCGACGACGGAATTCCCCAGCGTCCAACTTTCTCGAACAATCATCGGCAATCAACACCCTGGTCCTGACCTACGCCGGAGGCGGGGCTGCGCACTCCGGTTGACAGCCCTTACCGGGTCGCTACCATCGGCGAAACCGATATTCAGTAGCCGCCCGAAAATGGCGGCGATAGCGGCGTTCGTGGGGGCTGATCGATGATCGGTGCCGTTCGACCATCCCGTGACGTCCGTCGCCATTACGAGCATGTGATCGACGACACTTCAAATAGTCATTTCGCGGTATTGACACGTTGCCCCACGCAGGACGAGTGCAGGAGGAACAATGGTTGAGCAGGCCGCGAAAGAACGCTGGGATCCGGGCGTCCAGACGTACGCGTCGATGGGCTATTACGCACCGGACTACCAACCCAAGGACACCGACGTCCTCGCGGTGTTCCGGGTGACTCCACAGCAGGGCGTCGATCCGATCGAAGCCGCAGCCGCAGTGGCCGGTGAATCATCAACCGCCACATGGACTGTCGTCTGGACCGATCGGTTGACCGCGAACACCCACTATCAGGCCAAGTGCTATCGGGTGGACGAGGTTCCCGGTCGCCCGGGCGAGTACTTCGCCTACGTCGCCTATGACATCGACCTGTTCGAGGAAGGTTCGATCGCCAACCTGACGTCGTCGATCATCGGGAATGTGTTCGGATTCAAGCCGCTTTCCGCTCTGCGCCTGGAGGACATGCGTATTCCGGTGGCGTACGTCAAGACGTTCCAGGGCCCGCCGCACGGCATCGTGATGGAACGCGAGTTCCTGAACAAATTCGGCCGACCGCTGCTGGGCGCCACGGTGAAGCCGAAACTCGGGCTGTCCGCACGCAATTACGGCCGGGTGATCTACGAAGCGTGCCGCGGCGGGCTCGACTTCACCAAGGATGACGAGAACATCAACTCACAACCATTCATGCGCTGGCGGGATCGGTTCCTGTTCGGCATGGAAGGTGTCAACAAGGCGATGGCCGACACCGGCGAGATCAAGGGTCATTACTTCAACGTGACGGCGGCGACGCTCGAGCAGATGTACGAGCGAGCCGAGTTCGCCAAGGAACTGGGCAGTGTCGTGGTGATGATCGACCTGACGATCGGCTTCACCGCGATGCAGTCGATGTCGCACTGGGCACGCAAGAACGGTGTCCTGTTGCACCTGCACCGCGCGGGTCATTCCACCTACACCCGGCAGAAGACCCACGGCGTCAGCTTCCGCGTCCTCGCAAAATGGTGCCGGCTGATCGGGGTCGACCACCTGCACGCGGGCACCGTGGTCGGCAAGCTGGAGGGTGATCCGGCGACGACGAAGGGCTACTACGACACCCTGCGCGACGATCACATCCCCATCCAGCCGGGCAACGGGATCTTCTTCGACCAGGACTGGGCAAGTATGCCGGGCGTCATGCCGGTGGCCTCCGGAGGCATTCACGCGGGGCAGATGCATCAGTTGCTCGACCTGTTCGGTGATGACGTGGTGCTCCAATTCGGTGGTGGGACCATCGGCCACCCGCTGGGCATCGCCGCCGGCGCCGAGTCGAACAGGGTGGCCCTCGAGGCTGTCGTGAAGGCGCGGAACGAGGGCAGGGACCTCCTCCGCGAGGGCCCCGGCGTGCTGCGCCGGGCGGCCGAGAATTGCCACCCACTCGAGGTGGCGCTCGCCACCTGGGGCGACATCACCTTCGACTACACCTCCACCGACGCGCCCGATGCCGTCCCGACCGTGAGCCTCTAGGAGCCGACATGCATTTGCGTCACGGAGCTTTCTCCTACCTTCCGGAGCTGACCGACGACGAGATCGCTGCCCAGCTGCGGTACGCGCTGCTCAACGGCTGGCCCATCTCGATCGAATACACCGATGACCCGCATCCGCGGAACATCTACTGGCAGATGTGGGGCCTGCCGCTGTTCGACCTCGACGAGCCGGACGGCGCCCTGGCGGAGATCAACGCCTGCCGCGCCACCTTCCCCGACCACTACATCCGGGTGCTGGCCTACGACGCCGCGCTCGGGCGGCAGACCACCGCCCTGCAGTTCCTGGTGCAGCGGCCCGCCCACGAGCCGGGATTCCTGCTGACCCGCACCGAAGGTCAGGATCGTCGGCAGGGTTATGCGGTGCATTCGTACAGCACCGCCGAGGCCGCGCCCGGACGCCGGCCGCTGTCCTGATGGTCGGGTCATGATCAACCTTCTCAACGCTGGTGGACCACGTGGCTGCTGACCGGCCACCACGACAGGGCACCACCGGCTTCGGGTACTACCGGCCCGAGGCGGTGGCCCCCGCCCGGGTCGGTCCGGCGGGGGCGTGCGTGCCCACCGGCACGCACGTCCCTGTAACGGACGGTGATCAAGAACCCGGAGGGGTCGCCGTGCTGGCCGACGATGCCGTGCTCGACCTGTCCACCGACGCCGCGCGCCGTGACGTCGACGAGACGCTGGATCGGCTCGACCGGGAGCTGGTCGGGCTGGCGAATGTGAAACGGCGGGTACGGGAGATCGCCGCCCTGCTGCTGGTCGACCGGGCGCGCAGTCAATTCGGGCTGAGCTCTTCCCGCCCGACGCTGCACATGAGCTTCACCGGCGGCCCGGGCACCGGCAAGACCACCGTTGCGCTGCGGATGGCCGAGATGTTGCACGCCATGGGCTATATCCGTCAGCCCAAGGTCCTCAGCGTCACCCGGGACGACCTGGTCGGCCAGTTCATCGGGCATACCGCACCCAAGACCAAGGCGATCATCGCCAAGGCCGCGGGCGGCGTGCTGTTCATCGACGAGGCCTACTACCTGTTCCGCCCGGAGAACGAACGGGATTACGGGCAGGAGGTGATCGAGATCCTGCTGCAGGAGATGGAAAGCGAACGGGCCAGCCTGGTGGTGATCTTTGCCGGTTATCCCGATCGGATGGAGACGTTCTTCTCGGCCAATCCTGGCCTGTCCTCGCGGGTGCCGCACCACATCGCCTTCGACGACTACAGCCATCAGCAGCTCGTCGAGATCGCCGACCTGATGGTGGTCGCGGAGAACTTCCGGTTCGACGAGGCGGGACGCGAAGCCTTCGCGCGTTACCTGGAACTGCGGATGCGCCAGCCGCGGTTCTCCAACGCGCGCAGCGTGCGCAACGCCATCGAACGGTGCCGGCTGCGGCAGGCGCGCCGATTGGTGGACCTGCACCGACCGCTGACCCGCGATGACCTGGTGACGATCACCGCCGAGGACGTCTACGGCAGCAGCATTTTCGCCGCGACGGCGACGCAGCCGGTCCCGGAGGATGCGCGCGCCGGCGCCGACGATGCCGCCCTGGTCGTACCGATCAACTGACCACTCTTCGACACACCCTCAGTCCCAACATATTTCGCCCGCACCACAGTTTTGCCCGCACCACAGTTTTGCCCGCACCTCAGGCTCGTCGCACCGACAGGAGACCGACGTCATGCCAGAAGGACTCAAGACGCTCACCCGTTACACCATCGAGGAGGAGCACCGTCATCCCGGCTCCACGGGTGATTTCTCCGGCCTGCTGAACGTGTTGTCGACGGCCATCAAGATCGTCGCGAACAACGTCAACAGGGGTGCCCTGCTTGCCTCCCAACGTGTGACCGGCAGCGTGCACAGTGACCTGGACAAGAACCTGAGCGTGCTGAGCAACGCGGTGGTCATCCGGGAGACGCAATGGGCCGGTCACCTCGCCGCCATGGTCTCGGAAGAAATGGACGAGTTCTATCCGGTGCCGGAGCGGTACCGCCGCGGGAAGTACCTGCTGGCGTTCGACCCGCTGGACGGCTCGGGCAACCTCGACCTGAACATGACCCTGGGCAGTATCTTCAGCATCCTTCGCTGCCCGGACACCGACGGCGAACCCACGGCCGAGGACTTCCTGCAGCCCGGCACGGAGCAGGTCTGCGCCGGCATCGCGCTCTACGGGCCGGCCACCATGATGGTGCTCACCACCGGGCGCGGGGTCGACGGCTTCACCCTGGACCGCGAGATCGGCGCCTTCGTGCTCACCCATCCGCAGATGCGGATCCCGGAGCACAACGACGAATTCGCCATCAACGCCTGCAACGAGCGCTTCTGGGAGCAGCCCGTCAAGCGGTACGTCAAAGAATGCCTGGACGGCGCGGCCGGCCGCCGGGGCCGGGACTTCACCATGCGCTGGGTCGAATCCCTGGTGGCAGAGACGTTTCGGATTCTCACCGTCGGCGGCGTCTACCTCGACCCGCGCGCGACCAAGGACGAGGGCCGCTCGGGCCGGCTACGGCTGCTGTACGAAGCCAACCCGATTGCGTACCTGATCCAGCAGGCGGGCGGCGCGGCCAGTACCGGCAACGAACCGGTGCTGAGTCTGGTCCCGGACAGCCTGCACCAGCGGGTGCCGCTGATCTTCGGTTCACGCAAGGAGGTCGAACGGATCGAGAGGTACCACGCCGAATATCTCGACGGCATGGTCGGGTCCTTCGATGCATCCCTGTTCACCGCCAGATCGCTGTTCCGGACGGTGTGAATCATGTCCATCAGGCATCCGGTTGTCGCCGTCACGGGGTCCTCAGGGGCCGGCACCACCTCGGTGACGAAGACTTTTCAGCACATCTTCCGTCGTGAGGGGATCACGCCCGCGCTGATCGAGGGTGACTCCTTCCACCGCTACGACCGGCAGGAAATGCGGCTGGCGATGGCAGAGGCGGAACAGAACAAGAACAATCACTTCTCGCACTTCGGACCCGAGGCGAACCTGCTCGGCGACCTCGAGGCCCTGTTCAAGGAGTACGGCGACACCGGCAGCGGCAAGGCCCGCAAATACCTGCACAACGACGAGGAGGCCGCGCCGTACGGTCAGCCGGCCGGCACGTTCACCCCATGGGAGGAGCTGACCCCGGGCAGTGACCTACTGTTCTACGAGGGGCTGCACGGCGCGGTGGTCACCGAAACGGTGAACATCGTGCAGCACGCCGATCTGCTGGTCGGGGTGGTGCCGATCATCAACCTCGAATGGATCCAGAAACTGTTGCGGGACCAGACCGCCCGCGGGTATTCCAGCGAGGCGGTCACGGACACCATCCTGCGGCGGATGCCCGACTACGTGAACTACATCTGCCCGCAGTTCGCCCGCACCGACATCAACTTCCAGCGGGTGCCCACCGTCGACACCTCGGACCCGTTCACCGCCCGGTACATCCCGACCGCCGACGAGAGCTTCCTGGTGATCAGGTTCGCGAACCCCAGGGGCATCGATTTCTCGTACCTGCTGACGATGCTGCACGACTCGTTCATGTCCCGGCCGAACATCATCGTGGTTCCCGGCGGGAAAATGGAGCTGTCCATGCAGCTGATCTTCACGCCGCTGATCCTGCGGCTGCTGGAGAAGAAGCGGGAACTCCAGCGCTGAATCGCAGGCCTTCCCGATTGGACCCCGCGTCCGCTCGCACTCGGCCACCCCGCGCCTGCGCCGGCGGCTGGATGATCACCGTTTCGGAACCTGAACCGCCATCCCACGACACCACAGGTTCCCGGACGTTGATCACCACGGCCCGGCCACCCCTCGAGGAGCCCGGCAGCTGGATGATCACCGTTTCGGAACCTGAACCGTCATCCCACGACACCACAGGTTCCCGGACGTTGATCACCACGGCCCGGCCGACCCTGGAGGAGCCGGCTTCCATCCGCGAGCGTCAGTGAGCCAGCCCACATCTTTGGGCGATATGCCGTATTTGCCCCTACGGTTGCAGAACATTGCAATTGCAGGACTCCCCATCATGGCAACCCGTCGGCCACTGACCGAGGTCGCCGAGATCTGACGCGAAGGGCGGTGGCGCCGATGTTCAGCGGACCGCACCGATGAGCACACCCCCGCTGTACCAACTCAAGGCGGAATTCTTCAAGACGCTCGGTCACCCCGCCCGGATCAGAGTGCTCGAATTGCTCGGAGAGCGCGAACACGCGGTGTCGGAACTGCTACCGGAAATTGGCGTGGAGCCGGCCAATCTGTCCCAGCAACTTGCGGTGCTGCGTCGGGCCGGCCTGGTCGAGACCCGCAAGGAAGGCTCCGCCGTCTACTACTCGCTGTCCAGCCCGAAGATCGCGGAGCTGCTGCGGGTGGCCAGGGTGATCCTCACCGAGGTCCTCACCGGACAGGTGGGGCTGCTCGAAGATTTACGCGGCACTCCGCACAACAGCGCCGCCGCAACACCTCTGACCCACCCCAACGGTGCTGCGCGAAATACGACATCTCGCCCTACAGGGAGGTGAACCATGCGCGATCTGTGGCGCAAGATCCGGTCGACCGGCCGGGTGGCTGAACCCGCCCCGGCCGCGCCCGCCGACACCCTGCTGCCGTCGGCGGCCGCGACGCGCACCGCACTCGATGGCTCGCTGCAGTTGCGGCATGTGGACACCGGTTCGTGCAACGGGTGTGAGGTCGAGATCGGCGCTGCCTTCGGCCCGGTGTACGACGCGGAGCGTTACGGCGCGAGGCTTGTCGCGTCGCCGCGGCACGCAGACGCGTTACTCGTCACGGGCCCGGTGACCCGCAACATGGCAGAGCCACTGCGGCGCACCTACGACGCGGTGCCCGGCCCGAAGCTCGTTGTGGCCGTGGGTGATTGTGCACGCAATTGCGGAGTCTTCGCCGACGCGTACGGGGTCGCGGGACCGGTCGGTGCGGTGGTGCCGGTCGACCTCGAGATCGCCGGGTGCCCACCGCGACCCGAGGCGATCGTGGCGGGTCTGCGAACGCTGACCGGACGATGAAGACGCACCCGACGATGAACACAGCCCGACAGTGCACTCGGCCCGACGATGATCACGGCCCGACGATGACCGCCGCCGGCCGATGAACGCCGTCTCGGGCGGAATGTTGCTGGCCGTGGTGGCCGGAACCGGCAGCGCGGCGGCCGGTCAGCTGGCCCCGCAGGCGTTGCGGCCCCGGATCGTCGGTCTCGGCGTCGCGGTCCTCGGTATTGCCGCCCTCGTCGCCGGCATCGCAGCCATCGGCGGGCAGACGATGGCGTTGGCTCTTCCAGAATTGCTGCCGCTGGCGGGACTGATCTTCGACGTCGACCCGCTCGGTGGATTCTTCATCGCCGTCACCGGCGGTGTCGCGGTCGCCGTCGGTGTCTACGGGACCGGTTACGCCGCACACGGTCTGACGGCGCGGTCGTTCCAGTCCGTGTTGCCGCTGTTCGTGCTGTCGATGGTGCTGGTGCCGGCCGCGGCGAGCGTGGGGACGCTGTTGCTCTGCTGGGAACTGATGGCCGTCACCTCCCTCGTCCTGGTGCTTGCCGAGCACCGCAGGCGGGCCGCCGTCGCCTCGGCGGGCCGCTGGTACGCCGTCATGACTCAGCTCGGGACGGTCGGCATCCTCATCGGTCTGTTGACGTTCGCCGCCGACGCCGCCGGCGCGTCCTTCGCTCAACTCCGGGCAGCCGCCGTCACCTTGGCACCGGCGACGGCGGCCTTGGTCTTCGTCGCGACCGGCATCGGTTTCGGAGCAAAGGCCGGCATTCTGCCGCTGCACGCCTGGCTCCCGCGGGCGCATCCCGAGGCACCGAGCAGCGTGTCCGCTCTGATGTCTGCTGCGATGGTCAATCTCGGCGTCTACGGCATCGTCCGGGTGGGCTTCGATCTGCTGGGCGGGGGCGTCGGGTGGTGGTGGATCGTCGTGCTGACCCTCGGCGCGGTGTCCGCGATCTACGGAATCCTGCAGGCGGCCATCGGCACAGACCTCAAGCGGCTGCTCGGGTATTCCACGACAGAGAACATGGGGCTGGTGCTGGTCGGGATCGGTGCCGCCGGCATGTTTCTCGAAGCCGGCCAGACCGTGCTGGCCGGCCTGGCAATGACGGCCGCGCTGCTCCATGTGGTCAACCACGCCGCGTTCAAGACGCTGCTGTTCCAGGCCGCCGGCTCGGTCGTCGCCGCCACCGGCCATCGGGATCTGGACCAGCTCGGCGGCTTGCGCACCGGGATGCCCGCCACCACCGGCGCTTTCGGCCTCGGCGCGCTCGCCGCATCGGCTCTCCCGCCCGGTGCGGCATTCGTCAGCGAGTGGTTGCTGTCTGCAGGCGCTGATTCACGGGTTGCCGGCATCCGGTACGTCGGCCGCGATCGTCCTGCCGTTGGCGGTGGCTGCGGTGGCGCTGACGGCGGGCCTGGCGGTGGTGACGTTCGTGAAGGCCTTCGGAATCGGCTTCCTCGCCCGGCCGCGCAGCCCGGAGGCGTTGGCCGCGACCGAGAGTCCGGCGGGGATGCTGGTAGGGATGGGCATCGCCGGGGCGGCCTGCATCGGGCTGTCCCTGTTGCCGACGGCGGTGCTGCCGACCCTCGGGCGACTGGCAGCCGGCATCGTCGACGGCGGCGATTCGCTGACCGTCGACAACCTGACGATCGAACTCGACGGCGTCGCGGGATCGCTGTCGCCGCTGCTGCTCGGGGTCTCGTTGACGATCGCCGTCGTTGCCGCGCTGGCCGCCATCCGGGGCGTCGCCGGCCGGCGGGCGGCCCGGGAGGCGCGGCTGTGGGATTGTGGTGCGGGTCCGATGTCGGCTCGGATGGAATACACCGCAACATCTTTCGCGGAGCCCCTGCAGCGGGTCTTTGATGACGTGGTGGCGGCGGAGCAGGACGTCGACGTCACCCACTACGAGGAATCGCAGTACCTGGTGCGCACCATCGAATATCGCCGGCGGACTCCCGATCCGGTCGAGAGGCGCTTGTATGCACCGGTTCTGGCCGCACTTGCCGGCTGGGGCGAGGCCGCACGGGGTCTCGGGAACGGCAGCGTGCACCGCTATCTCGGGTACGGATTCGCCACCCTGTGCGGGTCGCTGATCGTGCTGGTGGTGCTCCGATGACGGCATTCGGGGTGATCACGGTCCTGCTCCAGCTCGCCATCGTGCTGGTGCTGGCGCCGGTCCTCACCGGTCTGATGCGCCAGGTGCGGGCCAGGATGGAGGGCCGAACGGGCCCTGGGATCGGCCAGCCATGGCGCGATCTGCGCAAGCTGCTGCGCAAGGAATCGATCCGCCCGAAGGGCACGACCGAGGTATTCCGGCTGGCACCGCTGGTGCTGGTTGCCAGCTGCATCGTGGTGGCGTCGGCCGCCCCGTTCGTGAGTACCGCGTCAGCACTGGATCCGATCGCCGACCTGTTCGCCGTCGTGGCGGTCCTGACTCTGGGCACGGTTGCCCTTGCTCTTGCCGGCATCGACACCGGCACGGCATTCGGCGGGATGGGCGCGAGCCGAGAGACGACGATCGTCGCCCTCGTCGAACCCACCCTGCTGGTGGCGATCTTCGCGTTGTCCGTGCCGGTGGGGTCGACGAACCTGGCCGCCATCGTCAGCGCCGGACTCGCCGACCCGGCCGGAGTGTTCTCGCCGGTCAGCCTGCTCGCCGCCGTCGCACTGATGGTGGTGATCGTGGCCGAGACGGGCCGGCTCCCGGTGGACAATCCGTCCACCCATCTCGAACTGACGATGGTGCACGAGGCGATGGTCCTCGAATACGCCGGGCCGGATCTGGCGGTCATCGAACTGGCATCGTCGATGCGCCTGGTCGTCTTCCTCGGGCTGCTCGCAAACCTTTTCGTTCCCTGGGGTATCGCCACGTCGGGCACTCCGCTCGCACTCGCGGTCGGGTGCCTGGCGTTCATCGCAAAGGTGGCGATGCTGGGCGGCCTGCTGGCCGCCGGCGAGGTCTTCCTGGCGAAATTGCGTTTGTTCCGCGTTCCGGAATTGCTTGCCGGCTCCTTCGTTCTCGGCCTGCTGGCCGTCGCAGCCAGCTTCGTGCTCTCATGAACGCCGGCCTGTCGACGCAACTGCTGAACATTGCGGCCGGCGCATTTCTCTTCACCGCCGTGCTGATCCTGTGGCGACGCGAATTGGCGTCGATCATCGACATCTTCGCGCTGCAGGGCGTGGCGCTCGCGGTGATGGTCGGAGTGATCGCCGTCGACGACGGCTCCGTCGAGCTGTTCGTGGTCGCCGTCGCGGTGCTCGTGGTGCGCTCGGGCGTGCTCCCGTGGCTGCTGCGCCGCGCGCTGTCGCACACCGGTGCGACCCGTCGCGAGATCCGCCCGTTGGTGAACGTGGTGACATCGCTGCTGGCGGCCGCCGCGCTGACCCTGCTGGCCTACGCGGTGTCCCAGCCGCTGGTCGCGCTGGATCCGTCACCGGCAGCACACGCCATTCCCGTCGGCATGGCGGTCGTGCTGATCGGCTTCTTCGTCCTGGTGACCCGCCGGCTGGCGCTGTCCCAGCTCGTCGGATTCCTGTTGCTGGACAACGGCATCACCGCTGTCGGCTTCCTCAGCACAGCCGGAGTCAGCCTGATCGTCGAGCTCGGTGTGACTCTCGACGTGCTTCTCGTGGTCCTCGTCCTGCAGGTCCTCAAGACCAGGATCCGCGAGGTCTTCGGCGTCACCGACCTGGACCAACTTCGGGAGCTGCACGACTGATGATGCTCCTGATGATGCTGCCCATCCTGCTGCCGCTACTGGCGGCAGCAGTGCAGCCCCTGCTGTCCGGTCCGGGTGGCAGAGCCCTGCTCGCGCCGTTCACGGCGGCGGCGGTGCTGGCCGCAGCCATAGTGATCGCTGTCGTGGTGGCGGCCGATGGTCCGCAGAGCGCTGTCGGGCTGCTGCGGGTGGACGCGCTCAGCGCTTTCCTGCTGATCGTGATCGGCGCGGTCTCGCTGATCTCGGGGGTGGCAACTCCTGGGTATCTCCGGGGACAACGCATGCTGGGCCGGCTGAATCCCGCGACCGACCGGCAGTACGCCGTGCTCGTCCAACTGTTCCTGGCGATGATGGCGCTGGCCGTCCTGGCGACCAATCTCGGTGTGCTCTGGGTGTCCGTCGAGGCCACCACCGTGGTGACGGCGTTCCTCGTCGGGCAACGCCGGACCCGGACGGCCGTCGAGGCGGCCTGGAAGTACGTGGTGATCAGCTCGACCGGGATCGCTCTCGCCCTGCTGGGCACCTTCCTGTTGAACTTCGCGTCCCTGCACACGGCGGGCGCCGCGGGGCTGGACTGGCCTGCCCTGGTGGTCAGCGCACCGGAGCTCGACCCGGCGGTGACACGGATCGCGGTGTTGTTGCTGGTCCTCGGTTTCGGCACCAAGGCCGGCCTGGCGCCGCTGCACGGCTGGCTGCCGGACGCCTACAGCCAGGCGCCCGCCCCGGTGGCCGCCCTGATGTCCGGGGTGCTCGCATCGGTGGGGCTGTACGCGATCCTGCGGATCAAGGTCATCGCCGACGCCGCACTGGGGGTCGACTTCAGCCGGAGCCTGCTGCTGGTGATGGCGCTGGCATCGCTGGTCCTCGCCGCCTCCCTGACGTTGGGGCAGCGTGACTACAAGCGGATGCTGGCGTACTCGAGCATCGAGAACATGGGCCTGATGGCGTTGGGGGCGGCCATCGGCAGCCCACTGGCCATCGCGGCGGTCCTGCTGCACGTGCTCGGCCACGGGCTCGTCAAGAGCGCGCTGTTCGTCGGCGCGGGAAGAATTCTGCAGATCAGCCGAACCACCCGGATCGATGGTGTTCGCGGCCTGGCTGTCCAGGCGCCGGCGGTGGCCGGCGTCTTCGGGATGGGGATCGTCGCCCTGATCGGGATGCCACCGTTCATCCTGTTCGCCAGCGAACTGGGCATCGCCACAGCCGGTTTCGCTGCCGGGATGGGTGTCGCCACCACCGCGGCGTTGCTGCTGGCGCTGGTGACGGCCGGCGCGTTGATGGTGCACACGAGCCGGATGCTGCTCGGTTCGGCCGGTCCGGCAAGTGTGGCGGGAGCAGCAGACGGGCTGGTTGACAGCAGCAGCGCGGATCACCGCGGCAGCGCGGACCACGCCACGGGCGAGGTGCGCGCCGGTGGTGCGGCACCCGGCGGCAGTGCCGCACCCGGTGGCAGCGCCGCACCAGGCGGCGCGGCGGACGACGGTGCTGCGATTGCCGGACGCGGTCCGGCGGCGACCGGCACAGCGGTCGCGGTCAGGCCCGCGCCCACTCTCGCTCCGGCCGTCCGGCAGCGGTGGGGATCCGACGTCTGGGCCATGGTCGGTGCACTCGTCGTCTGTGCCGTGCTGGGTATCTGGTCGGGACCGCTCGGGACCCTGCTGGAACAGGCGGCCGCCATCGTCACCGGATCGACGCCATGAACCCTACGGACGCCGTCAGCCGGTTCGACGCCATCAGCCGGACGGATCACGCGCGCCCGACCGACGCCGTGAGCCCGACCGACGCCGTGAGCCCGACCGACGCCGCGAGGCCGACCGACGCCGCGAGGCCGACCGACGCCGTGACGACCTCGCCGCACCCGGCGCCGGGCGGCGTCGTCCGCGACGAGGTCACCGCCGCCGACCTGCCCACCAGGGCCGGCGACCTGCTCGCGGAAGGCTTCCGGGTTGCGCTGATCGCCGGGCACGACGACGGCGACGCGCTGCGGGTTGTCTACCTGTTCCTCCGGCCGGGCACCGACGGGCGCGCCGAATTGCAGCTGGCGGTCGACCCCGCGGACCCGCGCATCCCCAGCCTGTCGTCGATCTCGTTCACCGCGGGCCGATTCGAGCGCGAGATGCGTGATGTGCTCGGTATTGTGCCCGAGCATCACGTCCTACCCAGCCGCATGGTCCGGCACTTCCACTGGCCGCGTGGCTGGTATCCGATGCGGCGGTCGGCCGGTGAACCACCACCATTCGGTGACGTGGACGGGCCGTTCTCCTTCCGCACCGTGGAAGGGGCCGGCGTCTACGAAATTCCGGTCGGGCCGGTACATGCCGGCATGATCGGGCCGGGTCATTTCCGATTCTCGGTTGTCGGGGAGACGGTACTGAACCTCAAGGCCCGCCTCTGGTTCGCCCACCGCGGCATCGAAAAGCTCTTCGAAGGAAGAGTTCCCGAGCAATCCGTTGCGCTCGCGGAAAGGGTCAGCGGTGACACGTCCGTCGGCCATGCCGTCGCGTTCTGCCGAGCCGTCGAGGATGCGACCGGACTTGTGGTTCCCGTTGCGGCGGAACAGGTCAGGGCCGTGCTGCTCGAACTCGAGCGGCTGTACAACCACATCGGCGACATCGGTGCGCTGTGCAACGACGCCGGTCATGCAATCCTCAACAGTCAGGCCCTGCGGGTGCGGGAGCAGTTGTTACGGATCAACGACGACGTCACCGGCAGCCGCCTGCTCCGCGGCGCTGTGCTCGTCGGCGGCGCCACCGTACGGACCCTGCCGGATCCCGCGGTGCTGAGTGCGATCGTCGACGACGTCGACGAGATCGCCGCGTTGGCAATCGGTCACAGTGTCGTCCGTGACCGCTTCGACGGAACCGCAGTGCTGACCCGCGAGCAGGCCGCCGACCTCGGGACGCTCGGCTACGTCGCGCGGGCCAGCGGTCTGGCGACCGACGCCCGGTACGACCACCCGGTTCCGGGTGTGCTCTACCCGACGCCTCCGGAGATCGAGCCGGGCGGAGATGTGCTGGCCCGCTTCACCATCCGCCTCGAGGAATTCCGGCACTCGGTCGCCGCCATCACCGCGCTGGTGGAAGAACTCGGCACCGTGCATGCCGCCACCGCGCACCGTGGGCCGCAACCCGACGGATCAGCAACAGGGCATCAGCCGGGCCGCAGAGCCGGTGTCGGCATCACCGAGGGCTGGCGCGGCGCCATCGTGCACCGCGTCGAACTGGACAGCGGCGGCGCGCTCAGCCGGGTCAAGATCGTCGACCCGTCATTCTTCAACTGGCCCGCGTTGCCGATCGCCATGCAGGACACGATCGTTCCCGACTTCCCGCTGGCCAACAAGAGTTTCAACCTTTCCTACGCCGGCAACGACCTCTGATCGGGGTGGCGGTCGAGGCTTCCGGTCACGGCCTGCCGGCAGCGTGCTGGCCGGCGTGCGTCTCGAGCAGCCGGAGCCAGATCTCGCTCATCGTCGGGTACGAGGGCACCGCGTGCCACAGTTGCTCCAGCGTCATGTTGCCGATCATGGCGACGGTGGCGGCGTGCACGATCTCGGCGACGTCGGATCCCACAAACGTTGCCCCCAAAAGGGTGTGGGAGGGCGCGTTGATCACCAGCTTCGCCCGCCCGACGTAACCGTCGCGCAGCAGCGACACACCGGCGACGTTGGCCATGTCGTACTCGACCACCTCCACGTCGGCCCCGCTATCTCTGGCCTGCTGTTCGGTGATCCCGACCGAGGCGACCTGCGGGTCGGTGAACGTCACCTGCGGCACCGTGGCGGCGTCGGCCAGGTCGGAATACTGCGGGCCCTCGGCGAGCCGGCCGTCCGCCCTGGCACCGATCACCGCGCCGCAGATCCGCGCCTGGTACTTGCCCATATGGGTCAGCAGCGCCCGGCCGGTGATGTCCCCTACCGCGTACAGCCAGTCGCCCGAGACACCCTGCACCGCAAGGTGATCGTCGGTCGTCACGAATCCGCGCGACCCGCTGACGTCCACACCGACGGTGTCCAGGCCGATGTCCTTGCTGGTCGGGGTGCGACCGGTGGCCACCACGATCTCGTCGACGACCACGGTCCGTTCACCGAAGCTGACCGTCACCTCACCGCCGTGGATGTGTCCCTCGCCGGTCTGCTCAGGGTTCACCCTGCTGACCGAGTCGACACTGGCACCCAGCACCACCCTCACCCCGTGTTCGGTGAACGCCTGCCGGACCAGGTCCCCGGCGAAGGGCTCGTTGCGAGCCAGCAGCGTCGGCGCCGCGCCGATGATCGTCAGTTCCTCGACGCCCAGACCGTGCAGCCACCCCGCCGATTCGCAGGCGACGACGCCGCCACCGATGACCGCCACCCGGCGAGGGACCTCATGGAGGTTCGTGACGTCCCGTGAGGTCCACGGGAGGGCGGCGCGCAGCCCGGGGATGTCGGGAACGGTGGCCGTGGTGCCGGTGGCGAGCACGACGGCGTGCCGTGCGGTCAACTCCCTGATCGATCCGTCGGGCGCCTGGACCTGCACGGTCTTCTCTCCGGCGAGCCGCCCCCAGCCGCGGACGACGTCGATACCGGCGCCGTTGGCCCACTGCACCTGGCTGGAGTCGTCGTGGTTGTGGGTGAACTCGTCACGGCGTCGCAGGACCGCGGGAACGTCGAGGCCACGATCGCCGACAAGAGCTGCCACGCCGGGCATGTGGCGCGCCGATTCCAGCACGTCCACCGGACGGAGCAGCGCCTTGCTCGGCATGCACGCCCAGTAGGAGCACTCACCGCCGACCAACTCGTGCTCGACGATGGCCGCGGTGCGGTCACTGCCCTGGATCGCGTACGAGGCGGCGTTCTCTCCGGGCGGCCCGCCACCGATCACGATGACGTCGTAGCTGTCGCGTTCCGGGCTGTTCCCGTCTGGTTGAGACATGCGATCACGGTAGCTGGCCGCTTGAAGCCGACCCCTCGAGACGCACACTTCACCGCGACGGACGTCGCTCTCGAGGATCAGCAGTGGCATCGCGGGACGGTTTCGCGGCCGGCAGCAGGTCGGTGACGACAAAACCGTCGCGCTCGGTGGTCTCGCCGGGGCGAACGCTGATCGGGTGACGGAAACCGGGGCCGTCCCAGGCGAAGGTGTGGAACTCCCCGTTTTCTCCGCAGTGATCGGCGGTCGCCGGCAGCTCGGACAGCAATTGCGCGTCGAACTCCCGGCCGGCGAACCCCGCGTCGAGCTGTGCACTGTCGACGCAGCTGATCGTCGCCCGCAGCCCGCTCCGCAGCATGTCCTGCGCCAGCGCCGTGGTGTCTCGTCCCCACAGCGGGAAGACCGGCTGCAGTCCACTGCCCTGCAGCTGCTGCTCCCGGTACGCCCTGATGTCCGCGAGGTACAGGTCACCGAACGCCATGACCGAGACGCCCTGTGCCACTGCGGAAGTCACCAGTCCGGACATGATCGACTCGTACTGCTCGTTGGGGCACGGCCACGGCAGGTCGATGGTGTGCAGCGGTAGCCCGACCGCGTCGGCCTGCTGTTCGAGCAGTTCCCGCCGCACCGCATGCATGGCGACCCGGTCCGAGGCGGCGTTGATCGTCGTCACCAGCCCGACCACGTCCACCTCCGCCTGCTCCCGGAGAACCGCGAGGCTGAAGGCACTGTCCTTACCGCTGCTCCAGGACAGCCAGGCCGTCGGCCGGGTCATCGCTCGAACAACGGCGCAAGGCCGTCCAGCACCCGGTGGACCCCGAAGTCGTAGGCACGAGCAGCGTCCCAGGCGGCGCCCTGGGCCTGCCCGGCGGCACCACCGACCCGCACGGCCAACGGGTAGCCGGCCGGGTCGAGCACCTGGCCCAGCAGTGGCCCTGCGCGGTCCCACCACTGCTGCTCGGTCAGCGCGGTCGACTCCTTGACGGCGACCGCAGCGCCGGCCGTGCGCGCCCAATCGCGGACGAAGGCCAGCGTCCAGGAAAGAGCGGCGTCCATCGTGACCTCGTCCAGCCCGTGCCCGTCGAACGCGGACAGCTCCCGGTCGTATTTTGCGATCGCGCCGGGTCCGAGGGCAGGTCGGGTGGTGTCCACCGTCGCGAGCCACGGATGCCGTTCGTACAGCTCACGGTTGGTGTCGATGACGTTCCTGACCTCCACCCGCCAGGTGTCGTGACGATCGCCGTTTCGCCCCAACATTGCGCGGTAGACCTCGTCCAGCATCAGCTCCACCAGTTCGTCACGACCCGGGACGTAGGTGTACAGCGTCATGGGCGCCGAGCCGATCGCGGTGGCGACCCGCCGCATGCTGACTGCGTCCATGCCCTCGGCATCGGCCAACCCGATCGCCCCGGCCACGATGGCATCGACGCTCAGGCCTTTGCGCGGCCCGTGCCCGGACCCGTCACCGGGCAGGGCGTGCCTCCACAGCAATGCCAGCGTGAGTGCCGGGTCACCGGCGCCGGACCGGGCGGGAGTCATGGCTGACATTGTGCACGGCGCGTTGCTCATCTCCGTACGATGTACGTAGTACGCTGTACGGAGTTGTTCCCGACTGCCGTGGAGGACCCATGAGAATCACTGCGACCGCGCTGAGCCTGAACGTCGCCGACCCTGCCGCCTCGTCGCGTTTCATGGTCGATCACTTCGGCTTCCGCGAGGTCATGGCCGCCGACGGGTTCGCCTCACTGACCCGCGAGGACGCCGGGATGAACCTGGCGTACCTGGTCGTCGGGATGCCGACGCTGCCCGCCGACCAGCGCCACGTGCACGCGCAGGGCCAGATCGTGGCGTTCGTCGTCGAGGATTTGGAAGGCGAACTGGCCCGGTTGCAGGGCGAAGGAGTTGCGATCACCATGCCGCTCACCGCCGAGGAATGGGGCGAGCGGGCCTTCCAGGTGCGCGATCCGAACGGTGTCATCGTCCAGCTGGTGGACTGGAACGGAGACAGGACGGCGGAGTACGCCGAGGTCACCGGCGCCGGCTGAACGAATGCCCAGCCGGCATCAGTCCCGACGTCAACTGTTGCGCCGCTTGGCCTTCTCCAGCGCGGCGGTCATCTCTTCCCGAGTCAGGCGGGGGCCGTAGGCGGGGGTGTCCGGTTGGAATCGCCAGCCCTCGGATAGCGGGCCGGCATCGACGACGTCGTAACCGAAGCTGTCCAGCAGTGAGGTCACCACGGCCTTGGCATCGGCGTCGTCGCCGGCAATGGCCAGCGCACGCCGGTCGGAGGTGCCTGCCGGTTGACCCTGTGCCGCCAGGTCGGCGGACGTGATGTGGTTGAACGCCTTCACCACCCGCGACTGCGGCAGGTGCGCCTGCAGCAGTTCGGCGCTGGTGGTCGACTCGTCGTCCAATTCGGCGATGTGGCCGTCCCGCTGCCAGTAGTAATTGTTGGTGTCGATGACCACCTTGCCCACCAAGGGTTCCACCGGCACCGAGCGGTAGGCCTTGAGTGGGATGGTGACCACGACGATCTCGCCGGCGGTGGCCGCCTCGACCGAGGTGGCCGCTGAGGCCAGCGGTCCGAGCTCGGTGACGAGGTCGTCGAGTGTCTCCGGGCCACGAGAGTTGCTCAGCACCACCTTGTTCCCCGCCGTCACCGCCAATCCCGCCACCGCACTGCCGATGTTCCCGCTTCCGATCAGTCCAAGTGTTGTCATGCCTGCCCACAACCGGATCGCGCCTGTGATTGTTCCCCGGCGACGTCGTTGCCGCACAGGTCGATGATCCGACCGGCAACGCGGCCGATGCCGCCGCAACGCGGAGTAGCCTGTTCTGTCGGCCTTGTGCGCGTCCCAACGCGTGCCGGCCGGGCTGGGGGAACAGTCCGCAGGCAACGAGGAAGGGCAGGCGTGTCAGAGACCGACCGAACGACTCGAGTCGCCGCGCCCGGCGGGGACGGTGCCGCGACGACCAACGCTTCGGCGGTTGCCGAAGAGCAGCAACACATCTCGCTGCTCTACCGGCGGCTGGACGAGCTGCGGACCGAGCGCATCGCGCTGCGGGACCGGTACATCCGGCACAGCGACAACACCCCCGGCGGACGGGTGGAACGCGACGTCGCCTTCGCCAGCCATGCCGCGGCCGTTCAGGCCCTCAACGCCGCGGAGGATCGACTCTGTTTCGGCCGACTGGACCCCGCCGACGGCGAATCCATGCACATCGGCCGGATGGGCATCTTCGAGGATTCGGGTGAGCACCGGCAACTGCTGATGGACTGGCGCGCACCGTCGGCCCGCCCGTTCTACGTTGCCACTGCCGCGAACCCACTGGGGTTGCGTCGCCGTCGCTACATCCGCACCCGCCGCCGCGTCGTGGAGAGCGTCAACGACGAATACCTGGACCTCAGTGATCCGGAGACGGCAGCGGCGGCCGCCACGGCGCCGGTCGGGCCCGCCGGCGAGGCAGCCCTGCTCGCCGCGGTCCAGGCACCGCGCACCGGTCGGATGGCCGACATCGTCGCCACCATCCAGGCCGAGCAGGACCGGATCATTCGCGCCGACCAAGCCGGGATCATGGTGGTGCAGGGCGGTCCGGGCACCGGTAAGACCGCCGTCGCGCTGCACCGCGCTGCGTATCTTCTGTACAACCACCGGGCGCAGCTGGAGCAGCGCGGGGTCCTGATCATCGGCCCGAACCCGACGTTCCTGGGCTACATCAGCCAGGTGCTGCCCTCGCTCGGCGAGAACGCGGTGGTGCTGTCGACAATCGCCGATCTGTTCCCCGGCGTGCAGGCCCGTGGCAGCGATGAGCCGCGGGTGGCCCGGATCAAGGGCCGCACCGCGATGACGGCGGTGCTGGCCAATGCCGTGCTGCACCGTCAGGCACTGCCTGCGCAGACCGTCCGGGTCCGCTTCGACGGTGCGCCGGACGGCGCCGTGCGGCTGGACCGGGCCCTGCTCAGCGCCGCTCGGGACCGCGCCTGGGCGTCCCGCCGACCGCACAACAAGGCCCGCCCGGTCTTCGTGAAACGGGTGATCGACGGCCTGGTGATCCAGGTCGCGGAGCGCCTGGGCAGGGGCCCCGACGGCGAAAGCCTCGCCACCCGTGACGATCTCGAGTCCATCCGGCAGGACCTGCTGGAACACGAGGGCCTGCGTGACGCGCTACGGGACATCTGGCCGTTGCTCACCGCGCAGCGCCTACTCGGTGACTTGTACGCCTCTCCCGAGCGGCTTGCCTTCGCCGCGGAATCGCTGAGCGCCGCCGACCGGACGTTGCTGGCGCGCCCGGACCGGCCGCGCGACTGGACGCCTGCGGATGTCCCGCTGCTGGACGAAGCGGCGGAAATCCTGGGCCCGCTGGACACAGCCGCCCGCGGACGCGCCGCTGCCGACCTCGAGTACGCCACCGAGGTGGTGGACATGATGGGCGGCGGCGAGTTCGCCGATGACTCCGACCCGGACGAGGTCGGGCTGGTCAGCATGGTCAGCGCCGCCAACCTGGCCGAGTTGCACGCGGAGGCTGTCGACTGGACGTCCACCGCGGAAAGGGCTGCGGCCGACCGGGAGTGGACCTACGGCCACGTCATCGTCGATGAGGCGCAGGAGCTTTCGGCGATGGCCTGGCGGATGGTGATGAGGCGCTGTCCGATGCGATCGATGACGCTGGTCGGCGACCTCGCGCAGACCTCCGATCCGGCGGGTGCGTCGTCCTGGACCAGGGTGCTGCGGCCGTACGCCCGGCAGGGTTTCCGGGTGGAGGAACTCACCGTCAACTACCGCACCCCGGCGGAGATCATGACCGTCGCCGAGCCGGTGCTGGCGGCCATCGATCCCGCTCTGTCCGCACCGAGTTCGGTCCGGGATGCCGGCATCGCGCCGTCCCACCGCCGGGCCGATCCGGCCGGCCTGCCCGAGGAGGTCGTGCGGGCGGTGCTGGACGACGAGGCCCTGGACGGCAGCGGAACGCTGGCGGTGATCGTGTCCCGCGGCCGCCGGGCCGCGGTCGAAGCGGCTGTCCTGCGCTCGCAGAAGCGTGCGGGCACGAACGGGTCCGCCGCCGCGGAACCTCCCGGTTTGTTCGAGATGGACGACGGGGCAACAGATCTGCGCAGGCACGTCGTGGTGCTCACGGTGCCGGAGGCCAAGGGACTGGAGTTCGACAGCGTGGTGGTCGCGGACCCGGGTGGGATCATCTCCGAGTCGGAACGAGGCCTGTCCGACCTGTACGTGGCGCTGACCCGGAGCACCCAGCGACTGGCCGTCGTGCACACCGGTGAGCTGCCGGTGGTGCTGCGGCGGTTGCAGGATGCGGCTGCCTGAGCCGGCCCACGCCCGGCGGGGCTCGGCATCGGGTCCGGCTCGGCGCCCGGCCAGGCTCGGCATCGGGTCCGCCCGGCGACCGGCCAGGCTCGGCTCGCGTCTGGTCCGGGTGATCACCGTTTCGGTACATTTCGCGTCACCCCGTGACGCGGGAAGTTCCGAGACGTTGATCAGAACCGAGGTCCTTCATGGCTTTCTCCGGTTTCAGCAAGGCCGAGCGCGCCTACCTCGCCGGGCAACGGCTCGGCCGGCTCGCCACCGTGTCGCCGACCGGGGTGGTGGGCAATGCCCCGGTGACGTTCTTCGTCCGCAGCGACGACACCATCGACATCGGCGGCGGGCGGATGGGCGGCACGAAGAAGTTCCGCAATGTCGCGGCGGGGTCCAGGGTTGCGTTCGTCGTCGACGACCTGTTGCCCGGGGCGGGGTGGAACCCGCGTTACCTGGAGATCCGGGGCACCGCCGAGGCGCTGTCCGACGTCGAGCCGCCCGCCCCGGGATTCTCCCGCGAGATCATCAAGATCCATCCCGAGTGGGTGCGGTCCTTCGGCCTCGGGGACCAGGGTTGAGGCTTGCCGGATCGTCGCGGCGCCGGCGCGTCACACGGCTCCGGCGCGTCACATGGCTCCAGCGCGTCACATGGCTCCAGCGCGTCACATGGGGCGCGGTCGCGGCTTGAGCCGCACACCGGGCATCTCCGGCGCCGGGAGCGGCATGCCGGGAAAGCTCTCCACCCTGCCGAACACAGTGGCAGGCGGGGCTCCGTCCGCGAAGGCGGCGATCTCCGCCTGCCATTTCTCGCGGAACTGCACCACCTCGTCGTGTGATCGGCCGATGAAGTTCCACCACATGACGATGTCCTCGTCGAGCGGTGCCCCGCCGAGCACCAGGATGCGTGCAGCGGTGCTGCCACAGGTCAGTGTGAAGGTCCCCGTGCCCGGCGGCAGGTAGGCCAGTGCGGTCGGCGGCACCGGCAGCCCGGCGACCGTCACCTCCCCCGTGTCCACCAGAACGCCGTGTTCGAAGGAAGTCTCGAGGGGCAGCTCGACCGATGACCCGGGCTGGAGAACCACCTCGGCGCCGAGCAGCGGGGAGTAGGTGGTCGCGGCCGAGGTCGCCCCGAGCCAGGAACCGATGAAGACCCTGCATCTGTATCCGCCCCCGACGGCCTCAGCCGGCAGCACATGTTCGAAGGCCGGCGACGTCATCCGGTCCGCCTCGGGCAGCGCCACCCACAGCTGAACGCCGTGCAGGACGGACGCATTCGGCGTCGATACCTCGGAATGGGAGATGCCACGGCCCGCGGTCATCAGGTTCAGCTCGCCGGGTCTGACCAGCGCATGGGAGCCGACGCTGTCGCGGTGCTCGATCTCGCCCTCGAACAACCAGCTCACGGTCTGCAGCCCGGTGTGCGGGTGCGGCGCCACCGTCATGCCGCCGCTGTCCGAGACCCGCTGCGGCCCATAATGATCGGCGAAGCACCAGGCTCCGATCAGCGATCTCGTCCGCTGCGGCAGCGTGCGGTGCACCGTCATCGCCCGTAGGCCGCCGAGCGGCACGTCCCGTGCCGACAGGATCTCCGGCGCGGGCCCGGACGAGCTGCCGTTCGGCGAACTACCACCGAGCTGTGACGGGCGACCGTCGTCGCGCGAAGCACCGCTCCGGCAGATGATCTCCTCCGGGTGCAGGTCCACGTTGGTCACGGCCACGAGGGTAGTCGCGGCCCCGGCACAGACGGACAACTGACGCGATCAGCCCACCCGGACACCGACGTCGACCATGGTGACCCGCAGCAGCAGCGCGGCCTCCGGGCCGATGATGCCGTCGAGCAACGTCAGCAGGCGGTCGACGAAGGCGGCGCCATGAGCGATCTCGATCGTGTCGGCGAGGTGGTGTGAGATCTCGTGCAGGATGACCAACTCGCGCAGTGCCCAGGTGGAATTGGCCCGGCCGCCCGGCACTGCCATGATCGCCCCCGGGCGCAGGTAATGCGCCTGCGCACCGCCTGCCCTTTCCCGCACCGTGACGGGAGTGGACGCCCTGCGCCAGGTGTTGCGCACCCAGCGCAGGGCGAGCACCTGGTCCACGTACTGCTGGACGGCATCGATGGATCCGAACCTGCGCTCGACCGGCAGCGCCAGATGGGATCCGGCGACCTCGATGACGGGGTACTCCGCCGAACGGTCGAAGACGCGCTGGACCAGATGCTCGGCCTCGTAGACCTTCGAGCGCTGGAAGTCCCTGAGCAGGGGCGCCGACTGCCGGGCCGTCATCCGTCCTGCCGCCCGGGTCCGCGCCGCAGTGGCCCGCCCTGATCTGATCTGGTCGGCTCTGAGCTGGTCCGCACGCAACTGACCTGCCCGTGACTGCTCCAGCCCCGACCGTGCCCGGGTCGTGACGTCGGGGCAGTCCGGGGCCGTGACGTCGGAGGCCGTGGCGTCGGACGACGCCTCCGCCTGCCCGCCCTCGAGTGCGTCACGGCGCCTGCTCCGGGCACCGGACACGGACGTATCGGACTGGCTCACCCCCGAAGGGCCGCCCGTTCCGCCCGTCACCCGTGCCGATGTCCTGCGCGCCGCCACATGAGCCGCCCTTCATTGCGCCGTACCAGTGACCGTGATGCCCGCCGACATACTGCCAGCAGTCATCCACTGCCGATTCCCGCCCGGTGGCCACCGATGGCCTGCTCGGCTCCGATCCTGGCGAGTCGGCCGGCAGCGTCGCCGGCGCGTCGGCTCCGCTCTGAGTACCCACTTGTGACGCGATTACCCGCCCAAGATCCGCGAGCTGTGGAGTGTGCCCGGTAGTGGTCCCGCAACTCCACTTCCTTGTCCCGCAGCACGAGCGCTACTCCGGACCGCTCGGATTGTGGCAGCTCGGCCACCATCTGCTCTTCCGCCTGCTGACGCGCCTGGCTGAGCCGCTCGCCGATGCGCGCGGCAAAGGCTTCCTGGAAGTTGATCCGCGCGGTGCTCGCGTGTACCGGCCTGTCCTGATACTCGTACGCTTCGATCCAGCGGCCGAACTTCCCCTGGCGGGTGACCCTGACCTGCCGTCTGACCAGCTCGCGGGCATAGTCACCGGACTTGATGTAGCCGTCGGACGCCCGCACCATCTGCACCACCAGAGAGGCGTACAGGGTCTGCACCATGTCGATGTCGGTATCGAAGCCGTAGGCATAAACCCGCGATGAGTCGCGGGCGATGTCACAGGTCAGATTGTTGGCTCGGCCGATGGCCAGGAACAGCTGTACATAGGTCCGCAGCCCGCGTTTGCCTGATTCACCGATGACGATGGACCGCTGGGTCGGGACTGCGCGGCGCTCCTGCCGATGGGTATGCGCCCTGGCGACGGCCAGGTCGACCGATGCCAGGGTGGCCAGCCGCTGAGCCGCCTGCAGATACGCATCGGCCTCGTGCTCGTTGTCCGTCCCCTCGGCCTTGCGCAGCAACGCCGCAATACGGGTCAGGTCCTTGTCGCTCACCGGCGCGCTCCCCAGGTAGGTCCCTGCTCACTGACCTGGCCAAGCTTGCCAGCGCGCACCGACACCAACGGCCGAGTGTCACGTCAGCAGGGACTTTCGTGAGGAAAGTCCCTGCTGGCGTGGCACTGGAGGCTGGGTCAGGCGCGCAGACGCGCGAAGACGACGGTGTTGTCCCGGTAACTCCCCTTGGCGGAATCGAAGTCCCCGCCACAGGTGATCAACCGCAACTCCGGGCCGGCGGTGTTGCCGTAGACCTCCAGCGTCGGAAGGGCGTCCTTGGGATATGACGCCACCTTGTCGACGACGAACCGCAGCGTCGAGCCGTCCGCCGTGTGCACCTGGATCTCGTTGCCCGGGGCCACCGCACCGAGCTCGAAGGAGACCGACGGGCCGTTCGCCGCACTGTCGATGTGCCCCTCGATCACCGCGGGGCCGATCGCGCCGGGAGCAGGCGACCCGGTGAACCATCCGGCCTTGTCGTAGTCCGGACCTGGTTGCGGCACCTCGAGGGTGCCGTCGGGATTGAGCCCCAGCTTGACCAGGTCCGACTGGACGCCGATCGCCGGGATACGCACCGCGACCGGTTCGGCCACCGCGGCGGCCGGCCCGGAACTGGCGGGCGCCGATGGTCCAACGGCCGAAGAAGCAGTCGGGGCAGGAGAACCCGTCGAGGCAGGAGAACCGGATGGCGCGGATGAACCCGACGCCGCAGGCGGCGATGCCGGGGTCGAAACAGGGGCCGGGACCGAAACAGGGGCCGGGACCGAAACAGGGGCCGGGGCCGAAACAGGGGCCGGGACCGAAACAGGGGCCGGGACCGAAACAGGGGCCGGGACCGAAACAGGGGCCGGGACCGAAACAGGGGCCGGGACCGAAACAGGGGCCGGGACCGAAACAGGGGCCGGGACCGAAACAGGGGCCGGGACCGATACAGGGGCCGACGCCGAAGACGGCGACGATGAAGCGGCCGGTGCGGGCGCCGACTCCTGATGGAGCAACCCGACCGTCAGGGCCGCGCCGCCGCCGATCAGCAGAACCGCCGCAACCACGGACAGCAGCCGGCCGCGGCGGGGGGCACCGGGCCCGGTTCCCCGGTGCCCCACGCCGCCGGTCATCAGTTCTGGCTGCCGCTGGCGCGACGGTGGGCGATCAGGGCGGCGCCACCGACGAGGGCCAGACCACCCGCGGCCAGCAGGCCGACGTTCTCGATACCCGAGGTGGACCCGCCACCGGTCTCGACGCCGCCGGCGGGCATTGCCGCCATCTGGGACACGGCCAGCACGCCGCAGAGCGCCGGATCGGTGGCCTCCGTCGGCAGTGCCGGGTTGAGGTCGGACTTCTTGTCCCCGCTGTACTGGCCGTCGTGGTTGTAGTCCACACCGTGGATCACGACGACTGCCTCACCGCTCTGCACCTCGGAGCGACCGCGTCGCTCACCTCGATGGAGCCGCGCTCGTAGTTCAGCTCGCCACCGGGGGCGGTGTCGAAACGGTCGACCGCGAGTCCGGAGGCGGGCGAGGTGTCACCGGTCTTGGTCAGCGAGACGACGATCTCGCCGTAGGCCGGTCCACCCTCGCTGGTGTTCAGGCGGCCGTCGCCGTCGGTGTCGTCTGTGGCGGCCGGGCATTCGTGCCGGGCGTCGGCACCGAAGTGGATGTGCGCAGCGTGCGGCTGATCGGCCAGCAGGCCGGAGGCGGCCATGTCCACGGTCAGCGTCGTGCCCTCCACTGTCACCATCGCGGTGCCGCTGCCGACAACGCCGTTCCCGGCGACCGGCTGCAGATCGGCCTGCACGCTGCCGGTCGCGGCGGCTGCGGGGAGCGCGAACGCCACCATCGCAATCAGTCCGAATGCCGCGCCGGTGGCTGCCCTGCGGTGCGTGGTTCTCATGAAGATTCCCCTCGACGGCCCGCTGCGCCGCTGATACGACGCCGTCGGGATCTGGCAGCACGGTGCTTTCCCGTGCGACGACAGGGGGTTCGGGCTGCGGCCGGGCCGGATGGCCGCCGGCGCGTGCGATTTCCGGCCGCCAGCGGCGCGCGGTTTCCGGCCGCCAGCGGCGCGCGGTTTCCGGGCCGCCGGCGGCGCGCGGTTTCCGGCCGCCGGTAGCGGTCAACAATTGTCCGCTATGAGGCGCATCCTGAACGGCATGACGGAGGCGGGAAGTTCAGGGACATCTGCGCGGCTGCTCCGGTTGCTGTCGTTGCTGCAGGTGCGCCGGGACTGGCCGGGCGGGGCACTGGCCGAGCGGCTGGCGGTCAGCCCGCGAACGGTCCGCCGTGACGTCGACCGGCTCCGCGACCTCGGCTACCCGGTCACAGCCACGAAGGGTCCGGACGGTGGCTACCGGCTGGACGCCGGCACGCAGCTGCCCCCGCTGTTGTTCGACGACGAACAGGCGGTCGCGGTCGCCGTCGCACTGCAGACCGCGACGTCCAGCGTGACCGGGATCGAGGAGGGAGCGCTGCGGGCGCTGGCCACCGTCCGTCAGGTGATGCCGGCTCGGCTTCGGCAGCGGGTGGACGCGCTGCGGGTGACGGCCGTCCCGCGGGGCGGGGACGAGCAACCGACGGTCGACACCGAGCATCTGATCGCCGTCGGCACCGCCGTCCGCGCGCACGAGGTGCTCCGGTTCGATTACGAAACGCCCAATTGGACCGGTGCGGAGCGCGCGTGGCAGCCGCCTCGGCGCACCGAGCCGCACCACCTGGTGACCTGGGGCGGACGCTGGTACCTGATCGCATGGGATCTGGAACGCAACGACTGGCGGACCTTCCGGGTGGACCGGATGACGCCGAAAACGCCGACCGGGCCGAGATTCTCGCCGCGGGAGCTGCCGGGCGTCGACGTCGCGGCCTACATCGATGCGTCCTTCCGCGGGGGCGGCGGGTGGCCCTGCCGGGGCGAGTTCGTGCTGCACGCGCCGGCGACCGAGATCGCCGCCTGGGTGCGCCGGCAGGCCGTCGTCGAGGACCTGTCACCCGGGCGGTGCCGGGTGCTGGCGGGGTCATGGTCCTGGGACCGACTGGCCGCATGGGTCGGCATGTTCGACGTCGACCTGGAGATCGCCGGACCGCAGGAACTCAAGGACGCCGCCGGCCGGCTGGCCGACCGTTACCTCGCGGCCGCCCGCTGACCTGCTCATCGCTGCAGATCTGGAGGGGACGGTCCGTGATGTTCACCCAGTGCCGCGGCTGGGAACTATGCGTGCATGACCACGACGCAGAAGGACACCCAATACGAGCAGGCCGATCCGACGACGAAGTACCCGGCGCCGCCGCAGCCGGAGCAACAGCAGCCGGCCCCTGGCCTCGCCGGTGCGATGGACCCCAAGCCCGATCACGGCGAGCAGTCCTATGTCGGCAACGGGCGGCTGACGGGCCGCAAGGCGATCGTCACCGGTGCGGATTCCGGCATCGGCAGGGCCGTCGCGATCGCGTTCGCGAGGGAGGGCGCCGACGTCGTGCTGTCCTACCTGCCGAACGAGGAGCCGGACGCCACAGAGGTTCTCGAGCTGCTCGAGGAAACCGGCCAGAAGGTGGTCGCGGCTCCCGGTGACCTGTCCACCGAGCAGGGCAACATCGACCTCGTGCAGAAGGCTGTCGACGAGCTCGGCCACATCGACGTGCTGGTCGCGGTGGCAGGCAAGCAGGTCTATGTGGAGAGCATCAGCGACCTGACCACCGAGCAGTTCGACGAGACGTTCAAGACCAATGTGTACGGCCTGTTCTGGCTGACCAAGGCGGCTCTGCCACACATGCCCGCGGGCGGCAGCATCATCACCACGTCCTCGATCCAGGCCTACACACCGTCGCCGGGTCTGCTGGACTACGCCTCCACCAAGGCCGCCATCAACACCTACTCCAAGGCGCTCGCCCAGCAGGTGGCGTCCAAGGGCATCCGGGTGAATGTCGTTGCGCCGGGACCGTTCTGGACGCCGCTGCAGGTCAGCGGCGGGCAGCCGGCCGAGAAGTTGCCCGACTTCGGGGCGCAGTCGGAGCTGGGCCGCGCGGGACAACCGGCGGAGCTGGCCGGCGCGTACGTCTATCTGGCCGGCGGCGAGTCGAGCTACACGACCGGATCCACGCTGTCGGTGACGGGCGGCTCCCCCACACCGTGATCCACGCCTGATCCACACCGTGACCGGGCTGGACTTCGGACCAACCAGGAGATCTCACCTCCCGCGGGCGCACGGGTGGTGAGACGCCGGCACGGACGGCAGCACACGCCGTCCGTGCCGGTGGCATTTTCACCGAGCAGGTTCGATGACCGGAACCAGCAATCGCGCCTGCCGGTCCGGTCCCCAGTGCAACCTCCCGGTTGCCCGCGGCGCCCTGCGGTACGCGGCCGGGAGCTGCCCGGTCAACGGGTTGCGCGACCACAGCCAGCGGCCGGCCACGACGACCCGGAGCCTGTCCCCCGCCTTGAACAGCGTCGACGACGGACCCAGTGCGATGTCGGCCAGCACGATCTCACCGTTCGCCAGCGGTTCCCGGCGGTCGAGCGTCGGCACCGGATCGAACGGCTGCGACCGCTGCTCGTCGAGGCGGCGTAGTGACGCCTTCAACCATCCGGTCGTGACCCGGTCGCGACCGAATCCGTAGGACCCCTCGAACGGCACATACCCTGTGCCGCTCCACTTCTCGACGCCGGCGAACAGATTGAGATCGTGTGCGCCGTGCACCGATACGAACAGCCGCAACGCCATCGGTCCGGTCAGTTCGATGTCATCCGGCACCGTCCAACCGAACCGGACACCGTGCGAGCGGGTGGGAAAGGCGATGGAGCGGGCGGTGCCGGCAGGGTCGGTCGAGAGACCGTCGCCGGTCAGGTAGAGCGAGGTCCAGTGGGTGGATTCCAGCGGCCACTGCGTTTCGTGCCGGACATCTGCAACGGCGGTCCGGCTCTCCCGCACCTCCAGCCGAACCCGGGGCAGAAGATCGTCCGGTGCGCTGGTGCCGTCGTCGAAACCTCTTGCGGACAAGGCAGCGTCGATCGGCGGGCGCAGGTGACGGTCGAGAAAGGCCAACTGCACCGCGCGCGCCTCGTCGGAATAGAAGGCCGCCCATTTGCCGGTGCGGTGGGTGTAGAGATGCTTGTCCGGGGAGGAGATCTGCTCGAATCCGCGGAACGACCCCCGGGTGTGCAGGTTGTTGTCCGAGAAGCTGCCGCAGATCAATGCGGGCACGGTGATCCGGGCGAGATCGGGCACCAGGGCCTGCCACCAGTCGTCGCGCAGCGGTCGGGCGCGGCTCTGCTCGCCGAGCGAGAAGGTCATCCTGGCCCGCTGCATGCCCTTGCTCCAGATCGCCACGAATCCGACTTCCCGGATGCCACCGGGCCGGACCAGATCGCGATACGCGTCGGTGAATCCCTCCCACGGCACGATTGCGCGCAGCGAGGGAGGTTGCAGCGCAGCGGCTTTCCACTGCGAGATGGCGAGGTACGACACGCCGATCAGGCCCACCGCTCCCGTGCTCCAGCTCTCGGCGCCCGCCCATTGGACGATGTCGGCGATGTCGGCAGCCTCCTGGTCGGACATCAGGGATCCGACACCGTCGGAGGTGCCGGCCCCGCGGAGGTCTGCGTTGATGACGGCGTAACCGCGGGCGGTCCACCACGCCGGATCGGGCGCTTCCCAGCCGGTGAGCTCCGAGATCCGGATCGGACCTGTCTGCCGCAGCATCCGGTACTGCAGTGGGATCCGGTAACCCTTGCCGCCGCGGCGCTTTCGCGGGAGATTGTCCTTCCCGTACGGATGCGCAGAGATGAGGATCGGGAACGGGCCGGCGCCCGGCGGCAGGTGCAGATTCACCCTGAGCACGGTGCCGTCACGGGTGACGACCGGTAGGTCCCGGTGCACCAGCACAGTCGCCGGGTAGATCGTCACCGGCGGACGGATCATGCTGTGGAGCTTGCGGATGGCGTACCTGACCGCCCCCGGTCGCCGCCATGGCCGATCGAGAGCCGGCGCAGCGTCGTTCGGTGTCATGTCCGCTGACCTCCAGGGTGGGCCACGCGCACACGTCCGCTCGGGTCCGAGAAATGCATCATCCCCCGAAAGGCAGCATTCGCCCAGCTGCACAGGTTTCCGGCAGGTGCAAACCGCCGGAATCCGCACCCGGCCAGGGCACGCACAATCCTTGGAGTGCGGAAGATCGCTGAAACGCACAAGGCCCCGCGGCTGTGGATGCCGGCGGGGCCTTGGACGTCTGTCTCAACCAGAGTGGGCAAGGGGGGAGTTGAACCCCCACGTCCTTTCGGACACACGGACCTGAACCGTGCGCGTCTGCCATTTCGCCACTTGCCCAAGTGACGCGGAACAGGCTAACACGCAGCTGGGACACGTTCGCACCCGCGGACGCTGCTCCCGAATGACCCGCCTGGCTACCGTGGGCGGGTGCGGTCCATCGCCCGAAACGGCTCCCATGGGATCGAGATCCAGCGATCGCGCTTCGTCTGCAGCCTGGCGCGGGTCGGCACCGCGGCCGAGGCGACCGCGGTCATCGCCTCGATCCGTCGGGACAGCTGGGACGCGACGCACCACTGCACCGCCTTCCGCATCGGGCCGAACGCGCAGGAGCAGCGGTCAAACGACGACGGAGAACCAGCGGGGACGGCCGGCGTCCCGATGCTCGAAGTGCTGACCCGCAGGGACCTCACCGACACGGTCGCCGTCGTCACCCGCTACTACGGCGGCATCAAGCTCGGCGCCGGTGGCCTGATCAGGGCGTACGGGCGGTCGGTCGCCGAGGCGATCGATGCGATCGGGACCGTGCAGCGGGTCGCTCACACCAGGGTCGTCGTGACAGCGGGACATGGCGACGCGGGCAGGCTGCACCACGAACTGCTGGCGGCCGGCCGCCTGGTGCAAGGGATCCGCTATTCCACCGTGGTGGAGCTCACCGTGCTGATTCCGTCGGTGGAGCTGGAGGGCTTCTCGGCGTGGCTGGCCGACCGCAGCGGTGGGCGCGCGGACGCCTCGACCGGGGATGTTGTCCTCGTCGACGTCCCTGACTAGACGTCCCAGGCTGGATATCCCGGACTGACGTGCCGGACCGAGCCGTGTCCAGCCGAGGTCGCCCGGTGCGCAACCGTCACCGCGCCCGGGCGTCCCCCTATTACGATCGTCAGTTGACACCGACGTGGGTGAACGGTGCCCCGGTACTGCCAGGCACTGAATGCCGATGCACATACGCACCGGTCACAGAGCGCTCGCCAGAGACCACCACCGCCGACCCGGAGAAACAAGCCAGCCGACCTAGAGAAACAAGCCAGCCGACCACAGAAACAAGCGACGGATACACAGGCCCACCCCGAACACGGGGAACCTGCAACACAGCCGAGAACGCCCGCCACCCGCGGGCGGCAGCCAGATCACCGGACGGGGAGGTGACGATGGGCGTCATCCAGAGTTTCGAGCGCCGCCTGCAGGGCGCCGTCGGCAACACCTTCGCCCGCCTGTTCGGCGGGACGGTGCAGCCGGCCGAGGTCGCCGACGCGCTGCAGCGAGAAGCCGCCGACCACGTCCAGCACCAGGGCGAAGCGGCGATCGCGCCCAATTCCTACCGTGTCCGGCTCGGTCCGACCGACCGGCAAGGCCTCGGAGCCGACGAAGTGAGTGTCGCCTCTGCGTTGTCGGACATGATCCGGGAGTATCTGGTCGAGCAGGGATGGCAGACCTTCGGTGACGTGTCCGTCACGCTGGAGCAGTCCGATTCGCTGCACACCGGGCAGTTCCGCATCAGCTCGATCGTCGACCCCGACATCGGTCGGCGTTCACCGCAGGCAAGGTCAGGAGTGGGACGGATGACCCAGCAACCAGGCGACGGCGACCGCAATTCCCAGCAGCCGCCGCCGGGCGGTCCTCAGCAGGATCAGCAGTACCCGCCCAACCAGGGGTACGGGCAGGGCGGGTGGGATCAACAGGGTCAGCAGTGGGATCAGTACGGGCAGCAACCACCGGCTCCCCAGTTCAACGGTCCCGGGCAGGGCTATCCGCCGCCCAACCAGGGCTACCAGCAGCCCGGCTACCCCAACCAGGGCCAGCCGAACCAGGGCTACCCCAACCAGGGCCCGCCGAACCAGAGCTACCCGAACCAGGGCCAGCCGTACCAGCAGGGTCCGCCGCAACAGGGTCCGGGACAGTGGGATCCGTCGCAGCAGGGCTATCAGCAGGGGTACCAGCCGACGCCGTACGCCGGCGGCCAGCAGTACCCGCAGAACTACGGCCAGAACTACGGCCTTCCGCCGACCCCGCAACAGGAGATGACGGCGACGCTGTCCATCGACGACGGGTCGGGCCGCAGCTACCAGTTGCAGCGCGGGTCGAACGTCATCGGTCGCGGCCAGGACGCGGCGTTCCGGTTGGCGGACACCTCGGTGTCCCGTCGGCACGTCGACGTCTACTTCGACGGCCACACCGCGGTGCTGCACGATCTCGGATCCACCAACGGGACGACCGTGAACGGCTCCTCGGTACAGACGTGGCAGCTGGCGGACGGTGACGTCATCCACATCGGTCATTCGACGGTCGTCTTCTCCGGCCGCTACTGAGCGACGCGAAACAGGACAGACGGGGAACAGGACAACAGTGCCGGCACTCATCCTTCAGCTGACCAGGATCGGTTTTCTGATCCTGCTCTGCCTGTTCGTGCTGGCCGCTATGCGCGTTGTCCGGTCGGACCTGCGGTACGCGGCTGATCCGCGCGTCGACGGCGGCCGCGGCCGTTCCCGCGGGCGGATGCCCGACCAGCGGCAGGGGTCGTCCGGCCGGTTGCACCCGACCACCCTGGTGGTGACGGCGGGCAGTCTGGCCGGCACCCGACTGCGGCTGGGACCCGGCCCGATCCTGATCGGCCGCGCCGAGGACTCCACCCTGGTGCTGGATGACGATTACGCCTCGACCCGGCACGCCCGGATCACCCAGCAGGGTGCCGAGTACTTCGTGGAGGATCTCGGTTCCACCAACGGCACCTACCTCGACCGGGCGCGGATCACCACTCCGACGCCCGTGCCGATCGGGGTGCCGATCCGGATCGGTCGCACGGTGCTCGAGTTGCGACCATGACCCATCAGATCGTCTACGCAGCGCGCAGCGACAAGGGGCTCATCCGGTCGAACAACCAGGACTCCGTGTACGCCGGCGACAGCCTGCTCGTGGTGGCCGACGGCATGGGCGGCCACGCTGCCGGTGACATGGCGTCCCGACTGGTGGTCGGCGCATTCGTACCGCTGGATGCGCGGGACGGCGGTGGGGACCTGTTGCGCGCCTTGGCAAAAGCCACCAGGGATGGCAACAGCGCGATCGCCGACGTCGTGCACCGCAAACCCGAGCTGGACGGGATGGGCACCACCGTCACGGCGTTGCTGTTCGACGGCGGACGGCTCGGCATGGCACACGTCGGTGACTCCCGTGCCTACCTGTACCGGGACGGCGTCCTGCATCAGCTGACGCACGACGACACCTTCGTCCAGTCGCTGATCGACGACGGCCGCATCACCCAGGAGGAGGCGACCCACCACCCGCAGCGCTCGCTGCTGCTGCGGGCGCTCAACGGCACCGAGGTGGACCCCTCGCTGACCGTTCGCGAGGTGACCGCCGGGGACCGGTACCTGATCTGCTCCGACGGCCTTCCCGGCGTGGTCTCCGCCGAGGCCATCGCCGAGACCCTCGGCGGCGGGCAGGAACCGGGTGCCACCGCGGATGCCCTGATCCAGCTCGCGCTGGTCGGCGGCGGGCCGGACAACATCACCGTCATCGTCGCTGACGTCGTCGACACCGGCGTCGGAACCGGGCCCACAGAGGTCGCGGCGCCGGCCGACCCCGACGCGACCGGACCCATCGGGTCATATGAATCGGTGCGGATGACGGCCGAGATGCCGCGGGTGCCGTTGCCGGCCATCCCGGAGGACGTCCCCGCCAAACCCGAATACCTGCCGCCCGAAGACGAGGACGTCGACTCCGGGGACCCTCGGCCCGGTGCCGCCTATGTTGCCCCGTTCGATGACGGCCCATCGGTCTCCGGCCCACCGGGCAGGCGCCGGTCCCGGCGGCGCAGAGGTGCCCTGATCGGCGTCGTCAGCCTGGTGGTGCTGGCCTCGGTGGCAATTGCCGGATCGTTCGTGTGGGTGCGCAGCCAGTACTACGTCGGCGCGAGCAACGGGGAGGTCGTCGTCTTCCGCGGCGTCGACGGATCCGTCCTCGGGTTGCGGTTGTCCTCGGTGCAGGAGGGGTCCTGCGAGCCAGGTCTCAACGGCTGCCTGCCGCTCAAGGTCGAAGACCTGGTTCCGGCGGCGCGTGCCCAGGTGGTCTCCGGCATCCAGGCCGGCACTCTCGATGACGCACGTGGCGTCGTCATCCGGTTGGCGGGTCAGATGCTGCCGCCCTGCCCCACGCCGCAGGTCACCCCGCCGGTCCTGCCGAGCGCCTCGACGGCGCCGTCCAGTCCACCGTCCGCCGCGCTGACCGGCCCGTCAGGCACGACTCCGACGACGGGCTCGACCCTGACCGGACTCTCCGGTTCGGCCCTGACCTCCGCTCGGACGTCCGCCTCGTCGGGACCGGCATCCGCGACCAACGCGCCGGGAACCAACACCGGCCTCAGCGGCCCGTTTGCATCAGGTGGTGCCGGGTCCGGTCTGATCCCCGGCTTCGGCGGGGCGCCCAGTACGCCGCTCGGGTCGGCGTCCGCGTCCCGCCCGGCGACGGCGTCACCGTCGACCCCTCCGTCGGCGCTCGTTTCCGCGCCGCCCATCGGTTCGACGCCGGTCAGCGGCTCCACCCTCGCCTCGACGCCCAGCACCGGAACCAGCGCCACACCGCTGTCGACCCGGGCACCCGAACCCGGGGTGACCTGCCGGCTGGTCAGGTGAGTGACGTGATGGCACGCGGCACATCAGCGTCGAACGGCGCCGCCTCGAAACAGGCCGCATCGAAGCGGGGCGCCTCGAAGCAGGCGGCCTCGAAGCAGGCGGCCTCGAACGGCTCGCCGGACCCCGGCGTGGCGAGCGGGCTCAAGCGACCCACCGGACGCGCCGCCGAGCTGTGGCTGCTGATCTTCGCTGCCGTCATCGTGACCTCCGCGCTGGTGATCGTCGAGCTGAACCAGAGCCGCACGCTCAGCTGGAGCCTGGCCTACTACGGCGGCGGGTACCTGGCTGCGCTCGCGGTCGCGCACCTGCTGGTCCGCCGTTACGCCGCCTATGCCGACCCGCTGCTGCTGCCGATCGTCGCGCTGCTCAACGGCATCGGGCTGGTGATGATCTACCGGCTGGACCTGGCGCGGGAGGTGGCGGCCGTCAACCGCGGCGAGGAGATCCCGACCCCACAGGCCTCGCTGCAACTGGTCTGGACCGGCGTCGCGCTGGTCTTCTTCCTGGTCGTCCTGCTGGTGGTGCGGGACCACACGGTGCTGCAGTCCTACGCCTACACGCTGGCCCTGGTCGGGGTGGTCTTCCTGGCGGTGCCGTCGGTGCTGCCGGCGAGCCTGTCGGAGGTGAACGGGGCGCAGATCTGGATCAAGGTCCCTGGTTTGTTCTCCATCCAGCCGGCGGAGTTCGCCAAGATCGCGTTGATCATCTTCGCGGCGGCATTCCTGGTGTCCAAGCGCACCGTGCTGTCCACCGCCGGCAAGAAGATCTTCGGCCTGGTGCTGCCCAGGGCACGCGACCTCGGCCCGCTGCTGGTGGCGCTGCTGCTGGCGCTGGCGGTGCTGGTCCGTGGCAAGGACCTGGGCACGGCTCTGCTGCTCTTCGGCACCCTGCTGGCGATGATCTACGTGGCGACGAACCGGGTGTCCTGGCTGATCATCGGGGTGCTCGGCTTCGCCGGCGGCGCGTACATCGCCTACAAGCTGTTCAGCCATGTCCGGGTCCGGGTGGACATCTGGCTCGACCCGTTCGGCGACCCGCTCGGCGCCGGTTACCAGCTGGTTCAGTCCTTGTTCGGGCTGGGCACCGGCGGGATCTTCGGCACCGGCCTGGGCGCGGGGAGGCCGGACATCGTGCCGTTCGCCTCCACCGACTTCATCATGGCCGCGCTCGGCGAGGAGCTGGGCCTGGTCGGTGTCACGGCCATCCTGTTGTGTTACCTGCTGCTGACGGCGCGGGGTATCCGGACCGGGCTCGCGGCGAAGGACGGCTTCGGCACGTTGCTGGCGGCCGGGTTGTCGTTCGCGCTGGCCCTGCAAACCTTCATCGTCGTCGGCGGGGTGACCCGGTTGATCCCGCTGACCGGGCTGACCACACCGTTCCTGTCCTACGGCGGCTCGTCGCTGCTCGCCAATTACGCGATCCTGGCGTTGCTGGTGCGGATCTCCGACTCCTCACGACGGCCGCCGGCACCGAAGCCGCCGCGTCCCGTGCAGCAGGTACCGCTGGATGAGGCCAGCACCCAGATGGTGCCGCTGCTCAGCAGGGGCGAGTCGCCGGGAGGTGCCTCGTGAAGCGTCCGCTGCGCCGGCTCGGCACCGCCGTCATCGTGATGATCGGCCTGTTGCTCGCCAACATCGCCTACACCCAGGTCATCAAGGCCGACGACTACCGGGCCGACCCCAACAACAAGCGCACCCTGGTCGCCGAGTACAGCCGCCAGCGCGGCCAGATCACCGCCGCGGGCGGGGTGGTGCTCGCCCGATCCGACCCGGTCGACGACCAGTACGCCTACCAGCGGGTATATCCGAACGGACCGCTGTACGCCGACCTGACGGGCTACTACTCGATGCGGTACGGCCCGACGGGGCTGGAGCGCACCCAGAACGACATCCTGTCCGGCGAAGCGCCCGACCTCATCGCCGGGCAACTGTCCGACCTCATCACCGGCCGCGACCCGCGCGGCGGCAACGTCCAGCTGAACATCGTCCCGGCCGTCCAGCAGGCCGCCTACTCGGGCCTGACGGACAACAAGTACGTCGGCGCGGCAGTGGCCATCGAGCCGGCCACCGGCAAGGTGCTGGCCCTGGTATCGACACCTTCTTATGACCCGAATCCGCTCGCCAGTCACTCCGATGCCGTGCAGCGCAAGGCGTACAACGACCTGGTCAGCGCCGACCCGAGCCCGCTGTTGAACCGCGCCACCGCCGCCGTCTATCCGCCCGGGTCGACGTTCAAGCTGGTCATCGCCTCGGCGGCCCTGCAGCAGGGCTACACCCCCGACACCCCGGTGACCGGTGAACCGAAGATCACCCTGCCCGGGACCGGCGGGGCGACGCTGTCCAACTTCGGCGGCGAGCCGTGTGGCAACGGCGGCGGCGCAGATGTTCCGCTGGTGGAGGCCATCGCCTTCTCCTGCAACACCGCGTTCGCCGAGGTTGCGATGAGCCTGGGCCGGGCGCCCATCGCCAAGCAGGCGGAGGCTCTCGGGGTCAACGGCGAAGAGCAGGACATCGGCATCGACGTGGTCGGCAGCCGGCTCGGTGACGTGCCCGACACCGCCGCGCTGGCACAGACCGGCATCGGTCAGCGGGACGTCGCAGTGACGCCGTTCGAAATGGCCTGGATGACCGCCACGATCGCGAACCGCGGCGACAAGATGGCGCCGCACCTGATCGCCAAGACGACCAAGCCCGACCTCACCGTCATCTCCGAGCCGGCCCCGGAGTCCCTGGGGCAGGCAATCCCGATCTCGGTCGCCGACCAGATCCGCGACATGATGATCCGCTCCGAGCAGGAGACCGTCGGCTCGGGTGCCATCGCCGATCTCGTCATCGCCTCGAAGACCGGTACCGCGGAGCACGGGAAGGACCCGAAGAAGACCCCGCCGCACGCCTGGTACGTCGCCTTCGCGCCGGCGGACAACCCGAAGGTCGCCGTCGCAGTGATGGTCGAGAACGGCGGCAACCTGGGCCTGGACGCCACCGGCGGCAAGGTCGCCGCCCCCATCGGGCGGTCCATCATCGCCGCGGCGCTGGCCGGTGGTCCGTGATGTCCGCGCCCGGCCTGTTGCTGTCCCAGCGTTACCGACTGCGCTCCCGCATCGCGGTCGGTGGCATGGGCGAGGTGTGGTCCGCCGACGACGTCCGGCTGGCCAGGATCGTCGCGCTGAAGATCCTGCGGCCCGAACTGACCGGCGACCCGGAGTTCGTCGACCGGTTCCGCACCGAGGCCCGGATCACCGCCTCGCTCAACCACCCCGGCATCGCGTCGGTGTACGACTACGGCGAGGTCAACAGTGGCCCACATCAGCTGCTGGGCGGCCCGTACCTGGGCGGCACCGCCTACCTGGTGATGGAGCTGATCGCCGGTGAATCGCTGTCCGCGGTGCTGGCCAGGGCCGGGCGGCTGTCCCCCGGGCGGACGCTGGATGTGCTCGATCAGACGGGCCGCGCCCTGCAGGCGGCGCACAGCCGGGCGTTGGTGCACCGGGACATCAAGCCGGGCAACCTGTTGATCACCCCTGCGGGCCAGCTCAAGGTGACCGACTTCGGCATCGCCAAGGTCGCGCACCAGGTCCCGGTCACCAGGACCGGCATGGTGATGGGCACCGCCCAGTACATCTCGCCCGAGCAGGCCTCCGGGCGCGAGGCGGTCCCCGCTTCTGACGTGTATTCCCTCGGCGTGGTCGCGTACGAGTGCCTGGCCGGCAGGTTGCCGTTCCCGAACGAGAACGCGGTCGCGATGGCTCTGGCGCACGTACGGGAAACCCCCCGGCCGCTGCCCCCGGACGTCCCACCGGCGATCGCAACCCTGGTGATGCGGATGCTCGCCAAGGATCCGGCGGCGCGGTACCCGGACGGCGGTTCACTGGCCAGGGAGGTCGCTGCGCTGCGAGCGCCGAGCGGGCATCGCACCGGTCCGCCGCGATCGGTGACCGCACCCAGATCGCGAGCACCCAGATCGGCGACCGCACCCAGATCGACGACCGCACCCAGATCGACGACCGCACCGAGATCGGTGGCGGCACCCCGCTCGGGGCCGTCGCCCCGCCCGCCCGCCGGCCGGCCATCGTCCCCACCGCTTGCGCAGCGTGCTCCGGTTGCGCAGACCCGCCAGCCGCGACCGACCCGGGTACAGCCGATCCAGCAGCCTGCGCCGGTACCCGCCGGGGCGCGATCGGTGGTCACCGCGACCCCCCCGCGGCCCGCTTCTCCGCCGCAGCAGCTGACGGTCGTCAGGTCGACGGGGCGACGGACCGGGCTCTCCGTTCTGCTGGCGCTGCTGGTCCTGCTGGCCGCGGCCGTTCTGCTGCTGGTGCTGCACGAGGTCTTTGGTGCGCTGCCGGGTTCCGCCGGCACAGTGCTGGCCGGTCAGCTCGACAGACCGCCCGCGATGGGGCCCGGATGACCGGGACGCAGATGGCCGGGACGCAGATGGCCAGCACGCACATGGCCGGTGCCATCGGGCGAGCGCGACAAATGGCACACTCGGCGACGCGGCCGGGTAGGGAATGAGCACGCCGGAGCAACCGGGTCGCGGGGCGGCGCATCCTGCGGAGGGCCACAGCTCCCGTGCCGCGGAGATCCGGTCGGCGGGCGGCGACCTGGACCTGAGCGGCGTGGAACTGAGCGACGCGGAACTGAGCGACGCGGAACTGAGCGACGCGGAACTGAGCGACGTGGAACTGAGCGACGTGGAACTGAGCGGCGACACAGACGGCAGTACCGATGGGCAACAAAGGACGGCAATGACAACGGCATACCTGTTCGGCGAGCGCTACCAGGTCGGGGACACCCTCGGCTTCGGCGGCATGTCCGAGGTGCACCGTGGCCGTGACCTTCGCCTCGGCCGGGACGTCGCGATCAAGGTGCTGCGCGCCGACCTGGCCCGTGACCCGTCGTTCCAGGCGCGCTTCCGCCGCGAGGCGCAGAACGCCGCATCGCTGAACCACCCGGCCATCGTCGCGGTGTACGACACCGGCGAGACGATGGGCGAAGGCGGCACGATTCCCTACATCGTCATGGAGTACGTCGACGGTGACACCCTGCGCGACGTGCTGAAGAAGGAAGGCCCGCTGCCGCCCCGCCGGGCGATGGAGATCGTCGCAGACATCTGTGCAGCGCTGGACTTCTCGCACCGTCACGGCATCGTGCACCGGGACATCAAGCCGGCCAACGTTATGCTCAACCGGGCCGGCGCGGTGAAGGTGATGGACTTCGGCATCGCCCGCGCCGTCGCCGATGGTCAGGCCACCATGACGGCCACCGCCGCCGTCATCGGCACGGCGCAGTACCTCTCCCCCGAGCAGGCCCGCGGCGAGGCGGTCGACGCCCGTTCCGACGTCTACGCCACCGGTTGCGTGCTCTACGAGCTGCTGTGCGGCGTGCCGCCGTTCACCGGCGATTCACCCGTCGCCATCGCCTACCAGCACGTGCGCGAGGCACCACGCCCGCCGAGCGAGATCAAGCCGGATCTGCCCAAGGAACTGGACGCCATCGTCCTGAAGGCGCTGAACAAGAACCCGCTGAACCGGTACCAGACGGCAGCGGAGATGCGCTCGGACCTCGTCCGGGCGCTGTCCGGTCAGGCTGTACAGGCCACCCCGCTGATGAGCGATGACGAGCGCACCGAGCTGATGCGGGTCGGTCCCACCCGGGTCGGCGGCGGGTCGCCACCGTTGCTGGCGCCGCCGAACCGGGGCGTGCAGGACGAGGACTGGGAACCGGAGGAGGCCGATCGCTCCAAGCGGGTCTGGGGCTTCGTCGGCATCGGCCTGCTGTGCGTCGCGCTGCTGGCGGGCGCGATCTGGCTGACGCTCCGAGTGGTCAGCGCACCACCGCCGGCGGCCCTCGTCGCTGTCCCCGATCTGTCCGGGATGTCGCTGGAGGAGGCCACCGCCAAGCTCCGGGACAGCAGGCTGACCTGGGCACCGTCACGCCCACCGAATCGTCGGATGCCGACAAGGAGAAGGTCGTCAACCAGCGACCGTCGAGCCGCACCCAGGTCACGCAGGACTCCGCGGTGAACCTGGAGATCGGCAAGGGGGTCAGCCTGATCAGCGTCCCCAACGTCGTCACCTACACCCCTGACGAGGCCAAGAAGGCCCTGAACGAGGTGAACCTGCAGTACCAGGAAGTGCCGAAGTCGTCCTCGGACGCGGACAAGGGCAAGGCCCTCGCGCAGAATCCTGCCCCCCAGGCCCAGGTCAAACCCGGGACCGTGGTGAAGGTGACCGTCGGCACCGGACTGGAAACGGTGCAGGTGCCGGACGGGCTCGTCGGCCGCAGCTTCGACGAGGCGACGAAGATCCTGGCCGGCGCGAAGCTGAAGTCGGTCTCCCAGCAGGTCGACGGCGTGGAGCCGCTGAACCAGGTCAAGGCCGCCGATCCGGGGGCCGGCGCCCGCGTTCAGGAGGGCACGCCGGTGACTCTCTCGGTGTCCAACTTCGCCCTGATGGTGATGCCCAACCTGCAGAACAACACCGCTGACCAGGCGGTCGGGCTGCTACAGGAACAGGGCTGGCAGGGCGACAGCCAGACCATCAGCACCTCGCCGGTTGAGGTCACCAACCCAGGTCTGGTCGGCGCCGTCGTCGGCCAGAATCCCGCCTCCGGGTCAGTCGTGCCCAAGGTCGGCACCCCGGTTCAGATCCAGGTCGGCATCCCCGCCAAGATCACCATCCCGGACGTCGTCGGCAAGACCGATGCCGAGGCGAGGGCCGCCATGGAGGGCATCCCCAACGTGTCGTTCGTGACGGTCGGCGGGACGCCGCCCGGCCAGGCCGGCCGCGTCCAGGGTCAGAGCGTGTCCGGCTCGGTGGACATCGGCACACCGGTGACGGTCAGCATCTACGGCGCCGAGCCGCCGCCGACAACGCCGCCCACCACGCCGCCGACAACGCCGAAGACCACGCCCCCCACGACGCCGCCGACGACGCCGAAGACGACGGCCGCAGCCAGCAGCCCGGCGCCCGCACCGGGGAACGGACCACCGGCCAGCGTGCCCGGCAACGGACAACCCGGGGGCGGCTGAGCGCGGCCGGGGGCGGCTGACCGTCGCGGTCGGCTTGACGGCCAGAGTGGGCTGACCGCGGCCGGGGGTCGGCTCTCAGCGGTTCCGTGGTGGCTTCTCAGGGTCCGCCCAAGAATTCACGGACCGGACGCAATGGCCGCTCAGCAGTTCCACACGGAGCTGCGGCAGGGTGAGAACCATGAGCCAGGACAACACCCCACATACCGACGGCACGGCCGGCGGCGCTTTCGAGCGCTCCGGTGACGCAGCCGCTGCATCGCCGTACTCGGCCCCTTCGCCGGCTGATCGGCCCACCGCTCTGCCGCCGACGGCCTCGCCGACCGGCGCATCCGCGACCCCTGCCTCGCCGACCACCGCCTCGCCGACCACCGCCTCGCCCACCACCGCCTCGCCCGCCACTGGATACTCCTCAGCGACCCCTTTGCCCCGGACTGCGGGACAGGTCCCGGCCGGCGCACAGGCCTGGAGCCAGTCCATGACCAACGACACCGGTCCGGTGAACATGGGTCCCGTCCGCGGCGGTCAGCCCGCCACCGATCAGCAGCGCATCAACCCAGCGGGCGCCGGTCAGGCCCGTACCGGTCAGGTTCACAGTGATCAGGCCCGCAGTGATCAAGCTTGGTGGGAGCCGCGACCGAGCGGCGCGTGGTCGTCGCCGACCTGGGGCGCGCCCGGGGCGGCCGACGGCAACCGCTACCCCGGTCCGTATGGCACGACCACCCAGCGTCCCGGCTACCCGGCGGGCGGTACGGCGACCATGCCACCGGTCACCACGGAGCAGCCGGCGAAGAGCCGCAAGACCTCGACCATCGTCGCAGCGACGACTGCGTTGGCGTTGATCGCCGGCTTCGGCGGCGGCTACCTGGGCAGCGAGGTCAGCTCGAACTCCTCGGCTTCCGCCGACAGCTCGCTCACCCAGCTGAACACCAGCGCCCCGGTCTCCGACAACCGGACGCCCGCACCGGCCGGCTCGATCCAGGCCGTTGCCTCCAAGGTGCTGCCGTCGACCGTTTCTGTGTTGGCCGGCTCCAGCGGGTCTGCCGGCGAGGGCTCCGGCGTCATCCTGACCGCGGACGGCCTCATCCTGACCAACAACCACGTTGTCGAGGGCGCGACCACCATCGAGGTCCGCTTCAACGACGGCACCACGGCCGCAGCAACGGTCGTCGGCACCACCGCGACCGACGATCTCGCGGTCATCAAGGCGGACGGTGTCTCCGGGCTCACGCCGGCCACCCTGGGCAGCTCTTCCAACCTGGAGGTGGGCCAGCCGGTTGTCGCGATCGGATCACCGCTCGGCCTGTCCGCCACCGTGACGTCCGGCATCGTGTCTGCGCTGAACCGCCCGGTGCGGACCGGTTCGGAGTCCGGCCAGACGCAGGACACCGTCATCAACGCGGTCCAGACCGACGCAGCGATCAACCCCGGCAACTCCGGCGGCGCGCTGGTGGACATGAACGGTGCCGTCATCGGCATCAACTCCGCCATCGCCTCGCTGTCCAGCTCCGAGGGCGGCCAGGCCGGCTCGATCGGTGTGGGATTCGCGATCCCGGTCGACCAGGCCAAGCGGATCGCGCAGGAGATCATCAGCTCCGGCAAGGCCACACATGCTGTGCTGGGGGCTTCGGTGTCGAGTGCGGCCGGTCAGTCCAGCCAGATCCCGACGGGCGCCAAGATCGCTGAAGTGACCGCCGGCAGCGGCGCCGAGGCGGCCGGACTTCAGGCCGGCGACGTCATCACCAAGATCGGCAACCAGGGCGTGGAGAGCGCGGACGCCCTGATCGCGGCGGTCCGTTCGTCGACACCGAACGGCACCGTCTCGGTGACCTTCGTCAGAGGCGGTCAGAGCCAGACGGTGGACGTCACGCTGGGGTCGGCGACCGCCAACTGAACTCCCCGGATCGAGGCTGCCGATCCAAGGGGTTGTAGCACTCGAGCGCATTTCGCTCGGCACAGAGCAGCTCAGTTGAGAACACAGCTGAGGGGTACGACAGAGCCCGTGGCCGGATCACCGGTCACGGGCTCTGTTGTCTTCTGAACGACTTCCCCGGGGATCAGCTTCGAGTCACGCGGACTTACGCACGGAAACGGCGCCTGCCGCGCGCCGTAGCTCCGCGCACCGCACCGCGCTCACACGGCGCTGAGTCGCAGCCGTTCCACGTCCGCCTCCAGCGGCGCCACCAGTTCTGCCGCCGCTGCGTCACCACACGTTGCCAGCCAGTTCGCCAGCATCCGGTGACCGCCCTGGGTGAGCACGGATTCGGGGTGGAACTGCACACCCTCGATCGAGTACTCACGGTGCCGCAGACCCATGATCACGCCGCCGGTGGTGCGCGCGGTGACCTCGAGTTCAGCCGGAACGGTCCCGTCCACCACGGCGAGTGAGTGGTAGCGGGTGGCCGTGAACGGGTCCGGTAGGCCGGTGAGCACGCCGACGTCGAGGTGCTCGACGAGCGACGTCCGGCCGTGCAGCAGCTCCTCGGCCCGGTCGACGACTGCGCCGTAGACCTCGGCGATCGCCTGGTGCCCGAGGCACACCCCGAAGACCGGCAACCGTCCCGCCGCCCAGCGGACCATCTCCTCGGTCACGCCGGCATCGGCAGGCGTGCCCGGCCCCGGCGAGAGCAGGATTCCGTCGACGCCGAGGCCCTCGACCTCGTCGGTGGTGACGGCGTCGTTGCGCCGGACGATGCAGTCAGCGCCGAGTTGCTCGAGGTATTGCACGAGGTTGAAGACGAAGGAGTCGTAGTTGTCCACGACGAGGATGGTGCTCACCGGACCAGGGTGGCACACCGCGCGAACCGGTTTCACCGAGCCGGTCCTGCCCCAACCGTCGGAGCAGAGCCCTCAACCGTGGGAGCGGAACCTGCTCAGCCCGTCGTCACCCGGTCGAACGGCAGGTAGGGCTCGAGCCACGGGAACACCACGAAGAACAGCAGCGCAACCACCGCCAGGAACAGCAGCAGCGCCTGCAGCGCGCGCACCGCGGTCGGCCCAGGCAGGTGGCGCCAGATCCAGGTGTACACGGCTCAGCCCTCCGCGAGTTCGGGTGGCAGGAAGCCGGCGGACTTGCCATAACTGCGCACCAGCACCCCGTGGATGATCATGCGTTCGGCGTCGGAGAACTGCGGGTGGCAGGTCGTCAGGGTGATCAGCCGTTCGGCGTCCGGCGGCACTGTGGTGGAGTCGAGGTGTGGCACCGGCAGCACCTGCGCGTAGTCCGAGGGCAGGGTGATCTCCCGCCCGAAAACGCCGCTGTAGACACCGGTCTGGGGTTCGACGCCCGCACACTGTGGCCGCGGGGTCTTGCCCCAGCCGGCGACCTCGTCGGCCATCGGCAATACCCGGTAGACGAACCAGTCGTCCTGGGTCTCGACGACCACGGCGTCGCAGGAGTTCAGCAGCCCGAGGTCGTTGAACGGTGACCCCTTGGACACCCGGTGCCCCGCGACCGCGAAGTTGCCCTGCTGACCGGGCAGCTGGGTCCCGGTGTAGTGACCGGGCCCGATGTAGAGGTCATCGGGGTCCGTGCCCTCGATGACGGTGAACACGTAGTCGGCGCCAAAAGCGGGCACGTACAGCTTGGCGAAGCCTTCGCCGATGGGGGTGGCGTAGGTCGGAGTGCGCTTGCGGGGATCGGTGACCAGCTGGTCGGGGTTGGTGACGACGACGGTGCTGGTGGCGTCCACCTCGGCCTTCGCCCAGACCTGGTCCACCGCGGTGGTGGCGGCCACCTGCTTCTGGTGCCCGAACAGGTCGGTGACGTACACCTCGTAGACGACGAACAGCAGCACCACCAGCCCCAGCGTGATCAGCGTCTGGCCGACCGCGCGCAGCACGGTGCGGAGGACCTCACGGCCGGTGCGCCGACGCGGGGCCGCGTGATCGGCACTCTTCTCGTCGACCGTCATCGGTCACCGGCGCGGGCGGAGGTCAATCGGATCGGGCCGTCGTACGCCGGCAGCTCGACCTCGTCCAGCGGCGTCACCTCGTAGCCGAGGTTGTACTTGTTGACGTACTGCAGCAGCAGCTGGATGCCGGGCTCCGCGTCGAGAGCCGCGGACATCTTGGCGGCGTCCCCGATCGCGGTGACGACGAACGGCGGGGAGTAGGTGCGGCCCTGCAACAGCAGGGTGTTGCCGATGCAGCGGACGGCGGAGGTGGTCAGCACCCGCTGATCCATGATCATCATCGCCTCGGCACCGCCCGCCCACAATGCGTTGACTGCCGACTGGACGTCCTGCTGATGGATGACCAGGTCGTCGGGATCGACACCGTCCGGGTAGTTGCCGTCGGCGTCCCGTGGGGCGTCCGACATGGACACCGACAGACCGGGGCCCTTCACCGCCTGCAGTCCGGCGACCGGCTCGAGACCCGCGACGCGCTTGCGGGCGGCTTCGACCTCGGGGGAGACGTCGGCCAGCGCGGCGGCGTCGATCTGCGCCTGTAGGGCGACGGCCTTCGCGTCCGCGTCCTGCACACGCACGCCGGCGTCACGCACCAGCGCTGAAAGGTCCACGGACCGCCGACTGATGTCCTCGCCCTCGGAGTAGCTGCGGGCCGTTCCGAGCAGTAGACCGGCCACCAGAAACGCCAGGACAGCACCGATCTGCCAGCCGGGGCGCGTGAAACGCCTCCGCTGGCGTGCCGATCCCACCGGTTGCTGCACCGAACCCCCCTCGCGCATTGACACGTCTTGCCGGCCCCCGTGCCGATTCCGGTCGCGAACCGGCCCGCCGCTCACCAGCAGTCCGCCCTGCCCGGCTGATCACGGTCGGTGATGCGAGCGGGCGCAGCACTGATAACAACACCGTAGGCTAGTAGCAGAGATGTACGGTTCCGGTGATGCCGGATCGTGCCCCGGGGCGACGAGGGAATAGCTCCCGGTCCGCCGGCGGCCGAAGGGCGAGGCCGGTCGGTGATCGCCGCTCGAGCCGCAGAACAGCTGTTGTGAGCATGGAGGAACGACGTGCCGAAGTCCAAGGTCCGCAAGAAGGTCGCGACGACGAACGCCCGGGCGAGCAACGAGGCCAACACCGCTGCTGCCGCGGCCACCCGTGCGCACGTCGCCGCCCCGTCATCCCCGATCTATGTCGGGATCATGCTGGGCCTGATGGTGGTCGGCCTGCTGTGGCTGGTCGTGTACTACCTGTGGGGCGCAAGCATCCCGTTCATCGCGAACCTGGGTAACTGGAATTTCGCCATCGGCTTCACCCTGATGATCGCGGGCCTGCTGATGACGATGCGGTGGCGCTGACGCCGGTCACCCGGCGCACCGGCCGACCTCTGCGTCCGGACGGCGGCACGGCACCGCTCCAGAGCAAACAACACTGATGTGATTCATCCCCAATGTGGACAAGCCGTGTGCACAACCCGCTTGCTTGCCGGTGGGGCACGCAGATGACGCTCGGGTCCGACTTCCCGGGCCGGGGATCGCACACCTGGAGACCGCTACGGCCGCTGCTGCTGCTCGGCGCCGTCGGGGCAGCGGGCGCGGCCACGTGGGCGATTCTGACCACAGAGCCGCTCGACCGGCTGGTGGCCGTCTTCGTCGCGGTCGTGTTCGCGGCCGTCACCGCGATCGGTGCGCGTCGCCGTCTGGTGGCCGGGCCCCGAGGGTTGCTGGTGCACGGCATCGGCAGCGCCCAGATCCTGCCGTGGTCACAGATCCGCAGCATCCGCAGCGCCCGGTCCGCGCACCTGGGCATCTCCAGCAGCACCATCGAGATCGACACCGTCGATGACGATCTGCTGGTCTTCAGCCGGATCGACCTGGGCGCCGAGCCCGCCGACGTGCTGGCCGTCGTGAGTGTCTGGTGGCGGCCGAACGTTTCGTAGCGTTCCGGTGCCGCTACTGACTGCTCAGTGTGCCGGGACGCAGGTGATGCCGCGGACGTTGTAGACGCAGAACCACTCGCCGATCTGGGCGTTCCGGAACAGCAGCAACGCCGCGCAGACCACCAGTACGCCGATCGCGGTGCCCCATTGCCACTGCTGCCGGGTCTCCCGCGGCGGGTACACCATCGAGGCGCCGACGATGGCACCGACCACCAGCCCGCCGAGGTGGCCCTGCCATGAAATGCCGGCGAACTGAAACGTCACATAGATGTTGAGGGCCAGCACGATCAGCAGCGGGCGGAGTTCGTAGTTCAGCCGCTTGAACGTCACCAGCAGGGCGCCCATCAGGCCGTAGATCGCGCCGGACGCACCGATGGTCGGAGTGAACAGCCCGCTGAACAACATCACGCTGATCGACCCGCCGAGCAGGCTCAGCAGGTAGATCAGCAGGAACCGGCCACGACCCAGGATCCGCTCCAGGGGGATGCCCAGGATGTACAGCGAGATCATGTTGGTCGCGAGGTGGATCAGGTTCGCGTGCAGGAATCCCGCCGTCAGCAGCCGCCAGTACTCGCCCGATGCCACCTCGATCGGGAGCAGGCTGCCGTGCTGGAACACGACAGAGTCGGACAGGTCCATGCCCGACCGGGCCTGCACCGCCGTCAGCAGGAAGGCAGCCAGGTTGATCCCGATCAGCACGATCGAGACCAGCGGCTTCTGGCCCATCCGCGCGCCGGCCACTGTTCGCGGCGCCTGCTGCACGTTCCTGCCTTCCGCGACGCAGGCGCGGCAGTGGAACCCGACACTGGCCGGCGTCAGGCATTCGGGACAGGCCGGCCGGCCACATCGCGAGCAGGCCAGGGCGGTGCCGCGGTCGGGATGCCAACTGCACGCCGCCATCGGCTGGGGCTGGTGACCGGCCGGTCCCTGGGCGGGGAACGACGGAGGCGGCGTTGTCACCTGCTCTGCATCAGCGCTTGGCTCAGACCGAGGCCGGGGGCTCCGCTGCGGGATCCGCGGCAGCGGCCTCGGTGTCCTCGATTGAGATCGAGTTGATCACGACGTCATCGGCGGGGCGGTCGAAACGGTCTGTCTTGGTCTGGTCGATGCTGTCGACGACGTCCCGGGACGACTGATCGGCCACCTCACCGAAGATGGTGTGCTTGAAGTTCAGGTGCGGGGTCGGTCCGACGGTGATGAAGAACTGCGATCCGTTGGTGCCGGGCCCGGCATTGGCCATGGCCAGCAGGTAGGGCCGGTTGAACGACAGCTCCGGATGGAACTCGTCGGCGAAGGTGTAGCCGGGGCCGCCGCGCCCGGTGCCGGTCGGGTCACCGCCCTGCAGCATGAAACCGGAGATGACCCGGTGGAAGATGGCGCCGTCGTAGAACGGTCCGCTGGTCTGACCGGAGGCGCTCTTGGTCGTGTACTTCGCGGTGCCCTTGGCGAGGCCGACGAAGTTGTTGACGGTCTTGGGCGCGTGGTTCGGGAACAGCTCGATCCGGATGTCGCCGCGGTTGGTGTGCAGGGTTGCGTAGAGGCTCACGGTGATCCATCCTGCCACGGCACGCCGTCAGGACCCGTGCCGCAGTCTTTACAGGCCCAGGTTCTGGATCGCTGTGATCACCATTTGCCTGCCCTTGATGGACTGCTGCTGGTTCGATTCCGCCACGATGGCGATCGTCCCCTTGGAAACCGCGTAGATCGATCCCTGGTCGGTGACCATCGAACCGCCGGTCCAGCCCGGTGGTTGCTGTGCCGGGTTGGACGAGCCGATCGGGACGTGCTGGTCGACCGCAGCGACGGCCGCCTGTGGGGTGTCGGCCTGGATCACCCGGATCGAGGCGAGCGGGCCGCCGTCGGAGCGGTAGAACACGCACACCGGATGCGGCTGGACATCGATCACCTGCGTCGGTCCGGTGCGCTGGCCGTTGATGGACGCGACGGCGTCGTCGGACAGATAAGGGCAGGGGCCGTCGGTGGGCGGTGGCTCCGGGGTTTTCGGCGGCGGCGCCGCGGTGATGGTGTTGCCGGCGGCGGTCGATGTGACGGTGGTCGACAGCTGCGCAGTGATGGTTCCCGCAGTCACGGTGCGGGTGCCGGTGGTGGACGTGGTCACCGGCGCATCGGACTGACTCGTACAGGCGGTCACCGCGGTGACCATCACTGCAGCCGCGAACAGCACCGCAGACGCGGCGGCGATCCTGCTGATCCACCCCTGCTCCATGCCACCCCACCCGTACTCCATGCCACCCCAGCGCGCCGCGGCCGTGGTTGCACGGTAACGCGACGGAGCGTTCAGAGGCCGGACGCGCCACAGACCGGTCGGTTTCGAGAGCCGGTTCACGGCCGAACGGCAGCGTCCGGGCAGGTGCTGCCGAGTACCCTCGGCCCGGAGGAATCGCTGCGGCCCGATGATCGGACGGCCGTGGACCCAGCCGTGGAGGCAGACATCCCGATGGTCGTCACGCAACGCCGGAACACCACTCAGCGCGCGGCGATCATGCATGTGCTGGCGGGGACCGACGAATTCCAGTCCGCCCAGGACCTGCACGGAGCGCTCCGTGCAGGCGGGTCGACCATCGGCCTGGCGACCGTATACCGCGCCCTGCAGGAGATGGCCGGCGGCGGAGACCTGGACACGGTCCGCACGGCCAGCGGCGAGGTGCTGTACCGGCAATGCGCCCAGCCCGCCCACCACCACCACCTGGTCTGCCGGCAGTGCGGCCGCACGCAGGAGGTCGAGGCGCCGAGCGTGGAGCAGTGGGCCCGGGCCGTGGCCGCCGAGTACGGCTACACCGACATCAACCACGAGCTGGAGTTGTTCGGCACTTGCGCCCAGTGCTCGGCGGCTCCCGGCGGCTGACGGTCGGGGTGCGGCGCCGCTTCGTCACGGTGCGGCGCCGGTTGTCAGGGGTGCAGCGCCGGTTCGTCCGGCGCGGACAGGCTCAGGGTGGCATCGACCACCGCCGGCGAGCGGCGGATCTCGGCCTCAAGCGAACGCAGGCGCACCGCGAGGTGACGTTCGGTGTCGTCACCGGTGAGGTCGACGTCGGCCACCACGTAGACCTGACGCGGGCCGACGAACTCCAGGCGCAACGCCGTCACATGGTCGATCTCCGGAAGTGCCAGCAGCGCTTCCAGGGTCGCGTTCCGCGCCTCCGGGCTGACCTCCTGGCCGATCAGGAACTGCCGGTTGCGGTTGATCAGCACCACCGCGACCACCGCCAGCAGCACGCCGACGAGGATGGAACCGATCGCATCAGGCGTCGGTGAGCCGGTGATCTGATGCAGCGCGAGACCGCTGAAGGCGATGACCAGACCGATCAGCGCGGCCGAATCCTCGGCGAACACCGCGCGCAACGTGGGGTCGGAGGTCCTCAGCACGTGGTCGATCAGGTCCCGGTGCAGCGTCGTTGCCTCGCGCTTGGCCTGCCGCGCCGACTGCAGGAAGGACACGCCCTCCAGCACGAAAGCGATGGCGAGAACGATGTAACCGATGAGGAAGTCGCTCGCCTCCTCCGGATCACGGAGCTCTTGGATGCCGTGCATGATCGACACTGCCGCGCCTGCGACGAACAGGCCCAGCGCCGCGAACAGCGACCAGACGTACGCCTCCCGTCCGAAGCCGAGCGGATGCCCCGGGCCCGGGGCCTTCCTGGATCGGCGGTCGGCGACGATGAGGAAGATCTCGTTGCCCGTGTCCGCCCACGAGTGCGCGGCCTCGGCGACCAGCGAGGCGGACCCGGTGATCATCGCCGCCCAGCTCTTGGCAACGGCGACGAGGAAGTTGGCGACAAACGCCAGGATCACCGTCAGGGTGCTGCCGGACTTGCCCTCGTCCCCGTCCTGAGTGCTGAGTCCGAGCGTGACGATCGGCGGCCCCGGCCTTGCGCCGTCTGCGGTGTTGTCCTGCTGCACCGTCATCGGACCGCGACCGCTGCGCGCCGGTGGGCCCGCCGGAGGACGATGACCTCGAGCGGCAACGATGGCGTCGTCATGCTCGCAGGACCATCGGCGGCCGACCGAGCCCGGTGATGACGCAGAGAGTGGGATGCCCGGTGAAGAACAGCGCGGGAACCCTGCTCTATCGGCGCGCCGGCACCGAGGTGCAGGTCATGCTGGTGCACATGGGAGGGCCGTTCTGGGCGCGCAAGGACGAACATGCGTGGTCAATTCCCAAGGGGGAGCATTCCGACACGGACGATCCGCACCAGATCGCCGCCCGGGAGTTCGCTGAGGAGCTCGGGTCGCCGCTGCCAGACGGTCCGGAGGCGCCGTTGGGCACCGCGACCGCAAGCGGGAAAAAGATCACCGTCTTCGCCCGGGCGGCAGACTTCGACGCCTCGACGTGCGAGAGCAACACCTTCCAGACCGAGTGGCCGCCACGGTCCGGGCGGCTGCAGACGTTCCCAGAGGTCGACCGGGCCGAATGGTTCGACGTCGCGACGGCCCGCCGGAAGCTGGTCAAGGGTCAGCTGGTCTTCCTGGACCGGCTGCTGGGTCTTGTGGCCGATTCGGCGGGCGTCCGGCCGCGGAGCGCCGCCGTCGAGCCACAGACTGCCGCTGTCCAGCCACAGCGCGCCGCTGTGCAGCAACAGAGCGCCGCCGTCCAGCGACAGAGCGGAGCGGGAAGTTGAAGCGACGGGCCCTCATCAGCGCCATGGGAGTGCTTCTGTTGACCGCCTCGTGCGGCTTCTTCCGCGACGCGGGACCGCAGACCACCGAGCAACGCGCGATCAGTGGCGTCACCGCGGTGCGGGTACTCACCAGCGGCACCGTGACCATCACACCCGGTACCACCCAGACACTGTCGGTGACTGCGGGCGCGAACCAACTCGTCGGACTGACCTCGCAGGTGATCGACGGCACGCTGATCCTGGACAACAAGAGCAACAACTTCCCGGACGGCGAGATCTCTTACGCACTCACCGTTCCGCCGCTGCGCTCGGTCGAACTGAGCGGGTCCGGCGGCGCCGAGGGCGTCGGCGTGCTGACCGGCGACGCCCAGGTGACGGTGACCGGATCCGGATCGGCCACCCTGACCGGCCTGGACCTGACGTCGGTGACCGTCGACCTGACGGGCTCGGGAGACGTCGAGCTGGCGGGTAGCGCCGGGAAGCAACGGATCACCAGCACAGGCTCCGGGAACTACCGCGGGGCGGGGCTGGTGACCGAGGATGCTCAGGTGCAGGTGAGCGGCTCAGGGAATGTTGCAGTCGCCGTGTCCGGCTCGTTGACCGCGACCGCGAGCGGCAGCGGCAACATCACCTACAGCGGGAACCCGGCACAGGTGGACAAGTCGTCCACCGGCAGCGGCGACATCACGCCCGGCTGACGCTGCCTGCCTGCTGACGCGGCCTGCCTGCTGACGCTGCCTGCCGGCTGACGCTGCCTGGCTGCTGGCGCTGCCTGCCTGCTGACGCTGCTTGCTGACGGTGTGCCGCCGGCCGACCGGCCGGGGGTGTGGCGTCGGGTCCCGGCGCCGTGCCGCCCGGACCGTAACCAGCGTCACGGGTTTCGGGGCTGCCGGAGACGAGCACCGCGGCACAACGCTTGTAAGCTGGTGCTGCTGGATCGATCCAGTTGGCCTGCAGCAAGACGGGCCCACAGAGGCGAGGGCGCCTCTTCACCAAGATCGCCGAGCGCGTCGTCGCCTCGGCACAGTTCAAGGACATCGCACCATGGACATCCCTTCCGATGGGGTGCCAGCCGCCAGCGACGCCGGACTGACCACACACCCCACGCTCAACAGCTCCAGCGTCACGAGCCCCGGGTTCGAGAGTTCAGGGTTCGACAGCCCTGGTTTCGACAGCCCAGGGTTCGACAGCCCAGGGTTCGACAGCCCGGGGTCCGACAGTCCGGGTTTCCAGAGCCCAGGACTCGACGCCGATCCAGCGGTGACCACCGACCACCTCCGTCGACTGTGGGAGGCCGGTGGCCGAAGCATCACCGTCACCTACGACGAACAAGCGGTACGCCACCGCGCGTACCTCGCGCATCCCCGCACCGATATCTGAGGAGACCAACCATGAATGACATTCGACAGATGTTCCGCGCCGCACCCGGCATGGTCATCACCGTCGGCTCGCTGCTCGCCGTCGCCGTAGTTCTGGGCGCCACGGCGCTGTTCATCAGCTGACCACCCCTCGAGCCACCGAGCCATACCAACCGAAGGGCTCCGCAGTGAACGACTCACCTCACCGGCACGCGCACGCCAACTCTGTGCCGAATCTGGATGCACACCGCGGGCAGGTCTTCTACGACAACGTCTTTCGGGATCTGACCGGGTCCACCGGATCCATCGGATCCGCCTGGTCCGCCGATCCGGCCGCCGAGCCGGGCACCGGAGAGCAGGATCTGCTGAGCGCCTACGTCCGGCAGATCGCCGGTTCGCTCTTCTGCGGGTCCGGCATCGACCCAACAGTGGTCGGCTTCGCCACCGCCCGGGCGGCCGAGAGGTGGGGCCGGGAGGAGGAGGAAGTTGACCTCATGGTCGGCGACACCGTGCTGCGGACCGCCGCCGCACTGATGGCCGACCTGCGGTAAAAGCGCTGGGGCACGGCGTCTTTGATGCTTGCCTTTCGGAGCCGCAGGCAGCCCGAGGAGTTGAGCGGACTTACACCGCGGAAACCGGTCCCAGACGCGCGCTACCTCCACACAACTCGCCGTCGGCCGACGTGGCCCAGAGCCGGTCGGGCTTGTTGATATACCTGAAACGACGGACCGGGGCCACACCCACCGTTTCCGGTGACATGATCTTCGTCATGACCGTCGCTCATGCGCAGAGCATCGCCTACCCCGCACCCGGTTCGCGCCCGTCCCGTCGCGAGCCCGAGCATCTCGACCCGCATGTCATCGTGCTCTTCGGCGCCTGCGGTGACCTGTCGCGCCGGAAGCTGTTGCCCGGGCTGACTCACCTGGCACTGTCGTCGCTCACCCCGGACGTGCAGGTGGTCGCCACTTCGCTGGAAGACATGAACGACGACGAGTTCCGGCACTTCGCACATCAGGCGGTCACCGAGTTCAGCACCAGGCCATTGGACGAGGGGCAGTGGGCGAAGTTCGCCAGCAAATTGCGCTACGTACCGCAGAGCGCCGGACCGGACGCGCTCGCCGCCGCGGTGCTGGAGGCCGAGGCCGAACTGGGCGAGAACGTCCTGCGACTGCACTATCTCAGTGTGCCGCCCAAGGCCGCCCTCGCCGTCGTCACGATGCTCAAGGACGCCGGTCTGGTCGAACGGTCCCGGGTCGTCATGGAAAAGCCGTTCGGCACGGACCTGGAAAGCGCGATCGAGCTCAATGACCAGGTTCACGGCGTTTTCCGGGAAAGCCAGGTCTTCCGCATCGACCATTTCCTCGGGAAGGAAGCCGCCCAGAACATTCTGGCGTTCCGGTTCGCGAACGGCCTGTTCGAGCCGATCTGGAACCGCAATTTCATCGACCATGTGCAGATCGACATCCCCGAGACACTGGGCCTGGACCGGCGAGCAGCGTTCTACGAGGCCACCGGCGCGTACAAGGACATGGTGGTCACCCACCTGTTCCAGGTGATGGCCTTTGTCGCCATGGAACCGCCGACGGCGCTGGAACCGCGGGCGATCAGCGAGGAAAAGAACAAGGTCTTCCGGTCGCTGTTGCCGATCGATCCGTCGCAGGTGGTCCGCGGGCAGTACATCGGCTACCGCGACGAAGAAGGCGTCAACCCCGAATCCGACACCGAGACGTTCATCGCGCTGAAAGCGAGGATCGACAATTGGCGCTGGGCAGGTGTTCCGTTCTATCTCCGCACCGGGAAGAAGCTGGCCGAAGGGCAGCGAATCATCTCCATCGCCTTCAAGGAGGCGCCGAAGTCGATGTTCCCGCCGGGATCCGGGGTCGGCACCCAGGGACCCGATCACCTGACGTTCGACCTGGCGGACGAGACGAAGGTGTCGTTGTCGTTCTACGGGAAGCGCCCCGGCCCCGGAATGCGGCTGGACAAGTTGTCGATGCAGTTCTCCGCGCACGACACGGGCCGTGCCAATGACGTCCTTGAGGCCTACGAACGGTTGCTGCTGGACGCCATGCGCGGCGACCACACCCTGTTCACCACGGCGGAGGGCATCGAGAGTCTCTGGGAGCGTTCGATTCTGCTGCTGGACGACCCGCCAGCGGTGAAGCCGTATGCAGCCGGGTCGTGGGGGCCGAACGCGATCCATCAGCTGATCGCGCCGCACGCCTGGCGGCTGCCGTTCGAACGGACGTGGCGCGCGCCGCGATGATCCTGGTTCGCCGGGGCTGCGCTGACAGGTCGGGGCTGCCCTGACAGACCGGCGCTGCACTCACAGGCCGGGCCCGCGCTGACAGCGGCGTTTCAGCCGACCTTCAGTGGATCGCAACCGCCGCCCTCCATGGTGGTGCTCATCGAGAGCAAGGCCGAACGGCCATCCACCAGGAGGAAGCACCCATGACCATCCAGGACATCGCCCGCCCGGACCAGCGGCGTGTGACCCGCGCCGACTCGCTCCGCGGGCTGTGCGGCGGCGCAGTCCACCTACCCGGTGACCCCGGTTTCGACCAGGCGCGCATGCCGTGGAACGTGGCGGTCGACCAGCGGCCGGCTGCCGTCGCATACCCCGAGAATGCCGTCCAGACCGCGGAACTGATCCGCGCTGCAGCTGCGGCGGGTCTGCGGGTCGCGCCGCAGAGCACCGGCCACAACGCCGGACCCCTGGGCCGCCTGGATGACGTCGTCATCGTCCGCACCTCTGCGATGTCGCAGGTCCACATCGACCCGGTGCGGCAGGTGGCCCGGGTCGGCGGCGGCGCCGTGTGGCTGCCCGTCGTCGAGGCGGCGGCGGCGCAGGGCTTCGCGGTGCTGCACGGTTCGTCACCGGACGTCGGCGTCGCCGGCTATTCACTCGGTGGTGGGACGGGTTGGTACTCGAGGAAGCTCGGGCTTCAGACGAACAACATCACCGGCATCGAGGTGGTCACAGCCGACGGTGAGATCCGATGGGCGGACGCCGGTCAGAACTCCGAGCTGTTCTGGGCCCTGCGGGGCGGCGGTGGCAGCTTCGGCATCGTCACTGCCATCGAGTTCCGCATGTTCCCGTTCCAGACCGCCGTCGGTGGAATGCTGGTGTGGGACCGGACCGAGACCGAGCGGGTGCTGCGCCGGTGGGTCGACTGGTCATCCGGCGCGCCGGACGAGGTGACCACCTCGTTCCGCGTCCTCAACCTCCCGCCATTGCCGGACATCCCGGAAGCCTTCCGCGGAAGAAATCTGGTGGTGATCGACGGCGCAGTCTTGGCCTCCGATGAGCGGAGCGCCGAGATCCTCGCAGCGCTGCGCGATCTCCGCCCCGAGGTTGACACCTTCGGCCGCGTGCCGGCAGCGTCACTGGTCCGGTTGCACATGGATCCGGAGGGCCCGACGCCCTCGGTGTCCAACACGGCAATGTTGGACGCCATGCCCGACGCGGCCATCGACACCTTCGTCGCGCAGTCCGGGCCGGACTCGCGGTCGAGTCTGCTGATGAGCGAGATCCGTCAATTGGGCGGTGCTCTCGGCCGCCCGCACTCCGGTGCCGGAGCGATGCCGATGCTGCACGGCCAATACCTGTCATTCGCCGCCGCGATCGCCGCGACGCCGGAGATGGGCGCCGCCGGACAAGCGGATGCGGACGGGTTTGCCGCTGCGATGGCACCCTTCGGGTCGGGCCGGCAGTACCTGAATTTTGTCGAGCACACGCTCGACCCGAGCGTCGGCTACGACCCGATTGCCTGGGGGCGCCTGGTGACGATCAAGTCCGCCTTCGACCCCGATGGTCTGATCGTCGGAAACCACTTGGTGCGCAGAACCTTCGAGATCGAGGACTGAGCACTTCGGAGACAGCGCTGTCCCCCCCGGCGCTGAACGTTCGTCCCGGCACCGTCCCCTCCGGTGCCGGGACGAACGCATCTCACCCGTATCAGACCACCGGCAGGCGTTCCCGGAGCAGCCGGATCTCCGCGGCCCTGCTGTCCGGGCCACCCGGCGTTTCCAGGATGACTGGCGCATTGGCGGCCCGAACGATGTCCACCAGCACGTCGGGGTCGATCTCACCGTCGGTCAGCGGTGCGTGCCGGTCCCGCCCGGACCCTGCCTCGTCACGAGAGTTGTTGCAGTGCACGAGATCGATGCGGCCGGTGATGGCGGTGACGTCCTGCACCGCGGTGGCGAGATCGAGCCCGGACGCATGGGCATGACAGGTGTCCAGCACAAACCCTGGCCCGAATTCGCCGACCGCGTCCCACAGTCGCGCGATGGCCTCCAGGTGTCGAGCCATCGCCTTGTCGCCGCCGGCGGTGTTCTCGATCAGGATCGGCACACCGAACCCGCCGTCCTCCGCTTGGCGGGCGAACACCTTCCGCCAGTTGTCGACACCGACGGCCGGGTCGGCATCCGCGGTGACGTGGCCCCCGTGCACGATCAGACCCTTCGCGCCCATCGCCGCAGCGACGGCGGCATGAGCGCCGAGCAGCTTGCGGCTGGGAATCCGGATCCGGTTGTTCGTCGTGGCGACGTTGAGGACGTACGGGGCGTGAACGAAGACCGTCAACCCCGAGGACCGCAAGGCCTCCGCGTGCGGGTGCGGCTTCGGGCTCTTCCAGCCCTGTGGGTCGGCAAGGAAGATCTGTACGCCGTCGGCTCCGGACTGGCGAGCCTCATCGACCGGGTCGGCGTCGTCCTCGCGGGCGCCGACGTGCACACCGAGCATCGTCATGGCGGTCAGGGTAGCGGCGCCCCCCGACGCCGCTGCCTTCACCGCACTTCCGCGCTCCACGGCGGGTGAGGTTTCGGCTCATCCGCCGATCGCCGGAGACACTGTGCGCCAGCGCAATTCGTCCAACCGGCGCTCCAGCACCGCTCCGGTCGGGAAGTCGGCGGCGATGTCCGCCAACTCGCCGGCCAACGGAATGGCCGCGCCAGTCCGATAGCCCTGGGCCTTCAAACTGGCACGCAGCGCCTCGGCATAGTGCGGGAAGTCGATCTCCAGCTCGACGACGCGGGCGGTGGTGGTCGCCCGGTGCGAGTTCATCCCGGCGAAGGAACGCCCACAACCGCAGCCCCCGTCCGGATCACGCTGATCGGCTCCGCACGCCTCGGCGATCCAGACGAGTTCGCCTTCGACGCAGAAGTGGAAGTCGTTGTTCCGCGCTCCCTGGGTCTGCGCGGTGGCCACCAGCAGTTTCATGTCGAGTCCCCAACCTCTCTGTCCGACCGACCCTCGTTGGCGATCGTTCGAACATATGTACCACCGGGCACCGACAGCGCCTGGATCGGCTGAATCGGCTGAAGAAAGGGCCTCAGCCCTCGGCCTCGGCGATCGCCAGCTCGACATGCCGGCGATCGATCCGTTGCGCGCCGGGATCGTCCATCGCCAGGGTCAACGCGGCGTGCAGCACCAGCAGCACGTTGCGCCGCACGTCCGAGGGGCTGCTGGCGTAGTAGTCGTGCACAGTCACCAACGCGGCATCGTCCAGTACTTCACCCACCTCTACTGCGGGCAGCCCCTTGGCATCGAAGGCGAGGGCGATGCGCCGGTACAGGATCGCGGCCACGGCCCCGGCGGACGGCACCGGCGGCACCGTGATCGATCGGGACAGGAAGCCGCGGGCGGCCCGGAACGACGGGTCGTCGAGGTAGGTGGGGTGCACGGCGATCACGGCGGCGGCCTGGAGCTCCTCGGAGAGCAGCCGGGGAATCGTCCCGAAGAACGCCGACCGGATCGGCCCGCTGTCAGGAAGCCATGTGGTGCTCAGCCAGCGGTCGGTGTCGTCCAAGACCAACACCGGCGTCAGGTCACGGGACCGGAACAGATCGAGGATCTGCCGACCCTGGTCCATGATCTGGTCGCTCGTCACGCTGGGCTCCTGGACGGCCGCCTCCAACTCGTAGGCGAGCCGGACCGACACGCCCGCCATCCCGGGCGCAACACTGAACCCCTTGCCGCGTCGCACCTTCGGCTGCGTTTCGCTCTCGATGGCGCGGGCCTGCCGAGCCCGCTCCGGCTGGATCAGCTGGACCAGTCGGCTCACCACCTGCACCAGGTGCCGGACGAACGCAACTGCGTCACCGGCGACCGCAGGCCGCTCCACGGCCACCGGGATCGGTAGCGGGACGAGATCCTCGACCAGCGGGTTCAGGGTCGCGGCGATGACGCTGGACTTACCGGCTCCACTGGTGCCGACCAGCGTCACCCGCTCCTGACGGCGCAGTGCTGCGGCCAGCGCTGCCTCGCAGCCGCGGGTCCCGGTCATCGTGTCGAACGGGACGTGGGTGGCGTACAGCTCCTGGTGGCGCGGCGAGGGGTTGAAGGCGCCGCCGTCGTGCAGCAGTGTCAGATCTGCGCGGCTCATGGCGCGTCCGATCCACCGGACCGACTGGATCCACCCGACGCATCCGGCCCGCTCGGCGCACCCGACCCGCCTGACCCGATCGACCCGCCGAACTCGGCCGGCGGCACCATCCGGAACATCTTGCGGGGCCGGCCCCGCCCGGTGCTCTCCTCTCGCATCTGGATCAACCCCCTTCGCTCCAACTCGCCCATCACCTGCACCACCCTGGGCCTCGTCCACCCCATCCGGTCGAGCAGTCGCTCGTCCGAAGCGCTGGCCCACCCGAGGCTCTCGAGTTCCTGAGCGAGCATCCGCGCCGGCCTGCTCATCGTGTCCAGTACGGCTGTCCGCTCTCTCAGTCCCTCGACGGTAGTCAACCCCGCGCCCCCGACAGTCGGGTCCGCTGCCAGATCCCGTGCGAGCTCCAGCAGCCGTCGCGGGGTCAGCGGACCTGCCGCGCGGGCACCGTCGATGATCGGCCGCAGACCGGCGTCGTCGAGCTCATCGAGGCGCCGGCGCAACAGGTCACCGGTCTCTTCCGCCGTCAGCGGTTCGAGCCGTAACCGAACGTCGAAGAACACATCGGCCGGCGCCCGCAGCAGCGTCGCTGCCTGCACCGTCGACGCCGTCACGAGCCAGCGCGCATCCACCTGCCACAACTCGTCACGCAGGGCCCCGAACAGATCCAGCCCGGCATCGGCGGCCACATCTTCGACGATGATCACCAGCGGTCCCGCCGTCGAGCCGTCGACGGCATCGATCAAGGCGTTGACGAGGTCCGCCGGCTCCGCGCCGGCGCCCGCACTCCGCGCCGCTCGGGCGGCATCGCGGGACACCGCGGCCAACACGGCGTCGAGCAACTCTGAGGCGTTACGTGCTGCGGCACCGCGCACGTAGGCGAATCGCAGATCGTCGGCCCGCTGGTGGACCCGGTACATCAGTGCCCGGACCAGGGAGGTCTTCCCGCTGCCGGGATCACCGACGACCAGACAGTTCAGGCCGGACCGCAGCGACTGTTCGATTCGCCGCAACTGCTCGTCCCTGCCGACGAACAGCGCCTGATCTGCGGTGTTGTCCAGCAACGGACGCCCGCTGAGGTTCATGGCCTAACGATACTTACAGTAAGGAGTGTTAGGCAAGACCCACTTCGCGTGGCACCGGGCACGATGGACATCACCGGGCTACGTTGCCGGCAGCGTGGACCGTGACCTGAAACCCCGTTCGGCATCGCGCAATTCTGCCCTGATCACTGCCTGCTGAGGACAGCTATCTCAAGGCACGGGCTGAAAGCTGCTCGCGATGAACAGTAACGACAAAAGCGCTGTTCCCGCTGCATCGCCCGGTGAGTGATGAGCGCGACCAGGACGTCGGCCCCGCACCGCGCACGGCGCAAATCCGGCGCGGAACCAGCTGTTCCGGCGTACGCTGGCGCGGCCCCGGCGCGTCGCGGGACGGCTTCACCGGCAGACGGGAACCGACATGTCGCAGGCACTTTCGGGAACAGCACGGCTGACCGCACGGCGCACGGGGGCGATTGCAGCGGCGATGAAAGGCCTGCTGGATCACCTGGATTTCTGCGATCAGGTGCGGGCGCAGGGCGATGTCAGTGACATGGTTCTGGGCAATCCCCAGGACATGCCGCTCCGCGGTTTCGTCCGGGCGATCACCGAACACGCGCAGCCGCTGGACAAGGACTGGTTCGCCTACAAGCGCTCCGACCCCGATGCCAGGGCTGCTGTCGCGGAGGAACTGCGGCGATGGCGCGGTCTGCCCTTCGAACCGGAGGACATCGCCCTGACGCCGGGGGCTTTCGGTGCGATCGCCACGGCGTTCCGGGCAATTCTCGATCCTGGCGACGAGGTCGTCTATTCGCTGCCGCCGTGGTTCCTCTACGAGCCCATGCTGCTGTCGGTCGATGCGGTCCCGGTCAAGGTCGGTGTGATGCCGGACAACGACCTCGACCTCGAGGCCATCGCGGCGGTCATCGGGCCGCGGACCAGAGCAGTCATCGTGAACACCCCGAACAACCCCACCGGCCGGATCTACCCTCCGAGCACGCTGCGCGCGCTCGCCGCCCTGTTGACCGATGCCTCGGACCAGTTCGGCCGTCCGATCTGGCTGCTTTCCGACGAGCCGTACTCCCGCCTCGTGTTCAGCGACGCGGAATTCCACAGTCCCAGCGAGTTCTACCCGTACACGCTGATCTCCTACAGCTACGGCAAGGTGCTGTTGACACCGGGCGAGAGAATCGGGTGGCTGGCACTGTCCCCGTCGATCCCGGGCCGGGAAGCGTTGCGGCCCATCATTGATGCCTCACAGATTGCCGCCGGATGGCTCTTTCCGAACGCGGTGCTCCAACACGCCTTGCACGACCTCGAGGGACTTTCGATCGACCTCGCCGATATCGAGCAGAAACGAAACTTCCTTTCCACTGCTCTGCGAGCGGCCGGGTACACCTTGCGGACGCCCGAGGGGACGTTCTATCTCTGGGTGCAATCACCGGACCCGGACGATGATGCGTTCTGCCGAAGGCTGGCCGAGCAGAAGGTGCTGGTGCTACCCGGCAGTGTTTGCGAGGTGCCCGGGCACTTCCGGATTTCACTGACGGCGACCCGGACGATGATCGACAACGCCATCCCTGTCCTGCGGGACGCGGCGGGCAGCACCGGTGCGGGCCGCTGACCGGCCGGCGATTGCCGAATCGGGTGCAGGCGCAGGCCGTCACAGCGACACGACGAGGGCACCAACGACTTGCACCGCCCCGCCGATGATCAATGCCAGCGTCATCGACCGCCCATGGAAGGTCAGTATCGCGGCCACGGCGATGGCGCCGAGCGTGGGGAGCAAGTCGGCGATCTCGCCGCCGCGGGTTGCCCCGACGACGCTGTAGACGACCAGCGCAGCAATCCCGCCCATCCCCGCGTGCCGGAGAACCTGCTGCGTGCGCTCGCCGATGGCTCGCCGCTCACCCCAGACCAAAGGCGCCAGCCGCATGGCATAGCTGCCGACCCCGGCCAGCACGACGGCGATCCAGGTCAGCACGACCGCCGCCGCATGGACAGGCTGCCGGCCAGGGCCGCCCCCGCCATTGCCGCCGGTATCCCGTACCCGGCGGGCCAGGCGGACGTCGCGACGCCGGCGACGCAACCGGTAGCGATGGCTGCCGTACCACCACTGACCCGCAGATGCGGAGCGACGATTGCGGTCAGGCAGATCGGGACGACGATCGACAAGGCGGCAGCCGCCTTCCCCACTGATCCCAGCACCGCCCCTGTGGTGATCGCGACCACCCATCCGGTGGTGAGACAGGCTGCGGCGCCGAAGTAATGGGCGCGACGCTCCGTCAACCCACCGGGCTCGGCGGCTCGGCGTTCGGCAAGCAGCCACGTGGGGTCGATGACGCAGGCGGCGGCGAGCAGCTTCCAGCGCAACCGGGATGAACGCCACAGCGGGGCCAGTGACGAGCTGTAGACGAGCAACCGGACGTTGATCAGCAGGGCAGCCACGACGGCAGCCACGACCGAGGAGCCTTGCCGCAGCAGCTCCAGCAGCGTGAGATGCGCGCTGCCCCCGTAGATCAGGAGTGATCCGGTCCACGCCGCGGCCGGGTCCGAACCGGCCGACACCGCTGCGCCGACCAGCACGCCGAAGGGCAGGTAGCCGAGCGTCAGGGGCAGCATGGCTCTCACACCGCGAACGAGCTCACGGCGCTCGACGCTCCCGGTCGGACCCGATGTGCCATCGGCAACGCTCCTTGTCATGGGAGCCATGGTGTTCCGGCGACCTTCCCTCGACCTTCCTCCGGCGTGATCGCCCGGGCTCCGCACTCGCCGTGCAGCGGAAGGTCGGCGGAAGGCGCGATCCCTAACGTCCGGAGCATCGGGTTGACATCACCGACCCCCGCACGATGGAGAAACCATGTACACCAACGATGTCCACGCCATCCTGCGCATGGAGGAACTCAGGCGCGAGCGCTGGAACCACCCGGCCGAGCGGCATCGGCGGGCCATCAAGGCCAATCGAGGCAAGGTCGGCGGAGTGCTCCGCCGCAGCGTCTCCTGAAGCCGACTGCCCGCAAGCGAGCGGGTGGAAGGGTCACTGCACTCCTGCCAGGCAGGGCTTTCACACGCCTGCCGGCACAGTGATCTGCCAACGACTGCAGCGCTGGACATCCAGGGGTTGGCCGGATGCCTCGAACAGCTCCACCGCGGCACGTCGGAAGCCCTCGGCCCGCGCCGGGTCACCCTCGGCCGCCGCCAGGTGCGCGCGAACCTCCATCAGGGAGGCCTCCCAGGACGTCCCCTCCCACAGCCCGGCCGACCGTTCCGCCGACCGGAGGTAGCGTCGGGCGTCGTCGATCGCTCCGGCATCGGCCCTGGCCCTGGCTGCCGGGACGTCCATCATCACCGAACAGAACGGGCAGTAGTCATCAACACCGAGAGCGGCCTCCGCACGATCGACAACGGCGGCCGCTGCGGCCGGATCTGTGGCGGCAGTGATCATCGTGCCGTAGATCCGTTGCACCAGATGCTTTGTCAGGCTGGAGAACCGGGCCAGCGGTAATGCCCGGCCGAGTAGTCGCTGCGCCTCCGCGCGATCACCGCGCTCCAGCCTGACCTCCGCAAGCCGTTGCAGGCTGTGTGATTCGCCCGCGGCGGAACCGATGTCGCGATGAAGGTCGACCGCCTCGGTCAGTTCTGCCTCGGCCAGGTCGAGATCACCCATCAGCAGCGCACTCTCGCCACGCAGGACGGTGGCGAAGGCAACCGCACGCAGGACGCCGGATCGTTGCGCGGTGTCCCGCAGCGCCGCGGCGAGGGTGAGAACCTCTTCGTACGGCGTCGGGCCGTACAGCAGGTATTCGGCCACACACAGATGTGAGTCGAAGATCCGCGACGCCAGGGCCGGTCGGCCGGCGCCGGTGCGCAGTTCGGCACGCAACCGCTGGAACCACTCGCCCCGCGTGTGTGCGACAAGTCCTTCGAGACCAACGATGTCGAACCTCTGCCACTCACCAGGGGCGTCCAGCGTGACTCGCCGGCGGGCGGCAGCGGCCGCCGCCTCGGCCCCGGCGAGATCGCCCTGGAACAGGGCGAGATTGCCCCTGGCCAACAACAGATCGACGTCATCGGTCGATCCGTCAGGTTCCAGCCCGTCGAGCGCGAGAGCAGCGGTTTCCAGGTCACCCCCGAAGGTGGCGGCCCGGGCCAACCGCGCCCGCAGCCGCGCCTTCGACGACCGGTCCGGTGCTGCCGCAAGGGCTTCCCGGTAGGCGTCGACCGCACCGGCATCCGCGCACGCCATCAACAGATCCGCCCGCATGGCAAGGATCTTCGGCCGATCGACACCGCTATGCGGTACGTCCACCGCGGCCAGCGTTTCCAGCGCCTCCCGGTACGCACCGAGTGACGCCGAGGTCTCCGCGGTCCGCACCATCCAGGGAGCTGCGGCGGCTCGATCGCCCGCCTCGACGAGATGGTGGCCGATCCGGGCGGGCGAGGCCTCGAGCCCGATCAACGCCTGCGCTGCCCGACGGTGCAGCGCCCGGAGATCGGAGCCCGGCATGCCGTCCAGCACTGCTTCCCGCACCAGCGCGTGCCGGAATTCGTAGCCGGTGGAGGTCCGGCGCAGCAGCCGTTGGGTCTCGGCGTCGTCGAGCACCGCATAAGAGGCTGCGTCTCGGAGCCCGCTGACCGCGACAAACTCGTCGGTGTCGAAGGTCTGGCCGAGCACCGCCGCCGCGGCCAAGGACCTGACGGCGTCGGGCGGAAGAGCGGAGAGCAGCAACTGCCTGGCCGGCATCGCCGCGCCGTCCGATCCGGACCGGGCCATCTCGACCACGAAGAACGGCACACCACCGGACGCGGTCCAGACGGACTCGACCATCGGCTCGTCCGCCGTCGGGGCCAGCTGCCGCACCAACATCGAGACGTCCTGACGCGACAGTGGTTCGAGATCCAGAGTGACCGCACGGGATCGGGCCGACAGCGACTGTTTGATCTCACTCAACACGGTCGACCCGCCCGGCCGATGGGTGATCACCATCAGCACCTTGTCGGCTGCGGTACTGCGGGCCAGGTAATGCAGCAGCCGCAGGCTCGCGTCGTCGGCGAGATGGGCGTCGTCGACGGCCAGCACCACCCCAGGTCCCGCCGCGGCCAACCGGAGCAGCTCCGCGGCCGCGACGAACAGCCGCTGATGGCCGCCCTGACCGGTACGCCGACCCGATCGGCCGGTCAACCCGGCCTCGATCTCCTCACGCAGTGCGTCGTCCAGGCCGTCGAGCAGGGTCGGATGTTGCCGACTGAGATCGGCGAGCGCCTCCAGTACAGGCGCGTACGGCCATGCTCCCTCCACCTGCGCGGCCGTCCCGGTACCGACGCGCATCCCGCGGCCCGCCGCGGTGCGCTCCAGCCATGCGAGCAGGGACGTCTTCCCGACCCCCGCCTGCCCACCGATGAACAGGGCACGGCCGGTGCCGGCGGCGGCGGTGTCGAGCACCCGGCTGACCCGGTCACGATCTGCATCCCGCCCGACGAGCGTTGTGCGGCCGGCGTCGTCCGGCCCTGAGTGACCCGCTTCGGTGGTACCGCCGGCCGGCGCCCGGCCTTCACCGTTGGTGGCCTTGCGCACCGGAGCGCCCGCCGGGCGGATCGCGGCCAGCCGGGCGCGGATCTCCACTGCGGCGCGGCTCGGACCCACTCCGAGTTCGGTGCGCATCGCCCGTTCGAATCGTTCGTACTGCCGAAGGGCACCACCGCGATCGCCGCGCCGGGCCAGCGCAGTGATCAACCGGAGTTGGGCGTCCTCATCGGTGGGCTCGACGGCGACCAAAGTCTGCCACCGCCCGGCCAACCGCAACACGTCCCGATAGGCAATCCCGAGGCGATCCCGCATGTCCTGGGTCCACGTCTCGTAGAGGTCCTGCGGCAGGAAGTCACCGGCGTACAGGTCGGCGGCACGTCCCGCCAGCTGTTCGTCCTGAGCGGAGATCGCCGCACGGGCAGCGGTTTCGAATTCGACAGCGTCAACGATGACGTTCTGCGCCGGGAACAGGGTGACGGCATCGTTGGCCAGCACCACCGAGGCCGGATCGCCCAGCGCCCGGCGGGCGTAGTACGCCGCCTTGTGCAGGCGCGGTGCGGCATCGACGACACTGACGTCCGGCCAGAGCCGCTCCATCAGCTGTTCCCGATGAAGCCGTCGTCCGGGTGCAACGGCAAGGACTTTCACCACCGACGCGGCATGGCGGCGGTGCCACAATGCGGGGTCGACAGCGGTCCCGTCGACGCTCACGGCGAATCCACCCAGCAGGGTGATGGCCACCTCCATGGCGCAGTCAGCCTCCCGGTCGGTCATCCTATTGCGGTCTGCGTGTCCGGACCATCGGGAAAAGTGATGTCGCCGCGGCCCGATCCGGCTCACCCGGCGGGTTGCAGGCCGACAAGTGCTTCGACCTCGACGGTCATGGCCGATGCAAGCTGTCGCAGCAACCCCCGGATCGCATCCAGATCCCATGCGTAGCCTGCGATCTGGTCCGTGACACTCATCATCGGAATGGACAGCCGGTCGCGTTCGGCCTGGTAGCCGGCCAGGGCATGGCGCCGATCCGCGGTCGAATTCGTCGAAGACAGCACCGCACGCGACAGCAACTCGGCATCCCGGAGGGCTGCGGTCATCCCATGCGTGCTCATCGGGTCGAGCCAATGGCCGGCGTCGCCGACCAGCGCCCACCCGTTCCCGGTCGCCGCGCGGAGGAACCCAGGTTGCAGCCCCCGGGCGTGCCGCACCGATCCCACTCCGGACGCCGACATCAGCCGCTCACCCAGACCGGCAGCACCGGCCAGCCGCCGAAACGCGCCGGCCGGCGTGCCTGACCTGACCGCTGCCGCGATCCGGGCGGGCGGGCCGCCGACGAAGATGCACGTCAGTTCATCGTTGGTCGGGATGGTTCCGGCGGTCAATTGAGGGTGATAGAACCATTCATAACCGTCGGACGGAAAGTCCGCCCAGTAGCCGTAGAGGATCCCGCTGGCGTGAGAGCCGTTGTGCTGCTTGGCTGCCCGCACCAGCTGTGCGACGGTGGACCGGGCGCCGTCCGCGCCGACGACCAGTTCGCCGAATTCGGCCCGGTCGCCCCCGCCATGGTCGCTCAGGACCACACCGATCACCTCACCATCGTCCCCGTGCACCATGCTGCGTACGCCGACACCGAACCGGAAGCTGACTCCGGCCGCCGTGGCCGCGTCGACGAGCAGGGCATCGAGCACTGTCCGGCGCGGCGCGTACAACGCATCGACGCCCGCTGCCGGCTTGATCGACACCGCCGACGATTCCGTGCCGTAGTGAAAGACAGTGCGACGCACCGGTGGAGTGCCTGCCGCTTCCAGCTCTGCCAGCAGTCCCCATCGTTGCAGCTGCGCAACTCCGCCGCGCATCAACGCGTGCGTGGACAGGGTGTCACTGCCGCGCCGGGCACGATCGACACACAGCACCCGTGCACCGGCCCGGGCCAACAGCATGGCAGTCGCTGCGCCGGCCACTCGCGCTCCGACGACGATGACATCGAACGAGCTCTTCATGATGCCCTCCGGGTGATGGCGGTGCGGCCGAGCACACTGCTGATCAGGTGCCGGGTGACGAGGGCCGCGTCGTAGCGGACGCCGTCGAGAGAGGATGAGCTGCGCCGGGTCTGGCAGTACTGACCGACCACCAGGAGCCCTGGTGCGGGCGTCCGGCCGGCGTTGTGGATGATCTCGCCGGCACCATCCAGCACCGGTACCTGCAGCCAGGGGTAGCGCCGTCGGTACCCGGTCGCCCAGATGACAGAGCGGATGCCGGCCGCAGGAAGGTCGATGCGATCGGGGAACCGGGCGGTCAACCCGGTCGAGCGGCGGAATCGGTGTCGGATGTCCGCCTCACGGTGCGCCCCGGCGCCGGTGGCGTACCGGTCGATCCGGTCGAGCAGATCATCCAGGCGGAGGTCCGCCTTGGCCGTCGTCGCGTGCAGGTCGTCGGCGACGACCACCGAGCGGCCCTCGATGCCGAGAACTCTTCCGCTGAGACCGATCCCGCGATCGGCCAGGGACGGGAGGTCGATCGCGCGGTCGTCGTCACTGCCGACGATCTGCAGTGACGGTGTCGCCGGTCGGTCCGGGGACGGCTGAGACGGACGGTCCAGCACCCCCATCGAATCGAGCCACCGGAAGATGTCGAGGCCGCGATACCGCCGCGGCAGTCGAGTGTGCCGCCCGACCGCGAGCACGACGTCCCTGCCGGCTGCGGCCAGTTCATCGGCCAGCTGGGCTCCGGTGGCGGACGCACCGACGACGAGCACCCCGCCGTCCGGGACGTCGGCCGGATTGCGGTACTCGTCCGGGGTCAGTTGCGCAATGGTGGGGTGCAGTCCGGCGGCGGCCGCAGGCACCGCTGATTGATCACAGAAGCCGGTCGCCAGGACTACCCCGGACGCGGACCACAAACCGGCATCACTGTGCACCAGATACCGGTCCTGCTTGCGGGTCACCGCCCGCACGTCCGCGCCGCCGATCACCGGCGCATCGAAGGATGCGCGATACGAACGGAGGTACTCGGCCACCTCTCGCGCGGTCATATACCCGTCGGGATCCGGACCGGTGTAAGCCCAGCCCGGTAGCCTCGTCATCCAGTTGGGACTCAGCAGCCGCAGCGAATCCCAGCGTTGCGAAACCCATCGCTCCCCGGTGCTGCCACGTTCCAGCACGACGTGGTCCACACCGGCCACGGTCAGTTCGTGACTGACCGCGAGACCGGCCTGACCGGCACCGATGACGATGACGTCGGTGCGCATCATGATGTCTGCCTTTCAGTGCCGATCACGCTTGGCGCCAACGGGTTTCGCGCCGCTGTTGGACGGTTAGTTCGCGGAAGGGGTCTGTACGTCGATGACGACATCGGTGCCGTTGACCAGCACGTCGTAGACGGCGGACCTGGCCCGTGACCGCTCGACCAGTCCGGCGAGCTTCTCCGCCGGCGCGTCGCCCTCGATCACGAAGTTCACCCGGATCTGCCGGTAACCGTTGCGGACGGAGTCCGCCAGACCGAGCAGGCCCTGCAGGTCGATGTCGCCTTCCACCGTGGATTGCACCCGGTGCAGCTGGATGCCGCGGGCTGCTGCGATGTTGGCGATGCCGGCGGTCAAGCAGGCGGCGATGGCATGCAGCAGCATTTCCACCGGCGTCGGCCCGTTGTTGTTCCCGACCAGAACTGCAGGGTGGTCACCGTCGTAGGTGAACGGCTCGGTCCGGCTGACGTCCTCCTGGCCGGCGCCGTAGAAGCCTTGGATGGTGGTGCGGTTGTGCGTTCCGCTGATCCACTCGTTTGACGCGCGGAACTGGAACTGGGCGATCTCCGGCTGCGCCTTGACGGCATCCAGCGTGGCGAACAGCGTGGGGACGTCGACGCCGTTCATCGCGGGGCGGGTCTGCGTGCTGGTCATGGTGTTTCTCCTTCGATTGGTGGGCCATCACTCTTGGTGGGCCATGACGACACAGGGGACGTTAGGGAGCCGGCCTTCCCGGGACCTTCCCCTTCGTGGCCCATGCCCCGTCCCGGAGGGAAGGTCGGGGGAAGGTCCGTTTCCTACCGTTGCGGCATGCACAGAGACGAGGACCAAGCTGATCCGGTGAACGCTGCTGCGGCGGTGGGCACACTGTTGGGTGTCTGGGCTCACCCGGACGACGAGGCGTACCTGATGGGCGGCCTGATGGCGACGACAGTCGCTGCGGGGCAACGGGTCGTGGTCGCGACCGCGACCCACGGCGAGGCAGGGACCAGCGACCCGGACGGCTGGCCACCGGAGCGGTTGGCCGCCGAGCGTCAGGCGGAAACGCGGGCCAGCATGGCCGCCGTCGGCGTCACCGAGCACCGGTGGCTCCATCATCGTGACGGGACTCTGCATCTCATCCCCGCCCAGCGGGGCGTCGAGCAGGTGTCCGCGCTCATCGCCGAGATCCGGCCGGACACCATCGTGACATTCGGGCCGGACGGCATGACCGGGCACACCGACCACCGGACCGTGTCCGGCTGGGTGACCGCCGCGTGGGACTCCATGGGCCGACCGGGGCGCCTGTGGTATGCCACGTTGACACCCGAGTTCCACCGGAAGTGGGGCGAACTCAACACCGAGATGGGTTTGTGGTTCGAGGGTTCCGTGCCGCCGTCCGATTCGGAGGAGCAGCTGGCGTACACCGTGCACTGCGAGGGCGAGGTGCTCGAGCGCAAGTTCGCTGCGCTCGCCGCCCACCGGTCACAGACGGGCGAGTTGATCGCCGCCGTCGGCGCCGAACGCTACCGCCGCTGGTGGTCCACCGAGTATTTCGTCGATGCGGGCAGCAGGCCCGCTCAGCGCAGGGCGGCCTGAGATGAAGGTGGGGGACACCGCCCGCCGATCGCGCCGGGTGAGCAGTCACGACATCGAGCTCTTCGCGGCGATGACGGGGGACCGCAACCCCCTGCATTTCGACGAGAGTCTCGCAGCACAGAGCCGTTTCGGCGGAATCGTCGTCCAGGGCGGGGTGACCAGCGGCCTGCTCAATGCACTGGTCGCCGAAGACCTGCCTGGGCCGGGCAGCGTCTTCCTGCACACCGACCTCACTTTCCGCGCGCCGGTTCGACCCGGTGATGTGCTGACCGCAACGGCGCAGGTGACCGAGCTCCGCACCGACAAGCCCATCACCGCACTCGCGGTGTCCATTCGCAATCACGACGGCCTCGTCGTGCTGGACGGCAACGCTGTCGTCTGGCGCGACCCGGTCGTGGCGGCCCTGGCCGAACGCCGACCTGGATCGTTCAAGGCCACGAATTCCAACGGATCCATCCCCGTCGCGGCACCCGCCGGCGGCGGACACACCATTCAGGAGGAAAAATGACCAGCACGATGCACTCGGCAGTGTCCGCGGAGGCAACGCCCACGAACCTCGGCGCCATCACCCACGTCGCCGTCACGGTCCGGGATCTGGCCGTCAGCGTTCCGTGGTACCGAGCAGTCGTCGGCGCCGACCCGGTGCTGGACGAGAACACCGGTCCCTTCCGTCATGTCGTGTTCGCGATGGGGCCGACGCTGCTCGGCCTGCACGGATTCCCGGAGGGACCCGTCGACGATCGGCCGTTCAACCCGCGGCGCCCCGGTCTCGATCATGTCGCGTTCGGCTGTGCGGACCGCGCCGAACTGGCCGCGTGGGCGCGCCGTCTGGATGCCCTCGGGGTCGACCACGGGGAGATCATGGATGCCGGTTACGGCTCAGGGCTGGCGTTCAAGGACCCGGACGGCTTGGCGCTGGAGATCTTCTGCCCGCCGGCCGGGTGACTGGTGCCGCCGGGAATCGCCGGACAGACGACCGGTGATTGACCGCGAAGTCCCCTGGGCATTCGTAGGAGTGGACCCGCGCCGACACGGTGCGGGTCCACGACCGACGCTCGGGTGACAGTTCTGGCCCACGCCAACGACGTGGCACCCGCGCACCTCACCGGGAAGGCCATCGGATGACACAGCTGGCGAGCATGGGCGGAGACACCGCAGCGGACTTCGACACCGGCGGGGAGGGCGACACGATCGCCCCGACGCCCTACGTGCTCGGTGATGTCGACGGTCCTCTGGACCGTCAGGAACTGGAGTCGGTCGACGCCTGGTGGCGAGCTGCGAACTACCTGGCGGTCGGGCAGATCTACCTACGCAGCAACCCGCTGATCACAGAACCACTGCAGCCCAAGCACATCAAGCAACGTCTGCTCGGACATTTCGGGACCGTTCCCGGTCTGAACCTGGTGTGGGCGCACGCCAACCGGGAGATCCTCGCGCGAGAGCTGGACGCGGTGTTCGTCGCCGGCCCGGGCCACGGCGGTCCAGGGCCCAACGCCTGCGCCTGGCTGGAAGGGACGTACTCGGAGGTCTACAGCGGCATCCCTCGTAACGCGGAGGGGATGGCTGCGTTCTTCGCCCAGTTCTCCTACCCCGGCGGTGTGCCCAGCCACTGCGCGCCGGAGACTCCCGGCTCGTTCCATGAAGGCGGTGAGCTCGGGTACTCGGTGCTGCACGCTTTCGGGGCGGCACTGGACAACCCGGACCTCACAGTGTTCTGCGTGGTGGGTGACGGCGAGGCCGAGACCGGACCGCTGGCCACGAGTTGGCACGCCAACAAGTTCCTCAACCCGGCTCGCGACGGCGCGGTGCTGCCGATCCTGGCGCTCAATGAATACAAGATCGCCAATCCCACCCTTTTCGCCCGCATTCCCGAATCTGAATTGCTGGACCTGTTCCGCGGCTACGGCTACGCCCCCGTCATCGTGTCCGGCAACGATCCCGCGGCCGTCCACCAGCAGATGGCCCAGACCCTCAGTTCGTGTCTGGACCGGATCGCCGAGATCCAGGACGCGGCCCGGAGCGGCGGGGACGGCGCTCGGCCGGCCTGGCCGATGATCATCCTGCGTACCCCGAAAGGCTGGACCTGCCCGCCGCAGGTGGACGGCCAGCAGGTCGAGGGAACCTTCCGCGCACATCAGGTGCCGCTGCCCGGCGCCCGCACCAACGACGACCACCGCCGGGTGCTGGAGCAGTGGCTGCGGTCGTATCGTCCCGAGGAGCTGTTCGACGACCAGGGCCGCCCGGTCCCGGAGCTGCTGGCCACCGCGCCGACCGGCGATCGGCGGATGAGTGCCAACCCGGTGGCCAACGGCGGCACCGTGCTGCGTGACCTGCGGCTGCCGGACTGGCGCAGGTACGGCGTGGACCTCCCGGCCCGCGGCGCGACCATGCACGAGGCCACCCGGGTGCTCGGGACGTGGTTGCGCGACGTGACCGCGGCGAACCCGACCAGCTTCCTCACCTTCGCGCCGGACGAGCTGGCCAGCAACAGGTTGCAGGACATCCTCGAGGTCACCGGCCGCGACTGGCAGGCTGAGATCGGCCGGTACGACGAGAAACTCGACCCGAACGGCCGGGTCATCGAGGTCTTGTCGGAACACATGTGCCAGGGGCTGCTGGAGGGTTACCTGCTGACCGGACGACACGGCCTGTTCACCTGCTACGAGGCCTTCATCCACATCGTCGACGCCATGTTCAACCAGCATGCCAAGTGGCTCGAGGCAAGCGCGGCGGTCGAGTGGCGCCGGCCGCTGGCGAGCCTGAACTACCTGCTGTCCTCGCATGTGTGGCGCCAGGACCACAACGGCTTCACCCATCAGGACCCCGGCTTCCTGGATGTGGTGCTGAACAAGAAGCCGGAGATCGCCCGGGTCTACCTGCCACCAGACGGCAACACCCTGCTGTCCACCTACGACCACTGCCTGCGGTCACGGCACTACGTCAATGTGGTGGTGGCCGGCAAGCAACCCTCGCCCGACTGGTTGTCGGTCGAGGAGGCGGCCCTGCACTGTGCTCGGGGTGTGGGCATCTGGGACTGGGCGGGCAACAACGATGACACCGGCACCGTTCCCGATGTGGTCCTGGCATGTGCTGGCGACGTGCCGACGCTGGAGACCCTTGCCGCTGCCGCCATCCTCCGTGAGCGACTTCCGGAGCTCCGGGTGCGGGTGATCAACGTGGTGGACCTGATGCGGCTGCTGCCCGAGGAGGAGCACCCGCACGGACTGCCGGACCGGGAATTCGACAACCTGTTCACCAGTGATCAGCCGGTGATCTTCGCGTTCCACGGCTACCCCTGGCTGATCCACCGGCTCACCTACCGGCGCACCAACCACTCGGGCCTGCACGTTCGCGGCTACATCGAGAACGGCACGACGACGACACCTTTCGACATGGTGATGCTGAACAACCTGGACCGATACCACCTGGTGATCGACGTCATCGACAGGGTCGAATCGCTCGGCGCGCGGGCTGCCGGGCTGCGTCAGGAGATGGTCGACGCACGGCTGACCGCGAGGGCATGGACGCGCGAGCACGGCGCGGACATCCCGCAGGTGGCCGATTGGACCTGGCCGGCCGCGGAGGTTCCCAGCGCCTGAACCGCGGGCACTGCAGCGACTCTCAGTGCCGACTCCGCGTAGCCGCCTGAACCACCGGCGACCGCCTCGCCGACGCGAGGCGGGTCTGCGGGTGGCAGGAATCATCGGCAGTTCGGGACCAACGGCACTGTCGTGTCGGTCTCACCTCCTGGGATTGTGATGCCGGTAACACAGGAGGAGTCATGCGCACGTACGTCATCACAGGGGCGGCGTCCGGCATCGGATTGGCCACCGCGCACCTGCTCACCGAACAGGGCAACACCGTGCTGGGCGTCGACCTGCACGATGCGGATATCACCGCCGATCTCGCGACACCGGCCGGCCGGCGGGCACTGGTCGACGAAGTCACCCGGCGGACCGGTGGTCGGATCGACGCGGTCATCGGCAACGCGGGCCTGGCCACACCCCCTGCGGGCAGGTGATCTTCGTGGACGGCGGCTCGGATGTCGTCTTCCGCGGCGACTCCACATGGTGACCGCCCGACGCAGAAACCTGAACTGAGTATCCATCGAACAAGGAGGTTCCACCGTGCAGGCCAAGACAGGTGACTGGCTGATCGTGCACAGCCACAATGACGGAGGCCACATTCGCAAGGCGGAGATACTCCGCACCCACGCCGGCGGTGAAACACCCTTCACGGTCCGGTGGCTCGACGACGACAAGGAATCAGTTGTCTTTCCCGGGCCGGACGCCCAGATCGTTCCCGCCGGTGAGCAGGAACAGGCGCATCGAGCTGATGCCGAGCGGATCAACCGGGTGCAGTCTGCCGTCGAAGGTCAGCGTCCCCACTGATCGGTGTCTTCCATGACCATTGCGCGCGCGGACAGCCGTGGACAACATCACCCTGACCGGCGCCCCGACCGGGCCCGGCGCGGTCGCCACCACGGGCAGATGGGCTCTGTGACAACACGTTTCGCGCCGCCGCAGACCCCCGGCCCGGTTGCTCCCACCGGTGGAAATCCTGCCGCGGTGCGTGAGACGCACAGCGGGGTGGTACTGCTCATGGGAGACCGTGCCTACAAGTTCAAGAAACCCGTGGACCTCGGATTCCTGAACTTCCGGACTCGGGAATCGAGAGAACGGAGCTGCCGGCGGGAAGTGGAACTGAACCGACGACTCGCTCCCGACGTCTATCTCGGGCTCGGTGCCCTCTCGACACCCGATACGGCCGAGCCGGAGCCGGTGGTCATCATGCGGCGGATGCCAGAGGACCGCCGGCTGAGCACCATGATTCTCGAGCGGGAAGCCGTCGACGATGTCATGGTGCGGCTGGCGCGAATGCTGGCAACGTTCCATGCGGCCGCGGATCGTTCACCGGAGATCTCCGCCGAGGGGTCGCGCGATGCGATCCGGGCCCGCTGGTTCGCCGGATTCGATCAGCTGGCCGGACTCCGACCCGTTGCCCTCGATCCGGCGATGCTCGACGAGATCCGCGATCGAGTCAACGTTTTCCTGGCCGGTCGATCGGCGTTGTTCGACCGCCGCATGGCACAGGGGCGCATCGTCGATGGTCACGGTGATCTCATCTGCGACGACATCTTCTGCCTGGACGACGGACCCCGCGCCTTGGACTGCCTGGAATTCGATGACCGACTGCGCTATCTGGACGCGCTCGACGACGTCGCCTTCCTGGCAATGGACGTGGAGGTGCTGGGCGCCGCGCGCCAGGCGGAACTGCTGCTGCGGCGTTACGCCGATTTTGCCGGCGATCCCGCCCCCGCGGCTCTGCAACATCACTATGTTGCGTACCGGGCATTCGTCCGGGCGAAGGTCGAAGCGCTGCGATACGCACAAGGGCATCCCGGCGCGGCTGCCGCTGCCCGGCGATACGCCGATCTGGCGCTGCGGCATCTGCGGGCCGGCACGGTCACGTTGGTGGTGATCGGCGGATTGCCTGGTTCCGGCAAATCGACCATTGCCGGTCGGGTGGCTGACACGGCGGGTGGCGTCATCATCAGCAGCGACCGCATCCGCAAGGAAATCAGCGGCGTGCCCCCGCTGCAGACCGCCGCCGACGCGTTCGGCCGCGGACTGTACGACAGCGCGCACACTGAGCGCACCTACCGCGAGATGCTCATCCGGGCAACGAAGTTGCTCGCGGAGGGCGAGACCGTGGTGGTCGACGCCTCCTGGGTCGATCCGCTGCGTCGAGCCGACGCCGCGGCGTGTGCCCGAACCGCGCGGGCGGAATTCGTGGCGGTCTGCTGCTCGGCACCGGCCGACATCCGGCTGCGCCGTCTGCGCTCACGCACATCCGGCGCGTCAGACGCCGACGCCATGATCGCTGCCCGGATGGAGTGGAACACCCCGCCCTGGCCGACGGCACTGATGGTGCGAACCACGGGCTCGATCAAGGACGCGGCCGATCGTGTCGTGGACACGTTGCACACCGTCCGGAATTCGGGTTCGGCATGAACAAATTCGCCAGGAGTGCCTGCGTACGCAGGCCCCGGGAGCCGTTGCTCTGCGCGAATGCGGAACGGCCCCCGCAGGGCTACGCTGGTCCTAACCGGTCGTTCCGAACATCGGTGACAACCGGCGAGATCCGTTGGCACACGGGGCGGATCGAGATTGTGCAGGCTTACCGCACATGATTCTCCATTCCGCCCTCCATGACGATTCATTGTTTTCTCGTCAGCAGGTCGCGCACGCGGTTCGGCCAATGAATGCGGGTGGATTCACGGGTCGTGCACAGAGCGGTCACCCGACTCACGGTCACGGCGCCACTTTCGGCGCCGACCATTTGCGCACCGAGCAAAGGGAGTGAAGGAAATGCCTGACCAGAGCATGATCGGGAGCATCGGCACTGCCGGCCAGGATCCCGACGGCTTCCGCTACCCGTGGATCGAAGTGGTGACCGACGACAGCGGCAAGGGCACTTCGCGTATCGCACGGGGCCGGACGCTGGGCGCGGTCGTTGACACCGAACGCACTCTGCACCCGGGAGACAGGGTGACGTTCCGCTGCCGCGGCGGCGATCCCTACGGCCGGACGCTGCGCTGGTGGGTCCATCCGTCGGGCAGTGACCGACTCGCTGCGGTCAAGGGTGACAACGTCGAACTCAGCTGGACGGTCGAGCCCGTCTCCGTCGGTCGCAAGGTCTACGTCGGCATCGGAATGGCTGCGGACAGCAGGTATCACCGGGAGGGCGCGCTGTACGACCAGGGCTATGACGGCTGGATCGTTTTCTACTACCGGGTCGTTCCCTCGAACGCCGAAGGACACCACCCGTCCGAGTCAGCTCCGGCTCACCGGCCTTACGGCTGGGACGAGTGGGAGGAATCCTGGCAGCGATTCGTCTCCCGATCCATCGGCTGGTATCGCGAGAGCTGATCGGACCGCGCAGCCAAGAGGCTCATCAGAAGGCGCGCATCGATGACGCGCAAGAAGGAAGGGGTACACATCATGACCGGGACAGCATCTCCACTGACATTACCGCGTTCATCGGCTGTGCCCCTCCCCGACAGCACGACTCCCTCGGCCGAAGGCGGTCTGGGTGAAGACGCGGCGCGGGCCGAGGCCCGGCGACTGTGGGCCGACCTCGCCCGCGCCCGCGCAGGCGGGACACCGGGCGGAACGACGCCCGCCGAGGATGCGCTCTTCCGGTTCTATCTGCCGTTGGCACACGCGCTCGGCGACGGCGCATCCGGACGGACGGTGACCACGGAGGCCGCCCGGCACGCTGCCGAGTTGGGCCTTGCCCAGGCGGTGCTGTCCTGGCCCGGTTCCGACGAAGGGTTCCTCAGATTTGCCAGTAGGTGCATCACCACCGTCCTGCGCCATCTGCGGACGCGCCCCGGCAGTCGACACCCGGCGCACATTCCACCAGTCTTTGCACCGCTCCCTCGGACCGGCCCTGAGCCGGTCCCGGGGGGCCACTCCGTTTCCCGGCCTGTCACCGGGCCGCTCTGACGTCAACGGACAACCAAGACACTGCAGCTCGGAAACGTCTATTACGCAGGCAAACTGTCAAAAACCCATTTACGTCTGATATCGGGCACCTCATTGACTTTTAGCCACCTAAACCGGTTTATTTGCTCCGTGTAGGGCAACGCTGCCGCTGGCGGTTGATTGCCCGATAGCCGGACGGGGCAATGCCGATGGCGACGAAGCCGACGATCTCCGACGTCGCCGCGCGAGCCGGTGTCTCGAAGGCCGCCGTTTCGTTCGCTCTCAACAACCGACCTGGCGTCTCTTCCACCACCCGGGACCACATTCTCTCCGTCGCAGCGGATCTCGGATTCAGCGCAAATTCTTCGGCACGCGCGCTGTCGATCCGGCGGAGCGGCAATCTCGGGCTGGTCATGGCCCGGTCGTACGAGACGCTGGGCGCGGACCCGTTCTTCCCGGCCTTCATCGCCGGTGTCGAGTCGTCGATCGCATCGACAGGCAACTTCCTGCTTGTTCGCCTGGTACCGGACGAGGCGGCCGAGACGCAGGCGTACCGGGAATTGGCCACCACCGGCCGAGTCGACGGCGTCTTCATCACAGACCTACGGGCGGACGACCGCCGACCGCAGCTGATGGACTCTCTCGGACTTCCGGCGGTGACGCTGAACCGGGCGACCCACCGCTCGGGCGCGACCGCAGTGTGCGTCGACGACGGGCCCGCGGTCCGGGATGCCGTCAGGCACCTGGCCGGGCTGGGACACATCGCCATCGGGCACATCGGTGGCCCGAACCACTATTTGCACACCGCCCACCGTCACGTCGAGTGGCTGCGGTCGTTGCGGGCTCACGGCCTGCCCGAGGGTCCTTACCTGGTCAGTGATTTCAGCGCCGCGGGCGGGGCCGCGGCCACGGTCGAGATGCTGCGGCAGCCGTCACCGCCGACGGCGATCCTCTACGGGAACGACCTGATGGCCGTGGCCGGGATATCGGCCGCACGGCAACACGGCGTGCTGGTCCCGGACGACCTGTCGGTGGTGGGATTCGACGACAGCGAATTGTCCGCCTACCTCAGCGCGCCGCTGACGACCGTCCGCACCGATGCGTACGGCTGGGGCAGCGCCTCCGGCACCGCGCTGCTGGCCAAGGTCGACGGACATCACATCGACGACATCGAACTCCCGGCCGCCCGGTTCATCTCCCGCGCCTCGTCCGGACCGCCGCCCGGCCCGCTCCGACCAGCCACCAGGCGGCTTCGGGCCGCCCGGCATTCCCACTCCCGCCGGAACTCCGGTGAGCCACCGCGGCGCAATCCGCCAAGGACAGCGCCGCGCCGACCAGAAAGAGAGAGCAGATGAAACTGTCATCGGGACAAGGAATCCGCTGTGCGGCCGCCGCCGTGCTGGCCGGGGCGCTGGTGCTCACCGGGTGTGGTTCGGACAGCGGGTCGGGATCGAGCGAAGCGGCCACCGCACGGGGACCGATCACCATCTGGTACTCCAACAACGCCCAGGAGATCGCCTGGGGCGAGCAGGTCGTCGCGGCCTGGAACAAGGAGCATCCCGACGAGAAGGTCACGGCCCAGCAGATCCCGGCAGGCAAATCGTCCGAGGAGGTCATCGGCGCGGCCATCACCGCAGGAACCACGCCATGCCTGATCTACAACACCGCGCCGGCCGCCGTGCCCGGCTTCCAGAAGGCCGGCGGGCTGGTCAACCTCAGCAGCTTCGCCGACGGCGCCTCCTACATCGAGGAACGGACCGGCGACGCTGCGCAGCAATACAAGTCACCGGACGGGGCCTACTACCAGATGCCGTGGAAGTCGAACCCGGTGATGATCTTTTACAACAAGAAGGTCTTCAAGGACGCGGGCGTCGACACCGAGAAGCCGCCGCTGGCCACCTACGACGAATTCCTCACCACGGCGAAGAAGGTTGTCGACTCAAAGGCCGCGCAGTACGCCATCTACCCCGCCCCGAGCAGCGAGTTCTTCCAATCCTGGTTCGACTTCTATCCCCTCTTCGCCGCCGCGACCGGCGGCAAGCAACTCGTGGCTGACGGCAAGAGCCAGTTCGCCGGTCCGGAAGGGATGGCGGTCGCCGACTTCTGGAAGCAGATCTACCAGGAGAAGCTGGCCGGTAACGAGACCTACACGGGAGACTCTTTCGCGGACGGCAAATCCGCCATGGCCATCGTCGGGCCCTGGGCGATCGCGGCCTACAAGGACAAGGTGGACTGGGGTGTTGTGCCGGTCCCGACGGCCACGGGGACGGCGGCCGATCAGATCCATACCTTCTCCGACGCCAAGAACGTCGGCATGTACGTCTCCTGCACCAAGCAGGCCACCGCGTGGGACTTCTTGAAGTTCAGTACTTCCAAGGAGCAGGACGGCCAGTTGCTCACCCTGAGCGGGCAGATGCCGCTGCGCACCGACGTCCCGGCGAGCTACCCGGACTACTTCAAGAAGAACCCGCAGTACACGCTGTTCGCCGATCAGGCCGCCCGGACCGTTGACGTGCCGAACGTCCCCAATTCGGTGGAGATCTGGCAGACGTTCCGCGACGCCTGGACCTCGTCGGTGATCTTCGGCAAGACAGACGTCCAGCAGGCAATGACCGACGCGGCCGCGAAGGTGGACGGATTGGCCGGTCAGTCGTGACCACCGCGGCCACCCGACCCTCCGAGCGCCCGGCCGCTCCGTCGGCCGGGTCGGGGGCCGCCGGCCATCAGAAGACACTTCGTACCCGCATCCTGGGCCGCCAACCCATCGGGATGCTCTTCACGGCACCGTATGTCGCCTTCATTGCGGTGGTCTTCGCTTTCCCGCTCGGGTTCGCGGTATGGATGTCGGTGCACGACTACTACTTCACTGCCCCCGGGGTGTCGGTGCCACATCCGTTCGTCGGCATCGACAACTACAAGACCATCCTGACCGATCCGGCGGTACTGGCCTCGTTCGTGCACGTCGGGATCTTTCTGATCATCAATGTTCCACTGACCGTGGCGTTGTCCCTGTTGCTGGCAGTGGCGCTGAACCGTGCCATTCGTTTCCGGACGTTCTTCCGGGCTTCCTACTACGTCCCGTACGTGACGGCCAGCGTTGCGGTGGCCGCGGTGTGGCTCTACCTGTTCCGCGCGGACGGGTTGGTGAACCAGATCTTGGGGCCGCTGGCACCGGATCCGTCCTGGCTGGTCAGTTCGACCTGGGCAATGCCGACGATCGCGTTGTTCGTGACCTGGAAACAGTTGGGGTTCTTCATCCTGCTGTACCTGGCGGCCCTGCAGAACGTGCCGAAGGAGCTCTACGAGTCCGCCTCGGTCGACGGCGCCGGCGCGTGGCGCAGCTTCCGTTCGGTGACGGTGCCCGGCGTCCGGCCGGCGACGGCACTGGTGCTGCTGCTGGCCATCATCACCGGTGCCAACCTCTTCACCGAGCCCTACCTGCTCACCGGCGGTGGCGGCCCGGACGGCGCATCCACCACGCCCGTGCTGCTGATGTACCAGCTCGGCATCCAGCAGGGCAAGCCCGACATCGCCTCCGCCCTCGGTGTCGTGCTGGTCATCGTGGTACTGATCATCGCGTTGGTCACCCGGCGGATCAACGAGGGACAGAGCCGATGACGACACCCAGCATCCAACCGCCCAGCACCCAACCGGCCGGCACCCAACCGGCCAGCACCCGACGGTCGGTCGTCGCACCGGCCACAGCAGAAGACGCCGTCGTGACAGCCGAAGAGCCCGGAACGCTGTCAAAAGGACGGGCGATCGTCGTCATGATCGTGCTGTTCATCGGCGCGCTGATTTTCCTGTTCCCGTTCTATTACATGCTGATCGGGTCCCTGCAGGAGGCGCCGAACACGTCGCTGGCGGGAGCATTTCCGCAACTGTCGAATCTCACCCTGCAGAACTACAGCCAGATCAACGACGCCCTCGATCTGTGGCAGTCGCTGCTGAACTCGGGCATCTTCACCGGCGGCGTCCTGCTCTGCACTGTCGTCTTCGGGCTGCTCGCCGGGTATGCCCTGGCCATGCTCCAGTTCCGCGGAAGGGGCACGGTCTTCCTGACCGTGCTGCTGGTGCTGGTGGTGCCGTTCCAGCTCCTGATGGTGCCGCTGTACGTACTCATCGCCCGCGACTACGGGCTCGGGGACAGCTATCTCGGGATGATCCTGCCGTTCGCGATCAACTCCACGGCGGTGTTCATCTTCCGGCAGTACTTCCTGCAATTGCCTCCGGAACTGTTCCAATCCGCACGGATCGACGGGGCCGGAGAAGTCCGCACCCTGTGGTCGATCGCGCTCCCACTGGTGCGCCCTGCCTTGCTCACCGCGGTGCTGCTGACCTTCATCGGCCCGTGGAACGAATTCCTCTGGCCGTTCCTGATCACCAAGGATCAATCGAAGCAACCGCTGGCCGTTTCGCTGGCGAACTACATCACCACTGTTCAGGTGAGCCTGACGACCAACCCTTACGGTGCCATCCTGGCCGGCGCCTGCGTCCTGGCCATTCCGGCCGTCGGTCTGTTCCTGATCTTCCAACGGCATTTCGTCTCGACCGATCTCGGGTCGGGCGTGAAGGGGTAGAACTGTGCACGTAATTCCGACCACGGTTCCGTATGCGCTGCAACGCCTGGGCGTGGTGATGGCCCCGGACCAGGACAACCCCGACGAGGTCGACGGCGTGCTGAATCCCGGCAGTGGCCGAGGCACGGACGGCGCTGTCTACCTGTTACCGCGACTCGTGGCTGCCGGCAACCGATCCCGGGTCGGCCTGGCCAGGGTGCTGCTCGACGATGGCGTCCCGGTCGGCGTCGACCGGGAAGGCGTTGTCCTGCAACCGGATGCCGGCTGGGAACGTGCCCGCACGCACGGTGGTGTGGAGGATCCGCGGATCACCTGGATCCCCGCCTTGGGCACCCATGTGATGACCTACGTCGCCTACGGCCCGCTCGGGCCAAGAACGGCGGTGGCAGTGTCGGCGGACCTGCGGCAGTGGGAGAGGTTGGGGCCGCTGCAGTTCGGTTATCAGCCGGACCTCGACGCCGACCTCAATCATTTCACCAACAAGGACGTCGTCTTCTTCTCCGAGCCGGTTCCCGGACCCGACGGCGAGCCGTCCTTCGCCGCCCTGCACCGCCCGACGTGGGACCTCGACATCGTGGCTCCGGGCCTCGGCACGTACCTGCCCGCGGGGGTGTCCGACGACCGACCGGGGATCTGGATCTCCTACGTCCCGGTCGACGACGTGCTGGCCGACATCGCTGCCCTGGCAAGGCTTCACCGGCACAAGGCGGTGGCCGGGCCGGCCTTCCCCTTCGAGGAACTCAAGATCGGCGCCGGACCCCCACCGCTGCGCATCCCGGAAGGTTGGCTGCTGCTTCATCACGGGGTGACCGGGAAGCTGCTGCCCGGAGTCGATCATCAACCGCTGGTCAACTATGCCGTCGGCGCGATGATCCTGTCCGCGGACGACCCGGGCGTGGTGATGGCGCGCACGGCCGAGCCGTTGATGACGGCCGAACTGACCGAGGAACGCAGCGGCATCGTGCCCAACGTGGTCTTCCCGACCGCCATCGAGCAGATCGACGGACGGCAGTTCGTCTTCTACGGCATGGCCGATTCCCGCATCGGAGTCGCCGAACTACACCGCATCGAGGAGAGCCTGTGAGCCAGACCAGCGCGCTGATCCCGCAGTCGGACGCAGCTCGTTTCGGTGCTCGATCCAACACGGCTGCATCGTTGACCGGCCGGATGCGGACGGCGGTGGCCGCGCTGACCGTGGCCGTGTCGTTGGTCGGCCCGACCGGTCAGGCGTTCGCCGCCGGACCCACCCAGGCAGACGCGGCGCCGCTGACGAACCTCGCGCACCTGGATTTCCTCACCGAGCAGGTGGCAGTGCGGGACACGCCGTCCCACAGTACCTACCGCCTCGACACCGAGCCTGAGGTCGGTGTGCTGTGGGTGTACGCGGACGCCAGGGACGGCGGCACGTTCCAGCGGGTCGGCGGTGGAGCGTACGACGCGGCGAGCGACACCTACGGGCAGGGCGCCTATGACGCCGACGACATCGCCAGGGCCGCGGTGGTGTACCTGCGTCAATGGCGGGCCACCGGAGACGCCGCCGCGAGAGAGCAGGCGTATCAACAGCTCCGCGGGCTGACGTATCTCCAGACGCTGACCGGCAGCAGGGCCGGCGAGGTGGTGCTCTGGATGCAGCCGGACGGCACCCTGAATCGCTCCGCGACCCCGGCCGAACTGCCGGACCCGTCCGACTCCGACGCGTCGTACTGGCTCGCGCGAACACTGTGGGCACTCGGTGAGGGATACGCCGCCTTCAAGGACGTCGACAGCGCGTTCGCCGGGTTCCTGCGCACCCGGATGGATCTCGCGATCACCGCACTGCGCCGGGACGTGCTGGTGCGGTACGGCACGTACCAGACGATCCACGGTGTGAAGGTGCCGAATTGGCTCATCGTCGACGGCGCCGACGCGAGCTCGGAGGCGGTGCTGGGCCTGGCCGCCTATGTCACCGCAACCGGTGACCGGGCCGCACGGACGGCGTTGACCCAGCTCGCCGACGGCATTGCCAAGATGTCCGACGGATCGACGACGAGCTGGCCGTACCGGGCGATCCTGCCGTGGGCGCTGTCCCGGTCGGACTGGCATGCCTGGGGCGCCAACATGCCGGCGGCGCTCGCGGCCGCGACTGCGGCACTCGGCAACAGTCGTTATCTCCCAGCGGCTGTCGGCGATGCAGCCGGCTTCACGCCGCAATTGCTGACCTCCACCGGTCCGGTGAACGGGCTGCTGCCCACACCCGGTGACGCCACCCAGATCGCCTATGGTGCGGACGCCCGGGTGCAATCCCTGGTCGCGGTCGGTGAAACGGCTCGCCGGCCGGGGATTGCCGCGCTGGCCGGCATCGCCGCCGGATGGTTCTTCGGCCAGAACGCTGCCGGGGTTCCGGTGTACGACCCGGCGACCGGCGTGACGTTCGACGGCGTGAGCGCGGACGGCGTCGTCAATCGCAACTCCGGCGCCGAATCCACGATCCACGGACTGCTCACCATGCAGGTGCTCGACGCCCACCCCGAGCTGGCCGCGCTGGCCCGCGCCTCGGCCTCGATCCAGCTACGCGACGGTCTTCAGGTGCTCGAGGCCGAAACCGCCGCGCTGACCGACGGCGCCGTGGTCACCACACCCGAGCAGGCGTGGACCGGCGAGTCCCTGTGGAGCGCAGGCAAATACGTGTCAGCGCCCACGGGCAGCGCGATCGAGTGGAACCTGCCGGCCGCCACGCAACCCAGGTTGGTGCAGCCCGTCGTCGGGCTCAGCAATGGGTCCCAGGCCCGCAGCACGGTGTTGGCCGGCCGGGACAGACTTGGCACCGTGCGGTACGGCGACGTCGGCGCGCAGGGCAATGCGCCGTCACCGATCGAGCTGCTGCCGATCGACCTCCGACGCGGTGTCGGCGCCCGCAGCACGACCGTGTCGCTGGAGACCACCCGTGGCACCGGACTCGTCGACGCGCTGCTGGTGATGCCGGAGGTGGCGACACTGCTGTCCGCGGGCGACGGTCACGCCACCGCCCTGCTCACCTCGAAGTCGGCGACGCCGGAGCGACGCGGTGTGGCGCTGACCGGATCCGGCGTCGCGACCATCTCGTCCTACGACCGGTCCGGCCGGCTGGTGAGCCGGTCGACGAGCACGGCAGCCACACCATGGGCCCCCGTCGAACCTGGAGGGTTCACGATCGTCACCCGCTGACTGGGCCGACCTGGTCGGGGCAGGGATCCCGCCCACCGGCTCGATGACGACGGTGATGGCTGCCGCCCACCGGTTGCACCGCTGCCTGGCAACAGGTGGTTCCGCGAGCGATCCATGCCAGGGACGGGTTCAACCGAATCCACCCCACCCCCGGTGTCTCGCAGGCGCGTGGGCGACCACCGGCCGGGGAACTCTGCTGGCGACAGGGAGGTGCACCATGCCGAAGACCACGAAGGACGGAAAGGCCAAGGAAGAGGAGCTGCCGAGCACGCTGCAACTCTCCGACCCCAAGGCCAAGCGGACGTTCGCCAAGACGTACGACTCCGCCATCGAGGAGTACCACGACGAGCGCCGGGCGCATCAGACGGCCTTCGCCTCGCTCAAGCACACCCACGAGAAGGTGGGTGATCACTGGGAGCCCAAGGACGAGAACGGCCCGTCCGACGCGCAGGCGGAGGGCGGGCGCGACACCGACAGACCAACGGCCGGTGGCGTCGACGCGAACGCATCCAAGAAGCACCTGCAGGACCTCGCGAAGCGGTTGGACGTACCCGGGCGGTCCAGCATGACCAAGGACGAACTAGTGAAGGCACTGCAAAAGGCGAACGACCGGGAGTCGGCGCGGGCCAGGAAGTAGCTCGCACGGTCCCGCGGTTCGCGAGGCGCCATTCCTCCGCCGGAGGGGACACAGCAAGGGGCGGCCGGTTTCCCGGCCGCCCCTTCACTATTTGCGGGATCAGTTCCCGGTCACCCGCACCGCCTGCGCATCGCGGGTCAACGCATCGTCGAACAGCAACAGGAAGCCTGTCTGCGTCGATGCTCCGGCATTGGCATTCTTCCGCACGGTCACGGACAGGTTCCGCTTCGCGGGGACCACCAACGCACTGTTGAGCGAGTACTTCGGCGAGCCCACCGTCCAGGTCTGACCCTCGATGACATCGGTGACGTTGCCGCTGAAGTAATTGTCGTAGGCCAGGACCGAGAAGTCGAAGGTCGATCCCCTGGACAGGCCGAGCGCGCTGAGCGGCACCGAAAGCACCTGGGTGGACACGTTGAAGTTGGTATCCGTGTAGTAGTACGCAGACGCGGTGGTCGTACCGAGCTTCTGCACGTACACCAGGCTCAGGCCCGTCGATCCGAACCCGACCGCTTCCTGCTGGAACACGGCGTAATCCGGTGTGCCATCGCGGTTGGTGTCGATGTCCACCTCATACCCCGCCGGGTACAGCGGAATGGTCTGCCGCTGTTGACCGGCGATCGCGAACTGCAGCAGACCGGTCGCCACGTTATCCCGAACACCGGTCGCAGCGAGGTCGATCAGCGCAGCATTCGAACCGGGCGAGCCCGGCTCCCCGGGAGCCGGCTTCGGCTCCCGCGGGCTGGTGCCGGTGAGCGCGAACACGTCGACATCACCGTCCAGCACGCGTGACTGGTTGGCCAGTGACAGGCTGCCGACACCATTCTTCAGCGCAACGGTGTTGGACGCCGACACATCGGCCGAGCGCTGCGGCAGGACCGTCCAGCCCAGGTGCAGCGTCTCTGCACCCGAGGTGGCCAGCAGGTACCCGTCGAACTCGGGTCCGTTCAACTCCGCGCCGTCGCCGGTGAAGCCCGCGGAATGGGTGAACGGCCACTCCTCCAGCCTCGACGGATCGATGGTGACGCGCACCGTCACGTCGGCGGTGCCCCTCGCCGGGACGCGCACCGACGACGGTGCGGACACCGTGACGGCCCGACGGGCTGCATCCGCCGGATCGCGGAAGGTCGGCGACAGGCGATAGGTCTTGGCGGAGGTGGCGGTGTTGCGCACCTTCAACTTCACGTCGAAGGTCGTCCGCGTGATCAGCTTCGGCATCCCGAGCCCGATGTTTCCGCCACCGCTGTACTGCGAGTTGACCAGCACGCCGGTGGCATTCACCGCGGGCGCCACCCGGACCTCGCCGGCGCCGATCCGGCTGATCGGAGTCGGGTAGAGATTGCCGTTGGCGTCCGGGGTGCGGTTCTGCGTGCTGGCGTTGTTCAGCAGGCGCGACTTGACCACGGTGGGACTGGCTGTCGGGTAGCGATCCAATACCAGCGCGGCGGCGCCACTGACCACCGGCGCCGCGCCGGACGTTCCGCCGAAATTGGTCTGCCCGTTGCCGGTTCCGACCTCCGCCGAGAGCCATGCTCCCGGTGCCCCGATGTCGGGCTTGGCACGCTGCCCACTGATCGCCAGCCCGCGACTGGACGTGCCGACAGTGGTGTTGGCCAGCGACGTCGCCGCGGCCGGATCGATGGTGACCTGAACGGCTCCCGCGACCAACGCCGCGGACAGCAGGCTTCCGTTTTCGAAGGAAATGGTGAAGGTCGGGATGGTGACCTCGGCACCCCCGCCGAACGAGAAGTCCGGCGGGTCACCGGGGACGTTGTTCCAGATGACGACGGCGGACGCACCCGCTGCCTGCGCGTTCTGTGCCTTCAGTGAGGCGTTGCAGGTGCCGCGCTTGATCAGGGCAATCGCGCCGGCCGGGAAACCCGCGAAAACATCTGCGGTGCAGCCTTCCCGGGTTCCTGCCGGCTGAGCGAGCGGGGCCGACAGAACTGCGGACGGAGCGGGCGACCAGGACTGCAGCTTCATGTTCCGAATGGTGTTGTCCGGCAACCCGTTGATGGTCGGAGAGTTCACCTGCAGGGCGTACAGCTTGTCGTCCGGCAAAGCGGTCTGTGCCACGCTGATCACCCGCTCGGCGGTCGACGGGGACCCGACGATGAACGGCCGGTCGGCGCTGTTGCCCGCCGAGACGACCGCCACTACGCCGGCTCGCACGAGGTTGTTCAACGCGACCGTCGAGTCGTCCTGAGCCTGGCCATAGGCGGATCCGAGTGACAGATTGACGATGTCCATGGCGTCGGAGATGTCGCCGTCACCGTTCGGGTCAAGGGCCCAGTCGATGCCCTCCAGGATGGCGACCCCGCTGCAGGACGTGGCGACGGCCGAGCACACCTTCACCGCGTACAGGTCGACGCCCGGGGCGATGCCCTTGTGGGTACCGTCCGCGCTGCGGCCGCCGATGATGTCGGAGACGTGCGTGCCGTGGCCCTCGAGGTCGATGGGATTGGGATCAGGTTTCTCGGCACTGTTCGGCCAGGTCTCACCGACGAAGTCGTAGCCGCCCTTGACCTTCGGCGCGCTCGGCCCGAACAGGGCTGCGCACTGACCGACGGGTGCGGCGTTGTAGGCGGTGCCGGAGGAGCCCTCGTAGCAATCGGTGTAGGCCTCCTCGGTCCCGGGTCCGCCGAGGTACTTGTGCGTGTAGTCGACCCCGGAGTCGAGAACGGCCACCTTGACGCCGGTGCCGTCGTAACCCGCGTTGCGGACCTGGGTCGCCTGGATGTAGTCCGCCGCCTGGGCGAGGCTGCCCGATTCCGTCGGGTCCGCCTGGGTTTCGTAGCGGCCCACCGGCTTCACCGAGACGACGCCGGGGATGGCCGCAAGCCGGGTGAGGTTCTTCGCCGGAACCGTCATCGCGACAACATTGGCGGCGGTGGTGGCGCGGCCGACCTCATCGGCGCCGAGAGCGGCTGCCTGGTCGACCACCACATCCTGCTGGGCCTGCACCGCGGCGGTCTGCGCGCGCTGGCTGGAGGCGGACGGCAGTTGGCTCTCGCTCGTCGCACGGTCGGGGACCGTCGCGGCCACCGCAGGCTTGGACAGCGCCACGGACACCGTCACCGTGCCCTTGGCGTCCTTGAGAGCAGGCGCGAGAGAGCCGGCCCGATCCAAGCCCTGGGACGCGATCGCATCCGGCACAGGCACCGGTGGCGTCGGCGATGGTGGGGCTGCGGACGCGGCGGAGGCAGTCGGGAGCATTAACCCCAAGCCCACCGTTATCCCGACAAAAGCACCGAAAAGCCGTCGTGACGTCAATCTCATGGTTCTCCTCGGCAGCTTTCGCCTTCGAACGGGTGATGAGCGACACACTCGCATTCGCAACGTGGTTCCGGCAAGAGCGGCGCAGAATCTCCTGCCGGACGCCGATGACCGGCTGTGTTTCTGCGGCGCCGTGCGGAGCATGCGTGGCCTGGGTACAGGTACCAGCGAAGGGACGAGCTGCCCGGTCAGGAGGAGACGATGGCGCGCGATCACGCTTCGGCGCCCGCCTCCCCGTCGCCGCTGGCGGCCTACCACCGCAAGCGGGACTTCGCCCGGACGCCGGAGCCGGCCGGGGCCATCCGCGGCGACGCGGCCGCTGGCGGCCGGAGCTTCGTGGTGCAACGGCATCGCGCCCGGCGCCTGCATTACGACTTCCGGCTGGAAATCGACGGGGTCCTGGTGAGCTGGGCCGTCCCCAAGGGTCCCACCCTCGACCCGAACGTCCGCCGTTCCGCGTTCCATGTCGAGGACCATCCGATCGAGTACTTCGACTTCGAGGGCATCATCCCGGCGGGTGAGTACGGCGGCGGCGATGTGATCGTGTGGGACGCCGGCCGCTGGGAGCCGCACGACGCACCGGATCCGCGCCAGGCCGTTGATCGTGGTGAACTGCACCTTGACCTGTTCGGTGAAAAGCTCCGCGGCCGATTCGTGTTGGTGCGCACGAGAACCGACGATTCGGGCAAGGAGCAGTGGCTGCTGCTGCACAAGCACGACGATTTCGCGGTCGACGGCTGGGATGCCGAGCAGCATCCGTACTCGGTACTGAGCGGCCGCACCAATGACGAGGTCAAGGCCGACCCCGACCGGCTCTGGCGTTCCGACCTACCCGCCGAGCGGGCGTCGATCCCGCTCAAGCAGTCCGCTGTCGAGGCGGCCACGGACGACGACATCCGCGCGCTGGATGCGTTGAAGGCCTCGGGGACCTGGTCGGTGTTCGGTCGTGAACTACGTGTGACGAATCTCGACAAGGTGCTGTTCCCGCCGCGCGATGGCGAGGATCCCGTCACCAAAAGGGATCTCATCCGGTACGCCGCGATCATCGCACCGACCGCACTGCCCTATCTGACCCGGCGCGCACTGAACATGCACCGCTATCCCAATGGTGCTGCAGTCAAAGGTTTCTGGCACAAGGAGCTGCCGACGCACGCACCGAATTGGTTGCCGCGCTGGGACAACCCTGACGCTGACCCCGGCGAGACCCGGACGTACCTGATGGTCGACGAGCCGGCCGCCCTGGTCTGGGCGGCGAACTTCGGTGCGCTGGAGTGGCACGCCTGGACCTCACGGGTGGACAGCCCGCACCGGCCGACCTACGCGCTCGTCGATCTCGACCCGGGTGACACCACCAGCTGGTCGGACCTTCTCGTGCTGGCCCGCTTGCACCGGACCGCCTTCGAGCATCTCGGGGTGGTCGCGCGGCCCAAGGTCACCGGCCGGCGCGGGATCCAGATCTGGATCCCGATCGCGCCCACGCTGGACTTCGAGCACACCAGGGCCTGGGTCGAGCAGCTGTCCCGCACCGTCGGGCAGGTCGTTCCTGAACTGATCAGCTGGAAATGGCAGGTCAACGAGCGGCGCGGCCTGGCCCGGCTCGACTACACCCAGAACGCCATCAACAAAACGCTTGTCGCGCCGTACAGTCCCAGAGCCGCTGCCGGCGCGCCTGTTTCCGCGCCGATCGAATGGGACGAGCTCGACGACCCGGACCTGCGACCCGACGGCTTCACCGTTCGGACCATCGTGCCCCGGATCGCCGAGCGCGGTGATCTCTTCCGTGCCGTGCTCGACGAGCACCAGGTGCTGCCCCGGTTGCACTGACAGAGCCCCGCGGTCGCAGGGCTGGTGGTCATGCCCGCACCGGGCCAGGATCAACAGGTGGTGGCGTCAGGTCGCCTCACTCCGCGGATCCAGAAGGGACAGCCGTGAACAACGACGTTCGGGAGCTCTACACGCAGGCGCAGAACACATTCGGGGAGTACGTGCACGGTGTTGGCGCGGATCAATGGAATGCCTCGACACCCTGTAGCGAGTGGGACGTCCGGTTCCTTGTCAATCACGTCCTCGGCGAGATCCTCTGGGCAGTACCACTGTTCGCGGGCCGCACGATCGCAGAGGTCGGTGATCGGTTCGACGGTGACCTCCTCGGCCCCGATCCTGCCGCCGCGTGGGACGCGGCGGCACCGGCTGCGATCGGTGCCGTCCGACAGGACGGCGCGATGGACCGGACCGTCCACCTGTCCTTCGGCGACTTCCCTGGCAGCGAGTACGCGATGCAGTTGCTCGCCGACCTGCTGATCCACGGGTGGGACTTGGCAAGGGCTACCGGGCAGGACGACCGGATGGACGACGAGTTGGTGTCGGCCTGCCGGACCTGGTTCGCGGACCGGGCGAGCACCTACCGCGAGTTCGGCGCGGTCGGTCCCCGGCCGGATGTCGGTCTCGACGCGGACGGCCAATCAGCGTTGCTGGCGGAGTTCGGACGTCGGCGCTAAGGTTCGCGGACGCCGGCTGTATCACGGTCATTTGTCCAGGTCTCCCGATATCAAGCGGCACTACCGCCGCTGTTCCATCAGCAGCAGGATGGGACCCGGCCGGGGGGCCGTCAGGTCAGCCGGATTGCACCGAGGAGTGCGATGACCATCGAAGATCTGCGCCTGCGAACCACCGATCCGCTGTCCGAGGACGACATCGCCCAGCTGGCCGGTCTCGGCCTGCGGGTGGTGGACCGACTGCCGGACGGCGGCTATCGGGTGAGGGGTGAAACCGCGGCAGCACAAGCGGATGTCCTTGCTCTGGCCAACATTCGCGATGTCAGTACGTTCCACTCGATCGAGAAGCTGGATCCGACGCTGGCCGCCGGGGTGACCGGCGGTGCCGCCGTGGCGGGCGTCGGCGCGCTCGGCGACGGTGCAGCGGCCGACCGGGCCGTGAACGTCCTGGTCACCCTGGACCAGACCATCGACACAACAGAGACGACCACCGCGCTCGGCGGCGTCGGCGACCTCGGCGAGACCAGTGCTCGGCGCGCGGTCGTGCACACCACCACCGGACGGCTGGCCGACCTCGCCGCAGTCCCTGGCGTGCTGCGCGCAGAAGTGCTGCCGGACGTCACGACCCAGAACAACATCGCCCGGAACCTGACCCGCGCGGAACCGATCAGCACCACCCTCGGCCTTGACGGCGCCGGTGAAATCGTCGGCGTCGCCGACAGCGGTCTCGACACCGGCGTATCGGCAACGGTTCTCGCGGACTTCGCCGGACGGGTGGTGAACATCCGGGCCACGGTGACAAAGCTGCCCGCGAACGGCGCGGACCTGAACAACCACGGCACACACGTCTGCGGAAGCATCGCCGGCGACGGTGCCAACTCCAACGGCACCCTGCGTGGCATGGCCCCCGGCGCTCAACTGACCGTGCTGTCCATGGGCCCCAACAACTCCACTGGCCTCAGTGTCCCCGCCGACCTGGTCAGCGGGGTCTTCACCGACGCCTACGGCGACGGCGCCCGGATCCATTCCAACAGCTGGGGTTCGAACAACAACCTCGGCAAGTACACCGCCTTCTCGGAGGATGTCGACGACTTCGTGTTCAACCACCCGGACATGCTGGTGGTGATCGCCGCCGGCAATTCCGGTCCTGGGCCGTCAACGGTGAGCGCACCGGGAACTGCCAAGAACTGCCTGACGGTAGGCGCCGCGGAGAGCGTTCGTCCGCTGCCCGCGGCGATCTCGATCAACCCGAATCTGCAGGACGCCGACCACAATCCGGCAACGCCCAAGGTCAATGTGCCGCTCACTCTGAACGGCATCGCCGGCCAGGCCGACAACTCGGGCGACATCGCGACGTTCTCCAGTCGCGGTCCGGTCAACGACACCGGGGACACCCGGACAAAGCCCGACATCGTCGCGCCGGGCTCGTTCATCCTCTCCTGCCGGTCGACGGTGAGCACCGCCGATCGCGGCCCCGACGGCCTTTCACACGATGCGAATGTCGATTCCTTCTACGCCGACGACGCGGACGGCGTCGCCACCCACGCCGAAGCGGTCGGCAGGGGACTGCCCGGTGCACCGTTCTTCGGCACCTGGAACGAGACCACCCCACCGCCCCCGGCCGGCTCGGGACCACTGGCGCAGCAGAACTACTTCTACGACTCCGGCACCAGCATGGCGACCCCGATCACCAGCGGCGGCGTGGCAGTCCTGCGCCAGTACCTCCGCCAGCGGCGCGGCCTGGCCAACCCGTCCGCCGCACTGATGAAGGCGATGATCGTCAACGCCGCCGCGGTGCCGGGTGGCGGCCCGGCAGCACCGGACAACACCAGGGGTTTCGGCTGGCTCGACGTCCAGCAGGTGCTGACACCTGCTGGCACCGGCCAACAATCGTTCAGCGATGACGTACAGCTGGCCGTTGCGACCGGCGAGATCCGGACGATGTCGGTGACCGTCGCTGACACCGCCCAGCCGCTACGGATCACTCTGGTGTGGACCGACCGTCCGGGTAAAGGTCTGCAGAACCGGCTCTACCTGCGGGTGGTCCCACCGGGTGGCGCCGCCGCCGTCGACGGCGATGTCACCGCTTTCCCGACGGCGACGAACAACGTCCAACGGGTGCACATCGCCGCGCCGGTTGCCGGCACCTACACAGTGCAGGTGCACGGCCTCTCGGTGCCGTTCGGCATCCCCGCGTTGGCACCGGCGCTTCGTCAGGATTTCGCCCTGGCCATCTCGAACGGCGTCGGCTTCTCGCCCAAACCCGTTGACGTGGTGGAGGTCGTCGACCACAGCGGCAGCATGGGCTTCTACAACTTCATGACGCCCGCGCGCGAGCGCTCCAAGCAGCTGATCGACGTGCTGCGGATCAACGACCGGGCGGGGGTGGTGATGTTCGACCACACACCGGCCACCGTCAGCCCGGTGGTCCCGATTGTCGGTGCCGCCACCCAGGACGCCCTGACGACCGCGATCGACACCATCGCACCGGCAGGTGCGACGTCGATCGGCGCCGGCCTGCAGCAAGCGGTGACCGACCTCGCGGCCGGGGGGGATGCCACCCATCCGCAGGCCATCGTGCTGCTCAGCGACGGACACGAGAACACCCCGCCGTGGGTCGGCGGCGGGCTCACCAACTCGCCCCCGTCCTGGTACGGCGGGCCGGACTTCACGCAGGCACTGCCCTCGGTGCCGGCGACGACGAAGGTCTACACCGTCTCGCTCGGGGTGGCCAGCGATGAGGTGCTGCTGGCCGGGATCGCCGCCGCCCGCGGCGGGCTCTTCCAGTCCGTGCACAGCGCCGCCGACAACGGCAAGCTGCACGAGATCTACGTGCACCTGCAAGCTCTCGTCGGCGGTGAGCAGGTCATCGCCGCCGGCAGCGACGAGGTGGACGGCATCGGCGGTCTGGTGGCCGGACCTGAGGATCTGGCCGCGGTCGCCGCGGATCGACCCGAACTGATCGGCCTGCTCGCCCCGACATCGCCGCTGGGCGAGGCGATCCGGCACGCCCGGAAGCTGCGAAACCTGCATTCGGCACTGATCGACGACACGGTCTCGTCAGCAGCGTTCGTGGTGAGCTGGCACGACCCGACGCGCCCGGTCGAGCTGACGCTGACCAGCCCATCGGCCGCGGTGATCACCGCCGCCACCCCGGGCAATGTGGTGACGACCGGTTCGAGCTACCTGGTGATCCGGGTCGACAGTCCCGAGCCGGGCGAGTGGACGCTGCGGGTGGGTGCCAGGGACGCCAAGGGCCCGCACGGCTACACCTGGGGCGTGCACGGTGAATCACCGTTCGGCCTGGAGATCGCACCGCCGGTGAAGACCGTCGGAGCAGGCAAACTCACCATGCGAGCCCGGGTGACCGACCCGGACAAGCTGACCCGCGCCCCTCGGTTCTCCGGAACTGTTGCGGTACCGGCGATCTCGGTCGACGACATCATCATCAAGCATCGGGATGAGTTGGACCGCATCGATCTGCGGGACAAGCCGGATACCCCTGAACTGGATCCGAATCTGGCGAAACTGCCGTTGCTGGAGCAGGCGCTGGTGGGTTCGGGCAAGCCGTCGCTGTTCGATTCGACAACCGCTGCGCTGACCTTCCGGGGACGCAGCACCAGGACGGCAACCTTCGCCACACCGGTCACCGGAACGTCGGCGGTCCATGTCTCCGTGACCGGCGTGACGGCGGGTGGGCATCGGTTCAGCAGAATCGCCCGGTGCGACATCCCGCACTGATCAGGCGGCAAAGATCAGGCCGCACTGATCTGTGCGGTAGCGGCGGTCCCGGCCACCTACCACGGTGGGTGGCTGGAACCGCGGGGATCACCGACCGGGTGACACCAGCCATGGCCGGTGAAGATCCATGTACTCGACGTCCTGCATGAGACTCTGGTTCTCCTGCATCGCCTCCATCATCTCCGGCGGCGGCGGCATCGACTCGTGTTGCCGCGCTTCGTCTTCGGAGGTGAAGTACACGGTCTCGACGAAGGCACCGTCGCCGTGCAGAGCGATGGTGGCGCCGATGATCTCCGGTCGCATCCGCTTCATCTCGTCGGCGTAGCGGCTCATCATCTGACGCATCCGGTCGGCATCGGAGCTGTGTCCCTCCATGACCTGGACGAACCCGGCGTCGTCGGACCCACCCTGCATCCAGACATCCACCTGCGGGCAGTCGAAGAAGGTGACCGGTCCGTCGAAACACTTCGCGGTATCGGCCCACCACATGCCCTGCTCGGGACGGGCACTGTTCCGGCGCGCCGCGTCCTCGGAGTCGAATCTCACCGTCATCACGAACATGCCGTCGTCGGTGATCCCTCCCGTCGAGCCGAGCCATCCCTCGGCGCCCGGCTGGAGCTCCGCCTTCCAGCGGTCCATGGCCATGCGCAGGCCCTCCGCGTCAGCGACCTTTCCCTGAATCACCTGGATGAACATCTCCGCAGCCTCCTCGAGCAGGGCGGTCGGCGGGACCGGGCTGCCCCGCCGGGCGGGACGCTGACCGACGGCCGGGGATTCCCGCCGTTCATCACCCTTGTCCGATGTACCCGCCGCTGCAAGAGGACCCCTCCGTTCGCCGCACACCGTCTCCTCGATGCGCTGGAAAGCGGATCCGAGCGCTCCCCGATGGAGGTATCCCTTCACCCGACGGGACACTCCTTTCTCTCAGGATCGGGTTTGATCAGGTCGACCCGACGAGCACGCGGACCCCGGAGAGGAACGCACCATGAGGCTGGCGTCATTCAATGTGGAGAATCTCTTCGCCAGGGCGAAGGCCCTTGACACCACGACCTGGGCCGAGGGCGGGCCGGTACTGGACGCGTACAGCCGGTTCAACACCGTCGCCGCCCACCTGTCCTACAGCGACGAGGACAAATCCACCATGCTGGCGGCGCTGCTCACCCTGCGGGTGCTGGTGCGGACAGGCGCCGGCGTCAGGGTCAATCCGCGGCCCTTCGGCGCGTGGGCGCTGCTCCGGGAGAACCGCGGAGACTTCCTCGTCGCCCCGTCCAACGCCGACCCGCGGATCGTCGCGACCGGTCGAGGAGACTGGTCGGGCTGGGTCGAACTGGTCACCGAACCTGTCGACGAGACCGCGATCCGGATGACGGCCGCGGTCATCGAAGACGTCGCCGCGGACGTGTTGTGCCTCGTCGAAGCGGAGGATCGCCCTGCCCTGGTGCAGTTCAACACCGAACTGCTCGGTGGCCGGTATGCCCACGGCATGGTGATCGACGGGAACGATCCGCGCGGCATCGACGTCGGCCTCTACGCCGCCGACGGGTTCGACATCGACTGGATGCAGAGCCATGTCGACGACCCCGATCCGAAACGGCCGGGGAAGAACCTGTTCTCTCGGGACTGCCCCGTCTACAAGCTCGAGATGCCGTCCGGAGCTGAGCTGTTTGTCTTGCTGAACCACTTCAAGTCGCAGTCTTTCTCGTCCGGCAATCCGGACCCGCTGCGGACCCGGCAGTCCACCAGGGTGCGCGAGATCTACGACGCCTTGCGTGCGGACGGCGCGGTGAATGTCGCTGTCCTGGGCGACTTCAACAAGGGACCCAGCACCGCGAACCCGGGCCACCACCCGACCCTGGAGGCCCTGCTGGATCCCGGGACACCGCTGATCAACGCCTACGATCTCCCGGGTTTCGATGTGGGAGCACGCCCGGGGTCGTTCCAGTCCTGTTCACTGGCAAACCGGCTCGATTACATTCTCCTGTCGCCTGAACTTGCTGCGGCAGCGAACGTCGGGGGTGTCTACCGCAAGGGGCTGTGGGGCAACCCGAAGAACAAGAACAAGCCGCAGGACTGGGAGATCTACCCCGAGATCACCGGATCACGCCAGGCAGCGTCCGACCACGCCGCCATTTATATCGACCTGGATCTGTGACCTGCAGGCGCCGACCCGGTTAGTGCCTGACCACCGCGAGCATGTCCCGGACCCGCGCGGTGGGCAGGTAGGCGCGGGTGATCGCGATGCCGACGCGTGGCAGGTCGGCCTCGTCGCGGAAGGCCATGTACATCGGTGAGAGCCGCGGCTGGAATTTGCTCTTGAAGGCGTGCAGGGACCGGAAACCGTAGACCGGCTCCAGGCTCTCGCCCAAAGAGTCGAGGAACTTCTCGACGACGGACTCACCGGCGGCATCGGCGTCGGACTTCGCCAGCGGTGCCCCGGACAGGGATACGTACTGCGCTCCCTGCTCCTTGAACCAGAGGCACGACGAGGCAATGAGGAACTCCATCGTGGCGCGGAAGCCACCGTCGGCGCGCCGCATCAGGTCCAGCGTCCAGCCGTCGATCCGGCCGTTGCTGCCGTACACCGGCATCCATGACGTCACCCCGTGCAGGGTGCCGTCGGCGCCGACCGCAAGGCCCACCTTGACCTCACGGTCCAAGGCTTCGGTGACACCGCCAAGGGTGAAACCCATCTCGGGAAGTTCCTTGTCCCCCAGCCATTGCTGCGACAGGTTCTCGACCTGCCGGACCAGCGCCCACGACTCGTCGGCGAGGGTGACCATCCGGAAGCTCACGCCCTCCTTCGGCGCCTTGTTCAATGCGGTGCGGATGTCCTGCCATTTCTTTCCCTTGAAGGCCAACTCCGGAAGATCGATCACGTTGTCCTCGGCGACCTGGGCGCTCTCCCAGCCGAGGGCGTCGGTCACCTCCGTCGTCACCGTGGTGCAGGAGAAGAAGTACGGCACCATTGCTGCGCTGTCACACAGCTGCACAAAACTCTTGATCGTCGATTCCGCCGACCCCGGCGGACCGATCGGATCGCCGAGCGCAACCGCCACCCCGGCGTGCTTGCGGAAGGCGATGTAGCTCTGGCCGTCCTCGGTGATCATGTGCCGGTTCTCCGGCCAGGTGGTCATCCAGGAGATCGTGCTGCCGCCCCATTGACGCAGCAGCTCCTTGGCGGTGTCGGCGTGGGAGGTGCCCGACGCCATCCGCCGGCGGCTGCGGCGGGGCACCCGAAACGCGCTGCGCCCGAGAATGAGCACCACCAGGAATGACACGTACAGCGTGCCGCTGGCGATGATCTGCGGCAGCCCCTCGATCGTGATGTCGGCATTGGGGGCGAACGCCAGGATGATCAGCAGCACGGCGACGAGGACAACCACCAGAACTGGAATGGCGGCGACGATCACCGCCACCCACCACGCCCACCGGTACCCCTTCCGGAGGCCATTGGCGATGAACAACGAGATCGCCAGGTACAGGATCAACCCGTACCAGGCTTCGGGTGCGTCGTCGGGCACACCGAACGGGGTCAGCCGGTCGGGCAGGAAATTGGCCAGCAGCTGCACTGTTGCGATCAGCAAGACCCCGACAAAGGCGAGCAACCGCAATTCGTGCCGGGTCGGCAGCGCCCGCGCGCGCAGTGCCTTGGAACCGGCAAGCCGGGTGGAGAACGGCATGCTGAGCATGACGGCGACGAAGTGCTCCGCGTCCGCCATCTGGCCGATGTAGACGATCGAGAACAACACATACGCCCAGATCCCGAGCCGCATGCGTAGCCGCCACGGCGGTTTCACCGTCGCGGTGGCGACGCTCAACACCGCCAGCATTCCGGCGGAGAAGCCGACGTCGGTCTCGGTTGCCCGTTGGACGGCCCAATCCCAGCCGGAGTCGCGAAAGATGAGGTACACCAGGGCGACGATCAGAACCGCGACGAACTGATACGCGACGACGATGATCACCGTTCGTCGCGTGCCGAGCCGCCATTCCGAGAAGCCTGTGAGAATGGCGAAGGCGCCGGCAACGAAGAGGTAATAGAACGGGTTCAGCGCGAAGAAGACGCCCCAGATCAGGGTCAGCCAGCGGCCGTCCTCGAACGCGGGAAGTCCATAGGCGACGTCCGAATACCAGGACTTGTCCTCGATCGTCGACCACAGCGTGCCGAGGACGATGGCGAGCACCATCGTCGTCACGACGTAGAACGTGGTGAACGGGACTCTCTTCACCAGAGCGAGGAACTTCGGTGGGTCCTTGGGCTCGGCGGGGGTGGCGGCAGCCGGCCCACCCGTCGACGAGGCCTTCGGTGGCGGCGGCACCGGGGGGTCGGCGGGTGGCTGCTGTTCGACCTCGGTCACGGTGGCTCCCCTGGTCCGGCCCGTGGCCGCTGGGGCCGGTGAGCCTGGCTTCTTCCGTGGCGTTTGCGCGCGCCGGAAGCCGATCCTATGTCGATTCCGCACAGACGCGGAGGAACCCGGCGAAGTGGATCCTGCCCGGACGCGTCGGCCCCTCGGCGCTGCATTCGTCAGCGCTTGACCCATCGCCGCCGCTGACCGTCCAGATACCTGATCGCACGGCGCTGCCCGCCGCGCTGAAGGATCGCCGCCTGCAGCGATTCCATCGCGGCGACAAGCGTCCGGGTGTCGGGGTTCCAGCCTCTGCTCTCGCACTCCTGCAGCCAATCGATCGGTGCCCGGTGACCCCGCTGACCGTTGCACCGTCGGCACGCGGCCACCTCGTTCTCGATCCACGACGGGCCGCCTTTGACGCGGGGAACCAGGTGATCGGTCGTCGGCGGCACCAGTCGGCCGAAGGTGCGGCCACACCACACGCACCGGTCACCGTCACGCGCCAGAATCACCGACAGCCGCTCGGCTCGATCGGGTTGCCTGCGGGTGGGCTCCGGAGTCACCCGTTCATGGTGCCGGGACGACAGGGCGGCACATCTCCGCGTCGGCGGTGGTCGACGGCTGGTGCACTTGTCCTGTTTGCGACGCGGCCGGCCCTAAACTGGACCGGCTCGCACCGGGGCGAGAAGAACGGGGTTCCATGACGCCGACCACCACAGCCCTGACGGCACCTCGATGACACGCGAGGAGCTGCGCGGCATCACCCTGTTCGACGGCCTCAGCGATCGGCAATTGGACGAACTGCTCATCGCCGGGGAGGAAATCACCTTTCTCGCCGGGGACGAGCTGTTCCACGAGGCGAAGCCGGCCGACACCTGGTGGGTGTTGTTGGACGGCAGCATCGAGCTCCTGCGCCGGGTCGGCAAGGAGGAAGCAGTTCTCGGCGTGATGGACACACCCGGCCGCTGGGCCGGTGGCTTCCAGGCCTGGGACAGCCACGGCGTCTACCTGGCCACCGCCCGCGCCGCATCGGACGGGCGAATGCTGACGGTCGCAGCCACCGCGCTGAGACGCCTTGCCGATGAATGGTTCCCTTTCGGCATCCACTTCATCACCGGCCTGGTGGGCACCGTTCGCGGCATCGAATCGATGGCCCGGCAGCGCGAGGCGCTGGTCGCACTCGGCACCCTGGCGGCCGGCATCGCACACGAGATCAACAATCCGGCCTCCGCGGCAGCACGGGCCGTCGACGCCCTCGAGGAAAGTTGTGCGACGTTGCTGACGTCGCTGGGACAGCTGGCACACGGCGACATCTCGGCCAACCAATTCGTTGCCCTCGATCAACTGAGGCGCACCATTCCGGAAACCGCACCGGTGATGAAGCCGCTGTTGCTGGCCGACCGGGAGGAGGCCATTTCCGGTTGGCTCGACGATCACGACATCGACGACGGATGGGCGATCGCCGCTGCCCTGGCCGCGGCGGGGCTGGACACGCAGTGGTGCGACCGGGTCGCCGACATCCTCGACGGGCCCGCGTTACGCGCCGGAATCGAGTGGGTGGCAAGCGCTCTCGTGACGAAGTCCCTGCTCTCGGAGATGAAGGAGTCGACGCGCCGGATCTCCGAACTGGTGGGCGCCGTGAAGTCGTACTCGCACATGGACCGCGCATCGCTGCAGGCCACCCAGGTCTCGCAGGGCCTGGACAGCACGCTGGTGATGCTCAATCACAAACTCGCCGACGGTGTGACGGTGGTGCGCGAGTATGGCGGCGATGTCCCGCTGATCGAGGCGAATGTCGGTGAGCTGAATCAGGTATGGACCAATCTCATCGACAATGCGGTGGACGCCATGGGCGGTCAGGGCACGCTCCGGGTGTGCACGCGAGCCGAACCGGGCCACGTCACCGTCGAGATCGCCGACACCGGCCCCGGAATGCCGCCGGACGTCCAGGCCCGCGCGTTCGACCCGTTCTACACGACCAAGGGCGTCGGCAAGGGAACGGGCCTCGGGCTGGACATCTCGCGGCGGATCATCGTCGAGCGGCACGGCGGCGACATCGGCATCGAGACCTCGCCCGCCGGAACCACTTTCCGGATCAGCCTGCCACTGCGGCCACCGTCTGGGAAAACGGCGAACGGTCACCCGTCCAAGGACGCGTGACCGTTCGCCGGTTTGGCTTGGTGTCAGGGAATGCTGATCGCCGGGATGACGACCGGCTGGGCCGCTTCAGTCGGATCGAGAACGTCGGCCTGCGACACCCCGGCGGGGGTGAGGATGTCGATCGCCTTGGGGACCGTCCCGGGGTCCACGTCACAGATCGGACTGGTGTTGCCGACGGCGCACACGCCGAACTGATAGGCCTCCCCGTTCTTTGTGAACCCGCGGGCCTGGTCAGAGGAGAAGCCATCCTGCCCGGTCAGCACCACCGCGATACTCCAGCCACTGGATGGTGTTCCGCCGAGTGCGTCCTTGGGCACGGTGATCGTGATGAACCGTGTTTGCTGGACACCTCTGATCGAAGCCGTGCCGACGGTCGCCCCGACACCGTTGACGAATCGTTGCCCAAAGCCCTGGGCCTCGATCAACCGGTTCCACCCCGTGGCCAGCGTGTAGTTGCGCTGCGGGAACGATGCGGCCGTGGACGTCTCGCCGCCGTCAGGGTTGGTGATGTAGAGGTCGACGAGCTGGGCGCCCAGCGGACTGCCGAAGGTCGGCGACAGGTCCCTTGTCTGGACCCGGAAGACGACATTACTGCCGGCATCGAAGATCTGGACGTTCTCCACATCGTAGGCACCCGGCTTGAAGTCACCGGCCGACGGATAGATGTAGGTTCCCGGCCCGTTGTCATCACCGGTCGGATCAGCGATCTCGGTGATCAGCGTGCCTGGCACGACGTCGTTGACGACGGTCACCTGGGTGAATCCAGTGGCCCCGCCCGGGGTGGTGGCGACCGCGGTGATCGACAACGTCCCGGCGGGCGGCGTCAGCTGTGCCGCGTAGGCCCCGTTGCCGTCGGCTGTGGCGGTTGCACTCGCAGTCGCCCCCTCGTTGTCGATGTTGATGGCGATGACGTCGACCGTCGCACCAGGCGCCGCCGTCCCGCTGACCGTCAAGGGTGCGTTGGGAATGAGAGCACCGTCAGCGGGGCTGTCGATCGTCACGGTCGTCGCCGCCGGCGGCGGGTTGTCGATGTAGCGCTTGGTGGTGTCGACCGGTGTCTCGCTGACCGAGTTCGTCCGGATGTTGGTCGACAGCCTCACGTACGACGCGGCCGACCAGGTCAGCGGTGAAGCGCTGCCGGCCGCCTTGCCGTTCTCGAAACCGATGGAAGCGCATTCCGGCTGGGTACCGAACGGCGATGCCGGCACGGGAGCGTTCTCCCAGGCCTGCTCCGGGATCAGCCCGATGCCGGAGGCGGTATTGGCCATGCCGAGCCACAGTGGCCCCGCGGCGGCGGAATTGCCGGTCGCGATCTCGTGCTCGGCACGTTCCGCGGACAGCACCGGCCAGACATGACCCGAGCCCTTGTTCTGCGCCTGCGTGTCACACACGCCGGCCCATGGCTTGCCCTCGATGCTGCATTCGGTCGGGTCACCGACATGGCAGTCCCCGTAGCCGTCTTCGGTGCCCGGTGTGGAAACTCCATAGCGGTAATAGCCCTGACCGCTGCTCGTCGTCTTGCCGATCACCTGATCGACCAAGGGCAGAGTTGCCGCGACATCGGAATCATCAGCGGGCAGCACGCCCAGCCGCGGCAGTTCCAGGAAGCCGGCGTCGATCACGGCGCGCTGGTCTGCGTCTGGGCCGCCATTGCCGAGGTTGTACGTGAACGCCGAATTGGGGTCGCTGTTCTTGGACAACCGGATGAAGTAGGGATCGGCACTGAGCGGTCCGTTGGAGGTGACGGTCCACTTCTTGACGTTGCGTTGGTAGTAGTCGGCGGTGGCCCGGTACACCCGGGCACCTGCCGCGTCACCGTTGAGCTCGGCGATTGCACCGGCGGCGGAGAGGCCGGCGATCTCGGCGGCGATCGTCGACGGCGAGTAGCCGCTCTGCTCCTCCCATCGCTCGGACCCGAACGACGGGCCGCGGGAGACGACGAAGTCGGCGGCGCGCTTGATGTGCGCCTCGTAGAACGACTTGTCGGTCAGCCCGACGGTCCGGGCCATCAGGATCGGGTACGCCACCTCGTCCAGTTGAGTTCCGAAGGAATCCGGTGCGATCCTGCCGTTGATCAGGCTGTTCCGGGGCATCGACCCGTCGGGCAACTGCTGCCGCTCGAAGAGGAACCGCACCGTCGCCTTCGCGGTGTTGACATCTCCTGTCGCCAGCAGTCCGGTGAACGTCTCGTACAAGTCCCGTGCGAAAACCTCGCGGTACGAACCGAAATAGGTGAGGGCAGGATCGCCGGCCGACACCGCCTGACCCCAGGGGCTGGCGAGCGACGCGACGATGGCACCCGGGAACGTCTTGTCCTCGCTGGCCTTCAGCACGTTCGCGGACAGGTAATACGTGGCCGCGAGCTGCCTGCGCTGGGTATTCGTCACACCGGCGGGACGGGCAGGCGGGTTCAGTTTCCGGTCGTACTGTTGCCAACCCGCCTGGTAGCTCTTCAGCATCCGACCGGCATCGGACCGGGCGGTGAGTCCGGCGGTCGAGATGGCCACCGCCTTGCTCGCACCGAAGCCGAGCGCCAGGGTCGCCGGCCGACCCCCGTTGACATCCAGCTGCGCGATCTGGACGACGTTGCCCTGGGTCGCCGTGCCGTAAGTGGTGGTCAGCCGCCGGGCGGCATCGAGTTGCGTCAGCCCGTCGCTGGCGGTGCCGACGTAGCCGCTGGACGCCCTGAGGAACGGTCGGTCAGCCCGCAATGCGGCATACACAGGTGTCGCGTAGTCGCGGTTGGCGGCGATGGTCGCCGTGTTGGTGTCGATCGACACCGGCACGGGTGAGCCGGTGCTGGTGTCGATCACCGCGTCGTCCGCGCCGGCGTTCTGTGTTGCGGCGTCGCCGCCCCCACCGTTGCCGTTGATCGTGCCGTCGAAGCGGGCGTACAGCTGGTATCGCGGATTGCCCTTGGATGCCTTGAGGCGGGTTCGCATGACCACGCTGTTGCGCGCCGGATCGGTGTAGTAGTCCGTGGTGAGCGTGTAGAGCCCGTTCTTGTCCGTGGAGATCACCCGGCAGGCCATGCCGGAGTCGTCCAGAGCGCTGACCTTGTAGGTCATGTCGCGGGTTTGCAGATCGGTGAAGGTCGACCCGTCGGTGACGATGAACTGCAGCGTCTCGTTGTTGGTGTTGTCGACCGTCGGGTAATACACGTCCGACAGGACGCCGCCCGCGACGGTGAACCACACTTTCGAGGTCCCGTTGCGGGCCGTCCCGAGGCAGTCCTTGCGGGCGAGCCCGAAGTGCGACAGGGCCCCGGGGCCGCCGGGCGGAGGCGTGCCGGTCGCCTCCGCCGCAGGCACCGCGAGGATGCTGGTCGCGACGAGCGCCGCGGATGTGGCAAGAATGGAAAGTCGGGAGAAACGGCGCATGCCAATGCCTTCCGGGAGTGGCCGCTGACACTCGCACGGAGGGTGCCGGTGCGAGGAATCACGGCCAGCTACCACTCTGTCGCCGCGCCGGACCTGGCGTAGCTCACTCGCTCGATCGCCTGATGTCAAGACCCACAGACGAAGTCCGATGTCCGAATTGCTCCTGGTCATTCAGGCCCGACCGTTGTCGGACGTCACTGCGATGCTGTGCCGATGACGTTCCAGGCGACGCTGTTCAGGTGGCCCGGACCGGCGTCCTGGGTGTTCGCTGCCATCCCCGACGAACACGCACCAACGACGGCCGGTCCCTTCGGTCGTGTCCCGGTGACGGCCACCGTCGATGGATCGACCTGGTCCACCAGCGTCTGGCGCGACAAGACCCACGGCTGGCTGCTGGCCGTCCCGGCCAAAATCCGCCAGGGAAAGGACGACGGGGATCCGGTGAGCGTCCGAATAGACGTCGATGCCAGCCGGATGTGACCTCGTCACCGGACATCTGCCGTCGACAATGCTTGTTATTTGTCGCGCCTTACCGTTTCATCCAGTGTGATCACACGCTCGATCACCGGTCTGGGGGGAACAAATGGCGGGCGACAAGCGCGTGCTGATGGGCCGCGAGTTGTTCTCGAGGCGGCTGGACCGTCGGAGCGCGCTACGCATCGCCGGGATGGCCGGGTTGGGCACCGCGTTGGCTGCCTGCTCCACCGGGCAGGACGGCGGTGCGTCATCCACGGCGCCATCGGTGGCCGGCTCCTCCGCACCCGGCTCGACGGCCGCGTCGTCGACCGTGGTGTCGTCGTCCGGCTCGTCCAACGGGCCCGCGCCATCGGGCGCGGTCACCCTCGACGGCGCAACCGTCGCCACTCTTGACGCCATCTTCGACAAGACGTTCGCGGCGACCGGTCTGGCCGGCATGGCAGCCGGCGTGTGGATCGGATCGGAGGCCTGGCAGCGTTCCGCAGGCTATGCGGACCTGACCACGAAAACGCCGTTCCGGCCGGCGGACCATGTCCGCATCGCGAGCATCACCAAGTCCTACACGGCCACCGCCGTGCTCATTCAGGTGGACGCCGGCCGGCTGGCTCTGACCGACACACTGGAGAAGTTCGTGCCGGGTGTGGCGAACGGAACCAAGGTCACCATCAAAGATCTCCTCGGGATGACCTCCGGTATCTATGACTTCACGTCGGACGAGAAGTTCCTGGCGGCATTCGACGCCAACCCCACGATGCCGTGGTCGGACCAACAGACCCTGGACATCATTGCCCGGCACGACCCATTGTTCGCGCCGGGCGCGGAGGTCTCCTATTGCGACTCGAACTACGTGCTGCTCGGAATGGTCCTGCAGAAACTCGCCGATCGGCCCGCCGGGGAGGTGATCACGACCGACGTGATCAGCAAGCTTGCACTGCCGCAGACCTCCTATCCCACAACGAATGCACTACCGGATCCGCATCCGACCGGGTATGTCCCGCCCGTCACCGACCCGAATGCACCGTTCGACAACGCCGCAGATCCTCCGAAGGTGGTGACTGAACTCAACCCGGCCATTCCCGGGACCGCCGGCGCCATGATTTCCAACCTGGACGACCTGCGGGTGTGGGGAGACGAACTCGCGTCCGGATCACTGCTCGATCCGAAGACGCAGGCGACCCGGCTGGAGTACCGGCCATTTCCCGGCCAGAAGATCCGCATCGGCTACGGGCTGGGTTGCGAGCGGTTGAACGAATTCGTCGGCCACAACGGCGCCGTCCTGGGGTTCAGCAGCGTCGTCATGCGCCGTCCGCAGGCCGACGTCACCATCGCCGCGGTCGCCAACGAGTCGACGAACTTCACCACGCCGACGTCGAACTTCGCCTACGCGGTCATCAAGGAGCTCTATCCCGATCAGTGGGTGTGACCGACCGGTGGGTGACAAGCGCGTCAAGACGGCTGTTCACCTCCGGATCAGCCGAACGGCACCTTGGTGGTCGATACTGATCGACGTGTTGATCCGAGAGAACTTCCGCGAGTACCTGGACCAACTGCTGCACGACGGATACTCCGTGCGGCATGACGAGCACGGCTCCGATCCGGACCTCATCGACCCCGGCGGCAGCCCGATCGAGACCTGGCGCGAGGGCTACCCGTATCAGGAACGGCTGGACCGGGAGATCTACGAGGGGGAGAAGTACGAGCTGCAGATCGAGCTGCTCAAGTTCCAGTACTGGGCTCAGGACACAGGCACCAAGCACGTCGTCCTGTTCGAGGGGCGGGACGCGGCCGGCAAGGGCGGCACGATCAAGCGATTCATGGAGCACCTCAACCCACGGGCCGCTCGGGTGGTCGCGCTCAACAAACCCACCGAGACCGAGCTGGGCCAGTGGTACTTCCACCGCTACATCCAGCACCTGCCCACCGCCGGGGAGATCGTGCTGTTCGACCGATCCTGGTACAACCGTGCGGGTGTCGAGCGGGTGATGGGCTTCTGCTCGGACCGTGACTACGAAATCTTCCTGCGGCAGGCGCCGAAGTTCGAGGAAATGCTGATCGAGAGCGGCTTCTCGCTCACCAAGTTGTGGTTCTCCGTCACCCAGTCCGAGCAGCGCACGCGCTTCGCCATTCGGCAGATCGACCCGGTGCGGCGCTGGAAGCTCTCACCGATGGACATCGAATCCCTCGACCGGTGGGACAAGTACACGGCGGCCAAGGACGCGATGGTGCTGAACACCGACACAGACACCGCCCCCTGGCACTCGATCAAGAGCAACGACAAGAAACGCGCCCGGATCAACGCGATGCGCTTCTTCCTCAACCAGTTCGACTACGAAGACAAGAACCCCGCCGTCGTGTACCCGGCTGACCCGCTGATCGTCCAGCGCAGCCGAGAATCCGTGCAGGACTGATCACTGTGCCGAAAGGGGTGGTGACGCCGGTCCCGGACGAGCAGGGCTTGATCGCCGCTGCGCTGAAGCTGTCCAGAAAGCTGTTACGCAAGGAACTCCCGGAGCGCTGGCAGCACACCCAGGGAGTGGCGCGGCGCGCCGCTGAGCTTGCGGTGACGGTTCCTGAGCAGGACCGTGCGGTGCTCATCGCGGCAGCGTGGTTGCACGACATCGGTTACGCCCCATCGATCCAGCAGACCGGCTTCCACCCGCTGGACGGCGCGCTGTACCTCCGGGCGGAAGGGTGGGACGACCGGGTCGCCGCGCTGGTGGGGCAGCACTCCGGTGCCAGGTTCGTCCCCGCCGAACGGGGGTTCGGCCCGATGATGGCGGAGTTCCCGTTCACCGAGGACCCGGTCTCCGATGCGCTGACCGCTGCCGATCAAACCGTCGGTCCACACGGCCGCCGGATGACGGTGCCCTACCGGATTGCCGAGGCCATCGCGCGGCACGGGCCCGACTCGCCGAATGCGCCCGCCCGGGTGGAGCGGATCCCCTACCTGCTCGCCGCCGCGGAGCGGGTGGAGCTGCGGCTTGCCGAGTCACGGCGGAAGGCTCAGGCGCAGGCACAGGCACTGCCGCGGGATCAGGCGGATGCCACCCTGGCCGTGGCCGACGACGGCTCGGCGCCTGCGGTCGCGGATCCATCGTCGTCGGTCCCAGGTAACCAGATCCACGCGGTGGAGATCCCCGCCTGACGGCCGGCGTTGGGTTGTGGGTCGATTCACCGTGCGGCAACCGGCCGGCCCAGGACGCGTCCCTCAAAGGGTTGACACCTCAACCCGGTACCTGAAGGACACACATGACCTCCCGTAAGAAGCCCCAGCCGCGCGGCCACGCCGGCGACGATTCCGCTCATGCCACTGCTCTGATCCGACTCGGAGCGCCGACGGCCTGCCCGACCTGCGGCTCGCACACCCGACCCGCCGACACCCGTGATGGATGGGCGTGCCTGAACGCTGACTGCGTCTGGTCCAGATAGCCGGCGAACCTGCGCAACGGGGTTCCCAGCGGCGCGGCGTCGTGCCAGTCTGGCCGATGTCCGAATTTCCGTAGGAGGAGGCCGGCCCATGCCGATCCGTTCTGAACCGTGGCCGCAGGGCACACCGTGCTGGGTCGACCTGGGCGCGCCCGACGTCGAGGCGTCGACCGCCTTCTACGGTGCCGTGCTCGGCTGGTCGTGCGAGGACACCGGCGCGGATTTCGGGCACTACAACATGTGCCGGGTCAATGGTTCCGACGCGGCCGGCATCGGACCCAAGCAAGACCCGAATCAGCCCACGGTGTGGACTGTCTACTTCGCCGCCGACGACGTCGATGCCACCGCGGCAGCGGTCACCGCGAACGGCGGAACGGTGCTGGCCGAGCCGTTCGACGTCGGCGGCAACGGCCGGATGGCGGTGGTCATGGACCCGGCGGGCGCTGCCTTCGGCATCTGGCAAGCCGGCGAAACCATCGGGTCGCAGATCTACAACGAGCCCGGCGGCATCACCTGGGAGGACGCCCGGCTGGCCGACGCGGCGGCCGGCAGGCAGTTCTACACCGCCGTCTTCGGCTACCAGTACCAGCAGCTGCCCGGTGCGCCCGGTGACTACACCCTCTTCACGCTCGGCGGCGATCCGCTGGGCGGCATCGGGGACATGATGGGCGCACCAGCCGGCACCCCCTCGCACTGGCTGGCCTACTTCTCCGTGGCGGACGTCGATGTGGCCTGCGCCGCCGCGACGAGCGGCGGCGGGACCTTGCTGAGCGAGCCGATGGACACGCAGTTCGGTCGGATGGCTTTCCTGACCGATCCGGACGGAGCACCGTTCGCGCTCGCCGGGCCGGCGCCTGCCTCCTGAGCCATCACCACGCACCAGCGACCCCATCGCGCACCAAGCCCGCGTGGCAACCGGCTGCCATGATCATCGTCATGAGTGGTCCCGACGGCGTCGTCACCCTGTCCGACGGCCGTCGGATCAGCTACCTGGATATCGGCGCACCTGACGGCTTTCCGGTTGTCAACTGCCATGGTGGCCTGAGCTCGCGGCTCGACGTCGCACCGGCGGCCGAGATCGCAACCGGGTTGGGCGTCCGCATCCTGTCCCCCGACCGGCCCGGGGTCGGCGGGTCGGATCCGCAGCCGGAACGAGCCGTCCTCGATTGGCCCAGCGACGTCGCACAATTCGCCGACCGCTTGGGCCTCGAGCGGTTCGCGGTGCTGGGCTGGTCGGCCGGGGGCATGTACGCCATGGCCTGCGCCGCTGCCCTGCCCGACCGCGTCACGGCCCTTCGTCTGGTCGCCAGCGTGATCCCGCGGGACTGGTCCGGCATGAAAGGCCAGATCAATCGCATGGATCGCACCTTCATGACGTTGTCGCACGCAGGCGCGCCACTCGAGCGCGGCCTGTTCGCGGTGCTCCGCGAGTACGCGCACCGGCGACCGGAAGCCTTTGCACGGCGGTCCGGCGCGCCCGCCGACGTCGCCGCCCAGGTCGGCGCCGCACTCACCGAGGGCCTGGCCGACACCGACGGTGTGGTGCACGAGTACCGGCTGTTGGACCAGCCATGGGGTTTCGACCCGTCGTCCATCAGAGTTCCTACCTACATCTGGCAGGGCACCGCTGACGACCTGGTTCCGACACAGTGGGCCGAGCGGCTGGCGGCCACCATCCCCGGGGCCGGCCTCACCGTCATCGACGGCGCCACGCACTTCCTGTGGTACGACCACTGGGACGACATCCTCAGTCGGTTGGGCCCCAGGACCTGAGCCTCGCTCCGTTGCCGGGCTGGCCGTCGCCGAGCAGGGAACCTGGCCGCTCACCCACTACAGTGTCCGGTGCACGATTCGGGCAGGTGTGAAGGGGCGTCAGCAGCAATGAGTACCGAGGCATCATCGACGGACGAAATGTCAACGCAGACCATCGAGTTCCAGGCGGAGGCACGTCAGCTCCTGCAGCTGATGATCCACTCCATCTACTCCACCAAGGACGTCTTCCTGCGGGAACTGATCTCAAATGCGTCCGACGCCCTGGACAAGCTGCGCCTTGCGGCCTACCAGGACAAGGACCTGCAGGTCGACACCACCGATCTGCACATCGATCTCGAGATCGACCCCGCCGCGCGGACGCTGACGATCCGGGACAACGGCATCGGCATGTCCCGCGATGAGGTCATCGACCTGATCGGCACCATCGCCAAGTCCGGCACGGCTGAGATGCTGGCGAAGCTGCGGCAGGCGCGGGAGGCAGGCGGGGGTTCCGAGCAGGCAACCGCTGAGCTGATCGGCCAGTTCGGTGTCGGCTTCTATTCGAGCTTCATGGTCGCCGATCAGGTTGTCCTGGTGACCCGCAAGGCCGGCACGAGTTCCGGCGTGCGTTGGGAGTCCGCGGGCGAGGGCACCTACACGGTGTCAGAGGTCGCCGACGCTCCACAGGGCACGGCCGTCACGCTGCACCTCAAGCCAGAGGACGTCGACGACGCCCTGCACGACTTCGCCAACCCCAGCACCGTCCGGGGCATCGTCAAGCGGTACTCGGACTTCATCACCTGGCCCATCCGGATGGCTCCAGTCGACAAGAGCCCGCTCGACACGAGCCCGGTCGACAACAGTGAGGCCGAGGGCGAGGACGGCGCCAAGGAGGAAAGCGCCGGCGAGCCGGAGGTCATCAACTCCCGCAAGGCCCTGTGGGCGCGGCCGCAGAGCGAGGTGTCCGAGGAGGAATACACCGAGTTCTACCACCACGTCAGCCACGATTGGCAGCCGCCGCTGGAGACCATCCGGCTGTCCGCGGAAGGCACCTTCGAGTACCAGGCCCTGCTTTTCCTGCCGAGTCATGCGCCAATGGATCTGTTCATGCGAGACGGCAAGCGCGGCGTGCAGCTGTACGTCAAACGGGTCTTCATCATGGACGACTGCGAGGCGTTGGTCCCCGAGTACCTGCGGTTCGTCAAGGGCGTCGTCGACGCGAATGATCTGTCGCTCAACATCTCCCGCGAAATCCTGCAGCAGGACCGGCAGATCCAGCTGATCCGCAAGCGGCTGGTCAAGAAGGTCCTGTCGACGGTGAAGTCGATGCAGGAGAAGGAACCGGAGAAATACACGACGTTCTGGACGGAGGTGGGCCGCGCCGTCAAGGAAGGGCTCCTGTCCGATTTCGACAACCAGCAGGCAATTCTGGAGATCTGCTCCTTCACCTCGACCCACGATGCGGAAAAGTCGACGACGCTGCGCGAATACGTCGACCGGATGCCCGAGGGGCAGGACGCCATTTACTACGCCACCGGCGAATCCCGGTCTGCGCTCGAGAACTCGCCGCACATGGAGGCGTTCCGGGCGAAGGGCTATGAGGTCCTGCTGCTGACCGACCCCGTGGATGAGGTCTGGGTGGACGCGGTGCCGTCCTTCGACGACAAGCAGCTGAAGTCAATTGCGCGCGGCGAAGTCGACCTCGGCGGCGACGACGTCGATGACGACACCAAGCAGGGTTTCGAACCGCTGCTGACCTGGATGGGGTCGGCGCTGTCCGATGACGTCAAGGAGGTCCGGCTTTCGCACCGGCTCGTCGATTCGGCCGCGGTGCTCGTCGGCGACCCCGGCGACCTGACTCCGACGCTCGAGAAGATGTACCGGGCAATGGGTCAGGAGCTGCCCAAGGTCAAGCGCAACCTGGAGCTGAACCCCAAGCATCCGCTCATCACAGGCCTGCGGACCGCGCACGAGACCAACGCCGATGATCCCGCGCTGGCCGACACCGCCCGACTGCTGTACGGAATGGCGTTGCTGGCCGAGGGCGGCGAGTTGGCCGAACCGGCCGCATTCGTCACGTTGCTGTCCAGGCGGTTGGAGAGCGCACTGTCCTGACCGGTCCACCTCACGTTGAGCGAGAATCCGATCGGTCAGCGTCCGTTCATCGGCAAATTCCACGAGAAACGCGCCGAAATACTCGGTCTCAGCGCGTCGGCATGGCGCCCTCCAGCGTCTGCACGCCGTCGCCGGTCAGGCCGGGGAGGGCGACTGATCGGCCGGTCATGGCAAGCACCAGCGACAGGATCGGCCCGCTGACCTCCGGGCCGCTGCCGTGCGACCAATCCGTGTCGGTGGCCACCAGTCGGACGCCGGCGATCCGATTCTTGGCTCCGATGAGCAGGTTCGAATTCTTGTAGAAGTCGGCCACCTGCCGAACGGTGTTGACCGGCGGGTCGTAGGTGATGCCCAGTGGGCGGCGAATGTCCTGCCCGTGGACGACCATTTCGCCGATCCACGAATCGACCGGCCCGGGCGGAGCGGTGGTGTCGTCGACGTGCGCCGCGAATTCGGCGAGCGTTTGCTGCGGGCCGCCGGCAGTGTTCCTGGCGATGTCCCTGTCCACCATGACGTTGAACCGGAATCCTGACGCGGTGAACTTCCCGATGAATTTGGGTGGCGTCTGTTTGCTGAGCGCGACCAGGTGTCCCAACGCCTGGTGCACCGTCCAGCCCGGGCACAGCGACGTTGTTCCCCACTGTTCGACCGTGACCGGTTGCAGGTCCTCGATCAGCCGGCGGCGCTCGTCGTGGATCAGGTCCCAGGTGCTGGTGGTCATGTTCGGGTGCTCCTTCAGCGAGGCCGTCGGCCGGTGATTTCCTCACCGGAACGTCCCGTCAGCATCCAGACGGTCGATCCCGCCAGAAATCGACACAACTGCGTCCCGGACGCACGACAACCGCAACGGCGGAGCCGCTGGGATACCTTTCGCACTCGACCGGTTGACTTGATCAACGGTGGATTGTCACGACCTGTGGGGCGAGGAGGCGATCGATGGGTCGTCGTGCAGGACGTCATCGGCATCGTGGTCATCGGCATCGGGGTCATCGGCATCGTGGTCCCGCCTGGCTGTCGGCCCTCGTTCTCGCCATGGTGCTCGCCGCCGGATGCAGCGCGGAAGTGGCTGGAAGGGCAAGCGTGGGGCCACCAAGGGATTCCGCTGCCGCCGCGGTCCCGACGGCCGGGACCGCATCGAGTTCCGATGCCCCGACTCCGGCGGTGACGACGACCGCGACGGGTCCTGCCACCATAGATCCGCCCTCCAGCGGCACACCGATGAAGACCGTTCAAGCTTCCTCGCTGATCACACCGAGCAAGAACATCCGGTGCGTGCTGCTGCAGACCGGCACCGAACTGCATTGCGTCATCGGTCGCCACGACTTCCCCGTCGAGCCCTGCGTCGGACAGCCGGGCGCCACGGTCATCCTGGAAACGCAGGGCCCGCCGGACCTGTCGGGCTGCGCTGACGAAAGCTTCATCGGCGCCCTCCTCGAACCCGTGCCCTACGACACCGGCGTCCTGATCGGCGATTTCCGTTGTGAGGTATCCCAGTCCGGTCTGCGTTGCGAGAACCCGAGCGGGCACGGATTCGAGATGTCCCGCGCCGCGTACACGCCGTTCTGAGCGGCCGCCGATGAGTCTTCGGCATGAACGGTGTCTCAGCATGAGCTGACCTGATGCCGTCCAACTGACACCCGGGAGTACGACGATGCGGAAATTGATCGCGTGCGTATTCATGTATTCATTGGACGGGTTGCTGCCCGTCGAGAACACCGATTACTGGGACTTCTGCTTCAGCTTGCCGTTCGATCCGGTGGACCTCGAGGAGCAGATCGCCCTGTATCGCGGCGCCGAGGTGCATCTGATGGGCCGCAGCGCTTATGAGGGCATGTCGAAAGCGCTGCCGAACGGAGACCACCCGTTCTCGGAATTCATGGACGACGCCCGCAAGGTGGTCTTCTCCCGGACGATGCAGACAGCCGACTGGGTCAACACCGCGATTGCCGCCGGCGACACCGCCACCGAGATCGACACCATCCGGGCAGGCGGCGACGGCAACATCATCGTCTGGGGTGGTGTCACCCTGTGGCGGTCGCTCATCGAACTGGATCTGATCGACGAATTCCGCGTCCACCTGTACCCGTACATCACCGGCATCGGGACCAGACTGTTCGATGGCGTCCCGCAGTCCTACCGGCTGGAGTTGGTGGACAGCACCACGTTCGACCACGGCAGGATCAGACTGAAGTATCGCCGACCTCGTTGACCAAGTCGTCACCGGCCATTCACAGCCTGTTGTTTCGCAACGCTCGTCAGCGTGACATGCTCGGCGCCAGGCGCGATCTCGCTGCGCTTGAATCCGGACGGGGAGCACTGAATGCGACGACGACCGCTGGCTGCGGCGATGGTGGCGGGCCTGACGGCCGGCCTGGTGATGGTTGGCGGATCGACGGCTGGAGCAGTCGCACCGCCCGACGGCACGGTCTTCATCAACGAGATCCACTACGACAATGCCGGTGACGACACCGGCGAGGCGATCGAGGTGGCCGGGCCCGCGGGCACCGACCTGACCGGTTGGTCTCTGGTGCTCTACAACGGCACGGGCGGGGCCACGTACTCCACCACGGCGCTGACCGGGGTGATCCCCGATCAGGCCGGCGGCTTCGGCGCAGTCAGCTACCCGATTAACGGGATCCAGAATGGTTTCCCGGACGGCGTCGCCCTGGTGGACGCGTCGGCGACGGTGCTGCAGTTCCTGTCGTACGAGGGTGACATGACGGCGACCAACGGTCCGGCCGCGGGCCTGGCCAGCACCGACATCGGCGTGACCGAGCCGTCCTCGACACCGGCCGGATCATCGCTGGCGTTGGTGGGGACCGGCCGTACGTACGGTGACTTCCGCTGGGCCGTCGCGACTGCGAGCTCATTCGGCACGACGAATCCGGGCCAGGCGTTCGAGGAACCGCAGCCGCCGGTCGATCCCTGTGCCGTCCCGGTGAGCCACCTGATCGGTGAAGTGCAGGGCACCGGAACGGCCAGCCCGCTCGAGGGTCAGGCAGTCACCGTCGAGGGAGTCGTCGTCGGTGACTTCCGGGGCAGCGACCGGCTCGGGGGTGTCTTCCTGCAACAAGCCGACGGTGACCCGGCCACCTCCGACGGTTTGTTCGTCCCGGCGCCCACCGCTGCCGCGCTGGGGGTCGGTGACGTTGTCCGGGTGACCGGAACCGTCAGCGAGCAGTTCGGACTGACCCAGCTCGCATCGGTCAGCTCCATCGGCGACTGCGGTGATGCAGCCACACCTGCGCCGGCCGTGCTGTCGCTGCCTGCCGGAACGGATGAGCGGGAGCGGTTGGAAGGCATGTTGATCGCGCTCGCCGGGCCGGTCACCGCCACCGAGTCTTTCACCCTCGCCCGCTACGGCGAGCTGCTCGTCTCGGCAGGCGGCCGACTGTTCCAGCCCACCAACGGTGGCGGTCCGGATGACGCCGCCGAGCAGGCGGCGAACGATGCGCGGAGTCTGCTGATCGACGACGGCAGCGGCGTCTCCAACCCTGCGACGATCCCGTTCACCGACGTCGACGGCGAGGTGATCCGGCTGGGCGACACCCTCAGCGGCGTCGTCGGCGTGCTCTCCTATGGGTTCGACGTCTACCGGCTGCAGCCGACGGCCGATCCGGTTGTCACCCGCACCAATCCACGGACCGCGGCACCGGACCCGGTCGGCGGCGACGTCCGGGTGGCCAGCTTCAACGTGCTCAACTACTTCACCACGATCGACGTCCCGGGAGCGAGCACCGACACAGGTGACGACCCGCGCGGCGCCGACAGCGCCCTGGAGTTCGAGCGGCAGCGGACCAAGATCATCGCTGCCATCACCGCGCTCGATGCCGATGTCGTCGGTCTCATGGAGATCGAGAACGACAGTGACGACCAGGCTGTCGAGGATCTCGTCGCGGGCCTGAACGCCGCCGCGGGGACGCGTCGCTACGCCACCGTGGAGGAACCTGGCGCCGGCCTGTTCGGCACCGACGCGATCAAGGTCGCCATGATCTACCAGCCGGCGCGGGTCGTTCCCATGGGGCGGGCCCGGACGACCACCGACGACGCCTTTGCGAATGCCCGCTACCCGCTGGCCCAGCGATTCCGTCCTGCGCATGGGGGGCGGCCGTTCTGGGTGGTGGTCAACCATTTCAAGTCGAAGGGCTGCGGCACCCCGGCGCCGACCGGGCCGAATGCGGACCAGGGCGACGGGCAGGGCTGCTTCAACGCCGATCGGGTGGCGCAGGCGACGGCGCTCGCGCGTTTCACGAGATCGCTCGACGGACCGGATGTCATGGTGGTCGGCGACCTGAACTCCTACGGCGATGAGGACCCGATCGACGTGCTGAAGGCGGCCGGCTTCGTCGACCTCATCGAGACCCGGTTGGCCGAAAGCGACCGCTATTCCTATGTCTTCGACGGCCAGGCCGGCTACCTGGATCAGGCGTTGGTGACCAGGCAGCTGGCCCGCCGGATCACCGGGGTGGACATCTGGCACATCAACAGTGACGAAGCGCTGTTCCAGGACTACAACACCGAGTTCAACCCGCCGGGCTTCTACCAGCCGGATCCCTACCGGTCGTCGGATCACGATCCCGTGCTGATCGGGGTGGCGAGGACTCCGGGCAAGAGCTGACCGGTACCGAATCAATGGTGTCACCCATTCGATTCGGGTGACTCCACGATGACGAACCGATTGCCGTCAGGATCGTCGAAGGTGAACATCGCCGGGACACCGTCCCAGCGCATGACGTCGCTGGTGACGACACCCCTTCCTTGCAGTGCGGCATGCTCCGCCGCAACATCGGGAGCGGTGAATCTGACTGCGGTGTCAGTGCTGCCGGGGGCGGGCGTGCCACTGATCAAGGCGATCGATGTGCTCGCTCCCGGCGGCGCGACCTCGATCCACCTCATCGTGGGGCTGATCGCAGCGTCGAGGCGCTTCTCGAATCCCAGCGCCGAGGTGAAGAACTCGAGAGCTTTGTCCTGATCAGCGACAGTGATCCCGACGGTTCGAATGTCGGTGATGGTGGTGGTGGGCATGACGGTCCCTTCCGGGGTAGCGGAGCGCGTGGTCGTCCTGGATGCAGGGACATGGAATTTCTGTCCCGCCGTCAGGCAGTGCCGTACATCAGTGAGCCTGGGGTGGTGAGTGTTTCGCCGGTTTCCAGCCAGGTCTTCAACCCGGAAAGGATCATCGGCCAGCCACCGTAGATCTCGGGTGGCGTTGTGTCGCCGAGCTCGTCATGGGTGACGGTCAACCGGCAGGAGTCGCCGACGGGTTCGATCTCCCAGCTGACCCGCGACGTACCAGCACTGTTCGCTTCCTCGCTCCACAGGGTGTGCATCGTCTGCACCAACTTGCGGGGCGGATCGACGACGAGGTTCTGTCCTTCGACGAGGGGGGCGTCGTTGGCCGGGTGTTTGAGCTCATACTGCGAATTGGTCGTCCAGTCCGACTCGATCGCCGCGCCGAAATGGTATTTCGCCCGGATCTCCGGATCGGTGATGGCCCTCCACAGCCGCTCCGGTGTTGTCTTGATGTAGATCTCGAAGACCTTCTCCACGGGGTGCTCCAGTTCCGCTTTCAGACCGGCAAGGCCGGCCGCCCAGGGCTCGGTGTACTTGCTGACCCAGCGGTCGTGAATGAGCCGAATCGGGACGGTGTTCAGGTAATGCAGCTTTTCTCGGCCGCGCCGTCGACTCACCACCAGACCGGCTGCCTCGAGCAGTCGCAGGTGCTTGGCAACCGCAATCCTCGTCATGTCATGCGGAGCGGTCAGCGCCAGCAGCGTCTGGCCGTCCTGCTCGAACAGCGCGTCGAGCAGTGCTCTTCGAGTCGGGTCGGCAAGCGCCCGGAACACCGTCTCCACGTGACAAAGTATAGGGAACCATTCGGTTTCCTATCAAGGGGCGCCACCGATTTTCTGGTGCAGACCTCGAATCGAGTGTCGTCCCAGCAGGGTCATCTCAACTCTCAGGCGCGAGAAACCCTGCTGCAGCGTCTGTCGAGCCGCAGCCGAGAATGCTGGATGCCGGCTGACGGCCTGCTGCAGCACTTCTTTAGCTTCATCCGGTGGCGTACACCTCCTCGGACCAGCTGTTGGTCCTGCACGCCGTCCGCATCCAGGGCATGACGAACACCAACCGGATTGCGGCCCGCTTCGACCTGGACCGCGACACCGTTGAGGAATTGTTGCTGGACGATCAGGCCGGTGTGGTTCGAACTTCATGAGGATCTGCTTGAGGATCTGCTCGCGACACTGGGACTCGAGCGCGGATCCGCGCCAACGGTCGGCTGACGAAGGGTCGGCACGCCGTTGCCCTGCACGGGGCCGGCGGATCAGCTGATGATGTATCCCCCGTCGGGGCGCCGGTCGTGTTCGACCTTGCACCGCCAGCACCGCAGATAGGTTCCCCCCTCGGGGTAGTGCAGGCGTTGCCAGCGGTGCAGTCCGATGAGGCACCGGAGATCCTTCATGCTCTCAGCGTCTCGCCGGTGTCAAGCGGCCTCGTCTCGTCCGAACGGTGGATCCGTGGCGAATGCCGTTGCGTTGAGACGCCGGCACTGCGACGCTGACATCAGGAATTCCTCGCGCGTTGAATTATGCCGAAGGAGGCACGGCATGGCCGATCACGTTGGCGAACTGTTCCGCCCTTCCCATGGGCCCGACGAGGTCCTGGTGCTCGACCTGGCCGATCTGTCGACCGAGAGGCTCGCCGAGGTGGGCGGTAAGGCTGCGAACCTGGGCGAGCTGGTGCGCGGCGGCTTCGATGTCCCGTCTGGCTTCTGCGTGACGACGGCGGCCTATCGCCAGGTCGTCCGGGGCACCGTCATCGAGCACGGGGTCACCAGGGATGCGGCCGCTGCCAGGGCTGTGATCCTCGCAGTGACCATGCCTGAGCAAGTCCGTGATGCTGTCCGAGAGGCGTATCAGCGCTTGGGTTCTGGGGCCGACTTGCGGGTGGCGGTGCGATCTTCCGCCACCGCAGAGGACCTTCCCGGCGCCAGTTTCGCCGGCCAGCAGGACACCTACCTCAACATCGCCGGTGTCGACGACGTCCTCGACGCCGTCCAGCGGTGTTGGGCATCGTTGTGGACCGAACGGGCAATGGCGTACCGCGCCGCACAGGGCATCGACGGCACGGGAATTGCGCTCGCCGTCGTGGTGCAGCGGATGGTGGACGCACAGGTTGCGGGCGTGCTGTTCACCGCCGACCCGGTCACCGGGCGACGGCGCCAGGCGGTGATCGACGCCGCGCCCGGCCTGGGCGAAGCGGTGGTGTCCGGGTCGGTCGATCCGGACCATTTCGTCGTCGACACCGCAACCGGCGTTGTTCTGGACCGTCGGCACGGCGAGAGCCCGACCTACTGCCTGACCGATCGGCAGGCAGCCGAACTGGCCGCAACCGGCGACCGGGTCGAACAGTATTTCGGTGCACCGCAGGACCTCGAGTGGGCCGTCGACCACGAGGGGCACTTCTGGCTCGTCCAATCCCGCCCGATCACGACGCTGTTCCCGATACCGGCTCGCCGATCCCCATTGCCGGAGAACGACATCCGCGCGTTTTTCTGCATCAGCCTGGCGCAGGGACTGCACCGGCCGATCACCCCGATCGGCATTGCAGCGTTCCGGGTGATGGGTTCGGCATTTCTCGGACTGGCCGGTCACTCGCCGAGTCAGCCGAGCGATGGCCCGGCCGGATTCGCGACCGCCGCGGGCCGGATCTTCGTCGACGCGACTCCCGCACTGCGGTCCCCGGTCGGTCGGGCCATCATGCCGCGCGCGCTGGACGTGATGGAGGCCCGGTCTGCGGTGGTGATGCGCCGACTGTTCGACGACCCTCGGTTCTCCCCGCTCGCGCGGTCCGCCCGCCGCGCAGTGGTTCCACTCGGTCGCGTGGTGGTGCGGTGCCGGATACCCATCTTGGCGGCGCAGGCGATCGTGAACCCGGCCGGTGCGCAGCGCCGGGTGAGCCGCATGCTCGACAACCTGCGAAGGACGCCGGTTCCCGGTGCGGACGGCGACATCCCCGCGCGCGTCCGGGGTGTCGTCGAACACCTGGCCCACGCGCTGCCACTCGCACCGACGGTGCTCCCGGCCGCTGGAGCCGGCTTCGCGGCGCTCGGTGTGGCGGCTCGACTATTGCGCGGACACAGCGACCGGACCGAACTCGAAGCGGTGCTGCGCAGTGCGCCGGGCAACGTGACGACCGAGATGGATCTCGAGTTGTGGCAGATGGCGGTCACGGTTCGCGCCGACCCTGTTGCGGAAGCGGCTGCCCGGGACCGGTCGCCCGGTGAACTGGCGGACGGGTACCGGGCGAGAACACTGCCACCGACGTTGCAGGAGGCCATGTCGGCATTTCTCGTCCGCTACGGCCAGCGGGCAGTCGCGGAAATCGACCTCGGGATGCCGCGGTGGTCGGACGACCCCTCGCACCTGTTCGGGGTGGTGGCCGGATACCTGGAGGTGACGGACGAGACACGCGCGCCGGACGTCCATTTCGCGCAGGGCCAGCGGGACGCGGCGGCGATGGTGGAGCGCCTGTCCGCACGCGCCCGGCGGCGCGGACGGGTTCGCGCTGCCATCGTTCGATTCTGTCTGGGCCGCGCGAGATCCCTGGTCGGGCTCCGCGAGATGCCGAAGTTCATCATGATCACTGCCTTCGGGCAGACCAGGGAGGTGCTGTCCGGGATCGGTGCGGAACTGCGCGCCGCGGGGGCCTTGTCTCGGCCCGACGACGTCTTCTTCCTCGACTTCGACGAGATCGTCTCGGCGGCAGAGGGTGTCGAGGTGAAGGATCTCGTCGCCGAGCGCCGTCGGGAGTATGGCGCGGAACAGCAGCGACGTCACGTTCCCCGCGTCCTGCTCTCTGACGGAACCGAACCGGAGGCGCTTGCGGTCAGGGACGGCGCTCCATCTGAGCCCGGGACCCTGACCGGTACGCCCGCGTCCGCGGGCATGGTCACCGGGTCCGCTCGGGTGATCCTCGATCCCGCAGGCGCCACCTTGAGGCCGGGTGAGATTCTCGTCGCCCCCTCGACCGATCCGGGCTGGACGCCGCTGTTCCTCACCGCGGGCGGACTCGTCATGGAGATGGGCGGGGCGAACAGCCACGGCGCCGTGGTGGCACGGGAGTACGGCATCCCCGCCGTCGTCGGGGTCGCGGGGGCAACCGACGCCATCAGCACCTCAGACATCGTGACTGTTGACGGTGCAAGTGGAGTGGTGCGACTGGCGGTTGGGGAGTGACGGTCGAGAAGGCCGCACAGATGGCTTGTGGCCTATCGACGAGCTGGTTCTGGCGGCAGCCGAGAGGGTCCGACGTTGGCGTTGAGCCAGTCGTTGATCGGACGGGCGCCCCGCCAGGCCTTCGCGATCTGCTGTTCGGCGTCGCCCGTCGACAGCCAATCCGGGGTCCCGAACGCCTTGCCCGCGGTCAGCCCCTTGTGCCGCAGGAACCGGATCCGCGGATGATCCCGGGGGAATCCACGGGGCGCGGTGGCCAGCGCCTGGCCCTGGATCTCGTACTCCTTCTCCAGCTTCTTCACCCGGCGGAGCAGTTCCTGCCCGGTCCGCTCGTCGTCCACTGCGCGGCGGAACCGGTCCAGCTGATCGGTGGCCATCCGGTAGTAGCCGGAGGCCGCGTACAAACCGTCGGCGTCCAGATGCAGGTAGTAGAACTCGCCACCCTCTCCCTCGGTGACGGCACCCATCTGCGTCTTGTACGGGCTCTTGTCGGAGCTGAAACGGACGTCACGATGCGGCCGAAAGACCTTGAAGACTCCGAATTCCGGAGCCAGCTCGTCGGTCAGGGCCATCATCGGGTCGCGCACGCAGGTCTCGAACACCTCGCGGTGCGCGGCAAAGAACTCGCGGGAATTGTCGGCCGTCAACTGCTCGTAGAACAGCCACGCCTGCGGCGGGAAGCCGGCGAACGTCGGTGGGGTCGTGGCCATCCAGCGACACTACCCAGCGGGCTCGGCATACTCGACCGGTGATCCTCACGCGGAAGTGGTCGGTGTTCCTGGTGTTGGCCGGGGTCTTCAACTGGGTGGTCTGGCCTCGGTTCGCGCTGGCGATCTGGCAGGACCAGAGGGCCTGGGCCGGTGAGATCGGCTCGTCGACCCCGACGTCGTTCCTGTGGGTGCACGCGGTGCTGATCTGCTCCGCACTGGCCGTCGGCACCGTCGTCGCCGTGCTCGGTGTTCGCGGGTTGCTGGCGCTGCGCGGCTCATCCCGCCGCACGACGGCAGCATCGCGCTGAGTCGCTAGTTCGTTTCCGCCTCTGCCGCAGCGCTTGTCGCCGCCTCGAGGAGATGTCGGGCCCTGCGCCCCAGGTCACCCAGATCCACCCGGCCGGCATCGACCGCGGCGGCGAGCCGCTCCGCCAACTCCAGCGCCTCGTCGATGACGAAGGCCTGCGCCGCACGCTCCTGACCCATGTCGGCCAGGATCGTCCGCTCGGTCCGTGACGCGATCACCGGGTTGGAGATGCCCTCCACCCACACCCTCGTGCGCCGGCCCTCACCGCGGTCCTCCCCGCGGATCGGTTCCAGGGCGAAGATCTTGTCGGCGCGGGCGTATTTCCCGAAACCGAGAAAGACCATGCGGGGTTCGGTGGGCATACACCCAGTATTGCCTTGACGATGTCCGGGTCGATTTCAAGAGCCGATTGCGCAATCCGGAAGTCGACCGTCCGTATCCCGCCCTACCGTTGCGGCATGACCGAGAATGCCGAGCCGCCAGCACCTTCGACCACAACCGCGCCTATTGCCGAGCAACCCACCCGGTGGGTGCCGCCGCCGTGGGAGCCGCCGCTGGCGGGCACCGAGGTCCAGCACCTGCTCGGGGCGCTGAACCGGCAGCGGGCGACGTTCCGGTGGAAGGCGGACGGACTGGACGCCGCCGGGCTGACCACCGCCATCGCCGCGTCGAAGCTGACCATCGGTGGCCTGCTCAAGCACCTGGCCGTGGTCGAGGACGAGAAGTTCACGGTCTGGCTGTCGGGGGCGCCGCTGGGCGAGCCGTGGGCAACTCTCGGCGGTCCACCCGACGGCGACGATGCCGACGAGTGGGTGTTCGGATCCGCCGCCGACGACTCGCCGAAGGACCTGTATGCGCTGTACGACGGAGCCGTGGAACGGGCCCGCGTTCGGCTCGCGGAAGCACTCGCCGATGGCGGCTTGGACCAGCCCGTCCACATCTCGTGGGGGGAACTCGGTCACCTGAGCCTGCGCCGGATCCTGTTCGACCTGCTCGAGGAGTATGGCAGGCACACCGGCCACGCCGACCTCATCCGGGAGGCCATCGACGGCCGGGTCGGGGAAGATCCGCCGGGCGACTGGCGGCCGACACCCGGCCGCGCAGAGCGACGGACCCTCCATCCGTGACTTTGGTCCCTTCCCGTGCCCGTCGACCCGACGAACACTGGGTAAAACGGACGGCGCCGTGCGGTTGAGGCGCACCGGAATGATCGAGCAGATTCGAGGGGATCACATGCAGACCATCGACCAGTACCTGCCGGAGCACCCGTTCTTCCAGGGCCTGGACGCCGCGACCACCGACCTGCTGTCCGGTTGCGCGGTGAACGTGCATGCCCGCCCCGGCGAGTTCCTGTTCCGCGAAGGCGAAGCGGCCGACCACTTCTACGTGCTGCGGCGCGGCCGGGTGGCGATCGAGGTGCGCACGTCCGCCCGGGGTGTCGAGCTGGACGAGCTCGATGGGCAGGACGTCGTCGGCTGGTCGTGGATGGTGCCGCCCTACCAGTGGACCTTCGATGCGCGCGCCGTCACCGACACCAGCGCGCTCGCCTTCGACGCGGCCTGCCTGCGCGCCAAGTGCGAGGCCGATCCCGCGGTTGGGTATGAGTTGACCAAGCGGTTCGTGACCGTGATGAACCACCGGCTGCAATCCGCCCGTGTTCGGATGCTCAACCTGCAGGCTGAGTTCGTGGACTGATCCGGCCGACTCGACCCTGGACACCGGTTGGCCGCCGCGCCGACGGGACCTTCGCCCCTGTCCTGCCCACCCCACCGGGTGAAGGCTGGAAGCAGTGGCAGGGCGGGGAGGTGTCGGACAATGACGAGGACGAATGACTACATTGTCGCCGGCGTGGACGGATCCGTTGCCGCCCTGGAGGCTGCGCGGTGGGCTGCCGACGAAGCGGTCCGACGGCACTGCGAACTCCGGTTGCTGCTTGCCTACTCGCTTCCGGCGATGGTGGGGTACCCCGACTACGACCCCTACCCGGAGGAATTGGCACCGGTCCTCCGCGATGAAGGGCAGAAGACCGTCGATGGCGTCGCGGCAGATCTGCGGCGCGCTCATCCGCAGCTGACAGTCACCACCACCGTCGTCGAAGAGCCGGCAACCATGGCGCTGCAGGCAGCTTCGCAGGACGCGCTGCTGACCGTGGTCGGCTCCGACCACGTCAGCCGCTTCCACGGTGTCATGCTGGGATCCGTTGCCCTGGCGGTCGCTTCGACCAACGCCGCCCCCGTCGCGGTGATCCACGGTGGCCAGACGCTGCGGACCGATGGCCCCGTGGTGGTGGGAGTGGACGGGTCGCACACCAGTGAGGCCGCCGTAGCGTTCGCGTTCCAAGCGGCTGCTGTGCGCGGTGCTGATCTGGTCGCGGTGCACGTGTGGAACGACTTGACCGTACCTGTCAGGCATCGGATGAAGGACGTCATGGACCCGGCGCGGATCCAGCGGGAGGAGCAGGTGCTGCTCGCCGAGCGGGTCGCCGGCTGGGGAGGGAAGTATCCCGATGTGCAGGTGCGGAAGGTCGTCACCGAGGGCCGTGCGACCGCAGGTCTGCTCGAGCACTCGACCGATGCCCAACTCCTGGTCGTCGGCAGTCACGGACGCGGCGGTTTCACCGGCATGCTGCTCGGCTCGACGAGCCACTCGCTGATCATCCATGCGACCTGCCCCGTGGTGGTGGTCCGGCCGCACCCTGCCGACTGATCAACAGTTTCGTTCGACCGACGGATCCGGAGATCACCGCATGGTTGCGGCATGTGTCGACGCGACATGTCCGCAAGCACAGGGTGTCCGGCGGAGCCATGGTGCAGCGCCGGCGCCATCCTTAGGGTCACTGCATGACGTCGTCGTCGCCGCAACAACTGTCGTTGCAGGGCCGGAGCGCCCTGGTCACCGGAGCTGCCAGCGGCATCGGGCGGGCAATCGCCCACCGGTTCGCAGCCGACGGTGCAGACGTCATCGCAGTGGATCGGGACGGCGCCGCGGTGACCCTGCTGGCGAAGGAGACCGGAGCGACGTCCCTGGTGATCGACCTGTCCGACATCGACGCCCTGCCCGGAGCCGTGGGTGGTATCGCCGACCACATCGACATTCTCGTCAACAACGCCGGCATCCAGCATGTCGAGCGACTGGAGAAATTCCCCATCCCCACCTTCGAGACGATCCTGCGGATCATGCTCACGGCGCCGTTCGTGCTGACCAGGGCGGTGCTGCCCGGGATGTACGAGCGGGGGTTCGGCCGGATCATCCATGTCTCGTCCGCGCACGGGCGGCGGGCCAGCCCGTTCAAGGCCGCCTATGTGACCGCCAAGCACGGACTCGAGGGGTTGAGCAAGGTGATCGCACTGGAGGGGGCTGAGCACGGCGTGACCAGCAATTGCATCAACCCCGGGTACGTGCGCACTCCGCTGGTGGAAAAGCAGATCGCGGATCAGGCCGCCGCGCATGGCCTTTCGGAGTCGGAGGTACTGGCCGAGGTGATCCTTGCGTCATCACCGGTGAAGAGGCTGATCGAACCCCACGAGGTTGCCGCCGCGGCCGCCTACCTCTGCTCACCACATACTGCCTCGATCACCGGCTCCGACCTGGTACTCGACGGCGGATGGGGTGCCCGCTGACGAGACCTGCTCGGGGCAGGCCGTTGTCGCCGGCGACCGATGGCACCATGAGGCCCATGGGGATGACGGAGGGCATCGCCCACCTGCTGGAGTTGCTCGCGCGTGACGCGTCGGCGGTGGAGTTCGAGCGACCCGTGGTGGAGGCGCGTGCGGCCGGCCTTTCTGCCGCCGACATCGAGACACTCGAACGGGCCAAGCGGATCTCGCTCGAGGTGCGGGAGCAATTGCAGGCCCACCGACGCCGGGTCGCCGAACTGGCAGCCCTGTTCCAAACCGCGTCCGACCTCGCCGCACTGTCCAGCGTCGACGACGTCCTTGTCGCCATCGTGCGTCGGGCCCGGGCCCTGCTCGGCCGGGACATCGCCTACCTGTGCCTCAACGACGAGGAGCGCGGTGACACCTACATGCGCATCACCGACGGTTCGGTGTCCGCCGAGTTCCAGGCCGTACGACTGCCCCTGGGAGCCGGTCTCGGCGGAATGGTGGCGCAGCAGGGCATCCCGATCGCCGCGACCGACTATTTCCACGACGAGCGTTTCACCCACACGTCGACGATCGATTCCGCCGTGCATGCAGAGGGGCTGGTGTCCATCCTCGGCGTGCCGCTCAAACGCGGAGCCCGGGTGATCGGGGTGCTGTTCGCGGCAGATCGGCGGCCGCGCGCGTTCTCCCGGGACGCCGTCGCCCTGCTGTCCTCACTGGCCGCACACGCGGCGGTCGCGCTGGACAACGCCCGCCTGCTCGCCGAAACACGGGAAGCGCTGATCAGTTTGGAGCACGCCAACGCGGCGCTGCGGGAGCAGCGCGGCGACATCGAACTGGCCGTCCTGGCCCACGACCGGCTCGCCGAACTCGTGCTGCGCGGCGGCGGGGTGTCCGAGGTCGCCGCCGAACTCGCGGACGTGCTCGGCGGCCGCGTCGACCTGCAGGTCCCGGTACCCGTAGACGAGCCGATCGGACCGCATCAGTCGTCGGTGATGGTGTCGGCCGGATCCGAGGTGCTGGGCCGGCTGGTGCTCACCCGGGCCGGCGCGCCGCGGGCAGCGGACCTCCGGGTGCTCGAGCGGGGTGCGGTGGTCACGGCGCTGCTGCTGTTGTTCAACCGCCACCTCGCCGAGGTGGCCAACCGTGGCCGGCGTGACCTGCTGGAGGCGCTGCTCACCGGGTCGGTCGCCGACCCCGACGAGATCGCGGCGCGGGCCAAGGATCTGGATGTCGACCTGACCGACAGCTTGGTGGTGGTGGTCTGCGAGCCGGCCCATCACCGTGGGGATTCGGAGCAGGGCGCGGCTTTCTACGCCGGACAACGCCGCGGCTTGTCGGCGCGTATCGACGGTCGGGTGGTCCTGCTGGTTCCCGGCACCGACCCCGGCGCCGTCGCACGGGAGGCGGCCACCGGACTGGGCCGCATGCTGGGGGGCCCGGTCACCGCGGCAGGCGAGTCCGCCAATCCGGACGGCACCGACCTGATCGGTCCGGACGGCGCGGCCGGGGTCCTCGCCGAGTCCTATCGCGCTGCGCTGAGCGGACTTTCGGCGCTGATCGCGTTGGGTCGGACGGGGCAGGGTGCCGCGACCGCCGAGCTCGGCTTCATCGGCGTGCTGCTGTCCGGCGGTGCCAGTGGCGAGACGTTCGTCCGGCAGACGCTCGGCCCGGTCCTGGAGTACGACGCGTGCCGGGGTTCGGACCTGGCCGCCACCATCGAGGCCTGGTTTGCCGAGGGCGGCCACCTGGCCAGGACCGCCGCTGTGCTGCACCTGCACCCGAACACCGTGGGGCAGCGGCTGTCCCGGGTCAGCAGGTTGCTCGGACCGGACTGGTCCGAACCGTCCAGGGCGCTGCAGGTGCAGCTGGCGTTACACCTGCGCGCACTTCTCGGGCCGGGTGCCCGCCGGCCCTCTTCAGCCGCGCCGTAGCCGCGCGCGGACGCGGGCACCGATCGCCGCCAGGCCACCGGGAGCGAAATACACGACCAGAACGAACAGCAGCCCGAGCACGAACAGCGGCTGGCTCAGCGGCACCCGGAGCACGGCGGGCAACCCTGCCACCACCTCCGAGGTGGACAGCTCCTGCAGCCGGTTGTCCAGCAGGACGTACACGGCGCCGCCGATGATGGCGCCCCATCGGCTGCCGGCGCCGCCCAGCACCACCATGATCAACAGGGAAAGGGTGAATTCGGTGGACAGCAGATGCGGGTTCGCACCGCCGACCACGATGAGCTGAACGAAGCCACCCAGCGTGCCCAGGAACCCGCCGACGACGACCGCCATCAACTTCGTTCGGTAAGCGGAGACGCCGAGAACTTCGACCCTGGCCTCGTTCTCCCGTACCGCCGCCCAGGCGTGCCCGGTCCGTGCCGTTGCCAGCCAGGCCACCACCAGGAAACACAGCGCGCAGAAGGCCAGCGCCAACCAGTACCGGTAGGGCGCGTTGACGACCCCGGTCAACAGAGCAGGCAGGGCAGAACGGTTGAGCGCCAGCCCCTCCTCTCCTCCGGTGACACCGCCAGGGTTGCGCAGCACGGTGATCGCCACGGCCTGCGCGAACGCGAGCGTCACCATCGCGAAGGCGATCCCGTTGACCCGCAACGCAACCGCCCCGACGACCAGCGGCAACGCCACACCGAGACATACGGCGAACAGCACCGCGGAGCCGAGCCCGCCGCCCCATGTGCCGAGGGCAATGGCAGCACCGTAGGCGCCGGCTCCGACGAACAGGGCATGCCCGAAGGAGAGCAGGCCCGTCCGACCGAACAGCACGTCGTAACTCAGTGCAATGCCACCGGTCACCAGACACAGCGCCAGCAGCTGCATCGACCCCGGAGAGTTGACCGGCCCGGGCAGCACCCCTGGGACCGAGAACCCCACCCAGGGCAGGAAGACGAGCACCGCGAGCACCGCGAGCGGTGTCAGCACCGCCAGGATGCGAGCACCTCGCCGGCTGTCCCTGATCGGCGCCGCTGTGGCGCCTGCGGTGCGGTCGGTGAGTGCCTGCGCGAGATCGGTCATTCGGTCACGCCTTTCACGCTGTCCTGCCGGTCAGGCCACCGGGCCGAACCAGCAACACGGCCGCCAGCAACAGCACGACGGAGACGTCCCCGATGCCGGAGTAGAGGTAGTAGTTCGCCAGTTGTTGCACCAGCCCGACCACCAGCGCCGCCAGCGCGGTGCCACCGATGGAGCCGAAGCCACCGATCACCACCACGATGAAGGCGTAGATCAACAGCGCGGTGCCCTGACCCGGCGACACCGAGCCGGAATACACCGACCCGAGGACCCCGCCCAGCGCAGCGGCCGCGCCGCCGAGGGCGAAGACCAGTGTGAACGTGCGCCGCACGTCGATGCCGAGAGCTTGCACCATCGAACGGTTCTCCACCCCGGCGCGGATGATCAGCCCGACCCGGGTGTACTTGAGCAGCAGGATCAATCCGACCAGCAGGGCCCCGGCGGCGCCGATCAGCAGAAACCGGTCGTTGGGCACGGCAGCGCCACCGATGTTGGTGGTGCCCGTGCTCCAGACAGGTCGCGGGAACGGCTGCGGGTCCGGTCCCCAGATCCCGGTGAACAGCGCAACGGCCATCAGCCCCAGTCCGACGGTGACCAGCACCTGCTCGATGTGCCGTCGATACAGCGGCCTGATCAGGAAGAACTCGACCGCGGCGCCGATCAGCGCGCCGGCGACGATGCCGACGCTCACCGACACCGGAAACGACCACGCTCCCAGGCCGGTGAGGCGAGTGGCAGCGACCCACGCCGCGTAGGCGCCGGCCGTCAAGAAGGCGCCGTGCGCGAAGTTCAGCACGTGCATCAACCCGTAGATCAGGGACAGTCCCGACGCCACCAGGAAGTACAGGGCGCCGAGACCGACTCCGGTGAGCAGGATCAGGATCAGCGAGCTCATTGCCCCGCTCCCGTCACGATTCTCGGGGTGGTGTTGTCCGCGCCGACCACACCCGCGCCGGCCACACCCAGCAGGGAATTGACCAACCGTTCGTCGGCGAGCAGCGACCCGGCGTCCGAGGTGTGGGTGACCCGCCCGTTGTCCAGCACGATGGCGTGCCGGGCGATCCGTCGCACCAGCGGAAGGTTCTGCTCGACGAGGAGCACGGTCGTCCGGTCGGCGATCCGGGCCAGCGCATCACCCACCTGCGCGACCAGTTGCGGGGCAAGCCCCTTCGTCGGCTCGTCGACCAACATGAGGCGCGACGGCCGGAGCATCGCCCGGGCCAGCGCGACCATCTGCTGCTGCCCACCGGACAGCGTGCCGGCCCGCTGCTTCCTCCTGGTGTGCAGTTCCGGGAACAGTTCGTGGACCGCGTCGTAGTCCGCGCGGACACCGGGCAACTCGGCCAGCTCGAGGTTCTCCTCCACCGTCAGCGACGCGAAGATCTCGCGGTCTTCCGGGACGTAGGCGATGCCGGAGGTGACGATCCGATGGGTGGGCCGGCCGTCGATCCGGTGTCCGTCGAACTCGATCGCACCGGACGAGGGAACCAGTCCCAGAACGGCTTTCAGCGTCGTCGTCTTGCCGACCCCGTTGCGGCCGAGCAAGTGCGGTCACAGCACCTTCCGGCACGGCCAGCGTCACGCCCTGCAGGATGTGCGACCCGGCGATGCGGGTGTGCACATCGTCCAGCCGGAGGATCGGACGCTGGTCTGGGCCGCTCACAACGACTCTCCGAGGTAGGCACGTCTGACCTGCTGGTCGGCGGTGACCTCGGCCGGTGATCCGACGGCGAGCAGCCTTCCGTGGTGCAGGACGGCGATCCGGTGCGCCAGGCCCAGCACCACGTGCATGTGGTGCTCCACCATGCAGACGCTCACGCCTTCGGAGTTGAGGTCGGCGATCAGCTGCACCAGATCCGGCACGTCCTCCATCGACACCCCGGCCATCGGTTCGTCCAGCAGCAGCACCGCGGGCTTCCTGGCCATGGCCACCGCGAGCTCGAGTTTGCGCTTGTCCCCGTGCGAGAGGGCCGCCGTCGACGACCCGGCGCGGCCGGCCATCCCCACCCGGTCCAGCAATTCACCGGCCTGTGCTCGGTCGGTGGCGGACACCGCGCGACGAAAGGGGTTCAACGGGGAGCCGGACGCGGTCTGCAGGGCGAAACACACGTTGGCCAGGCAAGTCAGGCCATCGAACAGCGAAGAAGTCTGAAACGTCCGCCCGATACCGGCATGTGCCCGCCGGCGCACGGGCGCCGCCGTGACATCCGCTCCGGCCAGCAGGATCCGGCCGGTGGTGGGTCTGACGACACCGGAGATGAGGTTGACCAGGGTGGACTTCCCGGCGCCGTTGGGGCCGATGACGGCCAGGATCTCCCCCTGCGCAATCTGCAGGGTGATGCCTGTCAGGATCACCGCGCCGCCGACGGTCCAGCCCACGTCCCGGACATCGACGGCGGGTACGGCCGTCGCGATCGCGCCGGCTCCCGTCGCAGTATCGCTCGCACCATCACTCCCGCGATCGCCGTCACCCATGCCGGCCGTGACTGCCTCCGACGTCATGCGCCGGTCACTGGAACGGAGTGGCCGGTGGCGCCGTGTCCGCCGGTGCGAGTTCCTTGACCAATTCGGGATTCAGGGCACCGCCGGAGTCGACGAGTTTCGCCTGGAACATCGGCTGCAGCAGGGCGTGGTCCTCGGCGCGGATCTCCATGGAGCCCTTCGGCCCGTCGAACTGCCACCCCTCCAGGGCGCTGACCATCCCGTCGACGTCGTCCGGTGACGCCTGTGCGGCATGGACCACCATCAGCGCGGCGTTGAACCCGTCGGGTGAGAACAGGTCCTGGGTCTTGCCCGCCTTGGCCAAGCCGTCCACCAGCGCCTTTTCCACTTCGTTGTCGGTAGCCCCGTCGAAGTAGTGCGCCAGCAACGACAGATCCGCGGCAACCGGCTGGAAAACGGTATGGGTGGGCTTGATGTCGAGCCCGGTGACGACTGTCGAGCCGTTGAATGCGCCCTGCTGATCGAGCGACTGCCACATCTGCGTCGCGTTGGTACCGGCCCATGCGACGAACAACAGGTCGGCGCCCGCGTCGGCGGCCTGCTTCGCGAAGGGCACCAGGTCGGTCGCGGTGGCCGGGACGAGCAGCGGGCTGACAGTCGCCCCACCGGCACCGAACACGGACGTGACCGCCGCGACGTTGGCCTGCCCGAAGGCATTGTCCTGGGCGAAGACGGTGACCTTCTTGCCCTTCAGGTCCGACAGGAAGGACGCCGCGGTCTTGACGTCCTGATACGACTGGCGGCCGGACCGGAAGGTGTAGCGGTTGATCCCGGTCAACCCGTCGGTCGCGGCCGGACCGGAGATGAACAGCACCTTGTTCTCCGCGGCCAGTGGGGCGACCTGGAGGCCGACTCCCGACGATGCAGATCCGGCGATGATCTTTGTGCCGTTGCCGATCAGATCGGTCACCGCACCGGTGGCCTTTGCCGGGTCAGCGGCGTCGTCCGACGTGGTCACCTCGAGGGTGCGGCCGTTGACCTTGCCGGTGCCGTCGGTCGCGTAGGCGAGCCCGGCGGTGAAGGCATCGAGATACATCTGGCCGTACGACTGCAGCGGCCCGGACAGCGATGTCACGATGCCGACCTTGATCGGCTCCCCGGACTGGCCACCGGCGGAACTGCCACCCGCGGCACTGTCACTGGACTGGCCCGGGCTGCTGCACGCCGTGATCGCCAGCAGCGCAGCGGCCGCCGCCGCGGCAAGCCGGCCGGCATTTCGGGGTCGGGTCATCTCCGGTGTCCTCCTCGTCGAGGTACCCGCACGGCGCACGGACAGTGCGGTCGGCGCGGCCTCCGTCCGGGGCCGCGCAGGACGTTACGCGCGGGCCAACAGGCGAGTGATGTTTCGCAACAACACATTCCACGCGCCGGTGATGGGTCGACGAGCCACATCGGGTCAGATCACCAGCGGCGCAACGATCCTCCGGACATGGACGCTGCCTCCGCCGCGCAGGTGTGGCCGATCGAGCCAACCGTGTGGGGGACACATCACCCTGCGCACAAGTGTGTGCGTTTGACCCGGGCTCGCGCTGGACAAATGCACCTACAGTCGCTCACCGCGTCGCGCAACCCACACCGCACCGATGGGAGTTGTCATGGCAGACAGGGCATCCCGGTCCTCGCAAACACCGCGAAACACCAACACGCAGACCTCGCCCGGTTCACCGAGCTCACCGGGCCGCTCGACCATCGTCAAGGTCGTGACGGCGAGCCTGGCCGGCACCACCGTCGAGTGGTACGACTTCTTCCTCTACGGGGTCGCAGCGGCGTTGGTGTTCCCGAAGGTGTTCTTCCCGGGCAGTGACCCGGCGGTGGGCGTCCTACTGGCGCTCGGCACTTTCGCCATCGGGTTCATCGCCCGCCCCGTCGGCGGGCTGGTGTTCGGCCACTACGGCGACATCCTGGGCCGGAAGAAGCTTCTCGTCATCAGCCTGCTCATGATGGGCATCGCGACATTCCTGATCGGCGTGCTGCCCGGATACGGGACGATCGGCCTGGCCGCGCCGCTGATCCTGATCGTGCTGCGGCTGGTGCAGGGCTTCGGTCTCGGCGGCGAATGGGGCGGCGCGGTCCTGATCGTGTCCGAGTACGGCGACCCGGCCCGACGGGGCTTCTGGGCGAGCTGGCCACAGACCGGAGCACCGTTGGGTCAATTGCTGGCCAATGGTCTGCTCGCGCTGCTCGCCCTCGTGCAGAGCGAGGAGGCGTTCTTGTCGTGGGGCTGGCGGATCCCGTTCCTGCTCTCGGCGGTGCTCGTGCTGATCGGCCTGTTCATCCGGCTGTCCATCGAGGAGTCGCCGGTCTTCCGCGAGGCGCAGGCAAAGACGGAGGCGGCCACCGCCGGCGGCGAGAAGCAGGCCATGCCGATCGTCGACGTCTTCCGCAAGTACCCGCGCGAGGTCTTCACCGCCATGGGCGCGAGATTCGCGGAAAACGTGTCGTACTACATCTTCACCATCGTCATCGTCACCTACTTGACGAAGAATCCCCCGGACCACACCGCGTCGAACTCGTTCGCGTTGAACGCCGTTCTGATCGGTGCGGCGGTGCACGCCGTGACAATTCCGATCTGGGGCGCCATCTCGGACAAGTTCGGTCGCCGTCCGGTGTACCTGTTCGGCGCGATCGGGGTCGGCGTGTGGGCGTTCGCGTTCATCTACCTGCTCGACACCAACAGCTTCCCGCTGACGGTGCTCGCGGTGGTCGGCGGGTTGCTCTTCCACGGCGCGATGTACGGGCCGCAGGCTGCGTTCCTGTCCGAATTGTTCGGCACCAAGGTGCGCTACTCCGGAGTGTCGGTGGGATATCAGCTGGCCTCCATCGTCGCCGGTGGCCTGGCGCCGCTGATCGCCGTCGCGCTGTACACCGAGTTTCGGCACCGGATACGCCGTCGCGGTGTATGTGGCCGTTGCCGCGGCGATCACGGTGCTTGCCGTCGGTACCTACTCCGAGACCCGGCAGCGGGATCTCGCCTCCGATCCCGCCTTCGATCGCGGCGCCGACTCGGTGGCGGGTGCACCGGCACCAGCACGGCGGCGGTGACGGAGCAGTCCTGGGCAGCCGCTGTGCTTCAGTTCGGCTGGGTCGGCGCGCTCGGTCAGTGCGCGACGCGGTAATCCACCAGCAGCTTGCCGCTGTGCGTCACCGAACTCCGGACCAGTTCCAGCCGCTGCGGCGGTAGCCCGTCCAGCAGGCGACGCCCGGCGCCGGCAATGGCCGGTGCAATCACGAGCCGGAGCTCGTCGACGGCACCCGCGACGAGCAGCGACTGGACGATCGAAATGCTGGCGTGCACGCCGATGTCGCCTCCGGGTCGGTCCTGCAAACGTCGGACGAAGTCGACCAGCGCACCCTCGACCACGCGGGTGTTGGACCAGTCCCGCTCGGGCGGGCTGGAGGTCACCACATACTTCTGGACCGTATTGATGAAGGAGGCGAACGGCTCGATGGTGCTCGTCGGCCAGAACTGCGACCACTCGTCGTAGCTCCGCCGGCCGAGGATGACAGCGTCCTGCGACGCGATGACCCCTGCCATGTACGCGTCCGCAGCGTCGTCGTCCCAATCGGCGAGGAAGTCCTCGGGAGCCTCGGCGACACCGTCCAAGGACAACAACTCGTACACGACGATCTTTCGCATGCGCACCGCCTCCGGTCCTCGGGTGGTCGGCCCGCTGCTAGTTGGCCTTCTGGTAGTCGGCCCGCTGGTGGTCGACCCGCTGGTAGTCGAGGTGGTAGACCAGCCGGGCCGCGGATTCTCATCGACGAGCGGCTTGTCCGTCCGCGGATCGCAGGGCCGGTCGATCCGTTCTGATCGCGTCGAGGCACGACATCGGGAGGCGCACGTGACGCACGGCTTCGACAAGGGCTACTGGGAAGACCACTGGAAGCAGGCGGAGGGTGACACATCGGCGAACGAGCCGAATCCCTATCTCGCGATCGAACTCGGCGGGCTGGTGCCAGGAGCGGCACTGGACGCCGGGTGCGGCGAAGGGGCCGAGGCGATGTGGCTCGCGCAGGCGGGTTGGCGGGTGACGGCCGCCGACATCTCCGCCGAGGCCCTGTCCCGCGCGTCAGCACGCGCGGCCGGTGGCGGCGCCCCCGTCGAGCGACTGGACTGGGTGGAGGCCGACCTCAGCAGCTGGCAACCGGACCGTCCGTTCGACCTCGTCACCACCCACTACGCACACCCGGCGATTCCTCAACTGGCCTTCTACCAACGCCTCTCGCAGTGGGTGGCGCCCAGGGGAACGCTGCTGATCGTCGGCCACCTGCAGGCTCCGGGCGACGGTCAGCACGGGCACGGGCACGGGCCCGGGCGCGGGCACGGGGACGCGCCGCCGACGCACGCATCGGTCACCGCGGCGAGTGTCAGCGGCGTGCTGGACCCGGCGCAGTGGGACATCGTGACGGCGACCGAATTGGAGCGCAGCATCGGCTCCGGCACCGGCCGCCATCAACTCCGCGACGTCGTCGTCCGTGCTACCCGACGGGCCTGACCGTCGATCGGCCGACGCCGTTGCCGGGCTCCGTTGCCGGGCTGGACCTCGCCGAGGGACCGGGCCTTGACGTCCCTTGGACATCGCGTCACGGACGCACGGCGTCACACAGGCAGGACGTCACGCAGGGCAGGACGTCACCCATGCTCGACGTCGCGCATCCAGTTCGTCACACGTAAAGGTCGTCATGACCCGCCAGGATCAACCCGCGGACCTCGAACTCCCGGCCGGCCGGTGCTTCCATCCCCTCGGCACCCGGAATCTTCGCCGCGACCCTCGGCCAGATCTCGCGATTGAAGGTGTCGAACTGCTCCTTCGATCGCCAGATCTCGGTGATCTCGAATCCGGCGTCGGTGGCCCGCCCGATGTGGGCGACCAGCCCGACGTCACCGGTGCCCACGACGTTGCGGATCGCGCTGTGGGTGGCGTCGTACAGCTCGATGGGTGCCGGCACGTCAAAGATCACGTTGTACGTCATGCGCGGGCTCCTTCCGATCACTCGTCCTGCGGCGCAGCGCGTCGAGGAGCTTCATGGTCACGGTCGGAAGTCCGCGGGATCAACCGCCGTTGGGCTGACGGCGCGCCGGCGGACGTCTCGGCGACGTTCCGGCCGAACGAAACCCACGCCTCACCGCTCACTCCCGCCGCCCACCCAGGTCACCCTGCAACACGAGCACCCCGCTCGCAGCACCACACCCCCGGCCGATCTCCGGGTCATCCCTGATCCGGCGCGGGCAGGATGGCGCACACTGGGTGGGGCAGCGGATGCTGCGGAATGACGCCGGCAGGAGGACCACCATGGCTGACAACGATCCCTTCGGATTCGACCCACAGGACCTCGATCGGATGCTCCGCGGAGCACTGGGCCAGTTCGGCCGGATGTTCGATGCGTCCGGAAACGGCGCCGGCCTGTCCGGGTTGCTCGACAACCTCGGGCGGACCTCGGGAGCAACGGTCGAACCCACCACCACCGGACAGACCGGCGACGGTGTCTGGGCGATTTACACCGTCGACGAGAAGGGCGGAGCGCAGGTCGAACAGGTCTACGCCAACGAACTCGACGCGCTGCGTGCCAACAAGCACAACACCGACAGCAGCCGCAGGGTGCGGTTCCTGCCGTACGGCATCGCCGTCAGTGCCCTGGACGAGCAGCACCCCACCATCGACGCCGACGAGGAGTAGCCGCCGAGCCGATCAGCCCTCGCAACCATGTCAGCAGTGCCGCCGATCGCTCAGGGCGTCGGTGACAGGTCGTCGTCGTGCTTGGGCATGATCGAGGCCAGCGCCATGATGCCGAGGCACAGCACGGCGGGGACGGCCATCGTGTGGTGCAGCCCCAGGTGGTTCACCAGGAAGCCGATGATCGCCGGGCCGGCCAGGAACGCCGCATAACCGAAGGTCACCACGAACGCCAGCACCCGGCCGCCGCCGACGTGACCTGCCACCGCATACACCTGTGGCGCGATCATCCCGACACCCAAGCCGACCAGCGCCCAGCCGACCAGCAGTAGCGGCAGTCCACTGACGAGAGTGACTGTGGCGTAACCGATCGCGGCGCACAGGCCGCCGAACCGGACGACCGCGCGGCGGCCGAAGCGGGAGACCAGCCGGTCACCGAACAGCCTGATGACGACCATGAACGCGCTCACCGCGACCAGGCCCAGCGAACCGGTGGTGGAGTCGACCTGGGCGACCTCGGTGACGTGCAGGGCGGCCCAGTCCGTCGCGGTGCCCTCGGAAAGTCCGAACGCGAGCGCCATGACGGCCAGCACCCACGCGATCGGCGGGATCTTCGTGCGGACCCCGTCGACGCTGTGCGGGACCACCGCGGTGGGTGGGCTGATCCGCAGCAGGATGACGAACGCAACGGCGGCCACCGCGGCGACGAACAGCAGCAACGGCTGCACGATGTCGCCGCCGGTGAGACCGAGCACCGTTGCCATCAGCAGCACGCAGCCCGCGCCGATGAGCCCGCCGACCGACCACAACGCGTGGAACCGGCTCATGATGGGCCGCTTCCGAGCCGCCTCCACCTGGACGCCGATCGCGTTCATGGCCACGTCGATGGAGCCGTTGCCGAGCCCCAGCAGCACGGCTCCGGCGATCGCGACCGGGAAGGTCTCGGCGAACGCGAACGTCACCGCCGCAGCGATGAGGAACGGCAGTCCGGTCAGCGCGACCTGACGCGCACCGATCGAGTCGGAGAGCCGCCCGCCGATTTGCATCGCGAGGATGCCGGCCAGCCCACCGCTGAACAGCAGGATCGCGATCTGCGTGGCGTCGATGTCCAGCCGCTCCCGAATGGACGGCAGCACACCGCCGTAGCCGCCGATGATCAGCCCGTTCACCGCAAACATCAGCGCCACGGCGACGACGGATCTCGTGCTTGCCAGCCGCACGCTGAGGTCAGTCGGCGGGGTGATGCTGGAGCTCATCGGGGGGTCCTCCAGTCGAATCTGCGGCCCGGCCGGACGGGCGGTGGTTCACCGGCGCGTGGTCCGGTTCACCGGCGAGGTGGTCCGGACCGACACCGCTCCGGACCGGCAGAACTTCCGCGGGTGTCCGGTGCACCGTACTTCGACCGCTCCCACGCACAGATGACGCTGCGCGTTGAGCAGATCATTTGGCGAGGCTCCGACGCCTCGGACAGCTGCAAGTGCCGGGACACACCTGCGCGGATACGGGTGGTTCCTGGCTGATTGCCGGATGCTGCAGTCGTGGGTGTCATCAGCCGGGTGCTCCCGGACAGTCAACGCCGTTCACTGACCGAGCTGACCGAGGATCTCGATCTGACCGTCGGTGACGCACGATCGAAACGGTCGGCGTTCTGGACGATGCTGACGTTGTCGGCTCTGATCGCCTCGGCCGGGGTGCTGTCCGACTCGACCGCCACCGTGATCGGCGCCATGATCATCGCCCCACTGTCGACGCCGATCATGGGCATCGCGCTGAGCATCGCCAAACAAGAACCGGGAGGTGCCGCACGAGCGGGTCGATTCGTCCTCGGCGGCGCAGTGTTGGTGGTGGGAATCGGCGTCCTGTTCGCCCTCGTCCTCCCGGACACCTTCGACCTGCTGGGCAACAGCCAGATCAGCGGTCGGACATCACCGGGGCTCGGCGATCTGGTCGCTGCTGTCGCGACCGGGTTTGCCGGGGCAATCGCCCTGGCGCGACGTGACGTCGCGGCGGTGTTGCCGGGGGTGGCGATCGCCATCTCGCTGGTCCCGCCACTGGCGGTCGTCGGGGTGTGTCTCGGCCAGGCGGCGTTCGGCCTGGCCATCGGCGCGCTGGTGTTGTTCCTGTCCAATCTGATCGCACTTGTCCTGGCCGGCACCCTTGTGTTCGCCGCGCTCGGTGCGAAGGACCCGGGCCGGCCGACCGGCGGCCCTCGTCGGCGCGCCTATCTGACCATCTCCATCCTGCTGGTCGTCGTCGGTATTCCGTTGGTGATCAACACGGTCGGCAACTACATCATCAGCGTGCTCGTCGGTCGAGCACAGTCTGCGGCGCAGCAGTGGATCAGCAGCACCCCGGGCGGTCAGATCCAGTCTGTGGATTTCGTCGCCAACGAACTCCACATCCAGGTCCAGGTGCCGCAGGCCCTGCCCGCCACCGACCCGCTGATGGAGAGCCTGAGCGACGAGTTGCCCAGCGGCATTCCGGTGGTCGTCAACAGCTCACTCGGTTCCAGTGTCGAGGCGGGCCAGACGCAGTGACGCCGGCCGTGCAGCGCTAGGATGCACAAGTCCGCTGTGCTGCAACGCTTCTGACCCGTCCCAGAGAGCAGCGATCGCGGCCTGCTGTCGTCCCGCCAACGGTGGCGGCACCGGTAGGGTTCAGGCGGTGGTGACGAGCTTCGACCGACGGCTGGTGTTTCTGGACTTCGACGGCACTTACGCCTTCCACGGGGTCGTCCCGGACGCGCACGTCGAGGCGGTGCGGGCGGTACAGAAAGCCGGGCACCAGGTGTTCCTCTGCACGGGCCGTCCACGCTCGATGATCCCGGCCTCGGTGCTCGCCGATCTCGACGGTTTCGTGGCGGCTGCCGGCGGCTATGTCGAGATCAACGGAAAGGTCTTGCTGGATCACCGTTTCCCGGCGGAACTGGCAACCCGGATGGTGTCACTACTGGACGAGCACCACGTCGCGTATCTCCTCGAGGCGCCGGAGGCGCTGTACGGACCGCCGGGGGTGGACCGTCGGCTGACGGACCTGCTTGCGCGTCACCTGAGGTCCACCGACCGGCCGGAGCGGGAAGGTCCTCTGGACATCCTTGCCGCGCTGCAGATGTCGGACGATCTGACCGGCGCCTCGTTCGGCAAGGTCACCTGCTTCGATTCCCCCGAACCCGTCATCGCGCTGGCCGCTGCGATCGGGCCGGAGTTGAGTGCGCTGCCGAGTTCGATTCCGGACATGGGTGATTCGGCAGGGGAGATCTTCCTGTCCTGGGTGCACAAGGCTGTCGGTATCCAGAAGGTGCTCGACCACCTACGGATGGACGTCCGGGACATCGTCGCGGTCGGGGACGGGCTCAACGACATCGAGATGCTCGAGTTCGCCGGCACGGCCGTCGCCATCGAGGGCAGTAATCCGCGAGTGCTGGACACCGCCGATCTCGTGGTTCCGGGGCCCGATCGTGACGGCTTGGTCGTTGCCTTCGAGGAATTGCGACTGACCGGCGCGCATTCCGTCCGTACATGAGCCGGTGTCACCAACAAACAGCTCAGCGCCGAACTGGAAATGACTCAGGCAACTTCGAAGATCTCGATCTGCGGCGGACCGGCGACACCTGCACGTGCCATGCCCGCCTTCAGTTCCGGGTCATTCGCGAAACCGGCGGCTTGACCGACGGTGGGAAAATCGTGCGTCACGAGGACATCATTCGGGTCCGCGGGGAGCTGCAGGACACGCTGGCCGGTACACCCGTGCTCGGCGCGCGGGGCGTCGAGCTGGTCATCAACGACGCCGACAAGGAAACAGCGGCCCGCTCGCCGAGACGGGTGTGGCCGGCGTGGTGGAGGACCCAGGAATTGAACCTGGCGAGACGCCCCGAGTGCGTATCCCCCTGGACAGCCAAGATCAACGGCTGCGAATGGACTGTAACCGCTGATCAGGGGCCGTGCAACCGGGACCAGCGAGGTTCGTGTTGCTACACGGCGTGCTACTGCTGAGCGCGTTGGCGTGGTGGCGGCGGTGTGCGGTCGGCGTTGCGTTCGACTGGTCCGCTCCCTCCGGACTGCCCGCTTCGCTGACAGGGTCGCCGACGCCATCCCGGCGATGACGGTGCGCGAGGTCGCGTCACCGGCGTTGTCACCCTGATCGGATGACGCGGCCATGGACCTGGTCGATCTACCGTCGTGGGGCACGTCGCCTGTCCCGCGGAACCTGACCGTTCCGCGGATGCCCACTGCGCCGCTGATGAGGGGTCGACCACCGCGTGGATGAAGTCAAGCCGACCGCGGCCGGTCGACGCACACGGCAAGGCCATCAGCCGCCGCCCGCACCGCTCCGTCACCGATCGCAGCCCGCGGCGTCACCGGAATTGCATCTCGCCTCGCGCCAAGTCGACGGATGAGAGAACGTTGGTCCGAAGTCTCAGGCCCACGAACCACAGCAATGAAACCCACCAAGGAGGCACCCATGGCAGTAGGTCCGGTCGACGTGATGATCATCGGGTTTCCCGGCAACAATTTCACCGGTCGGATAGCCCCGGCGTTGATGGATCTCGTCAACGGCGGCACCATTCGGGTGATCGACCTTCTCTTCGTCATGAAGGATGAGTCCGGCACCATCACCACCATCGAGGCGGAGGACCTGGGCCAAGCCGCCAGCGGCTTCATCGGTATCGACGTCGCGCAACCGGGCGCTCTCGGTCGTGAGGACGCAGACGAGGTCAGCGACGATCTCCCCCCGAACAGTTCCACCCTGCTGATCGCGTTCGAGAACCTCTGGGCCGCCAAGATGGTCGAGGCGCTCGAGGCGGCGGACGCCGTCGTGATCGATCAGATCCGCATCCCGGTCGACGTCGTGGAGACTGTGCTCACCGCGTCCTGATTTCATCTGTCCAGGAAGAAGAGAGGATTCACATGGGACTATTGCGCATGGCGGCCCGAACGGCTGTTGTGGCCGGCACGGCCACTGCGGTGTCGGGTCGAGTGGCCCGCCGTCAGGCCCGCAAGTACGACCAGCCGGCCGAGGAAGAGCAGCCGCAGCAGCAGCAGTACGCGCCACCGCCGCCGCAGCAGGAGGAGGCCCCTCCGGAGGACGACACCGTCTCTCAGATTCAGGAGATGGCGAAGCTGCACACCGCGGGGGTCATCTCGGACGCTGAGTTCACCGCCGCCAAGGCGAAGATTCTCGGCATCTGACCGGGTCGCGCCGGCCCAGCGTGACCGAAGTCGATTCGTATTCACGGCTGGCAGGGGTCTACGACGAGATCGTCGTGGACCCCTGCTATGACCGGTGGGCTTCGTTCCTTCACGAACTCTGGCGGTCGGACGGGCCGGGGCACGTCACCTCGGTGCTGGACGTGTGCTGCGGCACCGGGCTGATGGCGCAGCAGCTCGTCGCCCGCGGTTACCGGGTCGTCGGCGTGGACAGTTCCGACATGATGCTGGCCAGGGCGCGTCGCCTGCTCGGACCGGCGGCAGTCCTTGTGCAGCAGACACTTCCCGAGCTCGAGGTTGATGGCATCTTCGATGCGGCCATCTCCACGTTCGACGGGTTGAACTACCTCACCCCGGACCAGCTGCACGCGACGCTGTCCGCGGTATCCCGCAAGCTCCGCGTCGGCGGCTGGTTCGTCTTCGACTTGCATACCGACGCGATGATGGACTTCACCGTCGCCAATCCCGTCGTGCAGGGGAACTCTGACGGTCACGATTTCTCGATCGTCAGCGTGGTCGACCCTTCCGCACGCACGTGCGACACGACCATCCACGTCACTCGCACCGCCGACGCCGACTCGTTCACCGAACACCACCGCCAGTACTTCTTCACCGACCAGCACGTTCGGACCGCGCTGACGGACGCGGGATTCGAATTCCTGTCGGTGACCGAGGAATACACGCATGAACCAGCGGACGCGGCAACACTGCGCGCCACGTGGACCGCTCGCCGGATGGAGTAGCGGGTCCCGCCGACAGCAACTGCGTTTCATGAATCGTGGTCTTCGGGCCTCGTTCGGACTACGAACCATTCCGTACTACGAACCCTCCAGCGCCAGGCAGACCGCCGCGGCCTCGGCCTGTTGAAGGGCGTGCAGAACCTGCAATTCCTCCGGCGACCCGTCGGCGTTGCGTGCCAGCGTCATCGCCATCGTCGCCGACCGGGTGCCGTCCGGGCTGGCAACGGCGAACTGGGTGTAGCCGGGGGTGTTCCCGGTGTGCCCGTAGACCACGCCGCACGGCGTTTGGTAGCGGAACAGCGCCAGGCTCGCGGAGTTGATGCCAGGTCCGGGCGGCCCTGACTCACCGCCGGGAATGAAGAGCGAAGTTTGCTGCTCCTGTGTCTCGGGCCCGAACAGTGTGCCGCCGACGTAACCGCGGATGAAGTCGTTCATGTCCTCGGGGGTGGAGACGATCCCGCCCGACGCCCACGACCACCCCGCCGCCACCAGTCCGGTGACGTCCTCGGGCGCGTTCGGGGGGTCGAGGTCGTACCCGCGCAGCACCGGTTCCGGCATCTCGATCCCCACCGGCAGTGACGTCGCGTCCAGGCCGAGCGGGTCGAGGACCTGCTCCTTCAGCGCCTCGGCGTAGGTTTTCTTCGTCGCAGCCTGGACCATCAGCCCAACCGCGATGTTGTCGGAGTTGTCGTACATGTATTGACTGCCAGGCGGGAACATCAGCGGCTCGCTGTACACGAAGGTCAGCAGTTTCTCCGGCGGCAGCGGTACCTCCAGCGATGCCCCGACGGCCTTTCCGAATTCCTTGCTCTTGGTGAAATCCGGAAGTCCACTGGTGTGGCTGAGCAATTGTCGCAGCGTGACCTTCGCCCATGCCTCGGGCAGATCGGGGAGCCATTTGCCGATGGTGTCGTCCAGCGACAGGACGCCCTTGTCGACCAGCGCGAGTGCGGTCGCACCGCTGAATGCCTTCGCGGCCGACGCGATCCGCATGTGGTCGGTGATCGTCGGCGCCGCCTTCGTCGTCAGGTCCGCGACTCCGGCGGCGTGCACGGTGCGATTATCACCGACCTGCACCACCGATATGACACCCGGTGGCCCACCTGGCATGGCGACCAATTCCTCGAGGGCCCGGTCGAGGTCCGCTGCGGCGGTGGATGGATCGGGGGATATCGAGCCGGAGGGTGACGTCGATGCTGGGGCTGAAGTCGATGCTGGGGGAGATACCGACCCGGACGCAGGCGTTGTCCCCGATGCCGGTGCCGACGCCGCGCCCGAGGCGGGGTCTGCAGAACTGGTGCACCCCACGAGCACCAGCGTCGCAGCCATCCCGACCGCCATCCCGACCGCCACGAGTGGACGACTCCCCCTGCGTGCAGTCATTTCTCGGCCTCTCCTGTCAGTGTTCAAGGGCGTTTGATCAGTAGGACTGCTGAATGGAGGCGACGACCTTGCCGACGTCTTCGTTGGCCGCAAAGACCCCGTTGATGTCCGGGTACAGGCTGTTGGTGGTGATCACCGCGAATGCGAACTGCCGTCCGCCCTTGGTGTCGATGTAGCCGCCCAATGCCTTGGCGGGCAATCGATACCGGTTGTTGAAGGCGTCGAACGCGGCGAGGGTCCCGGTCTTCCCGATCACCTTTCCCTTGGCGGGACTGTCCGCCTGCACCAGGGCGAGGGATCCGTCGACCCCCAAGATGGGCAGCGTCGACTTCCATGCCTGTGCATCCGGACGCTTGGCCATGATCGTTTGCAGCTGCACCTGGTTGTCGGGGGTGATCAGGTTGCCCGGCAACCCGGACCCGTCGATCAGCGCCGCGGACGTGGTGTCCAGCCCGGCCCTCTTCCAGATCTCTGCCGCGCGCGGCAGACCTTTGTCGCAGTCGTCGGAGCGGGCGGCGACCGCGAGCCGGCAGATCAACGTCTCCCCTCCGACGTTGTAGCTGATCTTGTTGACGTAGGTGATCTCCTCTTCCAGCGGCAGGGACGTCAGCGACGCGACATCGGGCAGCTCGCCGACCTTCGCCGTCGCCGGGAGGTCTGCGGCCGGGTTCGTGCCGACGGGATCAGCGGTGACGCTGACGCCGGCCCGCTTCAGCGCCTCGATGAACGCCGTGCGGGCATACGTCGCCGGGTCCTTGAAGGCGTACACGTTGACCACCGGGTCACTGTCCGCGGCGATGGTGCCGGTCAGCACCACTGTGCCCTCCTCGGGAGCACTGACCTTGACGGCGGTCTTCCCGCCGGCCTCGACGGTTGTCACCTGGCCCTGGACCACCCACGGTGCAACGACGGGGCTCATCACCGACTTCGCCGGCTGGCCGGGAGTGGTTGCGGTAGTCGTGAAGTCGATGACGTTCTGGTTGATGATGATCGGTGACACGGCCCCGCCGACCAGCTCGTGCGGCTGCCAGAGCCGATCGTCGACGATCACGTTGCCGGACACCGCGGTGATGCCGGACGCCTTCACCTGCGCAGCCAGGTCGTTGAGCCCGGTCAGCGGGTCCTCAGTGGTGAGGGTGGCGCCCGGGATGCCGTTGGCGTCGTTGTGGTCCAGGTTGGTGAAGTCGACGGTGCCGTCCGGTTTGGTGCGGCCGCCCATCGTCAGGTCGCCCTTGCCGACCAGGACCAGATCGCCGTTCAGGGTGCCGCCGGTGACCTCGCCGCTGCGTTTGACCGGCGTGACAACCGTTGACGCCGGCCCGAACTCGAGCCATGCGGCGCCGGTGCTGTAGGTCTTCACCACCGACCCCGGCTCGAACAGCGTGTCCGCGTTCAGGGAGACGATCTGCTCGCCGCTGTCCAGGTCGCGGACCGAGATCGCCCACTGCCCCTGCGTATAAGGCGGCTTGTTCATCACGTCCAGCGCTGCCTGGTCCAGGCCCGGCACCGAGGTCAACGAGCCGCCGGCCGCAGACGTCGTCGCGCTGCCGGTGGGGCCGGACGTTGGCGGAACGGCCGACGATGCGCTGGTGGACGCCCCCGCCGACGCCCCGACCGACGCCCCGGCCGACGCCGTCACCGAGGCCGACGACCCCGCATCGGTACTCCCGGTGCAGGCCGTCAAGCACAGCACTGCCCCGGCTGCTGCGATCGCTGCGCAGTTACGCCTCAACATCGTCGTTCTCCCCCTGGCCGCTCTGCGGGGCGATGGACTCGATGGCGTCATCGATGACCGTGAACAGCCCGAGTCGCCCCGAGAAGGCCCGCGCCACGCCACCTCCCGCGGTGACGGTGCCGGTGATCGTGTCCCCGTCGCGGTGCACGTCGATGCAGACGTGAACCTGCCCAGCACCCATCCCTTGATCCTGACGGGTGATGCAGGAGGTTTCATCAGGGCCGACCCCAAGATCTGGCCCCCAATATTTCGGGCACGGAGGGTGTCCGGGATGTCACGCATGGGATGATCGGCGGAATGACGCGCGATGGCTCGGACCGCGGCACTGCGCCCGCCGGTCCCTTGCTGGAGCGCCAGGTCGACCTGTCGACCATCACCACCGAGTTGCAGGCCGCGCAGAACGGTGACGGCCGGGTGATCGTGGTCTCCGGACGCGCCGGGATCGGCAAATCGAGCTTGCTCACCGCGGCTCAGCAGTCTGCGCGAGCCGCCGGCTTCACCGTGCTGACGGCGCGGGCCAGCGAGCTGGAGCGGGAATTCGCTTTCGGGGTGGCGCGGCAGCTGTTCGAGCGGGCCGCCCGGCGGTCGCCGCAGTGGTGGGCAGGGGCGGCGGCACAGGCCCGGACGATCTTCGACGACGTCCCGGCGGCGACCGGCGGGGTGTTCGAGGACGTGTCGCAGTCGGTCCTGCACGGGCTCTACTGGTTGGTCGTCAACGCCACCGCCGACGGGCCGCTGCTGCTGACCGTCGACGACCTGCAACTCTGCGATCGTTCATCACTGCGATTCCTGTCGTATCTCAGTCGTCGGCTCGACGGGTTGCCGGTCGTCCTGCTCGGCGGGGTCCGCACGGCCGGGCAACCGTTCACCGACGCCACCCTGGCCGCCCTGGTGCAGGACCCGACGACTCAGGTCGTCGAGCCGCAGCCGCTCACCGTGCAGGCGGTGGTCCAGGTGCTGCGCCGGCGGATGGGCGCGGAACCCGCCGCCGCTTTCGCCGCGGACTGCCATCGCATCACCGGCGGCAATCCCCTGCTGCTGGACGAGCTGGCCCGCGCCCTGCACGCGGACGGCGTGCGACCCGATACCGCTCCGGTCGCGGTCATCGCCACCCTCGGTCCACGCGCCGTGTCCCGCACCGTGCTGTCCCGGTTCGCCCGCTCCGGCCCGGACGCCATTGCGGTGGCGCAGGCACTGGCTGTGATCGGTGAGTGGGAATCGACCGCGCTGGTCGAGGCGGTCACCGGTATCGACTCCGACCGGATCGAAGACGCAGTCAGGACTTTGCTCCGAGCGGAAATCCTGCAGCCCGGCTCACCGTTGCAGTTCGTGCACCCGCTGGTGCGGGACGTCATCTATCGGGAGATGACGCCGATCGAATCCGAACGCCGGCACCTGCGGGCGGCGCAGGTACTGCGCTCGATGGGGCGTCCCGTCGAGCAGATTGCCGCGCATGCGCTGGCCCTGCGGCCGGCCGCCCGTGAGTGGGTGGTGGAGTGCCTGCGGGAAGCGGCGTTGATCGCGGTCCACCGCGGGGCAGCCGACGATGCGCTCGCCTACCTGCGGCGAGCAGTGGCAGAACCGCCGGCCGATGAGGCCCGGCCCCGCCTGCTGCAGGAACTCGGGATGTCCGAGTCGCTGGCCAACGAACCGGTGCCGGCGATCGAACACCTGCGCGCCGCCTACGGTCTCGCTTCCGACCCGGCAGAGCGCGCCGAGATCGTCGGCGTGCTGTCCCGGATGTTGATCTTCACCAACCCGCCGGACGACGCGGTCGCTCTGCTGCGTGACATGCGGGCGACGATGCCGGACGAGCTCGGTGACCTCGACGACGCACTTGCCGCCGTCGAGTTGTACGCCGTGCACTTCGGCGCGGAGGACACCGACCGGGGTGAGCGGCTGGCGGTGGTGACCGTGCCCGGAGCCGGGTCCGGGCCGGGCGCCCGGATGCTGGCCGCGAGCGCAGCGTGGGACCGGGCACTGACCGGCGGTGCGAGCGGTGATTGCGTGCGGCTGGCGCGGACGGCGCTGGATGGTGGTGGGCTGATCCGGTCCGATCCGTGGTTCATGTCCATCGTCGCCGCCGGTGTGCTGGTGCTGGCCGACGATCCGGGCGCGCCCGACGTGTGGAAGCAGATGCTCGCCGACGGGCACCGCAACGGCTCTGCGCTGACCATCAGCGGGGTTCGGCTGTGGCAGGGCTGGAACTTCCTGGAATGGGGCGCGCTGGATGACGCCAAGCAGGCCTTGGACCTGTATGCCGCCGACACCGCCCGCCGCAACGGACAACGGGAGAGCGGCATGGCGTACTGGGCCGGGTTCCATGCCCGCTTGCTGCTCGATCGCGGTGACGTCGCAGGGGCGCGTGCCGCACTCGCGGCCGCCGATCGTGCCGCCCCCGGCTCCGACGGGGACCTGCTGCTACGTCGGGCCGACGCCGAGGTGCTGATCGCCGAGGCGCGGTGGGATCAGGCGCTGGGCGCCGCTTCTCGGTTGTCGGAGGTGCAGCGGCGGGTCGTCAATCCGGCCTGGGCACCGTCTTCGGCCTTGCGGGCGCAGGCGCTGGCGGGGCTCGAACAGTTCGACGAGGCCGTTGCAGCAGCGGAAACGGGGGTTGCTGCCGCGCGTGCTTGGGGAGCCGGCAGCACCGTCGGCACCGCGTTGCGGGTGCTCGGCGCAGTACTGGATTCCGCCGGTTCCTCAGACTGTGTCGAGGTTCTCGAGGATGCGGTCGGATTGCTGGAGCCGTCGCCGGCCCGGTTGGAACTGGCGCGCGCGGAGCTGGCGTTGGGAAGCGCGCTGCGCAGACGGGGGCAGGCCGTGAACGCACGGCCACACCTGTCGCGGGCCGTGGAACTCGGAATGCTCTGTGCCGCAGGCGCGCTGACGCGGGTGGCGTCCGCCGAGCTCCGCGTCGCGGGTGGGCGCCCGCGGCAAAGAGCCTCCTCCGGACTCGACGCCCTCACCCCCAGCGAGCGACGCGCAGCCGAACTCGCTGTGCTCGGGAGGAGCAACCGGGCGATCGCCCAGGAGCTGTACGTGACGCCCAAGACGGTGGAGGTGCACCTGTCGGCTGCTTACCGCAAATTGGGGATCAGCTCCCGCGGTGAGCTGGCCGCTTTGTGGCCCGCCGGTCCGGCTTCCTGACTGCGGTCGGGCACGACGCCCGGGGCGAGGTCAGGGCGACAGTCCTGGCGGGGATCGCGTTTCAGCTGTTTCGCCGACGGACACCTCTCTGCTGAGGTACCGCACCGGCGGCACCGGAAACGGAGATCGCTGATGAACGCGAGCTCCAGCAGGGACCGGATGGCGTCGTTCGCGCCACCCCGCGCGCGCATCTCGAACCAATGTCCGAGCAGCACGAACGCGGTGAGAACCGTTGCAGCCTCGTAGAAGACGTCACCGGTGGTGCCCGTGACGATGCCGGCCAGGGTCACCCCGACGCTGTAGAGCCAGCCGGCGCCGACACCGACCGCAACGAGCACCATCATGTCCAGGGTGCGGGCCCGCAGCGCCCGGTACGCGCCGTCGAAGAAGATCCAGGCCGAGTAGAAGATCACCGGCATCGACAGCAGCAACGAGAAGACGTCATCGCGTAGCCCGAACGGCGCGGGCACGGTGAACCCCAACACCTCCCGGCCGATCGGCGAGAAAAGCAGCACCGGGACCGACACCACCGCGGCGACCAGGAACCGGTTCCGCATGTCGCGGATCATGTCGTCCATCGCCATCCCACCGTGATGACTGCCGTGCCCCATCGCGTCCGGAGATGAATGCGGGTCATCGGCAATCGAGGGGTCAGCTTTGCCGGCTGATGCAGCGCCGACCGTGGTTTCGGCACGGTGGGCATCCCGACCCGGTTCGGTCAGCGGATCGCAGACGTGATCCGGGACGGACAGCCCCGCGCAGTGATACCCACAGTCGCGCAACCAGTTCGCCAACTCGGCGATGCCGGTGCGGTGCGGGTCGTAGGTGACCATCGCGGTCTGCGACACCGGATTGGCATCCACCGCGGTGACACCGGGCAGGCGGCCGAGGACGGCTTCGGTGACAGCCTTCGAGGACGCCCAGTGCACTCCGGATACCTCGATGACTGCAGTGGTTCGGGAACCGGTCATGATCGTGGTCCTTTCTCGCCCGGCACAGCCAACGTCAGCTCGCGCCGCTCGTCATCCCAATCCGTTATACCCCCCCGGGGTATGGGTGTAAACCTGCGTGGGTCAGTCGGCCACAGGAATCGCCAACTGGGACTGCAGCGACAGCAACGTCTCACAGGCGTCACGCCGTCAGGCCGCGGCCGTTGCTCGCTGGCAGAGATCAGCCGCCCCGAGGTCGGTACGCATCTTTCCGATGCTCGACTCGGACCACGATCACTTCTGGCGGGTCTTGACGGATTCGGTACAGCACTCTGTAGGTGCCTCGGCGGGCTGACCAGATGCCGGCAAGCTCTCCCCGCAACGGCTTGCCGACACGGTGAGGCTGTGCCACCAATGTCGTGGTCAGGAAGTTGATGACTGCGGTCGCTACCGGTTCGGGGAGTCGGTCCGTCAACGCACGCCGTGCGGGAGCCGTGAGGATCAGCTCATAAGCCGGATCTGTCAAGGCCGCAGCCGGCGGACTGCATCGACGCCACGAATCACGTCACCGCGTGCGTAAGCTGCGTCGGCCTCACGGATGTCAGCCAAGGCCTCCGGATCGCTCAGAACGGCAATGGTCTCCTCGAGTTCAGCGAGATCTGCGGGGCTGATGAGAACTGCTGCATCTCGCCCGTTGCGCGTGATGACGACCCGTTCATGCTCGCGCTCCACGCGGTCGACGATGTCGGATAGGTGGTCACGCACCGATCGAAGAGGCTCAGCTGTCGCCATGGCCACAATTGTGGCGCGGCCGTGGCTGGATGTCCAGATGCTCCTCCGCACGTGGCGGGGCCTGAACCGAATCCATGGCGTCCAGGCTGAGAGCCCGGCGATTTCACCGGCGCGATGGGGGCGGCCATCAGGCAAATGTGAGGACGTCGATTTCGTCCCGCCCAACCCCCCGGAGGTCCTTCCGTGAGCACCACCGAACCAACCCATCACCTTCACACACCGCAGACGTCACACCATCACCACGAGAGCGCCCATGCGGCGCATGGCTCTTCGCCCGCGCGTCAGTCCTGGGCCGTGCTGGCCCTTGCGTTGGTCGCACAGGTGCTCGTCGTACTCGACATCTCCGTCGTCAACACGGCACTCCCGACGATCGGTGCCGACCTCCAACTCACGGGCAGCGACCTGCAATGGGTCATCACCGCCTACCTCCTCATCTCCGGAGGTGGGCTGCTGCTGGGCGGACGAATCTCGGACCTGCTGTCCCGACGACGCGTGTTGATCACCGGTCTGACCGTGTTCACCACCGCCTCACTGATCAGCGGGTTCGCGCCGGGCGCTGGAGTGCTGATCGGCGCCCGCGCCGCACAGGGACTGGGTGCCGCACTGATGACGCCGGCCGCGCTGGCCTTGATCATGACGACGTATTCCGGCGCCCAACGCGCCAAGGGACTGGCGATGTGGGGTGCCGTCGGCGGGCTCGGTATCGCCGCGGGAGTGCTGGTGGGCGGGGTGATCACCACGTTCGCCGGCTGGCAGATGATCTTCTGGGTCAACGTCCCGATCGGGATCGGTGCGATCGTCACAGCTCTGGTGCTCCTGCCCCGTGATGTTCCTGCGCGCGCGGGACTTTCGAAGTTCGACGTGCCCGGCGCTCTGACCGCCGTCAGCGGGTTGGCGGCGCTGGTGTTCGGCATCCAGAGTGCGGCCGCCGATGGCTGGCTGTCACCGAAGACCATTGCGGCCCTGGTGGTGTCGGCTCTGCTGCTGGCCGCCTTCGCCGTCGTCGAGGGCCGGGTGGCCCACCCGCTGGTGCCGCCGCACACCTGGCGGATCAAGACGCTGGTCTCCGGAACCGGTGTGATGCTGGGGGTGACCGGACTGCTCGTCGGCGCCGTCTTCCTGAGTTCGGTGTTCTTCCAGACTGTCCTGGGCTACAGCGCACTGCAGGCCGGGCTCGCCTTCCTACCGCTGGCCGTCGCACTGACAATGGCCACCCGACTCGGCGGTCACCTGCTCGGTCATCTCCCTTCGCGCCTGGTTGCCGCCGGTGGCCTGCTGGTCGCCGCCGGTGGCGCGGCCTGGATGTCGACCGCGGACACCGACGCCCGGTTCGCGACCGATCTGCTGCCCGGGCTGCTGCTCACCGGATTCGGCGCGGGGCTGGTCTTCGTCACCGTGTCGATCACCGCGATGGCTGGCATCCCGGCGCAGCACGCCGGGATGGCGTCCGGATTCCTGATGACCGGCCACGAAATCGGTGCCGGGCTCGGCGTTGCCATCCTGGCCGCCGTTGCCACCGCCGCGGGTGACCTGACGACTGCCGGCGGGGCCGCAACCGGCTTCTCCTGGGGCTTCGTCGCGGCCGCCGGGATCGCCGTCGCCCTGGCCGGCGCCGCCTTCCTCGCCATGCCGGCAACCCGGGCAACCGGTCAGGCCCGAATGCACATGCACTGATCTGCCTGACGTCGACATCGGCCAGACAGCAATCGGTCCTGCCTGCATCGCCGTGAGGCGGTGCCGGTAGGGCCTTCACCATCGCTGACGGGTCGCTGATCGTGCAGCGAGATCCCGGCTGTTTCACCGGCGCGACCACGGCCTCGCCGGTCGAACACTGCAAGCACTCATTCCGAGCATGCACGCCGCTTCCAGGTCAGGAGACCAGTGATGTCACCACATCCCGCCGCTATCGATCACCCGACCGCGGCCGCCGAACAGCCCGAACGGATCACCACCGGCACGCCGGGAGCCGGCCCGGTGGCCGACTCCCAGCGGCCGCTGCCCTCGCGGAGGCGTTGGCGCATGCGCTGTCTCATTGCGGTCAGCCTGTTCGTCGGGGTCACCGGCGCCGTCACCGGCGTGGTCGCGACCTCCGGCGGGACCGAACCGGTCGTCGACGCGGCCGTCCTCCTCGGCTTCGCGTCGGGATGGGCACTGCTGGCGGTGCTGTCCACGCTGTTCACCGACCACCCGCAACGGTGGGCCGCGGTTCCGGCCGTGACCATGGGGCTCGGTGCTGCCGCGCTGCTCATCTGGACGCCCAGCGCCACCGCCCTCGACGCCGCAGGCTGGATCTGGCCGCCCGCGCTGCTGGCACTGCTCACGTGGATCGTTGTGCGGATTCGCCGTGAACTGCCCGCGGCCAGCGGCCGGTGGATGCTCTACCCCGTCATTGCGGTGACCTCCGTTGCTGCCGTCGGCGGCGGCGTGCACACGGTTTCGCAAGCCATCGACGAGCTGCCCGGGAACTCGGCCTCCGGGCAGTTGTTCGACGTCGGTGACCACCAGATGTACCTGTCCTGCAACGGTTCTGGTGAGCCGACGGTGATCTTGGAGCCGGGACTCGGTGAGACGTCTGCAGCCTGGGGCTGGATCGCGCCGACGGTTGCCACCCACACCCGGGTCTGCGTGTACGACCGGGCCGGCCGCGGGCGCAGCGAACCTGCCGCCACTGCGCCGGATGGAGATCAGATAGGGACCGATCTGCATGCCGTGCTGGAACGGGCTGGTGTGAGCGGGCCGCTCGTTCTGGTCGGGCACTCGCTGGGCGGGTTGTACGTGCTTGACTACACCCGCCGGTATCCGGATCAGGTGGCCGGGATGGTGCTCGTCGACGCCACTCCGCCGTCCGCGTTCACGACGGTGCCGACGTACCCCGGTTTCTACGACATTTATCGCACTGCAACGGGTTTGTTCCCTGGCCTGGCCCGGATCGGCGTGACCCGGCTGGTCAACGCGTTCGGGCACGATGACCTACCCGCCGACGCCCGGGATCAGGCACGCGCCGACCTGTCCACTGCCGGTCAGGCACGCAGCGAACGGGACGAGTTGGCGATGGTGCCCACCATGATGGCTCAGGCCGGTTCGCTGACCGACCTCGGCGATCTCCCGCTCTACGTCCTGACGGCCCCGTTGGACGCCGAACCTGGTTGGCTCACACCACAAATGGATCTGGCGGCGTTGTCCAGCAACAGTGTTCACCTCGTGGTGGCCGGTGCGAGCCATCCATCGCTGCTCGATCGTCAGTCGGATGCCGCAGTCGTCGGCGCCGCCATCACCGAGGTCGTCCGAGCCGCACGGAGTGACGCGCCGCTCATCGACTCGCTGGGCTGACACACGTTCCAGGGCTCTGGTCCACGCGGGAGCAGAGGGAAAGGGGGCGACTCGAAATGTCGAATCGCACAGCGGCGCAATCCTTTCAAGACCGACGGCCATCAACAATTTAAGAAAGCTCATCCATTCCGCTCCGCGTGCTCGGCCAGGGTCACCGACCGTGCAGATGCCGCCTGACCGGCTTGTGGCGGCAGACCAATCACTCACCAGGCGTGAGTCGTGGCTGCTCAGCGGGTCCGATACCGCGCGTAGATCAATCCGCTTGAACTCGAGCGTCGAGTGCCTGCGATCGACCACCCTGCTCGAGGTTTCCCGAGCCGGCCACAGGGCGTGGATCGAGCGGACCCTGCTGCGCGACGGAGTGTCAGGCGATCTCGAACAAGTCGTGCTAGCGCTCTACGCCGCAACGGATGTCACGGTCTGGAAGCTGCTCCGACGCGACCTCGGGCAGACGCGGCCTGTCACCGAATCCGTCATTCTCCGCCTTGTCACCGCAGTGCTGGACGGCAATGCCGCCGGAAAGGACCGCGGATCATGAAGTTCCTCTTCGCGCTCTGGGACGGCGGCGGCGCCGTCCCACCCGAACTCGGTGTCGCCCGGCGGTTGATCGCCCGTGATCACGAGGTGCGCATCCTCGCCGACCCGACCCTGCGCGACCAGGCGGTGGCCCTCGGCGCGGGCTTCACACCGTGGGCCGCCGCGCCGCATCGCACCACGGGCCTCGCCTCCGAGGGCCTGGTCAAAGGACTGGGAGGTGCGCAATCCGATCAGCATGCTGGCCCGCATTCGCGATCGTCTTCTCGCCGGGCCGCCGCAGCCATTGCCGCAGACACCGCGGCCGAGCTCACCGACCACACGCCCGACATCGTGGTCGCCGACTACTTCCTGTTCGGCGCCTTGATTCCCGCGCAGGCCGCCGGACTGCCGGTTGCCGCACTCGTGCCGAAGGGTCAGTTAGGCTGCGGCGGTCAATCCGGCAGTGCTGCATCTGTGAAGGTCAGCAGGCTGACCGACGTGACTGCCATTGCCGCGGCGCCCTTCAACGCGTATGCACTTCGCAAAGACGGGACGGTGTGGGCTTGGGGGTCCGGCGAACTCAATGCCCTCGGTGTTTCGACCAGGGAGCCCAGCCTGCCGGTTCAGGTGCCCGGGCTGACCGGGGTCACCGAAATCGCAGCCGGCGAACTCAATGCCTATGCCGTTCGAGGTGATGGCACGGCCTGCGCATGGGGCATCGGAGACGGAAACCCCGGGAACACGGAGTACTCCTGGACGTCGGCGCCGGTGGCGGTGCCCGACCTAGCCGGGATCACCGCGATCGCCGCCAGTCGCAGGACCGGGTATGCACTCGGGGACGCCGGGCAGGTGTGGGCCTGGGGCGAGGGCCGCTTGGGCCAGTTCGGTGCCGATTCGGACTCCGATCGCTCTACGGTTCCGGTCTTGGTTCCGCTGGATGGCGTGACGGCACTCGGCGGCGGGCTCGACACCGCATACGCCGTCCGGTGAGTCACCGTGCGTCCCCCCGCTGGTGGTTCTCCCATGCTTGACCGGTGTACATCAAGACCCTGAGATGTACGGTTGGTACATGTCCGACACGACCGCCCTCAGCATCACGGACGCGCGCACCCAGCTTGCAGCGATCATCGATCGTGTCCGCGCCGAGCACCGACCCGTCTACGTCGCTCGCCGTGGACGTCGGGTAGCGGCCGTCATCGACGCCGATGACCTCGATCGCATCATGGAACTGGCCGAGGACATGGCCGACATCCGGGCCGCGGAACTAGCACGCGCTGAGATGCGGTCGACGGGCGCGGCACCGATACCGTGGGACGAGGTCAAGGCGGATCTCGGCTTGGTATGACCTACCAGCTTGCTCTTACCCCGGTTGCGGCACGTCAGCTGCGCAAGTTCGATCCGCAGGTACGCCGGCGCATTCAAGCAGCAATCGAACTGCTCGCCACCGAGCCCCGTCCGCCGGCAGCAACGCAGTTGGTCGGCGGCGCCGGCGAGTGGAGAGTTCGCACAGGCGACTACAGAATCGTTTACGAGATCGAGGATGACCACCTCCTCGTCCTGGTTTTGAGCGCAGGGCATCGCCGAGAGATCTATCGGCAGCACTGAGTTCCGGTGTACAGCGTGGCCCGACCGCAGCGCCAGGCCCGTCCTGCAGCGCCTCTCAGTAGTACCCACCGTCGAAGTCGCCGGGTGACCGAGCTGGCCGCGATCACCGCGATCGCCGCCAGTCGCAGGACCGGGTATGCGCTCGGGGACGCCGGGCAGGTGTGGGCCTGGGGTGAACGCCGGTTGGGCCAGTTCGGTGCCAATGCCCAGGCGAGGCGCTCGACGGTCCCTGTCCCGGTGCCCCTGGACGGCGTGACGGCAATCGGCAGCGGACTCGACACCGCTGACGCCATCAGGTCAATCGCCCGCGCACTTCCCGGCTGATCGGTCGGGTCTCAGCACCTGCGCCGCGGGCAGTCCGGTCACATGACGTCGAGCAGCCCTGCGCAATCCCGGCGTGCCTGCATTCGGACCGGATGGGCCCCGGTGCGCGGGTACGTCATCCGGCCGACGGTCCCTCGGCGGATGCGCACGCCGAAATGTCGGCCGGACCGCCGATGCCAGCGAGCCGCGGCTCCGCGAGGCTGATCGGTGCATCCTCCAGCCGTCGCTTTGGAAAGGGCCCCATGATCGCAATTCACGAACGAGGCTCCTCGACGTTCCGTGCGCCAACGGGCGCAGCCACGCAGGTCGCGACCGCCGTGGGACCTGCTGGATCCCCGTACATGCGCGCCCTGCAAACCCAGCACCTCGTCGTCGCTGCGGTGGACCGCTACTTGCCGCGCGAGTCCCGCGACAACAACCCGATCCGGTGACGGACGCGAGCACGCTGCGGCTGGCGTGGCGGCGCGGCGGAGGAGCAGAGGTCGACGAGCATTGCACGGTCGATCGACGTACGGCGGGTGTCGGGTTGACCGGCACCGTCCTGGGTGCGGAGGACGGCATTCCCGTTCGCGTCGAGTACTCCGTGCGGACCGACCTGGATGGGTTCACCACCGAGGTGCATGTCCTGGATGTGCGCGGGTTCCAGCGGCGGGCGGTCGCGCTCACCCGGGACGTACAGGGAAACTGGACCGTCGACGGCGACCCGGCGCCCGCGCTCCAGGGGTGTACCGACGTCGACCTCGGGTGCAGTCCTTCGACCAATGCCCTGCCGATCCGCCGGCTCAGTCTTGCGGCCGGGGAGTCGTCCACAGTCCAGGTCGCCTGGCTGCGGTTCCCGCAGCTCACGGTCGCCAGGATGGACCAGAGTTACGCGCGTCTCGACGCCGACAGGTATCGCTATGCCAGCGGTGGTTTCGCGGCGGAGCTGACGGTCGACGAAGACGGGTTCGTCGTCGAGTACGACGAGTGGCATCGAACGGCACTTGGCTCGCGACGTGGGCACCCCCCTGGACTCGCGTGGCGCGGGCGCCCCACCCGAGTGGGTCGCCCCGCGGTAGATGCCGGGTACCTGCAAGGCAGGCCCAAACGGCGATGATCGATCTGCCCCGGCGCCCGTTCTCCTGTCGTCGTTGTCGTTGTCGTTGTCGCTGTCGTCCGTTCGGCCGTGGCCGGGCGACCCGATTCCCTGGCGACCCGATTCCCTGGCGACGCGATTCCCTGGCGACGAGGCCCGACTCAGGTCAGAATGTCCCACGGAAAGAGCAGCCCAGATGACTCAGCCGCCTGGGCGAGCGGAAGGGATCAACGCTGATGGCAGGACCCGGCCCGGAGTCCGTTGCCCCGGACGACGCGGAGCGGCCGATCACGGTGTTCCTCGTCGATGACCACAGCGTTGTCCGCACCGGTCTGAAGGCCTACCTGAGCACCGAACCTGGACTCATGGTCGTCGGTGAGGCCGCCGACGGCCGCGAGGCGCTCGCTCGACTGGCCGTACTCGCGGCAGGCGAGGGTGTCCCCGATGTCATCCTGATGGACCTGCAGATGCCGCACCTCGACGGCGTCGACACCACGGTGCGAGTCAAGTCGACGTGGCCCGAGATCGACGTGATCGCCGTGACCTCATTCATCGAGGAGGCGCGCATCCGCGCCGCACTCGAGGCCGGAGCCACCGGTTATCTCCTCAAGGACGCCGACGCCGAGGACGTCGTGGACGCGATCCGGGCCGCCGTCGCCGGCGAGGTCCGGCTGGATCCCGTGGCCGCCGCCGCCCTCGCGGCAGGTCTGCGCGCACCGAGATCCGTCGTGCAGGATCTGACCCCGCGTGAACGGGAGGTGATTGCCCTGGTCGCGCAGGGACGAACCAATCGCGAGATCGGCCGTCGACTCGGAGTCGCAGAGCGGACCGCCCGCACCCACGTCTCCAACATCCTCACCAAGCTCGGTCTGGCCAGCCGCACTCAGGCAGCACTGTGGGCGGTGCGCGAGGGCATCGTCGACGCCGCGGACGCCACCCCGTGACCGCAGGCGCCGGACGAGGAGCTCGATCCTCACCGCTGCGCAGCACGTCGATGCCGACCGAGCCGGTCGTCGAGCCGCTCCCCGCGTCCTGGGAGCCGATCGAGCGCCAGATGGTCGACCTGTTCTTCGACCGAGTCCCGTTTGGTCTTGCGGTTTTCGACCTCGACGGCCAGCTGCAGCGCTGCAATCGGACCTGGACCGGGTTTTACGAGTTCTACTTCGGCGCCGGTCCTGAGTACACAGCGCCCGGGCGACACATCAATGACCTGATACCCGGTAACGAGGCGGCGATCGAGGAGCTGTTCGGTGCCGTCCGCGCCGGACAGGTGGTGCGTCAGGCTGCGCAACGGATCGAGATCCCCGGCGTGACGACGTACTGGGACGTCGTCTTCGCCCCACTGTTCGACCACGGTGAGCTCGTCGGTGTGCTCGATGTCGTCACCGACGCAACCGACCGGGTTCGGTCGACCGAACGTCTCGAGGCGCGGATCCGGGCGTTCACCCATGTCGCTGCCGGGATGACCGTCGACCAGCCCCTGCTGGCCACACTGGAACAGATCCGCGGGGAGGTCCTGCGCACGACCACGGCGAGCGCCTGCTCCATCGTCGTATGGCACGGATCGACGAGCGGCGCTCCGCAGCTGTCGACGGTGCCTGATCCGGCCTTCGGCCCCGGGTATGCCGAAGCCTTCCACGCGATGTACGTCGCCGCCGGCGTCGACCAGCGGACGGCCGACGACGTCGAGCCGTTCACGTTCTGGCGGGGGGCGCGGACCGACGCCCTCTCCGACCCCCGCTTCGCACCGATCCACCCGTTCCTGTTGCGGGCACTGCCTGAATGGGAGGACGCAGTCCTGCTCCCGCTCGTGTCGGGTCGGGAGTTCTTCGGCGAGCTTCAGGTCCACCTGCCGGCCGGCTCCCGGTTCGGTGATGACGACGCCGACTATCTGCTGGCCATGGCCGACCACGCGGCCCTCGCCATCCAGAACGCGGCGCTGTTCCGCGAGCAGCGCGAGGCCGCCGGAACGGCGGAGCGACAACGGCTCGCGCGCGAGCTGCACGACTCGGTCAGCCAGGCCTTGTTCTCCATGACGATGCATGTCCGCACCGCGGAGCGACGGCTCGAGCCGCTCGGCGCGGAGGCGGACCCGGCGCGTGCGGAGGTGGCGCGGCTGCACGAGCTGACCAAGGGCGCGCTCGCCGAGATGCGCGCGCTGATCTTCGAGTTGCGCCCCGGCGCGCTCGCCGAGGAGGGTCTGGGCGCCGCACTGTCCAAGCAGGCCGCGGCGATCGCCGCGCGCGAGCAGGTGGTGATCGAGGTCGTCGCCCCACCGCATCAGCTTCCGCTGTCGACGGACGCCGAGGAGCACCTCTACCGGATTGCACTCGAGGCGATGCACAACGCGGTCAAGCACGCGCGTCCCCGACGTATCGACGTTGCGATCTCGTTCGACGATGCTGCCGCGCAGGCGATTCTCGTGGTGGCCGACGACGGTGCCGGCTTCGACACATCGGTCGAACACCCGGGTCATCTCGGCCTCGGCACGATGCGCGAGCGCGCGACGGGTCTCGGCGGAACGGTGTCGTTCGAGTCGTCGCCGGGGGCCGGTACACGGGTCACGGTCGTCGTTCCCGTCGACGTGCCCGTCGAGATGCGCTCGCCCGCGGGGCTGAGCGACCGAACCGTCATCCGGCCGGCGCCTACGTCATCCGGCCGAGAACCGTGCCGGCCGTTGATCACTGGCCGACCTGCCCCTCTCACCGATGTCGGCACCCCATGCCGGACGGCACCCTTCGAGGTACCAAACGGAAGGGAGCTCCAGATGAGCACCACCCAGTGGATCCTGTCCCTCGCCCTCCTCGGGTGGGCGCTCGTGCGCAACCTCGGCACCCGCCAGGTCACCCGCGGCACCTTCGTCTTGCCGCTCCTTATCGTCGTCGTCGCGGCCTCCTTCTTCCTGTTCCCGCTGCCGACCGCGGGCAACGACCTCGAGCTCGTCGTCGTGTGCGGGATCGTCGGGGTGCTCTTCGGGATGGCGGCCAGCGCCGTCACGCGCCTGCACGACCGGGACGGTCGGCTCGTCGCCACCGCCGGCGCCGGCTTCGCGGCACTCTGGCTGGTCATGATCGGTGGACGCATCGCCTTTGCCGAATGGGCGAACGGCGCGGGCTCGCGCGCCGTCGGGATGTTCTCCCGCGACCACGCCATCAGCGGTGCCGATGCCTGGACCGCGGGGTTCGTCGTGATGGCGCTGGGCATGGTGCTCGCGCGCACCGTCGCGCTCGCTGTCAGGTCGCACCGGGCCCGCGCCGTTCTGCTGCCGGCGACCGCCTGACCCTGTCCGCACACGATCAGCAGGAGAACCTGTGAACCGCAACCCCGTCGCAACCGCCCGACCCGCCCACCTCAACACCGCCCGCACCCGACCGGTCCGAGGCGTCCTTGCGCTGGCCGGCGTCAGCGTCGGCATCACCGCTGCCGGCTCCCTCATCGTGGAGCTGATCGCCCCCGAGTCCGACCAGCTGCTGCGCCGTCTACCGGTCGTGCTCGTCCTGCTCGTCATGAGCCTCGTCGTCGCCCGTCGCATCGGCTGGGCGGCCATCGCCGCCGGCAAACCCGCCACCTGGCGTCAGGTCGGATGGCTCACGGTGCCGGTCCTCCTCGCGCTGGTCCCGCTCGCGTGGGGTTGGTCCCCTGATCCCACGACGCTCGTCGCGCTCGCCTTGGGTTACGCCGCCACCGGCGTGTACGAAGAACTGTGGTTCCGCGGCGTCGTGCTGCGGGCCGCGCTGCCCCTCGGCCCCGGTCTCGCCGCCGCGCTGACCGCCGTTGTCTTCGGCGCCTCGCACCTGGCCAACATCTTCTTCGGCCAGAACATCGCCGTGACGGCCGCGCAGGCGGTGGGTGCGGCCGCCTTCGGGTTCGGCTACGCCGTGCTGCGGCTGCGGACCAACGCACTCTGGGTGCTGGCCGCCACCCACTGTGTGGGGGACCTGCTCCTGCACACCACCGGTCTGCACGGCGGCGCACTGTGGGGCGTCATGGTCGGCCAGGACCTCCTGATCTTCGCCGTCGGACTGGTCGCACTGCGCGGTCTGCGCCGCAGCGGGTGACCCACGGGCGCTCCATCCAGGCCTTCGGGTTCGTCCGACGTCGGTGCTCGAAAGCCCCACGGCTCTAGCCCGTTTCCGCTTGACGGGCGCTTGGGTGCTTCGGCTGGCAGTAGCCGGAGTGATGACTCCCGGCCTGTTTCGGGGGTCGCACGCCGCTTGGCGAGGCCGTGGGGTTGGGGCATACCGCGCCAGAATCCCTTCGCGGCGTCAGATACGGCCGGTCTCGTGGGCCCACATGGCGACCTCGACGCGGTTTCGGGCGCCGAGCTTTCGCATGAGGCTGGCGAGGTGGGCTTTCACGGTGCTCGGGGTGATGTAGAGCTCGCGGGCGATCTCATTGTTGGTGCGGCCCTTGGCGACTGGCACGAGGACTTCCTCTTCACGGGCGGTGAGCGGTTCTATCGGTTGTCTCGGTCGTGCGGTCTGTGCGTGGGCGAACGCTGCAAGCAGTCGGACGGTGACGCTGGGCGCGATCAGTGCGTCTCCGTCGGCGGCGGCGTGGATGGCCTGGGTCAGCAGGGCAGGTCCGGCGTCCTTGAGCAGGAACCCGCGGGCGCCGGCTTTGAGCGCCCCGTGCACATACTCGTCGAGGTCGAAGGTGGTGATGACCACGATCGGCAGGGGGTCGGCGACGTCGGGGCCGGCGAGACGTCGGGTGGCTTCGATGCCGTCCATCAGCGGCATACGGATGTCGAACAGACCGACGTCGGGGCGCAGCTGGAGCGCCAGGCGGACGGCCTCGCGCCCGTCGGCGGCCGCTCCGACCACCTCGATGTCGGGTTGGGCGTCGAGCAGCATCGTCAGCCCGGAGCGCACGATCGGCTGGTCGTCGGCGATGAGGACCCGGATGGTCATCGCGGCGTCCCGGTTCGGGGCAGGACCGCCTCCACTCGCCAGCCCCGCTCGGCTGCGGGGCCGGCGTGGAACGTGCCGCCGAGCAGTGAAGCGCGTTCGCGCATCCCCACCAGGCCGAAGCCCGCCGGGCCGCGGCTGCCGGCGGTGGAGCCGTCGTCGTCGACGGTCAGCCGCACCTGGTCGGCGTCGCCTGTGACGGCGACGGTGACCCGGGTCGCGTGACGGGCGTGCCGTCGAGCGTTGGTGATGGACTCCTGGGCGAGGCGGTAGATCGCGGCCCCGACCGCCGGGGTGAGATCGTCGAACTCTCCGGATATCTGCACCTCGACGCAGGGACGCGTGCGGCCATCGGTGGCGAGCTGCTCGACCTCGGCCACGCCGGGCTGCGGCGCCAACTCGGTGTCCTGGGTTGCGCGGAGCACGCCGACGATGGCGCGCAGCTCGGTGAGGGCGCGGGTCGCTGCGTCCTCGATGACGGCCAGCGCTTCGACCGCACGCTCGGGGTGAGCGGCCGCGACGGCGCGTCCGGCTTGAGCCTGGATGGCGATGCCCGAGACATGGTGGGCGACAGTGTCGTGAAGTTCCCGAGCGAGCTGTTCGCGTTCGCGGGCCTTGGCCTGGTCGATGTCGCGGACACGGATCTTCGTGCGATACCGGATCGCGGCGCCGAGCGCGGCGGCAAACAGAAAGAACGCGTATCCCGCGACCGCCTCCGCCAGGCTGACGGGGTCGACGCCGAAAGTGATGACCATCGTGAGCCACAGCAGGATGACGCCGAGGCCGCTGACGGCCTCCCGACCGGACCCCCACCGGAACAGTGCGTAAGCAAGGATCAGCACCGCGATGCTGCTGTTCAGTAGGGCGCCCTGCGACCCGCTGACGATTCTGACGATGTCGACGATCGTCAACGTTCCGATGGAAACGGCAACCGCGGCGAGCGGGTGCGTACGTCGCCACAACAGGGGGCCGACGACCGCAAGCACTTCGATCAGCAGCAGCGGGCTTGGCGCCAGGTCCTGGCGGAGCACCGCTTCGAGCACCGACCAGCCGACCAGTACCGCGACCAAGGCCCAGTCCCGCGGGCCTCGGTCCGGGGGGTCCGCGGGTCGAGGTTCGGCCCACAGCGAGCGAAGTGCGCTGGTGGGCATCTGACCAGCCTAAGCAGCCAGGTGAGCGGCGGATCCGCCGAAAGTACAAGAAACCGGCTGTGCCAACGGCCAGGTCGAATCAGGCTCCAAGACTGATGTGCCTGCCGCCGGCATTCGTGAAGGTGAAAGCACCCATCCGATCGAGCATTCCGATCGAGCCCCCGATCAGCAAGGAGCATTCTGATGAGAGCGCCTCAATCCCCGACCGCGTCAGAGAATCAGCCGTCCCGGAGCACACTGCAAGAACTTCGCCTGCCCGTGCAGGGCAAGCTCGCAGCGGCATGGACCAGCTTGATGTTCTTCGTCATCTACATCGATTACTTCCACCTCTACCAGCCCGGCGCCATCGACCAAATCCGGGGTGGCGGCGTCTACGAGTTCGACATCACCCCGACGTTGGTGACCATTTTCCTTGTGGTCATAGGGATCCCGGCCCTGATGGTGATGCTTTCCATGACGCTGCCCGCCCGGGTGAACCGCGCGACGAACCTCGTCGTCGCATCGGTCTACATCCCGGTCATGGTTTTCAACGCGGCCGGGGCGTCCTCGGACTGGGCCTTCTACTACGGCTTCTCCATCGGACTCGAGGTGCTGATCCTGGCCTTCATCCTGCGCTCCGCCTGGACCTGGCCGCGCCGCACCGCATCGCCGGCGACCCTGGCAGCCAGCCTCGACGCCGAGCCACTCCGCACGCCGCAGCAGGCGTGACTGGCCGCCGCACACCTGACCAATCGTCGCTCGCCGCGCCCGCTAGGCAACACTTTTGGCAATACTGCGCGAGTGGCGAAAGCCCCGCAGGAGGCGCTACGAAGGCGTCACCGCCGGACCAGCCGCCGGTGAAACCGGCGAGTTGGACAGCTCAGCGGCTGTCCCTTGCCGCTCATTGCTCTCGGATGGCTCTCGGATGTCCCAATAGATTGGGTCGTCAACAGACGCAAATCTGTCGACCAACCAGGCAGTTGGAACATCTTGGTGTAGATCCACCGGATCCGTAATCTCATCACCGAAAATCATTCCGGCCGCGTGATCAGGGTTTGTGCTCTCATAATCATCGGCCAACTGTCTAACCGGCCGGACCCATCCGACTATCGGCTCGCCGGCGAGAACACTGCTCGCCGTAGAGCCCCAGGAAGTCGACCGGTGGCGTGGGATGGCGGGTGGTCGTGCCACAGCGCGGCGTAGTGCTCCAAGCACTCGAGCCGACTGCTGCGCCGTCCAGTACCGGCTTGTCCATGCAACGAGCCTGCCTGTCGAATGGCGCCAGCAAGGCATGTGAATGCTGGGAGCGGACCCGGTCACCACCTGTGTGCGGCGACTCGACCGAGCTGCCAGCCGTGAGATCAGCGCGGTCAGCCCGTTGTCGACAACACCACGGCCACGCCGACCGCGGCGCCCATCAGCAGCAACTCGCCGGCGGCGAGCCGGAGCAGTGGGCGCAGTTGCCCGGTACTGGCCGGGGTCAGGGTGCGTCGCCGGTGCAGGTAGCCGATAGCCGCAAGGACGCCCAGCGCAACGATCTTGGCGAGGATCAGCCGACCCCGCTCTGTGGTCACGAGCGCGTTCCAGTCCTGCAGGGTCACCACGCTTTCCAGGACTCCCGAGATCCCTACGGCCAGCAGGCAGAGCAGTGCAACGCTGCTGAACAGCGGCAACGCCGCTCGCAGACGCTCCGGAAATGGCCGCAGATGGATGATCAAGGCCAGCAGTCCACCGACCCAGACAGCGCTGGCCACAACGTGAACGGCCAGCGCTATAACGGCAACTGCGGGTGACTCATGGTGCCCGGCGTGACCGGTCAGCGCACTGGGTAGCAGAGCCGCGGTGGCCGCGGCGAGTGCGACGATCGCCGAGGCCCGCGTTGACAGCCGCGCCGCGAACAAAGCAACGGCCAGCGCGACCCAGAGGGTCACCATCTCGGCAACCATGCGGTCTGTTCGCGCGACGACGAGCAGGAGGTCCGCATGGTGCGGGAGTTCGACGACCGGTAGACCCGTCAACTCCGATGCGGTCAGGATCAGCCAGCTCAGCGTCGCAGCGACCCACAGCCAGGCCCACCGCGCGGCCACGGCCAGCAGGTGGCCAGCGGCCGGGTCAGCGGAGTCGGGCATCGACAGGCAGCGGACGAACAGCACCCCGACCACCGCCACCCCGGCCACTTCCTGCACGAACTGGGCTGCGGGGAGGCCGATGGAGGTGAGCTGTCCGGCGTCCGGCAGGCCGAGAGGTGAGGGCACATAGCCGGTGCCGGTCCACCAGCGAGCGACCAGGACAGCCAGCAAACCCGCGGACAGAACTCCCAGCAGCAGAACCCGCGACCAACCGAGGGCTCTGGGCGCCGCCGAGGGCACCGGCCGTGCATGCAGCAAGATCATTACCTACTCCTGGTCCGGCCGAGTTCGAGATTGCACTGCCGTGTCAGCTCCCGCAATCCGAGCCCCAGTCCCACAGCAATCGACCATGCAGTGCGGAGGTGGGAATCGGGCCGTAGGTTCGGGAGTCGATGGAGACTTCGCGGTGGTCGCCCATGACGAACACCGTGCCGGCCGGCACCACCACTGGGCCGAAATACACCCCGTCGATGCTCGAGTGATCGACGTAGGGTTCGTCGACCGGTTGGCCGTCCACGACCAGCACGGCGTCCCGGAGGGCGACCTGCTGGCCCGCAGTGGCGATCACCCGCTTGATGGCGTCGCCGCTGTCCTGTGGGTTGGCGAACGTCACGATGTCGTTGATCCGTACCGAATCGGCGCCGTGCAGCCGAGTCAGCAGCACCGTGTCTCCGCTGCACACGGTCGGCGCCATGCTGTCGGACGAAACCGAGACCGTATCCAGCAGCTGAGTTCTGATCAGCACAGCAGATCCGGCGACGACAACAACGGCGAGCGCAGCACGCCAACGCATCAGGAATTCAGCTCCCGGAGTCATCGCTGGGCGGATCGGCCCAGATCGGGTCGTTGTCGTCCACGTCACCGTCTTTCAGGCCCACACTGAACTGGTGCATCATGTCGTGATCCTCGTGCGGCAGGTTGTGGCAGTGCACCATGTACTTTCCGCGGTGCGGACCGAATTTCATGATGAGCCGGACCTTCTCGCCTTCTCCCACGTACACCACGTCCTTGGGCCCGAGCTCCCAGGCGAATGGTGCCTTGCCGTTCCGGCTGAGGATCTTGAAGTCGATGAGGTGGATGTGTACCGGATGGAACCAGCCGCCCGAGCGGTTCTCGATCTCCCACACCTCGGTATCGCCCAGCCCCGGGTTGGCCAGGACCGACTTATAGCCAGAATCCACCACGTCGTGCCAGGTCTCGCCGTTGAGGTTCCACTCGTTGGTGACGTCGTCGCGTTGGACGCGGATGTTGCGGATCTTCATACCCTTTGTCTCCGTCAACGACATGACGTCCGCTCCCGGGTTCAGTGTCTGCGGGATGACGAGCGCCGTCGGATCGTTCGCGTCGAAGGCGTCGTCGACGACATCGAACGCCATGATCTTGTTCGTGTTGTCGAAGTCCCGGTTGTTCGGATTGGACAGATTCTTCAGCTCGATGCGTTGGCCGGCCTTGAATTTGGAGAAGTCGATGAGGACTTCGTACCGCTCCGCGCTGCCGTGCCGCCATTGGCTGACCGCCTGCGACTTCGGGACCAGGCCACCGTCGGTGGCCACCACATACATCGGTGCCGCGGGCGAGGTCACAGGTCGGTAGGACCGGGAGAGGGAGGCATTAAGAATGCGGAAGCGATAGATGCGCTTCTTCACTTTCATGACCGGCCAAGGCCTGCCGTTGACCAGGACAACGTCTCCCCATAGTCCGGAATGGGTTCGATCGTCGTACAGCTGCGCACCGTTGGCGGCGAACATCATGTCGGACAACGTGATCGCCACATCGAACTCACCCTGTGGCAGGAGAGCGCGTTCCATCGGGTCATGCAGGTGGTACTGGGACGCCAACCCGGAATAGGCGTTCTGGGCGGTGAAGTGCACGCCGTGGTCGTGATACCAGAGGGTGCGGGCCGGCTGGAAATTCGGGTAGTGGTAGTACTTCTTCTGCCCTGGCGCAGTGATGTCGCTGGCGTAGCCGTCGTACTGCGGGAGGGATGCCGAGCCGTGCAAATGGGTGGAGATGTTCATAGGCGTGCCGAACGTGGGGTGCGTCGGTGGCAGCTTGTTGCGCATCGTCATGGCGATGCGGGTGCCCTGCTCGACATCGATCCGTTTGGCCGGCACCAACCCGTCATACCCGAGCACCGGCGTCTGCATGCCCGGCACAATCCCGACAGTGCCTTGTTTTGAGGTGATGTCGTAGTAGTCCACCGGTCCCAGATCATCGACCGCACTGCTGATCGGGCTCAGCACCTGGAGCCGGGCGAAGGCAGCCTGATAGGGCCGGGGCATCTTGCTGGCCGGTAACAGGCTCGCAGCGGACCCGCTGACGGCGTTGCCCAAAGGAATAGCCAGGCCTGCGGCGCCGACGGCGGCGAGTCCGCCCAGCTTGAACATGTCCCTGCGGGTGAGATGCATTGGAGGTTCCCCTGATCACTGTGGAGCGATATGTGGGTCGACGCCGACCCCCGACGTCCGGCGTGGACAGGCCGGTCACCCCTTCTCGTGCCCTGCAACAACGATCTCGTACAGGGCAGTTCTGCAAACCCCGATCGAAGGGGTTGCGATGCACCTCATCTCGGGGGGGTCGCCGGTTCACCAAGAGTCATAGGTGCTGCAACGCAGCAGGTGTGGGTCAGCGGCTCGGGGGCACCGACGCACCGGGCGTCGGACCGTTTCACCGAGCGACGGCCTCTACGCGCCGTTACCTGATCGGCGGGACGCGATGGTCGGCGGGCCAGACCGTTCCGCCGGCGGCAGCGGTGCGGACGGCGTCGACAAGCTGGCTCGCGCTTTCGCCCTTGAGCAGAAATCCCACTGCACCGGCGCGCTGTGATTCTTCGACAACCCGACTGGTGGCCGAACCGGTCAACATCACCACCCTGCTGGCGGGGCGTGTGGCCAGCAGGTCGCGGGTGGCCCGGGTACCCGAGATCACCGGCATCCGAACGTCCATCAGCACCACATCGGGCCGCAAGAGACCTGCCATCTCCACGACTTCGGAACCGTCGGCGCACTCCCCGACGACCTCGATCCCTCCGCGCGGTTCAGCACACCGATGACCTGCGCCGGACGAACGAATGATCGTCGACGACAAGAACACCGATCATGTCTGACACCTCTGCAATCGCGACTCGGAGGAAAGGCAAGCATGTTCGGTGGCCGTCGTCGTGGCAAGCAGACATTGGTACTAGTACCAACTCGGGGTGTGAAGGAGCGGCAGGTGCACTCGTTGCCGACGACGAGGAGGGCCCGCCGGGTGGCGGGCCCTCCCCTTTTCGTGATGCGGTTTACCTCGCGGCGAGCGTGGCGGTCGGGGTGCCGCCCCGCGTTGACTGCATCAGCACCCAGGTGACCTGCGCCGACGGTCCGGGCCTCAATCTCAACGGGAAGGCGCCCAGGGTGTCGACGGGGAGGTCCCCAACTTCACCGGAGCCCGCCGGGTTGCTGACGTTCCAGAAGACGACAGTGGTCGGCGGTGTCCGGACACCCGCAAGGCCGTCGATCAGCGACGTACCGTCGATCCGCAGTTCAGTCCCGACGGTGCCGCGCTTACCCACGGCGACCACATCGTTCGACAAGGGCACCGTCACCGCGGCCGGTGCACTCGCTGTTCCCTGTGCGCTGGTCGCCGTCAACTGGAACGACGGTGGGGCCGGGGCCGCGGCTGGCGCCGTTGCCGTGGTGGTCGTGTAGAACGGCACCGCGAAGGTCGGTTTGGCCGTGGTCGCTCCCGTCAGCGCGGCGGCCGGGCCGCTGATCTGAGTCCAGCAGAACCTAGAGGCGCCGGTGGAACCGGTGGCGTCGGGCATGACTGCCGCACCCCGCACCGCGGCTGTCCCGGCGACACCTCGCGGCGGGGGTGGTGGCAGGGTCGTCGGGGTTGTTCGGGGTGTTGTCGTTGACCGGCGGGCGGCCGGTTCGGGGGTGACCGGCGGGAGTGCCGGGTCCGACGCCGGTCCGTCGGTCACCGGAACCGGGTAGGTGACCGGGGTGCCGGTCGCGGACTTCACCGTCACGGTCGTAGGGGGTGCCAACATCGGGAACTCCGCCGGGCGATCGTCGGCAGTCTTCCGATACCGACCACAGTCAGCGGGTAGCTGGAGATGGAGGTTGCAGCCGCGGCCACCGTTAGAGCGCGCCGTTATACGTCGCCTCGGTGATCACCACGTCGGCGAGTGTGATCACGGCAGTGCTCGCGGGCTTGTCGCCCAGGTTCCGGACGGTCACCTGGGTGGGAAGGCCCCGTTCTCCAATGCGATCCGGGCGTACTGCCGCTCCGAGCCCGCGTCGTGCTCCATCGGCGTCGTCGCGTAGGCGCCGGTCACGCCGTCGACCTGCAGCGAGTCGCCGCGGCTGGTCGCGAAGACGTCCAGGTAGCCGTCGTTGACGATCGCGTAGTCGCCCCTGACCCCGGTGTTCGTGGCGATCTTGCCCGGGATGGTGAGGTCAGTGGTTTCCAGGGCCAGTCCGCCGCCGGACACGGAGAAGGCGTTGTAGCCGTTCTTGCCGCCGACGACCTGTGTGCGATCCCGGGTCGCGACGTAACCGGCGGGCGCCGCGGCGGAACGGCTGGATCCCACTTCAGGAACGGCCCGAAGTTGCCGGCCAATGCGGCATCGAAATTGCCGACAGCGGGCGAGATGTCCTGCACCAGGCGGCCCGCGCCGCCGCCGTCGGTGTCGATGGTCAGCTCGCCGAACGGGTGCTTGAAGGTCAGCGTCGTGTCGCCGGGCCGCCCTTGACCACAACCCGGGTCCGAGCGAACACCACCTGGTCACCTGCGGCCGCCGGGCCCTGCGCGAACGCGGCCTCGAGGCCGAGTGTCAGGACGGCCTTACCGCCGCCGGGCAGGGTGAGGTCGCCGCCCACGAGGTGATAGAAGAATTCCTCGGGGAAGTTGTCGGGGAAGGTGACCGGCACATCGGCGTTGGGGATGTCCCCGGCAGGAACCCGCAGAGCGGATCTCGCCGTCCAGGCACGGCTCCAGCCGGACCCCGTTGCTGTCGCCGTACCAGGACGGAAAGCCGTATTCGGCGTTGACCGGTCCGGAGGCGGTAGCCCACGGACTTCTTGACGGTGACTGGGTAGCCGCAACTGCATTGGTCACCAACGCGAGCGAGGCGATCAGGGCCAGTGCCAGCCCGCGGCGGATGGGCCGGGACAGCAATGTGAGCGGCGCTCGGCCCGCGACGGCGCGTAGCCGCCCGCTTCTCGTCGATATTTCCTGTGCGACTACCGCGGGCTTCCGCCGGTCGACGTCGGTCATCGTTGCTCCAGAGTGTTGGCGGTTCCCCCCCGGCAGCCGGGACGGGTGATGCCACTTGAGGTTCGC
>CAWCUA010000019.1:0-28858 GCA_963798625.1 uncultured Actinomycetota bacterium
CGCGACGACGAAGCGGCTCTTGATGCCGGTGAGCGCCACCAGACCGACGTTCTGCGCGAAGGCGCTGACCGGGAAGCCGTTCAGCAGCCCGCCGGAGACGGCCGTGGAGAGCGTGTCGGCGCGGAGTCCGTTGGCGACCGTCTTCCGGTCGGCCGGGCGACCCACGACAACGCCGATGGCCAGCAGGTCGGCCGTTGTCTCGGTCATGATCACCAGCATCACGATCACCATCGAGATGATGGCGGCCACCTCGAATGTGGGGGCACCGAAGTGGAACGGGCTGGAAATCGCGAATCCCTGCGCTTCCGAGACCCGCGAGAAATCGATCTTGCCGAAAAGCGCTGCCACCACGCCACCGGCGACCAGCCCGATCAGGATGGCGATGCGGGAAAAGAATCCGGGCAGGAAACGGTAGACCAGCAGGATGATGGCCAGCGTGATCGCGGCGAGCGCGATGTTGGACGGCGCACCGAAGTCTGGGCTGCCGGCGCCGCCGCCGGCCCACCGGATGGCGACGGGCAGCAGCGAGATCCCGATGACGGTGATGACGGAACCAGTCACCACCGGCGGGAAGAAGTGCAGGAGGCGACTGAACACGCCGCTGAGCGCGAACCCGATGACACCGGCGACCACGATGGCACCGAAGATGGCGTTCAGACCCGCGGTTCCACCTCCCGCCCCGGTGCCGATGGCGATCATCGAGCCGACCGCCGCGAATGACGTGCCCTGCACGATCGGCAGTTTCGCGCCGATCCACGGCACACCGAGGGTCTGCAGCAGGGTTGCCAGCCCCGAGATCAGCAAGGTGGCCGCGAGCAGATAGGACAGGTCCGCGAACGGCAGCTTCAGGGCGCTGCCCACGATCAACGGGACGGCGACCACCCCCGCGTACATGCTCATCACGTGCTGCAGCCCGTAGACGAACATCGGTCCGGGCTTGAGGACCTCGTCGACCGGATGGCCACCGCCGTCGAAAACCGCCAGCTGGTCGCCGGCCGCGCCGGCCGGATCGGAGTGATGTGTCATCTGTGGTTACCAGCCTTGACCCGGATCGAATGCCAGGCCGGCGGCCGGAGCGTCGTTGTTGTGGACGGTGCCTTCGATGAACCCGTACGGCCGGTCGTCGGCGTGGAAGACCTCGTTGTGATTCTCCAGGCCGTACGGACTGAGATCGATCACGAAGTGATGCTTGTTGGGCAGCGAGAAACGGACCTCACCGATCTCCGGCTGATCCACGATCATGGCTTCGCCCATCGCATACATCGTCTGTTGCAGCGCCAGGCTGTGATGCCCGGCGAAGACGTCACTCATGGTGAGAAGTGCCTGCTCGTAGGACTTCCCCCACTCCACGCCGTCTGTCCGGGTGTGCCACCACTGGGCGGTCACCGCGGTGGCCATCACCCGGTCGTGGGTGGGCTGCAACGTGGTGTACTTGTCTTCGAGATACCCGAAGAACTCCGAATCGGTCGTCTTGAGGACCACGTAGTCCTTGACTCCCGACACCACCCAGAGTTCGGTTCCGTCGTAGGTGACCGTGACGGTACGCACGTGGCCGCCGTCTCGGGCAAACGCATGCGGGTGCGGAAGTCCATTGTGCTGCAGCCTGTTCCACGGATAGGCCTCGATCTTGATACGGACCCGGTGGACCGGGTCGATGTCGTCGACGAAGTGCCGGGCAAGGGCCACGCCGAACGACTCCGGCTGGCGGGCGGCCTCGCCGTGTTCCTTCGCGAAGGCATTCACCGTGTTCTTGGTGGCGTCGGTCGTCAGGCAGTTGGCGTTGTCACCTGTCAGGTGGATGTCGGCGAAGTCACCACTCAACGCCACACTGACGTTGTAGTCGACGATCTCGTGCGGATCTGCGTCACGGTAGACCCGGACGACCCGGGTTTCCGCCTTTCCGTACTGGTTGTGCCCGAGCGTGACAGTCATCGTCGGTTCTAGCTCCCTCGGTAGGTGGAAAAGGCAAAAGGAGACAACAGCAGTGGGACATGGTGGTGCGCGCCGGTATCGGTGACCTGGAACGTCACCGATATCTCCGGGTAGAAGCCCACCTGAACGGACGCGGCGTAGTAGGAGCCGGTGTCGAACTCGACCCGGTAACTGCCGGCCGGGATCTCGGACGTTCCGGCACGATCGGCGTACCGGAAGCGGCCGTCGCCGTCGGTGCGGCCCTCGGCGAGGACCTCCCAGCCGTCGGCCCTGGCGACACGCAGGACGACGGGTACATCCGATGCCGGACAGCCCCTGCCGGCATCCAGAACGTGAGTGGAGAATGACACTGGCACCATCCTTCGTCAGGAGGCTGAACAACCGCATCTGGGATTTCGCGATACGGAATCCCGTTGTCGTGATACGAAACTACTCGCCAGGCGAAAGGTGCGTCAACGGGTTCTTCCCCGCTATCTCAGATATATCTGCTTTCCTACGGCCCCGGCATTGCGGGCACCGACGCCGGTCTGTTCAATCTGGTACCGCCCGAGCACCTGTGCCGCACCATCGAGAAGCTGAGCTCGGTTTTCCTGCTCGGTTGAGTCGAACACGGGGCGACGGCCCGTTGAGGAGATGGCCACGATGCCTCACCCGGACCGCACGTCCGCGCTGCTGGGGATATTGCATTCTGACCGTCCAGGGATGTCGCAGCAAGGGATTCTCGACGAGATCCGACGGGCAATTCTCAGTGGCGCGGTGCCACCCGGCAGTCCTATCCCCGTCGACGAGACGGCCGACGTGTTCGGCGTCAGCCGGATCCCGATCCGGGAGACCCTCAAGACGCTCATCGGCGAAGGGTTGGTCGAACACCGACCTCGCGCCGGCTACACCGTCGCCAGCCTCACGGTCGAGGAGTTCAGGGAGATCTACGTCGTTCGCGGTGTCCTGGAGATGGCAGCGCTGACCGCGGCGGTCGGCGGCGCGCAGGCCGAGGACGACCGGCGCGCCTCCAGTGCACTGCTCGCGCTCGACCGAGCGCTGGCCGCGAAGGATTACCAGGCATACCAGCGGGACAGCAGGAAGTTCCACGTCGCACTGGTCCAGCCATGCCGGATGCCGCGACTGCTGCACATGATCGAACTGGTCTGGAACCTCACCGAGCCCATGCAGCCGATGCAACACATCAGTGACGCCCACCGCGATCAGCTGCATGCCCAGCACAGCACGATGCTGCGCGCGTTCATCGGGCGCGACGCAGCAGAGCTGCTGGCCGCCTCCCGCCAGCATCTGGACGATCTGGAAGCCGTCGTCGCCGAACTACCGACCGAAACCGGCCTGTTCTCGCAATAGTTCACCCGAACCGTCCCCGGACGACATCGACGGACCAACCTGCGCACCCCGCACCCACACACCGGCCACGTCGGCGGGCGTCGCCAGCGCGAAGGTCCGGGCGAGGGCGTCTGTGCTGTCGGCGGCATGGGCAAGATTCACCGCGTAGGGACTGCCGGGCTGGGGACGCAGCCAGACAGCGTCGAACTCCTTGCCCGGACTGAAGTCTCCGACGCGGTCGGCCAGGCCCAGCGCCAGTGCGCCGGCCCGGGTGGCGAGGTACAGCAGGTGGACCGGCGTCAGCGGCAGACCGTCAGCGGCCAGCAGTTGCTGCATGAAGTAGGCCTGCAGGCCCTCCTTGGGCAGGAAGAGTCCCGTCCCTGCGCCGACGTCCGAACCGAGCGCAACCCCGACGCCGTGCTCCACGTGCCGGCGCAGCGGGAACAGTCCGCTGCCCAGTGCGGAGTTGCTCGTCGGGCAGTGCGCGACCCACGCGCCCGCCTCGCTCATCAGCGCCAATTCGTCGTCGCCGGCGTGCACGTTGTGCGCGAACACGCTGCGGCGGTTGACCAGTCCGTGCCGGTGGTAGGTGCCCAGGTAATGATCGGATCCGGGAAACAGCGACGCCACCGCGGAGACCTCTGCAAGGTTCTCGTTCACATGGGAGGTGAACCAGACGTCACCGCCGGCGGCGTCCTGGACGAGATCGGCACACACAGAGAGGATCTCGTCCGAGGCGGAGAGCGAGAAGCGGGGCGTGACCGCGTACCGCACGCTGCCCTTGCCGTGCCAGCGTTCGATCAGCTCCCTGCTCTCGGCCAGCGCACGCTCCGGGGTGCACAGCAGGTCCTCCCGTAGCACCCGGTCGGACAGCACCAGTCCCGCAGTGACATTCAGGCCGCGCGCCTGCGCCTGCGCGAAAAGGATGTCGACCGCAGGCGCGAAGTGCGAGCCGAACACCAACGCCGTCGTCGTCCCGCTGGACACCAACCCGTCAAGGAATTCCCGTGCCACCACCGCGGCATAGGCGGGATCGGCCAGCCGGCTCTCCTCGGGTAGCGCGCAGCGCTCCAGCCAATCCAGCAACGGCATCCCGAGCCCGCCGATGGCCCGGATCTGCGGGTAGTGCACGTGGGTGTCCACGAAGCCGGGTAGCAGCAGGCCTCCGCTCAGCTCGACGACCGGTTCCGCCGGGTACTCCGCGCGCAGGGATCGGTAGGTTCCGCGCGCGATGATGATTCCGTCGCGGACGAGCACCCCGCCGTCCTGGTCGGCCGCGAGCGCGGCGCCCGGGTCGCCGGCGAACGGGTTCCCCGGGGTGTCGACCACCGTCGCCCGGTAGAGCGTCATCGCTGCGCCGCCGACGCATTCGGCGGAACGTGCTCAGCCGCAGCAGGTCTCACCGATCTGATCGCCGTCAGCAGGGCCGCGGACACACTGATGGCAATGACGGCGGGCTCCTTCCCGGTGATCTCCGGCAGGCCGATCGGGCTGGTGATCCGGTCGATGACCGCCTGGTCGTGGCCGACTTCGGACAGCCGGCGGCGGAAACCGGTCCACTTCGCGCTGGACCCGATCAACCCGACGCTGCCCAGTGCCGGCAACCGGAGCGCCGCGTCGCACAACGCGAAGTCCTCGGCATGGTCGTGCGTCATGATCAGCACATGCGCGCCGCGGGGCAGCATCTCGAGCACCTGTTCGCCCAGCAGAGCGTGATGCACCGCCACGTCCGCGCTGCCCTGGGTGACGTCGGCAAGCCGCAGCTGATCCAGTTCCTCCTCGCGGGAGTCGACCAGGTGCAGCGCAATGTCCAACCGCGACAGGATTCTCGCCAATTCGTAACCGACGTGACCGATGCCGAAGACGGCTACCACCGGCCGGGCCGGTAACGGTTCGAGCAGCAGGGTCACCTCCCCACCGCAGCACTGCCGGCCGTGCGCGGTGCGGGCGTGCTCGTTGAGCTTGAACTCCTGCGTCTCCGGTTGGCCGTCGCCGGCGGCGATCAGTTCGCGCGCCCGCCGGACCGTAGCCTCCTCGAGGTTGCCGCCGCCCACGCTGCCCCAGGTGTGGTCCGCGCCGACGACCATCTTGGCGCCGGCGTCGCGGGGTGCGTGGCCGCGCACCTTGATGACCGTCACCAAGACGCCGGGCAGACCGTCCTGCCGCAACTGCTGCACCGCACTGACCCAGTCCATCGGTCAGACCCCCGTCAGGACGGCGTGTGTCACCGAACTCGCCACCCCGTCCGGGGACTGGGCCGACTCGCTGCCGGCCGACCGGGCCGCCTCGATGGCCCAGTAGACCGCTTCCGGCGTCGATGGGCAGCCGAGATCCACCGACCAGCCCCGCGGGCCGAATGCGGCCGCCGCCTGGCGCAGCGCCTCACGGACGCTGAACGCCAGCATCAGCGGTGGTTCGCCGACTGCCTTCGAGCCGTAGACCACACCGGATTCGGTAGCGCGCTCGAACAGGTGAACGTTGAACTGTTCGGGCATCTCGGAGAAGCTGGGGATCTTGTAGGTGCTGGCGGCCTGGGTGTTCAGCCGGCCGCGGTTCGGGCCGTCACCGGTGTCCCAGCGCAGCTCCTCCAGGGTCAGCCAGCCGGCTCCCTGGACGAAACCGCCCTCGATCTGGCCGATGTCGATCAGCGGCGACAGGCTGTCCCCCACGTCGTGCACGATGTCGACCTGCAGCACCCGGTAGGCGCCGGTGAAGCCGTCCACCTCGACCTCCGCGCAGGCGGCGCCGTAGGCGTAGTACTTGAACGGTTCGCCCTGCATCCGGGAGGAATCCCAGTGCAATCCAGCGGTCCGGTAGAAACCCGCGGCCCACAGCTGCACCCGCTGGAAGTACGCGTCGTGCACCAGGTCCGCCCACTCGATCTGCCTGTCGTGGAAACCGATGCCGGTGACGACGCCGTCAACGAAGCGCACATCGTCCGGGTGCACACCGAGCTTGCCGCCGGCGACGACATTGAGCCTGGCCCGGATCTGGTCACAGGCATTCTTGATGGCGCCGCCGTTCAGGTCGGCCCCCGAACTGGCGGCGGTGGCCGAGGTGTTGGGCACCTTGTCGGTGCGGGTCGGGGCCAGCCGGACGAAGCTCAGCGGCACGCCGAGCGAGGTGGCCGCGACCTGGATCATCTTGGTGTGCAGGCCCTGTCCCATTTCGGTGCCGCCGTGGTTGATCAGCACCGAGCCGTCCTTGTAGACGTGCACCAGTGCACCCGCCTGGTTGAACGCCGTGAGGTTGAAGGAGATGCCGAACTTCACCGGCGTCATCGCCAGCGCCCGCTTGGTGTGCGGGTGAGCGTCGTTGAACACCGAGATGTCGCGCTGCCGGGCTGAGAAGTCGCTGCGCTCGGTCAGGATCGACCAGATGTCGGCCAGCCGCTCTGCGTGCCGCACCGGCTGCCCGTACGGCGTCGTCTGGCCGGGGGCGTAGAAGTTCCTGCGCCGCAGGTCGTCTGGCTCGATGCCGAGCAGTGGTGCGCAGCGACCGAGGATGTCCTCGATGACGATCATGCCCTGCGGTCCACCGAACCCGCGGAACGCGGTGTTCGAGCTCCGGTTGGTCTTCGCGATCCGGCCGTGCACGGTGATATCCGGTATCCAGTAGGCATTGTCGATGTGGCACAACGCCCGGGCGAGCACCGGCTCCGAGAGATCCAGGCTCCAGCCGCCGTTGCTGGTGAGGGTCGCCCGGAGCGCGCAGATGCGGTTGTCCTGGTCGAACCCGACCTCCCAGGTGGCGAGGAACGGGTGCCGCTTCCCGGTCATCGTGATGTCCTGGGTGCGATTGAGCCGCAGGCTCACCGGACGGCCGGTGAGCACGGCACCCAGCGCGGCCACCGCGGCCAGTCCGTGCGGCTGGAACTCCTTGCCGCCGAAGCCGCCGCCCATCCGCAGGCATTGCACGGTGATGTGATGGGCAGGGATGCCGAGCACATGCGACACGATGTCCTGCGTCTCGGAGGGATGCTGGGTGCTCGACTGGACGAAGATCTGGCCGTTCTCGTCGACCAGCGCCAACGCCGCATTCGTCTCCAGATAGAAGTGCTCCTGGCCGCCGAATTCGAACTCGCCGCTGAACGTGCGGGTGGCGGCGGCCATGGCGGCGTCCGCGTCTCCGCGGCTGACCGTGCGCGGCGTGCCCTGGAAGCTGTCCGCGGCGATGGCGTCCTGGATGGTGACCAACGACGGCAGCACCTGGTACTGCACCTCGACGGCGTCGGCGCCCTGCCGGGCGGCTTCCAGGGTCTCACCGAGGACCCAGCAGACCGCGTGCCCGTAGAACATGACCTCGGTCGGGAACAGCGGCTCGTCATGCTTCTCGCCGGCGTCGTTCAGGCCCGGCACGTCTGCGCCGGTCAGAACCCTGACCACACCCGGAATTCATATGCGCCTTCCACCCGCAGCGCGGTGACCGTCGCATGCGCGTGCGGCGCCTGCACCGGCCAGGCGTGCAGTGTCGCCGCGGTCCGGTTCACCAGATCCTGTGTGTAGAGAGCTTTTCCGGTGACGTGCAGACCGGCGCTCTCGTGCGAGATCTCCAGCCCGACCTTCGGATTGTTCGGCCGGTCGGCCAGCGGCCCGTGTGCTTTGCTCATGTCGCTCAGACCTCCTGGAAGACCCGGGTGGGATCGGCGCCGGTGCCGTGGTTCTCGGCGAAAAACTTGCGCAGCGACGAACCCAGCATCGCGGTCCGGTACGCCGCGCTGGCCCGGTGATCGCTGATCGGGGTGGCCTCCGCGTTCAGGATCGCGGCGGCTTCGTCGACCACCTCGGCCGACCACTCCCTACTGGTGAGGAACTCTTCGGTCCGCGCGGCGCGCAGTGGCACGGCCGCCACGCCGCCCAGCCCGATCTTGATGTCCGAGACGGTGGGCGCCGCCCCGTCCAGCGGGCTGTCCAGTCGCAGCGCGAGAGCGACAGCGACGCTGGAGATGTCGTCGAAGCGTCGCTTGGAGATCTTGTGGAACGCACTGATCGGCGCAACCGGGGTGGGAATGCGGATCGTTTTGATCAGTTCATCGGGGCGCCGGACGGTCTGCCGGTAACCGGTGAAGTAGTCGCGGAGCGGCACCTCACGCTCGCCGCTCCGCGAGGACAGCACGAGCGACGCGTCCAGTGCGAGCAGTGCCGGAGGGCTGTCGCCGATCGGCGAGGCCGTCCCGAGGTTCCCGCCGAAGGTGGCGCCGTTGCGGATCAGCCGGGACGCGAACTGCGGGAACAGCTGCGCCAGCAACGGAATCCGGCCGTCCAGCTCACGCTCCACCTCCGACAAGGTCAGACCGGCACCGATGTCGATGCCGTCCCGCCGGATGTCGAACTGCCGCAGCTCGTCCAGCCTGTCGATGCCGATGGTCAGGGCGGCGCGCGAATGCCGGATGTTCAGCTCGACGCCCCAGTCGGTCGAACCGGCCAGCAACCGGGCGGTGGGGTTCTCCGCCAGGAGGTCGAGGGCCTCGGCCAGCTCCAGCGGGCGGACGAAGGTCCCCTGACTGCTGGAGACGCTGGTCCGAGCGGGCGCTGGTGCGGGACTGGACAGCCTGGTCACCAACGGGTCGGACTCCGCCGGTGCACCCAGCGCGTAGGCGGCGTCCCGGATCGGCCGGTAGCCGGTGCACCGGCACAGGTTGCCGGACAGGGCGTGCAGATCGAAGCCGTTCGGGCCGTGCTCGTGATCGGTCGCGGAGCCGGCTGCGGTGGGATCGGCACCGCCGTTGCCCAGGGTTCGTTCGGCCGCCGCGCCGCTGGTGTCCGGTTCGGCCTCGGCGGTCCGCTCGGCGGTCGGACCGGTGTCGCGCACGCGGCCCGCCCGGTAGAACTCCGACGCCATCGAGCAGATGAAACCCGGTGTGCAGTAACCGCACTGGGATCCACCGCGGTCGGCCATCTCCCGCTGTACCGGATGCAGGTCGTCGGGGGCGCCCAGGCCTTGTGTGCTGAGCCCTTCGGCGGTGACCACCTCCTGGTTGTCCAGCCCTGCGGCAGGCACCAGGCAGGCGTTGATGGCGGTCCACCGGCTCGTCCCGGTGCCGGCAGGACGTGCGACCATCACCGCACAGGCACCGCACTCGCCCTCCGCGCAGCCCTCCTTGCAGCCGGTGAACCCGTTGCTGCGCAACCATTCGAGCAGTGTGACGTGCCCGCCGACCTCGCCGAGCTCGTAGGCCCGTCCGTTGACTGTCACGTGAGGTATCACGTCGCCCACTCCTGTCCACGTCCTTCTCGCATCGTCGATCCGTTCATCAGTGTGCCCCCGCCGGGGTGGGCATGCCGACGCTCTTTCGAGCAGAGTCCGGCTCGCCCGGGCCACCTCGACCGCGAGGGCGTCCTCGTCGATCCCGACCGGGCGGTCGTCCTCGACGATCACCCGCCCGTCCACCATCAGCATCCGGAGCGGCGGTGGCGCGCCGAGCACCAGGGCGGCGACCGGATCGGCGATGTCGATGTGCGCCAACGTATCCAGTCGCCACACCGCCAGGTCGGCGAGCTTGCCGACCTCGAGCGATCCGATGGCATCCGCCCGGCCGAGCACCCGGGCGCCACCCATCGTCGCCATGTCCAACGCGTCCCGTACGGTCAGCGCCTCGGGTCCACCGCGGGCCCTGGCGAACAGCAGCGCGTGTCGCACCTCCTCGAGCAGCGAGCAGGCTTCGTTCGATGCCGCGCCGTCCACCCCGAGACCGACCGCCACCCCGGCGTTCCGCAGGTCCCGGCTGCGCGCGATGCCCGCACCCAACCGGGCGTTGGACGTCGGGCAGTGCGCCACCGAGGTTCCGGTCGACGCCACCGCCTCGATGGCCGCGTCGGACAGGTGAACCGCATGCGCCAGCCACACATCCGGGCCCAGCCAACCGAGGGATTCCACGTATTCCACCGGGGAGCAGCCGAACTTCTGCCGGCAGAACTCCTCCTCGTCGAGCGTCTCGCACAGGTGCGTGTGCATCCGCACGCCCCTGCTGCGGGCCAGTTCCGCCGTTTCCTTCAGCAGATCCCCGGTCACCGAGAACGGCGAGCATGGCGCGACGCCGATCTGCAGCATCGCGTCGAACGATGCGTCGTGATAGGTCTGGACGGCCGCGTCGGTCGCCGACAGGATGGCGTCGATGTCCTCCACCACGGAGTCCGGCGGCAGGCCGCCCTTGCTGGTGCCCAGATCCATCGATCCCCGCGTCGGGTGGAACCGCAACCCGACCGACTGCGCCGCCACGATCTCCGCGTGCAACACGTCACCCCCGTCATGCGGGAAGACGTAGTGGTGATCTGTGGTGGTGGTGCATCCGGTCTTCGCCAGCCAGGTCAGGCCGCCGCGGGCCGCGGTCTGGACCAGATCCGCGTCCAGCCGACCCCAGATCGGATAGAGGGTGGTGAGCCAGCCGAAAAGCGTGTCGTCGACGGCCATCCCGCGGGTGATCCACTGGTACAGGTGGTGATGGGTGTTCACCAGGCCGGGAGTGATCAGGCACCCGGTCGCGTCCACCCGCCGGGCACCGGCGAACTCGGCCGGAGCTGCACCCGGTCCGACTGCCGCGATCCGGTTGCCGGCGACCACCACATGACCGCCGGCGAACTCGGACCGCGAGCCGTCCACGGTGACGACATGGGCGCCCTCCAGCACGGTGACCGCGTCCTCGGGCCCCTGGCCGGCACTTCTCGTCAGCCCGGCACTTCCCGTCAGGCCGGCACTTCCCATCGAGCCACCACCCGCCATCAGGCCAGCACCGTTTCCAGCCTGGTGAGGGCGATCTCGCGGAGCTGAGTGGTGATCTCCGCCTTTTCCTGTTCCGGTGTGTTGTCGAGCCTGCGCCGCAGCTCCGCAAGGATTTCGGTGGCCGGCCGCCCGGCTGCCCTGATCAGGAACACCCGGTCGAAACGGCGCTCGTATTCGACGTTGCCGGCCCGGATGGCCTCGGTGATGACCGGGTCGGCGCCGCTGACGGCGGCCTGCTCGCGGCTGGAGAACTCGGCGTCATGGCCGGCCCCGGCCCGTTCGCCGATCCGCGGATGACGGGACAGCGCAGCGTCGATCTCCTCGTCGGAGAAGGACGCCGCAGCCGTTCGTGCCCGGTGCAGCACCGCTGCTGCCGTGTCGTACGGCCGACCGGCCGACACAGCGTCAACCCAGCGCGGCACGTCCAGGCAGGCCTGCAGCGTCGCCCGCGCATCGGCATCGGACTGCTCGTTGAATCGCAGCAGACCGACGCTGGGTCGGGCGTTGTTGGGGCTGTGCCGGGTCGGTTCGGCATCGGCGAGCGGCGCCGCGCCCATCCGGATCGCCCTGGCGCCCAGGATCGGGCTGGCGTCGGCGACCAGGTCGTCGAACCGGTGGTTCACGATCTTCGCCACCTCGATGACGGCGGCGGCGTGCTCCTGTGTCGGCGCGTTCTGCATGCGCTCCCAGCCGGTCTTGAGGATCTCGTCGCGCTTGTCGACATCCCGGACCGAGACGATCAGCGGGATGCCGAACCGGTCGCGGTAGGCCTCGGTGAGGTGCGCGAACTCCTCGTGGTCCTCGTCGTTGAGCGTGGTCAGGCCGACCGAGCCCTGGTCGCGTTCGGTCCACTCGCTGCGGGTCTCGCCCTCGACGGCGTCGCTGCCCAGGTCCGGGTAGAACGAGAGCAGATCCCGCTGCTCGTTGCGGTCGGCCGAGAACAGTGCCTCCTGGAAAGCCATCCGTAGGTCGTGGGTGTCGCTGAAGGGACGCTGGTCGTAGGCGCGCTCCACCACCCAGGTGGGGCCCTGGAACAGTCCGCCGAAGGTCTGGACGAACGTTTCCCGGCTCATCTCGTTGACCTGGTCCAGCCGGATGACACCGGAGCCGGGCCGGCCGGCGACGGCAGGGCCGAAGCTCTTGCCGACGTGGTGGAAGACCAGGTTCAGCAGGATGGCGGTCAGGCTGCCCAGAGTGATGCCGCTGCCGAAGATGATCTGGGCCCACTCCGGAACCGCCTTGGCCACATCGGGTTGCACCGTGACGAACATGGCCAGGCCGATGCTCGTGCCGACGATGACGACGTTGCGGTGGTCGTGGAAGTCGACCCTGGCCAGCGTCTGGATGCCGACGACGGCGACGGTGGCGAACATCGCGATCGCTGCGCCACCGAGCACCGGCGGCGGGACGCTGGCGACCAGCGCACCCGCCTTGGGGATCAGGCCGATCAGGATCATGAAGACGCCGGCGGCGGCCACCACGTAGCGGCTCTTCACCCTGGTCAGCCGAACCAGGCCGACGTTCTCCGCGAAACAGGTGTAGGGGAAGGAGTTCAGCACGCCGCCGATGAAGGTGGACAGGCCGTCGGCGCGCAGCGCCTTGGAGACATCCTGGGCACCGACACGCTTCTCGACGATCTCGCCGGTGGCGAAGACATCACCGGTGGTCTCCACCGCCGTGATCAGCATGACCACGATCATCGAGATGATCGCCGCCGCCGAGAACTTCGGGATACCGAAGAAGAACGGCGTGGTGACGCCGAACCACTCCGAGGTCGACACGCTTCCGAAGCGAAGCGTCACCCAGGATGAAGGCGACCGTGGTGCCGATGACCAGGCCGGCCAACACGGCAACCGTGGCCATGAAGCCCTTGAACACGCGCTGGATGATCACGATGATCGCCAGCGTGCCCATGGCGTAGGCCAGGTTCTTGCTGCTGGTCGGGATCAGGGTTCGCGCCACCGCCGACCGCGTCGAGCGCGGCCACGGGCAACAGCGCGATCCCGATGATCGTGATGACGGTGCCGGTGACGACCGGCGGGAAGAACCTGATCAGTTTCGCGAAGTACGGCGCGACGAAGAAGGTGAACAGGCCGGCCACGATGACCGCGCCGTAGATGTAGAGCAGGCCCTCCGTGCCGCCGCCGTTGGCGAGCGCGATCGCGATCATCGGCGACACGGCGGTGAACGTGACACCTTGCAGCAGTGGCAGTTTGACGCCGACCTTCCAGAAGCCGACGGACTGGATGATCGAAGCGATGCCGCAGGTGAACAGGTCGGCGTTGATCAGATGGATCAACTGCTCCTGGGTCAGCCCGATGGAACTCGCCAGCAGGATCGGCACGATGACGGCGCCTGCGTAGAACGCCAGCACGTGCTGGATGCCGTAGATGGCGAGCTTCGGGCACCGGCAGCAGCTGGTCGACCGGATGCTTGATCGACTTGGTACGGCGGCCCGGAGATTTCGTGGATGACGTCATGAAGTGCCCTTTCGGTTCACCTGCGGGAAGCGCTTTTCGCGGACTGGGCAATGGCGGGAACAAGTCCCAGGGCCCCGATCTGTGTCGCGTCGATCTGTGCTCTGCCGATCAGTGCTGTGTCGATCAGTGCTGTGTTGATCAGTGCTGTGTCGGTCGAATCGGACCTGAAGGAATTGGGATCTGCAGTACAGGGACGTGCAGGAAAAGGGGGAGCCGGATCGATCAGCAGAATCCGGGGACGCTTTCCCACGCCGAACCGGGATCCGAGGCGTCATCACGCTGGACGGCGGCCTCGATCAAACCGTAGGGGCGGTCCGCCGCATAGAACACCTCGCCCGGATTCTCGTCGCCGAACGGCGAGAGGTCTACCAGGAAGTGGTGCTTGTTCGGCGCCTTGAAACGGATCTCGGCCACCTCGGGATACTCCTGGAGCACCGCGGTCCCCATCGCGTAGAGGGTCTGCTGCAACGCGTAGCTGTGGGTCTGCGCGAATTGCTTGAGCAGCATGGCCCGGATCTGGGCGTAGGACTTGTCGAAATCAATGTCGATGGAGTCGTAGCGCCACCGCGCGATCAGCGAGGTAGCCAGAATTCGGTCGGTGGTCTCCTGGAGGGTGGTGTATTCGTCCTTCAGGAATCCCCAGAATTCGGATCCGGTGGTCTTTGCCACCACCAGGTCTTTCAGGCCCGACACCGCCCAGGCCCGCCGGTCGGTACCGCGTCCCTCGACGGTCACCACCGTTGTGCGGGTCTCCCCGCCATTGCGGACGAACGCGTGATCGTGCTCGGCGCCATCGATGGCGATGCGGTCCCAGAAGTACTCCTCGATCTCGATGCGGGCACCGGTTGCCTTCGGCGTGTGACTGATGAGGTGGTCGCCGAGCGTCAGCCCGAACTCCTCGATCGAGGCGACGCCCTTCTCCTTGGCCAACGCGAACACCGTGTTCTTCTGCGTGTCGGTAGGCAGAACCGCGTCCTGATTCCCGGTGATGTGCGCGTCCCGGAAATCACCGCGCAGGGACGAAGAGACATTGAGGTCGCGGATCTCGTGGCGAGGGGTGTCGCGGTAGACCCTCACCACCCGGTTCTCCGCCTTGCCGTACTGGTTCGGTCCCAGGACGATCGTCATCGCTTCAACTCCTTGATCAGGGCGAGTGGGCACGGTCCCGCGGCATGACGCGGTCACGTCGAGCGCGAATCAGTCGACGTGAGGTCAGGCTGACGGTGCAGTGGTGGTTCGGGTGCGACTGTGCGGTCGTGGAAGACGCTGAAGGGCGACCGGGACAACGATCGTGACGGCGCCGCCCGGACCGGCCGACCTGCTCCGCAGGATCCGCACCGGGTGCGCCCACGGCGGCGGCCCCTGCAGGTGGTGCATCGACAGCGCCTGCCGCACAGCGAGAACCCGTGCACGAACCCAGCGGGCGGCGTAGGGTTCGCCCGCCATCGAGGGCACGGTGTGACGCCGCAGTGGACATGAACACCCCGCTCCCCAATGAGCTCCGTTTTCGGAACTTGTTTTCCGCAGGTCGAAATATAGGGGTGAGTGTGACGTACGTCAATAGGCCCGCGAGCAGCGGTGCTGGGCTGTCTGCCCGGCCTCGATCCGTACTGATCGGTACTGATCGGGGGTCACTGCTTGCCGGCGTTCGGCCCCCACTTGGTCAGCACTGCGGCCTCGACGATGGTGGCCACCGCGTACAGCACGATGGAACTCATCACCGCGAACACCACGATGGTCCAGACGCCGCCGTAATTGCCCGAGCCCTTGTAACCGCTGAGCACGCCGCCCATCCCGTCGAAGCCGACCAGCCACTCCGCGAGCATCGCGCCGACGATGGATCCTGGAACGGAGATCCGGACCGAGGCGAAGAACTGCGGGAGTGCCGACGGCATCCGGACCTTCGTCAGCTGGGTGACCGGGGAGCCGCCGTTGACCCTGATCAGGTCCAGCGCCTGCGGCGACGCTGAGCGCAGGCCCACCACGATGTTCACCAGCGCCGGGAAGAGCACGACGATCGCCGCGATCACCGCGATGCCGAGGTTGCCCTGGCCGAACATCAGCAGCAACACCGGAGCCATCGCGACCAGCGGCACCGAGCGCAGCAGCATCGCGATCGGCATGAAGGCGAACTCGAACGGCCGGAACAGCACGAAGCCGATGGCGATCGCGGTGGCCGTCACCATTCCGGCCACGAAGCCGATGGCCGCGTCGACCAGTGTTGTCCCGAGGGCGGCGAAGGCCTCCGATCGCGCCTCCTGCGCCGTCAGCGACGCCGGCCGGACGCCCTTGGGCGGGTCGCTGGAGAACAGGTAGTTCCAGACATCCAGTGGCGTCTTGCCGACGAACGGCGACACGTCGAAGATCCTCAGCAAGGCCGCCCACAGCAGCACCAGCACGATCAGCGCGACCATCACCGTCGTGACGGCGGTCAGAATCCGCCGGCCGACGACGGACCTGCCGGACGCGGGTGACAGCTCCGGTGCGGTGAGATCCGGCCGCGACAGGACGGCGGTCATGACGCTGCGCCCGGAGAATCTGCGCCGGTGGTCCACGGTGTGACGACGCGCGCCACCAGGCCCACCAGCAGATAGCCGGCGCCGGCGATCGCACCGGAGACCAGCGCGAGATACCACAACTGCGGCGCATCGGACTGCGTTTGCGCTGCGATGAGCGCGCGGCCGATGGTCGAGTCCCCGCCGCTGCCAAGGTATTCGGCGAGGACGGCGCCGAGAAAGGCTGCCGGCGCCGCGATCTTGAGGGCGGCGAACAGGCTCGGCAGCGCCGCGATCAGCTGCACTTTACGGAGCAGGGTCCATTTGGATCCGCCGTAGGCCAGCACCAGATCGAGGCTGGTGCGGGGCGCCGCGCGAAGGCCGAGCAGACATCCGACGACCGTCGTGAAGAAGACGCTCAACGCCGCCAGCGCGATCGAGGCACCGTTCGGCGAGGACCGGCCGGAGACGATGACCAGGATCGGTCCGATCGCCACCAAAGGAATGCAGTAGGTGACAATGGCGATCTGGTTGACGATCTCGGCCAGGAACGGCAACAACAACACCAGCACGGACAGGGCGACCGCCGCCAGATTCCCGATGGCATAACCCTTCACGGCGGCCGACACGGTCGATGAGGCGTTGTTCCAGGTGGTCTGCCACTGCTGAGGGTCCAACAGCAGCGAGAACACCTCTGCCGGGCTGGGTATCGCGTCACTGTCCTGGTAGAGGGTCTGGGAGGCGATCCACCACAGCACGATGATGATGCCGGTGCCGATCAGTCCGCCGACCCAGGCCGGCGCCCCGTCCCACCAGCGCGTCCGCGTTTGTTCCGGATGGGCGGTGACGGTGGAGGCCGAGTAGCCCCTGGCGCCGAGGAGGGCTTTGTCCTCGACGACGTCCATGTCCTCGTCCAGGTCACCAGGTGCATGCCGGTCCGACATCAGGCGCCCGCTCCGGCCGCGCCCGACCGCCCGAAAAGGATCTCGGACAACCTGTCGGCGTAGGCGTGGAACTCGGGAGAGCGCATCATGTCGGGGGTCCGCGGCCGGGAGAGGTCGATCGGCACCACCTCGGTGACCCGGCCCGGCCGGGGACTCATCACCGCGACGACGTCGGAGAGGAACACCGCCTCTGAGATGCCATGCGTCACCATCAATGTGGTCGCCGGTTTCTCCGTCCAGATCCGCAGCAGCTCGATGTTCAGCCGCTGCCGGGTCATGTCGTCAAGTGCACCGAACGGCTCGTCCAGCAGCATGACGGTCGGTTTGACCACCAGGCAGCGGGCGATGGCAACGCGCTGCCGCATGCCACCCGAGAGCTGCGCGGGTTTTGCCTTCTCGAAGCCGGTCAGCCCGACCAGGGAGATGAGATCCTCGATCAGTCCCGGTTCCGGCTTGATGCCGGCCACCTCCAGCGGCAGCCTGATGTTGCTGGTGACGGTCCGCCACGGCAGCAGAGCCGCCTCCTGGAACGCGATGCCGAGCTCATGATTGCGCTGGATCTGCATGGTGGACTCGCCGTTGATCAGCGCGCGTCCTGCGGTCGGCGTTTCCAGCCCGGCGAGAATCCGCAGGACCGTGGACTTCCCGCAACCGGACGGGCCGAGCAAAGACAGAAATGAATTCTGCCGGGTGCCAAGGCTGGTGTCCGACAACGCCGTCACCGTGTTCCGGCCGAGGCTGAATTCCTTGGTCAGGCCCTGGATGTCGATGCCGGTGGCCGCCCACGGCTCGGCGGCGGGGTCGGTGGTGGAGATGACGGACCGGTCGACCCGCTGTTCCGCCCGGACGGTGTGCCCGAGCGGGGGGATCAGATCGGTGGAAGTGCTTGCTGCGGTCAGCGCTTCGCTGGTGGATTCCGTCATCGCCTCACTCATCCCGTGATCAGGCCGGGGTTGTCCTGATAGATCTCGTTCAGCATCGAGAGATCGAAGAGATCACTGGCGGCAATGGTGATCCCGATGTTTCCCAGGGCTGAGATGATCTGGTTCTGCAATTCCTCGGTGAGGGTGAACAGCCCGTTCTTCTTGGTGTCCGCGGAGACGATGAGTTCGTTCTGCGCAATCGCCTGTTCGGTCTGACCGGCCAGGTCGAGCTTGAGGTCCTTGCCGTACTTGGTGACCGCGAGCTCCGCTGCGCCCGCGGGATCGGCGACAGCATCGGTCCAGCCGAGGATCTCGGCCACCAGGAACGCCTTGAGCATGTCGCGTTTGGTGTCGATGGTCTCCTGCAGGACGGTGAACGTCTCAGAGGTCAGCGGCAGACCGTTCTCCGCGAACGACAGGGTGACCGGGGTGAAACCCTGGTTCTTCACCAGGAACGGCTCATTGGTCAGGAACGCCATGAACCCGTCGACCTTGTTCTCCGTCAGCGGCGTCGGTTCGTACTGGACGACGACCTGGGTCAGCGACGCCGGGTCCACGTTGTTGGCCTTGAGGAATCCGTCGAAGATCTGCTGGTTGGTGCCGGCCTGGATGCCGATCTTCTTGCCGGCCAGGTCGGCAACCGTCTTGATCGGCTTGCCTTCCTCCAGGCTGAGAATGCAGAACGGATTCTTCTGGAACGTGCTGCCGATGACCTTGAGCGGCGCGCCCTGCTCGCTGATGAATCGCGCGGTCGCGTCCGGTGCCGAGATGCCGACCGTGATGTTTCCCGCAGCCACCAGGGCGTCGGCGCTGTCCACCGGGCCGCTGACCAGGTCGACGGAATTGAAGCCCGCCTGTTTGTAGTAGCCGTTGGTGTCGGCGAAGTACTCGCCGCCGAACTCGATGTTCTTGATCCAGGACAACTGCACCGAGATGTCACCGTTCGAGCCGGGGGCGATGGCGGTCGACATCGCTGCGCTCGATCCTGCGGCACTCGACCCTGATGCACTGGACGCCGCCGGCACTGATGCCGCGCGGCCGTGCTGGACGCTGCGCTGGAACTGCTGGCGCTGGTGGTGTTCGACCCACACGCAGCGAGTCCGACACCGGCCACACCGAGTCCGGCCAGGCGCAGGAACGACCGGCGACTGGCCAAACGGGCGGCGATCTGCCGGGCGGACTGCGGGTCGGGTGCGGTCATCTGGTTGCTCCTGGCTCTCGTGACTGAGGTCGTGCGGTCGCCGCTTGCTACCTGTGGGAGCAGTGCCCGCGGGCCGGTCAGTCGTGAATCTAGGGAGCCGGATGACGCTCGGGATGACTGTCGCGTTACAAGATCATTGCGGCCGAAACCGTGTCCTTCGACGGGTCGCCGGCCCTTGCCGCAGCGGCAGCCCGCGCCCAGGCCGCCATGACCGGTGTCAGGGTGGAATCCGCGTAGCCGGTGGTGAGGCAGCGTGCGATGGTGCCGGGTCCGTCCAGCTCGAAACCGATACCGGCGGGTAGCCGGGGGTCCGCCGGTGCCCGCATTCCCAGCAGGCTGACCGTGTCGACAACCGTTGCGGCGCTGAGGATGCCGGGTAGCTCACGGGTGTGCCGATCCGACAGGTCCAGCGTGTCGGCCAGCAGCAACGCACCCTCCCGGCGGGCCGACATCGTCGACACCAGGGCGCCGCCGACCTCGCCGGTGCGCCCGAGAACGACCGTGTCGCGGATGCAGGCCACGGCCCGCCGGCCGAGATCGACCGTTGTTCGGCGGTGGACGTTCGCTCCCGTCGCGACGACGAACGGTTCCCCGGCCCAGCTCAGCACGCCGTCATCGGCAACGGTGATCGACACCGTCCACGAGGAGGCCACCCCATCCGCGTCGTAGGCCACGGTGCCGGCGGTTTCCACCACCTCGAGCCATGCGCCCGGCCCCACCTCGATGTCGATCTCGATGTGGTCACCACCGAGCAGCAGCGCGGTGGTGGCGACGAGTCCGACCCGCGCGCCATCGGCATCCGACCGCAGCAGTCGCACACCGATCGGGCCATCGGCCAAACTCAGCCGGGCACGACCCGCGGCGGCGTGAACGGCGATCCGGGTCACGCCAGGCCGATGCCCGGCCGGTGCTCCGGTTCTGGATGTGCAGGGTCGGGATGTGCGGGGTCGGGATGTGTGTGGGTGGCGTGCGAGTGACTGTGACCGACGGGGCCGTCGTGGGTGTGCACCGTGGCCGCGCCGCCTTCCTCGGCGTGGCTGTGCGGCGCCATCGGCCCCGGGTCGACGGTGACGTGCGAACCCGCGCGGAAGGATTCGAGCACCCCGCGGACCCAGCCGGTGAGCTGGTCGATGGACTCGCGGTCCAGCCGGGACAGCCCGATGACGGGCCGGCCGTCCCTGGCCGCGCGGCCGTCGGCGACCATCTGCTCGACGTCCACCCCGACGTACGGGGCGAGGTCGGTCTTGTTGACCACCAACAGATCTGCCCGTCCGATGCCGGGTCCGCCCTTGCGGGCGACGTCCCCGCCGCCGGCCACGTCCAGCACGAAGATCTGCGCGTCCACGAGTGCCGGCGAGAATGTCGCGGTCAGGTTGTCCCCGCCGGATTCCACCAGAACGACATCCAGCGGGGCGAAGTCGGCCTCGAGGTCCTCGACGGCCAGCAGGTTCGCGGTGACGTCGTCACGGATCGCAGTGTGCGGGCACGCCCCGGTCTCGACCGCCCGGATCCGTTCTGGTGCAAGCACTCCGGCCGAACGCAGGAAGCGGGCGTCCTCGTCGGTGTAGATGTCGTTGGTGATGACGCCGAGGCTCAGCCGGCCGGCGAGCTCCCGGCAGATCAGCGCGATGAGCGAGGACTTGCCCGTGCCGACCGGCCCGGCGATCCCGAGGCGGAGGGTGCTACGTCCGGCGCTGGTGTCGTGAGGGCCGGGTGTCGGGGTATCAGGCACGGAACAACCTTTGGCTCGTGGTGGCATGGACTTGCGCCCACCGCTCGATCAGCGGAGCGCTGTGGGCAGGGATCTGGTCGAGACTGTCGATGGTGGCGAGATCGCTGACCATCCGCTCGATCTCCGGGGCCGCCGTCATCACCCAGCGCGTTGTGGTGGCCGGGTCCAGCGGTTCCAGCTTGAGCGTCGCCGCGGCGACCGTCTGCGCGTCGTCATACCCGATCAGCCGGACGAGCTGCGCCGCGGACAACCCCGCCAGCGCCGCCGTCACCCCCAGAACGACGGCCCGCCCGGGCCTGTTCATCAGGGACAACGCCTGAGTCGCAGGAGCACTCGGCCAGAGCTTCTGTACCAGCCGGGCGTAGCCGCGGGCCAGCAACACCGAGGTTTCGCGGAGCTCCGGGCTGATGGTGCGCGCCCGCCACGCCGCGTCCACCTCGGCGAGCGCCCGCGCGAGGGCGGCAACCGGGGCCGGGTCGGGGGCGAGAGTGCGCGCGTGCGGGGCGGTTGCTGGTCCTGCCGGGCTGGGGCCTGCGACGACCGTGCGCTCCCGGGCGATCACAGCAGCCCCGGCCTCGACCGCGGTCACGGTGCGCAGGCGCGCCCGGATGTACCGCGGCACATCCCCGGGTGACATTCCGCCCCGCAGCGCGGGTTCCAGCCCCGCCGACTGGGTGTGCGCTCCGGTCGGCAGCCGGGCGTCCGCGAGCAGCATCATCATCACCTCCGCCGAGATGCCACTTTCGGATGCTCCGCCGCGCCGAGAAGGTCCGCGACTGCCACATGGATCATGCACGCCGCATCACCGTCCACCCCGCGGCTGCGAATCCTTCGAGACGCAGCACATCAGCGGCCGCATACCTCGGCCGATATGCCACTCGCGGATGCTCCGCCGCACGCAATGGGTCCACAAGTGGCATATCGATCAACCATGCCAACCTGCTCCGCTCAGTGCGCGCCGAATCCGCGACAGACACGCTTGCCTTTCACCGAAGAACGACCGACCCGAGACGCGCACCACCGTCCACCCCGCTGTTGCGAAACCTTCGAGACGAAGCACATCCCGGTCGAACTGCCTTGTGTCCGTCCGATGCTGATCACCGTCGTACTCGACGATCACCCGCCACCGGCGGTACACCAGATCCGCGCGTCCGAGGAACCGGCCCTCGGCATCGTGGATGTTCACGTTGACCTCGGGCTCTGGCAGGCCGGCGCGCACGATCGCCAGCCTGAGCAACGTCTCGGGTCGCGACTCCGCTCCGGGTCGTATCAGCCGTGCGGCTGTCCGTGCCGAAACCTTGCCGCGGCCACGGAACAGATCGACCCGTTCCGAGAGGTGCTCCAGCGGCACCCAGGGGCGGTCATCGTTCCAGTCCTGGTACACCGGCTCAAGCACGAGGGCGTCACCCACGGCGACCAAGTCATCAAGGCGAAGAATCGGGGCCAGCTGGCAGAACAGAGTGGCGGGATCGACCATGGGCAGCCCCGCTCGAACGACCGCCGTTGTTCGCGGGTCGTGAACGTGATGCCCAACCACCCCCGGTCGACGGGGGGCACGAGCCGGGCTGCGCAAGCTCACGTGAATCGCCTCGCCCTCCCTCCACCGGGGCAACGGGAGCGGCCAGAGCTCAGCGGCGGTGAGATGGCTCAGGAAGGCGCCGTCCGGAAGGGCAATGAGGAGCGACGCTGCCCTGATGGGTAGAGGAAGGCAGCCCTCGACTAGCTCGTCAGAACCTCGGGGGACGCGAACTCCCCGAAACGGCCGCTGCAGGTCGCGGCCGCGCAGCCGCCCCTGCCCAAGTCCGACGGCCCGAGCTTCCGCCACGGTGAAGGGATTGGGGCCCAACCCGATCGGCAGGGGTTGGCGGGGACCGTGTTGCATGCCGCATGTTCGCTCCAGAGCCCGGGACGGTCGGGAAGTTGTCCCCAACAGCTGTCGACATGCCAGCTGCGGATGCTCACGTCGGCCGCGAAGGTCCGCAGGTGGCATTTCGACCAGGCTGCCTGTGGGCCGCGGCTCAGAACAGCGCATACAGCTGGGCCAGGGGCAGCCACTCGGCGGGGGCGGGGACGACCACCTCGCCGTCGATCCTGATCTCGAAGGTCTCGGGCTTGATGTCGATGTCCGGGAGCGCGTCGTTGTTGATCATCTGCGCCTTGCCGACGTCGCGGGTGGGCTTGACGGCCGCCAGACCGCGCTTGAGCCCGAGCCGGGAAGCCAGCCCGTCCTCGAGAGCGAACGGGGACACGAACGACAGCGACAGCTCCGCGCCGATGGTGTCGGTCAGCGCGGGCCGCATCAGCACCGGCTGCGGCGTCGGGATGGATGCGTTCGGATCCCCCAGCGCACCCCACACCAGCCCACCACCCTTGAGCACGACGGCCGGCCGGATCCCGAAGAACTTCGGCTCCCACAGCACCAGGTCGGCGAGCTTGCCGGGCTCGACGGAGCCGATCTCGTCGTCGATGCCGTGCGAGATCGCCGCGTTGATGGTGTATTTCGCGATATACCGCTTGGCGCGGAAGTTGTCTGCTGGCATCCCGCCGCCGATATCGCCGCGGCGGGCCTTCATCACGTGTGCGACCTGCCAGGTCCGGCAGATCACCTCGCCGATCCGGCCCATCGCCTGCGCGTCGGAGGAGGTCAGCGAGATGGCCCCCATGTCGTGCAGGATGTCTTCCGCCGCAATGGTGGTGGCCCGGATCCGGGACTCGGCGAAGGCCAGGTCCTCGGGGACGGCGGGGTTGAGGTGGTGGCAGACCATCAGCATGTCGAGATGCTCGGCGACCGTGTTGACGGTGTGCGGGAGCGTCGGGTTGGTCGACCCGGGAATGACGTTCGGCAGGCCGGCCAGCGTCAGGATGTCCGGCGAGTGCCCGCCCCCGGCGCCCTCGACATGGAAGGCGCTGATCGACCGACCGGCGATCGCCGCAATGGTGGAGGCGACGTAACCGGCCTCGTTGAGCGAGTCCGAGTGCAGCGCGACCTGCAGTCCCCACTCGTCGGCCCCGCGGAGTGCGGCGTCGATTGCGGCCGGGGTGGAGCCCCAGTCCTCGTGCACCTTGTAGCCGCCGGCGCCGGCGAGGGCCTGCTCGCGAAGCCCCTCCATGGAGACGGTGTTGCCCTTGCCGAGCAGCAGCAGGTTGATCGGGTACGGGTCGATCGAGCGGTGGATCTTCTCCAGGTGCCACGCGCCGGGCGTCACCGTCGTCGCCTTGGTGCCCTCGGACGGGCCGGTGCCGCCGCCGCCGAGCGTGGTGAGCCCGGTGGCGAGGGCCTCGACGATCTGCGACGGCGAGATCAGGTGCACGTGGGTGTCGATGCCGCCGGCGGTGAGGATCTTGCCCTCGCCGGAGATGACGTCGGTGGACGGCCCGATCTGCAACAGCGGGTGCACTCCGTCGGCCACGTCCGGATTACCGGAGCGGCCGATGGCGACGATCCGGCCGTCACGAATCCCCACGTCAGCCCGGACGATGCCCCAGTGGTCCAGGATGATCGCGTTGGTGATCACGGTGTCCGGTGCTCCGTCGGCGCGGGTGGTGCTGCCCTGGGCCATCGACTCGCGGATCGACTTGCCGCCGCCGAAGACGGCCTCCTCACCGCCCGCGGTCAGGTCCTGCTCGACCTCGATCCACAGGTCCGTATCGCCGAGCCGGACTTGGTCGCCGACGGTGGGCCCGTAGAGCGCGGCGTACTCGGAACGCGGTATCTGCACCATTTACAGCTCCTGCTCGGCGGCGGGCTTGATCTGGATTCCCGGGATGCGGCGGTTCCCCTTGAACGCAACGGCGGCCACGGAACGGGACGCGCCGGGCTCGAACCGCCGGGAGGTGCCGGACGGGATGTCGAGCCGGAACCCATGCGCCGCAACGCGATCGAACTCCAACGCCGGTGTTCGCGTCCGGCAGGTGGAGATGGGAGCCGATCTGGATGGGCCGGTCGCCGGTGTTCACGATCAGCAACTCGATCCGCTCGGCGTCGCCGCGGTCGGCGTTCAACTCGATGAAGCCCGGGGCGGTGCGGATCGCACCCGGCCCGGTGGAGGACGTGGAAGCCATGATGACGCTCCTTACGCGATCGGCTGATGGATGGTGACGAGCTTGCGGCCGTCGGGGAACGTCGCCTCGACCTGCACGTCGGGCAGCATTTCCGCGACCCCGTCCATCACCTGATCGCGGGTCAGCACCTCACGGCCGCTGGTCATCAGGTCGGCGACCGTGCGGCCGTCCCTGGCGCGCTCGATCACCCAGGTGGTGAGCAGCGCGACGGTCTCCGGGTAGTTCAGTTTGACGCCGCGGGCCAGCCTGTCCCTGGCCACCATGCCGGCGACGGCCAGCAGCAGCTTCTCGGTGTCGGCGGGGGTCAGATGCACCGGTGCGCCTCCTCGTCGGGGCCCTGGAAAAGGGCCGATCAGCACGTCGGCGCATGGTCCGTCACCACAGCAGCGGGTCGGCCCAGGGCACCGGGTCGGGTGAATTGTGCAGCAAGGAGGTTTCCGGCACGTGTCGGCGAGGGTTCCGGGGCCGGCGGAGTCGGAGCCGGTCAAGCCACACGCAGGACGGGGCTGGGCAGGTGCTGCGTCGGGGGAGTGCGGGTCAGGCGTCCGGGCCGGTACCCGGAACCAGGCCGTCCCACGACCAGAGCGGCATCCGGAGACCGTCCGGGACGTCATCGGCGGAACGGTGGTAGCGGCTCATCGTGGTGGTCGTCGCCCAGGCGAAGTAGTCGTGCAGTGCGTTCCGCGCTCGCTCGTCGGACATCGAGACGTCGGCGAGGGCCTGGTCGAAACAGGCGATGGCCCTGCGGTTCATGTCGTCGTGCTCGCCGTTGCCGCTGTGGATCCGGACCACCGACGACTCGTCACCGTAGACCTGGGTGAAAGCAGCTGGGCCACCCAACGACTCGCCCCAATAGGCGGCGAGCCGCTCGGTGTGCTGGGGATCGAAGCCGTGGCTGAAGGCGTGGCTGACGACCTCGTCGGCCATCACCCGCTCGTGCCAGGCCTGAGCGAGGCGCAGCATGCCCTCGGCGCCACCGGACGCCTCGTACAGGGATTGCATCACTCAACGATGGCACGCCGCTGCCCGACCAGCAGGGTTCGTTCAGGAACCCGGGTCCGCGACCGGATCCGGAAGAGTCAGTCCAGGATTTGCAGCCAGCAGCAGCTGCCGGATCAAGGATTCGGTGTGCCGGTAATCGCCCTCACCGAACTTGACGTAGCGCAGTGTTCCGCCGGCATCGACGAGATAGGCCGCCGGCCAATAGCTGTTGCCGTAATTCCGCCAGGTCGCTGCCGCGTTGTCCAGTCCGACGGGATAGTGAATACCTTCCTGCACGACGGCATCGCGGACGTTGTCGGCATCCCGCTCGAAGGTGAATTCGGGGGTGTGGATCCCGATCACCTCCAAGCCAGCGTCCCGGTAACGGTCCGACCATGCCGTGACCCAGGGCAGGACGTGCTGGCAGTTGACGCAGGCGAAAGTCCAGAAATCCACCAGCACGACCTTTCCCCGCAGCTCTGTCAGGCTGACCGCGGCACCGCCGGGCGTATTGACCCAGGTATCGAGTCCGGTGAAAGCCGGAGCGGCGCCACAGTTCTCCAACGTCTCGGCAGCGGATCGGCAGGTCACAACCGGCCCCGTTGGTGGCGCGGCAGCGGCCACCGCATCCGGGGTGGCCGCTGCAGCAGGAAGGGGCAACGGATTCGGCGCAGGGTTCGCGCCGGGAGCGCTGATCTGCTGCAATGCATCCCGCGCCGCCGCGTTGCCCTCGATCGCTTCCTGGGCGGCGGTCGTGTACGACGGCACCCAGCCGGACAGAACCGGGCCGGCACCGAGCGTGAGAGCGACCGCAAGAGCCATCATCACCACACCACCGGCGATCCGGAATCGACGTGCACCGGACCGCACGCGCGCGGAGCGGATGCCGATTCGCTCACCCCAGTAAGCGATGAGCAGCAGCGGGATGGCCGTACCGATCGAGAATCCTGCGGTCAGGACGACAACCCCGCCGTCCACGTTTCCGGTGGCACCGGCAATGGCGATGGCCGCGATGACGGGGCCCGCGCACGGCACATAGAGCGCGCCCAGTGCCAGACCGAGGACGAAGGGTCGGGCCGTCCCCGACGGTGTGTATCGCGGGAAGCGGCTGAACGGGCGCTGCAGTTGGCGCTGCACACCGGGCACCAACAACCCGAGTCCCGCCGTGAACAGCACCAGCAAGCCCGCCCATCGCAACACTTCGTCCGGCAGGTGCAGGGCCGTCACCAGCGTCGACCCCGCCAGGGTCAGGACAGCGAAACTTCCGACCAGGCCGGCGACGATGAGCACGGGCGCAGCGCGGATGCCGGCTGCCATCGGCCGAGCGGGACCCACATCGTTCTGCACCTGGGCAACCCCGCCCGCCCCGAAGAACACCACCGGCAGCACGGGCAGCACGCACGGCGAAACGGCCGTCACCGCGCCGGCGAGACAGTCCGATCAGCAGCAGGGTCAGCACCGGGCCACACCGTGTTCAGCCATCACCATCTGTTCTTAGCCCCGTACGACGGCGGCGTCAGCAGTTCAGACCTTACGGAACTGGAACGGCCACATCCCCGCCCCGGCAGGTGCCGGGACGGGGACGGTGTGCTGGCGGATCAGATCTGTGCCATCAGAGCTGCGAGGTCACAGTTGCGAGAGCTGTGCCTGCGGGAGGGTCACGGTCCGGGTGCCCAGGTCGAGCACCGTCTTTCCATCAACGGTCTTGGCGTGATCACCCAGCCACTGACGGTCCTGGCTGACCGAGAGCTTCGACGCGGCGGCGGCGAAGCCCTGGATCTCGACGTCGTCACCGTCCTGACCGTCCAGGACGTCGTTCCCCGGGCCGCCGAGCAGGACGTCGTCGCCCAGTCCGCCGAGGATGGTGTCGTCGCCCTGGCCGCCGAGCAGAACATCGTCACCGGCGCCGCCGTCGAGGGTCAGCAGCGCTGAACCCGTTGCGACACCGGAGGCATCGACCACATCGTCACCGGCCAGTGCCCTGACCGTCACGCGGTCGTTGGCCGCCTCGGCACCCGCCACGGAGACGGTCGCCGCCAATCCGGTGACTTCGCTGGTGCCGGCTGCGCCGTTCACCACGACGATGTCGGAGCCGTCGGTCGCACGCACGATGACGTTGTCCGCGGCGGCGTCACCACCGCCCACCGATGCGGCCAGATCCGTGTTGACGCGGCTGATGTCGGTGCCGCTGAGGTCGCCGACCGTCAGCGTGTCCGCGCCGCCGAGAGCCTTGAGATCGATGGCCTCGACGTCATTGAGGTCCATCGTGATGGCGGCGACGTCGCGGGTGAATCGCACCCGTCCGCCGTTCGACGACACATCGAACCGCTCCGCGATGTTGGCGCCGTTGAACACCATGCGGTCGGTGCCGTCCTGGCCTTCGACGGTGTCGCTCCCGTCGCCCGGGTTCCACGCGAAGGAGTCTTCACCGGCGCCGAGCAGGGCGACGTCGTTGCCCCGCCCGCCGTTCACGGTGTCGTTCCCGGCACCGCCCAACAGGTTGTCGGCACCGTCGGAGCCGGTGATGGTGTCGTTGCCGGTCCCGCCGTCGACGGTGATCTGAATGAGGGTGGCCAGACCGTTGCCCGCGGTGAAGGTGTCATCCCCGCCGTTGGCGTTGACAACGAGCTTCTCGGAGGTGCCGATGTCGAGCGAGAACGGCGCCGGCGTGACCCGGTCGAAACGGACTCGTGAGCCGTTGGCCGTGGTGGTGAACTGCTCGGAACCGTTGCCCCCGTTGACTTCCACGGTATCGGTGCCGGCACCGCCCTCGTTCAGGTCCGTGTCGTCACCCGGGCTCCAGATCATCCGGTCGTCTCCGCTTTGACCGAAAGCCTGGTCGTCGCCGTCGCCACCGGTCTCGGTGTCGTTGCCGTCGCCGCCGAACAGCAGGTCGATCCCGCCCTTACCCAGCAGGGTGTCGTTGCCACCCTGCCCGAAGAGTTGATCGGCCGCGGATCCACCGGTCAGGGTGTCGTTGCCCTCACCACCGAAGAGGTTCACCCTGGGCAGGGCACCATTCACCTCGTTGATCGTGACGACGTCATTCCCCCCGAGGCC
>CAWCUA010000020.1:0-75991 GCA_963798625.1 uncultured Actinomycetota bacterium
CGGGAATTGCTGTCGACATCGACCGTCGGGCTCGGGGCGGTCGTGGTCACCGTGGCTCCTTGTGTCGTCGAGGACCGGGGGCGGGGATGCCGGGCGGGCGGTGCGGGCGGCCGCAGCGGAATGGGCGGTCGGAATGGGTGGTCGGATTGGCGCGCCTCCCGACCGGCTTACTCTCTCTCGCCGGAGAATAGGGTCGTCACAGCGGCCGCTTCATCAGCGCAGGCCGGGGTCGGCGCGATCTGCGGCAGCCACATCCGGCGTCCGACATGGGAGGGGTGACGTGTCCCGGAGTCCGAGGCAGCACCAGATGCAGATCGGCGAGGTCGCCGAACGCACCGGACTGTCCTTGAACACCTTGCGGCACTATCACCAAGCCGGACTGGTCGTGCCGTCGGCTCGGACCCAGGGCGGGTTCCGGCTGTACACCGAGGCCGACGTGGACCGGTTGATGTCGATCCGCAGGATGAAGCCGCTGGGCTTCAGCCTGGAGGAGATGCGGGACCTGCTGGTGATCACCGATCGACTTGCCGATAAGTCTGCGCTGCAGGCCGGCGAAGCCGACGACCTGCAGGCCCGGGTACGTGAGTTCAAGCAGACCGCCGGCGAGCGCCGCGACAAGCTGGCCCAGCAACTCGCCGCGGCCGAGGAGTTCATCGACACTCTGCAGGCGCTGGAGCAAGACCCGAGATGATCCGTCATGGAGATCCAGTCTGACGTCGGTCAGTGACCCGCTCCGAGTTGGCCGGACAGGTTGGTGTGCCGAGCGGCGCTGTCGCTGTTGAGCCCCACGATGGCGACGTGTTTGCCGTGGCGCTGGAACTTGGTCTCGATCGCATCCAGAGCGCCGATGGTGGAGGCGTCCCACAGATGTGCGGCGGAGAGGTCGATGACGATCAATTCGGCCGGATCGTTGTAGTCGAATTGGAAGTACAGGTCGTTGGACGAGGCAAAGAACAGTTCACCGGTCACCGTGTACCGACTGATGGTGCCGTCCGATGACGTTTGCCGGGTGACCTCGACCAGGTGCGCGACCCGTTTGGCGAACAGGATGAAAGCCACGATCACGCCGGTGACAACGCCGTAAGCGAGATTGTGCGTGGCAACCGTGACCGTCATCGTGGCGGCCATCACCAGCAATTCACCGGCCGGCATTCGCTTCAGCGTCGCGGGGGCGATCGAGTGCCAATCGAACGTCGCGATCGCCACCATGATCATCACTGCGACGAGAGCGGCCATCGGGATCCTGCCGACGATGTCACCGAGCCCGACCACCAGGATCAACAGGAACACCCCCGCCAGGAAGGTGGAAAGCCTCGTCCGCGCACCGGACTTCACGTTGATCATGGTCTGACCGATCATCGCGCAACCGCCCATACCGCCGAAGAATCCGGTGATGATGTTCGACGCTCCCTGCCCCCAGGATTCCCGGGTCTTGCTGGAATGTGTGTCGGTGAGATCGTCGACCAGCTTGGCGGTCATCAGGGACTCGAGCAGGCCGACCAGCGCCATCGCGAAGGCAAACGGCCCGATGATGGCCAGGGTGTCCAGGGTGAACGGAACGTCGGGCAGGAACCAGGTGGGCAGAGTGTCAGGGAGCGACCCTTGATCGCCGACCGTGGGTACCGCGACCTGCGCTGCCACCGTGACGATCGTCAGCACGATGATGGCGACCAACGGCGATGGGATCACCCTGGTGATCCGGGGCAGCAGGTAGATGATCGCCAGACCTGCCGCGACCAGCGGATAGACCACCCATGGCACGTGCATGAGTTGAGGCAATTGAGCCAGCGCGATGAGGATCGCGAGAGCGTTCACGAAGCCGACCATCACCATCCGGGGCACGAAACGCATCAGCCGGGCGGCACCGACCAGGCCCAGGACCACCTGAATGATCCCGGCCAGGATGACGGTCGCGACCAGGTAGTCCAGTCCGTACTGGGCCATCACCGGGGCGATGACCAATGCCGTCGCGGCGGTCGCGGCCGAGATCATCGCCGGCCGACCGCCGAGAATCGAGATCGACACCGCCATCGTGAACGAGGCGAAGAGCCCGACCCTGGGGTCGACACCGGCGATGATGGAGAACGAGATCGCCTCCGGAATCAGTGCCAACGCCACCACCAGGCCCGCCAGCACTTCCGTTCGCAGGACCGTCATCGGCATTCGCGGCAGTCGCGGCCGGCTGGACCTTTTCTCGGCACAAAGCCGGAGTCGGCAGGGCTAGCCGAATTGTCGGAATCTGCAGGGGTAGAAGTCATGTCGCTCCGCTCAAGGGCGGGCGCGCGCGGCCCGCGTCGTTCTGCCAGGATTTTTGTCTCCGAATGGCGCGCCGCTGCGCCATGAGACTGAGGGGACACCGCGCCGGGACGAGTCGACAGCGTTTCGGTGTGCGGGCAAGACTCTACTCTCACGTGAGAGTAGATGAGTAGGGCGACGGTCACACGCACGTCACACCGCAACCTCGACGTGGTGGTCTGTCAGTGCCGCTCGTACGCGGGCGGAAGGGCGCCGGGCGCTAGGGTCGCGACGTGCAGATCCAGCAGCTGGTGGGGGTCTACGACGCCGACGGCGGGCTGCTCGGCGAGGCCGCGTACGTCTGGGGCAAGCTTCGCGGCACCCGCCACTGCGGCTTGTGCGACGTCACCCACTCAACTGTGCGGCGTAAACCCGCCTGGGACGCGCTGGTTGCGCAACTGCCCATGACGTTCACGCTGCTGCACCGCAACGAGCTGAAAGACGACATCGCGTCGGCGGTGGAGTCGAATGGCGCTCCTGTGGTTCTGGCGCGTCACGATGACGAACTACTGCTGGTGCTGACACCCGCTGACATCGACGAGGCTGCGGGCGACGTTGCGGAATTCGAGCGAGTGCTCAAGCTCCGTCTGGCGGCCATGGAGTCCTGACCTCATCACGGGCAAGCCGGTGCCGTCGGCGTGCACATGGTGGTCGGTTCACCCTCTGCTCTCATCGGCGGCCGGGAACCGTTGCAGCGGACTTCGGTCGCCCACTGACCAACGGTGGCCAAAGGGGTCGGTGAAGCCCCCTTGACGGTGAACGCCCCACGGCGCTTCATGCTCACTCACCGGCTTCACGTCGGTCGCGCCGGCTTGCGCAGCGCGTCCGACGAGTTCATCGGGTGCGTCGATGAACACCTCGATTCGAGCGGACGTCGAGCCTGCCGCTGTCGGGCTCCGCTCTTGGCTCTTGCCCGGCACGGCTTCATGGATGAAGAACGGGGCGCCGCCGAGGTCGAGCCCAGCAACGCCGCCCAGGTCCCACAATTGGGCGGCGCCAAGTGCAGTGATGTACCACCTCACTGCTGCGTCGGCGTCGGACACGATCAACATCACCGAGAGCGCCGGGGGCGCTGCGCTGCTCATGGTTCACGAGGATGGCACCGGCTCTTGGGGGCCGCCAGGTCAGGGACCATTGCTTCACCGACCCGGCCCGGGCGGGATCGTCCCGAATTCCGGTCGAGGTGGAAGTCTCGACCGGGCCGACCGGGTTTGTCAGACGCGGCCCCGGCAACGGACCGTGTCCGTTGCCAACAGGCGGGAGACACCATGAGCACAGCCGGTACGCCGTGGGACCTGATCGTGATCGGCGGGGGGACGGCCGGGATCGTGGCGTCCCGCACGGCCGCCGACCTCGGCGCGAAGGTCGCGCTGGTGGAACGCGCCGCGCTGGGCGGTGACTGCCTGTGGACCGGGTGCGTACCCAGCAAAGCGTTGATTGCCGCCGCCCACCATGTCACCGGCGCCCGCCGGGCCGTCGGGTTCGGTGTCGGGCTCGGCGGGTCGGCTCCCGTCGTCGACTTCGCCGCCGTCATGGCACACGTGAAGGGCGCGATCGCCGCGATCGCACCCGAGGACTCTACGGAATCGCTGGAGTCCGGCGGGGTCCATGTGGTGAGCGGGTCCGCGCGGTTCACAGGACCGGAGACTGTGGACGTGGATGGTCGGACGTTGCGGTTCCGCCACGCTCTCATCGCCACCGGCGCCGGGCCGGCGGTCCCGGCGGTCGCGGGTCTACGCGAGGCGAAGCCGTTGACCAGCGAGTCGGTGTGGAACCTGCACGGGCTGCCCGAACGGTTGGTCGTCCTGGGCGGCGGCAGCATCGGCTGCGAACTCGGGCAGGCCTTCGCACGGCTGGGATCCCGGGTGACCCTGGTCGAGGCGTTGCCGCGGATCCTGGCCCGGGAGGACCCCGACGCGGCCCGGCTGGTCCGGGATGCCCTCGACCAGGATGGGATTCAGGTGCTTGCCGGGCACACGGTGGTCGGCGTCCATGGCGGAGCCGGCCAGGACGGTGAGGTCCTTCTGGAAGGACCCTCAGGGAGCAGCACGGTCGGGTTCGATCACCTGCTGGTCGCGGTCGGGCGCCGGCCGAAGACCGCCGGACTGGAACCGGACGCGGCCGGGGTAGACCTGGACGAACGGGGCTTCATCCGGGTGGACGATCACCTGCGGACGAGCAACCCGCGAATATGGGCCGCCGGTGACGTCACCGCGCTGCCCCCGTTCACCCACACCGCCGGGGTGTTCGGAAGCCTCGCCGCTACGAACGCGGTCCTGGGTCTGCGCCGCAGGGTGGACCTGTCCGCCGTCCCCCGGGTCACCTTCACCGACCCCGAGGTCGCCGCAGTCGGCCGACCAACCTGGGCCGAGAATGGTGACCCGGTTCCTCAGACCGTCACCCGCCACAACAATCGAGTCGACCGAGCCGTGGCCGACGGCCGGACGGATGGGTTCACCCGGCTGACTCTGGGCAAACGATCCCGGATCGAGGGCGCCACCGTCGTCGGCCCGCGGGCCGGGGAAACCCTGGCCGAACTCACTCTGGCCGTCCGCAAACAGCTGAGCACCACCGATCTCGCCGGCACGATTCACCCCTACCCCACCTATGGGGACGGGCCGTGGAACGCCGCCATCAGCCACGGCCGGGATCGGCTGGCATCACCGCTGGTCCGACGGGTCATCTCCGTCCTGCGATTTCTTCGCCGTGGCCGCTCCGGCTCATGACAGCCACCGCACTTCCGCCCCCGCTGGAACCCACCGGTGACGCGTCAGGGTTTGGTGCCGACCCGCACCTGGACGTGGCCGCCGCGCAGGCTGACCTCACTCACGTCGTTGCAGTCCCGCTCCAGCGCGGTCCACGGGTGGGCGTAGATGTCCGACCCCCCGGCCGCGCAGGCAAGCCGGGCGAGCGGACCGGCGACTCTGGCAGCCCCCTCGGGCAACTGCATGTCGACCACAGCCATCCGCCCGCCGGAACAGGTGGCCGCGAAGGCCTTGTGCCACGCCCGGTGCCAGCCGGGTATCACTGACAGTGAGTAGGTGGCGATCATCGCGTCCACCTCTCCCAGCCTGCCGACCGCGGTCATGTCCGCTTCCAGCAGCTCCACATTGCGCCAGCCGTGTCTACGCGCCCGGCGCCTTGCCTGGGCAAGCATCTGCTGACTGGAGTCCACACCAATGACCGCGCCGGTGGCGCCAACCACGTCCTGAATCAGCGGGACATTCAGGCCGGTGCCGCAGCCAAGGTCGAGGACCCGCATTCCCGGGCTCAAACCCAACGCGCCGATCGCAGTGATGCGGCCCGGCCGGTACACCGGCCACTCCAGCGACAGCACGTCGTAGAACCGGGCGGAAACGGTGTAGCGGGCCGGGACCGACACGGTGGACTCCGATCCGAACGGCAGATCACCGAACTGGCGTGCTGGGGATGACTGTGGGCGCTGGATGAAACCCGGTCAACCAGCCATGGGGTTCCCACCAACGGCCGAATCCGATTGGCAGACGCCAAAAAACCACGGGCCGTCCACCGGCGGGCCCGCTTCGAACCACCCGGGAGCCTGTTTGACTCCGGGTGCCGCGTGCAGCTCACGGCACGGCGTAACGGGGGAGGGCTCGAAAACGGCAGAGTTTCCTGCGGAGAGGAAGTGCACGGGCATGTCACCGTGTTTCCGGGGCAGAGAGAGCTCGACCCGGCCGAGGGGCCGTGCGAACGACAGGAAGCCAGGGGCAATGGTGCAAGCGGTGTTCAACGGATACGTCATCGCGACCAGCGACGACACCGTGTTGGTCGAGGGAAACCACTACTTCCCGTTGGATTCCGTCCAATCGGAAGTGCTGCGCGAAAGTCGAAGAAGATCGTTGTGCCCGTGGAAGGGCGTGGCGAACTATTACTCCGTTGAAGTGGACGGGGTCACCGGCCGTGACGCGGCCTGGACCTACCGGCACCCTTCACCGCTGGCCCGCAGGGTCAAGAACCGTGTCGCCTTCTGGGGTCCGGTGCACGTGGTGGACAACACGTGAGGGTCCCAGGCTGGCTGCGCCGCTGGGAGATGGCGACCAAACCGGTGCACCCCGAGACCGGGACAGCGCTCGAACGGCGGTGGAGGGAACTGCCGGTCGGCGCCCGGACGCCCGCACAGACCCTCGGCAGGCACGCCGTGGGTTGTGAGGGCACGCACGGCGTTTTCCCAAAATGCAACCTGGCCTGCACTCCGTGCTACCACTCCCGGGACGCCAATCGGGTCGCGGTCAGCGGTGCGCACACCCGTTCCGAGGTCGACGAACAAATGGCGCTCCTGCAGGAGATCCGCGGGCCGCGGGCGCACGCGCAGCTCATCGGCGGCGAGGTGACCCTGCTTCCACCCGAGGACCACGCTGCGACGCTGCGGATCATGCGGGCCTACGGCCGCGAACCGATGAGCATGACGCACGGCGACTTCGACGAGGATTACCTGCTTGCGCTGGCCCTCGGCCCGGACGGAACGCCCCGTCTGCCTCGGCTGTCCTTCGCGGGGCATTTCGACATGCTGATGTTCGGTCGACGGGGCATCGAACGCCCGCCGGACGAGGCGTCCCTGAATCCGTACCGCAAACGGTTCACCGACATGTTCGCCCGCCTGAAAAAACGGCACGGGGTGCGGTACTTCCTGGCGCACAACATGACCGTGACGCCGCGCAACGTCGACCAGATCGCCGACGTGGTGCGGGAATGCAACGGATACGGGTTCGGAATGTTCTCGTTCCAGCCCGCTGCCTTTGTCGGTGACGACCGGCGCTGGCACGACGGCTACCGGGATGTGAGCGCCGACGCGGTGTGGAAACAGATCGAGCTCGGCGCCGGGACCAGGCTGCCGTTCAGGGTCTTCCAGGTCGGTGACGAACGGTGCAACCGGACCGCCTACGGCTTCTATGTCGGTGATCGCTGGTTCCCCGTGCTGGACGACCAGAGCCCGGTCGACCTGCATGTGCGGGACATGTTCTACCGGTACCTGGGCGGTGTCAGCTTCTCCGGTACCCCGATCCCGCTGCTGGTCGGCAAACTGGCGCGGGTGGTCGCCAGGCACCCGACGGTGCCGCTGATCTTCGCCGGCTGGGTGGCCCGCACGGTAAGGACCGTCGGAGTGCGCAGGCTTCTGACGCACCGCGTCCGGCCGGTCACGTTCGTCATGCACTCGTTCATGGATGCGGACGCGGTCGCTCCGGCCTGGCAGGCGATGCAGCGGGGGGAGGAGCTCAGCGACCCTCGGCTCAAGGAGACGCAGGAACGACTGCAAGCCTGCTCCTACGCGATGGCGCACCCGGAGACCGGCGAGCTGGTACCCGCGTGCGTGCAGCACGGCGTGCTCGATCCGCAGGAGAACATGGCGTTGCGCAAGCTCCTCCCGCTGGCGCCGGTGACGAGCAACCGGATTCGGCATGCACCGAGCAGTACGCGCACACCCCGGGCCGGTGTTGATGTTTGACCGTCAGGTCCGCCGGCTGCTCACCCCTGCACTGGACGCGGTGGGCGCCCGGCTGGTCGCGGCCGGGGTGCGGCCGATGGCAATCACCGGTGCCGGATGGGTCGCCGGTGTGGGTGCCTGCGTCGCGGCGGGACTGGGGCAGTGGATTCCCGCGCTGGTGCTGTGGCTGGTGAACCGGCTGTTCGACGGATTGGACGGGCCGGTTGCCCGGCGCCTCGGCCCGACGGACCTCGGCGGCTTCCTGGACATCGTCGCCGACTTCAGCATCTACGCCGGCTTCGTCCTCGCCGTCGCGATCGCCGTGCCCGACGCCAGGGTAGCGGCGTTGGCACTGCTGACCGCGTACTACGTGTCCGGGACGGCGTTCCTGGCGTTGTCGTCGTTGCTGGAGCGCCGCAGCCGCTTTCGGCCCGATGAACCGGGCGACGGACGGTCGTTGCGGTTCGTCGGCGGACTGGCCGAGGGGGCCGAAACTGTCGTCGTGTACGTACTGTTCTGCCTCTTTCCCGCCCAAGCCGCGCTCATCGCCTGGATCTTCACCGCCGCGGTCGCGATCACCGCAGCGCAACGCATCGGCCACGGTGTGCGGATCCTCCGCCGACCCAGCGCCGACCGGAAAGTCAACGCCCTTCACGTGTTCGACCGCCCGGTGCCCGATCAACAGACACTCGACCAGCAGTCCACAGCGAGACAGGACCCCTGATGCTCTCCCCCAGACCAGGCATTCGCCTGCATCGGACGCGATTCGCCGTGCTGGCCGCGGCCATCGCTCTGACCGTCACCGCCTGCGGCGCCACCACCACATCCTCCGCTCCGGCCCCCTCCGCGAACCTCGCCACGGCCACGAACCCCGCCGCGGCGGCGGACTGGGACTCGGTGCTGGCCCAGGCGAACGGGCAGACCGTGAACTGGTACATGTACGGGGGCGACGACACGCTCAATACGTTCGTCACCGGCTACGTCGCCGACCAACTCGCCAAGGCCGGCGTCACGCTGAACCAGGTGAAGATCACCGACACGGTCGACGCGGTCAACAAAGTCCTCGGTGAGGTGCAGGCCGGTCGGTCCACCGACGGGGCGGTGGACGCGATCTGGCTCAACGGCGAGAACTTCGCCACCGGCGTCCAGGCCGACCTGTGGTCCTGCGGGTGGGACAGAACCCTGCCCAACTCGCGCTTCGTCGACTTCGCCGACCCAGCCGTCGCCAACGATTTCGGGATCCCGGTGAACGGCTGCGAGGCGGTATGGCAGCAAGCGGACTCCGCTCTGGTTTATGACAGTGCCGTACTCGACACGGCCGATGTCGCATCGATCTCGGCGTTGTTCGACTGGGCCAGGGCCAATCCGGGCCGGTTCACCTACTCGGCCCCGCCGGACTTCACCGGCTCGATGGCTGTGCGAACGATGTTGTACGACACGATCGGCGGCCCAGGGACTCTTGCCGGACCGTTCGACGAGGCCAAGTACACCGCCGCCACTGCACAATTCTGGCAGCGGTTGATCGACATCGCCGGCTCGCTGTGGCGGGGCGGCGGCACCTACCCGCAGTCTCAGAGCGCGGTCGAGAAGCTCTACAGCGACGGTGAGATCAGCGCGTTCTTCACCTACGGTCCTGGTGCGGTGGGTGACCAGGTCGACAAGGGGCTGTTCCCGGCGACCACCCGGCAGGCGGTGCCGGCGGGCGGCAACATCGGCAACCGCAGCTTCGTCGCGATCCCGGCGAACGCCGCTCATCAGGCCGGCGCGATGGTGCTGGCAAATGTCCTGCAGGATCCACAGACTCAGCTGCAACTGCTGAAGACCGAGGGCATCTACCCCGGCATCGACCTGACCAAGACCAGCCCCGACGTGCAGGCGCAATTCGCCGCCGTCCCGGTCCATCCCTCGGTGCTGCCGCTGCAGACCCTGACCGAAAACGTCCAACCGGAACTGGCTGCGGAGTACCTGACCCGCATCGAGAAGGACTGGACCACCGCGGTCCTGCAACGACAGTGACCCTGCTGCACCGGGCGTCGAAGCGGGCCCGACCGCCGGCGACAAGACGAGCGTGGAACGTGCCACGGGGCCTCCGGATCGCCCTGCTACTGGCTCCGGCCATGATCGTTGTCGCGGTCTTCTTCCTGACCGGCGTCACCCAAGCTGTTGCCCAAAGCCTCGGCTACCAGCCGTTTCTCGCCCGCTGGCGGCTGTCCCTGGATGCGTACGGAGCATTGTTCACCGATCCCGCGGTCCGGGCATCCCTGCTGCTGACCGCCCGGATCGCGATCATCCCGACGGTGCTGTCGGCCGTGCTCGGGGTGTCCGCCGCGCTACTGATCCGCCGGCTCGGACGGTCCCGCACATGGGTGAGCGGGATCCTGCAGGGCAACCTGGCGGTGCCGCACCTGGTCGGCGCTTTGTGCATGCTGCTGCTGCTCTCGCAAGGCGGCTTGTTCTCCCGGCTCGGCCACGCAGCCGGGCTCACCGATACCCCTGCCGAGTTCCCGGCGCTGACCGGCGACGAGTTCGGCTGGGGCATCATCGCGGCCTACGTCTGGAAGGAAACCGCTTTTCTGACGGTCATCGCGCTCGCCGCGCTCGGACGCGGCGTCGATGACTTGGAGAACGCCGCCCGGAGCCTGGGGGCACAGCCGTGGCAGCGTCTGGTGCACGTCACACTTGCCGGTCATCGCGCCCGCGGTGACCGGCGGCGCGGTGCTGGTCTTCGCGTTCACCGCCGGGTCCTACGAGGTGCCCTACCTGCTCGGCCGGCCCTACCCCGCCACCCTGCCGGTCGTGGCGTTGCAGTACTACAACGCCACCGACCTCACTGCCAGACCGGAGGCGATGGCCGTCGCCGTGCTGATCACCGTGCTCAGCGGCCTGATGGTCGCGGCTTACCTGTTCATCGCCGGACGCCTGGCACGAAGGCCGCTATGACCGTCATCCCGAAAGAACTGACCCCGGACCACGCCGCCGGACAGCCGGCAACCGGTGCCAGTGATATGCAGCGCCGTCCTGCTCTGGCGGGGCGTCGCATGCTGACCGGGTTGTTCCTGATCGCCGCACTGTTGCCGTTCGTGCCGCTGCTGATCTGGTCGATTGCCGGGCAGTGGCGCTATCCGGCACTACTCCCCCAACAGCTGAGCGCCCGCGGTCTCGAGCAGCTCATCGACCCACGGTCTGAAATCCTGCAGGGACTGGGCACTTCGGTCGGGATCGCCGCTTCAGTCGCCGCGCTGGCCTGTCTCATCGGTTTCCCGGCGGGCAGGGCAATCGGGCTGTACCGGTTCCGCGGACGCCGTGCCGTGCAGTTCCTGTTGCTCGCCCCGGTCATCGTGCCCGGCCTCGCGGTCACCCTGGGGATTCAAGTGTTCTTCGTCCGCTTCCACCTCTCCGATACCGTCATCGGGGTGATCCTGGTACAGCTGATGCCCACCGTCCCCTACGCGGCGATCATTCTCGGCGCGGCATTCGCCAACCTGGACATCGACTACGAACGCCAGGCCCGGGCACTTGGCGCCGGCCCACTGCGGGTCCTGGTGTTCGTCACCGTTCCGCTACTCCGTCCGGCGATCGCCGTCGCGGCGTTGCTGACATTTCTGATTTCCTGGAGCGAGTACGTGCTGACATTGTTGATCGGCGGTGGGCAGGTGAAAACGCTGCCATTGCTGCTGTTCGCCGCGATCGGCTCGTCCGACACCACCTCGGCGGCCGCACTCGCGCTGCTGGTGATCGTGCCTCCACTGCTGCTCGTGCTTGCCGCGTCCCGGCTGTTGACCGGCCGCACCGGCGGCACAGTCGGGTTCGGCCGGCTGTGAGCGGCACATCGGTCGCCCTGACCGGGGTGCAGAAGTGCTTCGGTCGCACCACCGCCGTCCGCGACCTGACCGCTGACATCCCGGCCGGGTCCTTCATCGCCCTGCTCGGCCCGTCCGGCTGCGGGAAAAGCACCACGCTCGCCATGATCAGCGGCCTGCTGCAGCCCGACGCCGGAGATATCCGGTTTGGAGAGAGATCCCAGCTGGGCATTCCCGCTGAACACCGACCGGTCGGGCTGATGTTCCAGAAACCCTTGTTGTTCCCGCACCTCAATGTCGAGCAGAACGTCGCCTTCGGGTTGCGGATGCGCCGGCTGGACCGCTCGGTGATCCGCGGCAAGGTCGCTGCCATCCTGGACCGGGTGCAACTGTCAGCATTTGCGCAGCGGAGGGTCGGGGAACTGTCCGGCGGGCAGGAGCAGCGCGTCGCGTTGGCCCGGGCCCTGGTCCTGCAGCCGAAGGTGCTGCTGCTGGACGAACCGTTCTCCCAGCTCGACGCCGCCCTACGCGCCGAAATGCGTTGCCTCGTTCGGCATTTGCACGACGAGACCGGGGTGACGACGGTGTTCGTGACGCACGACCAGGCAGAGGCGGTCGAGGTCGCCGACACCATCGCCTTGATGCTGGATGGCCGGTTGGCAGGTCAGGGGCCACCCGAAATCTTCTACACCGCACCGCCGTCCTTGGCCGCCGCCCGATTCTTCGGCGTCACCAACGAACTGCCCGGCATCGTCCGCGCGGGGGAATTCACCGCCGACACCACCGGGTGGCGAAGGCCCACCTCGCTCCCCGACGGTCCTGCGGTACTCCTCATCCGCCCCGAAACGATCAACCTGGCAGGCGCCTCTGGGCGAGAGGACACCGTGACCGGAGTCGCAGTCGCGGCTCGTTTCGCCGGCACTCATGTGGCCGTTGACATCCGTCTGGCCGGCGGCGCTCTCTTGACCCTGCACACAGCGCTGCACAATTCCGTAGCGCTGGGCTCGACCGTCGTGCTCGCGGTGCCGCGGACGATTGGAGTCGTGGTGGCCTCCGAATGATGCGTGCGTGACAGCAGCAACGTGATGACGCCCAATGGGACGGCCCGGTGCCGGCAGGATCCGAAGCCACCACAGTCCGGCGACCGCGAACGGAATGCGCGGATGACCCGATCTCCTGCGGCGACTCAGGTCCCGATCCGGCGGACCAGGTCGCCCAGGTCCGTCACGGTCAGCGTCGGCGTCGTGAAGTAGCCCGGGTACGGGATATCCGTCCGGTTGACCCACGCGGCCTGCAGCCCCGCACGACGGGCACCGTCGATATCCCACGGGTGCACCGCGACGAGCATCATGTCCGAGGGGTCGACCCCGCATATCTGCGACGCATAGGTGTAGGCCGAGCGGGCAGGCTTCCACACGCCGGCATCCTCCACCGACAGCAGCCGCTCGAACTCGACCCGCACTCCGGCACCGGACAGAAGCCGTTCGGCGACCTCGGTCGCGCCGTTGGACAAGGTGACCAGCCGGTATCCCGCGGCGCGGAGTTCGCGGAGTCCGGTCGGCACGTCCGGGTGGACACCCAACCCGGCGAACCCGGCCAGCACGTGGTCAACGGCGGCGTCCAGGTCTCGGTCCAGATGCACCCCGCGGAGCGCCGTTCGCAGCCCCTCGGCGGCCAGCACCGCGAACGGCTCGCTGGCACCGACCGCGGTCAACGCGAACCCGTCCCGCAGCACCCCGGCGAACCACACCCGCAGCATCTCCGGCGGCGCTCCCACGTCCGCGAACCGGCGGGCCAACGGCGCCATGTCCGACAAGGTTTCGTTGACGTCGAATACCACCACCGACGGTCGAACAGTCATCCCCGATCACTTTCCTTCCGCCGAAACGACGCCCGGGCGGCCACTTCTCGGGAGTCTTCACCAGTCCCGCCCGGTCCGGTCCAGGCCCTCAATCGACACAGGCAAATCTGTCGCGCGGGCAAAACGCCTTCGAGAGTTGGTGAACCGGCTCACCGGTCGCCGGAGTCAGAAAGATCTTCCAGGTCCGTGGCGAACGCCCGCAAACGCCCGATCGCGGCCTCGTCGACGTCGTCGGGTTCGGCGGCGGCGATCGCCGTCTTGATCGCCCGGTACGTGCTGGCCTCGAGGCCGCAAAGGCGGCAGAACTCCAGGTGCGCGGTGACCATCGCCGCGGTCGGCGGGTCGACCTCCCCATCCAGGTAGCTTTGCAACACCCTGGCTACCCGAGAGCATTCCGACCGGGTCAACCGGCCCATCAGCATCCTCACATCGCCCTCCCTTGGGGCAGGAACCCGGCCGCGACCAACCGGCCCCTGATCCGGGCCCTCGCCCGGTGCAGCCGACTCATCACCGTGCCCCTGGGAACCCCCAGGGCATCCGCAGCCTGCTGGTAGCTGAGACCCTCGATGTCGACCAAGGTCACCACTGCCCGGTGCTTGTCGGGCAACCCCGCCAACGCATCCGCGACGACACCCTCGAACAGTTCACCGACCACCACCTCCTCGGCCGCCGGCGCCGCCGGCCCGACCAGTTCCAGCGACCGCTGCGCCTGTTCCCCGTCGGAGAACAGGACTGGGCGGCGCCGTCGCCCCCGGTTGATGTGGGTGTTCCGCAGGATCGTCAGCAGCCACGCCCGGGGATGGGCGCCGTCGAACCCCTCGATCGCCCGGAACGCCCGCACCAGGGTGTCCTGCACCAGGTCCTCGGCGTCCGCAGGTTGCCCTGTCACCGCCAGCGCAACCCGGTACAGCACATCGATGTGCGGCACGACGTGCTCGTCGAAGGCGCTGTACTGCTTGCCGCTCGGTGTGGCACTCACGCCCATGGCAACCCCCCAACCCCCGCCGGTGATTCCATCGGTCGTCGTTGTGGTGGCCGCGGAATCAGCGTGGTCCGCGACGGGTTTCCACTGGCGTGCATCCCATGCGTCATCTGCTGCTGAGGTCCCGTCTCGGGCCTTACCTCGACGGGGAACTCAACCCGGCCATCGAAGCCCGGGTCCGGGCCCATGTGCGGGAGTGCTGGCGGTGCAGCGGTGAACTGGAACTCCAACGGCTGATCCACGCCGCGCTGCAGCAACGCCGGGCCGGCGGGCCACCCTCGCTCGCGGTGACCAGGCTGCGGCGGTTCGCCGCGTCAGTCCCCCGCCGCTGACCGGCCGCCCGACCTTGCCCGGTGCCTCCCATCCGAGCACCGCGGGCAGCCAGTCCGGCCCCGGTTCGTTGCAGGAAACAGCCTCCCATGGTGGGTCTGCCCCGGGTCTGCCCAGCACGCAGGATCGACGGCTCGATACCACCGCCCGCCGGCCAGCAGAGCACAGCTGCGCCCGCGGCCGCCCGGTTCAGTACCTGTAGTGGGCCAGGCGGGTGCCACCGCGGTGTTTGGTGCCGGTACTGGTGCGCAGCGCGGGGACCATTTCGCTGGTGATGAGTCCGCTGTGATTGGTCAGCGCATCGATGGCGGTGAACGATTCCGCGATCCGGTCCGGGGTGTCGATGACGATGGTGACGGTGGGGACGTGGCGGCCCAGCTGCAGAGCCCGGTCGCCGTGCGGCTGGTGGTCGCCGTGGAACCCCCACATGCCGCGCAGGGTGGTCGACCCGGCCGCCCCCGTTTGGCGGAGCTCCCGAGTGATCGTGCGGTGCAGTGGTTTTCCCCGATACGTGGCGGCTTCGGAGTTGTAGATCATCAGCTTCTGCCACAGCGCCATGCCGTTCTCGTCGGTGCCGGGCAACGCATGCGGGGTGTCGAGCAGTTCCCCGTCGCGCTTGCAGACGCGGACCCGCTCCAGGGTGAGCAGCGGCCGGCGGAGCAGGGCGCCCAATTCGGGCAGGACGTGCGCGATCCGGTCCCCGGAACCCACCGCGATGATCATCATCGGGACGTCCGGGTTGCGGCCCAGGAACCGGGCGCGCTGCCGGTGCCCGTGGGCGGTGCCGTCGACACCGAGCAGTGCGGTGGCGCCGGCGATACCGCGGCGGTGCAGCAGGTCGCAGACCGCCACGAAGGCCGGCACCCGGTAGATCCGTTCCTGCCGCCCCACGTAGACGGTCAGCTTGGTGGCCTCGCCGAGTTCTTCGGGCACCGTCACGGGTTCGATGTCCCCGGTCTGCAACCGGGCCCGCTCCACGGTGACCAGGCCGTGTTCGGTCAGCCGGGTCGCCTCGGGCAGCAACGCTTCGATGCGGCTTCGGGTGTCCACAGCGACCGCGACGGCGGGCAGGTCCTCGGACAGGGTCAGGGAACTGTCGGTGCGCAGGTGGTGTTTGAACCCGAAGCCTTCCACCCCGCGGAGCAGGACGCTGGTGGCCACCTCGTGCTGCCCGTACAGGTCGAGCAGGGCGTCGGCGACGAACCGGTGCCCGACCCGGGTGCGTTCACCGAAGTACACGGTCAGCTTGAGGCAGTCCTCGTTCATGCCAGGGTTCCTATCCACCGGCCGAGCGCGGCCGCGCCGACACCGAGGGTCAAGCTGACCGCGACATTCAGCGCGGCGGAGCGATGTTGGCGTTCCTCGGTGAGCCGCTGCGTCTCGAACATCCACGTGGAGAAGGTGGTGTAGGAGCCGACTGCCGCGGTGCCGGCGAGCAGCGCCTGCTCATCCCCCAGCGCAAGCCCGGTCAGGAACCCCAGGATCATCGCCCCGGTCACGTTCACCACCAGGGTGCCGAACGGGAAACCCCGGCCGACGCGGGCGCCGACGAAACCGTCCACGGCGAACCGCAACACCGATCCGCACCCGCCGATCAGTACCACCCCGGCCCACACGAAACCGTTCACCGAGGCACCCACACGCGGCGCACCATCGTGGTCGCCAGGTGGATGGCCGCGTACCCGGCGGCGACGCTGGCGGCGGCGTAACCGAACGCCAACGCGAACGCGCCGGCGTCGATCATCTTCAGCAGTTCCACCTGCATCGTGGAGAACGTCGACAACCCACCGCACAACCCGGTCCCCAACAGCGGACGGCGGTAGCTGGACAACGGCAGTCGCTCCTGCAGCCGGGTCACGAAATACCCCAGCAGGAAAGCCGCAACCACGTTCACCACAAAGGTGGGCCACGGCCAGCTCGTCGGCTGGTGCGGGAAACCCTCCGACAGGCCAGCACGCAGCAGGGTGCCGATGGCGCCCCCGGCGAAGATAGCGGCCAGCTCACGCCGATCCCACCGAGGCAGCAACCGCGCCGCCCGCGGCCGCGGCGCCGTCGGAGCGGAGCGCTGCTCAGCAGCCGACACGACGCGCCCCTTTCCCTGCCCTAGCCGTTTCTCTGCTTTATCCGTGCGTCGGAACCACCGAGGATTCTGCCCAGCCCACCGATGGCCCCGGACGGCGGCCGGGTGCATGGTGGCAGAGCACGCCGCCGCGGCCGGGTGCCTTCTCGACGCACCCGAACGCCCCCAGCCTCATCCGGCGGCGCAAGAGGACAGGAGGAGTGTGGTGCACACAACCTTCTCAGCGCTCAGGTTGACCATCCACCTACACGGCTCCGAACACTGGCGGCACGCACCATTGGCAGCCGAGATCGTCCACCGTGCGCACTGCTCCGGTCTGGCCGGTGCCAGCGTGTTCCACGGCATCCAAGGCTTCGGCGCCTCGTCCGTCATCCACACAGCAACGATCACCACCGTCACCGACCGCGCCCCTGTCACCATCGTCATCGTGGACGAACCCGGGAAGATCACCGCCTTCCTCCCCGAGCTCGACGCCATCATCGATCACGGGCTGATCACCATCGACGACGTCACCGCACTGCGCTACGACTGATCGACCATCGCTCGGGCGTGGTCGGTCAGCGGCGGGTCACGGCTGTCCACGAGCGGCCGCTGACCCCTGCCTGAGCAAGCCCGACGCCACCACCGAGGCCAGCATCCAGATCGCGGCATAGCCGAACGCCACCGCCGGTGACAGCAGCGACCACAACACACCGGCGACCAGCGTGGCACCGAGATCACCGAAGGCCTGGGTCAGACCGAGCACACCGAAGCCGTTGCTGCGCAGGCGGTCCGGTAGTCCTTTGGCGACGACGGTGGACTCCGCTGTCTCGGCGAAGCCGATCCCGACCCCGGCGAGCAGGAACCCCACCAGCAGCATCGGCCACCCGGTAGGGCCGACCGCGAAGATCGTGTACCCGGCCACGTACACCACCGCCCCGGCGGTGAACACATGCCGGGCGGTGAACCGGTCGGCCAAATGCCCACCGCCGATCGCGGCCAGCGTGGCGGCACCGTTGTGCGCCGCGTAGAGCACGATGGCCAGGCTGGTCGCTGCAGTGACGTCACGACCGTCGGTCTGCAACAGGTCCGACGCCCGCAGGATCAGCAGTGTGGTCGCGACGTTGCCCAGCTCGAACAACGCCACCGGGGTCAGCACCCTGGCCAGCCCGGCCTTGCGAAGTTCGCTGAGGTTGAATGTCAGCGTCCGCCGGCCGGTGGATTCCGCCAGGCTGCGCCGGACCTGACGGGCGGCGATGGTGATCGCCACGGCGGCCAGCACGCCGGGGATGATCGACAGCAGCATCGCCTCGCGGATACCGATGACCGTGACCAGGGCGGCGGCGAGCAGCGGGCCGATGATGGCGCCGGCGTTGTCCCCGGCGCGTTCGAACCCGAACGCGCGACCGTAGGTGTCGCGTCGGGAAAGGTCCGTCAGCAGCATGTCCCTGGCAGGTGAGCGCAATCCACGGGACATCCACCCGACGGCGCGGAGCACTGCGACCTGCCACACCGCGACCGTCAACCCGATCGCCGCGGTCGCGATCGCGGTGCCCAGGTAACCCCCGGCGGCCAACCGGCCGCGCCGCCGCGGATCATTGGCCAACGGTCCGCCCGCCAACTTGCAGACCCCGGTCAGGGCGTCGGCGACCCCGTCGATGGCGCCGAGTGCCGCCGGCCCGGCCCCCAGCGTGCTGGTCAGGAACGAGGGCAGCAGGCTGGTGACCATTTCGTGGCTGCTGTCACTGAGCAGCGACGCCGCCCCGACGCCGACCACCCCTGTGGTCAACCACGGCGCCTGATCCGGCGGCGGATCAGGCGCTGGAGTGACCGGTTTCGCCGCCGCCAGTGGTGACCGCGAAGCATGGGGTTTGTGGCGGCCGATCGTCAGCTACCAATGCCGTAGGGGAGGTCGGGGTAGGCGTCGGCGATCTCCAGCAGCCGGCTGTACTTCGCGACCCGCTCACCACGGGCCGGTGCACCGGTCTTGATCTGGCCGCACCCGGTGCCGACGGCCAGGTCCGCGATGAAGGTGTCCTCGGTTTCCCCCGACCGGTGCGACACCATGGCGCTGTACCCGGCGTCCCGGCACAGGGCCATCGCTTCCAGAGTCTCGGCCACGGTGCCGATCTGGTTGACCTTGATCAGCGCGGAGTTCGCGATGTTGGCGCTGATCGCATCGGCGATGATCTCCGGGTTGGTGCAGAAGTTGTCGTCACCGACCAGCTGCACCCGGTCGCCCAGTCGCTCGGTGATGGCGATCCAGCCGTCCCGGTCACCTTCGGCCAGGCCGTCCTCGATGCTCCACACCGGGAACTCGGTGACGATCGCCTCGTAGCGGTCGATCATGTCCGTGCTGGACAGTGCCTCACCGGCCACCCGGTAGGCACCGTCACGGAAGAACTCACTGGCCGCCGGGTCCATCGCGATGGCCACCCCGTTCCGGTCGGCGGTGTACCCGGCGTCGGTGATGGCCTCGCACCAGGGTCCGCAGCACGTCCTCTGGGGTGCTGATGTCCGGTGCGAAACCGCCCTCGTCACCCAGGCCGGTGGCGTAACCGGCGTCGTGCAGCAAACCCTTGAGTTTCGAGTACACCTGGGCGCCGGCGCGGATCGCTTCGGCGATCGACGGGGCGCCGAGCGGGGCGATCATGAATTCCTGGAAGTCAAGGCTGTTCGGGGCGTGCGCTCCCCCGTTGACCACGTTGAAGTGCGGCACCGGTTGACGCGGGGACACCCCGGCAGGGGTCAGCGCCTGCCACAGCGGCACGCCGCGGCTGGCCGCGGAGGCGCGGTGAGTGGCGATGGAGATCCCGATGATCCCGTTCGCCCCCAACCGGGCCTTGTTCGGTGTGCCGTCGGCGTCGCGCATAGCCTGATCGACGGCGGCCGGATCGGTGAACGACCTGCCCACCAACGCATCTGCCAGCTCACCGTTGACATGGCCGACGGCGGTCAGAACACCCTTCCCGCCGTACCTGGCCTTGTCGCCGTCCCGCAGTTCCACCGCCTCCCGGGAGCCGGTGGACGCACCGGACGGCACACCGGCCCGGGCCGTCGTGCCATCCGCCAGGTTGACGGTCACCGCGAGGGTGGGATTGCCCCGGGAGTCGAGAATCTCGACCGCGTGGACAGCGGAAACCTCGAGCGAAGACGTGCTGGTCGTCATGCGAACTCCTCCAAGAGTGAACTGGTCCAACGGGTTATCGGTCGGTTTGTAGATTTCTCGGCTTATGGCGGGCTCGACAGAGCCGAAGTCCCGCACGTCGGTCGGTCACGTGATCAACGCACCGACGGCCGCGCCGACAAGACCGGCGCCTGAGCCCATGCCACCGAGAGTGAGCGGGTGACCTATCGCGGTGCGGTCACGCCCGCGACGGAAAGCTGTGATGGCAGCACGGCTGACCAGGCGGTAGGTCCGCAGGGCGCCCGCCAACGCTGCTCCGAAGACTGGTGCCCCCCAGCGGCTGCCCGGCAGGAGGTAGCCGACGCACAGGCCGATCATCAACGCGCCCCGGACGCCGATCATGGCGCTGCGGCGGAATGTTGCGCCCTGATCGATCGCCATCAGGAAGTACGCACCCAGCACGGCGCCGACCGGCGACGCGATACCTGACACGCCGTACTCGGCTCGCCGCAGCGGCCAACCGACGAATGATGTAAATGGATCCGCATGCAGTCCTACCCGGGGTCGCCGAACTCAACGGGTAGGGACTGTTGTCGGCCGTGGCCGAGGTTCGGGTCCGGTGAGCCCCACCACCGGTAACAGCGCAAACCTAGCGCAACGGATCATCCCTCCGCTCATCAGGTGGGCCGAACCCGACATTGAGCTGGCGTAGTCGGATCTCGAGACCCCCGAGACCCATCGGGCCGCCGCGGATCCAGGCGTCTGACTCGGTGATCGACGCATATGACACCGATGCCCGACCATCCGCATTGCCCGGGCTCGACCTCGGTCGAAGGATCACATTGACTTCCCAGCAGTCAACTGAGAGTCGACTCCGAGTTGCCCGCCGCGCCAACCACAGGTCGATTCCGGCCTGCAGTACAGCCGGCGGCAGGGTCGCGAGGCGCTGACGCGACTGCGCCGCTGGCTTCAACCTCCGGCCCAGCGCGATGAGCCTGTCAGCATTTTCATGGCTGATCAGGTCCCTGCCAGCGGTGATTTCGTCCACCTCGAGTGCGATGGATCTGAACTCTGCGGCCAACGCCTCAAAGGTCTGAGCGATGTCCTCTGGGGTCGTCATCGAAGGTTGGGACCAGGTAGCTGCTTTCACGCCGGCTCCTGATCAGTAGAGAGTGTCTACCGATAACAGGTTCAAAGTGAGGGGCAAATGTGGACAGCTGGCAGGCATCAATTTCATAAACATTGTTACCCACTCCGAAAGGTCAGGTCCCGCTCCGGATGATCCGGCTGCACGATCTCCGCCACGGAGCGCGCATCGCTCGGCATCGCGGCCAGCGTGCCGATCGAGATCGTCTCGAAGCGCCTCGGCCACAGCTCTACGACCATCCGATCCAGCGGGCGACTCAGCGAGCCGACTTCAAGATTCTCATCTCGCTGATGACAAGTTCAGCCATATGAGAACGGAGTCCCCGGCGCTCGCACCGATCTTCCGTTCCCATCTACAGGGCAGACTGCTCGCCGCCGTGCTCCTCGATACCGAAGCGCTCACCATTGCCGCTCTGGCTCGAACGGTCCAGGCGCCTGAGTCCACAGTGCACCGCGAGGTCGAAAGACTCATCCGGACAGAGGTTCTCACCTCGCGCCGAGTTGGCCGGGCGCGCCTCATCGAACCCAACGATGACAATCCAGCCACCCGGCCACTTCGTGACCTGGTGATGATCGCCTACGGACCGCAATTCGTGATCGGCCAACAATTGGCAGAGGTCGACGGCATCTCGGACGCGTTCCTCTTCGGATCATGGGCGGCCAGGTTCCACGGCGAACCGGGACCGCTGCCGAATGACATCGACGTCCTGATCGTCGGTTCACCCGACCGCGACGACGTCCATGACCGACTCAGCGACGCGGCCCGGCTGCTACATCGCGACGTCAATCCGACCTTCGTGTCCGTCGACCGCTGGTCAGATCCCGCGGCAGACCTGTTCCTGGCCACGGTTGTCAGCCGACCCATTGTTGCCGTCGCGACCCCGGACTACGCCCCCGCGGGTCCGCATGAGCTGGGAAATCGGCAGGACACAATCCTGGCCATGCTCGACGCCGGCGATCTCGGCAGGTGGCATCCACCGCAGAGTTCGCGCAGACCTTGATCGACAAGGCACGCAAGCAGCTGGCAACGGCCAATCTCCTCCAGGAGACGGATCTGTAGATTGCGTTCGACGCGCTCCACACCGCCGCTCGCCTGTGAGTGACCGCAGTCTTGGCAACCCAGGGATTGCGACCGACAACGAAGGGCGGCCACATCGCTCCCATCGCAACGGTGCTAGCGCAACTAGGAGCTCACGCGAAGGCGCTCCGGTCCTACGACCCTCTCCGGGTGACCCGCAACCGCATCGACTACCCGTCGCCGGGCGCCACCCTCAGCCGTGACGACGTCTCGCAGTCGTCACTGCTGCGGGCGGACGGCATCGTCGATGTCGCGGCGAGCGTGTTCCCCGCGCTGGATCTCTTCGTCCGCTGACCAATCAGTCGACGAACCCCGCACTGTTCGCCAGTGCCGTAACAGGAGCCGTTGAGGCTGTGTGACCAATCGGTGACCAACTGGCCAGATCGGCCTGGACAACGAAGCGGCTACGAGATCCATCAGTGCAGGTCAGAGAGGTGAAACCTGTGCGCCCGGAGGGATTCGAACCCCCAACCTTCTGATCCGTAGTCAGATGCTCTATCCGTTGAGCTACGGGCGCCTCTTCAGTTCTGCTCGCGCAAGCGATCTTCGCGAGTACTGCCGGCCCACCTGAGCGGACCGCTACACCGTGCCACCGGCACTGGGCCGAGGCCCGTGACCAGCGCGGAAGCGGAGGGATTTGAACCCTCGGTGCCCTTGCGAGCACAACACATTAGCAGTGTGTCCCATTCGGCCGCTCTGGCACGCTTCCCAGGGCCACCCTCAGGTGACCACCGGCGGGTAACCCTACCTGGCACCGGCGCGGCGGAGCAAAGCAGCAGGTCATGGCCATATCGGCTGATCTTGTGCGTCGGCCGGCCACCGATCAGGAGAGGCATTGATCGGGCGAAACATCATCCGCAGACGTCGGTGCCGGCCCGTCGGCGCTGCACCCCACCACGACGTATCTGTCGCCGTCCCAGGTGTACAGCAGCCATACGGCGCCGGCATCACCCTGGTCCTGGACGGCAATCCCGAGCGACCCGCCCAGGTCCACGACAGCGCCCTGCTCCGTCGCGGAGGGGAAGGCGTCATCACCGGAGACGTCACGCCACGCGCCGGTGTCGGTGAGCTCGAACGCGGACAGCATCGCCCGGCCATCCGGCTGCCGACCCTCCACCACGCAACGACCGTCGGCACAGGCCAAGACGCCCCCGTCAGGTGCGGGAAAGGCGGCACCGTAGGGCACGCCGATGACACCTGCGGCGGCCCCGTCGGGGGTCACCGACAGCAGGATGGCCCTGGATCCGGTGCCCACCAGCGCGGCAGACAGCTCGCCGGTCACATCCCGGTGGGTGGCCAAGACCGTGCACCCGTCACAGTTGGCGAGCGACACGTTCAGCCCAGTTCCGGCCGGATCTTCCGCTGGCGGTGCGGGCGGTGCCTGCGTCGTCGCAGCGGGTGCTTCCGGTTGCTGGGCCTGGGTTTTGGGCGACGGCGGTTGATCCGCCTGCTCGGGTGCAGGTTGTTCAGCCTGAGCTGAGGTTGATCGCTCGACGGAAGGGGTGTCCGGGACGGCAGCCGCTGCCTCCGCGCTGTCATTGCCCGTCGGCGTCGGTGAGCCGGCTTCTGACCCTGACACTGCTGGTGGTGTCGCGGGGACCGACGATGCCTCTGCCGCAACAAGATCCGGCACCGTCACAACCAGCGTCGGCCCGGTGGCTCGCGGTGCCGCAGACGACGACGAGCTGGCCACTGGAGGACTCGTGTCGGATGTCGCCAGTGCCCCGGTGCCGCACGCGCTGAGCACAACAACGGCACCGCAGGCGGCGCTCAGAGCCGCGCCACGCATCCTCCGGCAGCCGGCCGAAGACGGACCTAGGACTCGGGGAAAGGCGAACGGCATTCTCACCCGCCACCTCCCGAGCCGAGAGCACTCCGCGCCACCTCGAGGAAGGCGTCGAAGCCGGCCGGGTCGGCGAGAGCGTCACGAGACACCGCGGTGTCGACGTCGGCGCCGGCAAGGATCCGTTTGACCGGCACCTCGGACTTCTTGCCGTTCAACGTATGTGGGACCGCCGGCACGGCGACGATCGCGCCAGGGACGTGGCGCGGGGACAGTTCGGTGCGGATCAGCCTGCGCAGATCAGCGAAGATCTCGTCCTGATCGGGCTGCCCTTCGAGGACCACGAACAGCAGCAGGTCACCCTCTCCGGCAGCCGATGAGGTGTCCACCACCAGCGAATCGACCACCGCGGGCACGGATTCCACCACCCGGTAGAACTCGGCGGTGCCCATCCGGACGCCGCCGCGGTTCAGCGTGGCATCGGACCTCCCCTCGATGACGCACGATCCGCGGGACGTGATCCGGATCCAGTCACCGTGCCGCCACACCCCCGGATAGTCGGCGAAGTAGGAGTCATGCAGCCGGGTTCCGTCATCACCCCAGAAGAACACCGGCATCGAAGGCATCGGCGCGGTGATCACCAGTTCGCCGACCTCGTCGATCAGCGATTCCCCGTTCGGCGAGAAGGACTCCACCTTGGCACCCAGCGCCCGACAGGAGATCTCGCCCAGCCACACCGGCACGTTGGGCGCTCCGCCCACAACCCCGGTGCAGAGGTCGGTGCCTCCGGAGAAGGAAGCGATCTGAATGTCCGCACCGATCTCATCTGCCAACCACCGGAATCCAGCGGTGGACAGTGGCGACCCGGTGGACCCGATCGCGCCGATCGAGGTCAGATCGAATTGGGCGGCCGGCGTCAAAACCGCCTTCTGACATGCGGTGACGTACGGCGCCGACATCCCGAACAAGCTGACCCTGTGCCGCTCGGCGATCTTCCACAACGTGTTCAGGTCCGGATAGCCGGGGCTGCCGTCGTAGATCACGATCGTGGCACCCACCAGCAGCCCGCCGATGAGGAAGTTCCACATCATCCAACCGGTCGTGGTGAACCAGAGGAACCTGTCCCCTGGTCCGAGATCCCAGTGCAGGCGGAGCGACTTGAGGTGTTCGATCAGGATGCCGCCGACGGACTGCACGATCGGCTTCGGCAGCCCCGTCGTTCCGGACGAGTACAAGACCCATAGCGGCGCCGAGAACGGCACCGGCGTGAACTCCGGCTCCGCTGCTTCGGCGGTCAACTCGTCCCAGGCCAGCATGCCGTCCGGCGGCTCCGTGCCGAGGGCCGGGATGTGCACCGCCCCGGCCAACGAGGGCAGCGCCGCACGAATCTTGCCAACGGTCTCGGCGACAGGGAACTCCTTGCCGCCGTAGCGATATCCGTCCACCGCGATCAGCACCGTCGGTGAGATCTGGGTGAACCTGTCGATCACGGATGGGGCGCCGAAGTCCGGCGAACACGACGACCACACCGCGCCGAGCGAGGCGGTGGCCAGGAAGGCGACCAGCGCGTGCACCGTGTTGGGCACCAGCGCCACCACGCGATCACCGGCACCAACACCCAGCTTGCGCAGACCGGCCTGAGCGGCTCCCACCATCGCCCGGAGTTCGGCGGGCATCACAAGCCGTTCCGTGCCGTCCTCCTCGACGGCGATGACCGCTGGGTCGCCGCTCGATCCGTCGCTGCCGCTCGGGCCGGGCCCACCTGCGCCGGGCCTGCTTCCGCCGGGGCCGCCACCACCTGCCGCCGACAAGGCGTGCTCGGCGTAGTTCAGCGTCCCGCCGGGGAACCAGTCAGCCCCAGGCATCTTCGCTTCCGGCAGCACGGCGGTCGGCTGGTCGTGCCAGCGGACATGGAAGTACTCGGCGACCGCGGACCAGAATCCGGACAGGTCCGCGGTCGAGAACTCCCACAGCGCCGCGTAATCCGGTATGTCACGCCCGGTGCGAGATGCGGCGAAAGAAGTGAAATCGGTGATGGCTGCGCGAGCTACCCGCTCGGGTTTCGGCGTCCAGAGCACCTCGGGCACGTCGTCGGACCGGCTCATGTGATGTTCCTACACTGTGCCCTCCGGATTAGGGTCGAGGACGCTCGCAGTGCCGGGGGTCCCGCCCCGAACATCACACCGTTGGGCGGTCGCCGGTGGTCTGAAGCCGCGCAGCACCGCACACACCCGTTATCCGGAGGCACCATGACGGTCCGTATCAGAGCAGCGCTCGACACCCTGCCGGCGTACGCGCCCGGCCGGACGGTGCCCGGTGCGATCAAGCTGGCCTCCAACGAACTGTCCTTCCCCACGCTGCCGTCGGTCGCCGCTGCGATTGCCGACGCCGTCGCTCACGAGTCGGCCGGTATCAACCGTTACCCGGACAACGGTGCCGCGGTGTTGATCGCTGCTCTGGCCCGTCACGTCGGGGCGCCCGAGTCGCACGTCATCGCCGGCAACGGATCGGTGGCGCTCTGCCAGCAACTGGTACAAGCCACGGCAGGCGAGGGTGACGAGGTCGTGTTCGGGTGGCGCTCGTTCGAGGCGTATCCGATCGTCACGCAAATCACTGGCGCCACAGCGGTCCGGGTTCCGGTCACGACCGGCCACGAGCTGGACCTGGCTGCGATCGCCGCAGCCATCACCCCGGCCACCCGGTTGATCTTCGTCTGTACACCCAACAACCCAACCGGTACCGCTGTAGATCGCGTTGACCTCGCGGCGTTCATCGACGCCGTCCCGGAAGATGTGCTGGTCGTCGTCGACGAGGCATACCGGGAATTCGACAACGCCCCGGACTCGCCCGACGGGCTGGAGTTCGCACTGAGCCGGCCGAACGTCCTGACGCTGCGCACTCTGTCGAAGGCGTACGGGCTTGCTGGTCTGCGGGTCGGATATGCCGTCGGTGATCCACATGTGATCACCGCGCTGCGAAAGGTGGCCATTCCGTTCGCCTTGAGCTCGGTGGGGCAGGCGGCGGCGTTGGCCGCGCTGGCCGCGAAAGACGAGCTGGCGCCACGCTGGCAGCAGGTGGTGGCCGAACGCGAGCGTGTGACGGCCGCGCTGCGCGATACGGGTTTTGAGGTGCCGACGTCGCAGGCCAACTTCGTCTGGTTGCCGCTGCGCGAACGGGCGGCGCAGTTCTCTGCGCACGCCGAGGACCGGAAGGTGATCGTGCGGGCATTCCCTGACGCTTCCGGTGGGGTTCGGGTGACGATCGGCGCGCCAGAGGAAAACGATGCGTTCCTGGAGGTCGCTCGGTCGTTTCCGCTCTGAGGCAGCGGCCCGCTGTTCGGACTCTTGAGCCTTTGCCTCTCTCGCGTTGGGTAACGCGGCACCCGCTCGATCGGCGGCGTCGCGAAGGGCAACGCCCCCGTGTGGAACAGGCGCCGGTTCGTAGCGGCAACCCGTGCGAACGGGACGGGTACGTGCCGACCGGCAACGCACCGGGCGAACGGGACGGGTGCGTGCGGACCGGCACCGCAGCGGGCGAACGGGACGGGTGCGTGCGGACCGGCAACGCCCGCACCGGCAACGCCCGCACCGGCAACGCCCGCACCGGCAACGCCGAGGTCCGCTCGAGATCGGCAGCGGTCGCTTCCAGTAGGCCGGCGATGACGGCTGGAACCCATAGCCCTGCCCTTGGATCGTTGGGTGCACAGGAAGACTGCCGGCCCAACTTGCAGCGCCGTGACACAGGACAACAATCCGGCGCCACATCTTCGTCATCTGATCAGTTCGGCATACGCCGCCTCCTACGCCGCCAATGAGCTTGTGCGCCCACATGCCGGCCGGACCGCCGTTCATCAAGGTCCACAACCTCCTCCGCGTATACACCTGAGTCGCCTCAGGCTGTGGATCGGCGCCGCGCAAGTCGGCGACAATAGCTCTGTACAAATCCGCTCGTCTCACCTAGTATTAGAACATACGTTCGAGTGGTTGGCGAGAGGGGTTGGTGATGGCGGAGCCGGGGGCGGGTCACCGGCCGGGGACACCGAGTGGGCTTCGCTGGCGGCGGGGGCGGCGTCGGTGGAGTCGTTGACCGCGCTGGCCGGGGTGGACCCGGACGCGTTGTCCGGGGCGGGCCTGGTCGACGCGGTGCTGGCCGCGGAGAAGGCGTTGTCGCTGCTGGCGGCGGTGCAGATCCGGTTGCTGGCTGCGTTGGCGGTGCCGTTCACCGCCGGTGACCCGATGCGGTTGGCCGCCCGGCTGGCCCGCAAGAGTTGCACCCCCGCCGATCAGGAACCGGTGCGGGTGGTGTTGTTCGTGGACGAGGCGGCGGTGTCGCTGGCCGCTTCGGAGGTCGCCGCGGCGTTGCGGATCTCGCCGATCACCGCCGGGATCCGGGTCCGGGACGCGCAGCGGATGACCACGGTGCTGGCCCCGACGTTGACCGCGTTGCAGGCCGGGGTGATCGACCGGGGCAAGTCCCGGGTGATCACCGAGCACTGCGCCCCGCTGACCGGTGAGCACACCGCGGCGGTGCAACACCGGGTGCTGCCCCGCGCCGGTCACCTGTCCACCAGCGAACTGCGGGAGGTCACCGGCCTGGCGGTGATCACCGTCGACCCCGACGGGGCGAACCAGCGGCACGAACACGCCGCCGCGCACCGCGCGCTGGCCCTGTCCGCCCTGCCCGACGCGATGGCCTGCCTGCGGGCCACCCTGCCCGCCGACGGTGCGGTGAAGATCTTCCAACTCAGCGACCTGCTCGCCACCGGCACCGCCGGTAACCCCACCGACCCCCGAGGGATCAGCGCCCGCCGCGTCGACGCCTGGGTCGACATCGCCGAACAACTCCTCACCCACGGCCACCTCGACCTCACCGGATACCTCGGCAAACCCCTCCCCGACCACCACACCCCACCACCCCCGCCCAGCACCGGCACCGGAGACCACCGGCACCGCTGACACCGCCGACGCTGACACCGCCTGTGCCGGCCCCGGCAGGGCAGCGACCGGCGGCACCCGTCCGGGCAGCGCACCGATCCGCAGTACCGGCAACAGCGGCGACAACGGGAACCCGGCCGGCCCCGGCAACACCGGGAACCCGGCCGACCCCGACGACAGCGGGGACCTGTTCACCCCTGGCGACACCGGTTGGGCGGCCAGCGACGACCCCGTCCCGGCGCCGGACCCCGACGACGACCCACCGACCGCGGCAGCACCACCCACAGTGACGCCGCCGACACCGCCGGATCCCGCTGACCCACCGCCCGCACCACCCGGGCCGGCCGCGCCCGCGCCCGCGGCCACCGGTGCGGCCACTGGTGGGGCCGGTCGGGACCGGCGGTCACTGACCCGGCAGGGCCGCCGACCACACCTGTCGGTCGTGATCAGCCTGAGCACCCTGGCCGGGCTGGACGAGCTACCCGCACTACTCGCCGGATACGGCGCCATCCCCGCCGGCACCGCCCGCAGCATCGCCGCCTCCGCCGCGACCATCACCACCCTGACCGCGGACCCGGCCACCGGCACCGGCACCGCCGCCGGGACACTGACCTACCGGCCCCGCCAAGAACTCCGCGACCAGATCACCACCCTGCTGACCACCTGCCAATTCCCGTCCTGCCGGCAACCCTCCTGGCGCTGCGACATCGACCACACCGAACCCTTCGATCACCAGCACCCCGATCGGGGCGGGACCGACCAGCACCACCAACACCGCACCCCTGTGCCGGCGGCACCACCTGTTCAAACACCACACCGGATGGCAGGTCCGGATGAACCCCGCCGACTACACCACCACCTGGTCCAGCCCCACCGGACACACCTACAACAAGCCCCGACAACCCACCCGCCCCCCACAACTGTGGATCACCACCCCCGGCACTCACATCGCCGAACACCTCGACAACCGCAACGCCACCACCACCCTCGCCACCCCAACGGCAACAGCAACGAACAGCGACGACGGCGGCAGCGACTGCGGCGGCGACGGAGACGGCGACAGCGGCGGCAACGACAACGGCAATCGCTGCCGCGACGGCGACCCAGGACAAGCCCGACACCCCCAACCCCACCCGCACCACCCCCGGATGGATCGAAGGACTCCTCACCGACCTCCTACTCCGCCACCACCTCAACAAAGCACCCATCGAATACCAACCCGACCCCGACGCCTGGAACGCCAACGCCGACAGCCCGTCCCTGCCTTTCCTGGCCGGCGACCCCAGCCCCCACAACGGCGCCGCAGGCAGCGGAAAAGGCAACACCGAGGGCGACGACAGCGACAGCGACGACGACGACAGCGACGCCCCGCCGTTCTGACACTGCTGCGCCACCAGCCCAGAAAGCAATAGCCCAGCCAGCAAGGGACCGGCGGCCATGATCAGACTGGTCTCACGGTCCCGCGCACCATTGCCGCCGACAAGCGATTGCCAGCGAACGTCCGGTGCCCGTAACCCGCCGCCTGCGATCCTGACCGTCACACTGAGATCGTGTGGATCCTGCACGTCGACATGGATCAGTTCATCGCCGCCGTGGAACTGCTCCGTCATCCCGAACTCGATGGGCTGCCGGTCGTTGTCGGTGGCGCCGGTGATCCGACGCAAAGGGCGGTGGTCGCCACCGCGTCCTACGCAGCACGGGAGTTCGGCGTGCACTCCGGAATGCCGATGCGGCTCGCAGCGCGCAAGTGCCCGGAGGCGGTATTCCTGCCGGCCGACAATCCCGCCTACGAACGGGCCTCCGCCCGGGTGCAGCAGGTCCTGCGGTCCTTCGACGTCGTGGTCGAGGTGCTCGGTTGGGACGAGGCCTTCCTCGGCGCGGACACAGACGACCCGGAGCGCCTGGCCCGAGAAGTCCAGGCGGCGGTGCTGGCCGGCACCGACCTGCACTGCTCGATCGGCATCGGCGACAACACACTGCGCGCCAAGCTGGCCACCGAGTTCGCAAAGCCCGCAGGGGTTTTCCGGTTGACGGCGGAGAATTGGGAGGCGGTGATGGCCGATCGGCCGACCACCGCGCTGTGGGGCATCGGCAGCAAGACGGCCCGCAAGCTGACCGAGCTGGGGCTGAACACCGTGCGAGAACTGGCCGCGGCCGACCCTGCAGTGGTGGCGGCAAGATTCGGTCCGAACACCGGTCCGTGGCTGGTCAGTCTCGGCCGCGGGCTCGGGCGCCGGTCGGTGTCCGGAGAACCGTGGATCGCCCGCTCGCACAGCCGGGAGACCACCTACCAGCAGGACCTGACGGCGTGGGATGACGTGCGGGCCGCGGTCACCGAGCTGACCAGACGGGTGCATGCGGACGTCCTCGCCGACGGCCGTCCCGCTGGCCGGGTCGCGGTGAAGGTGCGCTTCGCACCGTTCTTCACCTCCACCCGCAGCGCCTCGCTGGCCGAACCCACCACGGACCTGACGGCGTTGGAAGCGGCTGCGCTGCACGTACTCGAGCGATTCGAGCACGACCGTCCAATCCGGCTACTGGGTGTCCGCGCGGAGTTCGCCGGGAAGTCCGCGGAGGCTCCCGAGGAGCCCGGGGAGTCCGCCGAGTTGTCCGGGCAACCCGGGCAGTCCGCGGCCGGCGCCTGACGGCCCAGACGACTCAGACGGCTCAAACGGCCAGCAGTCGCCACAGCGCGACGATGCCCAGCGCCACGATGCAGCCCCGCAGCACCACGGGCGAGAGCCTCCTGCCGTAGTGCGAGCCGACGAAGCCGCCGATCAGCGACCCCGCTGCGATCAGACCCACGGCAGCCCACGAAATCCGGTCGAACGCCACCAGCGTGTACGCCGTCGCGGCGACCATGTTGACGACCAGCGTCAGCAGGTTCTTGGCGCCGTTCATCCGCTGCATGGTCTCCGGCAGGAGTGCACCCATCACCCCGATCAGCAGGATGCCCTGAGCTGCGGCGAAGTACCCGCCGTAGATGCCGACCAGGAAAGTGCCGACGATCAGCGCGATGAACCGGCCGCGGGTGACCACGTTCTGGTCACGGCCGGCAGCCTCGGCACGCCGTCGGATCCACCGCTGAAGGCTGGGCTGCACCACCACCAGGATCAGCGCCACCACGAGCAACACCGGAACGACCTTCTTGAACGTCGTTTCCGGCAGGTGCAACAGCAGCCACGCACCACACACCGCACCGAGGAACGATGCCGGGATCTGCCACCGAAGCCGAGGCCCCTGCCCGGACAGTTCTCGCCGGTAGCCGAAGGTTCCGGACGCGCTGCCGGGCACGAGCCCGATGGCGTTCGACATCGTTGCCGTCACCGGCGGGAAGCCGAACGCCACCAGGGTCGGGAAGGTCACCAACGTCCCGGAACCGACCACGGCGTTGATCGTGCCGGCACCGATTCCGGCCAGAAAAATCGCGACGATCTCGACCGGACTCACCCGGGAACCCTAACGACGGCGTCCCAGGCAGCCGGTTCGGGTCCGCTGCGCTCCCAGGCCCAGCGGGTTCGGTGGGGGTTAGACACAATGGCGCGATGACGCCGACCGTCCGCAATCGGGGAGAGATCCGTGCCTGCTGACGGCCCCGGTCCGACGGGACCATCGGGCGACCCGATCGACGCCGTCGTCGCGCTGATGCAGCAGAGGATCGAGGCCCCTGTCGGGCTGCTGGTCGGCCCGTGGCCGCTGACCGCCGACAACGCCGGCATCGGCGACGAGGTACACCGTGCGCTGCTCGTCGACGATTGGGCCGAGTCCGGAATGCGCGCCAAACAACTGCAGCGGCTGATCGACGCCCAGTTGGTCGCCCGCAACCGGCAACTCAGCGCCGACCACCCCCGCGGTCGTGATCTCGGGATCACTCGGGACGGAACGGTTGTCGGGCGCATCCTGATCGACCTGGACGACGATCTGACCGGCCTGGACACCGCCCCGATCACCGTGGTCGACCTCGCCGTTCATCCGGCGCGGCAGCGACAGGGTGTCGGCGGCGCACTGCTCGACGCGCTGCTGGCGTCCGCCGCACAGACTCGTCGACATGTCCACGTCACGGCAGTCTTCGGCACACCGGCGATGAACTGGTTCCTGGCAGCAGGTTTCGTCGAGACCGGCGGCGATCCGCTGTATCACCGGCTCCGGTGGCAGCCGGCTCCGTGACGCGATCAGCGGAGATGACCGCTCGTCACTGACAAGTGGTCGCTGCACCGCGCAATGCGCTCGGTCTCGACGCGGCCGGCGCGTTCAGCACGGCCCGCCGGCCGCCCCGCGGGGGATGGCCAGACGTTGGCGAATTGGCGGAGGCGGAGGGATTCGAACCCCCGAGGCTTTGACACCTGGCCGCTTTCAAGGCGGCTTCCTTCGGCCACTCGGACACGCCTCCGGGACGGAGTCTAGTGGGATGGACCGCGCAGATCAGAACGACGACATCCTTCGGACCGGGCCCTGAGCCTCACCGCAACTGGCGCGGTTCCAGCCGAATCTCCTCCGCCGAGCCGTCGGCGCCCCGCTGCACCCGGTATGCCGCACACCCCGGACGGTCGGCGACCGCCTCGACCATCTCGGTGCCGCGGTAGACCAAACCCACTCCATCGTCGGTGGCGTACCCGTCGGTCAGCGCGCCGTCGGCGATCAACCGGTGGTACAGCGGGCGGCGCTGCAACTCCGAGTTGTAGTGCACTCCGTTGGAGTACGGCAGGAACCCGAGACCGTTCGTCACCGGTCGCAACTGCGGGCCGAAGGAATCGGTGGTGCCGCCGGTGTGCCAGCAGATCGACCCCGCGGACACACCGCCGAGCACGACGCCGGCCTGCCATGCCTCGCGGAGCAGGTCATCCCACCCGTGCAACCGCCACAGCGCCAACAGGTTCGCGACCGACCCGCCGCCGACCCAGATCACGTCCTGGCTGAGCAGATGACCGCGGACATCGTCGACGTTGGGCATCGAAAACAGCTCGAGGTGGTTCGGCCGGAACCGTTCCGACAAGGCCGAATACACGCTCGCGATCAGGGCCGGGTTGTCGCCGGTGGCCGTGCCGATGAAGCACACCCGCGGGGTGCCCTCGGCGCCGGAGAGATCGGCGGCGAGATCGAACACGGGTCCCGCGGCCAGGTCGGAGCGGTCCCGCCCGGTGGGGTCGAACCCGATGGACGTGGCGATGATGGTGGGCGAATCGGCAGGCATGGCGAAGACCCTAGGCACCAGTGGTCACGACGCGTTCACGGCCCCGCACGACGGGTGGCCGAGGAATCACCCGTCGCCAGCGCGGGTCAGGAGCGGTGCCGGCCCTCGCCGGTGACCGAATTCGCCTGCAGTGCCTGCTCGACGATCGCGCGACCGGCGTCGTCTCGGCCGTGAGCAGCCCGAGCGCTGTGCCTGCCGGTCGACCCGGCCGCACTCGCTGTCTGCGCGGCGGACCCAGCACCGTTCGACACAGCACCGTTGGACACAGCACCGTCCGACGCAGCACTGGTGGATGCAGCACTGTCCGACACAGCCCCGTTGGATGCCGCGCCGTTGGATGCCGCGCTGTTGGATGCCGCGCGGTTGGGTGCTGAGTCGCCGGACGGAGCGATAGTCAACCCAGCACCGTCCGAGACAGCACTGCCCGACGCGGCACCGTCGTACGCAGCACTGCCCGACACAGCACCGACCAGCGTCGGCTCGCGATCCTCACCTGCAGCGTTGAGCGATGCCAGCAGCTTCTCGCCCTCGATATCGACGTTCGGCAGCACCTTGTCGAGCCAACGCGGCAGGAACCAGGCGGACTTGCCGAGCAGCGTCATGATCGCGGGGGTCAGCGTCATCCGGACCACGAAGGCATCCACCAGCACGCCGATGGCGAGCGCGAAACCGATCGAGGCGATGATCGTGTCCGGCGCCAGGATGAACCCGGCGAAAACCGACGCCATGATGATGCCGGCCGCCGTCACGACCCTGGATCCGGCCGTCCAGCCACTGACGACCGCGCGCTTCGCGTCGGCGCCGTGCACGTACGCCTCCCGCATCCCGGTCACCATGAACACCTGATAGTCCATCGCAAGGCCGAACAGCACGCCGATCAGCAGGATCGGCAGGAAGCTGATGATCGGCGCCGGAGTGTCGACACCGAAGATCCCGCCGAGCCAGCCCCACTGATAGACCGCGACCACCGCGCCGAACGAAACGCCAACGGACAGCAGGAATCCAGCCGCGGCAACAACGGGCACCACGATCGAGCGGAAGATCAACAACAGCAACACGAGTGCGAGCCCGACGACGATGATCAGGTACACCGGCAATGCCTCGGCGAGCTTGTCGGAGACGTCGATCGCCGCAGCGGTGACGCCGGTGACGGCGAGGGTGGCGCCGGTCTGGGAGCCGATCGCGGCCGACTGATCCCGCAGATCGTGGACGAGCTGCTGGGTGGCCTCATCGGACGGCCCGGACTTCGGGATCACCGTCACGGTGCCGAAGGTGCCATCCGCGCTGACCTGACCGGGGACCGCAAGCATGACGTCGGAGCTGCCGGCCTGGATGGCCTGCGCGGTGGCCGGCAGAGCAGCGGCCATCTTCGCCGGGTCGTCCACCGCAACGGTGACCAGCAGCGGCCCGTTCAGTCCTGGACCGAAGGAGCCGGAAATCAGGTCGTAGGCCTGGCGGTTCGTCGAATCGGGGGCGGCCGTGCCGTCGTCGGGCAGGCCGAGGTAGAGCGACAAGGTGGGCAACGCAACAACTGCCAGCGCTATCACACCGGACGCGAGCACAACAGCAGGCCGTTTGGTGATCATCCGAATCCACCTGTTCGGCGAATGCGCGTGGTCGATGACGCCGATGGTGCCGGTGGACTGGTCCCGCAGCGCAGCGGCGCCGGCGCGGTCCTTCTGGCGCAGTACCTTCTCCCCCGCGAAGCCGAGCAACGCGGGCAGCAGGGTGATCGCGATCAGGACGGCGATACCGACCGTCGCCGCCGCGGCGAGGCCCATCACGGTGAGAAACGGAATGCCCACCACCGACAGCCCGGCAAGGGCGATCAGGACTGTCAGACCGGCGAAAACCACAGCGGTACCGGCGGTTCCGTTGGCCCGGGCGATCGACTCCTCGATCGGCATCCCGGCCTGCACCTGGCTTCGGTGCCGCGACACGATGAACAGGGCGTAGTCGATGCCGACGGCCAACCCCAGCATCAGAGCGAGAATCGGGGCGGTATTGGACATTTCGATGACGTTGGACGCCCACAGGATGCCGGCCATGCCGGTGCCGACGCCGATCAATGCGGTGAGCATAGGGAGCCCGGCCGCGACGATCGAACCGAAGGTGATCAGCAGCACGATCATCGCCACCACCACCCCGATGCCCTCGGTCGACCCGATGGCCGGCGCCTGCGGCACCGCTCCGCCGCCCAGTTCGATCCGCAGGCCATCAACCTCGTTCGCGCTGACAATGGACGCCAGCTCAGCTTGCGTCGACTCCGGGATCTCGGTGATCTGGCCCTGGAAGAAGGCCTGTGCAAAGGCCACTCGCCGGTCTGGCGACACGGTCTGGCCGGTGGCCGGATCGATGACGTTGGTGACGCCGGGCAGCGCCTTCGCCTGGGTGATGACGGAACCGATCGCCTGCTGATATTCCGGTTCGGTCAGCGTCCGGCCCTCCGGCGCCGCGAAGACGATGCGACCCGTCGCATCCCCCGCACCCGGGAGCTTCTCGTTGAGCTGATCCAGCGCAGCCTGCGCCGGGGTACCGGGGATGGTGAACGAGGACGTCATCGTCCCGGAGAACGCGGCGGCGGCACCTCCCAGGCCCAGCAGCAAGCCAGCCAGATCCCCAGCACCGCCCATCGGCGGTGGGTCGCCATCCGTCCGAGGCGGTAGAGCAACGTGGCCATGTGGTTCTCCCAGTGGTGATCAAAGCAGTGGTGATCAAGCGGTGTTATCAAGCGGTGGTGAAACGGCAGCGGTGCGACAGTAAGTGGTGCGGCAACGGTGCCGGAGGGCCGTTTTCAGCCCCGACGCCGGCAGCGTTGCCGGCGAAGAACGAGCTCAGGACGTGTGCGGACCGGATAGGGCGCCGAGGTCCACGATCGAGAACGCGAGGGTCAACTGCGCCTGGAACCCGGCCGCACCGTCCGGCCGGCCGGCCAGCACCCATCGTTCTAGGCAGGCGCTGCCGGCGAGGTTGCCGTAGGCCGCCAGCATGCTGGCGCGGATGTCACCGCGCGGCAGGCCACAGCGGTCAGCGATGGCGTCACCCAACTGCTCGACGTTGACCTCGTCGGAGGCCACCACCGCAGCTTTCAGTTCCGGCTCGTTGTGGAACAACCCGAAAAACCGTTCCCACCGTTCCGGAAGATCGTCGGCGACCCGCGACAACGACTCGCACAGGATGACGTCGAGGGGTTGGCCTTGCGGCGCATCGTTGATGGCCTGTCCGATGTCGTCGAACCAGCCCTCCGCCACCGCCGCCACGCATTCGGCCTTACCGGCGAAGTAATTGGAGAACGTTCGCCTCGACACTCCGACCGCGTCGGTGATGTCGGCGATCGTGACCGCCGCGTAGCCGCGCTCGAGAGCGAGGGTCAAGGCGGCCTCTGCCAGCGCACGCCGGGTGGCGTCCTTCTTGCGTTCGCGCAGTCCCGTCACCGACTGAACAGGCGCCGTCGGAGCGGCCGTTTTGATCGTCACTCCGACGACTGTAGGCGCGGCTTGCTCAATGCGCAATCTTTCTCACCGAGAAATTTTCGTCGCGGTCTGTGACGACGATCCGGGTTGAGATGCGCCGAACGGGGTACCCTGCTACGACGCGACACGCGTCACCGGCATCCGTCAGCACACCCTGGGGCCGACCAGACACCAATGAAACAGCAAGGCGCACCGGCGCTCTCGCAGTTGGACGCGGGCGCCGGGCCGCTGGAGGCCTGAGATGAAGTTCAACGACAACGCCCGGCTGGACACCTCACAGGTGCAGGACCGGCGCGGCGGCGGAGGCGGCGGGGGCGGGGGATTCGGCGGCTTCGGCGGACTCGGTGGCGGGGGCGGCGGCCGCCGAGGTGGCGGACTGGCCGTAGGCGGTGGCGGCCTCGGCCTCGTGGTGATCGTCGTCATCGTCCTGTTCAACATGTTCAGCGGCAGCGATGGCGGCGGCAGCGGCACCGGCAGCTCCGGCGGACTGCTCCAGGGAGCAGGCGGCAACGCAGCAGTGGACAACGGGCAGCTCGCCGCGCAGTGCAAGACCGGCGCCGACGCGAACACCAACGAGGACTGCGCGGCCGTGGCGATCATCAACTCGGTACAGGGCTACTGGACCGACGCGCTGGCGGCCTCCGGCACCACCTACCGCGAGGCCGACACCATCTTCTTCAGCGGATCCACCAACACCGGATGCGGCCGCGGAACCGCCGGAATGGGACCGTTCTACTGCCCGCCGGATCAACTGGTCTACATCGACCTGTCCTTCTGGGACGAGCTGAAGACCACGTTCGGAACGAACGACGCGCCGTTCACCCGCGCCTACGTCCTGGCCCACGAGTACGGGCACCATGTGCAGAACCTGCTGGGCACCAGCGACCGCATCGGACAGGCGACCGGCGCCGGTTCCGGATCCGTGCGGCTCGAGTTGCAGGCCGACTGCTACGCCGGCGTGTGGGCCAACCACGCCGAAACAGTCCCGGACGCCAGCGGCCAGCCGCTCATCAGCGGCATCACCGACACCGACATCCAGAACGCCGTCCAGACGGCCGGAGCGATCGGCGACGACTACATCCAGTCGAAGATCTCCGGGCAGAACGTCGATCCGTCCCAGTTCAGCCACGGATCGTCGGCGCAGCGGCAGAAGTGGCTGCTGACCGGGTACCGGTCCGGAAACCCGGCATCCTGCAACACCTTCGACACCAACGACCTGGGCTGACCCGACAACGACGGCACCCGCCCGGATGACAGCGCTCATCCCGGCAGCGCTCATCCCGGCAGCGCTGATCCGGTAGCGCTCATCCCGGCAGCGCTCATCCGGCAGCGCTCATCCCGGCAGCGCTCATCCGGGCAGCGCTGCCTCCGGGCCCGTCCCATCAGGAGGCACCGACCGCCGGCCGGACAGCACGATGGCGGCGCAGACCAGCACCATCCCGACCACCTCGAGCAGCGACGGGCGCTGCGACAGCAACACGGCGCCGGTGACGGCGGCTGTCACGGGCAGCAGTGCCAGCAGGATCGAGAACCGCGCGGCGGTCACCCGGCGCAGCACGACCTGCTCGATCGCATACGGGATCACCGAGCTGAGCACGGCGATCCCGATCACCGCGGCGAGCCGACCGGCGTCACCGACCACGGGCGCGACTGCCCCGATGGCCAGCGGGCAGTACAGCAGCGCGCCGGCTGTCATCCCGACCGCCAACGCGCTGATCCCGTCCCGTTTCACCGCGATCCGCCGGCCGAGCAGGATGTAGCCGGCCCAGGCGGCGGCCGACGCGCCGATGGCCAGCAGGCCGATCACCACCTCGGAGTTCACGCCGGCCTCCAACTGCACGCCGGCGAGCAGGACCACCCCGAGCGCCGCCAGCCCGATGCCCACCCGGTCACGCCAACCGCGGCCGGTGAAGGCGGCCACCGCGACCGGACCGAGAAACTCGATGGCCACCGCGGTCCCCAGCGGCAGGTAGTCGATCGCGATGTAGAAGACGACGTTCATGGTGGCCAGCACGACGCCGAACAACGCTGCCCCGGCCAGGTCTCGGCGGCTCCACTGCTGCCGCCACGGTCGCCGCCACGCCAACAGCACGACGGCGGACACGGCGAGCCGCCACCACGCCACGGACGCGGCCGACACCACGGTGAACAACCCGACGGCCAGCGCCGCGCCGGCGTATTGGGTGAACCCCGAGGCCACGAACAACGCCGGCGCGGGGATCCGGTCGATGACGCCGCGGGGTGCGCTCCCGGCGGCCGGGTCATTGCCGAGCTTCACGTCGGCGTCAGATCCCGAAGAATTGGCGGCAGTCCGGCAGCCCGCGGACCTGCACGTCCCAGCCCGGGCGGACCATGGCCGAGGGCTCCAGCACCAGCCGGCGTTCGACGACCCGCTCACCTGGCCGCCGCTGTGCCACCCGGGTGCCGTTGTCGGTGTAGCCGAGTTTGTCCGACACCCGCAGCGACGCCGGGTTGTCGACGAACGCACCGCTCTCGGCGCGGACCGCCTTCAGGTGGTCGAAGGCGAACTGCAGCACAGCGGAACGCATCTCCGTGCCGATGCCGCGCCCGTGGAACGCCCTGCCCAACCACGATCCGGTGAACACCGTCCTGGTCACCGCGAACGCGCGTCCGGACAGGTCCTGCACGCCCACCACAGCGCCACGCGTGCGCACCACGAACGGCACCGTCCACGCCTCCGGGGTGCTGGACGCCCGGGTACTCCAGTAGAAGCGCAGCGAACTCGGGATCAGTTCCTCCCGCGGCGCGTCCGTCCAGGCCAGCGCAAACGGCATCTGCTCCGGGTCGTGGATACCGGCGAGCACGACGTCGAAGATCTCGACCAGGTCCTCGTCCTGCAGTGGGGTGAGCGTCAGCCTGGGCGTCGCCAGTCGCAGCCCGACGATCGGCCAGTACTCGGCAAGACTCCGTCCGGGGGGCGTCACGCTTCGTAGCCTGCCTGCCAGGTGCCGGCGGAACAACTCAGGGCCGCGGTCGGTGCCGCCGGTTACCCTTCGGCCCATGTTCGCCGTCACCGTCGAGACACCCGGCTCCCCGGCCACCCTGTCCTGGACCGAGGTGCCCGACCCGGTGCCGGGTCCGGGCGAGGTGCTGATCGATGTGGCAGCGAGCGGCGTGAACCGGGCGGATCTGTTGCAGGCAGCGGGGCACTATCCCCCTCCGCCGGGTGCATCACCGATCCTGGGGATGGAGTGTTCCGGGGTGGTCAGCGGCCTCGGACCGGGGGTGTACGGATGGCAGGTCGGCGAACGGGTGTGCGCGCTGCTCACCGGCGGCGGGTACGCACAGCGGGTGACCGTCCCGGCGGTGCAGGTGCTCCCTGTTCCCAAGGGCGTCGATCTGGTGGACGCGGCCGGCTTGCCGGAGGCCACCTGCACCGTGTGGTCGAACCTGGTGATGACAGCCGGCCTGAACTCGCGGACGACCCTGCTGATCCACGGCGGCGCCTCCGGGATCGGCACGATGGCCATCCAGGTCGCCAGGCAGGAAGGCGCAACCGTGGCCGTCACGGCGTCCCGGGACGAGGCCCTCGCGTTCTGCCGCACGCTGGGTGCATCGATCACCATCAACTACGCCGAGCAGGACTTCGTCGAGCAGATCCGGGAGGCGACGGGTGGCCGCGGCGCGGATATCATCCTCGACGTCATCGGCGCAAAGTATCTGGCGCGCAACATCTCTGCACTTGCCGACGGCGGGCGGCTGATCGTCATCGGCATGCAGGGCGGCACCAAGGCCGAGCTCGATCTCAACTCGTTGCTGCGCAAGCGGGCCGGGATCATCGGCACCACGCTGCGGTCCCGCCCGGTGACGGGTCCCGGGTCGAAGGCGGAGGTGGTGGCTTCCGTGCGGGAGGGACTGTGGCCGCAGATCCAGGCCGGGAAAGTGAAACCGGTCATCGACGCCGTCATCGACATGAAGGATGCCGGCGAGGCGCACCGTCGTTTGGCCGCCGGCGGGCATGTCGGCAAGATCGTGTTGCGGGCACCGGACAGCCCGGCAGCCAGCAGCACACCCGCCAGCAGCACGACAGCGAACAGCATTGACGGACAGGGGAACCGATGATGAGCGAGCCCAACAGCCAGCGTGTGGTGGTGGTCGGACCGGACGGCCAGCCTGTCGGCTACGCCGAGATGCCAAGCGGCAGTGGCCTTCCCACCAATGGAGACGACGGCGACACAGAGGGCGGCCCGGCGAATCCGGGTGACGCGATCGGTGAGCCCGCGAAGGTCATGCGCATCGGCACCATGATCAAGCAGCTGCTGGAGGAGGTGCGGGCGGCTCCGCTCGACGAGGCCAGCCGGGCCCGGCTCAAGGCGGTGCACGAGCAGTCGATCAAGGAATTGGAGACCGGCCTGACGCCGGAACTGCGGGACGAGCTGGAGCGGTTGACGCTGCCCTTCACCGAGGACAGCATCCCGTCCGAGAGCGAGCTGCGGATCGCCCAGGCGCAGCTCGTCGGCTGGCTCGAGGGTGTGTTCCACGGCCTGCAGGCGGCGCTCGTCGCGCAGCAGATGGCCGCCCGCGTCCAGCTGGAGCAGATGCGGCGGGGCGCGTTGCCGCCGGGGCCGAGCACCGATCAGCAGGGTCCGCTCGGTCCGGGTCACGGGCAGTACCTGTAATCCGTGGCAACCGGGGGCGCCGACGTACCGGTGGGTGGAGTCGCGCCCGGTGGGGTTGCGCCGGGTGGGGTTGCGCCAGGTGGGGTCGCACCGGGTGGGGTTGCGCCAGGTGGGGTCGCACCGGGTGGGGTTGCGCCGGGCGGTGTCCCAGCGGTTGGTGTCCAGACAGGCAATGCGCGTTCCCGGGGCCCCCTCTTGCTGTCCAGGATCGTCATCAGATCGGCCGAGATCGCGCTGATCCTGGTGGGTCTCGGCTTCGTGTTGGTCTCCGACGACGACGAGTTGGCCTACCTCGCCATCTGGGACCTGCTGGCCGTGAGCTACGTCGGATTCGGCGTCATCGCGTTGCGCCGCAGCCGAAAGCTTCCGCCGCTCACGGCCGATCAGGCGCCCAAGGCCGAGCGATTCCGGTTCAACTTCGCGTTCGCCATCGTGTCCAGCCTGATCGGTTTCACCGTGGCCATCGACATCGCCACCTCCGACAACCCGGAGGACTATGCGATCCTGCTGAACATTCTCGGCGTCGTCGCCATGGTGATGTCCTGGATGCTGCTGCAGGCCGGGTACGCACGGCGTTACGCGACCATGTACCGGACCTCCGGCGGCCTGACGTTCCCGTCCACCGAACACCCGGCCGCGGTGGATTTCGTCTACTTCGCCGTCACGATCGGCACCGCGTTCTCGGTGTCCGATGTCCTGGTGACCAACGCCCGCATGCGCTGGCATGTACTGGTCCACTCGACCGTGTCGTTCTTCTACAACGCGGCCGTGGTCGCCTTCGCGTTGAGCCTGATCGCCGGACGGTGAGCCGGGATTGATCCAGTACACCGGGCCGCGACCAACGCATCAGTAGAGCACCATCGCTGCCGTTCGTCCTCTCGCGAGGTCGATTGCGGGACCTTCGGCCCCTGTGATTCCCGCTCCGGCTCCCTAGCGTTGAGGGCGGGACGACGACCTGTCGTCCCGGACCTTTGCCATCGGGAGTATTCATGCCTGCGCCGATCACCGACAGCGCCGAATTCGTCGTCCCTGCCGAAGATTCCGAATCGAACGGGAACGGCACGTCACGCGCCACCGGGAACGGGCGGCCGTCGTCACCCGACGGCACCCCTGCGCCGACCATCGAAGAAGGCGAGACTGCCGCCACCATCGACGCTCTCGTCGACAGGGCCACCGTCGCCCTGCAGGAGTACGCCCGTTTCGACCAGGATGAAATCGACTACATCGTCAAAAAGTCCTCGGTCGCCGCCCTCGACCAACACGGCCAGCTGGCGATGGCCGCCGTGAACGAGACCGGACGCGGCGTCTTCGAGGACAAGGCCGCGAAGAACATCTTCGTCAGCGAGCAGATCACCCACTCGCTCAACGGCATGCGCACCGTCGGTGTGATCAGCAACGACGAGCTCGACGGCATCGTGGAGATCGCCGAGCCGGTCGGTGTGCTGTGCGGCATCACGCCGGTGACGAACCCGACATCGACGGCGGTGTTCAAGAGCCTGATCGCGCTCAAGACCCGCAACCCGATCATCTTCGCGTTCCATCCGAATGCCCAGCAGTCCTCCGCGATGGCGGCCAGGATCGTCCGGGACGCCGCCATCGCGGCCGGCGCGCCGGAGAACTGCATCCAATGGATCGAGCATCCCTCGATCGCCGTCACCAATGCGCTGATGAACCATCCCGGCATCGCAGTCATCCTGGCCACCGGCGGCAACGCGATGGTCAAGGCGGCGTACTCCTGCGGCAAACCGGCGCTCGGCGTCGGCGCCGGCAACGTCCCGGCCTTCATCGAGCGCACCGCGAAGCTGAAGCGGTCGATCAATGACGTGGTGCTGTCCAAGGCGTTCGACAACGGCATGGTGTGTGCCTCCGAGCAGGCCGTCATCCTCGACGAGCCGATCTACGACGCAGCGATGACGGAGTTCGCCCGGTTGCACGCCCACCGCTGCTCGCCGGAGGAGAAGACGGCGCTGGAGCTGTTCCTGTTCGGCGCGGAAGCGAACGGCACCGCCTGCTCCGGCGCGCGGCTCAACGCCGACGTGGTCGGGAAGAGCCCGGAATGGATCGCCGACCAGGCCGGCTTCAGCGTTCCGGTGGGCACGTCGATCCTGCTCGCCGAGGTGGCCTCGGTCGGCCGGCACGAACCGCTGACCCGGGAGAAGCTCTGCCCGGTGCTGGCCGTGCTGCGGGCCGAGAACGCCGAGCACGGCATCACTCTCGCCGAACAGATGGTAGAGCTGGATGGCCTCGGCCACAGCGCCGCCATCCACACCGCGGACGAGCAATTGGCGATCGAGTTCGGCCGGCGGGTGAAGGCCGTGCGGATCATTCGCGACTCCCCCACCACCTTCGGCGGGATCGGTGACGTCTACAACGCCTTTCTGCCCTCACTGACCCTTTCCTGCGGTTCCTACGGCCACAACTCCGTGTCCGGCAACGTCTCGGCGGTCAATCTGATCAACATCAAGAAGGTCGGCCGGCGGAACAACAACCTGCAGTGGTTCAAGGTCCCCGGCAAGACCTACTTCGAGCCGAACGCGATCCGCTACCTCGAGGATCTCCCCGACGTTTCCCGGATCACCATCGTCACCGACACCACGATGACCAAGCTCGGGTTCGTCGACAAGATCATCCAGACGCTGCACCGCCGGCCCGAGAACGTCTCGCTGCAGATCATCGACTCGGTGGAACCGGAGCCGAGTGTCGCCACCGTCCATCGTGGTGCCGAGCTGATGCGAGAGTTCAAACCGGACACCATCATCGCGCTCGGCGGCGGTTCGCCGATGGACGCCGCAAAGGTGATGTGGCTGCTCTACGAGCACCCAGAGGTGGTTTTCGCCGACCTCAAGGAGAAGTTCTACGACATCCGCAAGCGCGCCTTCCGCTTCCCGACGCTCGGCGCGCTCGCGCAACTGGTCTGCATCCCGACGACGTCGGGCACCGGCGCCGAGGTGACCCCGTTCGCCGTCATCACCGACCCGGTCACCGGCAAGAAGTACCCGCTGGCGGACTACGCGCTGACCCCGACCGTCGCAATCGTCGACCCGGTACTGACCGCCAAGATGCCGGCGAGCCTGGCCGCCGACTCCGGCTTCGACGCCCTCACCCACGCCACCGAGGCCTTCGTGTCGGTCTATGCCAACGACTTCACCGACGGGATGGCGCTGCACGCGATCAGGCTGATCTTCGAGAACCTCGCCACATCGGTGAACGGCGCCCCGGGAGACCCCGCGACGGTCGCCGCAAGGGAGAAGATGCACAACGCCGGCTCGATCGCGGGCATGGCGTTCGGCAACGCGTTCCTGGGCATCGTGCACGCCATGGCGCACACCATCGGCGCCCGCTACCACCTGGTTCACGGGCGCACCAACGCCACCCTGCTGCCGCTGGTGATCCGCTACAACGGCACCGTCCCGACCAAGCTGACCAGCTGGCCCAAGTACGAGAGTTACGTCGCCCCAGAGCGTTTCCAGCAGATCGCCGGGGTGCTCGGGCTGCCGGCGGCCACCGCGGCGGAGGGCGTGGAGTCCTACGCGGTCGCGGTCGAGCGGCTACGGGCGCAGGTCGGGATCCCGGCGTCGTTCGCGGCCCAGGGCGTCGACGAGGCCACCTTCATCGGCGACCTCGACGTGCTCGCGATGGGTGCGTTCCGGGACCAGTGCGCTCCAGCGAATCCGCGCATGCCGATGCTCGCCGACATGAAGGAATTGATGGCTGCCGCGTACTACGGCACATCGGTGCACTCGTTGCGTGAACAGGAGATGAATGCGCTCGCCTGAACGGGTGTTTCGCACCACTGTCAAAACAGGACCAAATGCTCATCCGTGATCAACACTGTCGTCTTAGCGTGTAGTACAGCCCGGTCTGGCCCGACCGAACTTCAAGGAGAGAAATGACCATCGCAACAAGCCCGCAGCTCGCCGACACCGCCGGTGCCGGCCCCGATCCGTGGCGGGGATTCGTCTCCGGCCCGTGGCAGGACGGCATCAACGTCCGCGACTTCATCCAGCACAACTACACCCCCTACGAGGGCGACGACTCGTTCCTCCAGGGCGCAACCGACCGCACCACTGCCCTGTGGGCGAAGCTGACCGCCCTGTTCCCGGTGGAACGTGAGCGCGGCATCTACGACGTCGACGCCGACACCCCCTCCACCATCACCTCGCACGCGCCCGGCTACATCGACAAGGACAGCGAGTTGATCGTCGGCCTGCAGACCGACGCCCCGCTCAAGCGCGCGATCGTCCCCAACGGTGGCTGGCGGATGGTGGAGGACTCCCTCAAGACCTACGGCTACGAGCCGAACGAGGCCGTGAAGGAGATCTTCACCAAGTACCGCAAGACCCACAACGCCGGCGTCTTCGACGTCTACCCGCCGAACGTGCGGGCCGCCCGCAGCTCGCACATCATCACCGGCCTGCCCGATGCCTATGGCCGCGGCCGGATCATCGGCGACTACCGCCGGGTGGCGCTGTACGGCGTCGACGCCCTGATCCAGGGCAAGAAGCTCGAGCGCATCGAGCTGGACATGGAGCGTTCGGTCGAGGACATCATCCGTGACCGCGAAGAGAACTCCGAACAGATCCGCGCGCTGGCCGAGCTCAAGCAGATGGCCGCAAGCTACGGCTTCGACATCTCCCGGCCGGCCGCCACCGCGCAGGAAGCCCTGCAGTGGCTGTACTTCGCCTATCTCGGCGCGGTGAAGGAGCAGAACGGCGCGGCGATGTCTCTGGGCCGCACCTCCACCTTCCTCGACGTCTTCATCGCGCGCGACCTGGCGGAGGGCCGGATCACCGAGTCCCGCGCACAGGAACTCATCGACGACCTGGTGATCAAGCTGCGCATCGTGCGGTTCCTGCGCACCCCGGCCTACGACGCGCTGTTCTCCGGGGACCCGACCTGGGTCACCGAGTCCATCGGCGGCATCGGGGAGGACGGGCGGCCGCTGGTCACCCGCAGCTCCTTCCGGATGCTGCAGACGCTGTACAACCTGGGGCCGGCTCCCGAGCCGAACCTGACCGTGTTCTGGAGCGACAAGCTGCCGGAGGGCTTCAAGAAGTTCTGTGCGAAGGTTTCCATCGACACCTCCGCGATCCAGTACGAGTCCGACGAGCTCATCCGCAGCGCGTGGGGCGACGACGCGGCGATCGCCTGCTGCGTGTCGGCCATGCGGGTCGGCAAGCAGATGCAGTTCTTCGGTGCGCGGGTCAACCTCGCCAAGACGCTGCTGTACGCGATCAACGGTGGGCGTGACGAGATCACCGGCGACCAGGTGTCGCCCGTCGCCGCCCCGGTTGCCGGCGACGTCCTGGACTACGACGACGTCGCCGCCAAGTTCGACAAGACGATGGACTGGCTGGCCGAGACCTACGTCGACGCGCTCAACTGCGTGCACTTCATGCATGACAAGTACGCCTACGAGCGCATCGAGATGGCCCTGCACGACGGCAAGATCCTGCGCACGCTGGCCTGCGGCATCGCCGGCCTGTCCGTGGTCGCGGACGCCCTGTCCGCGATCAAGTACGCCAAGGTGACCGCGGTGCGGGACGAGACCGGGCTGATCGTCGACTACAAGATCGACGGCGAGTTCCCGAGCTACGGCAACGACGACGACCGTGTCGATGCCATTGCCGCTGGTGTGGTGCGGGCATTCATGGAGAAGATCCGCAAGCAGCCGGTGTACCGCAACGCGCTACACACGCAATCGGTGCTGACGATCACGTCCAACGTGGTCTACGGCAAGAAGACGGGTAACACCCCCGATGGCCGGCGCGCCGGTCAGCCGTTCGCCCCGGGCGCCAACCCGATGAACGGCAGGGACACCCACGGCATGCTGGCCAGCGCGTTGAGCGTTGCCAAACTGCCGTACGAGGAATCGCAGGACGGCATCTCGCTCACCGCGACTGTGATCCCGTCGAGCCTCGGCCACTCGCCCGAGGAGCAGGCGGCCAACCTGGTCGGCGTCCTCGACGCGTACGTGGTGTCGTCCGGGTTCCACATGAACGTCAACGTCCTCAACCGGGAAACCCTCGAGGACGCGATGGAGAACCCGGAGAAGTACCCGCAGCTCACGATCCGGGTGTCCGGGTATGCGGTGAACTTCGTCAAGCTGACGCGTGAGCAGCAGCTGGACGTCTTGTCGCGGACGTTCCACGGCAAGTTGTAATGCCCGAAGGCCGACCGATCACCAGTAACGAGGAGGGGAGACGGGACGTGACCGTCACCCTGAGCACCCCCACCATCGGCAAGAAGCCCACCACGGGCGAGATGCCGGACGCGTTGCGCCACGCCTTCCTGCAGGCGGAGCACATCGGGAGCGTGGGAAGTGTCCACTCCTGGGAACTGGTGACGGCGGTCGACGGACCCGGGACCCGGCTGACGATCTTCCTGTCGGGTTGCGGGCTTCGGTGCCAGTACTGCCAGAACCCCGACACCTGGCAGCTCCGTGACGGTATGCCGACCACCATCCAGGAGATCCGGCGACGCATCGACCGCTATGCACCCGTGATGCGGGCGGCGCACGGCGGAGTGACCCTCACCGGCGGGGAACCGCTGATGCAGGCGAACTTCGCCGCCCGGATCTTCCGGTACTGCACTTCGATCGGCATTCACACCGCCCTGGATACGTCCGGTTTCCTCGGGAAGCGGGCCACCGACGAGATGCTCGACGACACCTCTCTGGTGCTGCTCGACGTCAAGTCGGGGCTTCCGGACACCTACCGGACAGTCACGGGCCGCAGCCTGGCCCCCACTCTCGAGTTCGGCCGCAGGCTGGCCGAGCGCGGGAACACGATCTGGCTGCGGTACGTGCTGGTACCTGGACTGACCGACGCGGTCGACAACATCGATGCCGTCGCCGATTACGCCCAGAGCCTGCAGTTGCTGGGCTCCAAGCCCGCGATCGAGCGCGTGGAAATCCTGCCCTTCCACCAGATGGGCAGGGAGAAGTGGCACGAGCTCGGTCTGCAATACCCGCTCGAAGGGACTCCGCCGCCCGAGCCCGAACTGATCCAACGCGCTCGTGATCAGTTCGCCGCACGGGGACTGACGGTGTTCTGACGGCACGGTGTCAGGGACGGTGTTCTCTCAGAGCACCGTCCGGACCTCCCGAACCGCCCCACGGGTGGTTCGGGGCGGGGCCACGGCCGGGTTTTTCGCCGGCCTGGGATCTCGGGGTAAGCCGCTCTCTGCACGCTGGTCGTGCGGGGAGCGGCTCTTTGCTGTGGCCGGTCGGCGGGTGAGGCATCGACCGGCGGGTGAGGCATCGATATGCCACTGTCGGTCCTTCGCGGACGACGCTTGGGTCCGAAAGTGGCATATCGATTGGGCTACAGGGCGCGCTCGTGCTCCCGGGCGTCCTCGGAGCGGTCGGCGGACGCGGCGGCGCTGGCCGCCTCCTCGTGCATGCCCTGCTCCCGCGCCTGCACGCGGCCGGCCATCACCGGCGTCGACTCGTCCCAGCGCACGCCCTCGGCGGCGTCCGCCCGGCGCCGGGCGATGCCGGACAACGTCTCCAGCACGACGCGGTTACCCAGGATCGCGGTGATGTCCGCGTGGTCGTAGGGCGGAGCCACCTCGACGATCTCCATCCCGACCAGCGGCACGTCGCGGCCGATCCTGCGCACGGCGTCCAGCAGCTCGCGCGCGGTCAGGCCGCCGGGTTCGGGGGTGCCGGTACCGGGTGCGGTGCCGGGGTCGACGACGTCGATGTCCACCGACAGGTACACCCCGTCGGTGTCGTCCATCGCGATCGCCATCGCCTCGGTGAGCACCTCGTCCAGCGAGCGCCGCTGGATCTCTGCCATCTCGTAGCAGCGCATGCCCTGCTCGGCCATCCACAGCAGCTCGGGCGGTTCGGGCCAGTAGCCGCGCAACCCGATCTGCAGGAACCGGTCACCACGGACGGCGCCGGACTCGATCACCCGTCGCATCGGCAGCCCGTGCCCGTACAGCGAGCCGAACTGGATGTCGCCGGTGTCGGCGTGCGCGTCGAAGTGGATCACCGAGATCCGGCCGTAGCCGAAATGCTCGGCCAGCGCGGTGATGTCGGGCATCGCGACGGTGTGATCGCCGCCGAGGACCACCGGGATCTTGCCGGCCGATGCGATCGTGAAGACCGCGGCCTGCAGGTTGTCCAGGGCCCGCTTCGTCTCCGTCGGCGCCATCTCCACATCGCCGGCGTCGACCACGCCGAGGTCCAGCAGCGGATCCACCCGCATCGACAGGTGCGGGCGTGAGCCGGTGTGCTCGGAGTAGTCGCAGATCCGCAGGGCCAGCGGGCCCATCCGGGCACCGGACCGGTAAGACGTCCCCGAGTCGTAGGGCGCTCCGACGATGACGGCGCTCGCGCCCGAGTAGCTCGCCGGGTCGGCAAGGTCGCACCGCGGCACCCCGGTGAAGGTGACGTCGGGGCCGTACATCGATCCGTATCTGGGCATGGAGAAAGTATCCCCTTCGCGTCTGGTCGACAGGGTCGCTCGCTACGACGGATTTCGTCGTCTGAGACCCTATCGGCCACGGATTCCCTTGCGCAACGCTCCCAGGGGCTGCGAGGATCGGCACGTGCCGCACCGGACGACGACCGACACCCCGCTCCTGGAGCCGGGCGTGGTCGGGGCGCGCCAGCAGCTCGACGACGTCTCCAAGAAGATCATCGAGCAGCTGCAGGAAAACGGCCGCCGACCCTACGCGAGCATCGCCGCGTCGGTCGGCCTGTCCGAGGCTGCTGTCCGGCAACGCGTTCAGCGGCTCGTCCGTGACGGAGTCGTCCAGATCGTCGCCGTCACCAACCCGCTGCACGTCGGGTTCACCCGGCAGGCGATGATCGGCATCAAGGTCGAAGGACACCTCGACCCGGTGGTGCAGGCCATCTCTGCACTCGACGAGGTCGCCTACGTCGTCATCACCGCCGGCTCGTTCGACGTGCTCGCCGAGGTGGTCTGCGAGGACGACAGCCACCTGCTGCATGTGCTGAACCAGCAGATCCGCACCATCGACGGCGTCCGCTCCACCGAAACCTTCGTCTATCTCGAACTGTCCAAGCAGACCTACACCTGGGGAACCCGATGACCGCCACGATCCCGTCCGCAAGCTCCGCCGATGCGGTCTCCGCCGATGGTGGCGGCTCCCCCACCGATCACCTCTGGCTGCACTTCAGCCGGATGGGTTCCTACGACACCACCCCGCCGCCGATCATCGAGCGCGGGGAGGGCTGCTACATCTGGGACAGCAACGGCAAGCGGTACCTGGACGCGCTGTCCGGGCTGTTCGTCGTGCAGGCCGGGCACGGACGCGAGGAACTCGCGCAGGCCGCCGCGGCGCAGGCCCGCAAGCTGGCGTTCTTCCCGATCTGGTCGTACGCCCACCCCACCGCGATCGAACTGGCCGATCGCATCGCGGCCGCGGCACCCGGTGACCTGAACAAGGTCTTCTTCTCCTCCGGCGGCGGCGAGTCGGTGGAAACGGCGTGGAAGTTGGCCAAGCAGTACTTCAAGCTGACCGGCCGCCCCGGCAAGTACAAGGTGATCAGCCGGTCGATCGCGTACCACGGCACCACCCAGGGCGCGCTGTCGATCACCGGGGTGCCGCCGTTCAAGCACGCCTTCGAGCCGCTGGTGCCGGGCTCCGTCCGGGTGCCGAACACGAACTTCTACCGCGCGCCCGAGCTCGTCGCGCATGACGAGAAGGTGTTCGGCCGCTGGGCCGCCGACCAGATCGAGGAGGCGATCCTGATGGAGGGCGCCGACTCGGTGGCGGCGGTGTTCGTCGAACCGGTGCAGAACGCCGGCGGCTGCTTCCCGCCGCCGCCCGGATACTTCGAGCGGCTCCGCGAGATCTGCGACGAGCACGACGTCCTGCTCGTCTCCGACGAGGTGATCTGCGCGTACGGCCGGCTCGGCACGATGTTCGGCGCGCAGAAGTTCGGCTACCAGCCGGACATCATCACCTCCGCCAAGGGCCTGACCTCCGGCTACTCGCCGCTCGGCGCGGCGATCATCTCCGACCGGATCTTCGAACCGTTCAGCAAGGGCACCACCACTTTTCCGCACGGCTACACCTTCGGTGGGCACCCGGTGTCGTGCGCGGTGGCCCTGGCGAACCTGGACATCTTCGAGCGGGAGGACCTGCTCGGCAACGTCCTGCGGAACGAGAACGCTTTCAGGGCAACGCTCGAGCGGCTGCTGGACCTGCCCATCGTCGGTGACGTGCGCGGCGACGGCTACTTCTTCGGCATCGAACTGGTCAAGGACAAGACCACGAAGGCGACCTTCAGCAAGGAGGAGAGCGAGCGGATCCTGCGTGATTTCGTGTCCACCGCGCTGTTCGACCGTGGCCTGTACTGCCGCGCGGACGACCGTGGCGACACCGTGGTGCAGGTGGCGCCGCCGCTGATCAGCGGTCAGCGGGAGTTCGACGAGATCGAGTCGATCCTGCGCTCCGTGCTGACCGACGCCTGGGCGCTGCTGTAACAGGGTTCCACCCCTTGAACACGCCCTCCGAAGCGATCGGTGTGCACAGCAGCCGGCGGCGGTAGCACAAGTGCTAGCGTTGATGCATGGCAACAGCCGGGCTTCGTGAGTTGCGACAGAACGCCAGCGAGCTCGTGCGACGAGCGGAGGCCGGCGAGACGATCGCTGTGACCGTCAGCGGACGCGAGGTCGCCCAGTTGGGCCCGATCGCCCGCCAACGCTGGCGAACCTGGGATGACATCGCAGCGATCTTCGACGGTCAGGCCGATCCGGACTGGGAAGAAGATCGCGACCGGATCGACCAACTTCCCCGTGATCCCTTCGCGGGATGAAAGTGGTCCTGGACACCAGCGTCCTGCTCGGGCGATCGCCCGGACCGATCGACGGCGAGATCGCCATCAGCAGCGCCTCCCTGGCGGAACTGCATTTCGGCGTCCTCGTTGCCAGATCGGAACCCGTGCGGGCGGAACGGTTGCGCCGCCTCGGCCAGATAGAGCGCAGCTTCGAAACACTCCCGATGGACGCCGCGGTGGCTCGGCACTACGGGCGCCTGGCCGCTGCCGTCGCTGCGATCGGCCGGCAGCCCAGGGCAAGGGTGATGGATCTGTTGATCGCGGCGACCGCTGCAGCCCATGGCGCACGCCTCTACACCCGCGACGCCGCAGGCCTTGCCGGGCTCGACGATCTCATCGAGATCGTGGAGCTGGCCTGAAGTTTCCCGCGGTCCCTATGGACGAAAGCGTTGATCTACGGCAGCGAGAATGCCAGACGCCACCACCCCGGGGGTAGGGGGTGGTGGCGTCCATGCGGATCGTCGACGCCGGTGCGGGAGCACTCCCCAGCACAGTTCCGCCCGGCCTTGACGATCGTGACCTCAGATATTTTCACCCAGGTCTTTTCTACTCAGATCTTTTCTACGCCGATCAGGGAGCTGTGGTAGCGGGATTCTTTCCATCGTCCGTCCACGCGTTTCCAGATGATGGTGGCGATGACGCCGAACCGGAGTTTCTCGTCCTCGGTGACCAGGATCTGATTGAAATCGACGACGCTGTAACCCATCTCACCACTGGAGACCGCCTCGTAGCCGGTGATCTCCGACCAGGTCTGCGCGCGCAGGGCATCGAGTTGGGCGAACAACCCGGTGAACCATTCCTCCCAGCCGGCCCGGTTCCGGATGATCACCGAGCCGCCCGTGGTGGCGATGTCGACGATCCCGAAATCATCGTCACACAGGCCTGCGAGTGTGCGGAAGTCGTGGTCGCGGACGCTATCGAGCAGTTGGGTCGTCAGCGCGAAGAACGGCTTTTCCTGCATCGCAATCGTGTTCAACACAGTGCTCGCTTTCGCCTTCCGGGACGGAATCCCGGTGAAGCGTCGGAATGGACCGACGCCGGTCTGCTGGTCCGGAGCTGCAGTCCTGACCATCTGGATGACGGTGCCCATCACGCGGGAACCGGACGCTGGGTACCGCCGTTGTCGGTGGTCCTGCCGTTGTCGATCACGCCGGCCGAATCGTGCCCGTTGCTGCCGGCCGCGGCTGCCGGGATGAAGTCGTCGTCATAGTTCGCCGGATCGTCGATCCTGCTCTTGATGCGGGCGACGCGGAAGATCAACAGACCGAAGGCCGCCTTGGCGAGGATGTCAGCGATGCTGTAGCCGGCCTGACGCAGGACGAAACCGTCTGCGCCGCCGAAGAACTCGCCGCCGATGATCGGGAACATGTATGCGATCGGGTAGACGCACCACAGCACGACCAGGGTGACCGGCAGCAACTTGGCGAGGCTGCGCACCTCGTGCGGGCTGCCGGTCGAGCGACTTGTACAGCTCGGTGAACAGCACGTAGACGATGTACAGGAACGGCAGCGTGGCCAGGATGCCCCAGATGATCCGCGCTGTGTCGGTGGTGGCGATCTCGCCCGGGTAGCCCAAGACGATCATCGCGGTGGCCGCCGGAATGAGCTTGACGAGCAAGGCACGTTGCGCCGCCCGCGCCAACGCCATCACGGCCACCGTCTCGACCAGCAGCAACGGGACGGTCAGCAACCAGTCGACGTAGCGGTAGGCCTCGTTGAACACGACATTCGACAGCTCGTGGTCCGAGGCGACGCTTTCGCCGGGCGGGTAGCTCTCCTGGAAGTTCGAGAAGATCCGGAAGTAGTGGTAGGCCGCGATGCCACAGACGATCGCCGAGATGACGACAGCGTTGCGATAACGCGGGGCCACCCGGCGCTGGGAGAGCAGCAGGTAGAGCGCGGTGAACAGCATCGACGCGATCGTCAGCGAGAACAGGTTGTAGACGATGTCGTACTGGCCCGCGGTGAGAGAGGTGATGTTGACGGCGAACTGCTCACTGTCCATGACGCGGCTCCTGATCTGGACCGGTGCGGCATCGCTGCGACACCGAGGAATACACCCTCCCCGAATTCGGGGAGTCCATCTCGTTGTACGCCCGGGACGTCTGCTCGGTCAAACTTGTGCAAGTTTCGACCAGATGTGTCCGCTACCGCCCGATCCCCGACCGCCGCGTCCACGCTCCCGCAAGCCGTGCGACCGCCTCGTCAAGGCTGTGACAGACGGTGGCCGGTGAGACGTCGAGGCCAACCCATCCTGATCCACCGACCAACAGCACCAGGCGCCGATGCGCGGCGCCCAAGGCGGCCAGTCCATCAGCAGTGTCTTTGTCCTGCAACGCCATCCACAACAGCACTGCCGGGGCGCGGGTCAACCTGGCGGCCGCGGCCAGTGCCTCCAGGGGAGTTCGCGGGCCGAGGAAGCGGACCGGCACTGCGCGTTCCGCGAGCGCAGCACGGACGGCGTGCAGCGCCAGCACATGGTCCTCCCGCGGGCTGCCGGCAACGATGACGGGCGAGTCTTGTGCAACTTTCCGCAGGGTTGTCATGTACTGACCGAACGCGGACGTCACGGCCTGGGTGAGCAGATGCTCGACCTCGATGCCGGTGCCGGTGCGCTGCCAGTGCTCGCCGGCCGCGACCAGCACCGGGCGCAGCAGCTCGTCCCAGGTCGCAATGGTTCCCCGGTCCTGCAGGGCAGCGACAACCGCAGCCGTCACGGCATTCTCGTCGAGTCTGCTGGCCGCCCGGGCCAGTCCCCGCACCTCACGGTTGGCGCCCGGCACCGCCAGCACCGCGCCGCCCGGGCCACCACGACGGCCGGACCTCATGTGGGACCCGTTGTCCGGCATGCGATCTGCGACGACGGCGGCTGAGTTCAGGTCGTTGCCTGCCAGCACCGCCGCTGCTGCAGCCGACGGGCTGACGCCCGCGACAACGGACTCCTGCATCCGGCACAGCCGCTCGAAGTCGTTCGATGTGTAGCGCCGGTGACCCCCGGCACTGCGCCCGGACGCCGTCAGTCCGTACCTCGTGCCCCACATCCGGACGGTCGACGGCGCGACCCCGAGGCGCCCCGCCACCTCACCGACCGACATGTCCGCCACGTCCCGATGATGGCACGCGGCTACTCCGTCTCCTGAAGGATGCACACCTGGACCGAGGTCGGCGCGGGGCATCCGATGCCCGTGGGACGCTTGCCCGATGACGGAACTGAACGTGCTCGGGGAGGAGCTGGAGCCGTGCGGGATCGACCCGTTGACCGGCTTCTACCGGGACGGGCTGTGCGCAACGGGGGCCGAGGATGCCGGCCGGCACGTGGTGTGCGCCGTGGTGACCGAAGAATTCCTCGAGCATCAGCGATCGGTCGGCAACGACCTGCGCACTCCGTTGCCCCAGTACCGCTTTCCAGGCCTCGTGCCGGGCGACCGGTGGTGTGTCGTCGCGGTGCGCTGGCAGCAGGCCCTCGAGGACGGGGTTGTCGCCCCGGTCGTGCTGGCCGCAACTCACGCCCGTGCGCTGGACATCGTGTCGATGGACGATCTCCGCCGGCACGCGGTTGATGTGCCGCCGGACCTCAGCACCCTGGGCTGACCACCGGCGGCTCGCCGCCGGGCCACCGCGCTGTCAGAACCAGCGTTCCAGGACCTGCGCCACGCCGTCCTCGTGATGGTGCGCGCCCACCTCGCCGGCGATCGCCAGCACGTCGGGGTGCGCGTTCGCCATGGCAATGCCCAGGCCGGCCCAGTTGAGCATCTCCAGATCGTTCGGCATGTCACCGAACGCGACAACATTCTGCGGCGCGATGCCCCACCGCCCGGCGAGTTCGGCCAGCGCACTGCCCTTGTTCACCCCGGCGGCGGCGACCTCGATCAGCCCGTCGTCGGTGGAGTAGGTGACGTGCACGCCGTCGGCACCCGCCGACCTGGCCGCGGTTGCGAGCGAACGGGAATCCCCCGTGCCGCGGACCAGCAGCTTTGCGGCCGGCTGGGACAGCAACTCGTCGCGGTCCACCCGGCGAAAGGATCCGAACGCCCAGGGGTGGTCGTAGCTCTCCTCCGCAAGGCAGGCCGCGATGGTGGAGCCCAGCCGCTCGACGGCGATGGCGAACTCGTCCGTCTCCCGCGACAGGGCGTCCACGAACGTCCGCATTGCACCCGATGTCATCGGCGAGGACGCGACGATCTGTTCGGTCGCGATGTCGTAGACGATGGCGCCGTTCATGCACACGGCGGTGCCGGTGAACCCTGCTGCGATGACCGGACCCAGCCACCACACCGGGCGGCCCGTCGCGATGACGACCTTCGCGCCGGCGTCCTGAGCCCGGCGGAGGGCATCGATGTTGCGCCGGCTGACCCGATCCCCGGTCTCGTCCAGCAGGGTGCCATCCATGTCGGTGACCACCATCGCCGGACGGGCATCCGGGTCGCCCGGGCCACCCGACGGGGCGACGGGCCGGTCCAGCTGCAGGGCGGGGGGCACGGAGGAAGGTGTCACCCGAACATTGTCACCCGCGGCACCGACAGCCCCGACCGGCCCGAACAGCCGGACCGGCCACGGGAGGAACGGGCCGACCGGGCGGGATCATGCGAATTGCCGGCTCAGGGTGGCGTGCCGGTTGACGTCCTTGTAGATCAGATACCGGAACGGGCCCGGACCACCGGCGTAACAGGCCTGCGGGCAGAACGCCCGCAACCACATGAAATCGCCCTCCTGTACCTCGACCCAGTCCTGGTTGAGCAGGTAGACGGCCTTGCCCTCCAGCACGTAGATGCCGTGTTCCATGACATGGGTTTCCGGGAAGGTGATCGCTCCTCCGGGCTCGAAACTGACGATGTTGACGTGCATGTCGTGACGCAGGTCGGTGGGGTCGGCGAATCGCTGGGTCCGCCACGCGCCGTTGGTGCCGGGCATCTCGACACCGTCGACCTCGGCGTCGCTGGTGAAGAACGCCGGCGGCGCGTCGATGCCGTCGACGGCCTGATACGCCTTCCTGATCCAGTGGAACCGGGCGGGAACGTCACCGGTCGACCGGACCTGCCAGTCGGCGCCCGGCGGGAGGTAGGCGTAGCCGCCGGCGGTCATCTCGTGCCGCTGCCCGTCGAGATCGACCGAGAGGTTGCCTTCCATCACGAACAGCACGCCCTCGGCGCCGGGATCGCCCTCCGGGTGATCGCTACCTCCTCCTGGCGAGACCTCCATGATGTATTGGGAGAACGTCTCGGCGAAGCCGGACAACGGTCTGGCGATGACCCACAGACGGGTGCGGTCCCAGAACGGGAGCAGGCTCGTCACGATGTCCCGCATGGTGCCTCTGGGTAGGACTGCGTAGGCCTCGGTGAAGACGGCCCGGTTCGTCGTCAGCTCCGTCTGACCGGGGTGCCCGCCCGTCGGGGCGTAGTAGCTGGGTGTCATGGACGATCCTTCTCTCCGAGCCGTTCGCGGCCCAGCACTGTCAGTGGGTGGTGACGCTGACGGTCTGCGCGAGGCGCAGTTGCACGTCGATGTTGCCCTGTGTCGCCTTGGAATACGGGCAACGCCCGTGGGCCAGCGCGAGAAGATGCTCGCCCTGCTCGCGCGGGATCCCCGGCAACTCGGCCTCGATGCTCACCGCCAGCGAGAATGCACCGTCCTCCTTGACCAGGCCCACCGTCACGGCGACCTGCGAGTCGGTCAGGGTGATCCGCTCGCCGCGGGCGGCCACCTTCAGCGACGAGTGGAAGCAGCCGGCGTAACCGGCGGCGAAGAGCTGTTCGGGGTTGGTCGCGCCGCCCGGACCGCCCTGCTCCTTGGGGGTGGCAAGGTCCACGTCGACCATGCCGTCGGTGGTGCGGGAGTGGCCGTTGCGGCCGTCCCCGGTCGAGACTGCGGTGGTTCGGTAAACCTCTGGCATTCGCGTGATCCCGTCGTTGGTGGTGGATTTCGTATGGAGATGGTGTGGTCAGTGGAGCCAGTCGCCGGCGATCCGGCTGCCGAGCACCCGCAGCAGGCGGGCCGCGTCGGCCATGCACACCGCGGGATCGGGCTCGATGTCCAGTAATGCGTACACCGCGCTGACACCTGCGGCAGCCAACTCGCCGTGCTGCAACAGGTTTCGCCCCGCCACCGCGATCACCGGCACCCCCGAGCGCCGCGCGGCCGCGGCCACCCCGGCCGGGGCCTTGCCGTGCAGGGTCTGGCTGTCGAGCGACCCCTCCCCGGTGATCACGAGGTCCGCCGCGGACAGCTGCTCGTGGAACCCGGTCAACTCCAGCAGCAGGTCGATGCCCGGGCGGGCCTGCGCATGCAGGACGGACAGCGCGGCGAACCCCACACCGCCGGCGGCCCCCGCACCGGGAAGATCTGCTGCTGACTGGCCGGACGGATCCGCCGCCGGGGCGACCGCCCGCGCCAGCCCGATGGACCACCGTCGCAACGCCTCCTCCAGTCTGGCGACGTCGTCGGGAGTGGCGCCCTTCTGTGGCCCGTAGACCGCGGCCGCGCCGGTGGCACCCAGCAGCGGGTTGTCGACATCGCTGGCGAGCACGAACTCGGTACTGCCGATGGACGGGTGCAGCCCGGTCAGGTCGACCCGATCGAGGTGCTCCAGGGCGGCACCACCCGGTGGCAGGACGGTGGCGTCCGCGTCGAGCAGCCGGGCTCCCAACCCGGTCAGCATCCCGGCGCCGCCGTCGGTACTGGCGCTGCCGCCGATCCCGAGCACGATCCGCCGGCATCCGGCACTCAGGGCCGCCGCGATCGCCTCACCGAACCCGAGGCTGCTGGCCGTCAGCGGTGCCAGGTGGCCGCCGGGCAGCCGGTCCAGGCCGCAGGCGTCGGCGAGCTCGACCACCGCGACCCCGTCCCGGACCGCGTATCCGGTGTCCACCGGTTCACCGGTCGGGCCGGCCACTCGAACCGGAACGAGCCGATAGCCGGCGGCGACAGCGGCGTCCAGCGTGCCGTCGCCACCGTCCGCGACCGGGACGGCCGCCGTCCGGACACCCGGGCACAGCGTCCCGAAGTCCCTCCGCGACCGCGGCCGCCACGGCAGCGGCCCGGAGGGACCCCTTGAACTTGTCCGGAGCGAGCAACACCTGCATGACGGGAATCCTCAGTCGAGCATCGAGATGACGGCGGTGGGAGCGTCCTGGGCGGACAGCGCGAGTTCCTCGAACTCCACCACGTTGTCGATCTCGGTGCCCATGGAGATGTTGGTGACCCGCTCGAGGACGATCTCGACCAGCACCGGCACCCGGTGTTCGACGATCAGCTTCTTGGCCTTCTCCAGCGCCGGCAGGATCTCCGCCGGCTCCTGGACCCGAATTGCTTTGCAGCCCAGTGCCTCAGCGACCTTCACGTGATCGACGCCGTACCCGGCGATGTCCTCGCCGGCCGGGGTGTTGATGTTGTCGAAGGCCAGCTGGACGCAGTAGTCCATGTCGAAACCGCGTTGCGATTGCCGGATGAGCCCGAGGTAGGCGTTGTTCACGAGCACGTGGATGTACGGCAGGTTGAACTGCGCCCCGACCGCGAGTTCCTCCATCATGAACTGGAAGTCGTAGTCACCGGTGAGGGCGACGACGGTGGCGTCCGGGTCCGCGGCGCAGACGCCCAACGTCGCGGGGACGGTCCAGCCGAGCGGTCCTGCTTGACCGGCGTTGATCCAGTGCCGCGGTTTGTAGACATGCAGGAACTGGGCCGCGGCGATCTGCGACAGACCGATGGTGGAGACGTAGCGGGTGTCGCGCCCGAACGCCTTGTTCATCTCCTCGTACACCCGTTGTGGCTTGATCGGGACGTTCTCGAAGTGCGTGCGGCGGTGCATGGTGCGCTTGCGTTCCTGGCACGACGCGACCCACTCGGACCGGTCGGGCAGCTGCCCGGCATCGCGCCGTTCCCGCGCCACCGCAACGAGTTCGGCGAGCGCGGCACCGGCGTCGGAGACGATGGAGTAGTCCGGCGGGAACACCCGCCCGATCTGCGTGGGCTCGATGTCGACGTGAACGAAGGTCCGCCCCTCCCGGTAGACGGACAGACCGCCGGTGTGCCGATTCGCCCAGCGGTTACCGATGCCCAGGACGTGGTCCGACGCGAGCATGGTGGCGTTGCCGTATTGCTGGGACGTCTGCAACCCGGCCATCCCGGCCATCAGCGGGTGGTCGTCCGGGATCGTGCCCCAGCCCATCAGGGTCGGGATCACCGGGATGTTGAGCAGTTCGGCCAGCTCGACCAGCAGATCGGCGGCGTCGGCGTTGATGATGCCGCCGCCGGCGACGATCAGCGGCCGCTCGGCGGCCTGCAACATGTCCAGTGCCTTCGCCGCCTGGGCCCGGGTGGCCTGCGGCTTGTACACCGGCAGCGGCTGGTAGGTCTCCGGATCGAACTCGATCTCCGCCATCTGGACGTCGAACGGCAAGTCGATCAACACCGGCCCGGGGCGTCCTGAGCGCATCAGGTGGAAGGCCTGCTGGAAGGCTCCCGGCACCTGCGCGGGTTCCATGACGGTCATCGCCATCTTCGTCAAAGGTTTTGCGATGGCAGCGATGTCGACGGCCTGGAAGTCCTCCTTGTGCAGCTTGGCGACGGGAGCCTGCCCGGTGATGCACAGGATGGGGATCGAATCCGCCGACGCCGAGTACAGGCCGGTGATCATGTCGGTCCCGGCCGGACCGGACGTGCCGACGCACACGCCGATGTTGCCGGCCTTGGCGCGCGTGTAGCCCTCCGCCATGTGCGAGGCGCCCTCGACGTGCCGGGCGAGGATGTGGGCGATGCCGCCGTGCGCGCGCATCGCGGAGTAAAACGGGTTGATGGCCGCGCCGGGGAGCCCGAAGACGGTCTGCACGCCCTCGCGTTCCAGGATCGCGACTGCGGCGTCGATCGCTCGCATGCGGGTCATGGGAATCTCCAGATGTCAGTCGTTGGAAGCGGTCTCGGGGACCGCAGGTTGATCGGCGTCACGGCCGGACAGTCTCAGGACGCCGCGGAGCAGCGCCGAGTGGTCCAGGCCGCCGTCGCCGGACGCGAGCGCGGAGGCCATCAGCTGGGCCACCACCGCGCCGAGCGGGATGACCACGCCGGCCTCCCTGGCGGCCGAGGTGACGATGCCCAGGTCCTTGTGGTGCAGCTGGATCCGGAATCCCGGCGGGAACGAACGGGTCAGCATGTTCTGCCCCTTCTGGTCCAGCACCTTGCTACCCGCCAGACCGCCGCCGAGAACCGTGAGAGCGGCGGCCGTGTCGACCCCGTAGGCCTCCAGGAAGGCGACCGCCTCGGCGAGGAGCTGGATGTTGCCCGCGACGATGAGCTGGTTCGCGGCCTTCACCGTCTGCCCGGCACCGCTCGGGCCGACGTGTACGACGGTCTTCCCGACCGCGTCGAAAACCTCTGCGGCGGCATCGAAGTCGGCGGAGTCACCGCCGACCATGATGGACAGCGAGCCGGCAATGGCGCCTGCCTCGCCGCCGGAGACCGGGGCATCGAGCAGCCGGAAGCCCTTCTCCCTGGCCTGTACCGCCAACTCGGTGGTGACATCCGGCCGGATGGAGGAGAAGTCGATGATCAATGTGCCCGGCTTGGCCGACTCGAAGACTCCGCCGTCGCCGGCCAGAACCTCGCGGACATCGGGGGAATCGGGCACCATGACCGCGACGATGTCGGCGTCCCGGACGGCTTCAGCCACGGAATCAGCGCCGCGGCCACCGCTTTCGATGAGTGCATCTATCTTGGGCCGGCTGCGGTTGTAGCCGACCACGTCGAATCCGGCCTTCACCAGATGGCCGGCCATCGGGGCACCCATGATGCCCAGGCCGATGAAAGCGACCGTCGTCATTGTCTTCTCCTTGGTCGGTGAGGGCGAACGTGCCCCCGGGGATGGTGGTCGCTCAGGACCGGCTGGATCGCGCATCGACCGGCAGCCAACCGAGGCTGTCGAGCGTGCTGCCGCTCGGCTTGTATTCCAGACCGACATACCCGCCGTAGCCGGTGGCGCTCAGTGCCGCGAGATGCCCTGCGATGTCGAGCTTGCCGGTACCGGGCTCGTTCCGTCCGGGGCTGTCGGCGATCTGCACATGCCCGATGCGATCGGCGTGGTCGGCGATCGCGGCGGAGACGTCGTCGCCGTTGGTGTCCAGGTGGTAGAGGTCGCACAGGAACTTCACGTTGGTGGCGCCCGACTCCCGCTCCACCCCGTCGAGCACGGCGATGACGTCGGCGGCCGTGAGCAGGGGATATCGCGGCGCCCCGCTGACCGGTTCGACCAGCACCGTGCCGCCGATCCGCGCGGCTGCGGCGGCGGCCGTGGCAAGGTTCGCCGCCGCCAGCTCGTCCTGCTCCTGCGGCGTGGCATCGTCCACCCGGTTGCCGTACAGCGCATTGAAAGCGGTGCAGCCCAGCCGCTCTCCCAGGCCCACGGTGACATCGACGTTGTCCCGGAATTCCGACGACCTGGCCGGCCAGGAGACCAGGCCGCGGTCTCCCCCGGGCATGTCACCGGCGAAGAAGTTCAGACCGACGAGTTGCACACCCGCGTCCTGCACGGCGTGGACGAAGGTGTCGACGTCGGCGTCGGACGGCACGGCCGTCGGGAACGGCCACCAGAACTCGATGGCATCGAAGCCGGCCTCCGCGGCGGCCGCCGGTCGTTGCAGCAGCGGCAACTCGGTGAACAGCATGGACAGGTTGGCGTCGTATCGCGTCGTGGTCGAAAGGGAGGTCATGTGGAGGGATCCTCATCGTCGGGAAGGTCGGTGATCGGCGGCGGCAGCGGTGTGCGCTGGGCCAGGGCTTCGAGCGTTCTGCGGTCCACCCCGGTGCCCGCGGCTACCTCGTCGTCGTCCAGCGCACCGCAATGCAGACCGCGAACCACGAAGGCCGCCAACGCCTGTGCGGTGGCGGGCTCGTCCATCACGCCGCTGGCCTGTCGCCTCAGGTAGTTGGACAACCGGGTCGCGGCCGCCGGCAGGCCCGACCGGTAGAACGCATAGGTCGCGAGATAGCGGGTGGCCAGGTGCCCCGGGTGCATGTCCCAGCCCTGGTAATACGCACGTTCCATGGAGCGCAGCACCAGCTGTGCGTGCAACCGCATGGCGTCGTGGATCTGTTGCGGGCTGCCGGTCGGGGTGATGTTGGTCGATCCGTCGCTCAGCCGGACCGCGGTGCCCGCAGCGGCGACTTGCATCACTGCCTTCGCGTGGTCGGCCACCGGGTGCGCCAGGCTCTGCTGGTCCGGGGCGACCCCACAGGCGGCGCTGTAGTCGAAGGTCCCGTAATGCAAGGCCACACAACGGTTCCCGGCTGCGTGGATCATGCCCGCGACGGTCGCCGTGCCGTCCGCGCCGAGAATGCTCTGTGGCGTCTCGATCTGGATCTCGAAGCGCAGCGATCCGGCGCCCAGTCCGTGCACCCGCTCCAGCTGCTCGCAGACCCGCACCATGGCGCTGACCTGCTCGACCGACGTGACCTTCGGCAGCGTCACCAGAAAACCGTCCGGCAAAGCAGTTGCGGTGTCAGTCTTTTGGGTCAACAGAGCGGCGATGACGATGTCCAGCGTGCGCAGTCCACGCCGCCGGGTGGGCGCCTCCAGGCTCTTGAACCTGATGCCGGCGAAGGATGGGCCGCCGGGGCTCTCCAGCAGATCGAGCAGCACCGTCGCAGCGCGGCGTGCGTCGGCGTCCTCCTCGGCGTCGGGGCGGTTGCCGTAACCGTCCTCGAAGTCCAGCCGCAGGTCCTCCACGGGCTGGCTGGCCAGCTTTGCCCGGACCCGGCCGTAGACGTCGGCATCCACACTCGATCCCAGGCCGGTGATCTCGGCGACGACGTCGGCGCGCCCATGCTCGTCGAGCAACTGCAGGGCCAGCTCACCCCACCGCCGCGGCGTTCCGGCGTCGGCGTCCGCGGCTGGGACGTACACCGTGTGCACCGGCTGCCGGGTACCCGGGTCACCGGGATACCGCTGTGCAAGGGCGATGTCGGCACCGGTGAGGAACTGATCGAGTTCGGTGAGGAAGTCGTCCGTCATCGCCGAGGCCGACCGTGAGCCTGCCGTGGCCGCCTGAGAGCCCGCCGACGCCATGCTCACCATCGTTACCTCTTTTTCGTATCCTGGAAAGTTGTATTCGCTAGGTGAAAGCTACCGTGCGCACGCCACGTCGGTCAAGAGGCGTACCGGGTTCATGTCAGCCGGCTTCCACAGCGGCGGCGTAGGCGGGCAACGTCAGGAAGTCGACGAAGTCGTCGGCGAGCGCGACCTGTTCGAACACCTGCCGGGCGAGCTCGAATCGGCTTGCCGCATAGGCGCTGTCACCGATCTCGTCGGCGATCGCGGCGAGTTCGGCGGCAGCGATCGACCGGACGAGCTCCGCCGTCACCGGTTGGCCGCTGTCCAGCGTGGTGCCGTTGTGCACCCATTGCCACACCTGCGATCTGGAGATCTCGGCCGTTGCCGCGTCTTCCATCAGGTTGTGGATGCCGACCGCACCGCTGCCGCGCAGCCATGCCTCGAGGTACCGCAGTGCGACCTCGATGTTGTTGTGCAGCCCCGCTTCGGTGACGTCCCCCGGCACCGACGCAACGTCCAGGAGTTGCTCAGCCGTGACCGAGACGTCGTCCCGGAGCCGGTCCAGCTGGTTGGGCCGGTCTCCCAGGACGCGGTCGAAGACCTCCTGGCACACCGGCACGAGGTCGGGGTGGGCGACCCAGGACCCGTCGAACCCGTCCCGGGCCTCGCGCTCCTTGTCCTCGCGTACCTTGGCCAGCGCCTGCCGGTTCACCTCGGGATCACGACGGCTCGGGATGAAGGCCGCCATCCCGCCCATTGCGAAGGCGCCGCGACGGTGACAGGTGGCCACCAGAAGTTCCGTGTAGGCGCGCATCATCGGCGCCGTCATCGTCACCGCGGAACGGTCGGGTAGGACGAACTGCGGTCCGGCGTCGCGAAAGTACTTGATGATGCTGAACAGGTAATCCCACCGGCCGGCGTTGAGCCCGGACGCGTGATCCCTGAGCTCGTAGAGGATCTCGTCCATCTCGAAGGCCGCGGGAATGGTCTCGATCAGGACGGTGGCCCGGATCGTGCCGTGCGGGATCGCAAGCCGCTGCTCGGCGAAGGTGAAGATGTCGTTCCACAACCGGGCTTCCAGATGGCTCTCCATCTTCGGCAGATAGAAGTACGGGCCGCTGCCCCGGCGGATCAGCTCGTCGGCGTTGTGGAAGAAGTACAGCCCGAAATCCACCAGCGCGCCGACGATCGGTGTGTCGTCGAGGAGCAGATGGCGCTCGTCGAAGTGCCACCCCCTGGGCCGCGGCACGATCACCGGGAGCGGTCGATCCTCCGTCAGCCGATAGTGCTTGCCGTCGGCGGAGGTGAACTCCAGCGTGCGGCGGATGGCGTCGAACAGGGTCAACTGCCCGCCGATGACGTTCGACCAGTGCGGCGTGTTCGCGTCCTCGAGGTCTGCGAGCCACACCTTCGCGCCCGAGTTCAGCGCGTTGATCGCCATTTTCGGTTCCGGTGGACCGGTGATCTCCACCCGCCGGTCGGTCAGATCCGGCGGGGCAGCGGCGACGGTCCAGTTTCCGTCGCGGACCTGCGCCGTCTCGGGCAGGAAGTCCAGCCGGCCGGTGCGGGCGGCCTGTTCACGCCGTTCCCCGCGGCGGGCCAGGAGCTCGTCACGCCGGGCACCGAACCGGCGCTGCAGCTCGCCGACGAAGGCCAGCGCCTCCGGGGTCAGGATCTGCTCGGCGCGCTGCACCGGTGGTCCGTTGACCTGGGCGGCCGCGGCGGTGGTCTCTGAGGTCGAATTGGTCATCGCGTCTTCCTTTCCGGGTGGGTCAGCGATGCATCGGGACGGCATCGGAAACGGTCTCTGCCGCGCCGGTCAGTTGCCGGATGGCGGCCGCCACCGCCGGGGCGACCGCGGGGTCGAACACGCTCGGCACGATGTAACTGGGGTTCAGCTCCGCCGGGCGGACCGCGTCGGCGATCGCCTCGGCGGCCGCGATGAGCATTTCCTCGGTGATGTCGGTGGCCCCGGTGTCCAGCAGACCGCGGAAGAACCCGGGAAAGGCGAGCACATTGTTGATCTGGTTGGAGAAGTCACTTCGCCCGGTCGCGACGACGGCTGCGTGTTCGCGAGCGGCCAGTGGGTCCACCTCCGGGACCGGGTTGGCCAGCGCGAAGACGACCGCGTCAGGCGCCATGGTCGCGATGTCGGCGCCGGTCAGCAGGTTCGGCGCAGAGACGCCGATGAAGACGTCGGCGCCCTTGAGTACCTCGACCAGGGTGCCGGTGACGCGTTCGGGGTTGGTGTTGTGTTGCAGCCAGCGGCGCATGTCGTCCCGGGCCGCGCTGCCGGGATGCACCGCACCGTTGCGGTCGCAGCCGACGATGTCCCGAGCGCCCTGCGCCTGCAGCAACTTGATGATGGCGGTGCCGGCGGCGCCCACGCCGGACACCACGATGCGCACCTGCGACAGCGACTTCCCGGTGACCCGCAACGCATTCCGCAGGGCAGCCGCCACCACGATGGCGGTGCCGTGCTGATCATCGTGAAAGACCGGGATGTCGAGGAGTTCCCGCAACCTCGCCTCGATCTCGAAACACCTTGGTGCTGCGATGTCCTCGAGATTGATGCCGCCGTAGACGGGCGCGATCGCGCGGACGATCTCGACGATCTGGTCGGTGTCCTGGGTGTCCAGGCAGACGGGCCAGGCGTCCACCCCGGCGAACTGTTTGAACAGCGCCGCCTTGCCCTCCATCACCGGCAGTGCCGCAGCGGGCCCGATGTTGCCCAGACCCAGGACCGCGGAGCCGTCGGTGACCACGGCGACGGTGTTCCGCTTGATGGTCAGCCGCCGCGCGTCGGCCGGGTTCTCGGCGATGGCCATGCACACCCGCGCCACCCCCGGCGTGTACGCGCGGGACAGGTCGTCACGGGTGCGCAGCGACACCTTGGGGTTCACCTCGATCTTGCCGCCGAGATGGATCAGGAACGTGCGGTCGCTGACCTTGCGGACGGTGAAACCTTCCGGCTCGCCGAGGGCGGTGGTGATCCGGGCAGCATGCTGCTGGTCGGTGGCGTCACAGGTGACGTCGACGACCATGGAATCGTGATGCGACTCGACCACGTCCAGCGCCGTCAGCGAGCCGCCCGCGCGGGTCACCGCAGTCGTCAGCCGGCTCGTGGCATCTGTCGACGTCGGGCATTGCACGCGGACCGTGACGGCGTATCCGGGACTTGTCGATGGCATCTACTTCTCCTCTTGACGATAAACTTCTTCTACGATGTGAAAACCGCGCCGGACTGGGTTGGGAAGGACTGAGTCGTGACCGATCACCGCCTGGAGCGGCCGCAGCCCGTCCCCCCCGTCAAAGACGCAGCACTGGACGGGAAGGCACTCGACGGCGCCGCACTCGACGGCGCCGCGATGGACGGCAAGGCGCCGGCTGCCAAGAAGGAGAAGGGCTCCGCCGGCGGCGTGCAATCGGTCGACCGGACGTTTCAGATTCTGGAATGCCTCTCCGACGCCGGCGGCCAACTGTCGCTGTCGGATCTGGCGTCTCGGTCTGGGCTGCCGATGCCCACGATCTACCGGCTGCTGCGGACCCTGGTCACCCATGGCTATGTCCGGCAACTGCCATCGCGGCAGTACGCCCTGGGCCCCCGGCTGATCAACCTCGGCGTCAGTGCCAGCAGCATGCTCGGCGAATGGGGCCGGCCTTGGCTCAGCGGGCTGGTCGATGCCCTCGGTGAGACCGCCAATCTGTGCATGCTCGACGGCGACCGGGCCACCTACGTCGCCCAGGTCCCGTCCCGGCACACGATGCGGGCGTTCACCGAGGTCGGCCGGCGCGTCTACCTGCACAGCACCGGCGTGGGCAAGGCACTGCTCGCGCAACTCGACGACGACCGCATCGCCGACCTGATCGGCCGCACCGGCATGCCGGCGGCCACCCCGGCCACGATCACCGACCTCCCTGCGCTGCTGGTGGAGGTCCAGCGGATTCGCACCGACGGGTACGCCGTCGACGACGGGGAGCAGGAGATCGGCGTGCATTGCGTTGCGGTGCCTGTCGGTGATGCCGCGAATCCGATTGCGATCTCGGTCTCCGGTCCGACCACGCGGATGACCGGCGATCTGCTCTCCCGCGCTGTTCCGTTGCTGCAATCCGCCGCGCACGGCCTGGCGGCCGACCTGCAGAGTCGGCAGTCCTCGGCCTAAGTCGCTCACACCATTCCCCGCCGCAACAGGCGGCCGGTGGGCGCTTGGCCGTCCACCTCGGAACCGCGCAGGAACGTCCTGCGCACCACTCCGGACAACACCCGCCCCTGGTACGGCGTGATCGGGTTCTTGTGCTGGAGCCGGGAGACCTCGACGACGAAAGCGTCGTCCGGCGCGAACACCGACAGGTCCGCGTCATATCCGAGGGCCAGTTTTCCCTTGCCGGACAGTCCGGCGAGTTCCGCCGGCCGGGACGACATCCATTCCACGACCCGCTCGAGGTCGATGCCCCGGCGGCGAGCCTCCGTCCAGATGATCGGCAGTCCGAGCTGCAAGGACGAGACCCCACCCCAGGCAACCGCGAAATCCCCGTTCTCCAGATCCTTCAGATCAAGGGTGCTCGGCGAATGGTCCGAAACGATGCAATCGATCGTGCCGTCGAGCAATCCGGCCCAGAGCAATTCGCGGTTGCCGACCTCCCGGATGGGCGGGCAGCATTTGTACGCCGTTGCGCCGTTCGGAATCTCCTCGGCGATGAGAGTCAGGTAGTGCGGACAGGTCTCCACCGTCAACCTGACGCCATCGCGTTTCGCCGTGGCGATCATCGGCAGTGCATCGGAGGAGGACAGATGCAGGATATGGGCGCGCACACCGGTCCAGCGCGCCCGCTCGATCACCTCGGCGATCGCGACGTTCTCCGCTCCGCGCGGCCGGGACCGCAGGAATTTCTGGTACTGGTCCCCCTCGGCCGACGGGGCGCGTTCGATGGCCCTGGAGTCCTCGGCATGGACGATGAGCAGGGAATCGAAATCCCGGAGGACCGCCATGTCGGCCTCCATTTCGTCCGGCTCCAGATGCGGGAACTCGTCGACCCCGGAGTGCAGCAGGAAACATTTGAAGCCGAAGACACCGTCATCGTGCAACGGCCGCAGGTCGGCCTGGTTTCCCGGAATCGCTCCGCCCCAGAAGCCGACGTCGACAAAGGCCTGGTTCCGGGCGGCCTCCCGCTTCACCTCCAGCGCCGCAACCGATGTCGTCGGCGGAATGCTGTTCAGCGGCATGTCGATGATGGTGGTCACTCCACCGGCGGCGGCGGCTCGCGTCGCCGACGCGAACCCCTCCCAGTGGGTGCGTCCCGGCTCGTTCACATGGACATGCGTATCGACCAGACCCGGCAACAGCACCTCGTCGTCGGCGAGCTCGATCACCTCGGCGCCGGCCAGTGCGTTGCCGAGCGGTTCGATGGCGACGATCCTGCCGTCCCGTACACCGATCTCACGGGGCACCTCGCCCGCGGTGGTCATGATGCGCCGCCCGCGGATGACCAGGTCGTAGTCGGCGCCGGCCGCGTCTTCGATGCCCGGCGTCACATCCGTGAGGTTCGTTGCAGTCATGGCCATTTCCTTCTCGTCGTTCAGGTGGTGGTCAATCGGTTCGGTGTCGAGGGTTCTGTGTCGATGGGTTCGGTGTCGATCGATTCGGTGCTGATCACATGTCGATCAGTTGTGGTTGCCCGGTGATGCCGGACGGGTGGCGGGCGGCCAGTCCTTGAATCGTTTCGGCCGGGCCGGCGCGTACGTGCGCACCTTCGAAGTGCTCAATCCCAGCCTCACCAGCGACTCCGCGATGGTGACCGCTGCGGCGACGCCGTCGACGACCGGCACACCGGTCCTTGCCACCACCGCATCGGTCAGCCCGGACATACCACCGCAGCCCAGGCAGATGACCTCAGCCCGATCGATCTCGACGGCGTGAACGGCCTGCGCCACGATCGCCGCGACCGCTGCGTCCGGGTCACTTTCCAACTCCAGCACCGCCATTCCACTGGCCCGTACGGAGGCGCATCGTGCATCCAGGCCTGCCAGCTTCAGCCGATCCTCGATCAGCGGGACGGTGCGGTCCAGCGTCGTCACCACCGAGTACTTGTGGCCCAGGAACATCGCCGTGCTCGCCGCAGCCTCGGTGATGTCGACGACCGGGACGTCCAGCATCTCCTGCAGTCCTTCCCTGCCGTGTTCCCCGTACCCCGCCTGGATGACGGCATCGAACGAATCAGGATAGGCGCGCACCGTCTCCATCACAGCAATCGCGGCGAGGTAACTCTCGTAGTTGCCCTCGACCGATTCGGCGCCGAACAACGGTGTGAGAGCGACGATCTCGGTGTCCGGGGCAGCGACCGCCGCAGCCTGTTTGCCGATGGCCTGGGTCATCGATTCGGTGGTATTGACATTCACCACGAGAATGCGCACTGCGGGATCTCCTCAGGTCGGTGTGAAAGTGGGACGCCCGACACTCGGCACCCCATCGATCAGTGGCTGCGACGCCGCTGTCGACCGTCGTCCTGACGTTGGTTGGACTCACTGGTGGTCCCGGTGCCGTCGACGGTGGGGGCCGTGCCCGGGCCGTGCGGCGAATGCTGACCCGGTTGATATTCCGGGGTCACACCCGGCGCCGGTCCTTCGGCGACGATCGGAGCGACGTTGTCTTTTCGACCGAGCACGTTGAACAAAATATTGAGCAGCACGGCTGTGACCGCCGCCGCGCTGATGCCGGAATCGAAAATGGTTTGGAACCAGGACGGGAATTCATCGTAGAAGTCCGGCACGGCGATCGGGATGACACCCATGCTGATCGAGAGCGCGACGATGACGAGGTTCTGGTTGCCCTCGTAGTGCACGGCGGACAGGCTCCGGATACCGCTCGCCGCGACGCTGCCGAACAGGGCCAGCCCTGCGCCGCCCAGGACGGGCACCGGCAATGCTGCGACAACCGCCCCTACCTGTGGGAAGAAGCCCAGTATGAGCAGGATCCCGCCGCTGACCGCGACGACGAAGCGGCTCTTGATGCCGGTGAGCGCGACCAGACCGACGTTCTGCGCGAAGGCGCTGACCGGGAAGCCGTTCAGCAGCCCGCCGGAGACGGCCGTGGAGAGCGTGTCGGCGCGGAGTCCGTTGGCGACCGTCTTCCGGTCGGCCGGGCGACCCACGACAACGCCGATGGCCAGCAGGTCGGCCGTTGTCTCGGTCATGATCACCAGCATCACGATCACCATCGAGATGATGGCGGCCACCTCGAATGTGGGGGCACCGAAGTGGAACGGGCTGGAAATCGCGAATCCCTGCGCTTCCGAGACCCGCGAGAAATCGATCTTGCCGAAAAGCGCTGCCACCACGCCACCGGCGACCAGCCCGATCAGGATGGCGATGCGGGAAAAGAATCCGGGCAGGAAACGGTAGACCAGCAGGATGATGGCCAGCGTGATCGCGGCGAGCGCGATGTTGGACGGCGCACCGAAGTCTGGGCTGCCGGCGCCGCCGCCGGCCCACCGGATGGCGACGGGCAGCAGCGAGATCCCGATGACGGTGATGACGGAACCAGTCACCACCGGCGGGAAGAAGTGCAGGAGGCGACTGAACACGCCGCTGAGCGCGAACCCGATGACACCGGCGACCACGATGGCACCGAAGATGGCGTTCAGACCCGCGGTTCCACCTCCCGCCCCGGTGCCGATGGCGATCATCGAGCCGACCGCCGCGAATGACGTGCCCTGCACGATCGGCAGTTTCGCGCCGATCCACGGCACACCGAGGGTCTGCAGCAGGGTTGCCAGCCCCGAGATCAGCAAGGTGGCCGCGAGCAGATAGGACAGGTCCGCGAACGGCAGCTTCAGGGCGCTGCCCACGATCAACGGGACGGCGACCACCCCCGCGTACATGCTCATCACGTGCTGCAGCCCGTAGACGAACATCGGTCCGGGCTTGAGGACCTCGTCGACCGGATGGCCACCGCCGTCGAAAACCGCCAGCTGGTCGCCGGCCGCGCCGGCCGGATCGGAGTGATGTGTCATCTGTGGTTACCAGCCTTGACCCGGATCGAATGCCAGGCCGGCGGCCGGAGCGTCGTTGTTGTGGACGGTGCCTTCGATGAACCCGTACGGCCGGTCGTCGGCGTGGAAGACCTCGTTGTGATTCTCCAGGCCGTACGGACTGAGATCGATCACGAAGTGATGCTTGTTGGGCAGCGAGAAACGGACCTCACCGATCTCCGGCTGATCCACGATCATGGCTTCGCCCATCGCATACATCGTCTGTTGCAGCGCCAGGCTGTGATGCCCGGCGAAGACGTCACTCATGGTGAGAAGTGCCTGCTCGTAGGACTTCCCCCACTCCACGCCGTCTGTCCGGGTGTGCCACCACTGGGCGGTCACCGCGGTGGCCATCACCCGGTCGTGGGTGGGCTGCAACGTGGTGTACTTGTCTTCGAGATACCCGAAGAACTCCGAATCGGTCGTCTTGAGGACCACGTAGTCCTTGACTCCCGACACCACCCAGAGTTCGGTTCCGTCGTAGGTGACCGTGACGGTACGCACGTGGCCGCCGTCTCGGGCAAACGCATGCGGGTGCGGAAGTCCATTGTGCTGCAGCCTGTTCCACGGATAGGCCTCGATCTTGATACGGACCCGGTGGACCGGGTCGATGTCGTCGACGAAGTGCCGGGCAAGGGCCACGCCGAACGACTCCGGCTGGCGGGCGGCCTCGCCGTGTTCCTTCGCGAAGGCATTCACCGTGTTCTTGGTGGCGTCGGTCGTCAGGCAGTTGGCGTTGTCACCTGTCAGGTGGATGTCGGCGAAGTCACCACTCAACGCCACACTGACGTTGTAGTCGACGATCTCGTGCGGATCTGCGTCACGGTAGACCCGGACGACCCGGGTTTCCGCCTTTCCGTACTGGTTGTGCCCGAGCGTGACAGTCATCGTCGGTTCTAGCTCCCTCGGTAGGTGGAAAAGGCAAAAGGAGACAACAGCAGTGGGACATGGTGGTGCGCGCCGGTATCGGTGACCTGGAACGTCACCGATTCTCCGGGTAGAAGCCCACCTGAACGGACGCGGCGTAGTAGGAGCCGGTGTCGAACTCGACCCGGTAACTGCCGGCCGGGATCTCGGACGTTCCGGCGCGATCGGCGTACCGGAAGCGGCCGTCGCCGTCGGTGCGGCCCTCGGCGAGGACCTCCCAGCCGTCGGCCCTGGCGACACGCAGGACGACGGGTACATCCGAGCCGGACAGCCCCTGCCGGCGTCGAGAACGGAGGTGGAGAATGACACTGGCACCATCCTTCGTCAGGAGGCTGAACAGCGCATCTGGGATTTCGCGATACGGAATCCCGTTGTCGTGATACGAAACTACTCGCCTTGCGTAAAGGTGAGTCAACGGGTTGCTCCCCGCTATCTCAGATATATCTGCTTTCGACGGCCCCGGCATTGCGGGCACCGACGCCGGTCTGTTCAATCTGGTAGCGCCCGAGCACCTGTGCCGCACCATCGAGAAGCTGAGCTCGGTTTTCCTGCCGGTTGAGTCGAACACGGGGCGACGGCCCGTGGAGGAGATGGCCACGATGCCTCACCCGGACCGCACGTCCGCACTGCTGGCGATACTGCATTCTGACCGTCCAGGGATGTCGCAGCAAGGGATTCTCGAGGAGATCCGACGGGCGATTCTCAGTGGCGCGGTGCCACCCGGCAGCCCGATCCCTGTCGACGAGACGGCCGACGTGTTCGGCGTCAGCCGGATCCCGATTCGCGAGACCCTCAAGACGCTGATCGGCGAGGGATTGGTCGAGCACCGACCTCGCGCCGGGTACACCGTCGCCAGCCTCACGGTCGAGGAGTTCAGGGAGATCTACGTCGTTCGCGGTGTCCTGGAGATGGCAGCCCTGACCGCCGCGGTCGGCGGCGCGCAGGCCGAGGACGACCGACGCGCCTCCAGCGCTCTGCTCGCGCTCGACCGAGCGCTGGCCGCGAAGGATTATCAGGCGTACCAGCGGGACAGCAGGAAGTTCCACGTCGCACTGGTTCAGCCATGCCGGATGCCGCGACTGCTGCACATGATCGAACTCGTCTGGAACCTCACCGAGCCCATGCAGCCGATGCAACACATCAGCGACGCCCACCGCGATCACCTGCATGCCCAGCACAGCACGATGCTGCGCGCGTTCATCGGGCGCGACGCAGCAGAGCTGCTGGCCGCCTCCCGCCAGCATCTGGACGATCTGGAAGCCGTCGTCGCCGAACTACCGACCGAAACCGGCCTGTTCTCGCAATAGTTCACCCGAACCTTCCCCGGACGACATCGACGGACCAACCTGCGCACCCCGCACCCACACACCGGCCACGTCGGCGGGCGTCGCCAGCGCGAAGGTCCGGGCGAGGGCGTCTGTGCTGTCGGCGGCATGGGCAAGATTCACCGCGTAGGGACTGCCGGGCTGGGGACGCAGCCAGACGGCGTCGAACTCCTTGCCCGGACTGAAGTCTCCGACGCGGTCGGCCAGGCCCAGCGCCAGTGCGCCGGCCCGGGTGGCGAGGTACAGCAGGTGGACCGGCGTCAGCGGCAGACCGTCAGCGGCCAGCAGTTGCTGCATGAAGTAGGCCTGCAGGCCCTCCTTGGGCAGGAAGAGTCCCGTCCCTGCGCCGACGTCCGAACCGAGCGCAACCCCGACGCCGTGCTCCACGTGCCGGCGCAGCGGGAACAGTCCGCTGCCCAGTGCGGAGTTGCTCGTCGGGCAGTGCGCGACCCACGCGCCCGCCTCGCTCATCAGCGCCAGTTCGTCGTCGCCGGCGTGCACGTTGTGCGCGAACACGCTGCTGCCGTTGACCAGTCCGTGCCGGTGGTAGGTGCCCAGGTAATGATCGGATCCGGGAAACAGCGACGCCACCGCGGAGACCTCTGCCAGGTTCTCGTTCACATGGGAGGTGAACCAGACGTCACCGCCGGCGGCGTCCTGGACGAGATCGGCACACACAGAGAGGATCTCGTCCGAGGCGGAGAGCGAGAATC